>CAVQOO010000059.1:0-45603 GCA_963714395.1 Bryobacteraceae bacterium
GAAGAACGTCACCAGCAGGATGGTGAAGCCCTGCACCGGCTGCTTTTCGTGCTGCCAGGGCGCGCGCTCCATGCCGACGATCCAGGCCGGCGACAGCCAGCTCGCCAGCGCCGCGAACATCAGGATTGCGAGCGCCGCGTATTCCTCGGCGAAGAAGCGCGTCATGCGCGGAAACTGCGCGGTGCGCTCGGGATTGAAGTAGGTGATGCCGAGCCCGCCGAGGAACTGCTGGAAGAAGCCGTGGATGACGATCATCATGATGATGACCGACACCGGTATCGCGATCGCGGCCTTGACCAGCGGATGCCAGGTTTCGACTGCGCGCGCTTCATCGGCCAGAACTGGAAGATGTACACCATCCAGATCAGGATGATCAGCAGCCAGCGCGTATACATGTAGCCGACATACGGCGTGTACAGCCGCATGATCCCGCGCGGATCCTGGAAGATCCACCAGGTGATGAAGAACACCGCCAACAGGGCCAGAACGTTGACGGCGTGCGTGACCGGAAGCGGCCAGCGGGCGGCGATCTGCCGCTCCTCGAGCCAGCCTTCCCCGAAGCGTTCTTCGGTGGGCGTCGTGCGTTGACCCATGGCGGGTCTCCTTGCAAGTGGTCCGGCCGGTCGATCGGGTCGCCACGTCGATCGTCCCGTCGCGGCGTCATCGCCGCGCAGCGGTCAGTCGGCCGGCAAACGGGCTTTGGCGAAGACGTCTCTCAAGATCTCGGTGTCGGTGCGATTCTCCGTGGGGATTCCGTACCGGCGGGCCTCGTCGGCGAGGAAGGGGCGTGCCTCGTTCACCTGCGCGCAGGCAAGCGCGTAGGACGAGAGCGCGAATTCGGAAGCGGTGGCTGTGCGGCAACGGGGCTCGGGTGCTGTTAGACGGAAGGAGAGGAAGGCGCGCCGCGTGAGCTCGGATCGGGACGTCATCGGTGGACACTCCGCCGCTGTCTGGCGCCGGAGGGGTCGTCGCGGCCGACCACGGTCTCATCGTCGACCTGGCATCCGCACATCGCGCCGACCGGATAGAACCGCCACGTCGCCGCCTTCCACCAGTCGTCGGTCGCGAAGGGTGCGAAACGAGGCGGCGCATCAGTGCCGTCGTGCCGGCAGACGATCGTCTCCGTCGCGCGTGCCGGCTCTGCCTCGCCTGTCGCCGCGTGCGCACAGCGACGCCGGTATTCCGAGGGCAGGCAATCCGTCGACGCGAAGCGTGAACAGCGATGCGTGCGGCGACGGCGAGGGTCGTCCGATGCCGTCCGAATCGACGTGCCAGGCGATGCCCGGCACGCGCGTCATCGCAATGCGTGCGGGGGATGCCGGCCGCAATAGGTGTGGGCGCAGACGAGAAAATCGACGATCGGCGCGGCGAGGGCGAGCCCGGCAACGGCGCGCCGGGTCTGCGGACCGTTCTCCGTTTCGATCGTTTCCGGCCACGCGTCCTGGGCTTCGAGGGTGAGATCGAGGCCGCCGTCGGCGAGCGAGGGGCGCAGCGACAGCATCGCGATATGAAACAGGCTCGGGTCGAGTTCGCCCATCGTCTCGATCGCCGGTGTTCCCGTATGGTCGAACAGCGGCGAACATCGCGCCTGCTGTTCGATTGCGGCAAAGTCCGCGCAGGCGTCTTCGTCGGGATGCGGGAAATAGCGAAACGCGAAGTGCGGCGCCGGTCGGAGGCGAATCAACCGCCATCGCCGGCGGAACGAGCGCCGAGCTCATACGCGCCGGACGTGCCGGCGAGCCACAAATACCAGGCCGGCCAGCCGTCGGCGCGCCGGCTCGCGGCGGTCAGACCGAGGCGGCGGCGGGCAGGCGGGTTGACGCAGACGAGACTGAGGATGCCGGCGACGGTCGCTTCCGCGAATGCGGTCGGATGCAGACGGCCGCTATCCGCGTTGCGCGAGCGTTGGTCGCGCGAATTCCCTGCGCATGAAATACCCCTCCGCGCACTTGTCGCGGAGGCCTCTCCTGGCATTTCAACACATTCACGCCTTATTATATATGTGTGCGACGACGCGGCCGCGTTGATCCAGGTCATGGGCAGTTCACCATTGCACAACCTCGACGCTCACCTGACGTGCGGAAGGCGAGCTGCATTTGATTCGCATTGGCGTCTTCGCTGTCGATCGGCCGACGATCCTCGTCGTGAGTGCCGCGATGCGGCGGCGGTCAGACCTTGAACAGCAGATCGCGGGTGAGCTTCTCGAGCGGCGCGACCGCCTGCAGGGCCATGCGCATGCGCTCCCGCTCGCGCTTGGTGAGACGGCGGACCACCACGCTGTTCGACAGCGGCAGGCCCTGCTCGAGGTCCTCGATCTGCTGCGCCAGCACGAGATCGAGCAGGACAGCGTGCGCCTCGGCGAGCACGTCGAGGTCCTCTTCGCCGCCGATGTCGGCCGCCTTCATGCCGGCCAGCCGGCCGGGGGTCGAGCGATCGAGCACGTGATGGCAGATCGCCAGCACGCGCGCGGTGGTGACGATGCCGAAAATACCGAACTTCTTGGGTCGATGCGGCCCTGGTCGGTCTTGAACGCTCCGAACATGCCGAGGCTCGGGCTCCGACCGCGCCGGCAGCTTCGGCCAGCAGCTTGGCGAAGGCGACCTGTCCCTTGGCGGCGTCGAAGGCCTCACGCCAGATCAGGGTGGTGGTGATTGCCGTCGCCGTGCACCCCGCGCAGGTCGAAGAAGATGTCGACCCACCGCCGGTCCTGCGGCCTCGAGCGGGACGATCCAGCGGGCGATGCGCTCGCGCCAGGTCGCGATCGAGCCACGCCATTGCGAGAATCTTCGCCATCACGCCGCCGCGGGCGATAGGGGATCGCCGGCCTCGTGCAGGATGTCGGCGAGCTGGGTGCCGAACACCTCGAACCAGCGGTCTTCGCTGCCGCCCGGCTCGCCCTCGGCGAAGAACACCGCGTTGTCCTGGTCCATCGCCAGCAGGCTCTCGCCGCGTCCGGCCGAGCCGAGCACGGCGACGGCGAAGGGGCAGGGCGGCCCGCCGCGGCCGTCGGCGCGCATGCGCGCCTGGGCGAGTGATGGCGGCCTGGCGGGTCAGCGCGCCGAGCTCCGCGCGAGATCACGGCGGCGATGTCGCGTCCGGCAAGTCCCTCCGCCAGCAGGGCGGCGGCGACGTGCGGCAGCTTCGCCCAGGCGACGGCGAGCACAAGCCCCCGTTGGTCCAGACTTCGAGGGTCAGCTTGTCGTAGTCGGTCATCTGGCCGAGGCGCGCGGCCTCGACCGTGAAGTTCACCTTGCGCACCGGCGAGTGGACCGAGTCGATCGGGATGTAGCCGAGCGGCAGGTCCTCGTCGAAGTTCCGGTCGCGCGAGACGTAGCCGCGGCCCGACTTCAGCCGCATCTCGATGGTGAGGCTGCCGCCCTCGACACGGTGGCGATGTGCAGGTTGCGGTCCAGCACTTCGACGTCGGATCGGTCTTCGATCTGCCGCTGAGGCACTTCGCCCGGCCTGATCGACGCGCAGCGGACGGTGGTTGATGCCTTCGCCCATCATCTTGAACGGAATCTGCTTCAGGTTCAGGATGATGTCGGTGGCGTCTTCGACCACGCCCGGAATCGGGCTGAACTCGTGCTCCACGCCTCTCGATCCGGACGGCCGTGATGGCCGCGCCTTCGATCGAGCTCAGCAGCACGCGGCGCAGCGCGTTGCCGATGGTGGTCCCGAAACCGCGCTCAAACGGCTGCGCCGTGAACATGCCGTACCGTTCCGTGAGCGTCTCGGTATTGGCGACCAGTCGCTTGGGTTTCTGGAATCCTTTGAACATCGCTCGCTCCTTGCTCCCTTACTTCGAGTACAGCTCGACGATGAGCTGCTCGTTCGAGCTGGATCTGCACCAGCTCGTCGCGCTTCGGGATGGCCGAGGATCCGTGCCTTCAGCGCCTCGCGGTCGACTTCCAGCCAGTTCGGAGCAGGAGCGTGGGCGGTGGCGTCGCGGCGCCGAAGGATGGCCGGGCTTGGTCCGGCTCTTCTCGCGCACTTCGACCACATCGTTGGGCCGCACGATATAGCTGGGAATGTCCACCTTGCGGCCGTTGACCTCAATGTGGCCGTGGCGGACCATCTGGCGCGCCTGCGCGCGGCTGGTGCCGAAGCCCATGCGGTAAATCACGTTGTCCAGCCGGCGCTCCAGCATGCCCGAGCAGGTTCTCGCCGGTGATGCCCTTCTGCCGCGCGGCCTTCTCGAACAGGTTGCGGAACTGAATTTCAAGCACGCCGTAGTAGCGCGGCGCTTCTGCTTCTCGCGCAGCTGCAGACCGTAGCCGACGATCTTCGGCTTGCGGTCCTTGCCGTGCTGCCCGGGAGGGAAATTGCGCTTGCTTCGATGGCGCACTTCTCGGTGTGGCAGCGCTCGCCCTTCAGGAACAGTTTCATGCCCTCGCGCCGGCACAGCCGGCAAACCGGGCCAATATATCGTGCCAAAGGACCTCCTTCAGCTTCTCTGTGACAGGTGCAGTTTACGGCCGCGGCCCATCTCCGGCTTCCGGCGGCGGCGGCCTTCTTCCTGCTTGTTACACACACCGGCGCGCCGCTTGCGCGGCGCACTCCGGAAAACTCAGGAAATCAGACTCGGCGCTTCTTCGGCGGCCGGCAGCCGTTGTGCGGAATCGGCGTCACGTCCCTGATGGCCCGCACTTCGATGCCCGCCGTGGACAGCGCGCGGACGGCCGATTCGCGGCCCGAACCCGGCCCGCCACCCGCACTTCCACCAGCCGCAGCCCGCTTCCTTCGCCTTGTTGGCCGCCGTCAGCGCCGCCTGCTGCGCGGCGAAGGGAGTGCCCTTGCGCGACCCGCGGAAGCCCAGCGACCCGCGCTCGACCAGGACATCATATTGCCCTCCTGGATCCGTGATCGTGACGATGGTGTTGTTGAACGTCGCCTGGACGTGCACGACGCCCATCGGCACGTTCTTCTTTTCTTTCTTCTTGAAGGTCTTCTTCTTGCTCGCCTTTGCTGCTGCTTTCGCCATAATCTCAGTTCACTCCTGCGGACTCGTTCCTATCCGGCTTACTTGCCGGCCTTCTTCTTGTTGGCGACGGTGCCGCGGCGCGGACCCTTGCGGGTGCGCGCATTGGTGTGCGTGCGCTGGCCGCGCACCGGCAGGCCGCGGCGGTGCCGCAGCCCGCGGTAGGAACCCATCTCGATGAGCCGCTTGATGTTCATCGAGACTTCCTTGCGCAGGTCGCCTTCGACCGCGCCTTCTTCTTCCAGGATCTGGCGGATGTGGTTGACCTCTTCTTCGGTCAGGTCGGCGATCTTCTTGTTCGGAGTCGATCCCCGCCCGGTGCAGAATCGACTTCGACCGCGTCCGGCCGATGCCGTAAATGTAGGTCAGCCCGATCTCGGCCCTCTTCCGGGCGGCAGATCCACGCCGGCAATACGTGCCATATCTTCTCCTCTCCTGCTCCTAGCTAACCCTGCCGCTGCTTGTGCTTCGGATTCACGCAGATGACCCGCACCACGCCCTCGCGGTGGATCACCTTGCACTTGTCGCAAATCTTCTTGACCGATGCTCGAACTTTCATCGATCACCTTCGCTTCCGGCCTGCTCAGCCGCTGCTTACTTCGATCAAAACCTTCACGATCCGTCCCCGCGTCGGATCCGCGGCCGACAGTTCCACCTCGACCCGGTCGCGCGGCCGGAGCCGCACAAAATTCCGTCTCGCCGGCCGCGCCGCCAGGTGCGCCAGCACCTGCCGGCCGGTCGGCCAGCTCCACCCGGTAGACCACGCTGGGCAGAATCTCGACGACTACCGCAATCACCGATGCCATCGCCTTCGCGCCGCCTTCCGCCCTCACGGCCTCGTCAGCACCCACGGCCCGTTCTCCGTCACCGCGACGCAATGCTCGAAGTGCGCCGCAGTAGGTCCCGTCCTTCGTCACCGCCGTCCAGCGGTCGCTCAGAACCTTCGCTTCCGGCCTGCCGGCGTTCACCATCGGCTCGATCGCCAGCACCATGCCTTCTTTCAACCGCGGATTCTCGTTCTGCCGGTCCACGTAATTCGGAACCTGCGGCTCCTCGTGCAGCTGCGTCCCGATGCCGTGTCCCACATACTCCCGCACCATCGAAAACCCGTTCGCCGTCACGTGCCGCTCCACCGCCCCGCACACGTCGAACAGCCGGTTGCCGGCCGCACCTGCTCGATCGCCAGTTCCAGCGACTCCTCGGTCACCTCCAGCAGCTTCTGCACCTCCTCGCTCACCTCGCCGACCGGCAACCGTGATGGCCGAATCGCCGAAGTAGCCGTCCAACTGCACGCCGGTGTCGATCGAAACGATGTCGCCCGGCCTTCAGCACCCGCTTTGCCGACGGCATCCCGTGCACGATCTCGTCGTTCACCGAGGTGCACAGCACGAACGGGTACTTCGTCCCCGGCCGCCGGCACGTAATATCCTTTGAACGCCGGCTTCGCGCCCGCGTCCGCGATCATCTTCTCCGCCACGACTCTCCAGGTCCAGCGTCGTGACGCCCTCACCGACCATCTCCCTCAGCTTCTGCAGGATCTGGTACACCAGCAAGCCGGCCTCGCCGCATCTTCTCCAGCTCCGCCGGCGCTCTTCCGAATGATCATTCCTAACTGGCTCAACCAACAGCCGCGAATCCGGCTCGAGAATCGCCTGCGGCGATCCATCGTTGCCGTCCACCTCGATAGAACGGCTTGCCCGTACGCGGCAAAATACTCCAGCACCGGCCGCGTCTGCCTGTCGTACGCCTCCAGGCGCTCCCGAATCACCGCCTCCCGGTCGTCGTCGCGCACCACCAGCGCCGCCCCATCCAGGTCGCACATGATCCGGCTGCTTGCGGCGGATTCGACGTCAGGTTGTACAGCGTCCCGCAGACGGGACACTGCCGCCGGCCGGTCAATGCGGGCGATAATCTTATTGTAATCCACTCCAGGTGGATCACCACCTGGCCGGAACCCCGCGCTCGAGCAACTCAGCGTCCAGAACCTCGGCCTGCGCCACCGTCCGCGGGTACCCGTCCAGGATGAACCCGTCCGGCGCAGTCCGGCCTCGCCATCCGGTCCTCCACCAGTCCGGTTCACCACTTCGTCCGGACACCAGCCGCCCGGCATGCATCAGATCGCTGCACCTCCGGCCCAAGCGGATCGCCCGCGGCGATGCGGTCCCGCAGCATGTCGCCGGTCGAGATGTGGGGAACCGCCAGGCACTCCTCGAGCAGCTTGGCCTGCGTGCCCTTTCCCGAACCCGGCGGACCGAACAGGATCAGCGCTCTGCGAGCGCTCGCCAACGTAGCGCTGGCTCAGTAGTCTGCTCGTTCATCGCGGCGGCCATCCGTCCTCGACTGGAAGGTGGAACGCCTCACTCTCGTCAACACAGTTAGACCGCGCTCCGCCGGCCGCGGATCCGGCCCGCGCGCGGCGTAAATCCTTCGTAGTGGCGCATGATCAACTGCGCCTCGATCTGATTGACCGTGTCCATGGCCACGCCCACCACGATCAGCAGCGACGTGCCGCCGAAGTAGAACGTCACGCCCAAGCCGTCCAGCAGCCAGCGCGGGAAGTACGTGGTCGATCCAGTTGCCGACGCAGCGGCAGGTGCTGCAGCTTGATGCCCGAGATCATGATCTCCGGAATCAGGCAGAGGATCGACAGGTACAGGCCGCCCACCACCGTGATCTTGGTCAGGATCTTGTTCATGTAGTCGGCCGTGTTCTTGCCCGGCCGGATGCCCGGGATGAAGCCGCCGTACTTGCGCATGTTGTCGGCCGCTTCGTTCGGGTTGAAGATGATCGAGACGTAGAAGAAGCAGAAGAAGATGATGCCGCGCGACGAACAGCAGTAGTAGAGCGGCTCGCCGTGCCGGATCGACGTCGAGCATCGCCGATCAGCCAGTCGATTGTTCTTGATCGACCGGCACGTTGCAGCAGCGTCTGCGGGAAGGCCAGGATCGACGAGGCGAAGATCACCGGGATCACGCCGCCGGCGTTGACCTTCAGCGGCAGGTGCGTGGACTGCCCGCCCATCACCCGGCGGCCCACCACGCGCTTGGCGTACTGCACCGGAATGCGGCGCTCGCCGCGCTCCACCAGCACGATGAACGCCACCACCAGCGACCATCATGACCAGGATGATGATCAGCGTGCAGCGCGTTCCACGTCGCTGGTCACGAACATGTTCGTGTAGATGTTCTCGATCGCGCTCGGCAGCCCGACCACGATGCCGGCGAAGATGATCAGCGACATGCCGTTGCCGATGCCGCGCTCGCTGATCTGCTCGCCCAGCCACATGATGAACGCCGTGCCGGTGGTCAGCGCAGAGATGGTCATGCAGGACGAAGCCGAAGCCCGGATTGAGCACGAAGCCGCCCTGCATGCGCCTGCAGGCCCGGTCGCGATGCCGAACGACTGCATCGACGGACAGGCCGACCGTCAGGTAGCGCGTCCACTGCGTGATCTTGCGCCGCCCGAGTTCGCCTTCCTTCTGCAGCTTCTCGAGGGTCGGGACGACCACGGTCAGCAACTGCAGGATGATCGACGCCGTGATGTAGGGCATGATGCCCAGGGCGAAGATCGTCAGCCGGCGGAACTTGCCGCCCGCGAACAGATCGAAGAATCCGAAGAGCGTGCCCTGCGTTCTGCGCGAAGAACTCCTCCAAGCGCGTCGACGTCGATGCCCGGCGTGGGGATGTGCGCGCCCAGCCGGTAGACCGCCAGCAGCCCCAGCGTGAACAGGACCCGCTTGCGCAGATCCGGAATCCGGAAGATGTTCGCGAAGGCTTCGAAAAACTTCTTCATAGGATCTCGCCTCGCGGTTGCCCGGCGCCTACTCGGCCTGCGGCTGCTTCGCCGATCACCTGCGCACGCTGCCGCCGGCCGCCTGGATCTTCTCCTGCGGCGGACTTCGAGAACAGGTGCGCCTCCACCGTGATCTTGCGCGTCAGCTCGCCCGTGCCCAGAATCTTCAGGCCGTCGCCGAGCTTCTTGATCGACGCCGAGCTTCGATCAGACGTGTCCGGCGTGAAGGTGTCGCCTTCCAGCTTCTCCAGCGCGCCCGAGGTTGACGATGGCGTACTCCTTCTTGAAGATGTTCGTGAAGCCGCGCTTCGGCAGGCGGCGGTGCAGCGGCATCTGGCCGCCTTCAAAACCGCGCATCTTGCGAATAGCCGGAGACCGACGTCGCGCCCTTGTGCGCCGCGGCCGGAGTCTTGCCGCGGCCCGAACCCATGCCGCGGCCGACGCGCTGCTGCTTCTTGCCTGGCCGGCCGGGCGGTTTCAGTCCACTGAGATTCATATCGCTCTATCCTCTTCAGCTATCGGCGTCGCGCAGCCCTCTACTCGACGATGCGGAGCAGGTGCGGCACCTTCTTCACCATGCCGCGGAAGCCCGGCGTGTCCGGCCGCTCCACCACCTGGTTCATCTTGCGCAGCCCCAGGCCCTGCACCACCCGCTTGTGCTTTTCCGGCGTGCAGATCGGGCTGCGCACCAGCTTGATTTTGATCGTTCGCTTCTGTCCGCCATTACAGCTTCTCCACGCTCAGGCCGCGCAGGTCGGCCACCGCTGCCTTGTCGCGCAACATGCTCGAGCGCCTCGATGGTCGCCTTCACCACGTTGTGCGGGTTGTGCGTGCCGATCGACTTGGTCAGCACGTTCGGGATGCCCACGGCCTGAATGACCGCGCGCACCGGCCCGCCGGCGATCACGCCCGTGCCTTCCGGCGCCGGCTTCAGCAGCACCTGGCCGCTGCCGAACCGGCCCGAGCACCTGGTGCGGGATCGTCGTGTCCAGCACGTGTGCACCTGGCGCAGGTTCTTCTTCGCCGCCTCGATGCCCTTCTTGATGGCCGACGGCACTTCCTTCGCCTTGCCGGTGCCGAAGCCGACCACCTTCGCGCCGGGATCGCCGATCACCACCAGCGCCGAGAAGCTCAGGTTCTTGCCGCCCTTGACCACCTTGGTGACGCGGTTGATCGCGACCACCTGCTCTTTCAGGTTCAGCGTCTGCGGATCGATGCGTCTTCACTGTAGTCGCTGCCATGTCGTTAGAACTCCAGTCCCGCTTCGCGCGCGGCGTCGGCCAGCGCCTTGACGCGCCCGTGATACAGGTAGCCGCCGCGGTCGAAAACCACCTGTCTTGATGCCCTTCTCCTTGGCGCGCTCGGCCACCAGCTTGCCGATCGCCTTCGCGCCGGCCACGTTGCCGCCGCTGGCGGCGGCGCTCTTCTCCGCTCGACGACGCCGCCACGAGCGTGCGGCCGCCTTGCGTCGTCGATCACCTGCGCGTAGATGTGCTTCAGCTGCGGAACACGGCCAGGCGCGGCCGCTCCGGCGTGCCCTTGACACTTGCGCGCGGATGCGCTGTGTGAATCCGGACGCGGCGGGCGTTCTTGTCGGTTAGTTTATTCATCGCCTGCGGTCCTCCTTACCTCCCGCGCCGGTCTTGCCGACCTTCTTGCGCAAGCACTTCGCCGGTGTACCGGATGCCCTTGTTCTTGTACGGATCCGGCGGGCGCAGCGCGCGGATGTTGGCCGCCACCTGGCCCAGCACCTGCCGGTCGATGCCGCTCAGCACCAGGTGCGTCTGCTTGTCGATCTTGCAGTCGACCCCTCGGCAGCAGGACCTCGATCGGGTGCGAGTAGCCCAGGTGAAGGTGACGATGTTGCCCTTCACGTCGGCGCGGTAGCCGATGCCGACGATGTCCAGCTCCCGCGTGAAGCCGGTGCGAGACGCCCTGCACCGCGTTGGCCGCCAGCGCCCGCGTCAGCCCGTGCAGCGCCGCGTACTGGTCGCTGTCGCGCTTGATGTTCGAGCGTCCCGTCCTTCTGCTCGATGCGGATGCCCGTGCGGGATCGGCACCGTCAGCTTGCCCTTCGGGCCCTTCACCTCCAGCTCGCTCGCCGATGTTGATCTTCACGCCGGCCGGCAGCGGGATCGGCTTTTTTCCAATTCTCGACATTCTTAGTTCCTTCAGGAACCTGTGCCAGCGTCAGCCTCACGCTCCAGTCCTACCAGACCTGGCAGAGCAGCTCGCCGCCGACGCCTTCCTTGCGCGCGTCTCGCCCGGTCATCACGCCCTGCGGCGTGGTCAGGATGTTGATCCCCAGGCCGCCCGAGCACCCGCGGAATCTCCGTGCTGCCCGACGTACACGCGGCAGCCCGGGCGCGACACGCGCTCGATCTTCGAGATCACCGGCTGCGTTCGCCGCCGTGTACTTCAGATAAACGCGAATCGCCTTGTGCGCGCCTTCTTCGGCCATCTTGTAGTTGAGGATGTAGCCCTCTTCCTTCAGGATGCGCGCAATCTCCGTCTTCAGCTTCGAAGCCGGCACGTCCACCTTGGGGTGCCGCGCCTTGATGGCGTTGCGGATGCGCGTCAGCATGTCGGCGATGGGATCGGACGTCATTGTCTTTCCTCGGTCATTCCTCTTCTATTTGCCTCTTGTCCTGCGCCGGGTCTCACCAGCTCGCCTTGATCACGCCGGGGATCTCGCCGGCGAGAGCCAGCTTGCGGAAGCAGATCCGGCAAAGCTCAAACTTGCGCAGTAAGCCCGCGGCCGCCCGCACCGCTAGCAGCGGTTGCGGTGCCGGCACTTGAAACTTTGGCTTTTTCAGGTCCTTGGCGATCTTTGCGGTCGTGGCCATCGTTCGTCCTTGTTCTCTGCTCTTGCCGTCTCTACTCGCCGTTTCAGTTCTGCCGGAACGGCATGCCCAGCTGCTTCAGCAGCGCCAGCCCTTCGGCGTCGGTCTTCGCCGTGGTGGTGATGCAGATGTTCATGCCCTTGGTCTTCTCCACCTTGTTGTAGTCGATCTCCGGGAAGATCAACTGGTCCTTCACGCCCAGCGTGTAGTTGCCGCGCCCGTCGAAGACTTCGGTCGAAACGCCGCGGAAGTCGCGGACGCGCGGCAGCGCGACGTTCACCAGCCGGTCCAGGAACTCGTACATGCGGTCGCCGCGCAGCGTCACCATGCAGCCGATCGACATGCCCTCGCGCAGCTTGAATGCCGCGATCGACTTGCGCGCCTTGGTGATCACCGGCTTCTGGCCGGCGATCTGGCCCAGCTCCGTGCACCGCGCCGTCCATCAGCTTCGCGTTCTGCGTCGCTTCGCCCATGCCGATGTTGACCGAGATCTTTTCGAGCTTCGGCACGGCCATCACGTTCTCGTAGCCGAACTCCTTCATCAGCGCCGGCACCACCGTTCTTCATGTAGTGTTCTCTCAGTCTCGCTGCCATTCGTTCCTTCTCCGCGTATCCTCGTTACTTCTTGTCCAGCGACTCCCCGCACTTGCGGCAGACGCGCGTCCGCCGCGTCTTGCCGCCGACGCGTTTCCATCTTGATGCCGATCCGCGTCGTCTTGCCGTCCGCGGTCAGACGATCATCACGTTGGAGACGTGGATCGGGCTCTCGCGCTCGGCGATGCCGCCCTTGATCTGCTTGGCCGGATTCGGCCGGTGTGGCGCTTGACCATCATCACGCCCTCGACCAGCACGCCGGCCCGTCTTCGCGATTCACTTCGAGCACGCGGCCCGTCTTGCCCTTGTCGCGGCCGGCGATCACCTTCACGGTGTCGTTCTTCTTGATCTGGATCCGGACCGGCTCCTTCGGCTTCGTCATGCCGTTTGCGAGCCGTGCCTCGCCATTCAGATCACCTCCGGCGCCAGCGACACGATCTTCATGAACCGCTTGTCGCGCAGTTCGCGCGCCACCGGCCCGAACACGCGCGTGCCCACCGGCTCGCCCACCTCGTTGATCAGCACCGCCGCGTTGGAGTCGAAGCGGATGTAGGTGCCGTCCTTGCGGCGCGTTTCCTTGCGCATGCGCACGATCACGCAGCGCACCACTTTGCCCTTCTTGATGCTGGAATCCGGCGCCGCTTCCTTCACGCTGGCCGTGACGACGTCGCCCAGGCCGGCCCGCAGGCCCTTGTCGCCGCCGCGCGGCAGGATGCACTGCAGCTTGCGCGCGCCGCTGTTGTCGGCGACCTCGAGCATCGTTCTCATTCCGATCATGGCTTCAGTCCTCGTCTCTGCAATCTAAATCTTCAGTCGCCCTGGGCCGCCTTAGTCGCCCAAGCGCCTATTGCGCGGCCAGCGTCGGGTCGACCGCCCGCCGGACCACTTCACCCAGCGTCCACCGCTTCAGCTTGCTCAGCGGCCGGCTCTCGACGATCCGCACCACGTCGCCGATCTTCGCCGTGCTCCTGCTCGTCGTGCGCGTAGAACTTCTTGCGCTTGGTCACGATCCGCTTGTAGAGCGGGTGCGGCACGCGCCGCGTCACCTCCACCACGATGGTCTTCGCCATCTTGGTCGAGACCACCTCGCCGACCTTCTCGTTCTTGTGTGCTTGGCTTTCTGCTCGGCCATGGCTTACTTCTCGGCCTCCTTCGCGGCCGGCAAGTTCCCGCTCGCGCAGCGATGGTGATGATCCGCGCCCGGTCCTTCCGCAGCTCGCGGTACTTCTTCAGGCCGTCCATCTGCCCCATCGACATCTGGAACTGGAGCCGGAAGATCTGCTCGTCCATCTCCTTGAGCTTGCCCGCCAGCTCTTTGTCGTCCAGATCTCTCGAATCTTTTCCGCTTTCATCTCTTACTTCCTCTCCGGCGCCCTAGCTGAGCACCTGCTCGCGCGTGACCAGCTTGGTGCGGATCGGCAGCTTGTGCGCCGCCAGCCGCATGGCCTCCGTCGGCCAGCTCGAGCGGATCACGCCTTCCATCTCGAACAGGATCTTGCCCGGCCGGACCACGCACACCCACTGCTTCCGGCGCGCCCTTGCCCTTTCCCATACGGGTTTCGGCCGGCTTCTTGGTGATCGGCTTGTCCGGGAACAGGCGGATCCACACCTTGCCGCCGCGCTTGATGAAGCGCGTCATGGCGATACGGGCCGCTTCGATCTGCCGGTCGGTGATCCAGCCGCAGCCCATCGCCTTCAGGCCGAAGTCGCCGAAAGAGAGCGTCGAACCGCGCCAGGCCTTGCCCGTCATGCGGCCGCGCTGCTGCTTTCTGTACTTGACCTTCTTCGGCATCAACATGGCGACTAATACTCCCTTCCTAAATCTCATCGCTTCTCACCGGACGCCGGCTCGGTCTCCGGCCTCGCTTCCGGCGCGGCGTCCTCGCTCCGGTTCCTGCTTCCAGCCGCAGGCTCTGCGGCGCTGCTGTCGGAGCGGCTGCCGGCGCGGCCGCGGGCAGCTGCGGCCGGAGCGCTGCATCACTGCCGCCGGCGGCTCGACACCGACGGCGCCGCCCGCCGGCCTGTCGCCCGCGGTCCCGCCGCGGCCGGTCGCGGACGGTCGCGCTCGCGCGCGATCCCGTCTCGGCGTCGTCGCGGCTCCGGCTTCGGCCCGGCGCGGCAGCAACCCGTCGCGTCGAGAATTTCACCCTTGTAAATCCAGCACTTGACGCCGATCACGCCGTACGTCGTGTACGCCTGGCGCGAAACCGTAGTCGATGTCGGCGCGCAGCGTGTGCAGCGGCAAGCTGCCCCTGCAGATACCACTCGCTGCGCGCGATTTCGGCGCCGTTCAGGCGGCCCGACACGCGCACCTTGATTCCCTTGCAGCCGAACCGCAGCGCCGAATCCACGGCCTTGCGCATCGCGCGGCGGAACGCCACGCGCTTTTCGAGCTGCAGCGCGATCGATTCGGACACCAGCTGCGCGTCCAGCTCCGGCTTGTGCACTTCCTGGATGTCGATGAAGACTTCGCGCTTGGTCTGCTTCGCCAGCTCCTGCTTCAGCTTCTCGATCTCGGCGCCCTTGCGGCCGATGATGATGCCCGGCCGCGACGTGCGGATCGTGATCCGCAGCTTGTTGCCCGGCCGCTCCACTTCGATCGAGCTCACGCCCGCCGCCTTCAGCCGCTTCCGCAGCGCTTCCTTCAGTTCCAGGTCTTCGTGCAGCAGCTTCGCGTAGTCCTGCTTGGCGAACCAGCGCGAACGCCAGGTCTTGGTGAAGCCCAGCCGGAATCCGTACGGATGAACTTTCTGTCCCATGTCTGACTTCCCTCCCGTCAGGCTCCCGTCTCGCCAACCGTCACGACGATGTGCGCCATGCGCCGCTGGTACCGGTAGGCCCGGCCCATCGGCGCCGGCCGGACCCGCTTCATGCGCGGCCCTTCGTTCACGTACGCTTCGGTCACCACCAGCTCGTCCACGTCCACGTCGGTCGACCGGTTCTCGCGCGTTGGCGATCGCCGACCGCAGCACCTTCTCGACCGCCGGCGCGATCCGCTTGTTCGTGGTCGCGCAGAATGTCAATGCGCCTCGCCCGCCTTCTGGCCGCGGATCAGGTCCACCACCAGCCGCGCCTTCTGCGGCGAGACCCGGATATATCTGGCTTCCGCTCTTGCTTCCATGCTCCTGACTCCTCTTATGCCGGCTTGGCCGCCTTCTCAGTCGCCGCCTTCGCCGGCGTGTCCCTTGAACGTGCGCGTCGGCGAGAACTCGCCCAGCTTGTGGCCCACCATGTTCTCGGTGACATACACCGGAATGAACTTCTTGCCGTTGTGCACGGCGATCGTGTGGCCGACGAACTCCGGCAGGATCGTCGAGCGCCGCGACCAGGTCCGGACCACCTTCTTCTCGTTCCGCGCCTTCAGCTCGGCCACCTTCTTGACCAGATGGTCGTCGGTGAACGGCCCTTTTTTAAGTGAACGGCTCATCTTGCTCTATTCCCTCTCGCTACTTCTTCTTGCCCTTCGGCGTCACGATCCACTTGTCGGTGCGCTTGTTGTTGCGCGTCTTGAAGCCGCGCGTCGGCTGGCCCCACGGCGTCACCGGATGACGGCCGCCCGAGGTCCTGCCTTCGCCGCCGCCGTGCGGGTGGTCCACCGGGTTCATCGAGACGCCGCGGTTGTGCGGCCGCTTGCCCAGCCAGCGCGTGCGCCCCGCCTTGCCGAGCGAAACGTTTTCGTGGTCGACATTGCCCACCTGCCCGATCGTCGCCATGCAGTCCGACCTGCACCCGCCGCATTTCGCCCGAGGGCAGCTTCAGCAGCGCCAGTCCGCCTTCGCGCGAAACCAACTGCGCCGCGCGCCCGCCGACCGCGCCATCTGCGCGCCCTTGCCGGGCCGCAGCTCGATGTTGTGAACGATCGTGCCGGCCGGGATGTTCTTCAGCGGCAGCGCGTTGCCCACCAGGATGTCGGCCTCGGGCCGCGACACCACCGTCCGGCCCACTTCCAGCCCGACCGGCTGCAGGATGTAGCGCTTCTCGCCGTCCGACGTAGTGCAGCAGCGCGATGCGCGCCGAACGGTTCGGATCGTATTCGATCGCCGCCACCTTGCGCCGGAACGCCCGTCTTGTCGCGCTTGAAATCGACCACGCGGTAGGTCTGCTTGTGCCCGCCGCCGCGGAACCGGATCGTGACCCGGCCCGTGCTGTTGCGGCCGCCGGTGCGCTTGCTTGCCCTCGCACCAGCGACTCTTCTCGGGCGTCTGCTTGGTGATCTCCTCGCGGGAGACCACCGTCTGGAAGCGCCGCGTCGGCGTTGTCGGGCGATAGATTTTAATCGGCATGGTTCCGCCCTCCTCTAGATCTCCGCGAACTCCGGCATCTTCTCGCCCGGCCTTCAGCCTGACGTAGGCCTTCTTCCAGTCCGACCGGTAGCCGGCGAACCGGCCCCGGCGGCGCAGCTTGCCCTCGAAGTTGGCGGTGCGCACCTCGGCCACCTTCACCTTGAACAGCTTCTCAACCGCGCCCTTGAATCTGGTCTTGTTGGCGTTCTGGTGCACTTCGAAACAGAGCGTGCGCTCGGCTTCCTTCTTCGCCACGCCCTTTTCGGTGACGATCGGGCGGCGGATGACTTCGTAGAGGTTCATTTCGCCAGCGCCTCCGAAAGCTTCCGCGCCGCCGCTTCGCTCAGCAGCACGCGCTTGTGCGCCAGCAGGTCGTAGGTGGTCACGTCTTGCGTCGCCACCAGCTTCACGCCCGCCAGGTTGCGCGAGCTCAGCTCCAGGTTGCGGTTCGCTCGCTCGTTGTCCACCAGCAGCACCGTCCGGTCAGCTTCCAGCTGCTTCAGCGCGCTCGCCATCGTCTTCGTCTTGTGGTCGGCCAGCGTCGAACGTCTGGCACCACCTTCAACTCGCCGTCCGCAGCTTCGCCGTCAGCGCCGAGCGCAGCGCGCCCAGCACCATCTTCTTGCGGCAGCCGGTAGCTGTAGTCGCGCGGCACGCGGCCCGTGCGTCGTGCCGCCGTGCCGCCAGAGCGGGCGACCGGATCGAACCCACGCGGGCCCGGCCGGTGCCCTTCTGCTTCCACAGCTTCTTGCCCGAGCCGGCCACTTCGCGGCGGACCTTCGTCTTCGCCGTGCCGCTGCGCTGGCCCGGCCAGGTGATGGCGGACCGCTTCGTAGAGCAGCGCCTCGTTGACTTCGGCGCCGAACACCGCGTCGGAGAGCTCGAGCTCGCCGACCTTCTGATTATTCAAATCGACAACATCAACTTTCGGCATGGTGTCTTACCTCTTCGCCCGCCGCACGACGACGTAGCCGCCGTTCGGCCCCGGCACCGCGCCCTTCACCACCAGCACGTTGTCCTCGGCGTCCACGTCGACGACCTCGAGGTTCCGCACCGTCACCTGCGCGTTGCCCATGTGCCCGCCCATGCGCATGCCCGGGAAACACGCGCGACGGAAAGCTCGATGCGCCGATCGATCCCGGCGCGCGGTGGAACATCGAACCGTGCGTCGCGTCGCCGCCGCGGAAATGATGCCGCTTCACGACGCCCGCGAATCCGCGGCCCTTGCTGATCGCCGATGACGTCCACCTTCTCGTTCGGCTTGAACTGATCCACCAGCACCCGGTCGCCCGGCTTGAGGTCGTCGTCGCCCGGCGCGCAGCCGGAATTCGCGCAGGAACCTGGCGCCGCCTTCCACGCCGGCCTTCTTCAGGTGGCCGGCCGTCGGCTTGTTGACTGCGCGCGGCTTGACGAACTCCAGCAGGCCGAGCTGCACGGCGTCGTAGCCGTCCGTCGCCGGCGTCTTGCGCTGCACCACCACGCAGGGCCCCGCCTTCAGCAAGCGTCACGGGCACCACCTGCCCGTCCGGCGCGGAACACCTGCGTCATCCCGATCTTCTTGCCAAGAATTCCTGGGCTCATAGTCCTTCAACCTCTCTACCGCCTCCAGCGATCTGCTCTCACGGCTGATCCGGTCCAGCGGCGCTTCCAGCCGCGTGCGCTCTCCGTGACTCGCAAGCCGCAGCCGTCCAATGCGCTCGAGCGCTTACTTCGGCTCCTTGCCGAACGCCTTGATCTCGACGTCCACACCGGCCGGCAGATCCAGCTTCATCAGCGCATCCACCGTCTCCTGCGTCGGCTCGAGAATGTCGAGCAGACGCTTGTGCGTCCGGATCTCGAACTGCTCGCGCGACTTCTTGTCCACGTGCGGCGACCGCGATCACCGTGTAACGGTTCGCGATCGTCGGCAGCGGAATCGGGCCCGCCACCTGCGCGCCGGTCCGCTTGGCCGTCTCCACGATCTCCGTCGTCGACTGATCCAGCACCCGGTGATCGTACGCCTTCAGGCGAATCCGAATGCGTTTTGTCAGGCTCTGGCTCATTTCGTTTCCTCGCGCCAGGCGGGCCGGTTCCCGGCCCGCCTCTACGCCTATTACCTACTGATTACCTCGGCCACCGTGCCGGCGCCGACCGTGCGGCCGCCTTCGCGAATGGCGAAGCGCAGCCCCTTGTCCATCGCCACCGGCGTGATCAGCTCCACGATCAGATCGTCACGTTGTCGCCCGGCATCACCATCTCCGTGCCTTCCGGCAGCTCCGCCACTCCCGTCACGTCCGTCGTCCGGAAGTAGAACTGCGGCCGGTACCCCTTGAAGAACGGCGTGTGCCGCCCGCCCTCTTCCTTGCTCAGCACGTACACCTCGCCCTTGAACTTCTTGTGCGGCGTGATCGAGCCCGGCTTCGCCATCACCTGCCCGCGCTCCACTTCTTCCTTGTCGATGCCGCGCAGCAGCAGGCCCACGTTGTCGCCCGCCCGGCCCTCGTCCAGCAGCTTCTTGAACATCTCCACGCCGGTCACCACCGTCTTGCGCGTGTCGCGGAACCCGACGATCTCCACTTCCTCGCCGACCTTGCACGATGCCCCGCTCGATGCGGCCCGTCACCACCGTGCCGCGGCCCTGAATCGAGAAAATGTCTTCGATCGGCATCAGGAACGGCTTGTCCATCGTCGCGCTCCGGCATCGGAATGTAGTTGTCCACCGCCTCCATCAGCTCGTCGATCGTCTTCTCCCACTCCGGCTCGCCGTTCAGCGCGCCCAGCGCGCTCACCCGCACCACCGGCAGGTCGTCGCCCGGGAACTCGTAGCTCGTCAGCAGCTCGCGCACTTCCAGCTCCACCAGGTCCAGCAGCTCCGGATCGTCCACCACGTCGACCTTGTTCAAGGCCACCACGATGTACGGCACGCCCACCTGCCGCGCCAGCAGGATGTGCTCGCGCGTCTGCGGCATCGGCCCGTCGGTCGCCGCCACCACCAGGATCGCGCCGTCCATCTGCGCCGCGCCGGTGATCATGTTCTTGATGTAGTCGGCGTGGCCCGGGCAGTCCACGTGCGCGTAGTGCCGGTTCTGGCGTCTCGTACTCCACGTGCGCCACCGCGATCGTGATGCCGCGCGCCTTCTCTTCCGGCGCGTTGTCGATCGAATCGAAGCTCCGGAACTTCACCTTCGGATTGTGCTTGGCCAACACCTTCGTGATCGCCGCCGTCAGCGTCGTCTTGCCGTGGTCGATGTGCCCGATCGTCCCGATGTTGACGTGCGGCTTGCTGCGATCAAATTTTTCTTTCGCCATGGTGCTTATCTCCTCGTTTCAATCCACGCCTGCCGATCGCGGCCGTTACCTGGTTACCTTCCCCTGCACCCGGCTGACGATTTCCTCGGCCACACTTGCCGGCACTTCTTCGTACCGCCCGAAGTGCATCGTGAAGCTGCCGCGGCCCTGCGTGCGCGAGCGCAGCTCGGTCGCATAGCCGAACATCTCCGACAGCGGCACCATCGCCTTGATGATCTGCGTGGCGCCCCGCAGTTCCATGCCCTTCGATCCGGCCGCGGCGGCGAATTCAGATCGCCGATCACGTCGCCCATGTACTCTTCCGGAACCACCACCTCGACCGCTCATGACCGGCTCGAGCAGAACCGGCTTGGCCTTCGCGGCCGCTTCCTTGAACGCCATCGAGCCGGCGATCTTGAACGCCATTTCCGACGAGTCCACATCGTGGTAGCTGCCGTCGTAGAGCGTCACCTTGACGTCCGACATCGGGATAGCCGGCCAGAACGCCGCCTTCCAGCGCTTCCACGATGCCCTTCTCGGCCGGCCCGATGATACTCCTTCGGCACCGAGCCGCCGCGTAATCTCGTTCACGAACTCGAACCCGCTGCCCGGCAGTCGGCTCGACCCGGATCTTCACGTGGCCGTACTGGCCGCGGCCGCCGGTCTGGCGCACGAACCGGCCTTCGCCTTGCGCCGCCTTGCGGATCGTTTCGCGGTACGCCACCTGCGGCTTGCCGACGTTGGCGCCGACGCCGAACTCGCGCTGCATGCGGTCGACGATGATCTCCAGGTGCAGCTCGCCCATGCCGGCCAGAATCGTCTGTCCGGTCTCCGGATCGGTGTTCACCCGGAGCGTCGGATCTTCCTGCACCAGCTTCGCGATCGCCATGCCCAGCTTTTCCTGGTCGGCCTTGGTCTTCGGCTCGATCGCGAGCTGAATGACCGGCGCCGGGAAGTCGATCGATTCGAGCAATGATCGGCTCGTCTTCGTCGCAGATCGTGTCGCCCGTCGAAACCGTCTTCAGACCCACGCACGGCGCAGATGTCGCCGGCCAGGATCTCCTGGATCTCCTCGCGCTTGTTGGCGTGCATCCGCACCAGGCGGCCGATGCGCTCCTTGCGGCCCTTGGCCACGTTGTAGATCGAATCGCCGCGTCTTCAGCTTGCCCGAGTACACCCGGAAGAAGGCCAGCTGGCCGACGAACGGGTCGGTCATGATCTTGAAGACCAGCGCCGAGAACGGCTCGTTGTCGTCCGGCCTTGCGCGCGATCGTGCTTGTCCGGGTCGTCCAACGCCGTGCCCTTCGACCGGCGGGACGTCGAGCGGCGACGGCAGATAGTCCACCACCGCGTCCAGCATGTTCTGCACGCCCTTGTTCTTGAAGGCCGTGCCGCAGATCACCGGGAAGATCTTCAGCGCGATGGTGCGCCTGCGGAGGCCCTCGATGATCTCGTCCTCGGTCAGCGCCTCGCCGTTCGACGATACTTCTCGAACAGCTGCGTCGTCGCACTCGGCGACCGCTTCGACCATCTTCTCGCGGTATTCCTTGGCCTGCTCGAGCAGCTCCGCCGGAATCTCCACGTCGTCGTACTCCGCGCCCAGCGTCTCGTCGCGCCAGATCCGCGCCTTCATCGTCGACCAGGTCGATGACGCCCTTGAACTGGTCTTCGGCGCCCGATCGGAATCTGAATCGGCACCGGACGTGCACTTCAGCCGGTCGACGATCGTCTCGCACCGAGTGGAAGAAGTCCGCGCCCACGCGGTCCATCTTGTTGATGAAGCAGATGCGCGGAACCTGGTACTTGTCCGCCTGCCGCCACACCGTCTCCGACTGCGGCTGCACGCCGGCCACGGCGTCGAACACCGCCACCGCGCCGTCCAGCACGCGCAGGCTGCGCTCCACTTCGGCCGTGAAGTCCACGTGGCCCGGCGTGTCGATGATGTTGATCTGGATAGTCCCGCCACGCAGCAGGTGGTGGCCGCCGACGTGATGGTGATGCCGCGCTCCTGCTCCTGCTCCATCCAGTCCATGGTGGCCGTGCCTTCATGGACTTCACCGATCTTGTAGGTGCGGCCCGTGTAGTACAGGATGCGCTCGGTCGTAGTGGTCTTACCGGCATCGATGTGGGCCATGATGCCGATGTTTCTCATCTTCTCGAGTGCGATAGTTCGTGGCATAAACATAGCGGCTTGGCAGCCGCAGGCTTGCACGCCTGGTCATCCTCTGTGAGCAGTTACCACCGGTAGTGCGCGAAGGCCTTGTTGGCCTCGGCCATGCGGTGGACGTCGTCCTTCTTCTTGATCGCGCCGCCGCGCAGGTTGGCGGCATCCAGTCAGTTCGTTCGGCCAGCTTCTCCGCCATGCCCTTTTCGGCGCGCGCGCGCGCGTTCGAGATGATCCAGCGGATCGCCAGCGAGGTCCGCCGGTTCTGCGGCACTTCGATCGGCACCTGGTAGTTGGCGCCGCCCACGCGCCGCGTCTTCACTTCCAGCAGCGGCTTGGCAGTTCTCGACGGCCTTCTTGAAGAGCTTCAGCGGATCGTCGCTCGTCCGCTCCCGGATCATGTCCATGGCGCCGTAGAAGATCTTCTGCGACGACGGTCTTCTTGCCGTCCCACATCATCGAGTTGATGAACTTCTCGACCAGCGTCGAGTTGTAGACCGGATCCGGCGCGACTGTCGCGAATTTCGGCTCTTCTTCTGCGTGGCATTTCTCAACTACGTCTTCTTACCGACTTCGGCCGCCTTGGCGCTTCGCCGTACTTCGACCGGCTCTGCTTGCGGTTCGCCACGCCGGCGGTGTCCAGCGTGCCGCGCACCACGTGGTAGCGAACGCCCGGCAGATCCTTCACGCGGCCCCCGCGGATCAGCACGATCGAGTGCTCCTGCAGGTTGTGGCCGACACCGGGAATGTAGGTCGTCACTTCGATCCCGTTGGTCAGCCGCACGCGCGCCACTTTGCGCAGCGCCGAGTTCGGCTTCTTGGGCGTGGTCGTGTACACGCGCGTGCAAACGCCGCGCTTCTGCGGGCAGGCCTGCAGCGCCGGGCTGGCCGTCTTCTAGCGCGGCGGCTTCCGGCCCTTGCGCACAAGTTGATTAAACGTCGGCACGAACGAACCTCAGGGTGCGATTTCCGCGCATGTGCGCGAACGAGCCGAAGACAAACTCCGGCAAGCTGCTGAATAACCTGCGACTGACGTTGGGGCAGCGCCACGATCGGGCTGCCAAAAATCGAGGGTCTCATCGGACTCGCCCATACCCCAAACGGCGCTATGTCCGTCAGAGCAGCGGGACGGGCTCCCGGCCGGCTTCCTATCGCCGATTGTCACCAACCGGCACAAGAAGGGTAGCTAGGAGCGGAAGAGTTGTCTCCTCAAACCTTCCTAATGTACAAAACGTGTATCCAGTCTGTCAACTTCCACCCCGATTAGGGTAGTGGGTCAGTTTGAGCATGAGCCATAGAAAATACCCCGAAGGCGGGCGTGCTGTACGATAAAGTCAACTTCTGGGCGTGGTGTCTTCCATCCCGGGAATTCGCCGGGCGGCTCCACTCCTCCTCCAATAAGAGTTTCGCCGCCCTGCTACCTAACCGTGAAGTTCTCGCCTGCCAACTTCTCCAGTCCCCCCAAATCCCTCGATAGTCGCTGTCTGAATGCATACTATCCCCCGGAGTGCTGAACTGATACCCCGCCCTCGCTCCACTTATCCTGAAAAGGATGCGCATCGGCGTCGACTCAGGCGGCACCTTCACTGACTTCGTCATCTGGCATGACGGCAAGCTCTCCTCTTTCAAGCTCCGCTCCCGCCCTTCCGCCCCCGACGAGGTCATCGCCGAAGGCGTCTCTACCCTCGATTCCGCCGACCTCGTCCACGGCTCCACGGTCGCCACCAACGCCTTGCTCGAGCGCAAAGGCGCCCGCACCGCCTTCATCGCCACTCAAGGCTTCGCCGACCTGCTCGAAATCGGCCGCCAAAATCGCGACCGCCTCTACGACCTCACCCCAGGCCCCCGCAATCTCCTCATCCCACGCGACCTCTGCTTCGAAGTCGCCGAGCGTGTCCTGGCTGGCGGCATCATCGAGTCCCGCCCCACCTCAACCAACCTCGCCGCTCTCCGCCGCAAGCTCTCCAAAGCCGGCGTCCAAAGCGCCGCCGTGTGTTTCCTTCACGCCTGGGCTATGCCTGACAATGAGCTGGCCGTCGGCGAATCCCTTCCCGCAACCCTGGATGTCTCCCTCTCCCATCAGGTCTGCCCCGAGTTCCGCGAATACGAGCGCGCCTCCACCACTGCCCTGAACGCCTACCTCTCCCCCATCATGCGGGCCTACCTCTCGCGCCTCGAGGCCCGCCTCGCCCGCCGCGTCTGGATCATGCAGTCCAACGGCGGTTCAATCACCGTCGCCGAAGCCTCACGTCTCGCCATCAAGACCCTCCTTTCCGGACCCGCCGGCGGCGTCCGCGGCGCAGTCGAAACCGCCCGGGCCTCCGGCTTCACCCGCATCCTCGGCTTCGATATGGGCGGTACCTCAACCGACGTCAGCCTCGCCGACGGCGACCCTGTCGAAACCCTCGAAGCTCGCGTCGATGGGCTCCCCGTCAAATCCCCCATGCTCGAAATCCACACCGTCGGCGCCGGCGGCGGCTCCATCGCGCATATCGACTCTGGCGGACTCCTGCGAGTCGGACCCGAATCCGCCGGCGCCGACCCCGGACCCGCCTGCTATGGCGCCGGCTCGAAACCCACTGTCACCGACGCCCACGTCGTCCTCGGCCGCATCGCCGCCGACCAGCTCGCCGGCGGCGCACTCCATCTCCACCCCCAGCGCGCCCGTGACGCCCTCTCCCAACTCGGCCGCGAACTCTCTCTTTCGCAAACCCAGGCCGCCGCCGGCGTCCTCCGCATCGCCAATGCCACCATGAGCCGCGCTATCCGCGTCGTCTCCACCGAACGCGGCCACGACCCTCGCGATTTCACCCTCGTCGCCTTCGGCGGCTGCGGCGGTCTCCACGCCTGCGAGATCGCCGAAGAACTCGGCATCCGCGCCGTCCTCGTCCCCCGCCTCGCCGGCGCGCTCTCCGCACTCGGCATGTTGCTCGCAGACCGCATCCGCGATTACTCCATCTCCGTCCTTCATGCAAGCGACATCTCCGCTGCCTTCTCCGCCCTTGAGAACCGCGCTGCGAACAGAGATCCCTCAAGCCCGCCTCCAGCGCTTCGCCGATATCCGCTATCGCGGCCAAAGCTACGAACTCACCGTCCCCTGGACCAGCAACAACCCAGGCAAACCCTTCCACGCCCTCCACCAGAAGACCTACGGCTACGCCAGCCCGCAGCGCGATATCGAAATCGTCACGCTGCGGCTCCGCGCCCGGCTCGCCATGCCGAAGCCCGACCTCATCCAGCATTCCCTCCTCCCGCGGCACAGTCCTCGCGGAACGCCGTGTCTACTCCGCCGGCGCGTGGCACAAGCTCTCGCCCCGCACCCGCGACGCCGTCCCCGCGCGTTGGCTCCCCGGCCCTCAGCTCATCCTCGATGAAGGCGCCACCACCCTCATCCCCCCGCGCTGGCGCGTCCGCCTCGACCACTGCGGCAATCTGCTCGCGAATGTGATTGACTAGATGGCGATGAAACGCCTCGCCTTCGCCCTCATCCTCCTGACGGCGCTGCCGCTCGCCGCCCAAGTCAAGTTCACGCCCGCGGCCGAAAAGATTGACGTCGAAATCGACGGCAAACCGTTCACGACTTTCTACATCTCCGGCGACGCCGCCCCCAAGCCCTACCTCCATCCTCTGCGCATGGCCGACGGCCTCATCGTCACGCGCCGCTTCCCCATGGAATCGGTCCCCGGCGAAACCAAGGACCATCCGCATCACCGCGGCCTCTGGTTCACCCACGGCGACGTCAACAAGCTCGACTTCTGGGTCAATGAGAAGTCCACCACGCCGCTCAAAGTCCCGCGCGGCGTCATCAAGCTCGAAGGCACGCCCAAGGTCAAGGAAGGCAAGAAGCAGGGTACTATCGACAGCGTCCACATCTGGAGCACGCCAGACGGCAAACCCCTCCTCCGCGAAAATCGCCGCATGACCTTCCACTCCGACCCCACGCTGCGCATGGTCGACTTCGACGTCACCTTCACCGCGACTCGACAAGGTCGTTTGGGGCGACACCAAGGAAGGCTTCTTCGCCATCCGCCTGCGCGACGAGATGACCGAGAAATCCAAGGGTGGCAAGATGATCTCCTCCACCGGCGCCGAGACCATGCGGAACATTTGGGGCAAGGCGTTCCCCTGGGTTGACTACTCCGGCACGCTCGAAGGCAAGAAGGTCGGCGTCGCCATTCTCGAACACCCCAAGAGCTTCCGCGCCCCCACCTACTGGCACGCCCGCGACTACGGTCTATTCGCTGCCAATCCCTTCGGCCTCCACGATTTCTTCAACGACAAAACGAAGGATGGCAGCCACACGATGGAGCCCAAGCAGTCCATCACCTTCCGCTTCCGCGTCGTCATCCACCCCGAAGAGACAGCCCAGGCCAACATCGCCAAACTCTTCGAGGAGTACTCCAAGACCAAGTAGCCCGCACTGGAGGCTCCTGGCCGCCCAAAGCTGCTAAACTGCGCACACAAGGTTAGAGCGAAAAAGGCCGGATGCTTGGACGTACCGTCTCCAACTACCACATCCTGGAAAAACTCGGCCAGGGTGGGATGGGAATTGTCTACAAGGCACTCGACCCCCGCCTGGATCGCTTCGTCGCGCTCAAGTTCCTTCCTCCCGACAAGAATCCCACTGACGCGCAGCATGGCCGCTTCCTTCTCGAAGCCAAATCCGCGTCACAGCTCAACCACCCCAGCATCGTCCACATCTACGACATCGGCCAGATCGATGACTCCGCCTTCATCGCCATGGAGTTCGTCGAGGGCCAAACGCTCCACGATCTGATCTGGCGTCACGGCCCATTGCCTCCCACAGACGTGATCAACTACGCAATCCAGATGGCCGACGCCATGAGCGTCGCTCACGCCGCCGGAATTCTTCATCGCGATCTCAAGCCCGGCAACATCATGGTTACGCCCCGCGGCTTGGTTAAAATCCTCGACTTCGGCCTCGCCAAGCTGATGGATGCCGCTTCCCCAACACCCGATCCCGCAGGGACCGACGAAACACTCACTCTCGCCCTCGATCCCGCACTCACCCAAGCCGGAGCCGTCGTCGGCAGCCCTGCCTACATGTCGCCCGAACAAACCACCGGCCAAACGCTCGATGCCCGCTCCGATATCTTCTCCCTCGGCGTTGTTCTGCACGAGATGGTCACCGGGAAAGCAGCCTTCGCCGGCGCTTCGCGCTTCGAGATCCTCGCCGCCGTTTTGCACGCCGAGCCTGCCCCGGCCACTTCACTAGTCTCGGGCACTCCCCCTCAACTGGAGTGGATCATCTCGCGCTGCGTTCGCAAGGATCCCAATCGACGGTTTCAGAGCATGCAGGAAGTGAAGATCGCGCTCGAAGACTTGCGCGACGGCAGACTCCCCAACTGGTCTGCCTCAGGCACCATCCCGGCCCTGACTCCACTCCCAATGCCCGCGCAGGCTACTCCCGCACGAAGGCCCTGGAGACTCGCCGCCTCGCTCGCCATCGCAGCCGCGGCAGTCGCCGCCGGCGCCATTTGGCTCTGGCCCCGGCCTGCTCCGCCGCCCGCCGAAACGATCCCTGAACTGGTCCGAGTCACCTCGGATCCCGGTGTCTCCATCGACCCTTCCATTTCGCCCGACGGCAAACTTCTCGTCTATGCGTCCGACCGCGGCGGCCAAGGCAACCTCGACCTCTGGCTCAAGCAACTTGGCGGCACGGGCGAGCCCATCCAACTCACCCGTGATCCAGCCGACGATCGCGAGCCCAGTTTCTCGCCTGACGGCACTCGCATTCTTTTCCGTTCCGAGCGCCAGGGCGGAGGCATCTACGAAATTGCCACTCTGGGCGGAGTCGAACGCAAGCTCGCTGATCGCGGCCGCCGCCCGCGTCTTTCGCCCGATGGCAAGCAGGTTGTCTACTGGGTCGGCGCCGACACCTTGCCACTCCGTGCAGGTTATGGCGAAATCCACTTGATGGATTCCACCGGCGGCGGCGATCGGATCCTGTTTGGCAAGTTCGCTGCCGCCACTCGTCCTATCTGGAGCCCTGATGGCACTCGGATTCTATTTTTGGGCCTCGAGGATGCTGACAACTTCGACACTTACGACTGGTGGATCGGCCCCATCGACGGCGGCGCCCCTGCCATGTGGCGCATTCTCACCAACACCGTAGGATTCGAACCCTACGACTGGCGCGGAGACCGCATTCTCTGCGAAATGAACGGTAGCAGAATCGCCGAAACCCGCCTCAATCCGAAAACCGGAGTCCCGGCCTTCACTCCCCGAACCCTGACTCGCGCAACGGCTCGCGAGCAAAGCCCCGTCCCTCTCGGTCAATGGTGAGGTTGCTTTCTCCAGCACGGTAGGCAACGTCGACCTCTACTCCTGGAGTCCCAACGCCCGCACTTCCCCATTGCGCCGCCTGACCTCGGACTTGGAACGGGATGAGGTTAGCTCAATCTCCGCCGACGGCAACCGCCTCGTCTTTAGCGTTGCCGCCAATCCCACTCAGGCATGGACTCTTGAATTGAGTGGCGGCCGCCCACGCTCTCTCACCTCCTCCAATTTCCACAAGACCAACGCCGAGATCAGCCCCGACGGCCTCCAGGTTGCTTACCGCGCCAACGATGTCCAACGCCGGACAATCTTCGTCACCCCCTTCTCAGGAGGTTCCGAGAAGAGCATCTGTGAGGATTGCGGCTTCCCCTTCGTTTGGCTCCCCGATAGCCGGCGCCTGCTCTTTTCCACCACCGGTGCCCGTAGCGGCATCCACATGCTCGACTCCCGGACTGGCGCCAAAACACCGTTACTGAGCTCGCCCGACGGAGGACTCACTGTGCTCCGTCCTTCACCCGATGGCAGTTGGCTTGCCCTTCAGCTCGATGGAGCCAACAGAGCCCGCGAGGCTTATCTGGTTCATTTCGAGAAGGACAAACCTCAGCCACAAGCGCAATGGGTGCGTCTTCCGCTCGAGCCCGCCGACGACAGGAAATTGACCTGGTCGCCCGACAGCCGGACCATCTACTTCACCTCACTCCGCGATGGCTATCGATGCCTTTGGGCACTCCATCTCGACCCCATCACTAAACGCCCTGCGGGACCTCCATTTGCCGCACGTCACTTCCATACGCCCACCTTGCGCGTCGAAAGCCGCTCCATCGCTTCCCCGCCCGGAGCGCTGATCGCCAGCCTTGAGGAGCGCGCCTCGAGCGTCTTCCTCATTCCTGCAGCCCCTCGCTAATTCCAATCAATTTAAGTCGATTTTGTTCTTGTAAAGTCGTTTCTTCTCTGCTAACGTTGACCCTACGCTACGAGGTGCATAAATCAATGAACGGCTCTACAATTCTCGGCGGCCCCGTCATGGACGCCTATCGATTCATCATCGACGGCGACACGGCAGTCGCGGACCGGCTCGAAGTAGCTGCCACCGACACCACTTCGGGCAAGTCTTGTTCAGAGCCCAGGAACTGCAAGGCGAAACCTGCCGTCAAGAAGGCCCCCGCCAAGAAGGCGCCAGTCAAGAAGAAAGCCGATGCCGGCTGGATCCCTGTTCAACAAGGCTGGTCCGCCCCACCCCCATCTCTTCACGTCTAGCCGCCACATCTGGACCGTGTTCCTCACCGCGCAAAACGTTTTCGGCTATCTCGAGCGAAAACGTCTGGCAACGCCGGCGGATCTGGTCCACGGCGCTTACGAGGTGCGCACCGCCGCTCGGCGCAATCGGAATCTGCGTGTGCGTTCGGGCCATCGCGCCTTCTTGATCAAACAATGCCGTCATTGGGACGACGACCACCTTCAGAGCCTCGCCTGCGAAGCCCGTTGCTATTGGCTCGCCGCGAACGATCCCGCCTTTGTTCTCCTGCAAGGTTTCCTGCCCGCCTGCCATGGTTGGGATCCCGGGAATTCCATCCTCATCCTGGATCTCCTCCCTCATCAGCCCCTCCCCGAACGGGACGATTTGCTGTCTCCGCACTGGGCCGCCTCTCTCAGCCGTCGCCTCGCTGAGTGGCATCAGTCGGTCTCTGCAGTCGCAGAGGATTACGACTTCCCCGGCAATCCCCCTCCGTGGCTCAGCTCGCCGCCAGAAGATTCTCCCGACCTCCCTTCAGGCCGGCGCGAACTGCTTCGCGCCATCGACAGCTTCCCGGAATTCCGGACTGCCCTCGCCGCCGCCGTTCAGTATTGGACAGCCTCTACCCTCATCCACGGCGACCTGAAGCTGGACAACTGCCTCTGCGACGGCCGCGAGATCCGCATCGTCGACTGGGAGATGTGCTCCTTCGGAGATCCCCTGTGGGATCTCGCCTCCCTCGCGCAGTCCTACTGGAACCTCTGGGTGAACCAGCCCGATCGCTACCCCCTCTCCCAGGTCCAACCGGCTCTGAGGTCGTTGGTCGAGGCCTACCCCGGACCCCTCAACCTTGAAACTCTCGTTCGATTCGGCGGTGCCCGCATGCTCCAGTCCGCCTTCGAGGCAGTCGGTGAAGGCGCTAAGCTCAACGCCCTCTCCGTCCGACTCATGCAGGCTGCGCTCAATCTCCTTCGCGACCCTCATGCCGCTGCCCGGGAGCTATTCGGCATTGCATCATGACTCATCGCGAAGAACTCGACCGGCTTTTCGCCGCCGGACTCCCTGATCTCCCTCATGCCCCACTCAGCGATTGGCTCTATCACAATGCCTATACGCACGAATTCGGGGTCGAACCTCTCCGATACGAACCGCGCGACCTCACCTCAGATTTCCTGGCCGCGCTCCCCGATTCGCCCGCCCGCGACGAGGGCTGGGTCGCCGACCAGAGCCTCTCCTCCGGCGCGGTCCTCGCCCGCAAGTACGGCTACGCTCGAACCTTCGAGCCCGGCGATTTTCTCTCCCTCCGCGGACCGGGCTCGCGCCCCCAGCGCGGCGATCCGATTGTCGTCATCACACCGCGCTGCTCCACCCTTCTTCAACCCGACTTCTTCCACTTCTTCGGTGCCGCCGTCAGCTTCTGGGACGAGCCATCGACCCCGTTGCGTTTCTATTGGAATCTCACTCCCGAGAGCGCCGCCGATTGGATCGAACGTCTCTCCACCGCACTCGACCGCTTTCAGATCCCCTTCCACGCGAAGTGCCTCAGCGACGCCGGCTACTACTCGCGCCGTGACTCCGGCGTCCTCTATCTCGATCCGCGCTTCTTCGCCGCCGCCGCTCCTGCCATCGCCCGCATCGCCTCAGAAACTGAGCTGCTCGACTCCACCCCGCTCTTCACTTGCCCTCTCGCCCCCGGACTCGCCCTCGCCGAAAGCCCCGCCGGTGAGGATCCCAACGAGAGCTTCGGCATGAATCGATGCCGGCGGCTTGCCAGAGCCAGGTCCCTCGCCGATCTCGACTGGCTCGACCGCCCCTGGCTCAACGATCCCGCTTCGCAAGGCTACGCTTGGCCGCCCTCCATCGCCCCCGGCCCTCGCCCAACCGGCACCGGCGACTTCCTCGAAGCCTCTGTCCGCATCGGCGCACTCCTCTGCCGCGATGCAGTCTGGCACGACGGACAGGTCAACTGGACGGCCGACCGACTCGGCGCTGACAACTCCATCGTCCACGCGCCGCTCGACGCCACCCTCTACTCCGGCACAGCCGGCATCGCCCTCTTCCTGGGCCGCCTCGCCCTCGCCTCCGGCGAGAACCTGTTCCGCCGCACGGCCGACGCTGCCCGTGCTCATGCTCTCGCTCATCTGCCCGATCACAGCGCCGGACTCTATTGCGGCGCAATCGGCATTCTCAGCACATTCCACGATGGCGACAGCTCAGCCCTGCTTGAATCAGCCGCCCAGCCGGTAACCGGTCAATACGACATCATGTACGGCGCTGCCGGTTCCATCCAGGCTCTCCTTGCCCACGGCCGCGCCGATCTCGCCGCCCTCAACGGCGACTTCCTCATCTCCGCCCCGCCCCCAACCCTGACCGGGTACTCCCATGGCGCTGCAGGAATCGCAACCGCCCTGCTTGACCTTTACTCCGCCACTCGCGAATCCCGCTACCGCGACGCCGCCCTCGCAGCCCTCGCCTGGGAGAACTCGCACTACGACCCTCACCAGAACAACTGGCCCGACTTTCGCACTTCCGAACGCGACTTTCTCAGTGTCTGGTGCCACGGCTCGGCGGGCATTGCCCTGTCGCGCCTCCGGGCCTGGCAGATCCTGAAAGAGCCCTGGCTGCTCGATGAGGCCCGCCGAGCGCTCTCCCAGTTCTCAGCACTGTGCATCCCTTCCTGGTGCCTCTGTCACGGCCAGGCAGGCAACCTCGATATCCTCCTCACCGCGTCGGAAATTCTCGGCGAGCCTCAATATCGCGAACTCGCCGCAGAGCAGGCCCATGAGGCCATCGACCTCCACCTCCACCGGGGACGAGCCTGGCCACCCGCAATGGACGGGGTCGACATCTCACCCTCGCTCATGCTGGGCCTCGCCGGCATCGGCCACTTCTTTCTCCGCCTCGCCTGCCCCTCCACCCCAAGCGTCCTTCTCTCCGGCTACCGTAAACATGGGGAGTGAATGATGACCTCGCGGGAACGAGTCTACGCTGCGCTGCGCCGGGAACCTGCTGACCGGGTTCCGATCTTCATGTGGTTTCATCCCGGCACCGTCAAGCTGCTGGCTTCGCAGCTCGAGATTCCAGCCTCATCTGTGAGCGAGGCCATGGGCAACGACATCGTCCAGACCTGGGTGAACAACAACTACGCGATGGAGGGCATCGTCCACGATCTCGATGGCGAGGGCCACGTTGACGAATGGGGCATCGGCTGGGTCCGGCAGTTCTCGTTCAACCAGATTGAATCCTATCCACTCGCAGGCAAGTCGCGAGAAGAAGTGCTGGCCTACCGGTTCCCCGACGACCGCGAAGAGTTCTTGTTGGGCCGCATGGAGCCGGTCCTCGCCTCTCGCGGCGATTCGTTTGTCGGCTGCGACGTCTCCCCCTGCGTCTTCGAAATGTACTGGCGTCTCCGCGGTATGGAAGACGCCATGCTGGACATCGCCGATGATCCCGGCCTGGCGTACGAAATGTTCGGGCGCTGCGCGGACTTCGCCATCCGTGTCGGCGAGAAGGCCTGCACACGCTTCCCGCTCGACTGGTATTGGACCGGCGACGACGTGGCCGGACAGCGCTGCCTTATGATGAGCCCGGCATCCTGGCGGCGGCTCGTGAGGCCTCACCTCGAACGCGTCTTCGAGACGGGCAAGAAGTTTGGGCTGCCCATCGCCTATCACTGCTGCGGCGCCTTGCGGCCCATCATTGGCGACCTCATCGACATGGGACTCAGCGTGCTGAACCCCATCCAGGCCAACTGCCCCGGGATGGAGGCCGAGGAGTTGAAGCGCGAGTTCGGCCGCCATCTCACCTTCATGGGCGGCGTGGACACGCAGTGGCTCCTGCCGCGCGGCTCGGTCGATGAGGTTCGGCGGGCCACCGCGCATCTGTTGGAGGTGATGACCGCGGATGGCGGCGGCTACATCCTGGCGGCCTCCCACACCATCTCGCCCGAGACTCCACTGGACAATGTCTTCGCCCTTTACGAAGAGGCCGGCGTCAGCCGCCAGGAGATCTTCGACCGCGCCGCGGGAATCCGCTCCCGCCAGAACTACCTGCTCGCCGGATAGGCGTGCAGCTGCGGGCCGACTACATTGGAGTAGTTGTAGTTGGCCCGCCGGTCGGCGTCGATCGTCCAGAACATCGCGCCGAGCATTCCAGGGTATCCGCCGGGCTTGCGCAGCTTGTACTTTGTGCCTGCCGGAGCCTTCCCGGTGATGAGATACTCCATCGCCTGGCTGACAATCGTGGGCGTTGTGTCGCCATTGAGGAAGCCGACCGCAATCTTCTCCGCCGGCATGGGCGGGAAGAACTGCTTCGGATCGCCGCCTACATTGAAGCCCTGCAGCAGCAGTTCGGTCATGGCGGCGTGATAGTCCACCGTGCCCGGCTGATAGATCTCGCCATCGAGACCCTGCAGCGGCGGCGTGTTGTAGCTTTGCACATCCATGAACAGCAGCATGTCCCGCAGGGCGTGGGCGATTGCGATGTATGAGCCGAATTGCCCGCCATAGCTGGGGTAACCCGACGGAATCTGCGTTCCTTCGGGGACCAGGCTGAGCATGAACTTCGGCCCGAAGTGCGCCCTCAACTGCTTCAGCGCTGAAATGAGATTCACGATCGAGGGCGTCACCGGATTCCGGAAGTCCGTGTCTCCCGGATCGATGGAGAGCGAAGGGCTCTCGAAGTCGATGTCGACGCCATCGAATCCGTACTCGCTGACAATAGTGCTGACGGAGCTGACGAAGTTCGGAACTCGTTTGGGGTCCGCCAGAGTGAAGTGCTGTCCGCCCCCGCCGAGGGAGATCATCACCTTCTTGCCCTGGCTCTTCAGAATAGGCGACATCGGCCTTGAATTGCTCCGGATCCATGCCGGTCGGCGGACGAAAGCGCATGGTCCCTTCCGGCGCATTTCTGTCCGGCGTGGAGAAGGCGACCAGAATGACATCCCATTGCGGCGAAACTTCGCGCAACGGAAACGTGGAACTCGCTGCTCCGTAGCCGGCCCAATAGCCGATGAGTTGATGGCCGTTGCCCGGACCGCTCCGTGGAGCCGCCTTTGCCGAAGGTTGCTGCGGACGTCCCCCACGCGCCGGGCAGGGCTGCGAACGGTCAGGCAGAGCCTGGGGGTCCGGAAAACTATAGGTGCTGCCAACTCCGTCCGAGCGGCCGATGTACCACGGAAGCAGGGCGACGTTCTGCAAGTGGTACGTCGTTCCGTTCACCTTGGCGACGAACGGCTTCGACGCCGGGAAGTTGTTCTTCGGATTCGTATTCGTCGGCTCCAACAGGAAGTAGGTCGACCCGGCGCCCGTGCCGCCACAAACGCCCGGCAAACCTGAACTGCTCGACACATTCCGCATCCAGCCAGGGAAGGTGTTGCCTGGTGCTTTCGCATTGCGGCCGCGAAGCAGCGGATCATGCAGCGGATCTTTCACGAACCCTGCAAGCTGTTGCGTGAGAGGCTGCACGTCCTGGTCCTCCACCACAGCCGGAGCGCCATCCAGATACGAGCCCAACACGAATGAGTTCCCGGTGGCCGAATCCACGCCGTGAGTGCCCCACGAGCAACAGACTGTCGCATCGCCCAGCGCATAGAAGGCCGTGTTGTGGGTCACGGCGATGACCAGTTTCCCCTCCTGCCTCGGCACCTGTTTGAACAGCTCCCGCTGCAAGAACTCCAAGTCCGCAACTGCGAAGGACCGGCCGCTCTGCTTCGAGCTGAGTATGTAGCCATACCCGACTGGCAGCGTAATCCTGATGGCCTTGACCTCCGGCTCGCCCAGCAGCGTATGCCACCCCTGGGCCTTCGGGAAAGTGCTGCGCAGCATCGCATCGGCATACTGCGTCGTGTCCCCGCCGCCGGGGAAAGCGAACCTTGCGAATACCGGCGAGCGTAACACCGGCTTCACATCCGGCGCGGCGTCCATGACGAACGGTTTGCCGCCCGCCATTTTCGCCTCAAACGACAACGTGACTGGAACGAGCACAGTCGGGATTGTGGTGGTGCCGCCCCGAGCCGGATCGCCACCGGCGAAGGCGTAGGAATTTTCGCCCACGGAGTAGCGGAACACCGGAACGGTGCCTTGGGCTTCCGCGGAATACACCGCCAGGACGAGAAGCAAGAGAAGTCTCATGGCCTCTGCACCGCGTACAGGCTCGACGAAGTCAGCATGAACAGCGTCTTCGAGTCCTTCCCGCCAAACACCAGGCCGAGCGGTCTCTCGGGCACCGCGATCACCTCGATCATCTTCCCTGCCGGGTTGTATACGAACACCTGCCCCGCCGCGAGATACACATTTCCCGCCGCGTCCTGAACCACGCTCTCCCCGCCCTGCTCGGCGAACAGTCGAAGCTCCGACATTGTCCCGTCGGCATTCACCTGTCCGCGATAGGTCCGCTGCTCGGCCTCGTTGGTTACATAGAAAGGCCGCCCGGGTTGCGCTTTGGACAGTCCGAACGACTGCAGGATGTGGGCCCACTTGTAGCCGAGATGCGGCGGTCCCTGGACGAACACGTCATCGGAGGGAATGTACAGAGTGCGGTCCGGCGATACGTACTGAGAGGCCTTCCGGCTCTGCATCAGCTTGAAGAACATCTCCTCAAGCGACGTATGCTCATAGGTGCTCAACGAAAGCGTGTTGGTGAAATCGCCGTTGACCCAGTAACTCGGCGGCAGGATCGCCGTCATCCCCGGCCGCTCCGCCGCCGGCTCCTTCGCCAGTAGCGTGATCTCCTCCTCCGGACCATCCGGCCGGAAGGAATATACAGCCATCCCGCTGCCGCCGGAGGACACGACGATCAGGTTCCCTGCCTTGTCGAAAACGAGATTGACGGGATCGAGCGGATTGTCCCTGACAATCGTCAACTGCTTCGTATCCGGCGACCAGCGGTAGATCCGGTGCCACTTCGCATCGACGAAATACAGCCGGCCCGCGGCATCCACCGCGCCGCCGCCGGCGTGATAGAAACCGCCTGCGAGCTTCTCAACCTTCGCGGCCGGCACCGTCGCCGGCCTCCGCACGCCTGTGTAGTTCAGGAAGGCAAACTCCCGGTCCCGCACTTCCTCTTTCAGCCCCGGATCGTAGATGCACGTGCCGTAGGAGAACTTGCTCGCCCTCACAATCTGCTTGCACTCGCCCGACGGCGGGCAATACCCAGCCGAGCTGTTGGCATCGACATGCACGTTGCGGAACCGGATGTTCTGCGAATCGGTGATGCGGATCGCGTAGGGAAACGGCCGCTGGCTTCTCGTCGACGCGATACCCGTGGAAGTTCGCGATCGTTATGTTCTTCGACCGGCTGATCTCCAGCGCCGAAGCCGCTTCGCTCTCCCAACGCTCCCCTTCCGTCTGCAGCGCGTAAAGCTCCCAGTTCTCCACCTGGTCGAGCTTGACCTCTGTGCGTACATGGTGCTCGCTCGAAACCTGGTACACCCTGCCCGGCGTCTTTGTGTCGGATATGTACAGTCCCGACTGCGCGAATGTGCTCGGCGTCCAGAGATTGAAGAACGTGCCGCCGCCGCCGTGGGTGATCCACAGGCTCGGAAACTGGCTGTCCCACTTGCGCCGCGGATCGGGATCGCCGCTCAGGTTGCCGTTGTAGGGACTCTCGCGCTTCCCGTCCGGCCCCCGGGTTCCATGTCCGCCGAGAAAGCGGACGTCGCTCATCAGAGAGTCCTTGCCGGCCATCCACATTGCGCCCACCGCGCGGCTGTTGATGCCGCCGGTGTAGAGGCCGATGCCGGTCACGATGTTGGTCCCGCCGCTGGGGGCGAGCAGCAGAGGCCGCGGTGCTCCCGGCCCCTGGAATCCGGCTGTGTTGTCGAGCAGATCGAGTTGTGTCTCGTCCGGATGGAGCCCAATCAGGACGGTGTCCGGACGCAGCGCGATCGTGTCGCTGACCACATAGCGGCCGCACGGAATGTAGAGCGCCTTATGCTCCGCGATCGCCTTCTTAATGGCGGCGGTATCGTCCGTCTTGCCATCGCCTTTCGCGCCGAGCGAACGCAGGTTCACCCAGCTCTCCATGGGCGGCAGTCCGGCGATGGCGTCGGGCAGCTTCCCGGGCATCGTCTTGAGCGGGACGGCATCGTAGCTCGTCCTGGTGGCTCCGACGGCGCCCATCCCCGCCAGCGTCAGCCCGTGCGACAGCGTCTTCACCTGATAGATCTCACCCGCGCCGGCCAACTGCTTGCCGCTCTCGCGGAATCGCAGAAACACCGGCGCCTTGCTGCAATGGATGCCCTCCATGTTGATCTGAGTCATGCGGCTGTTCTCGTTGCTGATCACGATCGCCGGACCGCTGATGTTCTCGAAGCGCGAGTCCTTCACCCAGAGCTGATCGGAGTACTTGGGGTCGATCGCGATCGCCGTGGGGACATTCCGGAACTCGCACTGAATCACCGTCAGTTGCGCTTCATTAGTCCGGATCGCCGCTTCCCGCTGCCCGTCGAAGGTCGAGTCGACAATGACGTAGGGCCAGGCGGGCGACGGCTTCCGAGTCATGATGCCGAACCGCCCGCCGAAGAAGCGAAGCGAATGGCCCTCATTGCCGGCGTCGTGTATCCCGGCCAAGCCCGACCCTAACCTGAAATCCATGTGCGAGAGGTAGCCGTGTTGGGCGACATGAAATCGCACGGCAATCGCCGCCGCATTATCGGCGCCGATCTCGAAGTCGATGTTGCTCATCGCGGAGTAGAACGTGCCCGGGTTGGCGTCGGCGATGGCCGGATTCGGCGGGACAGGTCCCGGAGGCGGCGCAGGGATGCGAAAGCCGCGTCCCTGCATCGGCCTGAACCCGGAGAAAAAGAACATGGCCCCGACGCCTTGCTGGTATCCCGGGGTGCGGTCCCCAAGGACGATGACAGGCCGCTTCTCGCCATAGCCGATGACGCGAATCCCTGGCCACACATAGATGGTCCGGGTGATTCGGTATCGACCCTCGGGGACAAAGACAATGCCTTCGCCGGTGGTCTCCTGGACCTTGTCGATGGCGGCCTGCAGAGCCGCGCTGTCGTCGGCCTGCCCATCGCCGCGGACCGGGAAGCTTTCCTGTGTGAGGTAGACGGCTTTCGGGTCCTCCAACTTCATCCGGTAGAACGAAGTCCCGCTCGCCCCGAGCGCGGCACAGCTCAGGACAAACCCAAACAGGATGGCTTTCACGACAGGTATTCTTTCGCGTTGGCTGGCATGGAGAGCAGCACTTTCCGGTCCGGCAGCGCAGCGCGCAGCATCTCCAACTCGTTCGCTCGCCGACGTCAGCGGCAGCGCTACCTGCCCGCCGCCGGCCGCCGAGCGGCAGAGCGCCATCATGATCTCGAAGCCCTTGTAGGCGCTCTCGAAGTGGCAGGGGTGAACGCGCTTGTCGTCGTCCAGCCAGTCGGCCATCTGCTGGATGTAGGGCGGCATGTCCAGGTCGTAGTTCATGCAGCCTTCGCCGGAGGACGCGCCCTGTTTGGTGACCGCGCGCCAGCCGCCGCCGGTCAGCACTTCGGCGAAGCCATCGGTGCCCTGCGCGCCGATGCGGCACTTGCGCCACCAGTAGTCGACCTCGGGCACGTCCGGCGCGCCGGCGCCGCACTCGACGATGCCGCGCACGCCGTTCGCGAACTGGATGAAGCCGCCGATGTAGTCCGGCGAGGGATGGACGTCGGCGAGCTTCCCGCGGCCGGCGGCCTGCGCCATCACCCACTCCGCTTCGGCCTCGCCGTTGTACCAGCGCATGTAGTCGATGAGGTGGGAGAGCATGTGCATCATCCAGCCGGTGGCGGTGCCGTAGACGGTGTGGATGCGCCCGAGCGCGCCGCTGGCGATGACTTCCTTCACCTTCTGGTAGTGCTCGCCGTAGCGGTGCTGGTGGCTGACCACCGCCTTCACGCCGCTCGCCTCCACGCAGATCGCCGAATCTCGAAGCCTTCGGCGCTGGTCAGCGCCACCGGCTTCTCCATGGCGATCAGCCGCGCGCCGCTCTCGATGCCCGCCTGGATCATCGGCGTGCGCAGGTTGGCAGCGTGCAGAAGCAGAAGACGTCCGGCTTCACGTCGCGCGCCAGCTGCGCGGCATCGGTGCCCTTCACCGCGACGCCCGAGCTTGGCGGCCGCGGCGTCCAGCCGCGCCGGGTCGATGTCGCAGATGCCGACGACCTCAAACGCGGGTTGGCCTGGAAAGCGGCGGCATGGTGCATGCCCGCGCTTGCCCATGCCCGACCACGACAACTCTGTACTTGTCGTCCATGCGCTCTACCCCAGCGCTGCGCGTCCCACTCCAGGACCTTCTCGATCGCGTAGTCCACTTCCTCGCTCCGTCAGCTCCGGGAACATCGGCAGCGAGATGCAGCAGGCCGCGTTGCGCTCGGAGTTCGGAATGGGGCCGGCGATCCGCGCTTGCTTGCCCCACGGATAGCCTTCCTGCTGGTGGATGGCGATCGGGTAGTGGCACTTGGCGTCGACGCCGTTCTCGTTCAGGAATTCGAGCAGCGGGTCGCGCTGCTCCGGCTTGCTTCGTCTCGATGACGTAGAGGTGGAAGACGTGGCGGTAGCCGGGCGCCTCGTAGGGCAGCGTGAAGTTCTTCGCGCCCGCCAGGCCGGCCGTATAGCGCGCCGCCCACTTGCGGCGCTGGTCGTTCCACTCGTCGATGTGCTTCAGCTTGGCGCTCAGGACGCCGGCGTGCAGGTCGTCCAGGCGGCTGTTGAAGCCGTAGCTGTGGCAGGAGCGCTTGTCCGAGCCGTGGTTGCGCAGCCTGCGCACGGCGCGGTCCACCTGCGTCGTTGTTGGTGACCACCGCGCCGCCGTCGCCGAAGGTGCCCAGGTTCTTCTGGATGATGAAGCTGGTGCAGACGGCGTCGCTCAGCTCGCCGATCTTGAAGCCGTCGCCGCGCGGCGCCGATCGCCTGCGCGTTGTCCTCGATCACGAACAGCTTGTGCTTGTCGGCGATCTTGCGGATGGCCTTCATGTCGGCGCACTGGCCGTAGAGGTGGACCGGCATGATGGCCTTGGTCTTCGGCGTGATGGCCGCTTCGATCTTGGCCGGGTCGATGCAGTTCGTCCTCGGGTCGGAGTCGACGAAGACGGCCGTCGCGCCGGCGATCCAGATCGCTTCGGCCGTGGCGAAGAAGGTGTTGGTGGTGGTGATGCACTCGTCGCCCGGGCCGATGCCGAGGGCCATGAACGACAGCCAGATCGCGTCGGTGCCGTTGCCGACGCCGATGGCGTACTTCATCCCGTGGTAGGCGGCCAGTTCCTGCTCGAAGCGCTTGAGCATCGGCCCCATGACGTACTGGCCGCTCTCGAGGACCTCGCTGCATGTTGGCGTCGATCTCCGCCTTGATGTTGTGGTACTGCCGAACATGTCCGTAAAATGGCACTTTCATGGGGAAGGGTCTCCTTATGACGCGCTCCAATATATATCACCTGCCCCATGGCGGTGTGGTGGAGGGTCCGGGACTGCGAGGGCGACCGTTCCAATTCGTTCCGAATTCGTTCCAGAGCCGTTCCGATTCGTTCTCAGTCTCGTTTCAAGGTGGAGGTTGTTGATTCCACGGGAGTTGTGAGATCGTTCCAGGTGAGCGTGGCGGGACGGGGTCCGGAGGGCACTTGGGCGGGCGTTGCGGGAGGAGGCCGGAATGGAGGTCGAGTTGGTGCGCATGGGATAAGAGCGGTCTTCGCCGCCATTGTTAAAGAGCACACGGCGGCAAGGGTTTTCGTCGCGGATTGGTGGAAGTGATTGAGGGGGATCGGAATTATTCTCTGGCGAGAGCCGTCATGGAGGTTCGGAGGCTCACTGGGTGAGCCTGCAGAGGTGGCAGGGTGGGGCTGGGAGGGCGCGTGGAGACGCTGCTCATCATCTTTATCCTGGCGGTTGGTGCATGGTTGGCGGTGGCAGGGATGGTCCTGGCGGGGTTGGTGGTGGGATTTGTGGTGGCGCCATACTGGCTCATCTGGCGGGCGATCCGAGCCACGGCCTCGTATGAAGTGGGCAGGTCCAGAGAGAGGAGTGGACCGGGTTCGTGAGATGGTGACGAGCGGCGAAGACGGCACTTTCGAAATCGCGAGGCGGATCGGATTACCCTGAATTCCGAAGTTGACCTCCTCTGAATGGTTTTCGGGCGGGCATGAAGCTGCGAAGCCTGCCAAGTGTCGATCAACATCGCATGGCTGGGATCAACTTCGGCGAAGTTGGAATTTCCCACTCCAAGATGCTGTCCAGCAAGAGGCATTCTCGTTTTCAAACCACCCCAGCTTTCGCCAGGTGGACAACCAGACGGCGGGCGGAGCGGCCCAGGATCGCGCCACAGGTGAGGACCTGCGTGCGGATCGTGGCCGGTTCGCGATAGCCCGGCAGACCGGCGGCGCGCTGGAACTCGGCCAGCAGGTTGAACAGCAGCAGCACGGAGCGAAAGGCGGCCTCGGTGGCGAAGAATTGTTTCAGGCAGAAGTCGTCGGCTCCCAAGTCGTGCTTCAGTTCGGCGATGCGGTTCTCCATGTCGGCACGCCGGTTGTAGTCGCGCCAGATCTCCTCCGGAGGCTCGTCGAGGCTGGTGACGAAGATGCGGAAGGTATAGCCGGGCACGTCGATCAGCTTGCGTCCCACGCTGGCGCGGCTCTCCCGCACGCGTTCGCGAATCACCACGAAGCGCCGCTCGGTGGTCCAGCCGTGGAGCTGTCAGGCGGAACTCGCCCACGGCGTAGTTGTCGTCCAACTCGATCCACTTCTCGACTCGCTGCGCCTCGCGTTTGACCCACTTGGTCAGCCGGGTGACTACAATGTAGGGCAGACAACGCTGTTCCAGAAAACTCAGCAGTTTGTCGTCGAAGAAACCGGAATCGGCTCTGACAAGACGGATCTGTCTGGCGCTGTCCCCACAGCGCCAGAGCTTCTTCGAGAAATTCCACCACTCCCCGGCTGGTTCCGCAGTTGCCGCTGCGGAGCCAGCCGTGGAGGAGGAAGTGGGCTTCCGACAGCACCGCCAGCAACGGATGATGACTGGGCCGTCCATGCTTGCGCGGGTTGTGCCCTTTCAGCGATCCTTCCTGCTCGGCCGTAGCGCTCAAAGACGGTGGAATCCAGATCCAGGCGTGTAGCCTTCGGCTCGCAGCGGCAGCCGTTGCATCTGCCACTCGATCAGCGGCTCGAAGAGGCGCTCGACTTCGCCCATGCCGAACTGCCGGAACAGATTGCGGATCGTGTCGTCGGTAGGGAACCGCTTCATGCCCAGCAGCGCATGCAAGCGCCGATCGCCGCGCAGCCAGTTGGCGTGCGCGAAGCGTTTGGCGCCTACCAGCACGGCGATCAGGAACGACGTGAAGGTCGCGGTGGGATCGATCTGATTGGGGGACCGCCAGCGCACCGGCATGTGCTCTCGGATCTTGCCTGCCAGGTCGATCTTCCGCAGATAGGCGATGAAGACGGCAACTCCGCCGAAGGGCGTCACCGCTCGTTGGTTTCCCGCAGGATCAGCCGTTCGTCCGACAGCAACGCCTGGATTTCTACCAGGACTTCTTTGTCGTCCGTTCATTGGCTCCATCCTTCCGTTGTCGCAGACTCTATGGCCGCTGACGCGCGTTCAGCTTCGGAATTCAGGATTACTGAGGAAACAGGACTGCGTCACGTGCGGACCACTGTAATTGATCGGATCCATCGCAGCCGGACTGACGTGTGACCGTGGTCTCGGGCAAACTCGGCGACGATGCGCGCCCGGGCGCGCGATCCTGAAGCAAACTGGTATTGAGGAGCCGGAGAAATGAAGCGCACACACTCCCTCGCGATTGAAGGTGAACTTGGCGGCTACAGCGCCTACATGCCGGAGCTTCCAACAATTCATGTGACGGGTCGATCGCTCGACGAGTTAACGGTCCGCGCGCGTGAAGCGATTTGCCTCTACTGGGAATTAGGAGTTCTCACCGACCTTTCTCCTACTTCTATCCTGCGTGAGATCGAGGTCGAGCTTCCCGCATAATGGTTGGCTGTTCTGGCCTGATCGCAGTTCGGATCGACTGCGGGAACGGCGTTTGTCAGGAGTAATCGACTCCGCTTCCTGGCCGCAGGCTCAGGCATAACTGGAATATTGCGTCAAGATGCGCCCACCGGAGGGTTGGCAAGCGGCCCGAAATTTCGGAATTGGAGAAGGATTCTCGTAGGAACCGAGGTCTTGACCTACGTCTTACATGGGCTGGTTGGGCACAAAGGTCTTACGCGCGCCATCCTGTGCGGAAGCCGAGATTGCGGTTGAGAGTGAAGGGCCCGCAGCATTCGAACCGCCACAGTCCGGCATACATCCGGCACTTTCCGGTTCTGTCGTTGTGCGGACGGCCGCGAGACTTCCGTGGTAACAACCCATCTCTCGCCAGGGATCGGCGCAGCGCATAGGCGATCAAAAACGGATCGCGCCCAATCTTCTCTACCTCGTCATCCGTCAGATCGGGCGCATAGCCTCCGGTCACAACGCGCTGGACCAGGACCGCATTGACGTTTTCCTGAAGCACAAGCACGTCATGGTTGTCGGCTCCGTGATCCAGTCAATGAGCGGGTCGTTGTCGCCGCGGCGGCCTTCTTGATTTCCTCCATAGCTTCGAGCGGGATTTTCACAAAGTCGGACGCCGCCTGATACCGCAACCAACCCCAAAACTCCGGCACTTGGTCAATGGGGTAATAGTTGGCTGTTCGCTGTAATCAGAACATTAGCGTCGAGCAGATAGAGCATCAGCGGCGGCCCTGCTCTGCGAGTGTGCCGTGCAGAAGTGGATCGACATTTCTGGCGTTAACGCCTAAGACCTGTGCGGCCTTGGTGGGGCTAGAATCCCTCGCCGAGTGAGCGCCGGACTGTATCGAGCAGCGCATTGCCGAGCCGAGTACCGTTAGAACGTAATAGCTCGGTCCGGCGCTCTCGCCGTTGCCTTCGTCTTCCTCTCTGCGGCGGCTGGCAAGCCACTCTTCCCGGAAACGGTTCGTTAACTGCCGCCATGTGGGTTCCGCGATCACGTCAAGGCGGAGAAGTTGGTAAGCCACCATGGCGCGGCTAATCTTCCGCGCGCTGCAAACCCCGAAACGGTTTCGATGATCGCCTCGAGCGTACTGCGGCGCAGATTTGACATAATCACGCAGCTCCGCCGCGGGGGCAAGATTTCGCTGGAAATGTCATTGCAATATCGTTCAATGCGCGACTCGATGCTGGTGCCGCTGAGTCCTGTCGTGCCGAGCGATAGATCACGAGCTCATGCAACGTCGTGGACGTACCAGGCGGGCCGGGCGTCTTGATCATTGACGACGATGAAGGGCGATATTGGATCGGAAATGGCAAACCCGCGAAGAACATCCACGGGAATGTTGGTGTAGTCTGCCAGATTGCCGAGCAACAGGACGAAGACCCCTGCGGTTCGATCTTTTCGACTGAGTAACTAAGGCCGTTCAACGGTCGGTTGCCTGCGGAAATCGCCTCAGCGAAGAAATCGGCAGGCCGTCCACGATCGCGCCGGCAAGCTCATTAGGCGGGAGTACGCATCGTCACCGCACCGATGAAATCGATCGGCGGCGGCTCGGTTTCTTCGAGCAGCGACCGCACAATCATCATGCGGCCGCGAACGTCGCGGATCAGCGTATCAAGAATGGGATTGTAATGCGGCGGCAGCGCGCCGGGGACAGTTCGGAAGTCATTGCCCCTATCGCCGGTACGCGGCGGCGCTTGCAGATAAAAGACCAGCAACGAACGGCGGTATCCTTCGCCATCTTGCGCAAAACGCTGCGCGACGGTTGGCTTCGTCGCCGGCTTCCAGGGCCATAAGGCGTTCTGCTGCCGATCGTTGCCGCGTATTGTCAAATCCGAGCGCATGTGCGGCCTACTCCGCCGACAATCCGGCAGCGGTCCCCTGGCCCACGTGAAAATCTCGGGATTAAGCGTCATCGCGTTCAAGCTCTACATCCTAATGTACTTTGCAAGCGTCATGCCCATCGTAGCTCGGGCGGGGGTTGGTCTCAAATCGCCCTACGACCATTCTCTCAGTTCATGTCGGCGCGGCGGAAACCCGACGGTTAGGCAAGGTAGGCGCTCCCCCAATCCTCGTCAAGTTAGAGCTGTCGTCCTGCGGATGCAATCAATAGTCACGCAGATCACTCCTGAGAGTCGGCATGTCGACCAGCAATGCACTTCCACGGT
>CAVQOO010000060.1:0-23337 GCA_963714395.1 Bryobacteraceae bacterium
TAAGAAAATTATTTCCCTTTTAGTTCGTCCTAGATCACTGCGGGTTTGATTCCCCGCAGCTCTCTGCGTGAAGAGCAATTCCCACAGTCCGTCATTCCCGAATGCTTCTATCGGGAATCCAGACGAGACCGGAACTGGACCCCCGATTAAAACATTCGGGGGTGACGCCCTTGAGATTCTGATCGCTGACTTTTGATACCCAGTCAGCTTGCCGCGGGGGAGTTCAATTGAATACTTCGCAATTTCACTCCTTCCTGGCTTCGATCGAGTACCACCGACAATATCGATTCCGATGGAGCTGAGGTCTCCTCTCTTCGCCAGGGCTGTCGAGAAGTTCAAGGCCCGTCCTGAGCGAATGCGAAGGATCTCGATCCCTCGCGGGGCTCGGGACAAGCCTTAAACAGCTTGTGTCTTCCCCTGAGCTCTCAGTGCCCCGCTCCGCTGGCAGCCTCGCTCATCTTCGCCAATGCCTGATCGATGGTGAAGCTCGCCGCCTTCTGGCGCGGCGGGAACTCCTTGAACGTCTCCAGGAACGGGACCACGACTGCCTGCGCTGCCAATACCTGGGGGACGTGGTCAATGAACCAGTCGTAGTAGGTGTTCGAGGTGATGTCGGCGCGCTCGAACGGGTCGGTCCGCAGGTTGAAGAGCTTCGGGAGCCGCAGCGTCACGAACGGCTCGGCCCAGACGCGCAGCGTCCCCTCAGCGCGCTGCTCCATGAACACGATTTTCCAGTTGTCGAAGCGCAGGGCGACCAGATTGCCGTCGTCGTCGAAGTAGATGAATCCCTGGCGCGGGCTCTTCTTCTCCTCGCCGGTCAGGTACGGCAGCAGATTGTAGCCGTCGATATGCACTTTGAAGGTCTTGCCCGCCGCCTGGTGGCCTTTCTTGCAGCTTCTCTACGATATCCGGCTCGCCGGCCATCGCGAGGAACGTCGGCAGCCAGTCGTGGTGCTGGACGATCTCGTTGGAGACCACGCCCGCCGGGATCTTGCCCGGCCAGCGCACCACCATCGGCACGCGGAAGGCGCCTTCCCAGTTGGTGTTCTTCTCGCTGCGGAAAGGCGTCATGGCGCCGTCCGGCCAGGTGTTCATGTGCGGCCCGTTGTCGGTGCTGTACATGACGAAGGTGTCGTTCGGCGATGCCCAGCTCGTCCAGCAGGTTCAGCAACTCGCCCACGTTCTTGTCGTGGTCGATCATCGTGTCATGGTAGGGCGACTGCCAGCGGCCAGCCTGTCCAAGGCTCGAGGGCTTCGGTGTGGGTCCGAAGGTGCATGTGGGTGGTGTTGACCCAGCAGAAAAAGGGCTTGCCCGCTGCATGCTGGCGCTTGATCCAGTCCTTGGCGGCGCCGACGAACTCGTCGTCGCAGGTCTCCATGCGCTTCTTGGTGAGCGGGCCGGTGTCCTCGATCTTCTGCTTGCCTACCCGGCCCCAGCGCGGCTGCTCGGTGGGGTCGTCGGTATCGGTCGCCCAGCAGTGCATCACGCCGCGCGGGCCAAAGCGTTCGCGAAAGTGAGGAAAGTCCTTCGGATTCGGGTAGTCGGGCAGCTCCGGTTCCTCCTCGGCGTTCAGGTGATAGAGGTTGCCGAAAAACTCGTCGAAGCCGTGGGCGGTCGGCAGGAACTTGTTCAGGTCGCCCAGGTGGTTCTTGCCGAACTGGCCGGTGGCGTACCCGAGCGGTTTGAGCAGTTCGGCAATGGTCGGGTCTTCGGCCTGGAGTCCTATCGGTGAGCCGGCACACCGACCTTGGAGAGGCCGGTGCGGTAGACGCTCTGCCCGGTGATAAACGACGACGCGGCCCGCCGTGCAGCTCTGCTCGCCGTAGCAGTCGGTGAACCTCATCCCCTCCTTCGCGATGCGGTCAATGTTGGGCGTGCGGTAGCCCATCATCCCGTCGCTGTAGCAGACTGAGGTTGGTGATGCCGATGTCATCCCCCCAGATGACGAGGATATTCGGTTTCTTTTGTTCTTGCTTTGCCATCTCATTCTCCTTTCATTTTTGGTTTTTTCTGATCACCTTTGCCGTAAGAAAAGTATTTCCCTTTTAGCTCATCCTATTTACGTGGCCATCAGTGTGCCGTCAGACCGAGCCTGGATCGCGAGCCCTCATTGGTCGATTCTCCTCAATTGGATACATCGCAGTTTCACTCCTTCCTGGCTTCGGTCGAGTACCACCGACAATATCGATTCCGATTGGGCTAACATCTTTCTAACGAGATGCAGCAACGCTGTCTATTGGACTTTGGTCCAATATGGGACAAAATGGTATCGCTCTCTAGGGAAAATCCGAAATCCGAATCCTCGAAAATAGCACATGGTTTCGGTTTTCAGATTCCTCGTCACTCGTCTCTCGACACTTTCTTTAAACGCTCAGCATACCGCTTCGCCACTGCGCTCTCGCCCCGCGCTTCCTGAAAGCTCGCCAGGGCTTCGAGGATGTTGCGGTCGCTCTTTCAAGCCTTCCGATCGCCGCGTCGGCTTTGCCCGTGGAGTGGAGCGCCACGGCGTAGACGTAAGCAAATCGCGCATTGCCCGGTTCAAGCATAGTGGCGCGCTCCAACTCGCCGAGCGCTTCATTCGGGCGGCCGCGTCGCCGACTGCTGCAGCTTCATATCGATCTTCATACTTTTATTATCCTCCGCTTCGTTTAATGTCTTCTAGTGTAAGGCTCCCAACTCTGTCTTGCATGCCTGGCGGTACTGTAATACACTCCTCATATGAAAACTTTAACCGTTCGACTGCCTGAGCCGCTCGTAGCCGAGATCGAGGCGGAATCGCGCGGGCGCCGGTGTTCGAAATCCGACATCGTTCGCGAGCGCTTGCAGCGCGCCCCTCGCCCCAAAGGGCGTCTGTCCACGCCGCTTGATGCCATTACCGATCTCATCGGCTCGGTGGACGGCTTGCCGGCCGACCTGAGCGCACGAAAGAAGCAATACTTGAAAGCCACGGGCTATGGCCAGAAACGTTCTCGTTGACGCGGGCTTTTTGGTGGCTTTGCTTAGCCGCCGCGACTCCCACCACCAGTGGGCGGTGATGCAAGCCCCTGGCGCCGCTCCGCCCTGGCGCACCTGCGAAGCCGTTCTGTCTGAGGCGTTTCACCTTCTCGGAGCGCGCGGGTCGCCCGGACTCAGCGCGTTGCTTCGCCGCCGGGCCCTGATTGCCACTTTCGACCTGGACAACGACGTGGAGTCAGTACTCAAGCTCTTGCACAAATACGCAGACGTGCCCATGAGCCTCGCCGACGCCTGCCTTGTGCGCATGACCGAAACGCTTCCTGACCCGGTCATTCTCACCACCGATTCCGACTTCCGCATCTATCGCCGGCATAGCCGGCAGATGGTTCCCTGTATGATGCCATCCTGATTACTCGCTGATCGATAAACCATCCCGTTATCAAAATTGGAAATCCGAAGCACGAAACCTGTCCTGAGTCTGGTCGAAGGATCCGAAGCAAACTTTCAATCCGAATAGAGGCAAGGGTCGAGGGTCGGGTGTCTGGTTCAGGATTCCTGGTTTCAGGTTTCGGGTTTTCAGGTCTCGGAGCCTCTCGCTGGCTGAAACCTGAACTCTGACACCGTGTACCTACTTCCCTCATCACTCGACACTCGTTAGCCTCTGACACCTGAAACCCGAAACCTAGAACCTGGTTTCATTGATGACTGAACACGGTTGACTCCCCTCCACACTCTTTCCTCGACACTCATTCCCTCACCCCTCCCTCTGATCCGGTCGTCACTCGTCCTTCGCGCCCACGGCGAATGCACGCGAAGGAAGTCACTCCGACGCGTAGAGCGTGAGCTCGGCGAGAGCCGCCCACGCCATCAGCGTGGCGACCAGCGCGCGCGACAGCACGGCATCTCCGCTCCAGAGAATGAGCGCGATGCCGGAGAAATTGATGTAGAGCGCGAACTCGCGGGCGAACTGCTGTCCGGGGGACCCTCCCGCGTCCGGCTGAACGAGCCGGGCGAGCGTGTGCAGCAGCGGAACCGCGAGCGCGATCCCGAGGATCAGCTCGGTCTTCCACATCGCGATATCCGCCGGCTTGCCAAAGCCGCGCTCGTCGGCGGTCCAGGTGTTCGCGTTGTGTAGGTAGCCGATCACGATCAGGCAGACCAGCACGATCCAGATCGCCAGCCGGTCGACGCGATTGAGCCGGGACAGGAACCGAAATCCTGGAACCGCAAAGTCGGTGCCGGCGACCAGGGCCGCGGCGACGATGCCGAGCGGGACCAACAGCCAGGCTGAGAATCGCGTCACAGAATGTACACCCACGGTGATGAGCGGCACCGTCAGCAGCCGTAGCAGCGCGGTGATGCGACGCCTGGCAAGGCTCGGCTGTCGCGACGCGCTCATCGGTAGTCCGGATTATCTGGTCGTGACACGGACTTCTCCCACGACACTCGTTACGCTTTCTCCCGACACTCATCACTCGACACACTTCCCTTGCCGCTCGACACTCTTTCCCTCGTCACTCTTCAGAACACTAACTGCAGCCGCAGTCCCAGCACCGTCGATGTGCTGATGCTCTTCTTGTTGATACGAGGCAGGTGTGTTTCGCCTATCAGCATCGGAGACCCTGACTTGAACCTGAAACCTGAACACTGAAACCTCTAATTAGTTGCCACTTCTCACTCGACCCTCGACACTCCTCCCTAATTCACGGAAGCTTGGCCATCCCGAATTCTGGTGACGTTGCCGGGATAGAGCGAATCAGCAACGGGTTACCGTTGTTCTGAAATACTTGTGCTTCGACATAATCGCCGGCGGCGAGCGCGTAAAGAGTCCCAACCGACATTGAAATTCTGAACGAAGCTCCGGTGTTGGGCAGCGTTTGTTCAGCGATGACAGTCTTGCCATTCAACTGTAGACGCAGTCCCCAGAGTCCGGTGCCGATGGGGCTTTCCCACGTGATGTTGGCGAAGATGTAGTATTTGCCTGCCACGGGCGCTTTCAGCCTGCCGGAATTGGTTGCGGTCTCATGCAGGTTGCCGTGTCCCATCGCTCTGAATTGAAGGTGAGCGATGTCCATTCACCTGGCTTCATGTTCGGAACCGTGACATCCGCAGAATTAAAGACCCGTGCGCTCACATCGTTGGTGGGCGCTTGCGCGGCGTGTACGGCTGCAACCGAAATCCAGGACAAAACAAGAAGAAGACTCATTTGCGTTTTCATATGTTCCTCCTTATCCGAAATTCGAAGCTTTAAATCCGAAGAGAGGCAACGGGTCGAGGGTACGGGAATCATCGACTCGACACTCGTTAGCCCCTGACACCTGACACCCGAAACCCGAAATCTGCTCCTCCTTTTGGCTCCCTTCGCTTTGCGACAATACCAAGGGCCTCGGCCGAGCACTTTGAATTCAAATCACACTTCCCACACCCAACCAATGACGCTGAATCTGTGCCGGGCCCAAGGCTTGCTGTCGCTGCTGATTGATTAACTGCCGCCGCCGAAATTCTGATTCCATCATCTGTTGTTGTTGCTGCCGAGCTTTTTCTTCCTCTTCTTCAATCCTGATCCCTAGCTTCTCTCCAGCAGCAATGAGTGCGGCCAGTCGGTATTTGGCGCCGGAGATCATCGCGAGATCGGTTTTAATCGAGGCACGAATATTTCCGCTCGGATCCCAGAATTGCCCAAACGAGTAGGCAAAGTTCGTGGTTATGTAATTAAGAAAGGCAGCGATTCCTTTCATGCCGTTTTCGATATACCCCAGAGCGGCCTGGCGGTTTCCGAGACGGGCTTCCGCAAGTCCAAGGTAGAGCATGGCGACATGGTCGCTCGGGTGCTGCGAAAGCTCTTTACGTAAAGACTGACGCGCCCCCGCATAGTTGCCGGTGAGGTATTGGGTTTGTCCCACATAGGTCAGGATTCCCAGGCGCAAGCGTTGCGCCGTATACGGCGTTAGGATTGTGTTTGCGCGGCCTGCTGAAAATAGCCGAGGGCGGTTGGATAGTTGCCCGCATACAGCGCCTGTTTGCCCGATTCGTACTGGCCCGCGGTCTGGAAGGTACCGCCAGCGCATGCAGAGAGAAAAACACTCAACGAGAGAGCTACCAAGGAATATATCGCTTTCATAACTACCTCCTTTTATTTTGTTTAGACCTTCGAAATGAGGTTGTTCTGGGTTTTCCGTGAAGAAGTATTCACCACAGAGGCACAGAGTTCGCAGAGATCGGAGATTTTTTAACCAAGAACTCTTTTCTCCGCGTCGCTAGCCGAACGTTCGCGCCTCCGCGGTGCAATCTCCGAGTCCTGCTTCATAGGAAAGCCTAAAAGACCCCGAAATGAAAACTCTATGCGATCCGAACCAGTCCGAAGCTGATCCGGACTTCTGGCAAAATCTGAAACCTGAAACCCGAAACCTGCATCCATTCCTCGCTTTCTGATTCATTACCTACTCTGGGGAATAACTTGCGTGAAGCCCGCGATGGAAACCGACGGCGCCTCGAATCGGCCATCCGTACGCCTGGGCAACGGAGGATCGGGCGTGAACTTGAAAGGCAGCGATCCACCCGGAGCTATCTCCCCGGATATCGTCGGATAAAACACCGCGCTTGGGCTCTCTTTGCCCGGGTGAAACTCATTTTTCCATAGAAACGTATTGCGGATGAAGAGCTGCACGTCACGGACGGTGTTTTTCGAGTTATTGCGAATTTCACCTGTGACCGTTCCGTCCCCTGGACCCCCAGCTTCTCGATAGCCAGAACACTCCCAGCCTGTTGTTGCGAAAGGACGGTCTGCGACAGTGACGCCTTCGGCCAGAGCGCCAGAATGAGGCCGAGCAGAAGCGAAACAAGTATCATCCAAATCTGCGTCTGTTTTGACGTTAATGTGATCATAACTACCTCCTCCTCTTGTTGGTTTATTGTTTTTCGATCACAGACTTTCTCACCACGAAGGTCGCGAAGGACACGAAGGGTTCGGATATTTCTGGTCGAAAACTTTTTGCGCCTTTGTGGTTAACTTTCTTTCTTCGTGAACTTCGTGTGCTTCGTGGTCAAATTTGCTGATTTCCGTTTCCTCCTGTAGAATCCATTCTTTGTTTTCCGTCTTTCGCCACGTTCTCCGCTCCACGGTGCAGGTTGACACCGTCGGTCGATAGTGGGAATATCCCACCATGATTGTCACACTCGACTCGAAGCGCCGGTTGACCGTGCCCGCCGCCGTGCCCGCCAAACCGGGCGACCATTTCCTCATCGATTTCGACGCCGAGGAAGATGCCTTGATGTGCCGCCGCATCGCGTCGAAACCGAACTGGTTGAAGGTGCTCAAAGCCTGCCCCGTACCGATGGACGACGATCTACCGCCGCGCCGGCGTGAGTACTTTCGGTCCAAATTGTGAGCTGGCTGCTGGACGCCGATGTCTTGAGTCAACCCGCGAAGCGCCGCGGCGACGCGCGCGTGACGGCTTGGCTCGAGACTGAACAGGACAACTGCTACACCAGCGCGGTGGTCCTGGCGCAACTTGCCTACTGGGTGCGCAGCAAAGAGGGACGGCAAAGGCAGGCGCTGCAGGCCTGGTTGACTCGCCTGATGGCTGCACTGCACGGACGGGTTCTCAGCTTCAACGCTTCGGTCGCGTACGTTTGGGCCGAACAGCAACGGGAGTTGGAGCGGGCGGGCCGGCGCATGCCGATTGAAGACAGCTACATTGCGGCTACGGCCCGCCGGTACAACCTCACCATCGTCACCGGCAACGACAGACACTTTCGCCGACCTGGCGTGAAGGTCTTCAATCCGTTCAAAGAGCTGCGACCGTAGCTTTGAATCCCGCATCTTCATCCCAGCCTTCACTCGGATTCTCTTTTCACTTTCTTGATCATTTGAAATTATTTCGGATTTCGCCTTTCGAATTTGGTTATTCCGGGTTTCCTGTGAAGAAATATTCACCACAGAGGCACCGAGTTCGCAGAGTTCGGATAATTTTTGAATTAAGAACTGTTTTACTCTGCGCCCTCCGCGTCCTCAGCCTTGAAAATTGTGGCTGATCCGTCCTTAGGCGGATCCGCGGTGCAATCTCTGAGCCCGCTTCACAAGGAAGCCTGAAGACCCTCGAATTTTGAGCTGGTCTATGCTCCTACCGCCGGAACCCTCCACCGCGAAAGCCACCGAACCCGCCACCAAATCCGCCAAAGCCACCGCCCCCCCAACTTCTTCCGCCACCGAAACCACCGAAGCTTCCACGGTCCCAACCACCACCGAACCCGCCGAATCCACCACCACCGTCGAAGCTCCCACCGCTTCTCGCACCACTATCGACGCCGCTGAAGCCACCGCCCCAGCTTCGCGAGCCCCAAGAGGAGGAAGCGGAGCGCTGATCACCCCACTGCCGCTCCTGCTGTTGGGTGTTGAGAGACTGCGTCTGTCTGGTGTCCTGTACGTTATTCCAATTGCCGTTGTCGTATCTTTGCCATCCGCTGCCCGTATCCTTGTACACATTGCCGTCGCGGTCAGCATAGTAGTCGTTGCCCACCCTTGCAGCGCCGGTGGTTTGACCGCGGGGTCCGGTCACCTGCGCCCCTCTGGCCGTCTGCTGTTGGCCCGTGTACGCGTTGCCGTAGGTTGCCGAGCCGCCTCTTGCGGCAACGTCAGTCCTCGGATTATAGGTGGCGCCCCGCTGCCCGTAGGCGTAGTTGCCGGTGTAGACGTTTTGTACTCCAGCACGCTGTCCGGCCGACACACGTCCAGTCACGGAGTTGTACGACGTTCCCACTCTGCTCGCCCAGGCATTGCCGGTCCATGCGTTGTAGCCTGCCGAGCCGCGGCTAATCGCCGTGGTCGCTCCCCAGTGCGAATAAACGTTGCCAGTGGTCGCCGCCCAACCTCCGGGCCCCCACGCTGCGGCGCCTCCATACACACCGCGAACATAACCGCCATAGGGCATCGCCCCCCAGTACGGCGCAGCGGCATAGCCCCAGCAGCAGCCTGAACCCCACGCGGCGCCCATGGCCCAGCCGAAGCCGAAGCCGAAGGCCCACCCGGTCCAAGGAGTCCAGGTTGGATTCGCCGCATAGCCGTAGGTGAGAGGCGGAGGGTACCAGACCGTCGTTCCGATGTAGGGCACGTAATTGTAACCAGTGCCGTACACCACCACCCCGTCGGTCGTAACGACCGTGCCCATATATCCCGGTGTGTAGCCGGCCACGACGTACTGCGGTGTTACATCGTAGATCTTTGCGTAGGTAACGTAGTAGAGCGGCGAGCTCGGCGGAATCGAATAGATGGCTGCCGGAATCGAGGTCGCAACCACCCACGGGCCTTGCGCCGAGGAAGCCGTGAACCGCCGCGTAGTCGAACACGTTCGAGCTGCGATAGACCTGGTCGAAGAACCAGGTCATGTCCGCCCGCTCTCCTCGCTCACGATCGCGAAGAAGTCCTCCGGCCGCGGGTGCTTGAAGCGGAAGCGCTGGAAGTAGGTGGCCATCACGCGCTGCAGCCGCTCCCAGCCGAGCTAGCGCTCGAGGGTGTGCAGCCACAGCGCGGTCTTGCTGTAGGTGATGCCGGTGCGTCGACCCGGCCAGTACAGGTAGCTCGGCGTCGACGGCGCATCGCGCTCGGCCACGAGCGCGATAGGAGTTCAGGTAGTTGTCGTCGGTCGCGCGCGACAGCGGGATGTCGCGGAACTGCCAGGGGATGAAGCCGCCGAAGAATCGCTGGACCCGGTAGTTCGGCGTGAACGCCACCGACTGCACGCGCGCATCCGAGAACGTGTTGAGGCCTTCGTCCATCCACGCCGACGTCACCTCGTTGTTGGCGACGATGCCGTACCAGAACTGGTGACCGGCTTCGTGCACGGTGACGGCCTCGGGCTCGTTCGATTGCCGCGCGGCGCCAGCCAGCTGCGTGCCGGCGGTGAAGAGCGTCGGGTACTCCATGCCGCCGGAATCGCTCTGCCACGCCGGATCGACGATGGTGATCTGCGGGATAGGGATAGGCGCCGAACCACTCGCCGTAGTACTTCAGCGCCGCGGCGGTCGCCGGCGAAGTGCCGATCTTCCTGCCCGCGGTGCTCCGGCTGCAGCAGCAGCCGCATCGTCACCGGCGGCAGCGTCGGGATGCTCGAACCGCTGCGTCGGACTCGACGAAGTCCGGGCTCGTCGTCCAGGCGAAGTCGTGCACGTCGTCCTGCTCGTAGCGGTGGATGGTGGACGTGCCGGCGTCGGTGCGCGACACCTCGCGGCCGGTGGCGCCGACCACCCAGCCCCGGGGGACCGTGAGGCGGACGTCGTAGCGGCCGAAGTCGGCGTAGAACTCGGTGTTGGCGAAGAACTGGCGCGCGCTCCAGCCGTCGCCCTCGAAGACGCCGAGCTTGGGGAACCACTGCGGCGACGAAGAAGTAGTTGCCGATCCCGCCGGTGCGCGCGAACGTCCGCGGCACCTGCGCCTTCCAGGCGACCCGCAACTGGATGGACTGGCCGGGCGCCACGGCGTTCGGCAGGTCGGCGGCGGCGAGCGAGCGGTCGTCGGGGTTCTGATCGCTCGGCTGGATGTAGCGGAAGCCCGGGCAGCAGGTCCGGCCCGGGCGAGCCATCGGGGTTCACCAGCCGCAGCTCGGTGATCTGCTGCCAGCCGAACTCGGCGGCGGGCCGCTCCAGCGCGTCCTTCGCCCGCCGGCCAGCTTCAGCTGCGAGATCCAGGTGGAGTCGGTGTTCCGCCACGCGTTCCAGTAGAGGTGCAGGCGGATCGAATAGGCGGGGATGCTGCCGGGATTGCGCCAGGTGATGACCTCGCGCCCGGTGAGGGTGCGGGCGGCGGCGTCGAGCGTGGCGTCGATGCTGTAGCTGGCGGTGTCCGGCGCGAGGCCTTCGCCAGCCTGCGCGCCGAGTGATGCCGGCGCCTGCACGCCGGCGATGAATGCCATGGCCGCGGCCGCCAGCCACACCTTCCGTCGAAGTCCCATCGTGTCCGTTCCGCTGCTGATCCTACACTGTCCCCTCGCGCCGGCCTGCCGCATATAATCGCCGGAGTTCATCATGCCCATCCGCGTGCTCGTGTACGGACTCGGACCCATCGGGTCGGCGGTGTCGCGCCAGATCGTCGCCCGCAAGGGCTTCACGCTCGTCGGCGCGGTGGACACCGATCGCAACAAGGTCGGCCTCGACGTCGGGCAGGTGATCGGCCTCGACAAGAAGCTGCGGGTCCGCGTCACCAACGACGCGGTGGGCGGCATCAAGCAGGCGGCGCCCGACGTGGTGGTGATGTGCACGACGTTCGTCGCTGAAGAAGGCGCTGCCGCCGATCGAGACGGTGCTGAAGCTGAAGACGCCGCTGGTCTCGACCACCGAGGAGCTGTCGTATCCCGTGGGACGGAACCGCGCGCTCGCGCGGCAGATCGACGTGATGGCGAAGAAGGCGAAGGTGGCGGTGCTCGGCACCGGCGTCAACCCCGGCTTCGCGATGGACGCCCTGCCGGTGATGCTGAGCGGCGTGTGCGAGCGCATCGACAGCGTGCGCGTCGACCGCGTGCAGGACGCGCGCATCCGGCGCCTGCCGTTCCAGCAGAAGATTGGCGCCGGCCTGACGACCGCGCAGTTCGCGGCGAAGGTGAAGGACGGCTCGGTGCGCCACGTCGGCCTGGCCGAATCGATCACGATGATCGCGATGGCCTTCGGCTGGCGGCTCGACCGCATCACCGACGAGATCGCGCCGAAGATGGCGACCACGGCGGTGGAGAGCGAGCTGCTGGCGGTCGATCCCGGCTACGTGTGCGGCATCGTCCAGGACGGCATCGGCTACCGCAAGGGCAAGCCCGTGATCACGCTGCACATGGAGGCCTACCTGGGCGCGCCGGAGAGTTACGACGCCGTCACCATCGAAGGCTCGCCCGCGCATCGTCCAGCGCGTGAGCGGCGGGATTCACGGTGACATCGCCACCGCCTCGATCGCGGTGAATGCCGTTCCGCAGATGCTGCGCGTGGCCCCCGGGCCTGCGCACGATGATCGACATGCCGATCGTGAGCTACCGAGCCCTATGACCAACAGACGCGAATTCGTTCAGGCCACCGCCGCGGCGCTGGCCGCCCTCGGCCTTCCCTCGCACGTGTGGGCGCTGCAGGACGGCGAGGAGCCGGTGACCTTCACCGACTACACCGACGACTTCAAGATCGAGGCGCAGCCGGCGAGCCCCACGGTGCGCTGCTACGACCTGCGGACGCTGACGTCCTGGGCCACGCCCAACGAGGACTTCTACGCCTTCCACCAGACGACCACGCCGCAGGTGGACGCCGCCGCGTTCCGGCTGCGGATTGGCGGCCTCGTCGACAAGCCGATGGAGCTGACGCTGGCGCAGGTGATGGCGCGGCCCGGCAAGCGCGACGAAGCGGTGACGCTGGAGTGCTCGGGCAATTCGAATCGCCCGACACGCATGGCCGGCCTGCTGAGCAACGGCGTGTGGACGGGCGTGCCGCTGGCGCCGCTGCTGAAGGAGTGCGGCATCCAGGCGGAGGCGCGCGAGGTGGTGTTCCTGGGCGCGGATCCGGAGAAGGAGAAGAAGTGGCAGGCGGGGAACCGCGAGTTCGTGGCGCCGCACGGCCGCAGCGTCTACGTGCAGGACGCGCTCAACCCCGAGGCGATGCTGGCGTTCCACCTGAACGGCAAGCCGCTGCCGGCGAAGAACGGCTTTCCGCTGCGGCTGATCCTGCCCGGCTGGTACGGCATGACCCAGGTGAAGTGGCTGTCGCGCATCGAGGTGATCGATCGCCGCTACGAGGGGCAGCACATGGCGCGCAACTACCTGAGCCTGCGCGCGGTGGACTCGCCCGAGGGGCCGGTGTGGCTCGATCAGTCGATCAGCAAGACCAACATGAAGTCGGTGGTCGCGCGCGTCACCCGGCGCAAGGCGGGCGCGGGCTGGGACTATCGGATCTCGGGGCCGGCCTGGGGCGGGCAGACGCCGATCGAGCACGTCGAGGTGCAGATTGACGGCGGCGCCGTGGCAGCGCGCCCGCATCGACGATCGCCGCGGCAAGTACGCGTGGCTGCTGTGGTCGCTGAACGTGAAGGACCTGGCGCCGGGCAACCACACCGTGGTGTCGCGCGCGATCGACGCGAAGGGCGTGATTCAGCCCACCGAGGACGAGCGCAAGACGCGGCTGGCCAGCGGCCGCGAAGACAACGCGCAGTGGGTGCGCGAGATCACGGTCACCTAGCCGCGACGCGTGGCGCGGCGCGGACTAGAGCAGTCCCAGCCGCTGCCGCTTCAGGAACAGTCCCTTGCGCGACAGGCCCAGCACCTGGGCGGCGCGTTCGAGGTTGCCCTGGCACTGGTCCAGGGCCTGCGCGATCAGCACCCGCTCCACGTGCTCGGTGGCGGCGGACAGCGGTTGATCCGTCCGGACCAGCAGCTCCGAGCCATTCAACGCCCGTGCGGCCGCGGCCGGCGGCCGGCTGCTGGCGATCTCCGGCGACAGGTGCTCGGGCATCACCAGGGCGCCGGGCTCCGCCAGCGCCGAGAGCCGCCGCAGCTCGTTGGCCAGCTGGCGCGCGTTGCCGGGCCAGTGGTAGAGCGACAGATACTCCATCGCTTCCTCCGACACGCGAATCGGGTCGCGCTGGGTTTCGCGCGCGACGCGCTCGAGGTGCGCCTGCACCAGCAGCGGCACCTCCTCGCGGCGCTCGCGCAGCGGCGGCACGCGCAGCCGGACGACGTTCAGACGGTAGAAGAGGTCTTCGCGGAAGCGGCCCTCGTTGACCAGCTGATCGAGATCGGCGTTGGTGGCGGCGACGATGCGCACGTCGACGCGGATCGGGCGGGTCTCGCCGAGCGGCAGGATCTCGCCGGACTCGAGGAAGCGGAGCAGCTTCGGCTGCAGTTCCGTCGGCATCTCGCCGATCTCGTCCAGGAACAGCGTGCCGCCTTCGGCGGAGCGGATCAGGCCCCGGTACTCCTCGACGGCGCCGGTGAACGATCCGCGGCGGTAGCCGAACAGCTGGGCGTCGAGCATGTCGCGCGGCACGGTGGTGCAGTTGAAGGGCAGGAAGGTGTGGCTCTGCCGGCCGCTCGCCTGATGCAGGGCGCGGGCGATCACTTCCTTGCCGGCGCCGGTCTCGCCGGTGATGAGCACGGTGACGTTGCTCGGGGCGACGCGGCGCGTGGTCTTCACCAGTTCGACCATCGCTTCGGAGGCGCAGACGAGGCCGAGTTGCTCCTCCGGCGACTGCTCCGGCCAGAGCGAGGTGCGTTCGCGTTCGTCGCGGCGCATGGCGGTGAGCGTGACCGAGGCGTGGGCCATCCGCTCGACGGCGATGACGGTGGCGCGCGCGGTGGGGCTGGCGGCAGGGCGCGACCAGCACCTCGTAGGAGCGCTCGCCGAGCGTGCCGAGCGGGATGTCGGTGCCGTGCGGGCGAGCGGGTGCGTGGTGAGCGTCGGAGGCGGTGTCGGGCCGGGCGGTGATCACGCGCCGCACGCCGGTGGCATCCTCCTCGACGAGGACGGCCTTGCTGCAGGCGCGCGCGTCGGCGAGGAGGTCGAGCACTTCCAGGCCGAGCAGGGGCGGGTGCGCGGCCAGGAGGGTGACGGCGGCCGAGGCTTCGATGACGCGTCCCGGAGCGCGCGGTCCGCGTGGTGTCGACGGCGATCGGGTGCCGATGCCACCGAGGCCGGCGCGGCGCTGGACGTCGGCGCAGGCGGTGCGCTGCCCGATGGCGTGGAAGATGCGCATCGCGCGCGCGAAGTGGGTGCGGGCGGCGTCGGGGTCGTCGACGGCGAGGCAGCCGGCGACGCGGGAGGCCTCGGCGACCAGTTCCAGCGACGGGTCGGGATTCTCGCGCATGGTCCGGGCGAGCAGGGCGGCGCCGTCGAGCGGCCGCCCGCTGGCGCCGAGGGCCTCGGCGGCGGCGAGTTGCATCCGCTCGAAGAGGTTGCGGTCGGCCATGCGCTCGACGCGCGGCAGCGTCTCCTGCGCCAGGGTGGCGGCTTCCGTCGGCGCGGTTCCGCTGCAGGAGCCACTTGACGCGGGTGAGGAGGTGCCACAGCCCGTAGTAGGAGTAGCCGCCTTCGAGTGAAGTCGACAGGCTGAGCAATTCTTCAGCGAAGGAATCAGCTTCTTCTGCGTGATCCCCGCGCGATCAGCAGCTGCAGACGAGTATCTTGAAGACCGATCAGGGTTGCCCCACCTGGACGCGCCAATCTTCGACGCCTCGGCGAGTTTTCGTTCGCACAAATCGAGTTGACCCGAGATCAAGAGGACGTGGGCAAGCGTTCCTAGCGATGGAATCTTGAGCGGTATGGAGCCCGACTGATTCGCGCAGCGAACGGCGTGCTCGGCAAGACGTCGAGCTTCGCGATACGCATCCGTCAAGAGCGGCGCGCGCCGAACTCGCCAGTGCCCACTTACCTTCCAGGACGATATTTGCCTGACGACTCAGAAGATCGTGAGTGATCCTCAAGTCGGCCGCAGCTCTTCGTCAGTTGCCCCTGCTTGGTTCTGACCTCGGCTTGCAGGAGGTGCATCACTGCGAGAGCAAACGCATCTCCGGATACCATCACTATCTTGCGCAGCTTCGGCAGTTCGGAAACCGCTTCAGAAATGCCAATGCGGTGGAGCAGGGCGTCCACGTACCCGCATGAGTAGCGCGCGTACTCAACCGCGCCCAGCTTTTCTGCAGCGGTTGACCTTGCCTCCAATAGGAGCCGGAGACCATCGGCCTGTGAGCGTCCGTGCACCAGCAGCGACCGCCCGACTACTTCTTTGCACAAGAGCCGACGACCGGGGGTCGAGCTCCTTCTTGAGCAGAAGCTCGGCTGCGGCCTGCGCCTTCAGCAGGTCTCCAACGTGAGACTGAAGGTGAATGAGCGTCGCCGACAGCGACAGGGGGAGGGACGATTCAGAGCGCAGTTGCGCGAGCGCTTCAGAAAGCAGCCCTTGTTCCACCAGTGCATCAACTCGCTGGCCAAGACTCATTGGCGAGGCTCCCTCGAGTTCGCTCAACGCTGCCGACCGAGGAATCTTACGTCTGGAACGAGTCGGTTGGAATGCGTGGCCTGGCGAGGCGGGAGCGGAGTCTAGTGCAGTTTTGTGGAAATTGGGCCGTGGATCCCGTGCCCGAGGGTCTTGATCACATCGGAGACCTGACCGTCGACACGCTCGGACAACTCACTAAGAATGGTCCACTCGAACACTCGGAGCGGCTCCCTGCAACTCGCAGGCGTTCTTAAGGCGGTCCATGACTCTGTTGACTGATGCCTCAGACGCACGCTGCAGCAAGAAGACCAGCGTGCCGTTGTCGAGAACAACGACGCTGTCAGTGCTGCGCACGAGAGCTCGAGACTCGGACTCGCTGAGCCTGATGCCTTCGGGAAGCTTGACGGCTAGTACTCCGATTGGGAAAGCATGCTGCTGCAGACGTCTGGTCAGCCGGGAGGAACCGACTGAGCAGCGCCTTGTTCTTCAGGGTGCCGTGTTCAGGCGGCACTCACGTCTGCGTTTGAAGATGCCGCCAGTTCAGCCGCGATTGAGTCGAGGCGTCGATGCCTCGGACTCGGTTAGGCCTTCGCCGGCGGAGAAGACAGCCAGAACCGCACCGAGTCCTGTCTCGGTCCTCGCAGGGAAAGCCGAGCACTTTGCCGCCGGAAACGGTGGCGTTGCTGCCGAACTCGAGCTCGATGGTCGCGTTTCGCACCTGCGAATTCGTCGCGAGGGACCACCCGATGATCTTGTCGCCAATCTCCGCAGTCGTCCGCAAGAAACTCGGAGGAACAGCGCCTGCCACACTGACTACCGTCAGGCTCGTAGACTTCGCGCTTGCCAAGTAGAAGGCACAGCCCAGGACGTCGCTGGTTTGGCCGAGGAGCCCCAGCGCCATCGGCGCGAGGTCTTCAGGTCTGAGCGACCTGGTCGAGGCTCGAGCGGGAGCCGCGGTCGCGGGGACGAGGGGGGCATTGAGTTCGGCGATTTGCACCAGGGTGGGGTGGACAGGCCCCAAGTCTTCGGTCGATTGCTCCAGCTCATGAAGGCGACCGACAAAGGTGTCGACGACAAGCGGGTCGTACATCGTGCCCCGACGCTGCATGATGATCTCAACTGCTTCGGCCGTAGACAGCTTGGGTCTGTACGGCCTGTCTGAAGTCAGAGCGTCGTAACAGTCAACCACCGACAGGATCCTGGCTCCCATCGGAATTTCGGTTCCACGCAGCTTGTCTGGATAGCCGGTGCCATCCCAGTTCTCGTGGTGATGCCGAACGATTGGGATCACAGGGTACGGAAATTGAATCGCCGACAGGATGTCGGCACCAAGGGCCGCGTGCAGCTTCATCTTGTCGAACTCAGCCGGCGTGAGCTTCCCAGGCTTGTTCAGAATGTACTCAGGAATTGCCAGCTTGCCCATGTCGTGGAGCAGACGCCGCAGCTTCGACAGCCTTGAGAATGCGTTCGTCGTTGATGCCGAGGAACTCGCTCAAGCCAAGCGCATAACGCTGAACGCGCCTGATGTGCCCATGGGTCACCTGGTCCTTGGCGTCGACCGCCATCGCCAATGTCTCAATCGTAGAGATGTGCAGCTTGTTCAGTTCACCCAGGTGCGCGTTCGCATCATCGAGTCGCCCGAGCGTAGTTCTGAAGGTGAGGTAGGAGATCGCAAGGAGCGGAACGATCAGTCCGATCACCGCCCAATCGATGGACTTCGCGTATACAACGAGCAGAGCGGCGACGGAGGCGCCACCGAAGTAGTTCAGTGACAGCCACAGGAACTGTTCGCGCCAGATTCGAAGCCCCGACTGCCGCCGTTCGATTGCGAGGGCCGTCGCGACCATGCCGCTGTTGATGAGGAAGCAGCAGGCAGTAAAGATGTAGAGGGGGCCAACGAAGAGTGCTAGGGACGGGTATTGCGGGGCCCGCATGTCAATTCCCGAAATCCCGAAGAAGACCTGCGATGCGGTCCAAATCGAGATAACGAGAACGCTGACGTTGAACGAGAGCCTGATGAAGCGTCTTCAGCCCTGGCATGAGCCAGAGCGACATGATCAGTGCGTCTAGCGCAGCCGTGACGGCCCCTACGGAGGGGCCAAACCACAGAGTGGCTGCGAAGACGAACGGCTCGGAGACCGAGAGCCGGGCGACGAGACCCGGAATCTTGACGGTGAACGACCCCGTCAAGATCGTCAGGGTCGCGAGAGCCCACCAAGACGAGTTTGGTGGGTGCAGGAAGAGGTCGACGAGCGCCCACAGCAGCACCGCAGTGCCGACCCATGGCACTGCGGTCAGGTATGCCTGCCCGAGACGCGACCTAGGCTGAATGGGCGCCATTTGTTACAGGGGAACCGGGGCCGTGCTGCGGCCCCTGTTGGGCTACTCGCCCCAAATGATAAGCGGCTTCATGTCGGTCCTCCACCTAAACTTTTGTAGAGATATGTGAATCGGTGTGCAGGAGACTCAGTCAGCGAGGCTGTTGCCCCAGATGATGGAGTTGCCCCAGATGATGGAGTTGCCCCAGATGATGGAGTTGCCCCAGATGATGGAGTTGCCCCAGATGATGGAGTTGCCCCAGATGATGGAGTTGCCCCAGATGATGGAGTTGCCCCAGATGATGGAGTTGCCCCAGATGATGGAGTTGCCCCAGATGATGGAGTTGCCCCAGATGATGGAGTTGCCCCAGATGATGGAGTTGCCCCAGATGATGGACTCTGCGTGACCGCAGCGCGTTCAGCGTCGGTCGAGGCCAGCCAAACTGATTTGACCGGCAGGATTCGCGAGTTCGACTGCCTCCAGAGGCTCAATCGACTCCAGCCGCAGCCGGCCGGCGCCGCCAGCAATCAGCCCCTCATTCGGCATGAACTCCGCGCTACCCTGCAGCGCCAGCTTCACCAGGAGCGGCGACAGCGTCGGCTTCGACTCCAGCAGCAGCGCCACCGCGCCGCTCACCACCGCCGCCGACATGCTGGTCCCGCTCATCGCGAAGTAGTCGTTCGCGCCGGGGCCGTCCACCAGACGATCGGGGAACTGGCTCATCAGCGCGCCGCCCGCCGCCGCCGTCGAGACGATGCGGCTGCCGGGCGCGACCAGGTCGGGCTTGACGATGTGATCCACGTTCGTCGGGCCGCGCGAGCTCCACGGCGCGACCGTGTCGTCGCTCGGATCCGCGGTGCCCTGCGTCCGCAACGCGCCCACGGTGATGGCGAACGGCGAGATGCCGGGGGAGGTCACGCTGCCGAGCACCGTCCGGCCGTCTTCGGTCTGCCCGAAGTTGCCCGCCGATGCCACCACCACCAGCCCGGCGCGCGCCGCGCGCTCCACGGCCTGGCACAGCGGATCGTCGCGGTAGCTCTGCGTCGGCGCCATGCCGAGCGACAGGTTCAGCACGCGAATGCGCGTACTGGCTCTTGTTGGCAATCGCCCAGTCGATGGCCTCGATCACGTCGCTCGCCTTGCCCGAGCCGTCCGCGCCCAGCACCTTCAGGTTCAGCAGGTGCGCGCCCGGCGCCATCCCGCTCTCCGCGCCTTCGACGCCGTTCCGATTGGCGCGCGCCGCGACGATGCCGGCGATGTGCGTGCCGTGGCCGTAGCCGTCGCCGCCCGCGTCCGCCCTCGTCCGTGAAGTCCAGGTTCACCACCACCCGGCCGGCCAGCGCCGGATGCGACGCGATGCCGGAGTCGATGATCGCCACGCCGATGCCGCGGCCGGTCGTCGCGCCGAGCTCGGTGATGAGGCCGGACCACGCCGCCTCGGCGCCGGTCGTCTGGGCGGTCACCGCCATCTGCGAGCGCACGGTGGCGTCCGCCGACACCGAATCGACCTCGGTCGTCCGCGGCCAGCGAGGCCAGCGCCGAGGCCGACGCCGTCAGCACCGCGCCGGTGCTGAGCGTCTTCTTGATCGCTCAGACCATGCCGGCGGGCCAGCCGCTCGATGCGGTCGGGCGTCCCGCTGACGATGACGTCCACGGCGTCGCCGGTCCAGCGGCGAGACGCGCCTGGAGGTCCGACGAGAGGCGTGCGCCGCCGGGGGCGGCGTCGACCGGAGTCGAGGCGAACGGCAGGGCGAGCGCAAGCAGGAACGAGAACGCGCACTGCCATGTCGACCGAGACACGCCCTGGGGGGCGGTGTGAATCGCGTCAGTCGGCTGCAGATTCATGGTGGTTTCCTTGGTGAGTCGAACGGTGGCTGACAGGGAGAACGGGCTGGTGTTCAATTGAAGCTACGCAGCGCGTCGAGGGAGGTCATCGAGCACCCGCTGCGATCCGCCGAGCGTGCGGACCGTCTGCAAACGCCCTTCGCGAATCCGGTAGTAGACGGTGCGGCGGGACACGCCCAGCAGGCCCGCGGCCTGGTCGATGGTCACGCTGCGACCCAACTGCGGCTGAAAACCGGCGGTTGGCAGATAGCTCGATGCGAAAGGCGTCATGTCCATGTGGTGCAAACCTCCGCACTCTGCAGTAGCGAAGGCGATGCCAGGCTGGACCGTGGCCCCGCATTCGGCCGCTAAGTCATTGCACCCGTGAGAGTTGGTGGTTTACGATGCGGGTGACTTCCGGCGGGACCACAGACGAGGCTTCGGCCAAGAGATTGGCCCTTCGGCGTGTTCGCCGAAACCCAGATCGCAGAAATTGCACACATTCCCAAGGAATTCACCAACGTGTGCAGTTTTCAGACCGGCCAAGATATTGGCCACCCGGTTAAAAAGTGAACCGACAACCGCGCACACTGCTGACGCTTCTGCTCATCGCCGCCATCGCCGGTACGGGCTACTTCCTCTGGACCGACATCACACGACCACCGGCGGACACCGCGCAGGGCCGGCGAGTGGCTCAGAAGCCGCAGCGCGGCGGGCGCCTCACTGTGACCCAGCGCAGCGAGCCGCGATCGTTCAATCGGCTCGTGTCGGGTAGCAGCGTCACCGACGTCGTCTCGCACTTGACCCAGGGCAAGCTCGTTCGCATCAATCGCGCCACGCAGCAACTGGAGCCATGGCTGGCGGAGTCGTTTGCCGCCGAGCCCGGCGGCACGGTCTTCACCCTCACGCTGCGCGACGGGCTGCGCTGGTCCGACGGCACGCCGTTCACCACGGAGGACGTGCTCTTCACCTTCAGGGCCGCGCAGGACGACAAGGTCGGGCAGCGTCCTGGCCTCCGCGCTCGAGGTGAACGGCCAGCCGATCAAGGCGAGCGCGCCTGACGCGCGCACGATCCGGCTGGAATACCCGGCGCCCTTCGGGCCCGGCCTGCGGCTGCTGGACAACCTGCCGATCCTGCCGCGCCACAAACTCGAACGCGCGCTGAGCGCGGGAGGCTTCGCTCAGTCCTGGAACGCGGCCACGCCGCCGGGCGACATGGCGGGTATGGGCCCGTTCCAGCTCGTCCGTTACGACGCCGGCCAGCGGCTTGTCTTCGCGCGCAACCCCAACTACTGGCGCAAGGCGGACGATGGCACCGCGCTCCCGTATCTGGACGAATTGGTGATGGAAATCGTGCCTGACCAGAGCGCGGAGTTGCTGCGCCTGCAGTCAGGCGCCGCGGACATGTTCCAGCACCCGCTGCGCCCGGAGGACATCGCGACGCTGCGACCCCTGGTCGATCAGGCGCGCGTGTCGCTGATCGAGCTGGGCGTGACCACCGATCCCGACGTCTTCTTCCTGAACCTCCGCGAGCGCCACTGGGCCAAGGACCCGCGTCGCGCCTGGATTGCGCGGCGCGAGTTCCGGCAGGCCATCTCGCACGCGGTCGACCGCGAGGCGTTTGCCGAGGCCGTCTACCTCGGCGCGGCGGTGCCCATCTGGGGCCCGGTGACCCCCGGCAACAAGGAGTGGTTCTCGCCCAACGTGCCGCGCTACCCGTATTCCCTCGACCAGGCACGGGCCAAGCTCGCGGAAATCGGGCTGACGAACCGCGACGCCGACGAATGGCTCGAGGACGAGCAGGGGACCGAGGCACGCTTCACGCTGCTGACCTATCAGAGCAATGAGGTGTTGCAGCGTGAATCGGCGCTGCTACGCGACGAGTTGCGGAAGATCGGCGTGGCGGTGGACGTGGTGCCGCTCGAGACCAACGCGCTGATCGACCGGATGCTGCGCGGCGACTTCGAAGCGATCTTCTTCAACTACGCCGCCACGGACCTCGACCCGGCCATCTCGAGGGATTTCTGGCTGAGCTCCGGTGCCGCCCACGTCTGGAACATGGCACAGGCCGCGCCCGCCACGGCCTGGGAGAAGGAAATCGACACGCTGATGGCGCAGCAGACCGCGACGCTCGACCCCGCGGAACGACGGCGGTTGTTCGGCGAAGTCCAGCGGGTGTTCGGCGAACACGTGCCGGCGCTCTACTTCGTGGCGCCGCGCCTGTACATGGGCGTCTCCACTCGCACGTTGAACCTGAACCCCTCCGTGCTGCGGCCGCAGTTGCTCTGGTCTGCCGACACGATCGCCGTCACGCCGTAGAATGCTCCACGCGTGGTGACCTTCTGCGTCCGCCGGCTGCTTCTCGCCCTGCTGCTGGTGCTGGGCGTCGCGTCGGGGGCGTTCCTCCTCACCCGACTGGCACCCGGGGACGCGGTCAGCATCGACAACGGGCTCCCGGACCCGGCGAGGCTGCAGGCTGAACGTGAACGACTCGGCCTGAATCGGCCCATCCTGGAACACTACGTGGCGTGGCTGTCCGCCGCCGCCCGGCTCGATTTTGGCGAGTCGATCCACTACTCACGCCCCGTCGGCGATTTGCTGCGCGAGCGTGCGCTGAACACGGCCATCCTCGCGCTCACCGCCTTGTTTCTGGCCACAGTGATCGGGCTGCCGCTCGGGGTCTACACGGCCACGCACCCGTCCGGCATCGGACCGGCGCTGGCGCGCGTGCTGTCGATGGTGCTGCTCTCGACGCCGCCGCTCATCGGCTCGCTGGTGCTGGTGCTCGTGGCCGTCAGGACGGGTTGGCTGCCCGTCGAGCGGCATGACCTCGTCGGGCGGCGCCTCCGGGCTTCGCTGGCTGCTGGACGTGATGGCGCACCTGCCCGTGCCGGCGCTGGCGCTCGCCCTGCCGATGGCAGCCACGCTCGAGCGGCTCCAGTCGCAGTCGCTGGTCGACGTCTCGCACGAGCCCTTTCTTCGCGCCACGCTGGCCCGCGGTGTCACCCGGCGCGACGCGTTGGTCCGCCACGCGTGGCCCGCGTCCCTCGGCCCCATCCTCGGCCTGTACGGCGTGATGATTGGCACGCTCTTCAGCGGCTCGTTCGTCGTCGAGGTCGTGACCGCCTGGCCGGGTCTCGGCCGGCTGATGGTGGAAGGGCTGCGGGCGCGGGACATCTATCTGGTGGCCGGAGCCGCCGCGGCGGGCGCGGCCTGCCTTGCCGCGGGCACCTTCGTCACCGACGTCGTGCACGCGGCCATCGACCCGCGCGTCCGGGAGTCCCGCTGA
>CAVQOO010000061.1:0-22080 GCA_963714395.1 Bryobacteraceae bacterium
CATTGTGTACCACGTCAGTTTCTCCAAGGCTTGTTTCCGGGAGCGGACCGGCAGATTCGTCAGCAGTTTCCAATCGATGGGTTCGGCAGAGCCGGCCTGGCCAAGAAGATCCCGCCCCTAACCGGTCTTGGCCTTCTGCTGGATTCTCGGGAGCAGCACCAGGACCCCGCCATACAGCAGCAGCGACACGAACAGGCTCAGCGTGTGCTCCTGCTGCAAGTCCTGCGTCAGCAATTTGTAACCGCCCGCCACCATTAGCACGGGAACCATCCAGAGCAGTTCCAGTCGCTTCCACCTCCGCCCGGCCCACAAGGTGACCACCGACAACGCCGTCAGCACGAATGTGCGCACTGTGGCCGCTACTGCGCCGCTCACCGGCACCGGGACGGAGAGCAACAGCCAGGAGATCACGCCAGCGACGCTCCACACCAGGAGAACGCTCACCGCCAGATCCGGCATCAGGTCGCCCCAGTGCTCATCGTCGTGCGCCTTCTCCGCCAGGACGATAGCGTAGGATGCCGCCACCGCCACCGCACAAATCAAGGCGGAAGAATCGAAGGGGCCGCCGGTGCTTCCGGTGTTGAACAGCGCCCCCTTGCTCGCCGCAACCAACCCCGAGGCCAGCGCCGTCAGCAGAAGATAGAGCGCCCCATGCCAGCGCACGGTCGTCCGGTGGGCGTGTCCGCCGATCCAAAGGCATCCCAGCGCCAGCGCGGACCCTGCCGCGGCCTGCATCAGGCCGGACAACAACAGACGGCTTCCGGCCAGGACCAGCAGCAGAGCAAAGGTGGAGTATGTGTAGAGGTTCCTGCTGTTCGCTGCGCGCCGTTCGAGAAACGCGAACGCCACCACGTAGCACGCCACGCCACCGGTCAGCGAAAACGTGCCGATGGCTGCCGCCGCCGCAGGGTGCCCGTGAGCGATGCGCATGGCCCCGCCCAGCGATATGAGAAACGCGACCACGGTTTGCGCGGTCTCGAAGAATGTGAAGTCTAATCCGCGCAGCAGCGTGCGCACGATGGTACTGCCGAGGTAGACCAGCAGGAGGCCGACTTGCAGGGCCAACGCCGTGGCGGTGGACAACGCCGCATAGCCCTCGGGAAGCCCCGCTTCGCGCGTCACCAGGTAAGCCACGAAGAGGACGGTGAAGTCCGCCGCCAGCGCCACCAGCCACCGCTCGCCCATCCAGTGGTCCCAGCAGGCCGAAAACTCGACCAGTGCCGCAATGGCGAGCAGCGCCACGGCGAAAGGCACGACATCGTGCGTCGCCATCAGCAGGACCATCGACATCGCTACCCCTGCCAGCGTCGTGATCCAGGCTACACTCGCGATGTTCTTACGCCACGAGACCCCAAGGCCGAAGCCAGAGAATAGGGTCAGCACAACAGCGGCAGCCCACGGCGGAATTGCCTGAAATCGGACCGTGGTTTCCCACAACAGCGGCGACAGAACGAGGACGGAGGTCAGGCCGTAGAGTGCGACCGTCAGCCGCTTCTCAGCCGCCGTCCGCGCGGCCAGGAAGAGCCACAGGAGCGCGTAGAGAATGCCCGCGGCCACCCCCGCCGCGCGAGGGATCGTGCCGTATTCTGTGAAAGCGCGCAAGAGGTACGCCCCGGCGACGCCCAGCAGCGCCGTTCCCAGCACGGGCAGCGCATTCGTAGTGTCTTCGAGAGAAGGCGTCGACGGAAGCGTCGCCACATCGTGACGTGGCGCTGCCGCTTCGACGGTCTCGCCCAAGCGCAGTTCCAGCTTGACGACGCGCCGCTGAAGTTCTTCTACCTGCCGCGCGAGGTCTTCCCATCCAGGTTCAGGGTGCACGGACGAAGTGCCCATCCCATCCTCCTCATGCCGCTTCCTCCTCAGGCCACGGCGGCAACAGTTTCACCAGGACCCAAAGAATCGCGAATGGAAGCACCATCAGTACGATCGCCGGCAACAGCCCCTCGCGCGTGGCAAATTCCATCTTGTAGGTGGTGTAGCCGAGAAAGCTCTTCGAGAATAGCTGTCCGCCGATCACCACGTTCCAGCGCATCGTGAAGATGCCGATCATCGTCAGTATTCCGGCCGCGGCGTAGATGCGGCGCCGCATCACCTCCTTAATCCGCAGCACCTGCGTGGCGGCCAGGAGCAGCAGGGGAACCAGGGTCCCCAACCCGATCTGCACGATCACCTGCGACGTGTACAGCCGCGTGTGGACCATGAAGTCCAGCGCCCGGAACGACTCGGACGCCTCGTACATGCGGTGAATGAGATCCAGCATCTCCAGCGAGAAGTCGATGACGAAGGCGTAGAAAAGGTAGCGGGCGATCGTGTCCAGGCAGGGCATGTTGATTGGCCGCTTCTTCAGCCACATGATGCCCATGTAAAGCAGGAGTACCGCGGCGATGCCCGACACCATCGCGGAAAACAGAAACACAATTGGCATCAGCGGCGTCGACCACCACGGATTCGCCTTGACCGAACCGAAGATGAATCCGACGTAGCCGTGCAGCAGGAAAGCGGAGGGGATGCCAATGATGGTGACGATCCAACCCACGCGGTCGTCGATCCGCCTCGACTCCGCGCTGACGTTGAACGAGCCGAGCGTCAGTGCCTTGTATACCCACCCGACGAGCCCCGTGCGGGTCTGCGCAAGGCGGACGATATCGGCGCGGTAGTCCAGCCAGATTTCCAGCAGCAGCACCACCATCAGATACCAGAGGTAGACGAAGCCGAACATCGCCATCGCCGATGACTTGTGCGGCGTCAGGTACATCTCGATCGACCGCTCCGGATGGCCCAGATGCAGTTGCAGCGGAAGCGGCGCAACCAGCAGAAACGCCAGCGCCGTCAGCAGCGCCAGACGGTAGGTCGGTTTCACCGCTTCCACTTTGAACACCCGTTCCAGCGATGCGAGGATAAACGCCCCCGCCACCAGGCCAGTGATGAACGGGTAAAGGACAATGAGAATGCTCCACTGGAGCTCAACCTCATTCGGATACATGAAACCTTCAACGACGGGATGCATGCGGATCCTCCTCCCTCACCGGACCGCTCCATCGAGGCCGTTGTAGAACACCTTCGAGCCGGTAGCCATGTGCGGCTTCAGCACCTGCACGGTGTGGGTGCGCAGGTATTCGTGCACCGGGTCCTTCGGGTCCTTCAGATCCACCAGTTGCCGTGCCCCGGTCGGGCAAACCTCGCAGCACGCCGTCGTCAGACCCTTCGTGATGCGGTGGTAGCAGAGCGAGCATTTGTCCACCGTCTGCTTCTCAGGGAGGATATAGCGGCAACCGTAGGGGCACGCTTGAATGCAGTAGCGGCACCCCAGGCAATAGGTTTCGTCGACCAGGACCACGCCGTCCGGGCTGTCGAATGTGGCCCCTACCGGGCATACCTGAACGCAGGGCGAGTCGACACAGTGGTTGCAAAGCTTTGGCACGAAGAAGCTTTTGACCTTCGGATCGGTATTGGCCGGGAAGCCGTGGATCGCCCCATCCGGAGAGTCCACCTTCGGATGTTCGGCGTCCCAGCCTCCCACCTGGTAGCGCTCCACCCAAGTGCGGAAGTACCCCTTGGGAACCCCGTTCTCGCTGGCGCATCCCTGTACGCAGTTCCCGCAGCCGATGCACTTCTCGACGTCGATGAGCATCCCCCACCAGTGGTCCGCCATCTTATAGGAATCGTTGGCTGGAGGGGGATCGGCTCCCATCAGGGCGTCAAGGGCCGCCGCGGCCGTACCGGTCAAGACGAGGAACTTCCCCGCCTGGGCCAGCAACTCCCTGCGGTTCATGCTCATCAGTGCCCTCCTCGATCAGGGCTTCGGGTGGTGCGGCTTGTGACACGTGCCGCAGGCTTCTCCCCCCGAATGTTCGCGGGAGACGACCTGCGGAAATCCCTTGGGCTTCGCGGCGTCGGCTTCGTGGCAGCGCACACAGAGCGGCGTCACCCCCGGCCGTTCGGGCTTGAATTCGGATGGCTTGTCGACGTGACTGGCTAAGGGGCCATGACACGCCTCACAGTGGATCCGTTCGTGGCGGCTGCCCTTGCGGGAATTGACGACATCCTGGTGACAGACTCCGCAGTCCTCCGAACCCGCGAAGGAGATCGGTCGCGCGGCGACGTCTGTGAGTGCCCCGGGCCGGTAGTGGCCGTACTGGCCGAAGCCGACCGGAACCACCATCCCCCGGACGACGAAGAAGATAGCCATCCCGGCAACGAGCAGGACCACAAGCCTGATCAGATGTCCGGCTTCCCGCAATGGCCCGTTCATGCTGGCTCGGTCAGAAGCAACTTGGTGGCCAGTCTGTTGAATATTCCAACTAATGAACTTACTAGTGGAATGACCAGATAATCGGGTCCGACGGTGCGCGATATCGCGCTAACGCGCCATTTTGCCCACAGGCGGAGTGGGGATCAGCGGTACTCACCGGCCCGATGAAAGTTTGAGTAGTTTCGTCGTACTCGGCCGTCCGATAGGCTGTCCGGCCACGAAAACCATACTATCGCGAGGCTTTAGCCGAACCAAGACTGACCCACTGCCGGGATTCGGCATACCACGACAAGCGGAATGCCGATGCTGCTGCGATCGTCGTGTTCAGTACCAGCAAAAACTGGTCCACCACCCGAATCCGCCGCAATCTCGGCCTGCGTCGTGAAGCGCTGCCGGGGAAGATCCTCATAGCTCCGCGGGGGGACGGAAAGTTCGGCCCGCGCGGCGGATGCGTTCCGTCATGGCCGAGGCTCCCACGGAATACTTCCCGGCCGACGTCTGGGCCAGGACAAACTAGTTCCGCGTTAGCACGAAGATGCGGTGGAGGGTCTCTTTGCAGCTCTCCAAGCTCTCAACGATCTCCGGTTCACTGCTGCCCTGGGCCCGTTCCCTTTCGGTCACAGGCATGATCAGGCTCAGGGCCTTGGCTCCCCGATCTGCAGCATCAGGTAGAGCGCTTCGTCCAGGTTGAACGGCCGCTGTGCGATGTTGTCCCCCAACAATCCCTGAACGTTCGGCAATGCGAGAAAGGTCGCATCACGCGACTTGCCGATTTCCAAATTGTGCAGATGTTCGCGTGGTCCAGCAGAGGGGCGGCCCGGGCTTCCCGCTCGAATCGTGTCCTCTGATGACGCGGTTCTGCAACGCTGCCGGAGCCACGAACTTCAGGGCAACGACGCGTCCAAAGCGCAGGTCTTCAGCCCGGTAGCGCGAAATCGTTTGCCCGATCATGCTCCGGGCCTTTCTGCCCAATCTCTGGATACTCGGTGCCCAGTCCGGCTACTTCGATCAAAGAAGAAAGCCAACTCCTTGCGGGCTCAAGAAAGAAGCGTCCCGTACTATTCGCTTGAGGTCATCCGCGCTTCCCCGAATATATGGGGTGCATCGAGCCGCCCGCAGCGCCGAGAAAGGCGAGGACCAGCAGCGTTGTCAGGCCGCCCAAGTGCTTCTGGAATAGCTCCACCCCCCCGCCCAGAAATGCGAGGAGCCAGATAGAGCCGCTCATCGAGAGAGCCGTGAACCAGAAGTTATTGGGATGGTCCCAGCTTATGGCTGCCGCTGCAATGAGGCAAAACGCGCCACCCAAAGTCCAACAGGCCGTTGCATTTCCGCTCAGACGGCCCAGAGTGACGAGAATCACAACACAAATCACTCCACAAGTCGCTGCAGTGAGCGCTGCCGAACCCTTGTTTGCCATGATCTTCCTCCCTTGACGTCAGCATCATAACTCTACTTTTAGATTTTGATACCCGGAATCTCGACCGTATTCTCCTTTTCCAGCTCTTGGACCATCACTGGAACCTACGGTTTTCGGCCACTTCGCCGGGCGCCGACAATCCGAGAACTCGACACTGTCGGGTTTCCGGACACGTTGCGGGCCAGTGGGCCAGTAAAGATTCAGCCCTCGGCTAATGCTGCTTTCTCATTGCCCGTGGGCGCGCAATCTTGGCCAACGAATGTTGCCTGCAATGTGGTTCCTGAAGTGCCCTGCACGGGATTGTGAATGGAGTTGGCGATAGAGCCTAATCATGCCGGGCGGCAGTCAGCCGCCGAGCCGCGGCGTTCACTTCTGGTCTGACTGTTGGTCGAGAGCGCCATCGCTTCGTCGGCGTCCTTCTTTCACCTCGTCATTCGCTTCCTGAATCGTGCCTACGGCATCCTGCCCAATCCACCAACTTTCCGATTTCGGCACTTGAACGAAGCCGCCCGCGATCACTGTGCAGGCCGGGATTGGTCGAAGCGTTCTTCGCCCTTGCGGAGATCAACTGTGCCGCCCACACTAGTAGTGAAGACTGACACTCCGCCCGAACAGCGAGTAGTCGCTACCCGGAAGTCAACCCGAAACGGCGTTCGGCGAGATCTGGGGCAGTCCGGTCTGGTGGCGACAGTCATGGACCAGAACGGGACTTCCGGCCAACCGCGGCCGGGCAAGGGTTCCAGCTCAGCGATTCGAATCCACTTCCGGACGCGCCGTCCGTTATCAACAAGGTTATGGCGCGTTTCGAGCGGGGATCCAGGAACCGCGCCGAGTTTCTGTGAATCACAGCGCCCAAACGCACCCAGGCTGCTGGTTTCGCCGAACACACGGCTAATATGATCAACCTGCTCAGTGTCTTGAGGCGCTATTTCTTTGGCGGCACGATGCGGATTGTGTCATCGCCGCAGATCTTCGTGCCGCCGGCCGTATTCGCGGTCAGCGATAGTGACGTCGCCGTCGACGGAATCTTCAGGTCTTGAGTCTCGACGTGGATGACAAGATCCAACCGCTGATCCCCGTTCACATACTCGAAGCTCGCCTGCCAAGTTCCATTGTTCTTCATAACCACGCCAGCGCCGCCAATTTCGACAGTGCTGAGATTTACTTTCGTGGCGTCAAAGTCCGGCGTGCTCAGAATTGCTATCGGGACTTTGCCCTTCGAGCCGAGGTTAATGCTGTTGGGATCGCTGCCTGGCTTGACGTCAATTGGCACCAGGTAGCAAGAAGCCGATTCAATGGCCGTAATTCCTTCATTCTGCACCTCACCCCCCTGGGTAAGGACCGTCACGTCTCGAATCGCCTTTATCGATTTAAAGCCAACGAACTCAAATTGGTTCGGCAGAGTGCCCAGCGAAGCCGTGGGATATACTGCCTCCGTGTTGTCGGAGAAGGTCAGCTTGATCGATTCCATCGCAGTGGCGTTGGTAAGCAACTCGATCCCGACGGCGTGGAGCGTGGGGTCGAAATGGAGGAAGTAATCGTCGATCCCGTTCGCGACAATCGTGGGGCTTTGGGGTTGCGGATTGATGTTTGAGGCACCTGCATTCCAATCCTTGCCGATAAAGCAGATCCAGTTCGCTGCATCCGGGGCTGTCACTCTGACCAACGGAGTCGCTGCCCCCAGGGGCAAGAGGAAGCCAGTGGTGTTGGATGTGCAACTGTAATCGGCATAAGCTGCACCCCACGGCTTATCCGGCAAAGCGCTTGCTGCATCCGCGGGGAAGGCCATCGGCTGGGCTTTGGTGGCTGCCAAGAACGCCGCACTGCTGGTGAATACCTGCACTTGGCCGAACGCAGAAAGCGCGGCCAACATGAAAACGAGAACCATCGATCTACTTTTCAACGACATTGTGTATTCTCCAGAGATTCAGACCATTCTATCGGGAATGCTACTCCTTCCTTCCGCAGGCGGAAATCCCCAATCCGATGGGACAAGTACTAGCCATAGGGTGGGTACACGGTGTGCGCTGGCTTTGCCAAGACCTGAAAAGAGGTGCTCTCTGGTTGCAAATCATCCATCCCTCTGGCAGGGATTCTCCTCGCACGGGGTCTGCGGCTCCGAAATTCTTCTTGGAGGAGCATAGGAGGGAACCGGCTGCGCTCCGGTCCGTATCTAAATGAGCCCACCGGGCTATATCTCAGCATCGGCGGCCAGGGTAGCTTTGACCAATTCCGCCCGAAGATCCCTGTTGCCGCAATGTGCACGAGCTGGGTCATGTTTGAAAGACGGGGCCAATCCGTGCTCGACCAGGTAGCCTCTCGTCGCTGTGGCGAGGAGTGACACTGGCCCGAAACGGGGTTCGAGGAAGCTTTCGCAAACTTCCTCGAACCGGACTTCGGGACAACGACGACTTCTCGCAAAGATAATTGCCGCGTGCGCCGCCATCCAGGAGCCGGGCCCGCAGCGGGTACACGAATGCAGACACCGGCTAACTAGGCGCCAATGCGCCTCTCAACCGCGGCTGAAGCCTGTCATTCCGATCGTCGAGTGTTAGGGTCTTGCGTTTCGGCCGTTCATGCCGCCGAGGTCGTTGATATCGACGGTGTTCCAGGCCGCCCCTCTGATGGCGTGTTCCCGCAGAATGGCATCTGCCTGCCTGGCCATCTCTTTCGCGGCTCCCGTCTTCCCCATCCGTCGCAACAAAACTGAATACTGCCGCCTATATCCCGCCGTGGTAGGGTGCGCCGGCCCCAAGGATTTGCTCGAAAGTTCTAAAACGCGCATGAATGCGGCGTCGGCGTCCGAGTCACGGTGATCCGCCATGTACACCGCAGCGAGAACACCTGTCAACTCCATCTCGACTGGTACGGGCCAGTCCTTGCCAAACGACGTTTTGGCAAGGTCACGAGCCTGCTCCACGATCATCTCGGCCTCGGTACCGCCACTGGTCTGAACAACAGTCAGTGCGAGATTACCAAGGAGATGAACGCTCACCGCCGCTTGTTGCGGTGGAGCCCTTTCCATTTGCTTGAGCGCCATTCTGAAATAGCGCTCCGCCTCCGTGTACCTGCCCTGGACGTAGGCGAGCAGTCCCAGGCTTTCGAGAAGGCGATTGGTGTGGGGAAGGTCGGGCTCCAGCGTCTTCGCGAACTGGCGGCAACGCGGCTGCAAACGTTGGGCTTTTGCGAACTGGCCAGACTCGACATAGAGGGAAAGCAAGTTGGACAGGACGACCGCATTCAGCGGATGATCGGGACCGAGAGAATGCTCCATGGCGTCCAAAGCACGCCGGTAGCAGTGCTCCGCCTGGAGATCCTGTCTCATGGCCTGGTACTGCGAGCCCAATTCAAAGAGAGTAGTGGCAATGTGGGGATCCTGGCAGTTTGGCGTTTCAACGATTCGGAGAGCATCAAGGAACGCCTTTTCTGCTTTGGAGTACTCCAGTTCTTCCCGGAACCGGCGCGCACGGCGGATCTGTTCCTGCCAGGCCTGGTGCTTCTCCGGCCCGTGACTGCTCGATTGGCCCGCCGCTTCCCTGTCGAAACTGAGGATTGGAAGGCAAAGAACAGCCGCAAACAGAAGCCGGTCTGAGATCTGAGGCATACACCCTCCGATCCAAACGTGTACGCCCCACCCCGGGCGAACAAGAGACAACATCGGACCACGGCCCGTTGTCACATGTTGTCAGTTCGGCGATAATCAACTCGAACTACTGAAATCCGGAGACGCTCAATGCCCGCCCGCCCGCGCCCTCCGTTCGCCGGAACAGATCAAGTTCTCGACTCCTGGAAGGCCATCGCGGCCTACCTGAACCGTGAAGTGCGCACCGTCATGCGATGGGAGCGCGGGCGCCGGTTGCCGGTCCACCGCCTGCCGGGGGGAGGCAAAGCAGGGGTGTACGCGCTGAAATCCGAACTCGACGCTTGGTGGCGGGATGCGCGGACTCGATCTCTTGAAATCAACGACTGCCCCGGGCCAGCGGCTCCCGAATCCGGTCCTGCCGTCGCCATCCTGCCGTTCGCCAATCTGACCGGGAAAGCGGAAGACGAGTACCTGGGCGACGGTCTGGCGGAGGATATTATCGCCGCCCTCACCCTTGTGCCGGGACTGCGCGTGGCCGCCCGGACTTCAGCCTTCGCCTTCCGCAAGGAGAGAGACTTGCGCGAGGTTGGCGCCGCTCTGAGCGTAGACGCGATCCTGGAGGGAAGCGTGCAAAGGGCCGGTGACCGCGTTCGGGTGACAGCGCGCTTCGTGAAAACGAGCGACGGATACGAGATCTGGAGTCAACGCTTCGATTGCATCATTACGGACGTCTTCACCGTCCAGGATGAGATCTCACATGCGGTTGTTGAGATGCTCAAGCTGAGGCTTGTTGACGCCCAACCGCTAGTCCGGAAATACACGGACAAGCCGGAAGCCTATGAGATGTTGCTGCGAGGGCGTCAGTCGGCCTACTGCCAGACTCCGGAGTCCCTTGAGCGGGCGAGGCAATTTCTAGAGCAGGCCGTTTTGATCGATCCGCGCCTGGCGCTGGCGCATGTCGGGCTGGCAGAATACCATTTCTGCACAGGACTGTGGGGAAGCGTTCCAGCCGGAGAAGCTATGCGCGACGCCAAACAATCGGCGTTGCTTGCGCTGGATCGGGACAGCTCTCTGGCCGAGGCGCACGCGGTTCTCGGAATGGTGCTGGGAACCGGCGAGTTCAACTGGGCAGAAGCGGAACGAGAATTCCACCGCGCGCTGGAGTTGAGTCCCTCTTCTCCTGCCATCCACTCCCACTATGCGTCATTCCTGCTCCGTCCCACGGGACGATTGGACGAGGCGTGCCGTGAAGCGGCGCGTGCGGTTCAACTGGATCCATTGTCCCCGACCATGCACCACACGCTGGGATACCTGTACTACGCAACCGGGCAGGATGGCGCCGCGGTGCATCTCAGGAAAGCTGTGGAACTGGAGCCGAGCATGTGGATCCCTCACTTTATGCTGGCCCTGGTGTGCCTGCGGGCCGGCCAGCCGGACACGGCCATTCGGGAAGCTCAACTGGCGTTGCAGCTTTCGAGGCGGGGTGCCATGGCGCTCGGAATGCTCGCTGTGACTTATGCTCTCGGCAACCGCAAGTCGGAGGCCTTGGAACTGCTCCAGGAATTGCGTACGCGACGACTGGCTGCGTACGTGCCGCCATGGGCGATCGCCGCGCCGCTCCGAGCGCTCGGACATCTAGACGAGATGTTCGACTGGCTGGAAAGGGGCGTCGAGCAACGTGACCTGCCGATCGTTTGCGGTCTGAAAGCGGAGCCGGCATACGCACCGCTACGGACAGACTCCCGTTTCCAGCTTCTGCTGCGCAGAATAAACCTGGAACGCTGAGGCCATTCGCTCGACTCATGACGCTCTATCGTCGAGCTTGGGCAAAGGGTGTGGCCGTCGAAGGACCGGGGTGGGCACTTAAATACGTGATCCATACGTTCAATACCGTGATGACCACCAGGAGGCTTCCTGACGATACGGTCCTTCCCAGGTACACCTATGACAGCAGGGGGAAAACACTAGTGGATGCCGGCGCAAAAATGGGCGACGATCTCTCCGAAAAGGCCCGCATCCTGATGATGCTCCTGCCGCAGGAGAGGCAAACCAGAAGCTGAGAACTCTGGACGCGGTGGCGCGCACTCCCTATACAACACATGTGACTTCGCACCAGGAATCCGGTCCCGCCCGGCCGAAACGGCGTTCGAGGAGATCCGGCGTGAGTCGCCGAGGGATGTCCACCTGGCTCAAGAAGACTCGGTAGTTATGAGTCGTGGGCAGAAGTACTGAGTGGTCTGCTAGAGGTAGCTGGAGTTCCTGGCTTGCATGGAAACGTGATTGATCTCCGCGCCGGCGCCGTTGCAGAGTTCGCGACAATGCCGTCGTCTCTTGAGAATTGGTGGAACTCGTACGGGGACAAAGAGGTTCGCGTGGCCGAACTCTTGAAGCATGCGATGGATCTCGATCTGGGTAGTATCAAGGACCAAGCCGGCGAGTCCGTCTTGGGAAGCCGCGAAGTCGGCACCGGGATCAGCGGTTTGGGAATCTGCACATTCTCAATTCTCGGATACGCCGGGTGGATCAGCTATAGAAACTCAAACAAATCGATTGGAGCGGGGCACCGGAGTGGGAGGCGATGACGTCGCACAATCGGTCAGCGTTTCACCTGGGCCAACGGGCCATCACCACGGGTCGCAAGCGCCGCGTCGGCCGAACTCTTGCAGCATATAGTTTCCACTAATAGACACCAAGATCAGATCGGGCTGTGCCCGCGCTCTCACATGGCCACCCTGGCACCCGACGTGGCAGCCGTTTGCGCGCTCGCCGCGTGCTTACGAAGCGCAAGTGAGGTGGCTACCGGAGTCGGCGGCCCGGTTGTAGAGTATTGTTGGGAGGCTGGTATGAGCCAACGGGTATTTGCCTTGGTCTCCGCGGTGATATTCCTCTTCATTGCCCTCGCTCACGTGATTCGGGTGCTGATCCGGGCGTCCTTCGTTGTGGAGGGGTATGCGGTTCCCATGTGGGCGAGTGTCGTTGCCGTCGTTTTCATGGGGTATCTTTCGTTCGAGGGGTTTCGGCTCGCGCGGTCTTCGCGCGGCAACTGAAGAGTCTTGTTGTCAGGTGGCAGTGGAAGACGAGGGGTGAGGGTCTTTTCTATGCCAACTGCTGTTTTATGAGCCGTGACGCGTGAAGGCGGCGATCGCTTGGTCTGCCACGTCCACCACATTATCGAGGAAGCGGAATCCGATGCCGTGTGCAAGGCCACTTTGGACTGGTGGGATCCAGAGACCTCAGACTTTGTCGCCGGTCAGGTGTGGGGGCGGCTGGGCGCAGACTTGGATGGGCCACCTGGTCGAGCGTTACCCTAAAGCAATCAATGGGGCAATCCACCATCCCCCACAAGAGGCCGGCCGGCGTGATTTGCAGCGCCCGCCATGCTTCCGCTTTGCTTTTTCGCACCCCTGACGGGCAGCCTTATGGGCTGCATAAAACGAATCCCGGGAATTGAGAGGCAACCAGGATGCCATACATTGGCGAATCACTTCCCGTTTGTTTTTATGACGAAATAAGTGCCAGGTTTTCCGATTAGCTGCCAGGGTGGCCGAAGTGGAGAGCCGACAGTCGACAGTGTGTCCGGGCTGCACCATGTCCATAGGCGTTGCCGCAGACGGCCTTGACAGGCAAGCGGTTGGGGGCCCGTGTGAATTTAGCTGCTAAAGTCGTAACTGCGTAAAGGAATGTACCGTTGTTCAAGGGCATTCTGGGCGAATCCAAACGGCCTAACCGAGGGCACGTGTCAGTCCTGTAAGTGTTTCGCCGGGGGGTTGCAAAACCGTGTCCTGACTGTATACTGCGGGAAGAGCCGGGCAGGCCAAGTCAGAGCCGTGAGGCTGCCCATCAGTTTGTTCTTCTGGGATAACTTGACCATCGTGCTGCATCACGATCCTGGTGTCAGGTTTCGGAGGAAGGAACAGGATGCGCTATTCGGAAGACTACCGACTGGGGCACGAAACGCTGGACGCGGAGCACCAGCTGCTGTTCGGGCTCATCACAGAACTGCAAAGTGAGATTCAGGTTGGGCGCGGCCAGGCCGCCTTGGCCGACTTGCTTCAGCGGCTATTCATGTACGCTGTCATGCATTTCGCCACCGAAGACAGGCTCATGATGGAATCGGACTACCCGGACGCCCAACATCACCGTGCGGAGCATGATGCAACAATCGCCAACCTGAAACGACTGGAGTCAGAATGTCAGGCCCGTGTGCCTTCTGCGCCGGAAGATACCCTGCTCTTCATGAGAGAGTGGGCAAGCAATCATATTTCCAACGGAGACCGCAGGCTGGTCGCTCATTTGTCTCAGCACGGCAAAGCGTAAGCCAGCCAGTGTCTCGCCGTCTCAGGCTGCCTGTAATCGGATGCGGGAATATTCCGTCAACCATTACGGAGAAGATCGAAGAGTCCGCGATGGGCGATTCCTTGATTCGTCTCCGTGGTTTGTCCCGGTCAGGGGCCTTCTTCGACCATAGCGCGGCTCCATGGCCAGTCAACCACGAGAGAACGATTCGGGCAGAGGTACAACGACATGAGACCCGGAATGGTCAGGGCTTTCTTGGGCGCGATGTGCGCCGGTCTCGCTATCGGACAGGTGAAGGTCGAATCTGGGCAGGACCCGCTACGATCTGAGATTGCTTGGGCGCGATTGTCGGTGCCAGCACAACAGCTGTACCTGCGTCAGGGCATCGTTGTTACTCCGACTCTGGAAATAGAGTGCATTCAGGAATCCAAAAAGAAAGTGCGGAGGAGTTGGACCCTACTCCTCAAACTCGGACTGTTGCAGCCACCGGAACAGATGCTTGTCTTGGAGATCAAACTGGATGACGGAAAGCCAGAAGGATACGGCTGGTCAATCGAAGAGGACAATGAGACCCTCAAGTACAACGGCTGGCGGCCTGCTCTCCGGAGCGGGCGCTTCGAAAAGAAGGACAAGTTCCTGAAAGAGCTGTTTCGCGCAAAAACGATGTACGTGAAGTTTCAACCACATGGATGGCGAGACACTTCTGTCGCCACATTTGACGTGAGCGACTTGCAGGCGGAATTCGCAAAGCGCTCGGAATGCGAGGTCAAATAGGCGTTCGCGGTCCTAGTGGAAGATACGCGTGGTAGGAATCCCACGTGGGGAACGCCACCGAATCCAATCCGGATGACCTGCTCGTAGGATGCCCGACCTTGGCTTCAGAGCAGCCTTTGGCGCACTCGTTGACGGGTTCCGTAGAGGATTTCAGAACGTGGGGTTCAGCGCCATCTCTGCCCTCGCTTCAGTTTCCGTCAACCTTCTCTTTCGCCCTCTTCGTTCCGCCCTTCAGCCTAATCCGGCAGTTTGGAGCCCTCAAGCAGGGAGGAGGCGGACCCTTCCGGAGGCTGTCGCCTGGTAGAACTCGCTGAAAATCCTTGTCAGCAGCAGGCGCCAGCGCTGGAGCTGAGTTAACTGCTCCGCACTCTGGCGGAACTTTCGCAGGTACTCACTTACCGCCCGCAAACACTTCTGGACCGCATCCGCCTTCCCGTGACTGCTCGTAATCGTCAACCGCGTCTGTTGGCTGTGCGTCGTCTTCCGAGCGATCCCGTGCAGCAGCAATGGTCGACTCGTGGTCGCCTCCGTGTGCCGCTTGGGGATCGCCAATCGCGTATACAAACTCCACCAGTTGAACACCAGCGCAATGATCCGCGCCATCAACTGGCTCCGCCGCAGGTCCTGGGTCGTGAAACCTGTCCAGCCCCACTGGTTCTTCAGTTCGTCGAACACGTTCTCAGCGTCCCCGCGGTCCCGATACAATTGCGCCAGGCTCAGAATGTCCTTCTCCGCATACGAAGTCACCAGCACCGCGTACTCATACAGCAACTGATCCTTCGCCAGCAGCGCCATGCCGTCCAGCCGCGCCTGCCCCGTGTGCGGCTCCACCTCGAAGACCGCCAGGTCCTCGCGCACGCGCCGCCGCAGCACAATCACCCGCCGCGCCCGGCTCCAACCCTCCAACTGCAGCCGGCTTTCCGTCCCTTGCCAGTGTCCGCCCGCCGGCACCCACCGGCGGTGCGCGTGCAGACCCGCCAGATGCCGCTGCACCCCCAGGGATTGCCGCAGTTTGAACAGATACGGCAGCTCGCGCTGTTCCGCCTCCTGCATCATCCGCTCGGTCCCCCAACTCACGTCGCCCCGCACCAGGCTCGGCCATTGCTCCCGCCTGCGCGCGTCCAGCCACCCCCACAACCCCGGCTGCGCATACTCACTCGCCGTCTGATTGCCCGCGTGCACATCCACGTTCAACACCATCCGCAGTTTTGCGATCAGGTAGGCGTGATAGGAATGCGACGGCCGCCCGGGTTTGGTCGGGTTGTAGCCCACCCGGGCTTCTTCCTGTTTGCCGTACAGCGTCTTCACCGTCGCGTCGATGTCCAGAATCCATTCCTCGTCCAACAGCGGTTCGAACGTGACATTCAACTGCCGATCCATCCACAGCGTGTAATCTTCTTCCGCCCCCTGCTGAAACGCCCGCCGCACCGCATCCTCGCTGCGCAGTCGTTCCACCCCCAACAACTGCGGCAGCACTCCGTCGGCCCGGATACTGGTGATGTGCGCATACCGCTTATGCCCCGCCAGCACGCTCAGCAACACCGTCGCCAAGATCTCTTCCTTCTTCGGCGCATTGCGGCTCTGGTAGCTCAGCGGGCACTCTTTCACCCACTCCGCCCACAGCCCACTGGTCTTCAGAAACTCGATGAAGTAAGTGGCGGGCCCGAAGGCCGTAACTTGCGCTTCCGGGTCCCACTGCACTTGGACCCGTCCTCCAAACGTCTCCACGCCGGCTCCGGCGGCCAGGCCCTCCACAGCTCTCGACGCTTCACCCGCCGGGTGAACCTCTTTGGGCAGCTTCTCGTTTGCCATCCCGCTCAGTATGCACAACTTCCCGTGGCTCGGTGGGGTCCGCGCACCTCAAACCGCCGGAATTAGGTTCAAGGCGTCGCGGGAGTGCTGGCCGCCTCCCTCGCCTCTTCGTGACCAATGTCCACCGGTGCCTTTGGGCCACCACCACAGATCTCCGGTTGGCCATGGTTCGCCTGCCCACTATATTCTTACTCTGCAGGGATAGCTTCGACCCGGCACTGTTTCACCGTCCGACTCTTAGGTTCCGGGGAATGAAAGTCTCCGGGATCTCGCCCACTGGCCAGTGGCGATGTAGCATACCGACGACTCGCCGCACATCAGAATGCGGCGGCCCTTGGGGCCGGCGAGGTGAATCCTTGCCGCTCGGATTGGCGCCTCTGGCGGAAGCAAACGTCGGCAGACGCTCTCTGTGATGCTGGCGCCAAAGAGAATGGCGGCCGCGAAGGATTCGGGTTGTAAGGTGACCAATGGTTGCATTGGCCAGCATTCGAACTAGACTTCAAGGCACATGGACCGAGGGGGACTCGCGCAGTCGAACCCAAGAATGGGCCGACTGGGGCTCGATGTCGCCGACGTATTGATGTTATTTGGGAATGAATGCCCGCCGGTCGAAGAACACCCCATCAACGCTAGGGAGCCGAAGGGTCAGGCGCATTCAAGGAATAGAGCACTTTCCGCACGGTGCCTGCGGCGTGGTCGTCGACGTCTGCCCTTCCCCTCACTCCTGGTGGTGCACTACTTCATATCGGAAGTTGTCGGCGGCCGAGTCGAAATCCTGGATCCGCAGCAGTTCCGCCACGAATTCGGCGCCCATGGCGCCGCTCGAGATGCAGGACCACCTGCACGGCGTCGGCAATGTTGCGCCGGATGGCCGCGTAGGGCAATTCGACACCGGACTGCAGCACGCAACTGGTCAGGCGCGCCATGGCCTGTTTGGCGGAGTTGGCATGGATGGTGGAGAGCGTTCCCGAGTGGCCAGTGTTGAGGGCCTGCAGCAGGTCAAAGGCCTCGCCGCCGCGCACCTCGCCCAAGATGATTCGGTCGGGCCGGTGGCGCAGCGTGGCGCGCAAGAAGGTCGCGGATGGTCACTGCCAGCTAGATTCTGCTGCTCGCGGCGGGCCTCGAAACGAACCAGATTCCGCTTGTCGATCTGGATCTCCGCGGTGTCCTCGATGACGACGATGCGGTCATCGTCGCGCGATGTAGAGTGCCAGAGCGTTCAGAAGGTTGGTCTTGCCGGTCCCGGTACCGCCGGAGATCAGGATGTTCTCGCGCACGCTCGACGCTGGTCTGGAGCACGGCCAGGACCGGCTCCGTCATGGAGCCAATCCTCACGAGTTCACGGGCGGTAAACAGCCGGGACTGAAACTTGCGGATCGTGAGTGTTGTGCCGCCGACCGAACACGGCGGGATCACGGCGGCGACCCGGGAGCCGTCGGGCAAGCGGGAGTCGAGCAGAGGCTTCTCCTCGCTGATTTCGTCGCCCAGCGCCCGGGCGATGTTGCGCACGGCCACTTGGAGCGAGCGTTCGGGCATGGAAACGCCCGGCACTTCCTCGACGGCGCCGTGACGCTCGATGAAGACGCGCGCCGGCCCGTTCACCATGATCTCGGAGATCTCCTGGTCCAGGATCAGGTGCTCGATCGGACGCAGGAAAGGCAGGATCACTTCAAAGCTCATGCGGACACCTCAGATCTCCCCGCGCGCCAGCTGCTCGAAGTAGGTGCGGTTCGGGTCCAGGTAGTAGCGGCTTCAGGTAGCAGTAGGCCGCCGGCAGCGGATTCACGCCGTCGTAGGCCAGAACGATCGACTGAGCGTTCTTGAGTTCGGTGAAGATCTTCGGCTCAAACACCCAGTCGCGCTGCAGGTTGTAGGTCTTCGAGGTGCTGATGGTCGCGCGATGCGCCGTGGCCCGGCCGGTGAGGACGCTTACGCGGGCGTCCTGGTCGTTTTCCGACAGAGCTGTAGCTGAGCTTCAGCTGCTCCTCCTTGCCGCAGAGTTCGCTGGCGGTCCGAGCGCTGAAATCGTCGCTCAACGACAGGAAGATCTTGGTGCGAAACGTCTGGATAAGAGTTCGCCACGATTCGCCTGGTAGGGTCGAGCGCAGCGAACTGAGGCTCTGCGTGGCGACGATCGGGATGCAACGGGCCTGACGAGACATCGCAAAGAACTTCTCGTCGCCGGTGGGATCACTCTCGCCCACTGTGGCGAAGCTTTGGTATTCGTCACAAAGAAAGAGGGCATCTCGCCAGTGGCGGTCAGTCTGGATTTCCATCGCAGGGATACGGTTCAGCATCGCCCGCTGAAAATCCTGCTTCATTAGGGTTCCGATGGCTCGCGCGAGACAGGGATTGAGGGAGACGGGGCACGGACGACAGGATGAAGGGCGTGGTGAAGAGCATGGCGACATAGCCGTACTTGATAGCCCAGAAGATGTGCGGCCGATGGACCAGGACCAGTTGAAGGATCACCTGCTCTTCGGGAAACGGGAACCGCTGGAGAAGCAGGAGCCCTGTGCAGCAGCTCAGGGAGAAGCCCAACAGTATACGGTGTTGTACAACACTCCGGACCATGGCTCCCCCTTCAGGCTGCCGGTTCCGGCGGTGACACGACTGCGGGCCGCGTCGTTGCCTTCCGCGTGCGTGGTTCGGCCTCAGATTGCAGGCCGAACGAGGCCTGCTGCGGCGTCGACAGAAGCTTGGGTCTCTCCACGCTCCTCCACCCACTCGGCGAAGTGTTTGTCTTTGCGGAAGATGAACTCCAGCGCGGCGCCGATGACGTAATCGCGGCTGGAATCGAGATAGCGGCAGTACTGCTCCAGACTCCGCAGGACATCTCGGTCCAGCTTGATGGAGATCTGCTCGCGCTCTTTCTTCGGCTGTTTCGGGATGAACGACGACATGACGTCTGCTCCTTTCCGGGCTGTGAAACCTCGATGCGAAACGCAATGTGAAATGCAATGCAAAATGCAATGGCAGGGGCGGGAGAGACCCACGAACGAGCCAGGCGAGTGAGGGAGGATTCGTGGCGGCTCTCCGACACGAATCCGGGGTCGCTCCCGCCCCTGCCGCGACCCAGTTTCGACGGCCGAGCCGCCCTTGGGCGAGGCCGGCGCCAACGGATACTCCAATGGATTCTGGAGCTTGGACGGCCAGTCCAGGTGAACGACCGTGTGCGAAACTGGGGTGAACGCCTGTTTTTCGCTCGTTCACCGCAATCACTCGGAATCGGTAACTCATGAGGCCTCCTCGACGCGTCCAAACATCTCGTAGTCGTGCTGCAAACGATACGGCGTGAAGCGTCCGCATGGTGCCTTCAGCGCCGCGAGTTCGTGGCGAAGGAGGGTGTCCCCGGACCGCTTCCAACTCTCAAACAACTCCCCGAAATACTCGCCGGAAAACGTATCGAAATCGTCGCGAAGACGGTCGAGACGCAGCCGGTCAAAGCCGGCAGTCTCGCGCCTTCTCAAACAGCGCGCGGTCCCGGAAGTGAGCCAGGAGCCGGTCAATGTCACCCAACTGGGGGAGCCACGGGCGACCATGGGCGAGGACACGCCGGAAGACGGCTTCGGCCTCGGCGAAGCGCGTATCCGCCGCGCTCGCGTAGACCAATTCAAAGGAGGGCAGGGCCTCGAAGAGGGCGGCGTAGCTTCGGAGAAAAGTCACAAACGCCGAGCACGTTTCGTAGCCCGAGTCGATGTAACAGAAGGCGATGTCATCGTTCCCGGGCCGCTCGAAAAGCGGAAATCGTTCCACGAAGTACCGCCGGGTCGAGGTTGAGTTCCCGATTGCCGAACAGCTTGGCCGGCAGGGACTCCCGGGCGATACCGCGAACCTCCGCGAAGTGCGCGACGCGTTCCGCCTCTGTCGCAAAATACCGACATTCAGGGTGGGCAAGAACAAAGTCGAGCCCCATCAGGCGAGCCTTGATGGCTTGAGGTTGGTGATCCCGGCGGTTGCGGCTGTTCTCGTCTCCCACGGCCGTGTAGAAGGGCCGGAAGTGCAAGTGAAACACCTGCCGGTTGTCACTCGCAATGAAAAGGGCGGCCCAGCCAGCAGACGGACCGCCAGGCAATTACGCGGCGAGTTGCGCCGTCGGATCTCCACCCATGACGGCCTTGAGGATCTCAGCGGCAACCTGCTGCACGTACCCAAGCGATTCGGCAAGAGTCGCCTTGTCGCCTGAGTGGAGTTGGATGTAATCCGAGCTCGACGTGCTCGTGTCGAGCCCGATGGCGCTGGCAACCACGAAGGCCACGGCTTCCGCCTCGGTCTCCCGGATGGCATGAGTCGTTTCTTTGCGGCGGTCGCCGCGATGAAGCAGTTCATGGGCGGTTTCATGGACGAGAACCGAGAACTCCTCGGCGGCGTCCATCCCGGGCAACAACGGGATTCTGCCGCCTGCGGACGAACCGCGTGCAGGCCGGATCCGGTCGTCGTATTCGAGTGCGATCCCTCGGGATGCGCACGAACGACTTCAGCCGCTCAGTGGACCCAGCCGGATCCCCGTGCACTCGTGTGAACTCCGGCAATGGATCGCCGTCGGTTTGGCTCACGTCAAAGACATGCGCCGCACGATAGCCGAAGACGCGCGTCTGCCGATCCTCAGACAGTTCCGCCTCATCGGACCTCTTACGGCCGACCATCGGCGCCAGAATGACGATGCCCTTCTCACCCTTCCTGACGTAGCGCCGCATCCGGAGCCAGGAGTGGAACCCGGCCACGTGCGTCGCATCGGGCCGCTGCATGTAGATCAGCAGGACGTTGCCCCACGAGTAGCGATGGAACTTCGCCATCACGGCAAGGTAGAGTCTCAAGGCCTCGCTCTGGCCGCGGTCCAAGGCTTCCATCAGGCGATCGAGCGCCGTTTCGCTGAGTTGTTTGGCTTGTTCGGTATTCATGGCTCGCCTCCTATGGCTTCCAGGGGAGAGGGCCGCTTACGCGGCGGCCCCCTCTGCCGGCGTCTCCGACTTCGCCGGACGGTCGAGCTTCGTGACGGAAACGACGCGGACTTCGGTGATCGACTTCTTCACCTCGGCCGCCTTCTTGCCGGGGAGCTTCTCGGAGTACTCGCGCGTCCGGATCTCGCCCTCGATCTGCACGTGCGCGCCCTTGGTGAGCGTCGCCGCATACTCGCCGAGCTTGCCGAACACGACGCAGCGGTGCCAGGTGGTCTGTGATTTGTACTCGCCGGATTCGCGGTCCTTCCAGCTCCGCTTGGTGGCCAGCGACAGGACGGTGAACGACGTGTTGTTGCGGGTGGACTTCACTTCGGCGTCCTTGCCGAGGAATCCAATGAGAGTGGCTCGATTCTGATACATGATGCGGTTCTCCATTTCTGCTCCCGATGTCTCTCGGGGCACCCGAAAGCGAGCGGAGCCGCTCCCAAGGTCCAGGGCTGCTTTTTCGGGGGGACCGCCAAGGCGCCAGCCGTTCGCTTGCGATGGCGGGGGAGCCGAAACCCGGAACGGGGCGCGGGACGCGCAAGCAGAAGCCCGCAGCGCCGCCGGGCGCGGCTAGGCCCTCAGGCCGTCAAGCGAAGCAGTGCCCGAGAGCACGGGGCAGAACGGAAACAGAACCGCCGTCGGAATCGAGCATCTCCGCGGAGGATCCCGGCGAAGGGCGAAGAACCGGCCAGCCGCCTTCGGAGACGGTCACCGGCTCTCCGCCGTGCCAGCGGAGACGGAAGGACCTCAGGCGACAAGCCGCCTGACATCCGCTTCCTCCAGGCTTCGGACGTGGCCGGCGCGGGCGACGCATTCGAGTTTGCGCATGCGCGGGATCGAGAGGCCGAGTTCCTGCGCGAGTTCGGACTCCTCCGGCTTGCGGCCGAGGTGATGCGTCAGTCGAAGCAACGGCTTCCGCCCGCTGCTTGACGAACCGGCGGACGGATCGCGGCAGAGGATCGAGTTGACGCAGGTAGTCGAGCATCGCTCCCCGGATGCG
>CAVQOO010000062.1:0-3834 GCA_963714395.1 Bryobacteraceae bacterium
ATAGCCGGGCGTACCCCACGGTCTTTGAGCTGGGGTTGAAGCAAGGCGTGCAGCTTCCTCCAGGTCTTTCTCCTGGCGAAGGAGTGGGCAAAGTCATCAGCCGGTTTGCCGCTCCTTACGAACAGCTCGAATCCTTCGATGAGCTGCCCATTCCTTTCCGCTGCGTCGCATCGGAGCTGATCAGCGGCAAGCAGGTGGTGTTCGACAAAGGGCCGCTGTTCGACGCGCTCCGGTCCACCATGTCGCTGCCGGCGATCTTCGCTCCCTGGCGGGTTGGCGACAAGATGCTGGTGGATGGCGCAGTGCTGAACAACCTGCCGGTCGACGTGGTGAAGAAGATGGGCGCCGACATTGTGATCGCCGTCGCGTTGGACTCACCCCCGATCACCGACAAGGACGTCAAGTCCTTCTTCGGCGTGGCGGGACGCTCGATCACCATCATGATCATGGACAACGAGCGGCGCAGCCTGGCAATGGCCGACATCGTGGTTGCCGGCGATCTGAAAGGCTTCACCGGCACGCAATACGACCGGAGCGACGAGTTCTTCAAGGTCGGCTACGAAGGCGCGGCCAGCAAAGCGCGCGTGCTGGAGCCTCTGTCTTTGAGTCAGGAAGAGTACGACGAGCACGTCCGGCAGAGGCTGCAGCGCCGCCGGCCAGAGACGATCACGCCCCAGTTCATTGAGATTTCAGGGACGACTCCCTCGACGGCCATCGGAGATCAAGGCGCTTTTCGAAACCGATACGAAGGGGAAGCCGCTCGACCGGAAAACGCTGGAAGGCGACCTGGACCGGATCACCGGGTATGGACCATATTCCTCGGCCGACTACGGCTTTGCTAAGAAGGACGGCGCTGACGGGCTGGATCTGCGAATCCACCAGAAGGAGCACGCGCCACCGACGTTGAACCTGCTTCTGCTGCTCGACGCGGCCAGCGGCGAAGGACTCCGGTTCGGCGCTGGAGGCCGCCTGACGTTTCTCGACGTGCTCAAGCCGCGGGCCGAGTGGAGGACCGACTTCAGCATCGGCGGCATCAACGAAATCGCGACAGAGTACTACATGCCCCTCGGGCGGAGCCGGGTCTTCGTGGCGCCGCGAGCCGGCTACTCGAAGGGCGAGATTCCGTTCTATTCGCGGAGATAACGAGATCGCGACGATCGATACCGACAATACCGTCGCCGGCGCCGATCTCGGCTTTGCGCAGTCGCGCTTCACGGAATGGCGGCTCGGCTACAACTTCACGAGAAGCAGCGCTGAGATCTCGACAGGCGCCCCCATCTTCGACACCGTGGATGGCCGCTTCAACCGCATCCGGTTGCGTCACGCCTTCGACCGCATGGACAGCAATCTGATGCCGCGCCATGGCATGAGAGCGATCTCGGAGGCGCAATGGGTGGCCAACTCGCCGCGATCCGGCACGGGATTCCTTGTCCTCGATTCGCAGGTTACAGTCGCCACACTCGTTCAACCCGCGATGGAGCATGGTTTCCAGCGCCGCGGGAGGCACCAAGCCGGACCGCGCGGATCGCATCCCGACGTTCACGCTGGGCGGGCTCATGAAGGTCAGTTCGCTGGGCAGGAATCAACTCTATGGCAACAACTACTACTACGGAGGCACAGCGGTGCTGCGATCGCTGTCGCAGCACCCGTCGCTGCTCGGCAGGTTCTATGCGGGGCTGCTCGCCGAAGTCGGCAGGGCGTTCATGGAGAACGAGAGCAAGACGCCCTACTTCAGCGGCAGTCTCGGGATCGTCGGAGAGACCCCGCTTGGGCTGATCTTCTTCGGCTACAGCCTGGGCGACAAGGGGCAAAGCAAGCTGCAGTTCCGGCTGGGCCGGCTGTTTTAGGAGGACCGGCAAGCTCCTCTTATGAAGTTGTTGTTCGAAAGACTCTCCAGGATCACAGCGGTGGCATTGAGTTCTCTCTCTGGATTGTTCGCACAAGACCTCGCGCCTCGTGCTTATGTCATCTCGCCAGTGCATTCCAATGCGGTCAATCTGACGTATTCGTACTTCGACGGCGGCCTCAATTTCAACGGGACGGTTCCGATTGCGGGCGCCACGGGGACTTACAGCGTTCCCGTCTTCAGTTACTACCATTCGTTCAATCTCATGGGCCGGTCGGCGAACGTCTCTGCCGCACTGCCATACGGCGTGGGCACCTTTCAAGGGGAGGTGCTTGGCACACAGTCGCAGGTTTATCGGTCGGGGCTGCTGGATTCCGGTTATCGCCTATCCGTGAATTTGAAGGGTGGACCCGCCATGTCGATGAAGGAATTCGTGAAATGGAGGCAGAAGGTCCTGCTCGGAGCCAGCCTGAGGGTCGATCGCTCCAACCGGCCAGTACGACCCGCTACAAACTCATCAACTGGGGCATCAACCGGTGGGCTTTCAAGCCGGAGTTCGGCTACTCGCAGCGATGGGACAGATGGGTGCTCGACGGATACGCGGGAGTGTGGTTCTACACAGCGAATAACGCCGCCTATGCGGGACCTGCTCCGGCACCTCAGACGCAGACGCCGGTTGGTTCGTTCGAAGGCCATTTGAGCCGCGACTTCGGTCAACGAAGATTCTGGGCGTCGCTTGACGGCAACTTCTGGTTTGGCGGCATCGCCAGCCTGAACGGGGTGCAGAATCTCGCCACAAAGCAGACGAGTTCGCGGATCGGAGGAACGGCTTCGTTCCCGATCAACAGGCATCAGTCATTCAAGGTGAACTACAGCGTGGGGAGCTACGTTCGTTTCGGGGGGAACTATCACGCAATCAACGTCGGGTGGCAGTATTCCTGGTTGGGGAGGCCGTAAGCGAGCCGAGCGGCGTCCCATGGCAAGACCATTCGTCTCGATAGACTGGTTGACGAGGGCCACTGCTATTGAGGTCCAGAGTTTGATTTATACTCCTCAACTGGCTCTGCTCCTGCTGGCGTTCAGTCTGCTTGGCGCCGGCCGCGGACAAGGGGCCAGGACTTGTGAATGCGCCGGGCGTAACGGTCGCTGCGGGCGACTTGGCGACTGCGCTCCAGGTGCCCGGCGCTCTGCAGTCGCGAGTGCGATTCGAACACCTCACCAGTGACGATGGGCTTTCCCATGATTCCGTCTTTGCCATCCTGCAGGACCGTCACGGCTTCATGTGGTTTGGCACCCAAGGCGGATTGAACCGCTACGACGGATACCGGGTGACGCAATACCGACATGACCCACGAAACCCGAGTACAATAGGCGGCGATTTTGTCCAGGTCCTTTTTGAGGATAGCCGCGGGGCGATCTGGGCCGGCAGAACCTCTCTCAGCCGATTCGATCCGGCGACTGAGAGGTTCACGCGGTTTGCACTTCCCGGCGATGCTTCGGCTCCCGCGAGGACGCCGAGTCTCTTCGGCATCATTGAAGACCGCGCCGGATTCCTCTGGTTGGGAATGAGCAGCGGGCGGGCTCTCTATCGCCTTGATCCTAGGGATGGAAAGCTCAGCGCGTTCGACATTGGCGGGAACCTTCCTCAAGGGCTGGACAGCGGAGTCATGGGCATGCATCGGGACCGGTCGGGGATTCTCTGGCTGGGCACCACCAACGGGCTCGTTCGATTCGATCCGTCCAATGCAAAGTTCACGCGATACCCACAGGATCGTCCGAATCCAAAGGTACTCGCCGACAGGACCCACGCCTTGGCCGAGGATCGCACCGGAGGTCTATGGCTGGCCACCAGGGAAGGCACCGCGAATTTCTTCGACCCGGTTGCGGGCACTTTCCAGCGGCGCTGGGCCGTACCCGATCGCCAGCGCCTCGGCGCGGACATCAACTTTGCGGTAGTCGCCGGCAATGACGGCGTGGTGTGGCTGGGC
>CAVQOO010000063.1:0-301715 GCA_963714395.1 Bryobacteraceae bacterium
CTTCGGGCGCGAACCGGAACAGCTGCGCGCCGCCTCGCCGCGCCTGCATGTGGGCCCTTCCGCCCCTCCCTTCCTGCTCACCTATTGCGAGTTCGATTACCCCACTCTCCCCGAGCAGGCCAGGGATTTCAACCAGTCTCTGCTGGCTGCGAGCCGCCCCTCTACCCTGGTCTATGTCCGCCGGCGAGTCGCATGTCTCCGAGATTCTCAGTATTGTCAAAGAGGGCGACGCCACAGTGCGCGCCATGCTCCAATTCCTCAATCAGGTTTTTCGTCAATGAAGCAGTTTGATGTCGTCGGTGTCGGCCTCAACGCCACCGACACCATGATCCTTATCCCCCATTTCCCCTCCTATGGCGGCAAGGTGCCCTTCCTCCGCGAGGTGCTCAGCCCCGGCGGACAGGTCGCCAGTGCCGTGGTCTGCTGCGCGTCTCTCGGCCTCCGCGCCAAGTACATCGGCACCATTGGCGACGATGAACGCGGACGCATCCAGATCGAGAGCCTCCGCTCCACCGGGGTCAATCTCGATCACGTGCAGATGAGGCCCGGCTGCCCCAACCAATCGGCCTACATCCTGATCGATCAAACCACCGGCGAGCGCACGGTCTTCTGGTCTCGTCCGCACTGCCTCGAGATCAAGCCCGAGGAGATCTCCGAAGACCAGATCACCTGCGCCGCGCTGCTGCATATCGACGGCCACGACACCCCCGCCGTCGCCCATGCCGCCCGTATTGCCCGCCGCAACGGCATTCCGGTCACCGTCGACGTCGACACCATCTACAAAGGCTTTGAGCATGTCCTGCCCAATGTCGACTACCTCATCACATCCAGCGAATTCCCCGAGCGCTGGACTGGCAAAGCCGACCCCCTCGAAGCCCTCACCACCCTTCAGGAAACCTACGGAATGCGCGTCGCCGCCATGACCCTCGGCGCCCATGGCGCCCTGGCCCGCTTCGACGGCAAGTTCCACTACTCCCCCGCCTTCGTCGTCAACTGTCTCGACACGACCGGCGCTGGCGACGTCTTCCACGGCGCCTTTTGCTACGCTCTAGTGAAGGGCTTTTCTCTGGCGGATACTCTCGAATTCTCCAATGCCATGGCGGCGCTCAACTGCACAGCGCTCGGCGCGCGCGGCCATCTCGCTTCGGAGCCCGAAGCCCGCCACCTGATGGAGTCCGAAACAAGACGCGCCCTGGAGGACCTCACCGCTTACCGCGGCTGAGTCCTTCCGGCCGATCGAGCATTCGCCATGGTCATCCCGATCAGCGATTCCCAGCGCAGCTACTCGACCCCGCTGGTCGTCGTCGGGCTCATTCTCGCCAACGTCCTCGCCTTCCTCTTCGAACTCTCTCTCGACACTTTTACCCGCAACGACTTCATCGCCATCTTCGGCTTCGTCCCCGAGCGCTTTAGCTGGATCTCGATGTTCACCTCCATGTTTCTGCACGGCGGCTGGATGCACCTGCTGGGCAACATGCTCTTCCTGTGGATCTATGGCGACAACGTTGAGGACATCCTCGGCCATGGCATGTTCCTGCTTTTCTACCTCACCTGCGGCGTCGCCGCGGCGATGACTCAGTACCTCATGGCCCCCGACTCGCGGGTCCCGATGGTCGGCGCCAGCGGCGCCATCGCCGGCGTCATGGGCGCTTATGTCGTCAAGTTCCCCAGATCCCGCATCGTTCTGGCCGGCTGGTTCATCATCCTGTTCACCTTCGACCTGCCCGCCTATGTCGTTCTCATGTATTGGTTCCTGCTCCAGTTCGTCTCCGGAGTCGGCAGTGTCGCCCAGATAGCCGACTCGCGGCGGCGTCGCATTCTTCGCCCACATCGGCGGATTTGTCGCCGGCGCGGCTCTCATCATGCTCCTCAAGACAAGAGAGCAGTACCGCCTGCGCCGCGATCTCTACTGGTGACCTCCCATGTATTACCCGCCCGCCATTGATCTCGAAAACGCCCCCGAACTCGACGTCCTCGCCATCGCCGCCCACCCTGACGACATCGAGCAGACCTGCGGCGGCACGCTGCTCAAAATGGCCGAACTCGGCTACCTCACCGGCGCGCTCGACATGACCGCCGGCGACATGGGCACCCGCGGCACGCCCGAGATCCGCATGGAAGAAGCCCGCCAAGCCGCCCAACTGCTTCGCTTTTCCTTCCGCGAAAACCTGCAGATGCCCGACGCCCGCCTGGAGAACAACGTCGCCTTCCGCATGACCCTGGCCGGAGTCATCCGCCGCCTCAAGCCCAAGGTCGTCATCCTGCCCTACTGGGAAGGCCGCCACCCCGACCACTACGTCACGTCCACGATCGGCTACGAAGCCTGCTTTCTCTCCGGCCTGACCAAACTGGACGATCTTACGCCGCCCCACCGGCCCTTCAAGGTCGTCTACTCCTCGCTCTACGCCAACGTGACCCCATCCTTCGTCGTCGACATCACCCCCTACTTCGACCGCCGCATGGACTCTCTCTTCGCCTACGATTCCCAGTACGGCGAACAGGCGGACGGCTCCGGCCTTTTCCCCAACAAAGCCGAGATCACTGACCGCCTCCGCTCCATCGCCCGTTTCTACGGCAACCTGATCGGCGCCAAGTACGGCGAGCCCTTCGTCGTCAAAGAGACCATGCGCATCGACGACCTCGTCCAGATGCCCGTCAGGTCGATCTAAGGGCACCCATGTAGTGATAGGTGGTCGCTAATGGCCATCTCGCGGAAGCTCAGACTGTTTGTCGCTAATGGCCGCGGCAGCCTTCGTGTGCTAACTTGTACACAGGTGAGCACACGCGATGACAGAAACCCTCTCTGTTCGGATTGACTCGGGAACCAAGCAGAAACTGGAAGCGCTGGCGAAGCGTTCTAGGCGCTCCAAGTCGTTCCTCGCCGCCGAGGCGATCGCAAACTACGTCGAGGCGGAGGAATGGCAGCTCGGAGAAATCCAGGCCGCGGTTGCAGAATTGGACGCCTCCGATGGTGTCAGCCACGATAAAGTGTCTCGGTGGCTCAAATCCTGGGGACAACCTGAAGAGCTCAAGGCTCCTCGATGAGGCTGGTTTGGTCTCGCAGGGCCATTCGGCATCTGGTCGCCCTGCGAGCGCACATCGCGAAGGACTCGGAACTCAATGCGTCATTGGCTGCGGAAAGGATTCTGACTTCGGTGAGTCTCCTCCGGGTCCAACCGGAGATGGGAAGACCAGGGAGAATTCTCGGCACAAGAGAACTCGTAGTTCCCGGCACACCCTACATCATTCCCTACCGAGTCAAGAACGGTCGGCTGGACTTGCTCGCTGTATTCCACGGCCGGCAACGATTCCCCTCCAGAATCTGAGGCGACGAATCGTCCCGATTCAGGTGAATACCTGAGGAGAAGCTTGGGATTGCCTCTGACACTCCTATCTTCTAACTTTTATCTTGTATGAGATAAAACGGTCTGATATACTCCCACCAATTCGTAGACCATAAGGGAGTCTTGACCATGTCGTATCCAAAGATAGCCGCCACGATCACTGCGGCTGCACTGATCTTCCTGCTTTGTGTCGGCACCGCCCTCGCGCAGTCTGAGCGCGGCACCATCTCGGGCAGTGTCACTGACCCAACCGGCGCGGCCGTTCCCGGCGCCAAGGTCAACATTATCAACAGGGCGACCAACGTCCCGGCTTCAACCACGACAAACGAGTCGGGCGCCTATGCCATCCCCAACCTCTCCCCGGGCGACTACAGCGTCCGCGTGGAGAAGGAAGGGTTCAAAGCGGCCGCCATCGCCGACATCGTCGTCAACGCAGCCTCCAGTATTCGCGCGGATATCGCCCTGGAAGTTGGCGCAGTGCAGCAAACCGTCGAGGTAAGCTCCTCCGCGATCGCGCTGCAGACCGACAACGCCAGGTCAGCCACCGTCGTGACCAACAAACTCGTCGATGAGCTGCCGACCGTGGTCGGCGGCGCAATGCGCAGCCCCTTCGACCTCGCCATTCTCACCCCTGAATCGAAGAACTTCGGCGACAACAACTTCCAGATGGGCGGCGGCCAGGCCGCGGCATTCGGCGTCAGCCTGGACGGCGTTTCGGCCACCACCACTCGCGCGCTCAGCAATTCCTGGGTGGCTGTCAACACTCCCTCGCTCGAGGCCATCACCGAGTTCACCGTTGAAACCAACGGCTTCAAGGCCGAGTACGGCCACGCCGGCGGCGGCCAGATGACCTTCGTGTCCAAGTCCGGCACCAACCAGCTCCATGGCTCCGCCTACGAGTTCCTGCGCAACACCGAACTCGATGCCAACGACTGGTTCGCCAACGCCAACAAGAATCCCGCGCCGCGTCTACAAGCAGAACGATTTCGGCGGCGCCATCGGCGGCCCGGTGTGGATTCCCAAGATCTACAACGGCAAGGACAAGACGTTCTTTTTCTTCTCCTACGAAGCCTTCCGCAACCGCGTCGGAGCGAGTTCCAGCTTCGCCACCGTCCCCACCGAAGAAATGTACAGGGGCGACTTCAGCAAGTGGGTGAACGCCGCCGGGGCGATGATCCCGATCTACGATCCCTTCAGCCTGAAGACAAATGCCGCCGGTCAGCAGATCCGCGATCCCTTCCCGAACAATCAGATCGCCACTTCCCGCTTCGATCCGCTCTCCGTGAAGGCCCTCGGCGTCTTCCAGCAGTATGGCGGCGTGCTCAAGCCGAATGTGACTGCCGCTCCCGGAACCATCGGCTACGTCACCAACAACTACATCATCAGCAACGGCACGGTGACCAACCCGCAGACCAAGTACAGCGTCAAGGTCGACCACAACTTCGGCCCGAACGATCGTATCTCCGGCTACATCGGCTGGAACCGCACAGGCGAGCAACCGGGCACCAACGGCCCGCGCACGCTGCCCGGCTACTACAGCGACTACAACGACACTACCCGCAACAGCAACGTCTATCGCATGAGCTGGGATCACAACTTCGGACCCACGCTGCTCAACCACTTCTACGCCGGCGGCAACGATTGGGGCGAGAACGCACGATCCCATCCAGGCCACCGTGAAGAGCGGCATCGACTGGAAGGACAAGATCTGCCTGCCGAACGCCCCGAACTGCGCCGAGAACCTCGTCAATCTGCGGTTCGACGGTTACAACGGATGGGGCGGACCCGCCAACAACGGCTCGGAGAACGACGTCTACGCGTTCAACAACGACACCACCTGGATCAAGGGCAAGCACACCGTCAAATTCGGCGGCATGTTCCAGCAGAGCAACTACAACGGCTTCGGCCGCCAGGACGTGGCCGGCCGCGCCAACTTCGGCATCATCGGCACCAGCGTTCCGGGCATTTCCAACCTCAACACGGGTGGCGGCAATGGCTTCGCTTCCTTCCTGCTCGGTTGGGCTACCGACGGCGGCATCGACACCGTTCGATACATCGGCCAGCAGTTCCGCTATTTCTCCGGCTTCGTCCAGGATGACTACCGGTTATCCAGGAACCTGACACTCTTCATGGGCCTGCGTTGGGAAACCACCCTGCCCCCGATGGAGGAGAATGACCGCTGGAGCGACCTCGATCCCACCATGCCGAATCCCGGCGCCGGCGGAATTCCCGGGCGCTCTGATCTACGCCGGCACCGGTGAAGGCCGGCAGGGCACGCGCACCCTTGCCGATTCCTGGTACGGAGGCTACGGCCCCCGCATCGGCACTCGCTTACAGCCTGAACGAGAAGACCGTGATCCGCGCCAACTATGCGCGCTCGTTCTCGGCTGTCTCCGCAACGACCGGTTCCACACACCAGAAGGGCTTCACCCAGACCGTCGGCTTCGGCAACACTTCCACTGGGATCTCTCCCACGTTCCTGTTCAAGGAAGGCCTGCCGCCTTACCCGGTGCCGCCTTTCATCAGCCCCACCTTCCAGAACGGCGCGGACATGCCGTGGTGGCAGGGCCAGGAAGTCAGCCGCCTGCCCGAGCAGAACAACCTGAACTTCTCCATCCAGCGTCAGCTTTCGGGCTCGATGATCCTGGACGCCAGCTACAACGGCAGTGATCGGCAGCCACCTGCAGGCGGGCCTGCTGAACTACAACCAGGTGCCGTTCTCCGCCCTGGAGAAGTACGGCGCCGCCCTGCTGAACAGCGCCGTCGATTCGCCCGGCGCCATCGCCGCCGGCATCAGGCAGCCGTGGCCGCAATTCGCCGAATTCTGGCGCAGCAAGAAGGTGAATCCGACCGTGGCGCAGGCCCTGCGGCCCTTCCCGCAGTACACCACCATCAACACTTGGGACGGCAATGGCGACCACAGCGGCCACTCCAGCTACCATGCCGCCATCATCAAGCTCGACAAGCGCTTCGCCCAGGGCTTCACGTTCACCACCAGCTACGTCTTCTCGAAGATGCTCACCGACGCGGACACATACTGGATCACCGACAACCCGCGCTCGGCCGACCATTACAACCGGCGCCTGGAGAAGTCCATCGGCTCCTACGACGTCACCCACAACTACAAGTTCTCTGGCGTCTATGACCTGCCCTTCGGCAAGGGCAAGAAGTACGTCAACGACGGCTGGGCCACCTGGCTCCTGGGTGACTGGCGAGTGGCCTTCATCGGCACATACTCCAGCGGACGCCCTGTCGGCCTCAGCACCAGCGTCACCACCCCGCTGTTCGCGGGACGCGGCGTGCCGTGGGTGCCGGGCTACGAAAACTGGCGCGGCGACATCAAGGGCGAGAAGTTCGATCCCAACGTGGACAACTTCTTCCAGCCCGCATCGTTCTTCGGCGCACAGCCGGCTAACACGATCGGCAACCAGACGCGCCTGAATCCCCTGCTGCGCGAACTGCCTGCCTACAACGAGCGGCTCTCCATCTCCAAGGAGTTCCCGTCCACGAGAGGGATGCACTTCGAGATCCGCGGCGAGGCGTTCAACGCCTTCAACCGCGTCCGCATGGCCGTGGGCAACACCAACGTGACCGGCACCACGTTCGGAAAGGTGACGGGAGTCTACAACTCGCCGCGCCAGATCCAGGTGGGCGCCAAGTTCGTCTTCTAATTTTCACTTCCTCACGTCATAGCGCCCGTTGAACCTATACTGGCGCTATGACGTGCCGAAGAACGATCTGGGCTTCGTTCATCCTGCCCGCTCTCCTCCTGACGGCGAACCTGGCTGCGGAGAACTGGCCTCAGTGGCGCGGTCCCGCGAGCCAAGGCATCTCAACGGAATCGAACCTCCCCGTTAAATGGAGCGCCGGCGAGAATATCGCCTGGAAGGCCAAGCTGGCCGGCTTCGGCGCATCCTCCCCTGTGGTCTGGGGCGATCAGGTCTTCGTCACCTCACAGGTCGGCAGCACGGTCCTCAGGCGGGGGAACTACCCTCTGCTCGCCCGCGACGAGCAGGCTTTGGCCGAGCGCGAGCACGCCATCGAAGGCGCTCGCATGCAATCCACCGCCGATGGCGGGGACGTCTTCCTTGTCGTCGAAGCCTTCAACCGTTCCGACGGCCGCCGCCGCTGGGAGCACCGCGTCAAGGCTACCGGCCCATTCCCCGATCTGCACGAGAAACACAACCTTGCGACACCGACTCCATTGACCGACGGCGAGCGCGTCTACGCCTGGTTCGGCAACGGACAAGTCGTGGCCTTGGACATGGCCGGCAAGCAGGTCTGGACCCGCCACCTCGGCGAGCAGACTCCCTTCCAGAACCAGTGGGGCCACGGCAGCTCGCCCACTCTCTACCGCGATAACCTCATCCTGCTCTGTGATCACATGCCCGCCGCTTACCTGCTCGCCCTCGACAAGCGAACCGGCAAGGAGACCTGGAGGATCGATCGCGGCCGCGGCCGTGTGGCTCACAGCACGCCGTTCGTCCTCTTCAGACCGGAAGGCGACCAGCTCATCGTCAACTCAAGTGAGCGCATCGACGTCTACTCGCCCCTCGACGGCAAGCTGCTCTGGCACGCCGGCAGCCAGCGCCAGACTCCCATCCCCACTCCTGTCTCCCACGACGGCGTGATCTACATGGCCCGAGGTTATCGAAACAGCGACTACATGGCGCTCATGCCCGGCGGGCAAGTGAAGTGGCAAGCCCCCGGCGGTGCATCCTACGTGCCTTCCATCATCCACTACGAGGGCCTTCTCTACCTGACCAACGAGATCGGAGTCGTTACTTGCGCCGACGCCGCCACCGGCGAACGCGTCTGGCGCCACCGGCTCGGCGGCATCTTCTTCGCCTCCCCCGTTGCCGGCGACAAGAAGGTCTACATGGTCAGTGAAACCGGCGAGACCTATGTACTGCGTGCCGGCAAGACGCCCGAAGTCCTCGCCAGGAACGACATCGGCGAGCGTCTCATCGCCTCCCCGGCTATCTCCGGCGGCAGGCTCTTCCTTCGCAGCGACGGCACCCTGTTCGCCATCGGTAAGTAGTACGGTAGATACGTCAATCAAGAAAGGATTGATGATGTCTACAAACAAGCGCACCGGATTCAGCCGGCGCGGGCTGCTTCGCAGCGCACCCGCCGCGACCTCACTAGGCCCCCTCCTGGTCTCCACCGCAAAGCCCGCCGACGCTCAGACGCAATCCGCGAGCCCTCTCAACAAGAACTCAGCCCCCAGTGACCTCAAGATCACTGACATGCGCGCCTGCACGGTTGCCACGAACTACGACTATCCGATCATACGGATCGACACCAACCAGGGCGTCTACGGTCTGGGTGAGGTCTTTGCCGCGGGTGTCAAGGGCAGCGCCCTCATGCTCAAGGCCCACATCGTCGGCAGGAATCCGCTGGACATCACAGGGATACTGCGGAGCATCCGCAATTCCGCCGGACAGAATTTCTGGAATACAGGTTATGGGGCGATCGACCTGGCCCTGCACGACATCGCGGGGAAGGTGTACGGAGTTCCCGCCTGGCAGTTGCTCGGACCCAAATTGCGCGACAAGGTCCTGATCTACTGCGACACAACTGGCCACCCGGACCCGAAGATCATGGGGCAGCGCATGCTTGGCCGGAAGAAGCTGGGCTTCAAGTTCTTCAAGATGGACCTCTACACCTCGCTCGTGAAGGACAAGCCGGGCGCGATCATGCCGGGCGGAGCGGCGACCCAGAAGGGCCTCGAGTATCTGTGCGAGTACCTCGCGGCGGCTCGGGATTCGATCGGCAAGGAGACGCCGCTCGCGGCCGATCATTTCGGCCGGCTGACCGTGAAGGACGCGATCCGCTACGCCCGGGCGTTTGAACCTTACGACCTCGCCTGGGCCGAAGACTTCATCCCGGAGTGCTGGCTCAATTGGCGAGGCTTTAAAGAGATTCGCGAGAATACGACGACGCCGATCCTGACCGGGGAGCAGGCCTTCGGCCTGGAGGAGGGCTTTCGGGACCTCATCGACAACCAGGCTGTCGATCTCATCCACCCCGACTACGTGGCCTCGGGCGGCATGCGCGAAATCAAGCGCATCCACGACTACGCCGCCGTCAAGGGCATCAGCACGGTGATTCATCAGCCCGGGTCGCCTATCGGCGCGCTGGCGATGGCGCATCTGGCGGCGACCATGTCAAACTTCGTCGCCTGCGAGTTTCACGCCGGCGACATGCCCTGGTGGCAGGACCTCGTGAGTGGTTGCGAGAAGCCCATCATCAACGATGGCTACGTCACCGTCCCCAAGGGCCCTGGGCTCGGCCTGGAGTTGAACGAGGCCGTGGTCAAGGAACACCTGCGATTCCCGGGCTATTTTGAACCGACACCGGAATACGACTTTCCAGGCACTTCGGCCTGGCAGCGCCGATGGTCCGGCCCGTGGCCGCACTACGACGAAGAAGGCAAATGGTGTAATTGCGTCACGTACTGATGGATGGGGCCGCAGGAGCCGCGGTGCGGGAGCGGAGCGGACAATCACGATGCCGGCAGATTGAGCTGCCGCATAAACCCTGCCCAGCGCGGAGTGGAGCGCAGCTCTCTTCCGTACCACATCCGCAGCAGAAAGATACCGACAGGATCCCGCTGGTCGATGGTCTTTTCGATCCAATCCGCCTCCTTGTCGAATTCCCGGAGGACCCAGTGGTAGATTGCCAGGCCCATTGGGACGCCAATCGCGTCGGCGGGCCGAAGTTTTCGAAGCAGCTCCTCAGCCCTGTGCGTATCGCCAGTGCGCCTCAGCAGCCCGGCGAACAATCCAATCACGCGGGGGAGAGGCGCAAACGCGTATGCCTCTTCGCACAGCCGCAAAGCCTGATCCAACTCGCCCAGCGAAACACTCCTACTGGCCATGTTGAATAGCGCAAGCACCATGGACGGATTGAGTTCCAGAATCGCGCGATACTCCTCGGCAGCGTCCTCGTCCCGGCCGGCCGCGACGAGGTATGACGCCCGATTAATTCGCAGAAGAACACTGAGCGGATCTTCCTGCATTCCGAACTCCGTCTGATGAAAAGCTTCGGCCGGCTGGCCGATGAGCAGAAGGTAGAAGGAGTAATAGAGGCGCACAGTGATCGGAACAGGATCGTGAGCCATCGCCACGCGAAAACACCTCTCCGCTTCCTTCCAGTCGAATTCGAGGAAAGCCGCCACGGTGCCCAGCATCGCGTACCCTTCCGGAAGTGAAGGATCCAGATCCAGCGCCTTTCGCGCCTGGGAGCGCACCATGGAATAGCCTTCTTTGGCCGTCATCAGACCCAGCACTATTGTCAGCACGAAATATATTCCGTACTCACAGTGGGCCAGCGCGAATTTCGGGTCCAGCGAGATCGCCTGCTCGAAGCAGTCCCTGGCGCGCGGAAGCATGTCCGGACGAAAGAGCCCTCGATAGTGCCGCGCCTTCAACAGGGTCGAGGGTGCGTACGGCCGAACGAAGTTCCGATCGCGGTGGGCGAGACCAGCCTAGCCGCTGCCTGAGCATGCAATGCGCTCACGGCGGCGTATCAGCAATTACGGACGATCTGCCGGAGGCTCTTCGCCATCGCGGCGCTTGGAGACCGTACTCTTGTCAGCCTAACGTGGCAGAACGGGCCTCGAGTCGGGCAACCTAGTTGTCTGCGCCAGCTACGATCTGGCGATCAACGGTCGGAAGATCCTTGCACGACGCGGCGAAGCACGGTCGTGCGCCGACACCTCTCCGCTTGCCGCGCGCCAATGGACCAACGGCCAACTTGCCGGCGTTGCCGCCACCGGGCAGCGTCCGATGCGTCACTGAGGACGAGGCTTCACATCGTAGGCTGGTGTCTTGCCGGAGTGGACGTCCTGCAGCCGCCGGTGCGTCGTCTTCATCGCCTCGATCAGCTCCGGGTACGGCCGGTCCGTCACGTCGACGAGTCCGATGTTGTAGTTCTCGCCGTCCATGCGGCCGGTCGAGGGCTGATCCACCCATTGGAACCAGCTCGATCCGATGAACGCCGGAAACGCGGCGGCCTGCTCGACGTAGTAGCGATAGGCCAGCCCGCGCTCCGCCTGGTCGCGCACCTGCACCAGCCCCGGCGCCAGGCCCCGGCCCGGCACGCCGAAATGGAACTCGCCCACGATGATCGGCCGGCCCGTCACGCGGTAGATCTCCTCCATCACCTTCGCGTTCACCGCCGTCGAGTAGACGTTCATGCTGTAGACGTCGAATGTCTTCGACGCCCGCAGCATCTCCGCCGGAGGCACTCCGCCGCCGAAGCGCAGACCCAGGTTCAGGTGGTTCGGGTCGTGCCGGCGGATCGCCGCGTTGATCACCTCCAGGTACTTGTCGAACGCGCGTAGATGAACTGCTTCCGCCGCTCCGGCGTGTCGCCCGCGGCCAGAAACGCCTTGGCTTCGCGCTGGATCGCGCTGGCCGGCCGCTCCAGGATAATGTCCACGACGAGCGACTCCCTGCCCGGCCACGGCGGCTCGTTGGCGATGAAGTAGCCCAGCAGATACGGATCGTTCTTGCGCGGCGCGCACTGCTCGGCCGCGGCCTTGTCGACGAGCTTCGGGAACTCTTCCGAGTACACGTCCGGCATCCCCATGAAGCCGGTCTCCATGCCCCAGCCGCGCAGGTTCACCACGTAGGCCTTCTTGTGCGCGTCCCAGAGCCGCGAATCGCTCCAGTTGCCGATGGTGTTCAGGCCCCAGGACTCGAGCCGTCGAACCGCCAGGTCGACCCACTTCGTCCTCCACTCGCCGCCGTGCCGGCGCTGCAGGTTCCAGGTGTAGAAACCGGTCTGTGGGCGGCGTCCTTCCGGCGGGTTCGCATCCACCGGCGGCAGCGCCGCGAAGTAGTCTTCCCTGCCCTGCAGCCGCGCGTCGCCGCCGCCCGCGCCCATGCCCGTTGAACTCGTCGAGAAGAACAGGTGCCCGTCGGGATCGACAAACCACCAGCTCCCGTCCACCTGCTCCACACGGAAGAAGCCCGTGGCCTTGGCTTTGGTGTTCGGAATAGCCGCCGTACTTGCAGTAGCCGAAATCGCCGGACTTCAAGCCTGCGTCTTCCGCGGCCCACTCTTTCTTCGCGTGGTCCAGGCTCTTGATCTTCCCGGTCCAATCGACCGGAATCCATTGACCGAACTCGTCCACCACCGGCTTCTTGTCCAGGACGTCACAGCCCGGATCGTCCTTGGCCAGCGCGACCGACCGGATCTCCAGCGTCGGCTTGCCTAGCGGCGTGATCATCGTCACGCCGATCGCCTCCACGGCGTTCAGCGGCCCGTAGACACCGCCGGTGCTGATCCAGAACGAATTCCGCGGCACCTTGCCCACCGACGCCAGGTCGAATCCGGCGCGGTTCGGCTGACGGTAATATTGCAGCGGCACGGCCGCGCGGATCCAGACGTTCGCCAGCGGCTGCATTTGCCTGCTCTGCGTGACGCCGCCGCTGAAGAACACAAGGTTGAATCGCTGCGGGGAGGACGCCCTCATTTCGAGCACCAGGTAGTTGTACCCGCTCCAATCGGATGGCAGTTGAGGGTTCAGCTCCTTCAGAGCCCACTTCTGTTCGGCCTGTGGCCCATCGAAGACGACACTCTGCGGCGCGGCTGAGGCCGCGAGCGACGCGGCCAGGATACATAAGGACGGGAAACACCGAATCATAGCGACTCCAATATACTGATTTCAGCCATGAAGCGCATCACTCTCCACCTGACCTGCTTCGTCCTGTGTGTCGTCGGCGGCGAACGCCGCCCCACCGCAGGAGATTGTCCTTCGCCCTGACCTGCCGGCGGGCGAAGAGTGGTACACACCTGAATCCACCAACCAGCACGCCAAGAGTCCAACCGAGAAATGGGTCCGGAAGGTGAAGCGTCCCGTAATGGAGGTCTATCCCGCCGCTCAACCCAACGGCACCGCCGTGGTTGTCGCACCCGGCGGCGGCTTCTCGATCCTGGCCATCGAGCACGAAGGCCGCGACGTGGCCAAGTGGCTCAATCAGCGTGGCGTCACAGCATTTGTCCTGCGCTATCGCTGCGGGCTCGAAACCGGCGAGACCCCGGCCATGAACCGCCAGCTCAGCATGAAAGCCGCCATCGAGGACGGCCTCCTGGCCGTCAAGACCGTGCGCGAACGGGCAGCCCAGTGGAAGCTGAATCCCAAACGGATCGGTGTCATGGGCTTCTCCGCCGGCGGCTACCTCACGATCGGCGTCGCCACGCAGTACACCGCCGAGAGCCGTCCCGACTTTGCGATGCCCATCTACGCAGTCTCCCCTGAGGGCTATCAGCCGCCTGCCGATGCGCCGCCGCTTTTCGTCGCGGTGGCCTTTGACGACAACGAGCGAATGACCACCACCGCCACGGGCCTCGTGGACAAGTGGAGGAAGGTGAAGGTCGCTACCGAGCTGCATATCTTCCCCGACGGCGGCCACGGCTTCGGCATGAACAAGAAGGGCAAGTCCTGCGACGTCTGGACCGATCTGATGGAAAAATGGATGCAACGAATGGGCCTGCTCGGCAACTCATGAAGCCCGCTTGCCTGTTCCTGCTGCTCGCCCCGCTGCTTTCGGCCCAACCCTTCTGCACGGTCGAGAAACCGTCAACTGAGGCTGTTCAGGCCGCCATCGACGCCTGTTCTGCCAAGGGAGGCGGCGTCGCCTACCTCCCACCCGGGCAGTACACCACCGGCCCGCTTTGGCTGAAGGACAATGTCGAACTGCGTCTGGAAGCCGGTGCGACCATCACTCTCAGCCAGAATGCGGCGGACTGGCCCTCCGGCGTCCCCGCCCTGCTGAACTCAAACGGAGCGAAGAACATCGCCGTCACCGGCCGCGGCACCATCGACGGCAACGCTCAATACGAGTACGCCGACATGCGCCGGCTCGATATCGAGATCGAGGCGGAGATCGAGAAAGCCCGCAAAGCCGGCGTCGAGATCAAGCGCTACTACCGGACAGGAGTCCAGAAGTACATCATGGTGCTGCGCGACTCCCAACAGATCCGTATCGAAGGGGTCCGCCTCGTCAACGCGCCGCTGTGGACCGTCCGGCTGCAGGACTGCGATCAGGTCTGGATTCGCGGCGTCTACGTGTACTCCGATCTCGAGAAGGGCGTCAATGCCGACGGCATCGACATCGTCTCCACTTCCAACGTGCTGATCTCGGACTCAATCATCATCACCGCCGACGACGCCATCTGCCTCAAGACGCAGACCTGGCCGTCCCGCGGGGCGACGGATCAGCCTAAGCGGCCCGTTCGCCCCACCGAGAACATCACCGTCACCAACTGCATCCTCTCTTCGTCCTCGACGCCGATGATGATCGGCACGGAAACCCATGCCGACATCCGCCACGTCGTCTTCTCCAACATCGTCGTGCGCGACTCCAACAAGGTGTTCGGCATCAACGTGCAGGACGGCGGCACGGTGAGCGATGTCCGCTTCCAGAACGTCACCTTCGAGCTGAACCGCCGCCACTGGAACTGGTGGGGCAGCGCCGAGGTGTTCAAGTTCGTGCTGAAGAAGAGAACGCCGGAGTCGCCGCTGGGCCGGATCGAGAACATCGCGATCGACGGTGCACAGGGCACTGCTCGCGGCACGTCGCTGATCGCCGGCCACGCCGAGCGCCCTCTCGACAACATCACGATCCAGGGCCTCCGGCTGAAGATGCTGCCCGAGAATACGCCCGACAAACGCGCCACCCACGCCATGGTCATCGAGGGGGTGCAGGGGCTGACCCTGCGCGACGTCCAAGTCGCTTGGGACCGGCAATCGCCCGAGCCCGCATGGGGCAGCGCGCTGGTGCTGCGCGATGTCGAAGGGCTGCGGATGGAAGGTTTCCGCGGCCTGGCGGGGAGCATGAATACGGAAGTGCCTGCAGTCCTGCGGGAAAGAGTGAAAGAAGTAGAGCCCTGACCTATGCACAGTTCAAGACGGTCGTTCCTCATCAGCGCTGGCGCGGCGGCGATGCAGCCCAAGCGCCGCACAACGGTCGGCATTCGCGGCGAGCAGTTCCTCTTGAACGGCAAGCCGACCTACTCCGGCCGCGCATGGCGCGGACATCGCATCGAAGGGCTTCTGCTCAACTCACGCATGGTGCAGGGCATCTTTGACGACGAGAACCAGGAGACGCGCTCCAAGTGGGCCTACCCCGATACGGGCAAGTGGGATGTGGAACGCAATACGCGCGAGTTCATTCAGGCCATGCCCGAATGGCGCCGCCACGGTCTGCTGGGGTTCACTATCTGCCTGCAGGGCGGCAGCCCGCAGGGATACTCTAAGGATCAACCTTGGCTGAACTCCGCCATCGCCCCCGACGGCTCACTGAAGCCCGCCTACATGGCTCGGCTCAAGCGCATCCTCGACGCAGCCGATTCGCTCGGCATGATTCCCATAGTCGGCATCTATTACTTCGGCCAGGATCAGTATCTGAAGGACGACGACGCCGTGCGGGCTGCCGTTCGCAATACCGTCAACTGGCTGCACGACGGCGGCTATTACAACGCCGTCATCGAGATCGCCAACGAGTGTGACAACCGCTCCTACGAGCAGCCTCTCATCCAGGCGCCGCGTATCCACGAACTGATCGATCTCGCCAAGTCCATCACCCGCGGCGGCCGTCGCTTCCTCGTCTCTGCGAGCTACAACGGCGGCTCCATCCCGAAGCCCAACCTCGTGAAGACTGCCGACTTCCTGCTGATTCACGGCAACGGCGTCAAGCAACCCGCCCGCATCAGGGAGATGGTCGCGCTCGCCCGAAAGGTCGAGGGATACCGGCCCATGCCCATCGTCTTCAACGAGGACGACCACTTCGACTTCGATCAGCCCGACAACAACTTCGTCGCCGCCGTCAGCGTGGGCGCGTCCTGGGGCTATTTCGACCCGGGCGCCAGCGACTATAGCGACGGCTATCAGTGCCCGCCCGTCCAATGGGGCATCAACACGGAACGCAAGAAGCAGTTCTTTAACCTCGTCAAGGAGATGACGGGAGGAGGCGCCTGATGATCATCCGCGCCGCCGCCGGCCAGGCCGAGTTCAACGACGCCAAAATGGGCAAGCTGACGCTCGCCTCCGGCGCCCATCTCCATGCGGGACTCAACTGCTTCCTTCCCGGACAGGAACACAAGGCCCATGTCCACGCCGATCAGGACAAGCTGTATGTCGTGCTCGACGGCGCGGGCATCGCCACCGTCGGCGACGAGGTGAAGCAGGTCTCCGAAGGCGACGTCATCTTCGCCCCCGCCGGCGTCCCGCACGGCATGAAGAACGACTCGCCGAGCCCGCTGACCGTCCTCACCGTCTTTGCGCCGCCACCCTCCGGCAAGTGACACTGTAGGGAGTGAAACGACGGACATTCCTGCAGTCCCTCGCGGCGGCCCAGCCCCAGCCTGGTCCGCTGGAGGCCACGTTCCGCGAACTCGAGGACCGCGTCTCCGGCTTCCTCGGTGTCGCGGCGCTGAACCTCACCAATCGCGAGACGCTGGCCTTTCGAGGCAACGAATGGTTCCCGATGATGAGCGTCGCCAAGCTCCCGGTGGCGATGAAGTCCATCATGCTCGTCGAGTCGCGCATCCTCGAGCTCAACCGGCTCGTCAGGGTGGAGCCGGAGGAGTTCTCGCTCGGCAACGCGCCTATCAATCAGAAGCATCCGAAGGGCTTTATCTGCACGGTCCGGCAACTGCTCGAATGGTCGGTCAGGGATAGCGACAACACCGCTCACGACGCCCTCTTCCGGATTTGCGGCGGGCCCTCCAACATCCAGCCCTACATGGACCAGTTGCGCGCCGCGGTCCGCATTACACGCAACGAGCGCCAGATGATCGAGGACTTCAACAAGGAGGGGCTGCGCGCCTTTGAAGACGGCCGGGACTGCGGTACTCCGGCCGGGCTCGTCCGCGTGCTGGAAGCCCTCGAACAGCGCGAACTGTTCAGCCCGGACAACGCCGCACTGCTGATCGAGTTGCTCACCGTTGCGCCAACCGGTGCTTCTCGCCTGAAGCTGATGCTGCCCAAGTCTGCCCGCGTCTACCACAAGACGGGAACGGGAGGAGACAAGGACGGCTTCAACCTCTGCACCAACGACGTGGGGGTCTTCCGCCTCGATAACGGCAGGCCGATCGCCATCGCCGTCATGATCAAGCACTCGCGCCGCGACCTTGCCACGCGCGAGGCCGCCATCGCCCGGGCCGCATTCTCCGTCTACCAGCACTGGAACAAGGGATAGGGCCGGCGGTCAGGGCCTGAACCAGAACACGCCGCGCGCGGTGATCTCGGCTGGCCCTGTCATGTGCAGTTCGTCACCCTCCAACCGGAACTCCAGCGGTCCGGCAAGCGTGTTCACCGTGACCGGGCTTTCAACCAGCCCGCGGGCCAATGCCGCGGCCACTGCACCCGTCGAGCCCGTGCCCGACGACATCGTGAATCCGGCCCCACGCTCGAAGAACCGCACATCGAGGTGATGCCGGTCCACCACATGCACGAAGCTCACGTTCGTCCGGTTGGGAAACTGGCTGTGCCGTTCCACCTCGGCACCGAGTGCCTTCCAGTCGAACTCGAAGTCCTCGACGAAGAACGCGCACTGCGGATTGCCCACCCACAGAATTGTGCACTCCCTGTCGCCCGCGCTCGTCGGGAGGGTGAATCGAAGGCGACCCTCTTCAATCCGCGCCACGCCCATGTTCATCTGGAACTCGAAGCGCTGGCCATCCTTGGCAGCCAGACTCAACTGCTTGTCGCCGCCGCCGGTGCGGATGACCAACTCCGGCTCGGACTTGCCCGCGTCGATCAGGAACGCCGCCGCGCAGCGGGTGCCATTGCCGCTCATCTCGACTTCGCCGCCGTCCGGATTGAAGAGCCGGATGCGCGCCGGCTGTTCCGCCTGCCTGGCCTCGACGAGCAGCCAGCCGTCCGCGCCGACGCCGGCATTGCGGTCGCAGATGGCAATGGCCGCGCGCTCGAGCAATTCGTCGGCCGGCGCCTCGCCACGCCAGGTCAAAAGGAAGTCGTTTCTGGCGCCATGCGCCTTCACAAACGGAATCTCGATCATTTTGGGTCTTTCCCTTGAATATGCCGCCAAACCTCAACCACCGGCGAGTATGGCGCGGTGAACGTTCGCACGCGCTCGTACCGGCGGGGACCGTGCTTCATCTTCGCCATCGCCTTCGAGACGCGGTCGTTCTCAAGGCAGATGGTCCACTCCTCCCAGGCGAACAGGTCAGGCCTGGCCACCGCCGCCAGGAACATCGGCCCATCGCCGTCATGCAGAGACTCAGCGATCGGAATGCCCGACTCGCGCAGGATGCCTGTCTGGTCGCCAAAGCTCATCAGAATCCCGTCACCCAAACGATACCGCGGCTTCAGGTAGTCGCTGGCCGCGCGGGTCCAGGCACGGCGCCCCGCGCCGTTCACCTGCGCCTCCTTCCAGCAGAGCCAATTGTCCATGCGAGGATAGAACACCCACGGCGACAGGCAGATCGCGACCAGCAGCACCGACCAAAGTCCCCGCAGGCGGTCGTGCATGATCGCTGCCAGGGCCGCGACGCCCAGCGCCGCCACGGGCAGCGCTCCCAACCCATACCGGGTGTTGTACCAACTGTTCGGCCAAAGACCCGGCACATGGATCGGAGTGCCTGAAGAGTACAGGCTCGTCACGTAGAAGACAGGCACAAGGCCCAGCAGCAGCGCAGCGGCCCACTGCCTTTTCCAGAGTGCCGCCGCCAGGCCAGCCGCGCCCATCCACGCCAACGGCGCTCCCAGGCAGCCTTCCACAGCCGCCCGATAGTAGCGGAATGCCATCGGCCAATCGTGATAGCCGGGGTACTTCACGCCCTTGTTAATGGCCATCGCCGAATACGGGCCGCGATAGAACTCCAGCAGGTCGGAATAGAAGTACTGGTTGTGGGCCAGCCAGAACAGCGGCCCAATGGAGGCGAAGACACCGAAGACGATTGCCTTCCACCACCGGCCGCTACCGCCCATCAGCAAGACCGCCAGCGCGGCCACGGGGATCAGGAACCACGACTCGTAGCGCGTGAGCGCCCCAAGCGTCAGCGCGAAACCGGCGCCCGCCGCGGCCCAGGCGCTCTGCTTGTCCTTGAAGACGGCGAGGAAGTAGGTCGCCAGCGCCAATGAAGCCAGCGAGTAGGGCTCAGTCATCGGGGTCGCCTGCAGGTAGAGCAGGTTCGGGTTCAGGGCCCAAGCCAACGCGCCAGCCAAGGCCGCGGCAGTGGATGAGAACATCCGCCGCATCGCCAGGAAGAACAGCCAGGCGCCGAAGGCGTAGACGAGTCCGCCGGGAATTGCTCCTGCCAGCCCGCTGCGCCACAAGCCGTCGTGACGCGCAAACGGCAGCATCACCGCGTGGGGCAGCGGCAGCCAGACCGTGCCGAACTGCTCGTATCCAGGCACGCGGGAATCCGTGATCCTGCGGGCGATGTTGAGGTGCGCCTCAGCGTCGCCGTAGGCAAGCGTCGAACCCTGTGAGTAGAAGCCCCAGGACACCGCCGCCGCCAGCAAGAGCAGGCAGGCCAGCAGCCCCCGGCCGCCTCCGCTAGAAGGCCATGATGTCGCGGAACTCGACGAAGCGCGCTTCGACTTCGTCCCGCGTGAGCGTACGGAAGCGGTCAACGCCAAACTCCTCGCAGCAGAAGCTGCCCATGACACAGCCATACACAACGGCGCGCCGCAGCGCCTGCGAGTCGTGCACCGTCGCGTTCTGCGACGCCAGATACCCGATAAAGCCTCCGGCGAAGCAATCGCCCGCGCCTGTCGGGTCAGTTAGCTTTTCCAGAAGGACTCCGGGAACACTCGAATAGCCGCCAGCGTGGAAGAGCACCGCGCCAAACTCTCCCCGCTTGATCACCAGCAACTTCGGACCCATCTTCAGGATCTTCTCCGCGGCCCGCTTCAGGTTCCTTTCGCCCGAAAGCAGGCGCGCTTCGCTGTCGTTGATGAGCAGGAAGTCCCAGCCGCTCGAGAGTCGCCAGAAGTTCGTCGCGGAAGTCGTTGATCCAGTAGTTCATCGTGTCGCCGCCCACCAGCCGCGGCGAGGTCATCTGCCCGCGGACGCTGCGCTGCAAAGCGGGCTGGATGTTGCCCAGCATGAGGTAGGGCTGCTTGCGGTAGGTCTCAGGCAGCTTCGGGTTGAAATCGGCGAAGACGTTGAGATCCGTCGTCAGGGTCTCGCGGTCGTTCATGTCGTCGCTGTAGACGCCGGCCCAGAAGAAGGTCTTGCCGGGGACGCGCTCCAGGCCTTCCAATCCGATACCGCGCGAATCGAGGAAGTCGTAGTCCTTCTGGTCGAAGTCCTCTCCCACGATGCCGACGATGTCGACCTTTGTGAAATAGCTGGCCGCGAGCGAGATGTATGTGCAGGCGCCGCCGAGGGCGCGTTCCACTTTTCCAGCAGGCGTGGTTAAGCCGTCGTAGGCGACTGATCCAACAACAACAAGTGACATTGTTTTACATTGTATCCACCGGCACAGGTATGGAAGAACTCCGCCGCTGGATACCCATTATCGTCATTCAGGCTTACACGCTCTGCCTGCACGCCTGGATTGCCCGGCGTGTCGCGCATTCCCGGGCGACCGCCTGCCTGATCGCGGCCAGCGTCTGGATGATTTTCGTGCCGTCATTTGTAATGGTTTATGACGGGATGCGGCTCCCCTCGGATGCCATCTCCTGGATGATGGCCCTATCGCTGCTTTGGGTGGTTGTGGTGAGTTGCATCGCCCTCAGGCTGCTTTTGAAGCGCGACGGCGGCCAGTTCTCCCCGAAGCGCCGCCAGTTTCTGACACATGCCCTTCCAGCCGTGGCGGCGGCCCCTCTCGTTGCCGTGGGCTCTGGAATCGCCCTGGCGCGCAGGATTGAAGTGGTCCAGAAGGATCTGGTTTTCCCCGGCCTGCCGAAGGATCTGGATGGCCTCCGGATCGTCCAACTGACCGACCTGCACTTCGGCGCGTTCTTCGGCCCCAAGGACGTGGAGCGCGCGGTCGGGTTGGCCAACGACTGGAATCCACACTTGACTGTCCTGACGGGCGATCTCATCACGCGCCACGGCGACGACCTCGAGGGCTGCCTGCGGATCCTGGCCAAGTTGCGGACGGCCTCAGGAATCTATGGCTGTCATGGCAATCACGAACACTACGCCCGCTGTGAAAAGTCAGGGGTCCAACTCGCGGCACGGCACGGCATCCGGATCCTGCGGCAGGAGAATGAAGCCCTGCGGTTTGGCGAAGCGCGGCTGAACCTCACCGGGTTCGACTACCAGCCGCTGGGGAAGGCTTACTTGCGCGGCGCGGAATCATTGACCGTCCCAGGGGCTTTCAACCTGCTGCTGCAGCACAACCCGGATGTCCTGCCGCGAGCCGCGCGAGCCGGGTTCGACCTCACTTTGGCCGGACATACGCACGGCGGCCAGATCAACATCGACATCGCCGGCACGCCATTCAATATCGCTACGATTTACACGCCCTACACACGCGGACTCTACCGGCTCGGCGGATCCGCCCTGTACGTCAGCTCCGGCCTTGGCACGGTCGCGCTGCCTGTTCGCCTCGGTGCCCCTCCGGAGGTTTCGTTACTGCGTCTATGCGCCGCCTGATCCTGGCCGATATCCACTCCAACCTGGACGCTCTCACCGCGGTCCTGGCAGACTCCAAAGGCCAATGGGATGAAGCCATCTGCTGCGGTGACGTGGCAGGTTACGGCGCGAATCCCAACGAGGTTATCGAATGGGTGAGATCGAATTGCGCCGCCATCGTTCGCGGCAACCACGACCGGGCTTGCGCCGCACTCGGACATACGACCGACTTCAACGAGCGCGCGGGAGCCGCTGTCCTATGGACCCGTCAACAACTGACGGACGGGAATCGAGAATGGCTGGCCGCCCTGCCGGAAGGTCCACTCTGCTTTGACGATTACGAACTGGCGCACGGTTCTCCCTTGGACGAAGACGAATACCTGCTGGTTCACTACGAGATCGCACCTCTGAGCGAGGTGATCATGCGGCCGGTGTGCTTTATCGGACACACGCACGTGCAGTCAGGCTGGGAGTGGAGTCGCGCAGGCCTGCGGCAGCTACCAAGACCGGAGATTGAGGAGCCGGAATGCACCATTGAGCTGAACCGGGACCACATGTACCTGTTCAACCCCGGATCAGTCGGCCAGCCTCGCGACCACGACCCTCGCGCCGGGTACGCGCTCTGGGACAGCGTCGAGCGCACTTTCCGGCTGCGCCGGGTCGATTATGACATCGAAGCCGCTCAAGCGCGGATTCTCGGATCGGGATTACACCCCTGGCTCGCCGACCGGCTCGCCCTGGGGCGCTGATCCCGTTCCGGCGGTCAAGGACGCGAGGACTCTGGCCGCGGCTGCCTTGCCTACGGCCTTCTCGAGTTCCTCACGACTGGCCGCGCCGACGGCTGTCAAACTCCCAAACGTCTTGAGCAACCGCATTGCGGTCTTCTCGCCAATACCGGGAATGCTGGTCAGTTCCGTCGTAAACGTCCGGGCATCGCGGCGTGAGCGGTGGAAGGTCACCGCAAAGCGGTGCGCCTCGTCGCGGATCATCTGCACCAGGTGCAGCACCGGCGAGCACCGGTCGAGCAACACCGGTTCGTCTTCCTGCCCGAGCACGTAGATCAGTTCCTCGCGCTTGGCGATGGAGGCCAGCGGCTGATTGAGGATTCCGAGCGCTTCGAGCGCCTCCGCGGCGGCGTGCAATTGGCCGAGGCCGCCGTCGATCAGCACCAGCCCCGGCATGGGCTTGCCTTCCTCCTGCAGCCGCCTGTAGCGCCGTCCGACCACCTCGCGCATGGAGGCGAAGTCGTCGTTGCCTTCCACGGTCCGGATGATGAACTTGCGGTAGTCAGACTTCTTCATGCGGCCGTCTTCCCACACCACCATGCTGGCCACCTTGTCGGTGCCCTGGATGTGGGAGATGTCGAAGCACTCGATGCGGCGGGGCGCATCCGGGAGGCCGAGCGCGTCCTCGAGCGCCTCCTGATGGCTTTCGACGATGGCCTCAGGACGCGGAAGCGCTGCTCGAAGCTGCGCCGTGCGTTGGTGCCCACCAGGGCGAGCATGGCCTTCTTCTGCCCGCGCTGCGGCGTGTGAATCTCCACCTTGCGGCCGCGCTGCTCCGACAGAAGTTCTTCGAGCACTTCGCGGTCTTCGAGTTCGACGGGGACGTGAACGATGGAAGGTGCGGGCTGACCGGGTGAGTAAACCTGCATCAGCAGTGTCGTGAAGAACTCCTGCTCTTCGAACTCAACGAGATCTTCCCAGAAGAACTCGCGGCGGTCGACGATGCGGCCGTTGCGCAGGTGGAACAGGTTGACCGCCACCAGCGGCGGCTCGGCGTGGACGGAGAAGATGTCGGTGTCGTCGCCGGAGGCCGCGGCCATCTTCTGCTTCTGCTCCAGCTCCTCGACGGTGGTGATGAGGTCGCGCAGCGCGGCGGCCTGCTCGAACTCCAGAGCCTCGGACGCTGCCGCCATGCGGCCGGTGAGATCGTCGGCCAGGTCCTTCAGTCGGCCTTCGAGGAACAGGCGGGCGTCCTGCACCGCTCCCTGGTAGGTTTCGTCGTTGGTGAGCCCTTGCACGCAAGGCCCAAGGCAGCGGTGGATGTGGTACTCCAGGCAGGGGTGGGTGTGGGTGCGGGTGAAGTCGATCTTGCAGGAGGGGACCTTGAAGGTGCGGTGGATGAAGTTCACCAGCCGGTGGGCGAGGTTGCCGGGGAAGTACGGCCCGTAGTAGGCTGCGCCGTCCTTCTTGAGGCGCCGGGTGACGTAGACGCGCGGGTACTTCTCGTTGGTGAGCTTGATGTAGGGGTAGGTCTTGTCGTCGCGCAGCAGGACGTTGAAGCGCGGCTTGTACTGCTTGATGAGGTTGTTTTCGAGGGCCAGCGCCTCTTTCTCGTTGTCGACCAGGATGTAGTCGAGGTCGAAGGCCTCGCGGATGAGGCTGCCGGTCTTGGCGTCGGCCAGCCGTTCTTCGTTGAAGTAGCTGCGGACGCGGCTGCGCAGGCTCTTCGCCTTGCCGACGTAGAGGACCTTGCCGCCTTCGTCCTTGTAGAGATACACTCCGGGCGAAAGCGGGAGGTTGCAGGCGATATCGCGAAGATGGTCCAGGCGGTCTGCCATGGCGGGGGCTTTATAATTCAATTGTGGCACGCGTACTCTGGCTGTTCGTTTTGGCTTTGGCCGCCGCTGCGGCGCAAGCGCCGCCACCGCCGGCGGAGAAGCCTGCCGAGAAGCCGCCGGAGCATGCCCTGCCGGAGGAAGAAGACGAGTCGGCCAAGCCGAAGGAGTACATCTTCAACCCGATCCAGGCGGAGAACGAGCTCAAGATCGCCCGCTACTACATGAAGAAGGGCAGTTCGAAGGCCGTAGCGCTGCGCTGCGAAGAGGCGCTGAAGTGGAATCCGCAGTCGGCCGACGCCTATCTGCTGCTGGGCGAGGCCAGGGAGAAGCTCCGCGACAAGAAGGCGGCGACGGAGGCCTACAAGAAGTATTTGGAGATCGCCGGCGACTCCAAGACGGCGGCGGACGTACGCAAGCGGCTTGAAAGACTCGGGGCGAAGTCCTGAGGCTCTAACGGCCCCGCATGGCGGAGATGGGGTCGACCTTGGTGGCGCGCCAGGCCGGGGCCAGGCAGGCGAGCAATCCGGTAGCCAGGAGGAAAGCGGCGACAGTCATGGCTGTCGCCGGATCATTAGGGCTCACGCCGATGAGCTTGTGGCGGACGAGGTGGGCGCACCAGATTCCGACCGAGAGCCCGATGGTGATTCCAGTGATGGAGAGAAGCAAGCCGCTCCCCAGCACCATGGCGATGACGCCGCGCGGGCTGGCGCCGAGGGCCATGCGGATTCCCAACTCGGGCGTTCGCTCGGTGACCGAGTAGGCCATGACGCTGTAGAGTCCGATGGCAGCGAGCAGCAGCGCGACAAAGGCGATGGCACTCAGGAATCCGCTGGCGACCTTCTCCGCGATCAGGCCGATGAGGAGGTACTCCTCGAGGGGCGCGGAATTGAATCCGCCGAGATCGGGGTCGATCGCAGCGATGGTGCGGCGCAGCAGGGAGATGGCGCCGGCGGGATCTCCGGCGGTTCTGACGTAGATGGAGGTGGGAAGCCCGACGTTGTAGTACTGCTGGAAAGGAACGTAGAAGTAAGGCCGGGGCTTCTCCATGGGGTGATGATAGCGGCTGTCGGCGGCGACGCCGACGACTGTGAAGGTCCGCGAGTTGATTCGAATCTTGCGACCGAGAACGCCGCCGCCGGCGAAGAACCGGTTGACGAACGAGCGATTGACGATCATGACATCGGGCTGTTTACGGACGTCGCGATCGGTGAAGTCACGGCCATCGAGCAGCGGGATGCGCATCAGGTCGAAATAGCCCGGGGAAACGATTGACCGTTCGATCTGCATCTCGGCGGCCTTGGCTGAGGCGTATCCGTCGATGAAGAGCTGATGCCAGGGGTGGCTGCCGACGTTCAAGTGGAACCTGATCGGCATAGGCGACGGCGGTGACGCCGGGAGCTTCGCGCAGGCGCTGTTGCACATTGACGAAGAAGCGTTCGACCTGTTCAAGGCTATAGGCTGCGTCGGAGAGATGAACGTTGGTGAGCAGAACGCCTTCGGGTTCGAAGCCCAGGCGCATTCTGCTGGCGTTGTGGAAGCTCTGGTAGACGAAGCCGGCCGCGACGAGCGCGAAGGAAGCCAGCGCAACCTCTCCTACGACCAGCAGGTTTCGGGCGCGGTGCGTCCGCTGGCTTGAAGACTGACCGCGGCCGTCGTCCTTGAGGGCGTCATTGAGATTCATGCGGTAAGCGATGAAGGCCGGCAGTATTGAGGCGATGAACGCCGCCGCCACACAAACTGCGAACACAAACGCGGCAATCCGCCAGTTGATGACCAGTGACACAGTGAGCGGCAGGCCGGTGGGGGGCAGCAGAAGGCCCACGGCGTCTCCGGCCCAGAGCGCGAGAGGAATGCCGACCACGCCGCCAGCAAGCGAGAGCATCAGAGTTTCGGTGGAGATCAGGCGCACCAATCCCCAAGGTCCGGCGCCCATGGAGAGCCGGATGGTGTACTCCTTCCGCCTGGAGATGGACCTGGCCAGGAGAAGGTTGGCGATGTTGGAGCAGACGATGAGCAGGACAAGGAGGGAGAAGGCGAGCAGCAGCCACAAGGGTTCCTTCAGAACAGCGCCGACGCCATAGTGGAGTTCAGTGATGGGCGACAGCAATCCGGAAGCGCCCTTCACGGCTTCAGGCGCGACTGCATCCATTCGGGCGGCAATCGCCTTCACCTCAGCGTCGGCCTGCTGGACGGTGACACCGGGCTTCAGGCGGGCAAATGCGTTCCATCCGCGGGAGCCTTTCCAGGTGAACGCGGCGTCATTTTGCGAGCCCAGCCTGACAGCCATCGTCCAGGGAATCCAGATATCGAGCGACACGCCGGATATCGTCCCTTGAAACTCGGGCTCTGTCACCCCGATAACGAGCAGTTTATGGCGATTAATGACTATGTTTCTCCCGACGATCGAGGGGTCGGAGCGGAACTCGGCGCGCCACAGCCGGTGCGAGATCACCGCCATCGCGTAGTCACCCTTACGATCCAGTATTTCGCCAGGACGGAAGAGGCGCCCGATGTGCGGCTTGACGCCGATGGTGTGAAAGATATTGCCGGAAACAAGCTCACCCCACACACGCCTGGCGCGTCCGCCTTCGCCGAGGGTGAATGGCCTGAAGTTGACGATCGCGACATCTTTGACGAGGGTCAGGTTGTCGCGATAGCCGAGGTATTCGACGGGGGACACCGTCTCGATGCTGCCGGTGGGCATGATCGACTCGATACCGACCAGCGTCTCGCTGTTTGAACTGCCAGGGATAGGGTGGAGGAGGGTCCTCTCGATCCAGCAGAAGGCAACGGTGGTGCATGCCAGCCCGATCGCCAGGGTGCACACGGCGAGCACGGTGAACGCGGGCGTGCCGCGCAGCGATCGGAATGCGAATCGGAAGTCCTGATAAAGCTTGTTCATGGCTCTGTTGGGAGGTTATGCAATTCGGTCGCCAACCGGAATTACTGTATTATCGCCATCTGCAGAGGCCTGGCTTGACCACTTCCGGGCCTGAGTGTCCGAAATCGAACAGCGGGCATCGTCAGGCTCGTTTCTCCCACTGCTTCAGCAGCGTGGCGACAACGCGGCTCATCCCGGCTGCGTCATCGGGGAAGAGATCAATGTACTGCCATTCGCTGCGAATGCTTCTGGGGACTGTGCAATCGTCGAGCCTGATTGGGATGAAGTAGGTTTCGTCCAACGGCACGTTACGGGCGCAGTCCATCGCCATGCGCAACTCCCTCTGGAAGGTACCGCGCTTCTTCAGCGACCGACGCGACAGGCAGGCAACGAAGAAGTCCGAAGCAGCGATGGCGTCTTCGATAGTTTTCAGCCACGAATCGCCGGGCCGCAAACGCCTTCTGTCGAGCCAGGCGCTGAAGCCGGCCTGGTTGAGGCGGGAGGCGATCTGCTCAGCGGCTCGACGGTCTTCGGAGGCATAGGAGACGAAGACGGCAGGGCGCCGGGCTGCGCCGAAACAGAAGTCGCCGGACTCGCTGGAGTGGAACTCGCCAAGGCCGGGCACCTCGAGTTGGCGGTGGTGGAGAAGCAGGTCACGCAGGAGATGCGCGAGGCCGCGAATCCCGCCACCTTTAACGGCCGCCACGGGGAGCCCGCTTCCGCTTGTTGCCGGCCTGGAACAGGATAGAGTGCCTGGACTGCGGGATCAGCTTTCCCACGCCGGGCAGGTTCACGCTCTCGCCGCGCGCCAGGCGGCGCACAATCCGCTCAACGGTGCGCTTCAGGCCGTCGAGCGCTTCGGGCTCAGTGATGCCCTGCTGCTGAATCAGGTGGAAGAACTCTTTTTTCTCCATTGGGGTTAGCCTTCCGGGGCGACGCGGGGAGTGTGGCGGTCGCGAGTGCCGCAGCAGCGCTTGTACTTGAGGCCGGAGCCGCAGGCGCAGAGTGAGTTGAGGCTTTGCTGGGGCGGCGGTGGGGACGGCGATTGGCTTTGTTTTGTCAATTTCGATCGTTGGGGCGGCGGGGTCGGCTGGGCTCTCTGGTTGGGTGAATGACTTCAGGAGTTTGAGGACTTTGTCGATGTCGCGGGTGAAATTGCGCTCCCAGCGGTGGAGGCGGTCGAGGGCCTTGACGGAGACTTCGTCGTCGCAGGCGTAAAGGGGGGCGGCCAAGGCGCGGGTGCGGTCGCGGCGGAACCAGGCGAGGGCGAGTTCGTGAACCCAGATTTCGGCTTCGGGGTGGGAAAACATGCGCTGGAAGACATCGAGGGAGAGCTGGACGAGCGCACGGTCGTCGGGATGGAGGCGGTCGATGCAAGTGAACAGGCCGTGCCGGACGGCGTTGCGGGCGACGGTCTGCTTGCCTTCCCCGGTGCGCGGACCGGTGGAGAGCTGGGCGTTGGCGATGTTGGCGGTGAACTGTGCGACGGTGGCCATGGGTGGCTTTTACTCCTCAACCTATTGTGTTGGGGGGTCGTGTCAAGTTTTCGAGTGGTCGATTGGGCAGAAGTGGTTTGTTTTGAGAGAGAAAGAAAATGCTCGAAGGGTGTCATCGGGAAAAAGGGAGGTCTCCGGAAGAAGCCAAACGGGGCGACCAGGGGGTCGCCCGCGGATCTGGGGATCCGCCCCACAATTGGTGGGCGAGGTGGCTACTGGTGCCTGGGGCCTGCGAGAAGAGCTGCAAGAATGGATGCGATGAGGTCCTTGCGAGAGGAGTGAGATGATCTACCTTCTGCTGTTCGCCGGCGCCGTGGCGCAACATCCATTTCTGTATTGCGGGGAGTGGCAGAATCGCAGCATCACGGAGCAGGCGATGCATGTGGTCCGGGACGGGAAGGTCGTGTGGTCGTACACCAACCCGCACCGGGGCGAACTGGGCGATTGCACGATGCTTTCAAACGGCAATATTCTCTTCTCGAGGCAATTCGGCGCGAGCGAGATCACCCAGGACAAGAAGATTGTCTGGAACTACGACGGGCCGCCCGGGACCGAGATCCACACGACGTACCCGATGGGGCTGGAGCGGGTGCTGATCATGCAGAACGGCAATCCCGGCCAAGCTGCTGGTGATCCATAAGGCGTCGAACAAGGTGGAGAAGGAGATCGTTTTGCCGACGCGCAATCCGGCTGGGGTGCATGGGCAGTTTCGGCATATTCGGGTGACCGCGGCGGGCACTTTCCTGGTGGCGCACATGGATCTGGGCAAGGTGGTGGAGTACTCGGCCGAAGGGAAGGAGATGTGGTCGGTGGCGGCTCAGTCGGCGTGGGCGGCGGTGCGACTGAAGAATGGGAACACGCTGATCAGCGGGAACCAGGCGGGGTATGTGCGGGAAGTGAATCCAAAGGGCGAGACGGTATGGGAGATCAACAAGGGCGACTTGCCGGGCCTTCCGCTCTACACAGTGCAGGAGGTTTCGCGGCTGGCCAACGGCAATACGCTGATCAATAACTGGGCAGGGAGCCTGCCGCTGGAACAATGGCCCGGGGTGGCACAGTTGATCGAGGTAACGCCGGACAAGAAGGTGGTGTGGGTATTGAGGGATTACAGCGTGCTGGGACCGGCGTCGTCGACGCAGTTGCTGGACGAGCCGGGCGTGCCGGAGAAGGGCGAGCTGCAGCGATAGGGTTCTTGGAGCCAGCTCTACGCCACAGCTATTACGGAGTTCCTCAAGCGGCGCGAATCGAACGCAGTCACCGAGAACTTAACGAACTGTATTCGCACCGGCCGGCGAAGGGGGATGTCGCGCTGCACCGCACGCCTGTGCGGCATCGTTGTTTGGGGTTCAAGGCCGCCGGATCTCCGGCGGGCTGCCATTTTCGCCGATGTCAGCCTTCGAAGAGGCTCGACATGACTGCAAAGAGCAGGGCACAGAGGGCGAGAAGGTGGATAGCGAATCGCGCAGCGTGTGAGTACTCCCACTGTGCCCGCCACCGAGGCCAATCTGCCGGGATGGTGTCGCGCGTCCAAGCGCCAGTTTGAGCATTCACCGGATTGATGAATAAGAGCCAGATGACGAAGGCAGCGATAAGAAGGGCCGTAGCCCCAAGGGTGAGGAGCAAAACTGGCACGATCCGCCCTGACGATAAATGCAAGGACACCCATGGAAACGATAGCGCCAATTTCGATCGGACCACCCACGATCGCAAAGCCGCGATAGAGAGTGTGCTGGAACGCCAGCCAGAGTGAAGCCTCGACGTGGAACTTGCCCGGCATCTCGAGCACGTGGCTGAATGACATACCGATCAGCAGCGTTGTCAGGACGAGCGTGATGAACTGCCAAGCCTTGAGGAACATTGCGGCCTGAAGTTGAAGTGCAATCGCCATGCCACGCCGGGATCAAGAGCTAAAAAGCTTCAATGATCAACAGGTTGCGCGCCAATTCGGAAACGGAATTACGCGCCGAATTGGGAGTATTCTCACCAATTGAGAAGATTCTACCCGACTGCGAAAATTCTCAGGCAGGCCGGTGGACGGTGCCCCGGACAGCCCAGGCGCGCGCAGGAAGCGACAGGGGAGCGTCTTCGGTCTTGAGAGCCAAGCGGCGTTTCACCTCACCACGGATAGACTGCCTTTGCGATTCGTCGAGTTTGAGAAGGTAGGCGCCGGCAGGCCCTTGGCCCAGGAGGAACGGCTCCCAATAGTCCGCGAAGGATGCGAAACGCATCGTGATGTCCAGCGGCCGCTCCTCAACCTGCACCAGGCCTGACTGTTTCCAGAGAGCACCCAACTCACCCCGGCGACAGAGTGGCATGTGCAGCTCGTCAGTTTTCGCGGCGGATGGATCCACCGCGACGGCGGCATCATGGAACACGCGGAGCATTCGCATCCCCGCGCCATAGTCCCAAACGGCCGCCGAGACGCGGCCTTCCGGTTTGGTGACCCGGCTCATTTCGGCGAGCGCGAGCTTCGCGTCGGGGATGAAATTGAAAACCAGCAGCGAAAGACTGTTCTCGAATGCAGCGTCGGGGAATTGGAGATGCTGAGCATCGCCAAGCTGGAAGTTCGCGCGGTCCGGAAAGGGATTCCTGGTATTTGCGTAGCCGACGTACTCTTTCGAAGGATCGATGCCGACCACCTGACAATGAGGCTTCAGTTTGGCGACCGAAAACGCCAGAGACCCGGTTCCTGAACCGACGTCGAGCACACGCCCTTTGTCCGCGACCCGGGCGAATTCCACGAGGCGGGGCGCGAGTTGGCTGCTCCAGCGCCCCATGAATCGTTCGTAGGCTTCGGCATCGGCGAACATACTTGCGCTTCGCTCCTGACCAAGCAGGGCAGACGCGCCGAGGGCCGCCAGAATTCTCCGGCGCGACAACATTTCTACAGTGTAGACGGCTTACCGGATCATGGAGCCGGCCATGGGGGTGAGGATCATGTTGGTGATGTTGGAGACGACTTCGCCGTCGCTCAGGCCGGGCGTGGCGGCCATCTTCCTCCACTCGGGGCTGGTGGCGAAAGTGCGCCAGTTGGCCTCGCGGGCGGCCAGATTATCGAAGGCGATCATGTAAGTGAGATTCGGCATGTGGCCGCCGGCGAGGGTCCGGCCGAAGAAGACTGGTAACATGCCGGACTTGCGGAAGAGGTCGATCTCGCCGCCGTCGAACATGCCGATCTTCTTCGCCAGAGTGGCGCCGGTGTTGGATTCGTATGTGCGCAGCTCAAAGATGCGGGCCGGGCGCTTGGCGTCGCCGGGAGGCACTTCGATGGCAGGGAACGACTTGAACCCTTCGAGCAGCCAGACTTCGTTGCGAACGAAGGGGACGGGGCCGCCGACATAGTCCATCATCGCTTTGTTGAATGCTTCGTCGGCCGTCAACTGCTGCTGGAGTTCGAGCATGCCGTTGAGGGAGTCGAACTGGAAGAGCAGCAATGCGAAAGGCGTATCCGGCGCGATGGAGCTTGAGAAGAAGCCCCAGGGCTGCGCATTGATGCGCTTGAGCGCGGGAGCGACGTGCTGCTCGAGGAATTCGGCGAGCCGGCGGCGCTGATTGTCCGGCGTGTTGCGCAGCCGGAGCCAGCTCAGTTCGAGGTATTTGGGTTTTTGTGTAGAGGTCTGCATGGCGGAGGAAACCAGGGGCGCCGCGGCGGCGCTGGCGAGAAGACTGCGGCGTTTCATACCGTCCGAGATTCTATCGTAGGCGGGGGCACACGCGGCAGGCCAGGGGGCCTGCCCCACTTCATGCCGCCAAGCCGCCGAAGCGGCGCTGCCTGCGGGAAAAATCCTCGACACCGGCGCGGAGATGCTCTTCGCCAAAGTCGGGCCAGGCGACCGGAGTAAACAGGAGTTCCGCATAGGCGCACTCCCAGAGCAGGAAATCGCTGAGGCGCTGCTCGCCGCTGGTGCGCACCAGAAGATCGACGTCAGGGGCGCCGCCGAGGGCTTGGCGGAAGGCCTCGCGGTCGGCGACATCGGCCGACTGCAGGCGGCGGGCTGCTTCGAGTATCGCCTCGCGTGAGGAGTAGTCGACCGCCACGCGGAGGTGGAGACGCTCGCCTTTGGATGTCGCGCGCTCGCTTTGCTCGACCAGGTCGACGAGGGGGCGCGGTAAGCGGTCGCGGCGGCCGATCATCTCGAACCGGACGCCCTTGTCGGCAAGCTTCTGCGTCTCACTTCTCAGGTACCGGGCGAACAGGCCGAAGAGAGATTTGACCTCTGTCTGCGGCCGTTTCCAGTTGTCGGCGGAGAAGGCGTAGAGGGTGAGCGTGCCGATTCCCAAGCCGGGGGCGACTTCGACGGCGCGACGAACGCTTTCGGCTCCTGCGCGATGGCCGGCGAGGCGAGGCAATCCGCGGGCCTGTGCCCACCGGCCATTGCCGTCCATGATCACGGCGACATGCAGACCGGACGTCATGAGCGCCCCCGCATGGCGTGGACCAGCGCCTCCATGTGGTCCAGGTAGCGCTCCAAGGCCTTACGCCCTGTGGCGGTCAGCCGGTATTCGCTTTTGGGAACGCGGCCCTCGAAACTCTTCAGACACTCCACGTACTCTGCCTCCTCCAACTTGCGTGCATGCACGCTCAAGTTGCCGTCGGTGGTATCCAGAAGCTTTTTCAACTCCGAGAAGGTCAGCGACGGCGCCGCGGCCAAGGCGCTGATGATGCCCAGCCGCAGCTTTTCGTGAATCAGGCGATCCAGATGCGGGATATCCTGGCGCACACTGGCCAACCGGACGTCGGTCTGTGCAACCTGGTCTTTTCTTGCGCTCTTAGCCGCCATACTTCCTCGCAATCCAGTAACCGAAAATCAGGTGTAGACCGCCGAAGCCGGCGGCCAACGGCAAGTCGCGCAACGTTGGGGGAGTGACAAGGGCGAGCACACCCAGCGCCAGGAACGCGATGCCCATCGCGGGAACGATTTTCGCCGAGAACGCGCCGCCGGCGATTACGGCTGCGCCGTAACAGAGCAGCCAGACCGCACCGAGCAGGTTCACCTGGCCTGCCAGATATAGGGGTGCGGTCAGGAGAGCGCCCACCGCTACGGCCGGCGTAAAGCTCAGCAGGAACTTCCGGCCCGCCTCACTCAAAAGGGATGTGCCCGTCTGGCGGGCTTTGAAGATCATGGCCAAAGAACCGATGGCCACGGCGAGCACGAGTTCCGTCAGCCAGATGGCCAGCCACTCGCGATTTGCGGAAACCTGCGATGCGAGCGCCGCGGCAATCAGGGCGGTACCACCCATGACCATGCCGCCGTAGCCGGGGACAGCGGTGAGATTTGCCGCGCGCTCCATCGTGTCGCGGATGTAGCGCAGGTTGTCGATTGCGTGGTCTTGGATGGGATGAGGGCGGGCCACGAGATTATTGAATCACCACTGGCCTAATTCGTCAAGTACTTTATGATGCAAAGGCAGACGGGCAACGGGTCAGCGGGGGGCGTTGTGAATGTGGGCGAGGTGGTGGCGGCCGTGCCAGGAATAGAGGGAAATCACCTGATCGACGGTCATGGGGCCATTGGCCGGATGGACGAAAGCGCGGGCTCGGGCTGTTGAATCGAGGCCGGAGAGCAGTCTGTGCCAGCGGGCGTGGAGGCCTTCCAGCAGGGAGAGCGACAATTCGACCGGGGCCAATTTGGCGTCGTCGAGTTCGGCCCAGGCGGCTTCGTCGTAAGGCATGATGGCAGGGTTGTTTTCGGTGAGAGCGAAGCGAACCCGGATGTAGGAGTTGATGTGGCTGTCGGCGAGGTGGTGGACCACCTGGCGGACGGTCCAGCCGCCTTCGCGGTAGGGCGTGTCGAGTTGGGCTTGGGTGAGCCCGGCGAGCGCTGCCTTCAACTGGGCGGGGAGGGCACCGATGTCGTTGATGGCGGACGCGCGTTGGGCGTCCGCCAAGGGAGATTTCCAGTCTGGTCTTCCGATTGGGTAGCGCGGGTCCATCTATGCAGGCTAGCCCAGGCGTTTTCTGAGCGCCAGCAGCAGCAGCAAGCCGCCGCAGAGCAGGTGTGTGGGCTCTGGGACTTCCTGGGGAGGAGTGGCCTTCGATTTGGAAGGCGTAAGTCCTGCACTCCCGTTTTCACCATCGCCCTGAAGCCCCTCGGCCATGTAGTTCTGGTTGCCGTTCAGGCCGCTGAGCCACGAATTGGCGGAAGTGAGAATGGAGGCAACGGTGGTCCCATTGATTTTCGGGTTGGTAAAGAAGATGTTGCCCTGCGTGACGTCCAGTGCTGTTGGAGGTTTCAGCGACTACTTCCCAGACGGCCAATTGCAGAGTCAGGGCTTGCAGTCTTGGTGAGCGGATTGCGTGCTGAAGTCGTCCCAGTGCCGGCCGAAGAGTTCGAGCGAGCCGGTTCGATCCGGGTTGGGTGAAAGCTGCCGCCGGGGTCGTTGCCGAAGGTTTCAAGCACGGTCCAGGTGTACTGTTGAGCTGGAGCTGATCCTCTCTGTGGGCTCGATGCACATGGCGAGGAAGTTGCCGTCAAGGCTGAGTTCAGGACCATCGAGGTAGGTACCGCCTGTCCGATCGAAAGTGAAGATGCCTCCGCCGACGCTGCCCTTGTTGACGCCGCCGAGCGTCATGTCGACGGTGCCTCCGTAGTAACCCGTATAGGTGGCCTGAATGGTGGCCGCGGTGGACGGCAGCGCGCTTGCGAGGACTCCGAGAAGGGTGAATGTGAGCAGTGATTTCATTTGTTTGCTTTGCCCCACTACGAGGATGGGGGATGGAAGTGGACGAGTCATCGACCTGCAGTAATGAACGCGAGCAGATTTGTACTGGAAGGATGGTCCGGCCTACGAATGGGCCGGAGGTTCTAAGGCCCTAGCGGGGTTGGAGGTCTTCAGGAAAGACTGCGTAGCCTTGGGGCGGGGGGTAGAGGCTCTTGATGAACTGGAGACGTTTGCGTAGCAGGTTGGAGGGCAACTGGCGGGGACCGGTTTCGACGTCGATGTCACAGCAAATGCCGTGCATATAAAGGGTTAGGGTATCGACGAAGCTCTGCCGTGCGTAGTCCTTGAAGCGTTTGGAGGAACGCGCGCCGTTGCGGGTATCGGCCTCAGTCAGTGCGCCCTTGAGAATCCAGCCCGGCTCGTCGACCTCGCCATGGGCGCCCTTTTCGAGTTCGGCACGGACCAGTTTGACGTATTCAAGTGGAACGCCTTCGGCTTTCTGTCCGGCAATCAGGTTGGCGATGGCTAAGTAGAAGCGGTAGTGGTAATCGGCGACTTCGGCGTCCTTGACTGCGAAGGCGAGGACAGCGCCACCCTTGTCGACGACAGAACCCGACAAAATCGATCGGGCCTCGACGGGCTTAACGGTGGAAACCCAAGGGGAAGTCTGGTTCTTGGCCGACTCACCCTGCTCGAGGTAGGGCACGAGGAGGATGCTGACTTCCGGCAACCGGGAAGCAATGAGCGGGGACAATGCGGCGAGTGGCTCGTCGAGATAGTCCTTCAGGTCCTCTTCGGTCAGGGAAGCGGCGGCACAGTAATAGCGGAAGGGGTTCCCTAGCGAGATCATCTCGCTGCGGAATCTATCTGCGAATTGGCCTAGGCTAAGGCGCGGTTGGTTCTGCGCGGACATGGAGGAAATACGACTTCAGTCTAGCAGACGGATTCACGCGTACCGCCCTAAATGGCGATTAGACTGGAGAACAGTGCAAAAGACCGTGCTGATCTCCGCCGGCGAGGCCTCGGGCGACGGCTACGCCGCACGACTGGTGGAGTCACTGAGGAGGATCTGGCCGGGTGCCGGCTTCTTCGGGTGTGCCGGGACGGCGATGCGACGGTCTGGGGTGGAGGCGGTTGTCAGGAGCGAGAGCCTGTCGGTAGTGGGGTTGGTGGAAGTCTTGGCGCACATCCCGAGAATTCATGGGGAATACGGGAACCTGATAGCGGCGGCAGATGCCCGGAAGCCGGATTTCGCCGTGCTGACAGACAGCCCGGGATTTCACCTTCGCGTCGCCAAGAAGCTGAAACAGATGGGGATCCCGGTGTTCTATCTGATCGCTCCCCAAGCCTGGGCGTGGCGGCCTTGGCGGGCAAGAACGCTGGCGGAGACGGTCAGGCAGCTGCATTGCATCTTCCCTTTTGAAGAGGCGTGGTACAGGGAGCGCGGGGTGGCGGCGCACTACATCGGGCACCCTCTGGCGGGGGAGGCGCACCCGGCGATGAGTCGCGGGGAGTTTGTGGCGAAACACCGCCTGCACCCGGACAGGCAGATTTTGACGCTGGCGCCAGGATCGCGGGCAGGGGAAATAGGGCGTCACGTGCCTATCCTCCGCGAGACGGTGGAGCGTCTGACGCGGGAGAGGGCCCTGACAGTGCTGTGCGCAACTCCGGCGGGGGCCGACGCGTCTCTTTATGCGGAGTTGTCTGCGACGGGGCAGGTGCGGGTGATTTCGGGTGAAACGAGGGAGGCGCTGGCGCATGCTGACGTGGTGCTGGCGGCGTCGGGGACGGTGACCACTGAAGCGGCGCTGTTGCTGGCGCCAACTGTCGCGTTTTACAGGGTTTCTCCGCTGACGTATGCTATCGGGCGGCCGCTTGTACGGATTCCCTACTTCACGATGGTTAACCTGATCGCCGGGAGCGCCGTCATAGAAGAGTACATCCAGGATCGGATGACTGCGGAAAACCTGGCCCAAGCCGTGTCTGCCCTGCTTTGCGATCCTGAGAAGAGGGAGCGGATGCGCGCGCAGATGGCCGGGATCCGGGCCACTTTGGAGGCCGGACACGATCCTTTCGAAGAATCCGCCCGGCTGATTCGTGCGTCCATCGAAGAGGAAGCCTCATGAAGTCCTTAGTGATTTTTGTCTTTGCGGTCTACCCGTTGGCGCTGTTGGCGCAACAGGACCGCCGTGCCGCGATCGATGTCGATTCGTACAAGATCGGCTTGAAAATTGATCCGGCACAGCAGTCGCTGGCGGCGGAGACTCAGGTGACGTTCACGTCGCAGGACGATCGCGCATTGACGGCGATATTTGAATTGCACAATTCGCTGAACCTGGAGAAAGTGACCGACGCACAGGGACGGGCGCTGCAGACGAGCCGGACCATTCAGGATTTCACGGTGAGGGTCAATTTCCCCGAACCGCTGCCGAAGGGGCAGCCGGTCACGATCACGTTCGTGTACGGCGGCGCGCTGCGAGGCGACGAGGAGTCGCCCATTTATGGGTTGGCATTTGCCGCGGTAAAGCCGGACAGGGCGTGGCTGCTTTACCCGGCTCGGTGGTTCCCGGTATCGGGCTACACATCGGACCGCTACACGATGGAGCTGGCAGTTCAGGCACCCGCGGGGTTCAAGGTAATCACCGAAGGCACCGAGACGGCGGGTCCCGGCGGCCAGACGTTCAAATGGGTGGGCCAACCGGGGTTTCCGGGCAGCCTGGCATTGGTCAAGGACACGGCTCAGAAGGTGAACTCCGGCGGGGTCACGACGACGGTGAACTTCGTTGGCGAGCGGATGAAGAATGCTCAGGCGTGGGGCGACGAGACGGCCAAAGCGATGACGTTTCTCACTTCGCTCTACGGTGTGCCGCAGACGGCCAACATGACGCTGGTGGAGACGGGAGAGGGGGCGCCGGGGGCCTATTCGGCGCCGGGGATGATCTTCCTGTCGCCGTCGACAGCGGGCAAAGCGCCGAGCCCGCGCGTGCTGGCCAATCAGCTCACGCGGCAGTGGTTCGGACTGCTGGTGTCGCCGGTAAACCGGAATCACATCTGGATCTCCAACGGTCTGGCGCGTTATGCCGAGATCATGTATCTGGAGCACCTGAACGGGGCGTCGGTGCTGGAGTTGGAGATCAAGGACATGTACGTCGACGCGCTGACGGTGACGGAAGCGCCCGTGCGGCAGGCTGCACGGTTCGAGGATTACAGTCCGGAGTTTTTTGCTGTAACAGGCAGCAAAGGCGGCGCGACCTGGCACATGCTGCGAGCCATCGCCGGCGAGGACAACTACAAGAAGATTCTGAAGGCGATGGCCGACCAGTTTGCCAACAAGAGCATCGCGACTGACGATGTGCGGAAGATCGCCGAGCAGGTGACGACGAGGAACCTGCAGGGATTCTTCATCCAATGGCTGGAGTCGACTGGAGCGCCTGAGTTCAAGACCAGTTACACGGTTTTCAGGACGCAAAAGGGATTCCGTGTGATGGGCAAGATCGAGCAGGATCTGGACACGTTCCGCATGCCGGTGGAATTGAAGATCGAGACCGAGGGCAATCCGGAGATGAAGGTGGTGGAGGTGGTGGGCCCGTCGACGGAGTTTTCGCTGGAGACGTTTGGCAAGCCGCGGAAACTGCAGGTTGATCCGAATGGCAGGCTGCTGCGGCTGTCGCCGAACATGCGGGTCGCTGTGGCAATCCGGCGAGGGGAGCAGTTCGCTGAACTGGGCAACACAAACGAGGCGTTGAAGGAGTACCAGAAAGCGCTGGAAGTGAGCCGGCTCTCGTCGCTGGCGCACTACAGGGTAGCGGAGGTGTTCTTCCAGCAGGGCAACTACCAGTCGGCGGCGAACGAGTTCCGCGAGGCGGTCAACGGCGATGAGGAGCCGAAGTGGACCGTGGTGTGGAGCCACATCAGCCTGGGCAAGATCTTCGACGTCACCGGGCAGCGCGAGCGGGCGCTGAACGAATACACGAAGGCGTTGCGGACGAAGGACAATACGCAGGGCGCGCTGGAAGAGGCGGCCCGGTTTCAGCAGAAGCCGTATCAGAGGGAAGACAAGAACTAGCGCGACTGCCGGAGAAGAGCAGCCCAGTCGGCTGTGGGATCAGACGGTGGGGCGCCGAGGTCTACATCAGAGCCGCCTTTGAGTTTTTGCACTGAACCTTTCAGAAGCGCACCGCCCGCGCGCGGGTTGTACCACTGGACGGAGTAGTTTCCCTGCTCGAGCTTGATTTTCGCGTTGCCGCCTTGGGGCAGATAGACGGCGTAGACCTGTCCGGGCTTGGCGAGCACGTAGGCTGTGGCGCCGGAGACAAGGGAGTCCGCCGGTTCCATCTCGTGGAAGGGCAGGTGGCGCTGGAAGAAGTCGAGGGCGTGGCGGGTCTGATCCCACATTTTGTCGCCGACTGCGCCAGTCTTCGCAGTTCAGATCCATGTGCGGATACTTGTAGCCGAAGTACCACTCGACGCCTGAGCCGCCGGCCATGAGGTTGCCCCAAAGGGCCTGCTTGCGTGGGATGTCGTGTGTGGGGTCGTCGGCATCGGGGACGACGCCGACATCGGCCTTAGTCTGCTCGTCGCCGAAGATGGCCCACTTGCGACCGGCCTTAGCGGAAGCTTCGCGCATTTCGAGGGTGTAGCGGTGGTAGCGGTCCATGTCGGCCTGAATGGAGGTGGCTTCGAAGGCGTCGTGGCCGAGCAGGGGGCCGTAGCACTCCTGGATCTTGTTGACGTGGGTGTGGACGGTGATGGGGTGGCGGTAGGGGTCGAGGCCGCGCATGTAGGAGGAGATGGCCTTGCGGTCGGGCACCGGGGTGTTGTTCTCTTCGCCGAGGTTCCAGACGACGGCGAGGTGGTGGGAGAAGCGGGCGATCAACTCGCGGAGGTAGAGACGGCGCGCGGGGTTGAGTCCGGGGCCTCCGCCGAGTTTGCGGTCGTTCTCGGTTTCCTGCGTGATCAAGTGGAGTTGAAGACCGAGGCGGTCCATGTGCGAGAAGACGACCTCCCACTGGGCGAGTTTGGAGACGTCGAAACGGTCGCGAACGTCGGGCTTCGTCCAGGGCCAGGTGTCTTTGCCGTCGCCGGTGTCGATGTTGTAGGTGAGGAAGTAGACGCTGTTCATGCCCTTGGAGGCGAGGTAGTTGAGCGCGCCGATGATGGTCTTGCCTTTGGACTGCTGCCAGACGGGGTCGCCGGCGCGCCAGTCCTTGGCATGGGGTTCGTACTTGTGGACGAAGGCCTTGCCGGTGGTGTTCTTGCCCTCGTTGAAGGCGGCGTCGGTGTCGAAGGTGCCGTCGAAGTCGGCGTAGGCGAGGAAGTTCTCGGGGCTGTCGGCGCCGCCTTTGAGGTAGCGCTCGCCTGAGGCAAATTTCAGGTAGTGAGAGCCGTCGTAGGCGAGCAGGCCCTTGCCGAGAAAGCCGGGCGCTTTGCGGTCGGGGGCGGCGATTTTGAATTCGCCTTTCAGAGCGTCGACGCCGGGGACGGGGGTGCCGGATTGCGGGTCGGCTGATAGCGCTACGCCCGGGCCCGTGCGAAAGGATGCTTCCCATTTCCAACTGCCGGATGCGGAGGGCAGCAGGTGAACGCGCCAGACACTGCCCTGGTTGGAAGAGGATTCTGCGGCGTTGCCGTCGGCGGCGTAGTAGCCGGGGGCCGTCACTGTGGCGCCTGTGGCAGGGTGAGTGAATCTGACGGTGAGCCGGTAGTCGGTGAAGGGGTTGGGCTGGGCGTCTTCGCTGGTGGCGGGGCCGGAGAAGGAGAGCGTGAGAGGCTGCCAGGCCTTGAGGGCGCCGGAAGGATTGGGCGGGGCGGCGAACGTTGCGAGCGAGAGGATTAGGAAGGGAAGAGCGGTTTTCATCTTTGGGGTGCTTCTACTTCAGATAGCCGAGGGAGACGAGGAACTGGTCGGCGCGTTTGAGGGTTTTCTCGAAGTACTCGCTATTGGCGCGGCCGTAGTTGAAGAAGCCGTGGGTCTGGCCTTCGTAGCCTTCGAGGTCGCAGCGGTTGCCGGCGGCGGCCATCTTTTTGGCGAACGCTTCGACAGTGCCATAGGGGACAGTGGTATCGGCCTTGCCGTGGAAGATGATGGTGGGCGGCGCGCCCTTCTTCACATGGTGGTAGGGGGAGACTGTCTCGGGATCGGCACCGATGCGGTCGGCCAACTTGGCAAAGGCGGCCTTATCGAGACCGGCTTCGGGGACAGGGGCGAGCACGAGTGCGGGGTTGAAGAGGACCAATGCGTTCGGGCGTGAGCTGACCTTGAGGTTCTCGCCCGTTTCTTCGAGGCCTTCGACCACACTGGCTGCCGCGGCGAGGTGGCCGCCAGCCGAGCCTCCGCCGGCAGCGATGCGGTTGGGGTCGATGCCGAGGCGTTTGGCGTTGGCGCGGACCCAGCGGATGGCCGACTTGGCGTCGCGGACACAGTCGACAATCTTGACCTGGTGGCGCGACGCGACGCGGTAGTCGGCGGTGATGGCGACCATGCCGCGCGAGGCGAGGTGCTTGCAGTGCTGTTCGAACTGCTTGGGGGAGCCGTTGGTCCAACCGCCGCCGAAGAAGAAGACGATGGCGGGTCGGGTGTCGGTGTCACGGTGGCCATCGGGGTTGAAGATCCAGAGTTTGAGCTGGACGTCTCCAATGGTCTTGTAGACTTCGGCGCGTGCGCCTGGTAGATCAGGCGGGTAAACGAGGCGAGGATTCTGTTCTTGCGCAGCGGCGGCCGGCAAAGCGAAGAGAGCGGCCACGGCACGTCTTCGAGAAACAGATTGGGAAGACTGCATAGACGTCGAAATGATATCAGCGCCAAGGGTGTTGCGATGGACCGGCCACTAACGGATGGCCACGGGTGCGACAGTCGAGCCGGTGGCGCCCTGCATCTTCAGCGGCTGAAGAATGAAGGCGAACTCGTAGGCGCCCTTGGCTGCCAATTGCTCGAGGTTCAGGTTCTCGAGGAGGTGGATGCCGTTGACGACCAGGAAGATCTGATGAACGGGAAGGCTCAGGTTCGGATCCGGGTTGGGTGAAACCTCGACCGACGCGTTGTCGGCTCCGACCAGCATCGGATTCCGCCGGGCAAGCCACTCGGCCGCGGCAACGCCGAGGCCCGGCGAGTTTCCGCCGTATTGAGCATTGTCCTTGCCCCAATGGCGGCCCCAACCTGTGTGGATCAGGACGGCGTCGCCGTCTTCAAGGGTGAGGTTCTGGCGTTTGAGTCCGGCCTGCAGATCCTCGGGCGTGATTTCGTAATTGGCCGGGAGAAGCGGAACGCCGCGGGCGGCGGCGACATCGATGAGGACGCCTCGCGTCATCAGCAGGCCCACGTTTTCGACGCCGAGCCGGGTGAAGCCGCTGCGGGTGGCGATCTCATCGAGCTTGAAGCAGTTGTACAGGCTGTCTCCGATGGTCTGATGGCTGAACGCGTCGAACTGCGTCCCGATCTGGCCCATCTCCCCATGGATCATTTCCTCGTTGCTGCCGCGGCGATTTGAGCCTGGATTCACGACGGTGCGCTTCGTGACGATCTCGAATCGGCGCGGTCCAAAGAAGGGCATAGACGGTGACAGGACGCGACCAAGTTCGAAATTCTCGCCTGTGCGGATGAGCCTGGACGCACGGAGCACGGTTTGCGGCGACATGAGGTTGCCGGAGCCCCTCTGGTCGCCGGCACCCCACTTGGATGGGCACCGGCCGTTTTCGGCAGGGGGCTGCCAGGACTGGCAGAAGAGCGTAGGCGCGCACCAAAGGAAAGCCAAACAGAGTTGGAGTAGGCGATGCATAGGATCACGATTCTACCTCTCGCCGCCCACTTAAAAGGATTTGGCGGCGTGGGCGAGGCTCAGGCGGATGCTGTCGCGAATGGGGCGCGTGGGGGTGAAGTCGCGTTCGAAGGCGAGTTCGACGGACATGCGGCGGAGCGGCGCTTTCGATTCTGCGAGGGCGCGGGCGATGGCTGAGTAATCCATCGCGCCAGTGGCGAGGTCTTCGGTCCAGCGGCCGCCGGCATCCTGGTTGCGGAGGTGCGCGTAGACGATGCGCGAGCCGTGGCGGCGGATGAAATCGACAGGATCGACGCCGCCGCGGAGGACCCAATTGAAGTCGGGCCCGAGCTTGGCATCGGGCAGGCGGGCAAGAGTGCCTGAGATGTCGTGCTCGTTGTCGCGGACTTCGTAGGTGTGATTGTGGAGGTTGGGCTCGATGCCGTGGTCGCGGGCGATGCGGAAGATCTCGCGCAGGCAGGCGGCCTGGGCGTCGAATTCGGCATCGGTCTTGCGGCGCTTGGCGTCGCCGACGCTCAGGCCGAGGACTTTGGCGTTGACGCTCTTGAGGCCCTGGCAGAGGCGCTGGGCGTCCTTCAGGGTCTGGTCCTTCACCGTGGCGTCGAACATGTTGGCGGAGAAAGACGAGCCCCAGCAGGGAATGGAATGCTTCCTGGCGGCTTCGCGGACTCGGGCAGCGCCGTCTTCATGCGAGAGGAAGACGCGGTGCATGAGTTCGACCCCGCTGGCGCCGGCTGCGGCACAATCGGAGAAGATCGCATCGATGGCGGGATAGGGATCGTAGTCTGGCAGTTTCGAGGCCCAGACCCAGCAGTGAATGCCGAACTCGTAGCGAGGGGCGGGTGCGGCGAGGGAGAGCAGTAGAGAGCGGCGCGAGAACATCTTAGTGGCCTTCGGCTTCGAGGAAGCGCTCAGCCTCGATGGCGGCTTTGCAGCCGGCGCCGGAGGCGGTGATGGCCTGGCGGTAAGTGCGGTCCTCTACATCGCCCGCGTGAAAGACGCCGGCGATATTGGTGCGTGCGCCGCCGTGGCTGATGATGTAGCCATCGTCGTCGAGATCGAGCTGGCCGATGAAGGGCTTGGTGTTGGGAATGTGGCCGATGGCGAGAAAGAAGCCGTCTACGTCCTGCGTCCAGGTTTCGCCGGTCTTGACGTTGCGGAGCTTGGCGGCGGTGACGTAGCCCTTCTCAACGTCCAGAACGTCTTCGACGATCGTATTGAGAAGCCATTTGATCTTGGGGTTGGCGCGAGCGCGGTCAAGCATGATTTTGGAGGCGCGAAACTCCTCGCGGCGGTGGACGATGGCGACTTCCTGTCCGAAACGGGTGAGGAAGTTGGCCTCTTCCATGGCGGAGTCGCCGCCGCCGAGGACCATGATCTTCTTGTTCTTGTAGAAGAAGCCGTCGCAGGTCGCGCAGGAGCTGACGCCGTGGCCAATCAGCTTCTGCTCATTCGGCAGGTTGAGCCAGCGGGCGCTGGCGCCGGAGGCGACGATGAGGGTGCGCGTCTCGTACCATTCGTCCTCGATCTTGAGGCGGAACGGGCGCTTGGAGAGGTCGGCCTCCTCGACGCGGCCTGAGAGGTATTCGGCGCCGAAGCGAATGGCCTGCAGCTTCATGTTCTCGACAAGCTGCGGACCTTGGATGCCTTCGGGAAAGCCGGGAAAATTCTCGACCTCGGTGGTGATGGAGAGCTGACCGCCGGGTTCGTGCCCCACGATGACGAGGGGTTTGAGGCCGGCGCGGGCAGTGTAGATGGCGGCGGTGTTTCCGGCGCAGCCTGAGCCGATGATGAGGACGTCTTGGGTGGACATGGAAGAGAGGCCCAAACCTCTATGCTAGACCGAATCGGTTGTGGGCCACCGGAATGCGGCGGTTACGGGCGAGACGATATGATCCGAAGGGAGTGAGCGCAATGAATCGACGGCTTTTTCTGGGTTCAGCCAGCGCCGCGGCGTTGGCCGCCGCAAACGCGAGCGATTATTCGAAGTCCACCGCGGCGGGCGCGGTGCCGGATTGGGAGGCGCCGCTCTTCGACCTGCCGAAGCACAGTGCAACTCCGGTGATCGCGGCTCGGCTTGAACTGCTGAAGTCGGGCTCTAAGTACTTCCTGCGGGCAACGTCAAAGGATGGCGTCGTTGGATTGGCGCTGGTCAAGCAGATCGACGAATACCTGTCGATGCTGACGAAGCTCACGATGCCCTTTTTTGCCGGCAAAGACGCACGGCAGTTGGAGAGCCTGACCGACGAGTACTACATCAAGCACTACAAGTTCGCCGGGCAGGCGCTGTGGGCGCCGGCGGCATACGTCGAGCAGGCGATGTTCGACATGTTCGGCAGGACAGTGAACAAACCGCTGGGCGCGCTGCTGGGCGGGGTGAAGCGGAAAGAGATACCGGTGTATCTCTCGGGCTCGGGTCGCGAGACGACCGCCGAGCAGGAAGTGGAAGTGTACGCAAAGTCGCTGGAGCTGAGCGGCGCCAAGGCTGTGAAGTTCAAGATCGGCGGCCGGATGTCGCGGAACGCGGACACGTACCCCGGCCGAACCGAGACGATGCTGAAGCTGGCGCGGAAGACGTATGGCGACAAGATGATCATCTATGTCGACGCCAATGGGAGCTACAACGCAGCCAAGGCGCTGGAGGTTGCTGAGCTGCTGAAAGATCTCAAGGTAGCCTTCTTCGAAGAGCCGTGCCCGTGGGAGGAAATCTCGGAGACCAAGCGTGTAGCCGACGCGCTCGAGATGCCGATCGCCTGCGGAGAACAGGATTCGAGTTTCTGGAAGTTCGACCACATGATCCGGACGAGGGCGCTCGACATCGTGCAGCCTGACCTGAATTACAGCGGCGGGTTCATCAGGGCCGCGCGTGTGGCGCGGATGGCGGCCAAAGCCGGGCTGCCAATCACTCCGCACAACACACAGACAGGGGCGTCGGCGTGCAACATCGTGCAGTTCGCCTCGGCCATCCCGAACATCGGGCCCTACATGGAACTGCCGTTCCGGGGCAAGTACACGGAGGAGCCCTGGGCTTCGCATAGCTTCAAGATCAAGAACGGGGTGGTCGCGGTGCCGGAGGGGCCGGGGCTTGGGGTCACGGTAGACCCTGCCTATCTGGCCAAGGCACAGGTGATCGCGACAGCCGGCGTCTAGGGTTTTTGTCCGGGGCGTTCAAGCGCGGCGCGGGCTTAGAATGGAGCCGATGACTACCCGCGCGCTCGTGCTTCTCCTGCTTGGCTCCGCAGTGCTGCCGGCTCAACCGGCGTTGCCGCCGCTTTCGAACGATCAGCGGACTGAATGGTTCCGCAAGGACAAGTTCGGAATGTTCATCCATTGGGGCGCTTACGCCGAGATCGGGCGCCACGAGTGGATCCGCCATCAGGGACAGATTCCTCAAGCTGAATACGACAAGTTTGCCAAGCGGTTCAATCCGGTGAAGTTCAACGCCGACGCGTGGGTGGATCTGGCCAAGGACGCCGGCGCAAAGTACATGGTCATCACGTCCAAACACCACGACGGCTTTGCGATCTACCGCAGTCCAAGGTGAGCGACTACGACATCGAGATCACGCCGTACAAGGGCGATCCGCTGAAGGATCTGGCCGACGCGGCGCGGCGCAAGCAGCATGCGGCTGGGCTTCTATCACTCGATCATGGACTGGCACCATCCGGACTACCGTCCGCGACGCTCCTGGGAGTACCCGAAGGACTACAAGACCGGCGGCAACAACGGACGCTACGTCGACTTCATGAAGGCGCAGTTGCGGGAGCTGCTCACGGGATATGGCGATGTGGCGATGATCTGGTTCGACGGCGAGTGGGAGCACACACTGGCCGAGTTGAAACGCGACGACGAGATCTACGACTTCATCCGGCAGCTGCAGCCGAACACGCTGATCAACGACCGGCTGTACGAGCGCAAGCCCGGCAACAAGGCCGATTTCGGCACGCCCGAGCAGTATCGTGCCGGCGACGGGAATGAAGTCGCCCGATGGCAAACCGATTCTGTGGGAAGCCTGCGTGACCATCAACAACGACTCGTGGGGCTACAACAAGTACGAGACCGAGTTCAAGACCGAGCGCGACCTGATCCGGATGCTGATCGAGGTGGTGAGCAAGGGCGGCAACCTGCTGCTGAACGTCGGGCCGAAGCCGGACGGCACGATTCAGGACGAGTTCGTGACGCGGCTGCAGGCGATGGGCCGGTGGATGAAGGTGAACGGCGAGTCGATCTACGAGACGACGGCGAGCCCGTTCGAGCGGATGTCGTTTTTCGGGCGGGCGACGGTGAAGGGGAACAAGCTGTACCTGCACGTGTTCGACTGGCCCGCGGACGGGCAGTTGCGCGTGCCGGGGCTAAAGAACCTGGTGCACAAGTCGCGGCTGCTGGCGGATTCCTCGCGGGAGGTCAAGACGCGCCGGGACGGCGACGACATCCTCGTGACGCTGACGGGCGAGGCGCCGGACGAGATCGCATCAGTGATCGAATTGACGCTGGACGGAACACCGGTGGTCGCGCCTTTCGTGAACCGGCCGGATGCGAAGGGCCTGCTCAGCCTGGGGGCGGAGAGCTGCGAGATCGAAACCGACTTCGGGCAGCGGGCCAAGAAGGAGAACGCGCCCGGGCACGTTTTCGTGACCCGCTGGAGCCGGCAGCAGGACGTCCCTTACTGGACCGTCGACGTTCCGAAGGCGGGCCGGTACCGGGTGGAGGTGAGCTACTCCAAGCGCGGCAATCAGGCGACACCATTTGAGGTCGAGATCGGGGCGGCGAAGCTGGAGGGAACGACGAAAGGAACAGGCGGCGACTGGGTATTCAAGTCGTTCCCGCTGGGCGATATCGACCTGAAGCCCGGCCAGACAACCGTAAAGGTCAAGGCGAAAATGGACGGCGGCGCAAATGCAATGAACTTGGAACGGGTAGTTCTTCGTCCTATTTGAAAGAGGTGAAGGCGATGAGATCCGGAAGCGCGGCGGCGTGCCTGACAGTGTTGATGGCTGCAGGCAGTGGCTGCAGTATTAATGTTGGCGATGGGCCCAGGGGCAGCGTTGGCGACCTGAAGCGCGAGACGCGTTCGGTGGCGAGGTCAGTCGCGGCCAAGGCGGAACAAGTGGCCGTATCGGTCCACATGGGCGCCGGCGAACTCAGTGTCGAGGGCGGAGCGAAGGAATTGCTTGATGCGGAGTTCGAGTACAACGTCCCGGAATGGAAGCCGGAGGTGCGGTATGAGGGCGAGGGCGCATTCCGCGGCAATCTCGTCATCAAGCAGGGCTCAGCCTCGGTGACTCTCGGAAACGTGAAGAACATCTGGCGGCTGAAGCTGGCCGACAATGTCCCACTCGATTTGGCGGTCCACTGCGGCGCAGGCGAGAACAAGCTGGACCTGTCAAGGCTCGACTTGCGCAAGGCCGATGTACACATGGGCGCGGGCCGTGTGGAGATGGACCTGCGGGGGCAGCCGAAGCACGATCTGACCGTGGACATCAACGGGGGCGTCGGAGAAGCCGACATTCGTGTATCCGCGGATGCCAACGTCATCGCGACGGCGAAGGGCGGCATCGGCGAGATCGACATCAAAGGCATGGAGAAGCGCGGCGGTGAGTGGGTAACCGATAAGAAAATGGCGAAGGCTACGCTGAGGCTGAACGTCCACGGCGGCATCGGTAGCATCCAGATCCGGGCGGAGTAGTGAAAGCACCTCGTAGCCTGCCGCGCCACGGCCGCTGATTCGAATTTTTGCCGTGCAGGTTTGCGAACAAGCGAAAAGTGAATCCGCCGCGACGCGCGGGAGATTCATTGGCGGAGATCGGCTCACTGGCGTTAGACTGTTGCTGCCATGAATCGCAGGAACTTTCTCATTACCTCGGCTGCCGCGGGAGCGGCGGTTTCGGCTGCAGAACCGGTGCGTGTGGGATTGATCGGCGCCGGTGGGCGCGGCCGATTCCACATCGGGGAGTTCAAGGAGATCGGCGCGCAGGTTGGCGCGGTGTGCGATGTCTACGAGCCGAACCTGCAGGCGGGGCTGAAGTCCGCGTCAACCGGGGCCAAGGCGTACCGCGACTACCGCAGGTTGCTGGAGGACAAGTCGGTCGAGGCTGTGATCGTCGCGACGCCCGACCACTGGCATGCGCGGATGACAATCGACGCGGTGGAGGCGGGCAAGGACGTTTACGTCGAGAAGCCTCTGTGTCACGAAATCGCCGAAGGGTTCGCGATGGTTGAAGCGGTGCGGCGGACCAAGCGCATCGTGCAGGTGGGCACGCAGCGTCGCAGCCACGAAATGTTCATCGAGGCAAAGAAACTGCTGGACGGCGAAGGGCTCGGGCCAATCCGGCTGGTGTCGTCGTGGTGGATGAATCATCAGGATGGGCTTTCGAACAGGAAGCTTGAAGGCGCGCTTGATTGGAAGCAGTGGCTCGGGACCTCACCCGCGCGCGAGATGGACGCCAAGCGTTTCTTCAACTGGTATTACTACTGGGACTACTCGGGCGGACTGCTGGTGGGGCAGGCGGCGCACATCGTCGACGCGGTCCACTGGTTCATGGGGTCGAACGCTCCGCTGGCGGTGACCTGTGTTGGCGGGCAAGTGAATTTGCCGGGCGCCGAGGTGCCGGAGACGGCGGCGCTGACGGTTGAGTACCCGGAGAATTACCTGTCGAGTTTCGTGATCGGGTACAAGGCGATGCGGTACCACTCGTTCTACGACCAGTTGGAGCAGTTCCATGGGTCCAAGGCGCGGCTGGACATCAGCCGTGAGCGGTATGCGCTGATTCCCGAGAACCAGACGATGGAGATCAAGCCGAGCGTGGAGGTGACGCGGCCTGGTTCGTTCGCAGCCTGCACGCGAGCGCACATCCGGAACTTCCTGGAGTGCGTCAGGACGCGGCAAGGAGCCGAACGCCCCGGTGGAGGCAGGGCTGTCGACGGCCATCGTGTTGTCGATGGCGATGGACTCAATGCGGCAGGGGCGGCGGCTGAAGTGGAACGCGCAGACGCGGAAGGTGGAGGTCTGAGTCGTGAGGACGGGGCTCTTGTTGGTTGCGGCGGCTGTGGCGGCCACTGCGCAACCTCCGGTGCCGTCGCCGGACCCTGCGCTCGAGATGGTGGAAGGGATCAAGAAGTGGCTGTTACGGGCGACTGAACGCCAGAGGGAGTCGCCACTTGATCGTGGACGGTTGCGGTTTGTGATCGGAGCAGTGGATGAACCTGCCACGCCATCGATGGAGTTGGCGCTTCCGGCGCTGGCGGAGGGTTCCGGCTTTGAGGTGCACGCGGCCCGATGGGCGGTGTTCGAAAGCTATTCGGCCACGGGCCTGCACTTCAAGCCTCGCGGCGCCGTGAAGTGCCGGGCGGTTGTCGCGCCTGAGAGCAATGATGCGGCGCTACGTCTTGCGGCCCGCGGTTGCGAGGTGATTGCGGTTTCGATCATCGACCGCGAGAAGACCTACGCTGTCAGCGAAGCGCTGAATCGGCCAACCGGGTTGTCGCACAGGGAACTGGTCTACCGGATGGCGTTTCCGTTGGGGCGGCATCCGGTGGGGTACGACACGCAGGCGGTGCTGGCGGCGGCACGATGGCTGGCCGCACAGCAGCCGAGTCTGCCGCTGTGGGCGGCAGGTTCGGGCGATGGCGCGCTGGCCGTGTTGTACGCGGCTGCCCTTGATGAGGGGTTGCAGGAGGTCTGGCTGGACGCACAGCCGAGAGATCCGCGGAAACTGCATGAAGAGGTTCTCGACCACAACGTCTTCGGCTGGATTCCGGACGCTCAGGTGGCTGGGCTGGTGGCGCCGCGAAAGCTGCATTGGGGCTCGCGCGTGGAGGGACCGCTGCCGGCTGTGAGCGCGACGGCGCCCGACCGCCGACGTGAGCAGATGAGGGGGATCGCAGCGCACATCGATCGGCTGGTGGTCAAGGCCGAGGCGGCGCGAGGAGTGCGCTTCGCGAAGGAGGGCCCGGCGCTGAAGCGCGTGCTGTGGGACGACGTGTTCGGGAGAATGCCTGCTGCGAGCGTGCCGCTGAACGCGCAGGGTCTCGCGGGCTTATCAGGGCGATGGATTCGAGGGATTCGACGTGCGGTTCGACGTGCACGAGGATATCTTCGGCTATGGTGTTTTGCTTCGGCCGCTGGGGCTCAGCCCGGGGGATAAGCGGCCGGTGGTCGTGCTGCAGCACGGATTGAACGGCCGTCCGCAATGGTTGTTTCAACAACCGGAAGGACGTCCGCGGGAGGTGTATTCGAACTACGCCGAGACGCTCGTGCGCGCGGGGTTTGTGGTGTACATTCCACAGAATCCGTACATCCACGACTTCAGGCCGATCGCGAAGCTGGCCAACCCGCTGGGGCTTTCGCTGTACTCGTTCATCCTGGCGCAGTACGAGCGGATGCTGGAGTGGCTGGTGACACTGCCGGAAGTGGACGCGGACCGCATCGGGTTCTACGGGCTGTCCTATGGCGGCAAGACGGCGCTGCGGGTGCCGCCGCTGTTACCTCAGTTCAAGGCGGCAGTCTGCGCCGGCGACTTCAACGAGTGGATCCGAAAGCTGGTGACGCTCGACTACAACTTCAGCTACGTGTTCACGGTTGAGTACGAACTGCTGGAGTGGAACCTGGCCTGGGTGGCGAGCCATGCGGAGATGGCGCAGTTGATGGCGCCGAGGCCGTTCATGGTGGAGCGCGGCCATAGGGACCAGGTGGGCACGGACGAGTGGGTGGAGTACGAGTTCGCCAAGGTGCGGCGGTTCTACGACGAAGCAGGACTGGGCGATCGCACTGGAATCGCCTTCTTCAACGGCCCGCATAAGATCGACGGAGTCGCTGCGCTGGAGTTCCTGAAGCGCTGGCTCGGGAAATGAGCGCGGTTTGAGAATTCTAAAGTCGCACTTTAGAATTCTCAGGTTGCGGCAGGCGTGGAAGAACGCTCACACGGCGCGGAATTCCGGCCGGTGCTGATCGTTGATGAGCCAGGGATCGCCAGTTCGTTTGCGGAACTGGATAACGTCGCGGCGGAGCTGGAGAAGAGTGTCCTTCTGGCGCGGATCGGCGGCGAGGTTCGTCACTTCGTCGGGGTCCTGGTTGAGGTCGTAGAGTTCCTCGTGAGCGCGGAAGAGGTAATCCTTCACTGGCCGTTTGCCGAGTTTGGCGCCGTCACCCTCTTTCATCATCCCCTGCCATGTCTCGCTGTCGTAGAGATCGCTGGCGTGCGGGAACTCCTTTTGCCAATCGAGGTTGCGGAGGTACTTCCAGCGGCGGGTGCGAGTTCCTCGGATGGGGTAGTGCATCGTGACTTCGTGAAAGGTGTGCGAGTAGAAGACCTGGTCCCATCCGGCCGGATTCTCGCGGCCGAGGATGGGCAGGAAGCTGCGGCCGTGGAGAGGATACTCGGGGCCGGCCGCACCCGCAGCTTCCAGGAACGTTGGAGCGAGGTCAGTCCAACTGATCATGGCGTTGTTGATGGATCCTGGCCTGGCGAGCGACGGCGCACGGACGATCATCGGCAGGTGCGAGCCGGCGTCGTAGACGTTGGTCTTGGCGTTAGGGAACGCCGGACCGTTGTCGCTCAGAAAGATGAACAGCGTGTTGTCGAGCTGGCCGGTGGATTTCAGTGCGTCAAGGAGGAAGCCGATGCCTTGGTCGAGCCGGTTGGCCGCCTGGTAATACTCGGCTAGTTCGCGACGCGTTCCCGGGTTGTCCGGGAGCCATGAAGGGACTCGCACCCTTGCGGGATCGAACGGGTTTGGAGTCGACGTTTCGATAGGAGCGGTTATTGCCGAAGCCGACGGCGGCGCGGTGCGGATCGCCGTAGCCGACGTGGAGGTAGAACGGTGAATTGCCGCAGCTCTCAATGAAGCCCTTAGCGGTCTGCGCCATCTCGTACACATCGCGCTCCTGCTTTTCCGACAGGAGGTCCCAGCCGAACTGAGCAGGCGGTGCGACGTGGAACTTGCCCACGAGTCCGGTCTTGTAGCCGGCCTGCTTGAGCAATGCGGGGATCGGGCGGATATTGGAGTGGAGGCTGAAGTGATGGTAGTCGTGAGCGTGACCGAATTGCCCGTTGGCATGGTTGTGCAGTCCAGTGAACATCACGCTGCGGGACGCGCTGCATGAGGCTGTGGTGCAGAATGCGTGCGTGAATCGGACGCCCTCGGTAGCGAGGCGATCGAGGTTCGGGGTCCTGGCGACGGTATCGCCGTAAGCACCTGTGGTGCGGCCGAGATCGTCGGCGATGGCAAGGACGATATTCATCCTGCGCTGCGACTGCGACCTCAGGATGGCGGGCGCGGCGAATGAGGCCGCGAGTTGGCGGCGGGAGAGTTTCAGGCCCACCAAGGCTCACCATCCATGAGTTGGGATTTCAGATAGGCCTGATCAGGATCGAAGCCGAGGCCTGGAACGGTGGGAACCTTCAGTTTGCTGTTGAGGACCTCAGGCGGGTTGGCGGCAGCCATCTTTTCGACGTGCCGCGTGGGCCGGCCGAGTGCGCTTTCTGAACGGTAGAAGTTCTGAATCGCTGCGCCGAAGTGCGCGTTGGCGAAGCAGAGAACAAGGCTGCCGACGTTGTGGAGCGCCACCGGGGTGCGTGTCAGCGCGGCGTAGTCGGCGATCTTCCGGGTGCCGGTGAGGCCGCCGGCGAAGGCGAGGTCGGGGTGAACAATGTCGCAGGACTGCGTGTCGAGGAAAGGCTTGAAGCCGCGGACAAGCTCAAGCTTTTCACCGGTGAGGAGATGGATCCGGGTGGAGCGCTTCAGCGCAGCCCAGCCTTCGTGGAAGGTGACGTTGAGCGGGTCCTCGAGAAAGAGCGGGTCCATCGGCTCGACTGCCTTGGCAACGGCGATGGAACTCGGAGTATCGAGTTCGTTGTGGCCGTGAACGGCGATGTCGATATTGCTGCCAACAGCTTCGCGGGCATTCATGAACGCCCGGCCCATTTTCTGGATCTGCTCGCGGTCGAGCGTGTTGGCGTATTTGGCTGAGGGTACGCCGAGGATCGGGTCGATTCCGATCTTGAAGGCGTTGAAGCCTTCGGGCATCGCCTTGATGCGAGCGGCCCAATCGGCGCAGGACGCCTTGTCGAGGAGATTGACGCCAATGCCGTGGGAATACATGGGGATGGCGTCGCGGAAAGGGCCGCCCATGAGAACTGCAACCGGTTGGCCCAGAAGTTTTCCAGCGATGTCCCAGAGGGCGATGTCGATGCCGCTGATGGTGGGGATGTGCGCCATGTAGGTGTGCATCAACGCGGACATATTGTGGAAATGCTTCTCGATGGAGAGCGGGTCCTGGCCGATCAACATGCCCTTCATGGTCTCGATGCGTGCGCGCGCCATAGGACCGGAGGCGCCGGCCTCGCCATAGCCAACGATTCCGGCATCTGTTTCCACGCGAATCAGGCAATTGTTGGCGATGTTCTTGATCTGCATCGCCTTTATCGCGGTGATTTTGACCCGGCCGCGTTCCGGGGCGGCCATGGCGGTAAGGCGTGGAAAACTGCCGAAAGCGGCGAGAGTCGTGATGAGGTGGCGGCGGGAGATGTTCACAGCGTGAATTCTATCCGAGTCGCAACGTGGACAATAGGGGAAGGTCCACTTTCATGAAGAATCTACTCATCCTGGCCCTTCTGACTTCGCCGCTACCGGCCGCGGAGCTTTCGCAAAAGACTTTGAAAGAGTTTCAGGCGTACATGGAAGTGGCCGACCGGGCGATGCAGGCCCGACCACAGGGGCAAGCGCGCTTGGCGGCGAAGCCGGGAGGCGCGCCCGTCATCCAAGGATGGGAAGGGAAGGGCGACCGGGACGTCAGCGATGGGATGGTGCACGACTGGATTGGCGCAATCTTCGTGGAGAAAGCGAAGCTGGAGGACGCGGTTGCGGTCCTGCGCAATGTGGACAAGTACAAGGACTACTACGCCCAAGTGATCGCGTCGCGCACTTTGAAACGGGAAAACGGCAAGGCCTCAGTGTTCATGCGTCTGCTGAAGAAGAAGATCATCACCGTTGTACTCGACACTTATTACGACGTCGAGTACAGGGAGGCCGGCAACGGCAAGGCTCAGATCCTGTCGAAGAGCACCAGGGTTTCCGAGGTGTCCGATGCCGGGACAAAGGATGAGGTTGTGAAGCCGCCCGACACGGGACATGGATTCTTGTGGCGGATCAACTCCTACTGGCTGCTGGAGCAGCGCGGAAACGGGGTTTACATGGAACTACGCGCGATCTCGCTGACGCGGGACATCCCGACGGGTTTGGCCTGGGCAGTCAAGCCTATGGTCACCAGTCTGCCGCGAGAGTCGCTCGTGAGCACTTTGGAGGGGACTGCAAAAGCGATGCTGTGGTATTCTCGACAAAACTGAAGAGGGGACACCCATGGAAAGAAAGAAAGCATCCGACTACCCGCAAGAGCTGTTGAACCTGTTCGACCGCTATGTTCATGGCGATCTGGACCGGCGTGGCTTTCTCGACGGCGCGCAGAAGTTCGCGGTCGGCGGCGTGACCGCGACGGCAATCTGGGAGAGCCTGCGTCCAAACTACGCCTGGGCGCAGCAGGTGCCCAAAGATGATGCCCGCATCAAGACCGAGCAGGCCACGGTGCCTTCGTCCCGAAGGCAATGGCAGCATTAAGGGCCTGCTGGTGCGGCCGGCGAAGGCTACGGGCAAGCTTCCCGCTGTGCTGGTCGTGCATGAGAATCGCGGCCTGAACCCCTACATCGAAGACGTCGCCCGGCGGCTTGGCACCGCCAATTTCATGGCGTTCGCCCCGGACGGACTGACGAGCGCCGGCGGCTACCCCGGCGACGACGAGAAGGGCGGAGCGCTGTTCCGCAACGTCGACCGCCAGAAAATGGCGGAGGATTTTGTGGCAGCGGCCCGATGGCTCAAGGCGCGTCCGGACTGCAGCGGCAAGCTCGGCGCAGTAGGATTCTGCTTTGGCGGCGGCATCGTGAACATGTTGGCCACGAGGCTCGGCGCGGACCTCAACGCCGGCGTGCCTTTCTACGGCGGGCAGGCGCCCGCGGCGGAGGCGGCAAAGATCAAGGCGCCGCTGTTGCTTCAGTACGCCGGGCTGGACAAGCGTGTCAATGATGGCTGGCCGCCTTACGAGGAAGCGTTGAAAGCAAACAACGTCACTTACACGATGCACATGTACGACGGAGCCAATCACGGCTTCCACAACGACACCACGCCACGGTACGACGAAGCCGCGGCTAAACTCGCCTGGCAGCGAACGCTGGACTTCTTCAATAAATACTTGAGGTAAGTACTAAGGGGGGACAGACCCCCTTTAGTCCCGAGACTATTCCATGGCCTAAAGGGGGTCTGTCCCTCTTTAGTACTCCTCAGCCTTTTGGGTCCCAGCGACTAATTCCCTCGGCGGCGCTCTCAGCATCAAATCGATATCTGCAAAGCAGCGCCCGCGTCGGCCGAAAGCAGTAGCGGCGGGCTGCATGCCAAGCGCATGCCGGGCCATTTTCAAGGCGATGACGGGGAAGTAGTTCCGGTATAGCGTGTAGCGCAGGTAGAACACATTGGGGAAGCCTGTCCCCGTGGCGGCATCCTCGTTCCAGGTTCCGTCGGGATTCTGGGTTTGCAGCAGGAATTCAAGGCCTCGCCGCACTGCGTCGGGGTGTTCGTCAGGATTCGCGGCGAGCATGCCGATCAGAGCCCAAGCAGTTTGGGAGGGAGTACTGGGAGCGGCGACGAAGCGGTTTTCGACATAGCTCTGACAGCTCTCGCCCCAGCCTCCGTCGGCATTCTGGATCTGCGAAAGCCAGTGGGCAGCCTTGGCAACCTGATCGTGGGCCTTGGCGGCGCGAGCGTGTTTGAGGGCGCGGATGGCCAGGAAGGCGCCGTAGATGTAGTCGACCCCCCAACGGCCATACCAGCTTCCATTGGATTCCTGGTTCTTCAGCAGATAATCGACGCCACGGGCGATGGCGGGGTGGTCAACGGTTAGGCCGCGGCGAACCAGCGACTCAAGCACACGGCCGGTGATGTCCGGGCAGGTGGGGTCCAGCATCGCATTGTGATCGGCGAAGGGCACCTTGTTGAGTAGTTGCCAGTCGTTGTCGACATCGAAGGCGGCCCAACCGCCGTCCTTGGACTGCATGCCGAGAAGCCAGTTCATGGCGCGGCGTTCGCAGCGCTCCTGCGCTCCGGGGTCTGAGGCGCGAGCGTGCATGAGAGCCAGCAGCACCATGGCGGTGTCGTCGATATCCGGGTAATGCTCGTTGTCGTATTCGAAGGCCCACCCCGAAGGCTCCAGGTCGGGACGCTTGACGCTCCAATCTCCTTTGCGCCGCACCTCGCGGGCGACGAGCCAATCGGCGGCGCGTCGCAGAGGCGCCTCCGCGGCCTCGCCGGTTTCTCCCAGGGCAAACATCGCATAGGCGGTGTCCCACACGGGAGAAAAACAGGGTTGGAAGTAGAGGGAATCCTCCGATTCAGTCATCAGGGCGTCGAACTGCCGCACGGCCTCAATGTAGTCTGGGTGGTCCTGAGGGTAGCCAAGCGATTCCAGCGCCATGATGAGGTACATCATGGAGGGGTAGATGGCGCCTAGCCCGTTGCTGTAACGGGTGTGGTCGAGCATCCACTTTTCGGCGGCCCGGATTGCGGCGTTCTTCACCTTCTGGTTGCCGCGATAGTGCCAGATTTTCAGTCCCCGGTCGATGCCGTAAAAGATGAGTGAAAGCCGGTCGCGGCGGGGCAGGCGGTAGCTCCTGCCAGTCGCTGTCAGTTCATCCAGATTGAAGCCTGGGGGAACGGGGCGGATGCCGCCGCGCGCTTGCACGATGGAGAGCGGCACGACGATGGCGCGGGTCCACGAGGACATTTCATAGAGGACGCCGCCGGGGAGCAGGACGAGTTCGGGGGGAATGGTGGGAACGTGCTGTCGGGGATACAGGCCGAAGAGGCTCAGGTTGATTTTGACGTAGCTGTTGGCAGCCTGCAGGCCGCCCAGTTCGAGAATGCAGTCGCGCAGCCGGCACATGGGCTCGGCAGCGGGGTCGATGCCCGGCAAGTTTCAGTGCGGTGTAGGCCTTAATACTGGCGCTGGGGTCAGCCGGCCCGCCGGGGAAAATGTTGAAGCCGCCGCCAGGGAGTTGGCGATTAAGGATCGAGTGAGCGGCTTTCCGGATACGAGCCTGGGTGGGGGGATTCCAGCCGCCGTCGGTGGGGCCATGCAGCCAAAGCTGCAGGAGGATGTAGTCGGACTCGAGCGTCGAATCGGCCAGCAAGTCGCCGCACCAGTACCCGTCCGGCTTCTGCAGGCTCAGCAGCGCTCCTTGGGCGCGCCCGAGGCTGGAAGCGCACGCTTCCGCCAGCGCCTGCCGGGAAGCGGCCGCGGCGGCAAACGTCCGGCGCGCGGCGCGGCGAGTAGACGACTCAAACCACGCGGACTCCATCACTCTCTATTGTCCACACTCCATTGTCGCCAATTGGCAGCTTTGAAGGTACTGCTATCCTGATGGGAGGTGTCAAGCCCTCTCAACGTCCAACTGGAACATTACGAAGGGCCGCTGGACCTGCTGCTGGACCTCATCCGCAGGCAGCAGATCAACATCTACGACATTCCGATCGCGAGCATCACTCAGCAGTATCTTGCTTATTTGGAGCGCGCGGTGGAGGTCGATATGGAGTTGAGCGCCGAGTTTGTCTACATGGCGGCGACTCTCATCCATATCAAGTCGAAGATGCTGTTGCCGCGGGATCCGGAACTCGAAAAGCTCGATCCGGAAGAGGATCCGCGCAAGGAACTGGTCGAGCGGTTGCTGGAATACGAGCGTTTCAAGAGCGCCGCGGCCATGCTGCAGGAAAAGCGCATGATCGAGGAAGCGATCTGGACGAATCCGCAGATTCAGAACTTTATGGCCGACGACGAGTCGCCCGGCCTGGCGGTGACGCTGTTCGATCTGGTCAAGACCTTCGAGCAGATCCTGGAGCGGGCCAAGAGCCGGCCTCAGTACGAGGTGACGCCGGACGAGGTCTCGGTGCCGGACATGATCCGGTTCCTGCGCCAAAGCGTATCGTCGCTATCGGATGGGAAGACGGTCGGGCTCGTCCCGCTGTTTGAACAGCAGAAGACGCGGCGTGCCATGATCTGCCTGTTCCTGGCGGTGCTGGAAATGGTGAAGCAGCAGGCCATCCGCCTGACGCAGGACGAGAGCTTCAGTGAAATCCAAGTCAGCCGCGGTGCGTGCTTCGAGTCGTCGGACGTGACGAGTGAAGACGCCGCGCGAATCGAACAAGAGTACAAAGACTAGAGCAATGGAAGAGAACGAAATACAGGCGGCCGAACAGGAGCCGCAAGAAGAAGCGTTGCCCGAAACCGTGGAAGCGGTGAGCGCCGAATCCCTTTTGGGCGGGTTCGAGCAGCATCAGGGGCAGGAAGAAACGGACCGCGCGCAAATCAAGGCCGTGCTGGAAGCCATCGTGTATGTGCTCAACGAGCCGATGCCGGCCATTCAGATCGCCACAGCGCTCGACCGGCCGGTGGAGCTGATCACGGACGTGCTGAACGAACTCGTCGAGGACACCTCGAAGTCGGACCGCGGCGTGTTCGTGCGCGAGGTGGCCGGCGGCTACCAGCTGGCAACCAAGCCCGAGCACCACGAGCAAATCCGGCAGTTCGTCCGGAACCTGAAGCAGCCCCTCAAGCTGTCGCAGGCGGCTCTGGAGACGCTTTCGGTGATCGCCTACAAGCAGCCGATCACGATGCCGGAGATTCTGGAGATTCGCGGCGTGCAGGGCGGCGGCGTGGTCAAGACGCTCATCGACCGCAAGTTGATTACAACGGCGGGCCGGAAAAACGTCATCGGCAAGCCGATCCTGTACAAGACGACCAAGGAATTCCTGACCCAGTTTGGGCTGAAGGATGTGGCCGAGCTGCCGTCCTTGAAGGAATTCGAAGACATCCGGAGACAGTCGCTGGCCGATGAGGAAATTGCCGGAGAACCGGCGCCCGCCGTTGGAGCCCGCAGCGGAGGCGGCCGATCCGGCACCTGAGTCTGTTCTGGAAGCTGCGGACGAAAAGTCGCCCGAAGAGCCCCCCACGGAGAGCAATGGCTGAGGAGCGTCTGCAAAAGATCCTGGCAAATGCCGGCATCGCTTCACGGCGGAAGGCCGAGGAGTATATTCTCGCCGGCCGGGTCTCGGTGAATCGCGAGCCGGTGACCGAATTGGGCACGAAGGCGGATCTCGACAAGGACGAAGTCCGGGTGGACGGCCAGGTGCTCAAGGCACGGAAGCACCATCTCTACATCGCCCTGCACAAGCCGAAGGAAGTGATGACCACCCTGCATGACCCGGAAGGGCGCAAGACGGTCAAGCATCTTGTCCGGGGCATCAAGGATCACGTCTTCTACGCGGGCAGGCTCGATTACAACAGCGAAGGGCTGATTCTGCTGACCACCGATGGCGAATTCGCTCGCCGCGTCACCGCGCCCGACAGCCATCTCGAGAAGACCTACGTCGTCAAGGTGACCGGCCGGTTGACGCCCGAGCAGGAAATGAAGTTCCGCAACGGAGTGCCGCTGTTCGGGAAAAAGACTGCTCCGGCGAAGCTGAAGATGATCAAGCAGGGCAACAATCCCTGGTATGAAGTGAAGCTGATGGAGGGTCGCCAGAACCAGATCCGGCTCATGTTCAAGAGCTTCGGGTTCCTGGTGGAGAAGCTGCGCCGGGTGAAGATCGGCTTCCTCACTTTGGATGGGCTGCCCCCGCGGGCCTACCGGACGCTGACTCGTGAGGAAATCGCGAAATTCCGGAAGACGCTGGGGATGGTCGACGCATCCAAACAGGCATGAGCCTGGAGCGCGACATCCTTTCGACCGCCAAGACGATCGCCGTGGTGGGTCTTTCCTCTGACCCCGGTGAAGCCGAGCTACGAAGTTTCGGAATACATGCAACGGCAGGGCTACCGGATCATCCCGGTGAATCCCAAGGAGACCGAGGTGCTAGGCGAGAAGGCCTATGGAACCCTGCAGGAGATTCCCGAACCGGTCGACCTTGTCAACGTTTTCCGGCGACCCGCGCAGACGCCCGAGGTTGTGCGATCGGCCATCGCTATTGGTGCAAAGGCGGTTTGGCTCCAACTGGGAATCGCCAACGAGGAAGCTCAGGCAATCGCGGAACAGGCGGGGCTGCCGTTCGTCCAGGACCGCTGCCTGCTGATCGAACATCGCCGGACCCGTTGAGGCGATTAGCCCCGGGGTTTCAACCCCGGCGGGAGCGCAACCCGAAGTGCACACAACCTCTCAGGCTCATCTTGCGTGAGAATCCGGCCCCCCCTTCAGGCTCATCTTGCGTGAGAGAAGACTAACGCGGTATTGAGCATCCCTCCGGTTATATAATGCCCGCGAGGGTTCCCATAACCATGCCACTCACTTCTGCACAGACCGATGCCGCCATGCGCGCACTGGATGGCTTCGCCATCGAACTCCCGTCGTGGGGCTTCGCCAACACCGGCACGCGCTTCGGCAAGTTCCTGCAGGCCGCGGCCGCCACCACCACCGAGGAGAAGATCGCCGACGCCGGCGCAGGTGCACAAGTTCACCGGCTGCTGCCCGACCGTCGCCGTGCACGTGCTGTGGGATTTCCCCGAGGGCATCGCCGCGATGCCCGGCAGTGCGTGAAGGCCGCGGCCGCGAGCACGGCGTCGCGCATCGGCGCGATCAACCCGAACGTCTTCCAGGACCAGATCTACAAGCACGGCTCGCTCGGCAACCCCGATCCGGACGTCCGCCAGACCGCGCTGTCGCACATCCTCGACTGCGTCGAGATCGGCAGCGCCACCGGCTCGCCGCGACCTCTCGCTGTGGTTCGCCGACGGCACCAACTATCCCGGCACCGGCTCACATCCGCGCACCGCAAGCAGTGGTTCACCGAGGGACTGCAAGACGGCCCACGACGCGCTCTCCGGCGACCAGCGGATGCTGGTCGAGTACAAGCCGTTCGAGCCGGCCTTCTACTCACACCGACATCGCCGACTGGGGCATGGCGCTACGTCGCTGTCGAAGCGCTGCCGGACCGCGGGCCAAGGTGCTGGTCGACACCGGCCACCACTACCAGGCGCAGAACATCGAGCAGATCGTGGCGTGGCTGCTCGACGAAGACATGCTCGGCGGCTTCCACTTCAACGACCGCCGCTACGCCGACGACGACCTCACGCTCGGCTCGCATCGATCCCTACCAGGTCTTCCGCATCTTCCACGAGATCTGCTACTTCGCGTGGGAAACGGGCAAGCGCGCCGGACATCGCCTACATGGTGGACCAGAGCCACAACCTCAAGGGCAAGATCGAGGCGATGATCCAGACGGCCGATGACCGCGCAGGAGCTCTACGTGAAGGCGGCCCTGGTGGATCACGACGCGCTCGCGCCGCACCAAGAAGGCCGAACTGGTGGACGCCGAGGAATGCCTGCGCGAGGCCTTCTTCACCGACGTCCGGCCGGTGCTCGCGCGAGTGGCGCCAGTCGAAGGGGCTGGCGGCCGAATCCGCTGGCGGCGTTCCGTGAGAGCGGCTATGTCGACAAGCCGGCCGAAGGATCGCGTGCCGCCAGGAACCGCGCGTCCGTCTCCAGCTACGCGTGACGGCTTAGGCCGCTTGAGGATCCTGGCCGGCAGCGTGAATATGGCGCCGATCAGCGTGAACACGCCCGTCACGACGATACCGACGCAGCCTGAATGGCAGCAGCACCAACCAGATACAACGGATAAAGGATCAGCGCGACAGGGCGCACGGCCAGCACAGCATCCAGAGGATCACAAACAGGAGGAACTTGACCATGTGGAGATTCCCTCCTTCGGATAGTACGTCAGCGCGCGGCCAAATGTTCCCCTTTCAGACCGCTTCCGCGGCGTGATAGCTGACTCCGGACCAGCGGTCCGCTCTCGACGTGCGAGAACCCCAGCGCCATTCCCGCGGCGCGATACTCGGCGAACTCGGCCGGGGCACGTAGCGCAGCACCGGCAGGTGCGTCGGGGTCGGCCGCAGGTACTGGCCGATGGTGACGATGTTCCCACGTGGTCGCGCGCAGGTCCCGCAGAGCGTGGCGAGCACCTCTTCCTTGGTCTCCCCCAGCCCGACCATCAGTCCGCTCTTGGTCGGGGATGGCCGGATCGAGGGACTTGCGCTCGCGAGCAATCTCCAGCGATCGCTCGTACCTCGCGCCGATACGGACCTGCCGGTATAGCCGCGGCACGGTCTCGATGTTGTGGTTCAACACGTCGGGCGCTGCCATCGAGCACGATCTCCATCGCTTCCCGCGACCCCTGGAAGTCGGGGACCAGGACCTCGACTTTGCAGTCCGGGAATGCGCTCCCGGATGGCACGGATCGTCAAGGCGAAGTAGCTCCGCGCCCGCCGTCCTTGCGGTCGTCCCGGTTGACGCTGGTGATGACGGCGTATCGCAGACCCAGAGCCGCGCACGGCCTCGGCCACTCGGCGCGGTTCGTCGCAGTCCACCTCCAGCGGCACGCCCTTCTGCACGGCGCAGAATCCGCATCGCCGGGTGCAGAAGTTGCCCAGAATCATGAACGTGGCCGTACGGTGGTTCCAGCACTCTCCGATGTTGGGGCAGGCGGCGCTCTCGCATACCGTGTGCAGGTTCAGATCCTCCACCAGTTTCGTCAGTTGCGCGTAGTTAACGCCTACCGGCGCCGGCGCCTTCAGCCATTGCGGTCGTTTGGGTTTTTCGTCGATGGAAACCAGCACTATTAATCTGATGATAGCGGCTGCGGGCGGGCTTCTTCCAACCGCTGCTCAAGCACCGTCCGCGGAAAGAAGTTCTCGAACTGGAGAAAGTGCTCGGCCGCCAATTCGATCGCACGGCGGGGCAGCAGGCCGATGATCTCACTGGAGTGGATGGCGATGCCTCTCGCCTGGGCCTCCCGGCGGACGGCCTCGAAGACAACGTGCATGGGAGTCGTCTCAAAATCGGTGAGATTCATCGTGACTTGGGCGAGCCCGCGCGTGGCCAGGGGAACGCCCATCGCCTTGACGCAAGGGAGGCCCGCCGCTGGAAGCGCGAATGACGCGAGCGATGGCTCGCGCCGCTTCGACGTCTTCGGTGTCGAGGTTGATATTCCACGCGATCAGAATCTTGCGCGCCCCGACTGCAGTCGCGCCTGCGGTGGGGTGCAACCCGGGTCCGCCAACATCGGGCCGGCGCTCCGGATCAGATCGCGACAGCCTCCCGCAGGCCTTCAAACTGGCCGCGCCGGACATTCTCCAAATTTCGGCGAGTCTCCCGGCGAGCGGCGGCTTCGTAGAGATAACAGGGGATCCCGAGTTGGCTCCATAAGCGCTGTGCCGCCGACTCGGCGAGCGCGGCGCAGTCCGCAAGTGTCACATGTTGGAGAGGGACAAATGGCAGCACGTCCAACGCGCCAATCCGTGGGTGAACTCCCTGATGCCGATTCAGGTCGATGCGGTCGACCGCGATCCGTGCCGCAGCCAACGCCGCCTCAACGGCCGCCTCGGGCGGGGCGGCGAAAGTGATAACGCTTCGATGGTGGTCGGAATCCATCTCGGTGTCCAGTACGGCAGCACCGGGAGTGGCCGCGATCGCAGCCGCGAGTTCCTCGATGATTGAGGGGTCCCGCCCCTCGCTGAAGTTTGGGACGCACTCGACCAGGGCCTTGCTCATGCGGGCCGTCAGTTCCTTTCAGGCGTGATCTCAACCCCGCCCTTGAACACTCGCGAAATCGTCTGGACTCCAAAATAATAGGGCAGATCACGATAGTCGCGCACGGCGGCGACAAGAAAGTCGGCCTGCTTGCCCACCTCGAGCGAACCGGTCCGGTCGGCGCACAGCAGAGCGTGCGCCCCGTTGATTGTCGCGGCGGCGATGGCTTCTGCAGCGGTGAATCCCAGCGAATTGCAGGCCAATGAGAGGACCATCGGCATGCTGCAGGAAGGCGAGTCGACACCGTCGAATCCGGTGGCAAGGGCTACGGCGGCGCCGTTCTCTATGAGCGCTCTTGCCGGCGGGCGCACGGTGGTATCGGACTGAAATGCGACACCGGGAATCAAAGTGGCAATCGTCCTCGATGCCGGCCAACAACTGTACGCACGCAGGGCCAATCGCGTCCAGATGGTCGACACTGACGGCTCCCATCTCGACGGCAAGCCGAACCGTCGAGCAGGAATCGAACAATCCGGCGTGAGCGCGAAGGGCAAGCCCGAGAGAGAGCGCGGCCTCCATGTAGGCGCGGGCGTCACGCAGGGAGTAGCCTTCGCGTTCACAGAGAATATCCGCGAACACGGCGAGCTTGCGCCGTGCTGCCAACGGCAGGAGCACTCGGGCACACCATTCGGCGCGCGCGTTCGGTGGGCCTTGAAGAGACGACATGGCAGACGCCGAAGTATGAACTGTGGCAAGCAAGCGAATTGGGGAGCCATCCTGGGCTTGGATGGCTCGTAGCGAGCGCAAATCGGCGGCGGCATCCCCGCTGCAAATGGACTTCACTTCCGCTGTTGTCGTCCCGTGGGCGGCCATCCAGTTTAGAAAAGTCTGCGCGTGTGCCCTGAGTTTTGCTCCGCTCGGCGCTGGCATTGCATCAGCGCCGGATCGCTCCCCCACGCCGGGCAGCCGGGCGTTGGGGAGCACCAGGTGTGTGTGGCTGTCGACGAAGCCGGGCAACACAACTCCGCCGCGCGCGTCCACTTCAATCGCACCGCGCGCCTGTTCAAGGTTCTCGATTCTGTGCGCGGGGCCAATATGCCGGATAAGGCCATCCTCGACGAGGATGGCGCCATTCTCAACAATACTGAGTTCGCCCAATGCGGGCCCACGGCGGGGACCACTCATGCCGCGGACCGTAATGACTTGCGACGCCCCGCGGATCAGCAGGCGTTCGGATTTGTCCATCGCAGGGGGAACATTCGCGGCCCCGCGGGCATTCTACCTGCGAAAGACCACCAGTCCGTCCAACCCGACTCTGCTCCCGGACGCCCAGGCAACAGGTTCTCCTCGAACCAGAATCCTCACGACGTGGGGAGCGGAATTCAAGCTGAAATCATGATACAACGATTCGCCGCTTTTAGTCGCATCCTCATCGCTATTTGAATCAATCGTGGCAACGATTTTACCGTCTACGAAGACATCGGCTTTGCCGCCGTCAGGAATGTAAGGCCCAACGAGGATGAAGCCTGTCCCCTCAAAGCTGAACTCGGCGGATGCGCCTTTCTCATTCGCCACAAAACCTGACTTTGTCGCAGCCCAGGCGCCCGCGCGCTTGACTCGGGCATCGCTGGCGGAGATTCTCTCAGCGGGCTTACCGTAGTCATTCCACGCCTCGAGCTTGGCGGGAGTCGGCTCCTCAGTGTTCACTACCAGCGCCTGACCGTCGAGTTGACCGCCCTTCTTCAGCACGAGCGCGGTGGCCCGCTTGACGGTCGAGTCAACGATCGAAGGGAAAGTGTAGTTCGTAAAACTGAAAGTCTTCGAAGAAATGGCGGCAATGCCGCTCTTCCACTTCTCGGGAATGGCGTCGTAGCCGTAAACTACGCCCAGCACCCCTGCCGCCGATGAGGGGTTGCAGTCGGAATCCTGGCCGGCGCGCGTCGAGATAACGATGGTTTTCTCAAAATCGCCATTCCCGTAGAGCAGTCCAAGGGCGATGTAGGCGCCGTTGAGTTTTGCGTCGATATTGAAAGGCTGAAGCGCACCTTCGGGACAGGGTTCGTCGCGATTCCATTTCTGCTCAAGAAGTTCCCAGTTCTTTATCCAATCGGCTGGATACTGCTTATGCCAGTCGAGCACATCCTTGATCGTGCGCGCGTAGTCGCTGCGGGCGGGCAGGCAGGCGAGACCCGCCTCCACCAGTTTTTGGGGATCTTTCTCGAAAAATGCCGCGCTGTACATGCAGGAAACGAACATCCCGCCGTAGATGCCGTCGCCGTAGTTCATGACCCGCCCGGCTCGCCAGGCAATGGCATTGGAGGACTGAGGCAGCCCCGGCGCCATCATTCCGATGAAGTCCGCTTCAATCTGGAAATCGATGTCGTTGGCGTGGGCATTGTACTTTGGCGTGCCGCTGAGAGTCGCCGGAACCCCACGCTTCAACGCCCGGCGCGCGGCGAGATTGGCATGCCAAAGGCGGTAGCGGGCGTTGCGGAACATCGCCCCGAAGTCCTCCGTGGTGGCGTCGATGCCCTTGTCATCGAGCACCTGGGCGAAGGTCATGTCGACGTACAGGTCATCCTGGTCGATGGAGTTGGCGACTTTCTCGGGGCTCCAGCGGGGCAGCTTGTCTTCCGGAATGACCTGGCCGCGATAGCGAAACTCGGTTGGAGCGCCGTAGCTGACTCCAATCATCTGCCCGGCCCAGCCACCGGCCACCTTGTCGCGCAATGTGGATAATTGGATTCTGCGTTTTTCGCCCGCCGCGGAGGAAGTGGCGAGCGCAAGCAGTGAGATTGATAACAGTACGAGTCGCATGACGACTCCTTGGTTATCAATGCAGGCAGTGCGGTGTCAATGGGTCTCCGCTGATGGCGTTAGGCCGCGGGCTCACGCAGCAGATCCAGAAAGATCTGCGCCGCACGCGGAAAGCTGCGCCGGCGGCGGTGGATGATGCCCAACGGGCGGAACAGCGGCTCTTCGAGAGGAATGGTGTGCAAGCAGGCCCTTTTCCTCATCGTCCTTGAGCATCGGCGCCGGCAGAATGCTGATCGCGTGCCCGAGCCGCAACGCCTCTTTCATGCTCTGGATATTGTCAAACTGCATCGTGACATGGACCTGAACCCGCCGCTCCCGCAGGAACCGCTCGATGTCCCGGCTGATCGGCAGATCCTCGTCGAATCCGATGAAGTCGACGTGTTCCAGTTCTTCGGGAGAAACCTTGTCGCGTGACGCCAGAGCGTGGGAGGGGGAGCAGGCAACCACCATCAGCTCTTCCCGCCAGGGCAGCGCAACGACGTCCCGCGTCGATTCCGGGTAACTCACCAGGCCAAGGTCGGCCTTCTCATCCGCCACCGCCTGGTAGACTTTTTCCGGCCGCAGATAACTCACCTCAAGGTGCGCCGCGGGCAGCCGGCGATAGAATTCCTCCTCCAATCGGGACATCTCCGAGATCCCGATTGAGTAGATCGCCGCGACACGGACCAACCCTCCGTCGCCGCCCTTCAGCGTGTCCAGCTCGTTCAGGAAGTCGTGGTGCCGGCGAAGTATGTCCCGCGCCATCTCGTACAGCAGCTTGCCGGCGCCCAGAACCTCCAACGGGCGACGTCCGCGATCAAGCAGCTTTGCCCCCATCTGGCGCTCCAACTCCTGGACTGTCTGGCTGGCGGCCGATTGCGTTACACCGTTCTGCGAAGCCCCTCGACTGATGCTTCGCGTCTGAACAATATCTTTGAATAGTTGGAGTTGGGCCAGGTCCACACGCTCAGCTTACCATAAGCCTCCCTGATATGAAAGCTTATATAATTTAACTTGCTCTGATAGAGCGAGGTGACTTATACTGAATGAACTTCCCTCTTGAACCTGCACTCCGACGTGCATGCTTCAGCAAGTGAGTGTGCCCTCTATGGAGAGATCCAGCGAAGACTATATCCCGAACGGTTTGCCGAAGGCGGTAGGCCTCTACGATCCACGCAACGAACACGATGCCTGCGGCATTGGCTTCGTGGCCAATATTCGTGGAGTCAGATCCCACGATATCATCCTCAAGGGCATTCAGATCCTCCTTAATCTGACCCACAGGGGAGCATGTGGCTGCGATCCGCAAACGGGCGACGGCGCCGGCGTGCTCATTCAAATCCCGCACGAGTTCTTCATCAAGGAATGCGCGAAGCTGGGTTTCACCCTGCCGGCGCCGGGAGAGTACGGGACGGGCTGCGTCTTCCTGCCGGTAGAGCCCCAGCAAAGGCTGCTGTGCGAAGGCATTGTCGAACGCATCGTCCGGGAAGAGGGCCTGGATCTGCTCGGCTGGCGCGATACGCCGGTGGACGTCAACGCCATCGGTCGAGTGGCGCGTGCATCACAGCCCTACATTCAGCAGATTTTTGTCCGTCGCGCCGCTGGCATGGATCAGGACATGCTGGAGCGAAAGCTCTACGTGGTGCGGAAGCGCACGGAGACTGAGATCTTCAATTCTGCCGGACATCCGCGACAAGGGCTTCTTCTTCATTCCGTCGCTCTCGTCGCGGACCATCGTCTATAAGGGGCTGCTGCTGGCGTCGCAGATCTCGCGGTTCTACAGCGATCTGTCCGATTCGGACTGCCTCAGCGCGCTGTGCATGGTGCACCAGCGCTTTTCGACCAACACATTCCCGAGCTGGCAGCTCGCTCACCCGTTCCGCTACCTCTGCCACAACGGGGAAATCAACACGATCCGCGGCAACGCGGCGTGGATGGAGGCCCGGCAGCCGGTTCTGCAATCGAACCTGTTCGGCACGGACATGAAGAAACTGCTCCCGGTGGTGCAGCCCGGCGGTTCGGACTCGGCCGTGTTGGACAACACCGTGGAACTGCTGACCCTGGCGGGCCGCAGCCTCCCGCACGTGATGGCGATGCTGATTCCGGAAGCATGGGACGCCGACAAGACCATGCCGAAGGAGAAGCGCGCGTTCTACGAGTACCACGCTTCCTTGATGGAGCCCTGGGACGGTCCGGCGGCGGTCGCCTTCACGGACGGCCGTGTCATCGGCGCGACCCTTGACCGCAACGGCCTCAGGCCGGCGCGCTACATGGTCACTAGCGACGACTTGCTGATCATGGCTTCGGAAACCGGCGTGTTGCCAGTGAAGCCGGAGGACGTGACCTACAAGGGCCGGCTTCAGCCCGGACGCATGCTGTTAGTGGACATGGAGCAGGGCCGCATCGTGCCGGATGAGGAGCTGAAGAGAGATCTCGCCGCCCGCAACCCCTACAGTGAGTGGTTGGAGCAGCAGCAGATCAGGCTCGATTCGCTCCCGGAGCCCGCCCGGGTCCACCTGACCGACTACGACACTCTGCTGACGCGGCAGCGCACTTTCGGCTACACGGAAGAGGACTTGCAGAAGATTCTGCTCCCCATGGCCGAGAAGGGCGAGGAGCCGGTGGGTTCAATGGGAACCGATACGCCCCTGGCCTGCCTTTCAGACAGGCCTCAGCCGCTGTTCCACTATTTCAAACAGCTTTTCGCTCAGGTCACCAACCCTCCGATCGACCCGATTCGCGAGGAACTGGTGATGTCGCTCACGTCCTACATCGGCACCGAGCGCAACATCCTTGACGAGACGGCGCAGCACTGCCACACGCTCAAGCTGGAGCATCCCATCCTCACCAACCGCGACCTCGAAAAACTGAGGCGCGTGAGTTGGGGCGACTTCCTGGCGACCACCCTGCCGATGCTCTATCGGGTCGAAGGCGGCGGACGTGAATTGGAGCGGGCGCTCGACGGGCTCTGCCGTCGCGCTTCACTGGCGATCAAGCAGGGCTACACCGTGCTGCTGCTTTCCGATCGGGGAATCGACGAGGAGATGGCTCCGATTCCATCGCTTCTGGCTCTGTCGGCAGTTCACAACCACCTGGTTCGGGAAGGCACCCGGACTCAGGTTTGCCTCATCATCGAGAGCGGCGAGCCGCGCGAAACGATGCACTGTTGCCTGCTGATCGGCTACGGCGCCTCGGCGGTGAACCCCTATCTGCTGATCGAGACACTCGAGGATCTCGCCCGCAAGAACGAGTTGCCCAAGGGTGTCACCTTCGACACGGCGCTGAAGAACCTCAAGAAGGCGATCAACAAGGGACTGTTGAAGGTCTTCTCGAAGATGGGCATTTCGACCCTGCAATCCTACCGCGGCGCGCAGGTGTTCGAAGCCATCGGCCTCGCCAAGAGCCTTGTCGACAAGTACTTCACCGGCACCGTGAGCCGCATCGAGGGCATCGGACTCGACGTCATCGCCGAGGAGATGCGCCGCAAGCACGTGTTCGCATTCCGGCCTGTCACCGAGTCTGAAACGGAGCTCGATGTCGGCGGCAACTACCACTGGCGCGCGCACGGCGAGTTCCACCTGCTCAGCCCGCAGACCATCAGCAAGATGCAGCACGCCGTTGAAAATAACTCCTACGAAACTTTTGAGGAGTTCGCCGCGCAGATCAACGATCAGAACAAGAACATGGCCACCATCAGGGGCCTGCTCGATTTCCGGTGGGCCGATCAGCCCATTCCGATCGAAGAAGTGGAGCCCGCCAAGGAGATCGTGAAGCGCTTCGCCACCGGCGCGATGAGCTTCGGCTCCATCTCCAAGGAAGCGCATGAGACGCTGGCGATCGCCATGAATCGCCTGGGTGCGCGGTCGAACACGGGCGAGGGTGGTGAGGACGAGAACCGCTTCCTGCCGGATGAGAACGGCGATTGGCGGCGGTCGGCGATCAAGCAGGTGGCCAGCGGACGCTTCGGCGTCACCGCGAACTACCTGGTCAACGCCGATGAGCTGCAGATCAAGATCGCGCAAGGCGCCAAACCCGGAGAAGGCGGCCAGTTGCCGGGCCACAAGGTGGACGATGTCATCGCGCGCGTGCGTCATTCGACGCCCGGTGTCGGGCTCATCTCGCCTCCGCCGCACCACGACATTTACTCGATCGAAGATCTCGCGCAGTTGATCTACGACTTGAAGAACGTCAATCCTACCGCGCGCATTTCCGTCAAGCTCGTCTCGGAAGTCGGCGTGGGAACCATTGCGGCAGGCGTCGCCAAGGGGCATGCCGACGTGATTCTGATTGCGGGCGACACAGGCGGCACGGGCGCCAGCCCGCTCACGTCGATCAAGCATGCCGGCAGCCCGTGGGAGTTGGGGCTGGCGGAAACACAGCAGGTTCTCGTCATGAACGATCTGCGCAGCCGCGTCGTTCTGCAGACAGACGGCAAACTGCAAACCGGCCGCGACGTCGCCATCGCCTCGCTGCTGGGCGCCGAGGAGTTCGGGTTCTCCACCATGCCGCTCATCGCCATGGGCTGCATCATGATGCGCAAGTGCCACCTGAACACCTGTCCTGTCGGCATTGCGACCCAGGATCCACGGCTGCGGGCGAAATTCCGCGGCAAGCCCGAGGACGTGATCCGCTACTTCTTCTTCGTGGCTGAAGAGTTGAGGCAGATCATGGCCAAACTCGGCTTCCGTACGTTGGCCGAGATGACAGGCCGCGTCGACAAACTCGAGACCCGTTCGCTGGAGCATCACTTCAAGGCGCGCGGACTCGATCTCGGCGCGATCCTCTACAATCCGCCGGCGCCTAGCCGCGTCGGCCGCCGCTGCCTGATCAGCCAGGACCACGGCCTGGAGCAGGCCCTCGATTACAAGCTCATCGACCATGCCCGCGATGCCATTGAACACGGCACGCCGGTGGAGTTCAAGCTGCCCATCCGCAACATTCATCGCACCGTGGGCGCCATGCTCTCCGGCCAGATCGCCAAGAAGTATGGCTCCGCGGGACTGCCCGACGATACGATTCGCTTCCATTTCACGGGATCGGCCGGGCAAAGCTTCGGCGCTTTCCTCGCCAAAGGCGTGACCCTCACGCTGGAAGGCGACGCTAACGATTATGTCGGCAAGGGGCTCTCAGGCGGCCGGCTGATCGTTTATCCGCAAGAGGGCAGCCAGTTTGTGCCCGAGGAAAACATCCTTATCGGCAATGTGGTGCTCTACGGCGCTACCACCGGAGAGGCCTTCTTCAACGGCATGGCGGGCGAACGCTTCGCCGTCCGCAACTCCGGCGCCACGGCCGTGGTTGAGGGCGTTGGCGACCACGGATGCGAGTACATGACCCAGGGATTGGTCGTCGTTCTCGGAAGGACCGGCAAGAACTTCGCGGCGGGCATGAGCGGCGGCATCGCTTACGTGCTCGACGAAACGGGCCAGTTCGTTGGAAGAAACTGCAACACGTCCATGGTCGACCTGGATCCGATGACCGACCCCAAAGACGTCGACATGGTGCGCCGCATGACTGAGAAACATGCGGAGCTCACCGGAAGCCCTCGCGCGCGTTGGATTCTCGACAACTGGTACGCGATGCTTCCTCGATTCGTGAAGGTCTTCCCTCACGAGTACAAGCGAGTGGTCGGAGTTCCTCGAAGCGCCGACATGCCGAAGATCACATTGACGCGTCCGGTGACGGCGCAGGAGGTGCTGCGTGGGTAAGCCGACCGGATTTCTCGAGATCACGCGCGAGACGCCCTCGCGCCGTCCGGTGGAGGAACGCGTCAACGACTGGTTTGAAGTCTACGAGCCGTTCCCGGACGATCGGGTTCGAGCGCAGGGCGCGCGCTGCATGGATTGCGGAGTGCCGTTCTGCAACAGCGGCTGCCCGCTGGGCAACCTGATTCCGGACTGGAACGACTTCGTTTACAAAGACCGTTGGCGGGAAGCCATCCGCTACCTCCACGCCACAAACAACTTTCCTGAATTCACGGGACGCATCTGTCCTGCGCCTTGCGAAGCGGCGTGCGTGCTCGGCATCAACGAGCCTCCCGTGGCCATCAAGACGGTCGAGCGGACCATCATCGATCACGCCTGGGAGGAGGGCTGGATCCGTCCCGAGCCGCCCAGCGAGCGCACCGGTAAACGCGTGGCTGTGATTGGCAGCGGACCCGCGGGTCTTGCTGCCGCTCAGCAACTGGCCCGCGCCGGACACCTCGTGACGGTGTTTGAGAAGGCTGACCGCATCGGCGGCCTGCTGCGCTACGGCATTCCCGATTTCAAGATGGAGAAGCATCACATCGACCGGCGCACGCAGCAGATGGAGGCCGAAGGGGTCACCTTCAGGCCGTCATCCCACGTGGGCGTGAACGTGGATATCGCGCAACTCCGCAAGGAGTACCACGCGATCGTGCTCGCCGGAGGGGCCGAGGCGCCGCGCGACCTGCGCGTGCCGGGCCGCGAGTTGAAAGGCATCCACTTCGCAATGGACTTCCTCCCGCTGAATAACAAGCGGAATGCCGGCGACACGATTCCGGATGAGGCGTGGATTTCGGCCGCGGGCAGGAATGTCATTATCATCGGCGGCGGCGACACAGGCGCCGACTGCCTGGGAACCTCGCACCGGCACAAGGCCAAGTCGATCCGCCAGTTCGAGATCATGCCGACTCCGCCGAATGAGCGCGCTTCGTCGACCCCCTGGCCGCTCTGGCCGCTGATGCTGCGCCAGGAGTCGAGCCACGAAGAAGGCGGCGATCGCCATTGGGGCCTGCTGACAACGGAGTTCCTGGGCGATGACGCCGGCAACGTCCGGGCGCTGAAGACCATCGACGTCGGGCCGCCGCCGGCGTTTGAGCCCCAGGCCGGCACCGAATCCGAATACGCCTGCGACCTTGTCCTGCTGGCCATGGGCTTCACCGGGCCTGTGAAGAGCGGCCTGCTGGAGCAACTGGAAGTAAAACTCGACGCGCGCGGCAACGTGAAGACCGGAGCCAACTACATGACGTCGGAAACCGGCATCTTCGCGGCGGGCGATACGCGGCGCGGCCAGTCGCTGGTCGTCTGGGCCATCGCCGAAGGTCGCAAGGCCGCACGCAGCGTCGACGAGTGGCTCATGGGCCCGACACGGCTGGCGTAGACAGGGTGTAGCCTGTTGGCATGAAGAGCGGATGGGCGAAGTTTGCCTTGGCTCTTGCCGTGCTTGCTGATCTTGGCCCTGGCGGGCATTCAGGGCTAGCATCGAGTTGAGCGTACGGAATTTTTCACGCGCGGCCATGCAGCGGTTCCCCGGCGACCGCGCAGATGCGCTGATCAATCTGGTCGCATGCAAAGAGTGCAGTCTGCAGGACCGCAATCATGCCGTTTGGGCCCTCGGCCAGCTTCGTGAGAAGCGCGCACTGCCGGTGTTGGCAAGCTACAAGACGCACAGAAGGTGCGACCACTCGCGCGAGATCTGCCAGTACGAACTCGACAAGGCAATGGCCAGAATGATGAATTGACTATTCGCAGCCGGCCCAGCCGTGCTGCAATAGAAAAATGGAAACGTTGACTGCCACACCCGTCACGGCCGCGCAAGCCGTGATGGATCTGGAAAAGCAATATCTTCTGCAGAACTACGGTCGTTACCAACTCGTTCTGAAGAAGGGCAAAGGCTGCTGGCTCTGGGATATCGAGGGCAGGAAGTATCTGGACCTGATCTCAGGCATCGGCGTGAATTCGCTCGGCCACGCCCATCCGCGCATCATGCGCATCATTCGGGAGCAGGCATCGCTGCTGATCCACTCTTCGAACCTCTACTATCACGAGTATCAAGGCAAACTCGCTGAAATCCTCTCTCGCACGAGCGGACTGCAGCGCACGTTCTTCTGCAACTCCGGCACGGAGGCCGTTGAGTGCGCGATCAAGATCGCGCACAGCTTCGGCCGCAGGATGAATCCTGAGAAGTACGAGATCGTCTCGCTTGAGAACAGCTTCCACGGCCGGACCATCGGGGCGCTCTCCCTGACAGGGCAGCCGAAATACCGGCAGGACTTTGAGCCGCTGATGCCGGGCGTGAAGTTCGTCAACCTGTGCGACGAGGCCGCCCTGGAAGCCGCGGTGACCGATCGCACAGCGGCGATCTTCGTCGAGACCATTCAAGGGGAAGGCGGCATCTACCCCATCTCCGCCGAGTGGCTGAGGAAGGCCCGGATGCTGGCCGACCGGCACAATGCGCTACTCGTCTTCGACGAAATCCAATGCGGCATCGGACGTCCCGGGACGCACTTCGCCTATCAACTGCACGAGCCCGCGATCATGCCCGACGTGGTGACCCTCGCCAAGCCGATTGCCTGCGGACTGCCGCTCGGCGCAGTTCTCATGAACGAACGTGCCGCGGCGGCGATCGCCCCCGGCATGCACGGGACGACATTCGGCGGCGGCGCTTTGGCCTGCCGGGTCGCCATCGAGTTCTACGACATCCTGGACGAGATTTTCCCGCAGATGCGCCGGGTCAGCGGCTATTTCTTCGACGGTCTCCGGGCTCTGAAGGACAAGCACCCGATCGTCAAGGACGTGCGCGGTTTCGGTTTGATGATCGGCATGGAAATCGAGTTCCCTTGCAAGCACTTCGTGCAGGAAGGGATGAACCTGGGCATGCTGTTCAACGTCACGCACGAGAATGTCGTGCGGCTGCTGCCGCCTTACATCGTGACGGAAAAGGAAGTGGACAAGGCATTGAAAGGCCTGTCGCGCATCCTGAAGAAGGCCAAACCGGCCGCCTGACCGGCTCCGAAGCATTTCCGAAGCTCAAACGAAGCTCCTTCCGCCACCGGAATGCGCCATAGTGCGAGTTGGAGGCGAAGGAAATGCGCACAACCAGACGTGAACTGGCCTATTTGGCTTTACCGGCAGTAGGCTTGGCAAAGACAGCGGGCCAGCCGGCGTTCAGGATCGGCACATACGACACACGGGCGATAGCGGTAGCTTACGCTGCGTCAAGGTTCAACCCTGTGGGCGGCAAGATGAAGGAGATGCAGGCGGCCAAGGCGTCGGGCGACCAAGCCAAGATCAAGGAGCTTGAAGCGTGGGGCCAGGCACACCAGCGCCAGCTTCACCGCCAGGGTTTTGGACGGGTGCCGGTAGACGATCTGCTGGCCCACGTCAAAGAGCGGCTGCCCGAAGTAGCGAGCAGGGCCGGAGTCCAGGCGATTGCCATGCAGTGCGACTGGGTCGCGTCCGGAGCCGAGGCTGTCGACCTGACCGACGCGCTCGTGGCGCTCTACGAGCCGTCCGCCAGGACCCTCGGCATCGTCAAGGACATGAAGGGCAAGGCGCCGATCTCCCTCGACGAAATCGAGGGGCACAAGCACTAAGCCCGCCTGCCTATCTTGGTGGGAGGCGCTTCACGAGAGACTCGAACCTGGGCATCGAACGCAAGCTGTCCAGATTGCTGTCATTCTCATACCAACCCCGGTGCGTGAGCCCCCGTTGAGCGGCCCCTTCGAGGCACTCAAGAGCATCGAAGGCCTTTCCGGCCATCGCATAGATGCAACCGAGATTGTAGAGCAGCATCGAGTCGTCGGGCCGCATGCGGCGCGCACGGGCGGCCCATTCGAGTCCCTCCTGAACCCGGCCAAGAGCAACCAGGCCGTTCGCACCCATGTAGAGGGCGCGCCCGTCGTCGGGATAATACTCGAGGTGCTCCGCGGCGAGCCTGACTCCAAGTTCGCGCATCGCCCGGGCCTTCTCCGGCGCGCCGGTTTCCTCGCAGGACTGGGCGGCGAGGAGCGGCGCCTGATAGTCCTCGGGCCTGACTCGCATCGCTTGTTCATACAGGCGCACCGCCTTGGGCAGATCGCCTTGCGCGAACGAATGACGGGCGTAAAAATACCAGGTTTCGAAGATGTTCTGATCGAGTTGAAGCGCGGTTTCGAATTCGTCTTCCACCTCGGCCTCGGTCCCGATGAAGGACAACGCCAGCGCCAGCGATGCGTGGCCCTGGGCCAGCCCGCGGGTCGAGTTCCACGGCGTGCCGGGCGGCCTCCACTGCACGGGCCGAAACGTCCGGCGTGCGCTTCACATGCAGGTAGGTGTAGGACCATCCATCTGCCAGGCCCGCCCAAGCCAGGGCGTAGCCGGGATCGATCTGCGTCGCCTTCTCGAACAACCGGATCGCACATTCGACGTCCGTAGGACCGTATCCGTAATAGTGCTTCCGGCCCCGTAGGTAGCAGTCGTAGGCCTGCATCTGGCGAGTCGGAGTTCTCTTCAGGACGGCGCTCTCCGCCTCAGTGAGCTTCAACTCGAGCGCCGCGGCGATGGACCGTGCGATTCCCTCCTGGATGGCGAAAATGTCAGCAAGGTCGCTCGGGTATGTGTCTGCCCAGACCTGTTCACCGGTGGCTGACGAAGTCAATTGCACGGCGATCCGGATATGGCCGTTCGCTCTTCTGACGCTTCCGTGCAGCACATATGCTGCGCGCATCCGGCGGACTGATTCGAGCAGGTCCGGCGATTGCGGATCGATGCGGAATGAGGCCATTCGTGAAACTACGCGCAACCGCGCGATCTTGCCGAGGCATCCCAGGATCTCCTCGGCAATCCCGTCGCAGAAGTAGTCCTGGTCCTTTTCGCGAGTGAGATCGCCGAAACGGATGACGGCGACCGAAGGCCGATCGTCCTCAATTCTCTGCTGCGGGACGTTCTGCGTCTGCCGCCGCCCGTTCCACCAGTTGTCGAGTTCGGGCGCGTAGGCAAACACGGACCCGGCTTTGTCGTGGATCAAACGGTGAACCGGAAGTCCCTCCTCCAGCTCCCAGCGCTGGACCGTACGGATACCCCGCCGGAGATAGCCTGCGATCTCCTTCCAGGAGTCGAGGCGGCCGGCTTGGGCGGCGGCGGGATGCTCGCTTCGAGTCTCCATGACTAGTCGGACGAAAAGGGAGAATCGGATTCTCGTCTCGATTGTAAACCCGCCCGCGCCATTGCGCGCCAAAGAACGCCAAACAGCGCGGAAGACCGCGCGGCAGCCAGTGGCGCGCGCATTTTCTCTGAATGGCTCGTATTCAAAGGTGGATGCGGAAAGCAGCCAAAGGAGCTACTCAAATGATTACGTCGATGAGAATGGCGGCGGTGAGCTGCCTGGTATTCGCCTTGGCCATGCCGGCCGTGGCGCAGTCGTTGCGCGTGGACATCCCGTTCGACTTTCAGATGGCTGGAAGCAGTCTTTCTGCCGGCCATTATGTCGTGTCTGTGGATCTCCCTTCACACCGCATTGTCCTGAGCGACTATAGCGGCAACTTCATTAACACTGTGTTCCTGGCAAGCACCTTGGTTCCGCTTGGGAAGGATCGCACCTCGGTCGTTTTCCACAAGTACGGAGAACAGTACTTCCTGCGCCAAGTGCTAACGCCCGGGACTAGCGTCTCTATGCCCGTTTCGAGAGAAGAAAAGTACGTCAAGCGGGCGTCCACGGAAAACCGCGGTCCGAAGATGGCCCTGGTGCGCGTAACTCTCCAGTAAGTCCGATGGCCTACTTCTTGAACGGCGTGTCGGCTTGCCGGGGTCCGGGCTTGTCCGGCAGACTGCCCGGGGTCCATTGGCGGGCAATGCTGATGTCCTGCTCCACCTTGGCGGAGAGGGCGTGCAGGTCAACCCAACCAACTCGATTGTACAGACGCGGCTGCTTGTACTCCAGAGTATAGGCAGCCGCGTACCGCTTCCAATGGTCGAGCGCGCGGCCGAGTTGGGTGACGGCTGATTCCCGTCTGCGCAGGATCGGAGGACTTGTCGTAAAGCGCCAGGTCAGCCGCTGCCCTGATTTTAGCGGCGTAATAGTTGCCGAGATGGGCCATCGCGTAGAAGTCGTTCAGCGTCTGCCGGAGTTCGGGGTCCGACACCGCCGAAGGCCGCAGCGCCGGGAGGGCCTTCAGGACCTCCGCCGCGCTCGCGGCGAGTTGATTGGCAATCTCAAGCGGCCCGGCTCCGTCCATTGCCTGTCCGGCGAGTTTGCGGGCACGCCATGAACGAATGTCGAGGATCCCGCTGCCGGGCATCGTTTCACCTTCGGCGAAGTGACGGACTGTGTAGAACCCGCGGGCCCGGGGGTGGCTCAGGCACGCTTCCGGAAACCACCGCAGATCGATGTCGCCCCAGAAAAAGCGCGTGATCACGGGAAGAACCTGCGACGCCGCACTCCACGTTCTGGATAGCACGGCGGCATCGGCGGCCGGGAATCGGGCGGCCAGGGATTTCTCGAATAGGGCATCCGGCAGATCGGGGTCGTAACTCAGCCGGCCCCAGAGCATGAAGCCGTACCAGCGCTTGCCGATGATGGTCTGCCGGGGAGACTGCGGAGACTTGCTGAGCGACTCGCGCCCCCAGATGGTGCCGTCCGGTCCCATGTAGAAGCCGGCCATCTTGTCTTTGCCTGGCCAGTTTCGGATGTAGGCGCGAGCATAGGCCGGATCGCCCCAGCGGAAGCTGTAGTAGTCGTCGTCGCGCACCGTCAGCCACGTGCGCAGGTTCGGCCCCAAATGCGGCAGTGCAGGCTGGAGGAACGGCGGATTGGGGATCGAATACATGTGGGCGATGGAGTACTTGAAGCTCAGGTCCAGCGGTCCCGGATAATCCTTCCACTCGCGCAGAATCTCGTCGTGGGCGGTCATGTGATACCGGTGGATCATCCGGATCTCACGCCAGGGTTGGATCTTCTTTGCGTCGGCGACGCCCTGTCCGTAGGTCTTCCAGAGCCATTTCTCATTGGAGAACTCGTCGGAGCGCTTCTCCATCTGCTCGCCGGCGGTGATGCCGAATCCTGCCAGCAGCGGATACGTCAGCACCATCTCGCGCACACTGGCGCGGAAGTAGTCGATCGTCTTCGGATTGGATTGGCTTTGCGTGATGCCGTGCTTGCCATCGGCGCCGAAGGTGAAGATGTTCCAGGTGAACCAGTAGACGTCGATGCCGCGGTCGTGCGCGTACTGCATTACATCGCGCCAGAAGCTGATCTTCTGCTCGATGGTCATCTTGCGGACGACCTCAACCTGGTTGAGCAGTTCCGGGCCGGAACATGTCGCTGCCGCTGTGCGTGTAGGTGTCGTCCATCGGCACTCGCGTGCGCCAGACGTCGTTCAGCGCGACATCGGGGAACTCGGGCACTTTCACCAGCGACGGGAACGGGTGCAGGCTCCACAGCGAGAGCACGTTGTAGCGGTGCCGCGCCATGTCGTCCAGGAACTCGCGCCAGAAGTCGAAGCTCCACATCTCGGCGATGTTCGCCTGAGCGTCGTCGCTGTTGTCGGAGTAGCTGGGTGTGCGGAGATCGAGCGGGATGTTGAACTTGATCCCGCGCTGCTCGACGTGCGGGCTGCGGTCCGCGTTCGTCATCGAATCCAAGGTGCCGAGCCGGATGGCTTCAGCGATATCGAGGCCGCCATACATTGCGCCAGTCGCGTCGGAGCCTAACGCCGCCAGGACAAGCGAGCCTTCCCCGCCCCGCCGGATCGAATAGGACTGCGCGGAACGCGCGCCCGGCAGGGTCCATTTCATTGAAGCCGCGACTTTCGCCGTCGCGGAGGCGCCGCCGGCGATGATGATCTTCGTTCCCGGCGCCGCGCTGGCGGCGTTCTCCAGCGGCTCCTCGACCAACTGCTGCGAGCGAGCGGCCAAGGCGGCACGAATCTCGGATGCCGCAAACCGCGATTGAGGCGACTTGGCATCCGAGTAGAGGGTCCAGGGTGCGCCGGCTACCAGGGTGCTCAGCGCGAGCGTGAGGGCAATTCGGAGATGCATGGGGACGCGCGCATTCTATCGCTGTGAGTAACGGGAGCGCCACAGACCCCCCACAGACCCTCTCCCGCGAAAGCGGTCCAACTCCTTGGTCCACGGCGTACCGCCCGTTACAGGCCGACTAGCTGCCGGGTTCCGGAGCTTGCTCCCCTTGCCTCAATCCGATGGTAGCGGCGCATGCATTGCGGCAGGCAAGCGCGGCAGCGACAGCCGCCCGGCCGTCCGCCAGCGAACACAGTGGCTCCGCCTCTCCTCGGCAACACGCCGCGAAGTGGCGCCACATGGCCACGTAGGTGGCGTCAAAGCCGCCTCCGCGCCGGAGCGACTTCAGCCCCTCGGGCAGCGCCCGTAGGAACCGCGACGCCTCGTTCAGGCGAGTCCGGATGGAGCCGGGGTATTCGTGCCGATGCGTCAGGTGCAGGCCGTCGAACCGGTACAGCGAGATCAGCAGGCTCGCCCGCTCGCCGAAGATTTCGACTTCGCTGTTCGCCGTCGCCGAAAACGACAGCAAACAGGTCGCCAGCGCGCCATTGGACAGCCGCGCGGAAATCGAGGCTGTATCGTCCTCAAACCGGGCTGAGTCCACACTGTGGCAGGCCACTGAGTCGATCTCCGCTCCTGTGAGGAAGCGCCACAGGTCGAAGTGATGGACGCCGTCGTTGAATAGCACCCCACCACCCAGGGAACGGACACGATGCCAATGGTCGCCGGGGTCCGGGTGCGCGTGCGTGTAGGTGCTGCGCAGGGCAGTGAGCCGGCCGAGTTCGCCGGATTGAATGATCTCGCGCGCCCTTTCCGCGAGAGTGTGCCAGCGCGCGTTGTGAGCGACCAGCACTGGCCTCCCGGTGCGCGCCGCTGCGCGGGCCATCCGCTCGCATTCTTCCAGGTTCATCGCGACGGGCTTTTCAAGCAGGATGGCGCGCCCCGCCTCCAGCGCGGCAACGGCGAGATCCGCGTGCGAAGGCGTCGGCGTCGCGACAGCGACCGCGTCCACCTGCGGCAGGATTTCGTGGATCCTTTCAACACGGGCTGCGGCGGGAACGTGGCGGCCCGCTGCGGCCAAGGCCCGGGCATCCACATCGGCCAGTGCCGTGACCTCGAACTGGCCCAGCAGCCGTAGAGCCGGGAGATGGTGCATTATCGTTGCCCGGCCGCAGCCGATGATGCCGAGCCGGATCGGCGCCGCGGTCATGGCCCAACCACCAGTGGATTGGCCAGATCTGCCGAGAAGAACTGAGCACCGACGCTCGCATCGGTCGTGGCACGGTCGCAAATCGGGCAGTTCGCACAGAATGAGAATGTCTCCGGATTGTCGCGGATTCTGCGTCGGAGACGCGCGGCTTCGGCCGAACGCCACGCCTCCTGGAAGGACAGCTCGGGCCCCAGTTTCCCGATCGCGCCGGCTGCGTCGAAGTCCTGCTCGCAAAGCACGACGGTGCCGTCGGAATAGACCGATGGAAACCAGAACGGCTGCATGCACACAAACCCCTCTCGCTCCTCGTTGAGTCGGCCGGCGCGGAATTCCTCCCGTCCAGGCATCAGGATCTGGTGAATTTCGTTGCTCCCGGCTGAAGCCAATGTCGCCAGCATGCGCGAGGTGAACATGTCGAAACCGTGCTGTGCGGCGAACGCCGGGGCGGCGCCCAGTTCGTGTTCATTGTGGCGCATCACAATAAATCGCATGTGCAGAACCGGCAGCCGCAGGCCGCGTTCTTTCTTGATTGCGGCGAGTCGGCGCACGCCTTCCAGCGCGGGCTTCAGGCGCGCGCCCACCCGGAACTGCGAGTTGGTCTCGTCGGTGAGGCCGTCCAGGGCCACAATGAGGTAGCTGGGCGGTGACTCGACGATGGCTTCGATGACGGAGTCCCGATCGAGATTCTGGCCGTTGGTAGACAGGAAAGTGACCACCGGGTGGCGAGCGGCGATGGCCAGGATCTCCGCCAGGTGGGGGTTCAACAGCGACTCTCCCCATCCCCAGAGGGAAGCCGTCAGCAGGTGACGCCCGGCGTCACGCATCGTCCTCTCGAACAGTGCGGGCTCCATCGCTCGTGCCGGACGGTGCAGTTGCCGTGTTCCCGTCGGGCAGACCGGGCAATGCAGGTTGCAGTAGTTGGCCAGTTCAATCTGCATGTGCAGCGGCATCGACCACGGCTTGATGCGCCGGTGCAACAGGTTGAGCCCGGAAACCAACAGGTTCACCCGCTTGGCCCAGCCCATACCCCGCAAACTGATCGGCATCTGGTCGTACGAGAAGTCGTAGCGGCCCTCCGCGGCCAGGCGCCAGGCGATCAGAGGGGATCGCAGAATGCCTCGGGCACGTTCATCGCGAAGCATGAATTCTCTTCGATTGGAGCATTTCGTGGAGCCATCCGGCCAGGTTGGCGGCCTGCCAGAGGGCGAGCAGGGCTGTCATCGCCAACGGCCTTCGGTGCCTGGTCAGTTCCCCCGGCAAATGTTGCAGGATGGAGATATAGAAGGCGGGCTCGATCGATGACCGGCCCCCGCGCGCTGTGTGCGCGAGCTGGAATAGTCGTGCGCCTCGGCCGTATCCAAGGTGTTGCCGCCAGTAGCCGGCCAACGTGAGGTGATGGGCGTGACGGACCACTGCCGCCTCGACCAAGCGCATTGGCCGCGACGCGGCCTGCCAGCGGTCGCAAAGATCGCGGTCCTCCGAAGTGCGGAAGGCGGCATTGAAGCCGCCCAGTGCCGCAAAGCCTTCCGCCGGCAGGGCGAGGTTGTTCGAGGCAAAAAAGCGCGCACGGGCGGGGTCCGCGTTGTAGTACGCGTACACGAAATCCTGAATGAGCTGGGAGCCCGCTGAATAGGCGTTGCCGTACAGGGCATTCCTCGTCGCTCCGCCCAGCAGCGCCTCGGGGTGCTCCTGAAAGGCCTCGTCCAAAGCGCCCAGCCACCCCGGTTCCGGCAGGCAATCGTCGTCCGTAAAGGCCAGCCATCGTCCCCTTGCCAGGCGTGCCCCGGCGTTGCGCGCCTCCGCGGGGCCCGAGTTTGTCTGGCGAATCAAACGCAGGTTCAGCTGCCTTGCGAATGCTTCCACCACCGGCGCCGCGGGCGGTGAACCTCCGTCATCGACCACGATCACCTCAAAGGGCGGAGAGCCGGCTGATTGTGCGGCCAATGCCCCAAGACACGCCGACAGCTGCGCGGGTCGGCTGAAGGTCGGCAAAATGACGGATATCCGCGGCCGGCTCACGTCTCCCACCTCTTCCGGTCCGCGAGGCTCATGTGTTGCTCCCTGTGGAAATCGACTCTGGCAATCCGCCTGCTTGAGGAGCCCGCGCCGAAAAGGTAACCCACCAGCGCCCCCGCGGTTTCAACAGTGAGAAGGAAGAGGCAGACCGGAAGCAGCCCCGGCAGAAGCCGCGCCGGGCGGCCCGGTTTCAGAAACTGGGTGAAAATGCGGGCGGCCCGGACCAGGGGGATCAGCGGAGCACCCGCAATGTACAGCGCGCGGCGGGCAAGGCTCCAGCGCAGCCGGCACATTCCCGCGTACTGCCAGCCTGCGTCGAAGCGAAGTCCAAGCGAGTCGAGCCAGAGAGAGAAGTTGTGGTGGCGCGTCACGGCCCGCGGCGCCAGCAGGAGTTGGTGGCCGCGTGCCCTCAGATCCCAGTGGAGAACTGATTCCGCTTCAAGCCACTCGCCGAGCGCCTCGCCGTACGAAAGCAGCACGTCTCGTTTGTATGCCGAGTTGTGTCCAGGCAGGTGGGCGGCCGGCCCAGGCGGCGCCGGGTCCAGCCACTCGTTGTACTCAATCGCAAGGTTCGCCCAGCTCAACAGTGATTCCGGATTGCCGTTGGCGATCGCAGGACCGGCAGCCGCGCAGCCTGTGCTGTGCGCCTCCAGCAACGCCTCCAGCCAACCACCTTCCGGCAGGCTGTGATCCTCCGTCATCAGTACGATCGGGGCTGCCGCGGCGCGCACGCCTGCTGCCCGGGCGCGGGCCGTGGAGTCCATGTCTGGAACCTCCACCACGCGAATGGAGGAGAAACCGTTGATTTCGTCCGTCGGAATTCCGAGCGATGCCGAGGCGGGGAAGACAAAGACGAGTTCAAGGTCTCTAGCTCTGTTTTGTGCGCGCAGGTGGGAGACCAGCCTGCGCACGGTTGGGAAGCCTTCGGGAGAAATGATAATGGCGGAGGCCGCTGGCATAGCCGTTTTTGATCTGAACGCTACTTCCAATCTACTGGAATCAGGTGGGGCGAGAGGGCCGCTCAATCGCCGCCTCCTCGCCCCACACTCCACTCCTCCGCTATCCAACAGAAAGAACAAGCCCTCAAACGGTCGAACTAGACCATGGGACTTCAGGCTCATCCCGCATTGGAATCACTTTCGGCTTTCACTTCGTGCCCGTGACGCCCCCGTGCCTCACTTCCTGCTCCACTCGCGAATCTGGCGGATCTCCTGCTCGGGAATCTGCAGGTAGCGCAGGAACAGTTCGTGCTCTTCCGGATCGCTGGTTTCGAACACCTTGTGCCAGCGATGCATGTCCTCATCGCTGAATCCCGTCTTGCGCATCATCTCGACCCATTTATCTTTGGTCATCGTCTTATTCCTTTCGTCTTGAGGTGAAAAAGAGGCGAGGAGGCGGAGGATTGCGAGCTGATGTTCGCGCAATGCCTCTATCTCCCCGGAAATCGCCTCAAGCCTCCGGCTCAGAACTCCGGCCGCGCCGGTCGCCGGCTCATCAAGCAACCGCTTGATGTCCTCCAGCGTTAAACCGGCCAAACGCAATTGACGGATCCGCCGCACCCTGTCGAGGTCGTTCGAACCGTACAGGCGGTAGCCCGCCGCGGATCGGCGGGCCGGCCTGAGCAGTCCGGCCGACTCGTAGTAGAGCAGCGTAGTCCGGCTGATGCCGCTTGCGCGGACCAGAGCCAGAATCGTAAGAGGCTTGGGCACAACTTCACCTTCCACCCGACGGTTGTAGACAGGTCAAGACGAAATCTACTCTATCGCTCGGGTTATCTTGGAGGAAGAGGAATTTGCATGGCAGAAGAGAAACGGATGGTCCACTGCGTGAAGCTGGGTAAAGAGTTGGAAGGGCTGTCAGAGTCCCCCTTCAACCACCCGCTAGGGCAGAGGATCTACGAAAGCGTCTCAAAAGACGCTTGGCGAATGTGGGTTGAGCACCAGAAGATGCTGATGAACGAGTACCGGCTCAATTTGGGTACCCGCGAGGCGCAGGAGTTTCTGCTCAAGCAAATGGAAGCCTATTTCTTCGGCGAGGGCGCCGAGGTGCCGAAGGATTACAAGCCGGAGTCGCACTAGCGCCTGGTTCTCACGCCTTGGCGAAGTACAAGTCCACCGCCCGCTCGATGTCGACCTTGCTGATTTCGATTGAGCGGGTCTCGTAGGAACTGATCGACGTGATAATGTTCACGATGTCGAGGGGGTAGCACGCGCGCAGTTCCGTCCTGCCGCTGCTCAGGCAGAGGTTGCGCAGGAATTCGGCCGCGTCGTAGTCCGCCGGCAGATTCCGGCTGCTCACCACACGCTGGAAGATCGTGTCGAACACCTCGGCCGCAACCGGCTCGATCATGATCTTGTTTTGGATGCGGCGCAGGAAGGCTTCGTCGGCGAGATCCGAGGGGTCAAGGTTCGTCGAAAAGACAACCATCAGTTCGAACGGGATCTGGAATTTCACGCCATACCGTAAGGTCAGGTAGTCCACACGGCGATCCAGCGGCACGATCCATCGATTCAGCAGGTCGCGTGGGCTCATCAGTTGGCGGCCAAAGTCATCGATGATGAAGATGCCGTTGTTTGACTTCATCTGCAGCGGCGCCGAGTAGATGCCGGACGATTCGTCCAGGCGCAACTCGAGCATGGAGGGAATCAGCTCGCCGCCGACCACCAGGCAGGGCCGTTTGCAGAGCACCCAGCGCGGGTCGACGTCCGGGTCTTCCAGTTCGATCCGGTGATGCACGACGGGGTCATAGAGCGAAATGATCTGGTTGTCGACTTCAACCGCGTAGGGGATGAGCACGCCATCCTGGTAGACTCGCAGCATTCGCTCGGCGATGGACGTTTTGCCGTTGCCGGAAGGGCCGTACAGAAAGATCGAGTTCTGGCTGATGATGGCTGGGCCGAGTTGGTCCAAGAGCCGGTCCGGCACGACCAGGTCGGAGAACGCGGACTTGAGCGAACGGCGGTCGACGGCAACGTGCGCGGTCTGTCTCTTGGTCGCCGCCGCGTATTCCTTCAGCGCTACGGGGCAGGCCCCGGCATACTGCGAAATCTGGAAGCGGTCGGAAGCCAACTGTTTGCCCGAGGTCGTCAGACTGAACTGGTAGTCGTTGCCGATCATTCCCTTGACTTCGATCAACTGCTGGGCGCGCATTGTGCGGAAGGCCCAGTCCACAATCTGGATCGACAGCCGCAGCGATTGGCTGAGGCTGGCCAGAGTGCTGAAGCCTTCCAGCATCAGCCTGCGAACGCAGAGGTCCAGCACCAGGTTTGAGGAGATCCCGAGTTCGTCGAGTGACACCGGAACGGGCGGGGCAAATGTTGAGCGCAGTCCGGCCAAAGTGGATGTCATGCCGCCTATCTATCGGCCGGCAGAGCCGTGAGGATTAGTTTCTGCACGGACCGGGCTGCTTCGGCGTCTTTCACTTATAGGGAAAAGTGTCTCTCCGCGTCGCTCTTTTGATCTTTGCCTCGGCCGGCCTGCTGGTTGCGGAGGAGAGCGCTGCCTCGCTCTACAGGAAGGCTCGTAAAGCTGAGAAAGCAGGGGACTTTACCCAAGCCTATATCCTTTCCTCACAGGCCGTCGCTCGTGCCCCAAATCAGGCCGAATATTGGGCATACTCCGATAGCATGCGTCGCCCGGGCATGGCTGGCCTCAAGCTTGGTCTCCAGCCGATGGCAGAGGAAGCTCAGCAGGACCCTCTCCCAGCCATCACGGACGACGATATCCGGGAGGCGCGCACCCTCCTGCCGCCACCGATTCTCAAGGGAAAGGCCGGCAGAAAGTCGTTTGATGTCGAAGGCAACTTTAAGCAGATCTTTGAGAAGGTATTACCTGCCTATGGCGTCGAAGTGGTCTTCGATAGCGACTACGTGGAGGGACGCACAACCCGTTTCCGGGTCGAGGATTTGAACTTCGGCGAGGCGCTCCGGGCGCTGGAAAGCGTCACAGGCAGTTTTGCCGTTGCTGTCAACCCACGAGTGGCGCTGGTTGCCAAGGACACCGATCCTAAACGGCGCGAAATTGAACCGGCGATGACCATCCTCATCCCGTTCCCCCAGCCGCTCTCCCCCCAGGACGTGCAGGAAGCCGCACGCGCTGTCCAGAGCACTTTCGACATCACGAAAATGGGGATCGATAACGGCCGGCGCATCGTGATGCTCCGCGACCGGATCTCCAGGCTTCGTCCGGCGATCGCCCTGTTTGAGCAACTGATGGTTCACCGGGGGCAGGTGGCTTTCGAGGTCGAATTGCTTTCGGTGAACCGGCACTCCACACTCGACTATGGGCTTCGCTTGCAGGGCGCCTTCAACATCGTCCCTCTCGTTGCCAGCGTGGCGCTGGGCACGCTGCCGGGCCTGGGAGGCTTCGGGCTGCAACTCGGTAGCTCAACGCTGGTCGCCGGCATGACCTACAACCAGACCAGCGTCCTGCTCTCATCGCAATTGCTCAGCCTGGACGGGCAGGCCGCGACATTACACGTCGGGGACCGCTACCCTGTGATTACTTCTGGCTTCTACGGCGAAGGAGCGGATAGCCCAGGCACGTACAGGCCTCCTCCCACTGTGAACTTTGAGGACCTAGGCGTTGTGCTGAAGCTAACTCCGCGAGTTCACAACGCAGCCGAGGTCAGCTTTCAACTTGAGGCGGAGTTCCAGAATCTGACGGGGGAGACTCAGAACGGCATCCCTGTGATCTCCAACCGGAAATTCGCAACCGCGGCGCGCATGAAGTTCGGTGAGACGGCCGTGATCTCCGGCGTCGTGGTGGATAATATCAGCAAGAGTTGGAGCGGCCTTCCCATCCTTTCACTCGTGCCTTTCCTGAGAATCAACTCCCGCTCGGAAGACAGGACGCAGTTGTTGCTCACGGTCCGCCCCCGGCTGGTCAGCCTTCCTCCCACAGAAACGCCCACCGTGCCAATATGGCCCGGGACAGAAACGCGACCGGTCACTCCGGTCGAGACCGAAGGCCAATAGCCGCACCGTGAGATCCTGAGCTAGGTAATCCCATGTCATTGATGCTGTCTGAGATCCGGGAGCAGCCCGACGCGCTCGACCGGACACTGCGCGCCGAATTGCGCGGCTTCGAGAAGTTGAGATCGCGGTTTGCGGCCCACCCGCCGCGCATGGTGCTTCTGGCCGCTCGGGGCACGTCGGACAACGCCGCCCAGTTCGGGCGTTACCTGATCGAGATCACCACCGGCATCCCCGTGAGCCTCGCCGCGCCATCAGTCTCTACCCTCTACCAACGCTCGCTGAACCTGACCGACAGCCTCGTGGTGGCGGTTTCGCAGTCCGGCGAATCAACGGACATCAATGTCGTTCTGGAAGACGCCAAGCGGCAGGGCGCATTCACGCTCGGAATCACGAACGAGGCGGGCTCTTCCCTGGCATCTTTGGCCGACTACGCCGTGCTGGTCCGGGCCGGGCGCGAACGCAGCGTCGCCGCCACAAAGACCTATACCGGGCAACTTCTCAGCTTCTATCTTCTGGCTTGGGCGCTGGGCGCCGAGTTGGAGATTTCAGACCTCCAGAAGCTGGCCGCCCGCGCCGCCGAAGCTCTCAAGCTCGAAAAAGAAATTGCCCATCGGGCAGAACGCTACCGCTTCATGGACCATGCGGTTGTCATCGGCCGCGGCCTGAACTACTCCAACGCGTTTGAGTGGGCACTGAAGCTGATGGAAACCAGCTACATCGTTGCGGAAAGATTCTCACAGGCTGATCTCATGCACGGGCCGATTGCCATGGTGGAACACAGTTTTCCGGCCTTTGTGCTCGCTCCCCCAGGCCCAACCTGGGCGGCAATGGAGCCCATGTTGAGCCGGTTTGCCGGAATTGGCGCCGAGACCATGGTGCTGACTGACCGCTCGAACACCAATGCCCCAAAGAATGCCGTGCGGATCCCATCCCTGCTCGAATACCGATCGAAGAAGCACCCGTCGCTGCCATCCGACTTGTATACGCCCATTCCTTACATCATTCCGGCTCAGCTCTTCGCAGCGCACCTCGCCACCGTGAAAGGGTTGAACCCGGACGCGCCGCGTGGTCTCAAGAAGGTCACGCAGACGCTCTAGCGCAGCCCGCGTAGAAACGACAGGTCTGACCAGTCCCATATCCTCCATTGCGCCTGCCGGATCTCTACGGGCTTCACGTTCCAGTCGAGGACGTCCGAGGAGTTCGCCCCTCGCCAATGAATGAACACTCCGTACGCCAGCAGCAGGCATGCGGCGGCGGCTAGCGGCCTGTTTCCGGCTCGAATCCGCAGCGCGAGCGGAATGCAGAGAAAGATCAGCAGAGGACAGAGGTCGGCAAAGAAACGCGGGCCGAAGCAGTGGCCGCCCCACCAGTCGACGAAGCTGGCGATCAGAAGCGTGTGGAACGGCAGCACCGCCAGGACAGCCCAGTGCAACCAGGCACCCGCGCGGGTGGCTGATGCCGGCCTCCAGGCAAAAGGAATCAACAGCAGGAGCGGAACGAAGATGAACAGCCCGCGGGCAGGGCTCCACAGAATGCCCGCGACGGCCTCCAGGAACTGAGCATGAAGAGTGAGGTGCGCGCTCGCGCGTCCCGCGTTGGCATACGGCGCAAGCAGGCTTCCGTAGATTGAGTACGTAATCCCTCCGAACAGGAGGACTGGCGGGATCATCGCGATCAGGAAACCTGCGAACTGCTTCCGGTAGAAGACAAGCACGTACAAAGAGAAGATGCCCAGGCTGATGACGTTCGTCGGCCGGACCCAGAATGCGGTCATCAGCGGCAACCCCGCCCAGGCGGCAAGCGACGGACGCCGCCTGGCAGCGGCCAGAAGCCACAAAGCCGCCGCCAGCAGGGGCATGGACAATGTGTGTTGCCAGAGGCCGCGGCTGCCGGTCGACCAGGCGGGTGTGGCGAAGGCGAAGACCAGCGTCAGCGCCACCGCCCAGCGCCGCTCCAGGTACTCCCGGCAAAGAAAGTAGACCAGCACCGCGCCCATCGCGATAAACAGGCAGGCGGCCCCCAATTCGGTGAAGAGCCAGATCGAGTCCAGATCCCCCGTGGCCAGCGCATGACGGAAAGGATTTGGCGCGGGAGCCATCTTCTCGAAGACGCGCAAGGCGGGCCGCGCAATGGTGAGTGCGGCTTCCACGCCCCAAAGCACCGGCGCCGTCAGGACAGGGACGGCCAGCGGGTAGTAGTAGTGATAGTGGCCCGCACACGCCCGTTGCACGTCGCGCGGCTTGTCCACCAGGTAGGTCCATCGGCCTCCAGGCTCGACACACTCCGCGGCGTAATAGCTATTGGCCTCCAACCGGTCTTTGTACTCGTCGAGGTCCAGGTTGCCTTGGTGCAGCAGGCTCAAGGCTGACGGAACCACCCAGCGCGAGTCGAACGGGGTGATATTTCTGCTGTAGACGTGAGTCGCCATGACGAGCGCGAACAACGCCGCGGCGACCCAAAAATCGGACAATCCGATCCGCGAGGGGGCGGTTTCGCTATATGATAATTGCTTCGGTCGCAACACTATGGCCCTACACTTTGTCGACTACCTCGTCCTCGTTGTCTATTTCGGATTCGTGCTGGGAATTGGCTGGTTCCTGCGCAAGAACGTGACGTCGAGTTCCGATTTTCTCACTTCAGGCCACTCACTGCCGCTCTGGATCACCTCACTGGCTTTCCTCGCCGCGAACATGGGCGCGCTGGAAATGATCGGCATGTGCGGATCGGGAGCCAAGTACGGGATGATGACCTCCCACTTCTACTGGATGGGGGCCATTCCGGCAATGCTCTTCGTGGGCGTCTTCATGATGCCGTTCTATTACGGGAGCAAGGCGCAGGTCGGTGCCTGAGTATCTCAAGCTGCGCTTCGACGAGAAGACACGAGGCTTCAACGCCATCACGTTTGCCGTGATGACGCTGTTCGCTTCGGGCATCTCGATGTACGCCCTCGGCATCCTGCTGCAGGAGATCTTCGGCTGGAGCTTTACCTTCTCCGTGCTGGCCAGCGCCGGTATCGTGCTGGTGTACACCTACCTGGGCGGGCTGTCGAGCGCCATCTACAACGAGGTGCTGCAGTTCTTCCTGATCGTCGCGGGATTCTCCCCGCTTGCCATCATGGCGGTGAACAAGGCGGGCGGCTGGGACGGCATCTCCGCCAAGTTGGAGCCGGTGATGACCTCGTCCTGGAAGCACGTAGGCAGCGCCGCCGACAACCCCATGGGCGTCGAAATCTTTGGGCTCTTCATGGGGTTGGGCTTCGTGCTCAGCTTCGGATACTGGTGTACGAACTACCTGGTGGTCCAGCGAGCCATGGCGGCGCGGTCGATGACAGACGCGCGGAATACTCCCGTGGTCGGCGCCATCCCCAAGATGTTCATCCCGTTCATCGTCATCGTGCCGGGCATCGCCGCCGTGGCGATCGCGGGCATGGGCGTCGGCTATGAACTGCCTATGAAGCCGGGCGGCGGCGCGGACTACGACCGTGTGCTGTTCAGCCTGATGCAGCAGTTCTACCCCAGCGGCATGCTGGGCGTGGGACTCACCGCACTGGTCGCTTCGTTCATGAGCGGCATGGCCGGAAACGTCACGGCATTCAACACCGTCTGGACCTACGACATTTACCAGAGCTACATCCGCAAGAACGCTCCCGATTCGCACTACCTCTGGATGGGCCGCATGGCCACCATCTTCGGCTGTGCGCTGTCCATCGGGGCCGCCTATATGGCGCGGTCCTTCAACAACATGATGGACTTCCTTCAGCTCATCTTCGGGTTCGTGAACGCGCCGCTGTTCGCGACCTTCCTGCTGGGCATGTTCTGGACGCGGACGACCGGCCACGCGGCGTTCACCGGGCTGGTATCCGGCACGGCAGCGGCGGCAGCCACGTACGGCTTCACTCTGGCCGAGGGCAAGGGCGGTTGGCTCGGCAACCTGCACGAATTTCCCTCTTCGATGGCCCAGAACTTCTGGGTTGCCATCAATGCCTGGGTGGTCTGTTTTGTCGTCACCATCCTGGTTAGCATGGTGACGAAACCCAAGCCGCAAGCGGAACTCGTCGGCCTCGTGTACGGAGTGACGCCTCACCAGGCCGAAGAAGCAATCTGGTGGCAGCGCCCAGGGACGATCGCCGCGATCGTGGCCGTGATCTGCCTGGGCTTGAATTTCGTCTTCTTCTAAAGGATTCGATTCCGAGGTGCGTATGCTGGATCTTCGTAAACCCGCCGGCTTCTTCTTCGCGCTTCTCGGCGCGATTATCGCCGCAACCGGGCTCATCTTCCCGGACTTCAAGGCGCCGCTGCTGGATGTCAATATCAACCTCTACTTCGGCGTCTTCTGCATTCTTTTTGGAGGAGTGTTCCTTTGGCTGGCTCGAAAAGCGTAAAGAAATACCACGCCCCGGGGCGGGTGAACCTGATCGGCGAACACACAGACTACAACGGCGGATTCGTGATGCCGTGCGCGATCGGGCTTGGATGCGACGTGACGGCCGAACCGCGCCGGGGAAAGCAGCTCGTCCTGGCCTCCAAGCAGTTTGCGGGCGAGGTCACAGTGCCGCTGGCTTCCATCCCCTCGATGGAGAAGACAGGCCAATGGGCCGACTACGTCCTCGGTGTTGCCAGGGAAATCGCGGCGTTGGGCATCGAGCTGAAGCCGATGAAGCTCACCATCGACGCCACCGTCCCGACAGGCGCGGGATTGAGTTCCTCGGCCGCGCTTGAAGTCTCCTCCGCCCTCGCGCTGCTGGACGGCCGCGAGATGTCCAAGCTCGACCTCGCTCGCCTCTGCCAAAGAGCCGAACGCAATTTTGTCGGCATGCCCTGCGGCATCATGGACCAGTACACCAGCGTCCACGGCGAGCCTCATCGCGCCATCATGCTCGACTGCCGCTCGATCGTCCATGAGCTGGTCCCCATTCCCGAGAGCGTCGAGATCGTCGCGGTCAACACGATGGTGAAGCACGAGCTTGGCTCGAGCGCCTATCGCCAGCGCGTCGCCGAGTGCGCGGAAGTCGTTTCGCACTTCCCCGGCAAGGAGAGCCTGAGGGACATCACTCTCGGAGAGCTTGAACGCAAAGCCTCTGCGATACCCGAAGTGCCCCTGGCGCGGGCGCGCCATATCCTGCTCGAAAATCTGCGCGTCACCGATTTCCTCGCCGCTGCGCGAGCCGGCGACCTGGCGGTCATGGGCAGATTGATGGGCGAGAGCCATCGGTCCTTGAAGGACGACTACGAAGTGAGCTGCGAAGAGCTCGACTTCCTTGTCGCGGCAGCGATGCAAATCGAAGGAGTCTACGGAGCCCGCATGACCGGCGGCGGCTTCGGCGGTTGTACGGTCAACATGGTCGCCAAGGACAAGCTCGCGTCATTCACCTCCGCGATCAAGCAGGCCTACCAGGCGAAATACTCGCTCGACCCGGCAGTCATTATCTGCACACCGTCCGCCGGCGCGCGACAGGTTAACTAACTGAGCGGCGCAGCTGCAGGGCTGCTTTCCTACCGGTTCAAAACCACCAGGAGGCTGGCTGAAAATGGCCAGCAACCCGAAACTCGAACGGCGACTCAAACAGGTAGGGGGTAACTCCGATGCGCAGACGATTCCTCCTGGCCGCGTTGATGACGGCGGCAGTCGCGATCCCTGTTGCGGCCGATGACCGCCGGAGCAATCCACGAAACCAGAGCTATGGCTACTACGGCGGCGACGACCGGGGCTACGGCTACGGCCGTGACGACCGGGGCTACAGCTACAGTCGTGACGGCAGTTACGGCAACTATAATCGTCAGTACTCGGGCGGCGATCCTGTGACGGCGGCGATGCGGGAACTTGAGAACGTGTTCCGCCGGGCCAGGGTCGACAATCACGAAGCTGACCATTTTCGCCACGCCTTGCGCGACTTGGCCGAGTTTGACCAGATGGCAGCGCGCGGCCGCTTCGACCGCGGCAGACTCGATCGTGCCATCGACAATATGGCCGACCTTACCCGGGCAGATCAGTTGCATCCGCGCGACCGGCAGTTGATCGCGCGGCGCTTGCAGGATCTGCTCTACTTCCGCGAGCGTGGTGCGCGGCGCTGAGGCGGGATAAAAGGGATTCTGATCTTGTGAGAGCCTTCGTCCTCGCACTGCTGCTCGCCGCCGTCTCTCCTGGCAGCGAACCGATGGAGCGGGACGTGTTCCGCCAAGTCAACCAGTGGAGATCGAGTCAGTCTCTGCCCGCGCTTCGATGGAACGGGAACGCCGCCGGGCAGGCTCGCGAGCATTCCCGGGCGATGGCTTCCGGCAGGCGGCCGATGGGACACGAAGGGTTTGAGGAACGCGTGGCGAACCTGGGCACTGACGCGCACGCCTCCGCGGCGGCCGAGAATGTCGCGGCGTCCAATGGTGTCCCAAACGTGGCTGCCACGACGGTCAAGGGTTGGGCCGCAAGCAGAGGCCACCGCAAAAACATGGCCGGCGACTTCACGGAAACCGGCGTCGGCGTTGCCACGGCGAGGGATGGCACGGTCTATGTGACGCAGGTCTTCCTCAAGACTTCCCGCCGGAAATCACTGGATTGACCCGGTCTATTCCTCGTCGACCTCCAACGGGCTCCGGTGCTTCTTTTCCAAGTACTCCGAGAGTTTCAGCAAGGTCCGTCCGCCGCGTTCGAAGTAGCGGTTAGCGGCCTTCTGGTAGCGCCGCAGGACTTCGCGTCTACTGGCATCCCGCATCTCACAGGATTCGATGTCCAATAGAATCTCCACTTCCCAGGACTGGAAAGTGTTTCGCTGGATCTTGCCACGCAGCAGGTCCTGCATGAGGCGATTGAACTGCACGAGCCGAGCCTCTAGCTCGGGAGCTTCCATGGGCATTACTCTCTCGCATTGTACTTGCCTTTGCTACCTGAACGGTAAACTGGACCAAACGATGTTTTCCAAGGTACTTCGCCGAACGCACATGTATCTGGCACTTTTTCTGGGCCCCTGGGTGCTCATGTACGCCGCCTCCACATTCGTCATGAACCACCGTGTGTGGTTTCGCGGCGAGACGCCGCAGCCCCCAAAGTGGGAGGTGGTGTCCCGCGCCCCCTATGCGGGTGAGTTTCCGCCCGGAGCGGACGGCGGCGTGATGGCGCGCCAGATTCTGGCCAGCCTCGGAGTCGACGGAGCGCACCAGGCTACGTTGCGCGAAGGCAAGCTCACCATCCAGCGCAACGAGGCGGGGAGGCCTCTCCGCATCAGCTACTCCACTGCAGACAACCTGCTCACAGTCGAGCGTCAAAAGTTCGAGACTCCGGCATTCCTCGAACGGATGCACCGCCGCCGCGGCTTCCAGCACCCGTATCCACTCGAGGACACCTGGGCGTTCTCAGTGGATCTCTTCATCGGCGTCATGCTCTTCTGGACACTTTCGGGGCTTTGGATGTGGTGGGAATTGAAGCCAACGCGGAAGTGGGGCGCATGGAGTCTCTTCGCGGGAGCAGCGCTGTTCGCGTTCTTCCTGGGGGTGCTGTGATGAATCTGCTCTACCTGTCGCGCCGGACTCACCTCTACCTGGGCTTGGGCCTGCTCCCCTGGTTCGTCATGTACGCGATCAGTTCCATTCCCTTCAGCCACAATCAGTACTTCGAAACGCTCGACAAGGCCAAGGGCTTGCCTGGTTGGACGCCCCGCTTCGAGCGTCCCTACGAGATCGCAATTCCAGAGGAGGGCAGCCTGCGCCCTGTCGGCGAGAAGATCATGCGAGACAGCGGCATGGAAGGAGCGTTCGGCACCTACCGTCAGGGGCCGAACCAAGTGAATGTCTACGCCTACACCTTCTGGAAGAGCACCCAGATCAAGTACTTCATCGCCGAGAAGAAGCTGGTGGCGGAAGACATGCGGTTCCGCTGGGACCGGTTTTTCACGGGTATGCACGCAAAGGGAGGGTTCGAGCAGGGAGGCTGGCACGACCTTTGGGGAGCCATCGTTGATCTGGTCTGCCTGGGGATGCTGCTCTGGGTCCTGACTGGGATCTTGATGTGGTGGAAGCTGCCGTCCACGCGAGGTTGGGGTTGGGTGGCGGTGATCGCCGGGGTCGTGTCATTCGCAGGGTTCTTGCGTTACCTCTGAACCGGACGGTCCGTGTTCAAGTTGAAGCCGCCCCCCGGAGGCCCTACCCACTGGGGGGTCTCCGGGGAATTTCTTTTGTCGAACGTCTTACTTTGAGCCAGCTATATCCTCAGGCCGAAGCCCTTGGCAGCGTTCTTTGCGTAGCGCGAACCCCATGGGCGGGTCCGGCCCCCTACTTCCACCCATGAGCGAGCCCGAAGGCGCCCGCAGGTGGTGGTCGGTCAGCTTGTCGATTTTCGACTGACGTTTTGGGGCTTGCCGGCCGGCGAGTTATTCCCCAGATTCAAGATACAGGAGGGGGAGGGAGGAGGCGGCACCGCGAGAGAGGGAAGCCAACTATAAGTATAGGCAAATACATGGTGTTATGAATATCTTCGAACGCCGTGATTCGGCCCCTACGAAGAACCAAGGTGATTGTCTCTGATCTGAAAATCGCGCAGGTGATCGAGCAGGCTGGCCCGGAGGATCCTCCGCTTCTCCGCGGGAGATGCCCGATCCGTTTCCGCATCACTTTGTCCCGTTCAGAGCCGGGCCACTCCGCACCGCTGAAGCCCTCGAGTTCCAACGCGATGAGTCGCTCAATGGCCTCTTCCTGCGATGCGTTCGAATCGCTGCTGCTCCAGGGCCTGCCGTCTCTTCTCCGGGGCCCATCGATCCAGCGTCAGGCGCTTCTTCTTCGCCGTAGATTCAGCGATTCATCGACTTCAGCCTGTCTCTGGGGCGAAAGCTCCGGGACGAGGCCGGATTCCGGGACGCTCGATGGCGTCTCGAAGACGACCGTTAAGGTGCGCAGCGGGACGGTCTTCAGCCATTTGCGTAGGTAGAACTCGGTGAGCAGAGTGCGCCACGATTCCTTCAATCGCCGTGACTGGATTCGTCCCGAAGACCCGCCCCCCGGAGCGGCTCTTCTTCTGGCTGGTGTAGTTGTCGAGGCCTTTCCTGACCAGGTCGAGGAATCGCCCCCAGGGCCGCGGGCCTAGAAGATAGGCGGCGGCGGCGCTCATGATGCAGAGATGCTTGACCTCATCACGCTCGAGGTTGCGAATCAGGTTGTGGAGATGACCGGTTGCGTGCGCCGCCATGACAATGTAGCTCGATGAGGCGTTCCATTCCGTGGTCTGCCTGCTGATGAGATGGCGGAGCGCATCTTCTTCGCCAGCTGTCACGACCATGGGCTTGTTGGGTTGTCCCGGCGGGGCGGCTTCTTCATCAGGCGTTCAATGATCCGGGCGAGAGTATTGCTGTGGCGGCGCTCCTCGGCGCACCAGGCTCCTTCGCACCATGCCAGCCCGTGCTCGGCGGCGAATCTGGCTTGCTCTTCGTTCTTGCCCATGATACCGGGCCAGCGTGGGAAGCAGGAATCGGAAACCCTCGCCGCTTTGATGACTGTACTCCGGGATGGGCTCTTCGTCCTCCATCGCCATATTCAGCATGAGCGCCATCTCCCAGACTCGAAGACCGACGACATCTTTCGGTTCGATGGCTCGAAGCTGAACCTTCTGCCATGGCCGGGCTCGGTATTGCAGGTCCGAGTGCCGATGATGGAAGCCCCAAAACGAAAAGAGGCATTCATCCAGGACTGCGGATCGAAATCTTGACGAACAATCGAGTAGATCGACAGCAGTGCCTTAGGGAGCCGAAGGGCCTGTCGAAGTTCCAAATGTCGCCGCTCCACCTCGGGCGGGGCAACGGGATAATACAGTGCGAGATCCATGGCAATACAACAGGAGGCTCAGGAACGGGCAAGAGACCGGCTTCAGTCCGAGCTTTTGTCTTCTGCGCCAGTTTACATCCACGCGCAGTACCGCGAGCTGGGTCGGTTGGCTCCTGATCCAAGCCACTCTCCCCCAAGTCCCGTACTTGGAAGTGCGCGCAGACTTCTTCGAACGCCGTTTCGGGTCTGCTGGGCCGGATTGTTGGTGCGAAGTCAGATGTGTTGTATCGGGAGTGCCAAGGTTGACGATGGATCATCATGAGTCGAACGAATGGCCTCAGCGTTCCAGGTTCATTCTGCGCAGGAGGAACTGGAAACGGGAGTCGGCCCGCAGCGGTGCGTATGCCGGCTCTGCTTTCAGACCGCAAACGATCGGCAGGTCACGTTGCTCAACGCCCCTTTCCAGCCAGTCATACATCTCGTCCAGATGTCCGAGCGCCCGGAGCGGCGCGGCGATCGCCCACGGAGGCACGTGCGTAGCCTGTCGTCGCGTACGCAATTCCTGGAGCAGCTCCAAGGCCTTCGGCTTGCGGTTGCCGAGAGCATAAGTCACCGCGAGCATTCCGAGCGCCATGGCGTTCCGGCTCGAAAGCTGCAACGCCAGTTGAGCTTCCTGAATGGCCGTGTCCGGCTGGCCGGCCCGCAGGCACACAAGGGCCAGCATGAAGTGAGGAATCCACATGCTTGGCTCCAGTTCCACTGCTTTCCTGAGATGCGCGGCGGCGCCGTCCTGGCCGGTCGCGTAGTACAGGTATCCCAGCGTGTGGTGCATGGTTGCGGACAACGGATCGAGCTGAACCGCATTTGCCGCTTCACGGCACGCCTCGTCCAATCGTCCCGTGGGACGGAGCAGGAACGACGCATAGTGGGAGTGGACGGCGGGAGAGGCAGGACACAACTCCAGCGCGCGGTGGAATTCTCGTTCCGCTTCTGCCCAGTTGAACTCGCCGGTTCCCAGGGCGATTCCGAGAACCGCGTGCGCCTCGGCCAGAGAGCTGTCCCGATCCAGCGCAAGCAGCGCGGATCGTTTGGAGTTGCGAATGGCTTCTCCGGCTGGCACGCTTCCCCACAGTCCCGTGCAGAAATGGTATTCCGCTAGCCCGACATGCGCCAGCGCCAGGCGCGGATCGATCAAAACGGCCTGCTCCAGATATTGCCTCGCCTGCTCAAGCGACTCCGGAGTCTGACAGTAGGCCGACTGACGTCCCCGCAGCAACATCTCATATGCTTCGGGCTTGTCCGTGTATTTCCGGACCAGCGGTTGGGCGTCAACAAGCCTCACCCTGAGCTTCTCAACAACCGCATGAGAGATTTCATCCTGAACGGCGAAGACGTCCGTGATGATGCAATCGAAGCGTTGACTCCAGATTTCGTATCCATCGCTCGTCTTCACGAAGCGAGCTGTCACCCGAACGCGGTCGCCGGCTTTTTGCACACTCCCTTCGAGGACCGCGTCCACGTTCAGAGCGGCGCCAACCTCGCGCAAGTCTCTCTCCTTGCGGAAGGCGAAGGCTGAAGTCCGGGCGGCTACGCGCAGTCCCGGCACCAGTGTGAGGGCGGCGATGATATCCTCCGCCAGACCGTCGCCGAGGTGCTCGTCTTCCTTTTTCCCGGTCAGATTGGCGAACGGCAGGATGGCGACGGCAGGACCGGATTCGGAAGCCGCTTGCCCGGGACTGTCGTTGAGTCCAGAGGATCGGGTCGGCGCATCCTGCCACCAGGCGTCTAGTTCGGATTTCAGCGCGTACACTCCTGCTTTGCCTCCGCCAGGCAGGCGGTGGACCGGCAACCGGCGTCCGCGCTCCCATCGCATGACGGTGCGCACTTCCCGGTTCAGGTAGGCCGCGATGGCCTTCCAGGAGTCGAGGACTTCATCTGATCCGGCGAACGGAGGGCGCAGGCTGGTGGGCATTGAGCGTCTCCGGATTCCTGTAGTTCGAGTTGATTATCGCCGAACTGACAACATGCGACAACGGGCTGTGGTCCGATGTTGTCTCTTGTTCGCCGGAGGCGGGGCGCACACGTTTGGATCGGAGGGAGTATGCCTCAGACCTCAAACCGGCTTCTGTTTGCGGCTGTTCTTTGCCTTCCAGTCCTCAGTCTCGGTAGAGACGCGGCGGTCCAATTGAGCAGTCACGGGCCGGAGGAGCACCAGGCCTGGCGGGAACAGATGCGCCGTGCGCGCGGGCTCCGGGAAGAGCTGGAGTACTCCAAAGCAGAAAAGGCCTTCCTCGATGCCCTCCGAATCGTTGAAACGCCAAACCGCCAGGATCCCCACATTGCCACTACTCTCTTTGAACTGGGCTCGGTGTACCAGGCCATGAGGCAGGATCTCCAGGCAGAGCATTGCTACCGGCGTGCATTGGACGTCGTGGAGCATTCCCTCGGTCCCGACCATCCGCTGAATGCGCTTGTCCTGTCCAACTTACTTTCTCTCTATGTCGAGTCCGGCCAGTTCGCAAAAGCCGGACGTCTGCAGCGGCGTTGCAGCCAGTTCGCGAAGACGCTGGAGCAGGACCTTCCCCATGCGAATCGTCTTCTCGAAAGCCTGGGACTGCTCTCCTACGTCCAGCGCAGGTACACGGAAGCGGAACGCTATTTCAGAATGGCGCTCACGCAAATGGAAAGGGCTCAACCGCAACAAGCGGCTGTGCGCGTTCATCTCCTCGGTAATCTCGCACTGACAGTCCTTCAAACCAGTGGCGGTACCGAGGCCGAGATGATCGCGGAGCAGGCTCGCGGCCTTGCCGAAATGTCGTTTGGCAAGGACTGGCCAGTGCACGTCGAGATGGAGTTGACTGGTGTTCTCGCTGCGGTGTACATGGCAGATCACCGCGACTCGGACGCCGAAGCCGCGTTCATGCACATTTTGGAACTTGCGAGCAAGTCTTTGGGGCCAAGGCATCCCACCACCGCCGGATACAAGCTGCAGTATTCAGTTCTGTTGCGGCGAATGGGGAAGACGGGAGCAGCAAAGGAGATGGCAAGGCAGGCAGATGCCATCCTGCGCGAGCACGCCATCAGGGGGGCTGCCTGGAACACCGTCGATATCAACGACCTTGGCGGCGCGAACGGCGGCAACCCAAGGCCCTAACACTCGACAATCAGATTCCGGACGCGTCTGTGATGTCACCTTGCCCGGACTTGTAGGGGACGGTCGAGTTGTCTTCTACACGGAGTTGAGTGCCGGCGCACCGGAACCGCCGGGACACCGAAGCGATTACTGCCGCGAACTGCCACTTCAATGGAGTAATCTCTCACAACGCCATTTCGGGGCCAGTGTCCGGATAGCCAACGATGCAAGAGTTGCATATGTCTAGAAGGGCAGCTCAGGCAGGATTGAGGATTGCCTCGCACCCGGACCGAATATAGACTGAATCAGATCGGAAACACCGTTTGACGAGGCGGTCCCGTTGATCGGCCAACAAGTTGGACACTACCAGATCGTAGAGAAGTTGGGCGAAGGCGGCATGGGGGTCGTGTATAAGGCGCGCGACATGCACCTGGACCGCTTCGTCGCCATCAAAGTCCTGCCGCCCGAGAAGGTCGCCGATCCGACTCGCAAAGCGCGATTCGTCCAAGAGGCCAAAGCGGCCAGTGCGTTGAACCACCCGAACATCGTCACGATTCACGACATCGCTTCCGGCGACGGTGTGGATTTCATTGCAATGGAGTTCGTGGCGGGAAATACGCTTGACCAGCTTATCCCCCACAAGGGAATGCGTTTGAACGAGACTTTAAAGATCGCGATCCAGATCGCAGATGCCTTGGCGCGCGCCCATGCGGCCGGCATTGTTCATCGCGACCTGAAGCCGTCCAACGTTATGGTGGACGAGCACGGCCTTGTCAAGGTGCTTGATTTCGGACTGGTGAAACTCACGGAGCTTCTCCCGCCGGACGAAGACGCTCCCACGCAGACTCTCAGGACCACCACCGAAGAGGGCACCATCCTGGGTACGGCCCCCTACATGTCGCCGGAGCAGACCGAGGGCAGGAAGGTGGACGCGCGGAGTGACATCTTCAGCTTCGGAGCAGTGCTGTACGAGATGGTCGCGGGTCGCCGGGCTTTTCAAGGCGATAGCAGGATGTCGACGCTCTCGGCCGTTCTGCACCTGGAGCCGAAGCCAATTGAAGGGGCCCCACACGACCTGGAGAAGATCATCACCCGCTGTCTCCGCAAGGACCGGGAGCGGCGGTTTCAGTACATGAAGGACCTGAAGGTCGAGTTGGAGGAACTGAAGGAAGAATCCGACTCTGGCGGGATCCTGGGGGCGCCGGTGTCCGGCACGCGAAAGCGCCTGCCGCGTTGGCTGCTGATCTCTGCAGGCGCTCTCTCAATTGCCGTTGTCGCGGGGGTGACCTGGTGGCTGGCCCGCTCCCCCAAGCCCGCCTTGACGCCGGTTCTGACCCGGCTGACCTCGGATTCGGGTCTGGCAACCGATCCAGACCTTTCGCCCGACGGCAAGTTGCTGGCCTACGCTTCCGACCGCGGCGGCGAAGGCAACCTCGACATCTGGGTACGGCAGGTGGCACACGGCGAGCCGGTCCGGTTGACCCACGATGAGGCAAATGAATCCGAGCCAGCCTTCTCGCCCGACGGCACGCAGATTGCGTTCCGCTCCGAACGAGAGGGAGGTGGAATCTACGTCATGCCGGCGCTGGGTGGCGGCGAGCCAAGGTTGGTGGTCAGGGAAGGCCGGCGGCCCCGCTTCTCCCCGGGGGGGAACTGGATCGCCTACTGGACTGGACCGGATTACGACTCGAGCTTTCCTGGATCCTTCAAAATGTTTGTGGTGCCTGTGACCGGAGGTGCGCCCAGGCAGTTGCAGGCGGAGTTCGACCTGGCTCGCTTCCCGACCTGGTCTCCGGATGGCAAAATCCTCTTGTTCTATGGCAGCCCGCGATCTCCCGGCTCCGGCGCGGAGAAATACGATTGGTGGGTGACGCCGCCCGACGGCGGCGCGGCCATACGGACGGACGCGTTCGCAGCCCTTCGCAGCCAGGGTCTGTCTGGCTTCAGTGATCCAGGCGTCTGGGATGCCGAGGGAAGCCAGGTGGTTTTCTCGGCCTCCCTGAGAGGCAGCAGGAACCTGTGGCGAGTCCCGATTCAACCGGCGTCTTTCAAGGTCCTGGGCGCTCCCGAGCGTCTGACCTATGGAATGGGCGATGAGGCTCGACCATCTTTGGCGGCGGCTGCGCCGGGCACCGGTTTGGTGTTTGCGAACTCGACCTCGAACATCGACCTCTGGAGTCTGCCCATTGATGCCAACCAGGGAAAGCCAACGGGGCAAATCGAGCGGTTGACCCAGGATGCTGCACTGGATAGTATGCCGGACCTCTCCCCTGATGGCCGCAGGCTCGCGTTTGTATCGGCAAGATCGGGCAATCAGAACATATGGATCAAGGATCTGGAGAGCGGTCGGGAAACCGCCCTGACTGTCACGCTGGTGCCTGAGTTCCTGCCCGTCTTTTCTCCTGACGCTTCCAAGGTGGCCTATACAGTCGGGTACCAGCAGAAAAAATTGGGGGCATACGCGATACCCTCCGGAGGCGGCGTGGCAGAAATACTGTGCGACGATTGCGGCATGACCTACGGCTGGTCGAGGGACGGGAAATGGGTCATCATCCGATCCGAAGGCCAGCCCCGGCGGCTGAGGCTGCTGAGCCCGACCTCCGGTCAGTGGAGGGACTTCTTGCAGCACCCCGGCTACAGCTTCTATGGTCCGCGGCTTTCGCCCGACAATCGCTGGCTGGCCACTTACGCTCGCAGCGGCCCAGTTGAGTGGCGCCTGTTCATCGTGCCGTTTCGGGCCGATGGACCGGCACCCGGTGAGCGGGATTGGGTCGCCGTAGCCAGTGATAACAATCGTATGTCGTGCCGGTGGTCACCGGACGGGAACGTCCTTTACTTTACTTCCAGGGCGGGACGGCAAGACCTGTATTTGGGCGCAGCGCCTGGACCCTGCAACGAAACGTCCAGCAGGAGACCCGTGGCCCGTCTATCACGTTCACTCCGCGCGCCTCTGGCTGGACGGTGGGCTCGAGTCTGCCATGGCTCTCCCCCGGAGCGCCCTCGGGGCCCACATGGTGTTTTCCATGGGCGAGACGACCGGCAATATCTGGATGGCGGAATCAAAAAAGAGGTGATGAAGCGATCAGCCTGATTCCGGGTTCTTAGTGGATTGAAGCGGCGCCCGGCGAAAGCGACATGGAGATTGTTCGGGATCTGGTTGGTGAGCCAACCCGAACACCTGCATAGCAGAAACCGTGAGGACTACAGCCCTCCTGATCGATAAAGCCTCTGGCCGGTCACCACAGGCTCAGTCCCATCCGGGTGCCCAAACGCAAGGCCGTGCGCGCGCCCAAGGGGCTGCCGGATGTGATCGCGCGCGGGGTGCCCGAGCAGCCCCCAGTTGGGGAGGGGTGCACTTTTGAACTCCCTATCTCCTTTCCCGGAAAACGATTGGCTCCAGCGAGTTCAGGGAGTAGACTCGATCAGAGTCATAAAGGGCCTGATTCTCTGGATAGCCGCATGACCGGGCGACGCCTTCTCCATTACGAGATCATCGACAAGCTTGGCGAGGGCGGGATGGGTGTGGTCTACAAGGCACGGGACACGCACCTGGACCGGTTCGTCGCCATCAAGATGCTGCCGCCGGAGAAAGTCGCAGACCTGGAGCGCAAACATCGTTTTACCCAGGAAGCTAAGGCGGCGTCGGCACTGAACCACCCGAACATCGTTCACATCTACGACATCGCCCAAGCCGAAGGCATCGACTTCATCGCCATGGAGTACATCGCCGGCAAGCCGCTCGATCAGTCGATCCCGCGCAAGGGCATGCACCTGAACGAGGCACTGAAGATCGCCGTCCAGATCGCCGGCGCACTGGAGCGCGCCCACTCTGCCGGTATTGTCCACCGCGACCTGAAACCTTCCAACGTCATGGTGGACGAACACGGGCTGGCAATGGTGCTCGATTTCGGGCTGGCGAAACTCTCCGACACAGTCCCCTGCGAAGATGGGGAAACTCAGACGGTCCCTGCGCGGACCGAGGAAGGCACGATCGTCGGCACGGCGCCTTACATGTCGCCTGAGCAGGCCCAGGGGAAGCCGGTGGACGCCCGCTCGGACATTTTCAGCTTCGGGTCAGTGCTCTACGAGATGGTTACCGGCAGGCGGGCATTTCAGTCAGACACCATGACCGCCACGCTGGCGGCGATCCTCAATCAGGAACCGGCGCCACTGGGCGCGGAGGTTCCGCGCGATTTGGAGAGGATTGTCGCGCGCTGCCTGCGCAAAGATCCGGCGCGTCGTTTCCAGCACATGGACGATGTGAGGATCGCGCTGGCAGAGCTGAAAGAGGAATCCGACTCCGGCAGACTCTCAGCGGCGCAGGTGTCCGGCACCCGCAAGCGCCTGCCGCGTTGGCTGCTGATCCCTGCAGTTGCCCTCTCAATTGCCGTTGTCGCGGGGGTGACCTGGCGGCTGGCCCGCTCCCCCAAGCCCGCCCCGGCACCGGTCTTGACCCGGCTGACGTCGGATTCGGGGCTGACCACCGATCCAGCGCTCTCATCTGACGGCAAGCTGCTGGCCTACGCTTCCGACCGCGCCGGCGAAGGCAACCTCGACATCTGGGTCCGGCAGGTGGCACACGGCGAGCCGATCCGTTTGACCCGAGATAAGGCCGACGAATCCGAACCAGCCTTCTCGCCCGACGGCACCCAGATCGCTTTCCGCTCCGAGCGGGAGGGAGGTGGAATCTACGTTATGCCGGCTCTGGGTGGCGGCGAGCCAAGGATGGTGGCCAGAGAAGGCCGGCGGCCCCGATTCTCCCCCGACGGAATCTGGATCGCCTCCTGGACTGGGCCGAAATACGACACAACCTTTCCCCGATCCTACAAGATGTTTGTCGTACCTGTGACCGGCGGTTCGCCCAGGCAACTGCAGGCGGAGTTCGACCTGGCTCGCTTCCCGACCTGGTCTCCGGATGGCAAACATCTCTTGTTCTATGGCAGCCCGCGGTCTCCCGGTTCCGGCGAGGAGAAGTACGATTGGTGGGTGACGCCGTTCGACGGCGGCGCGGCCATACGAACGGACGCGTTCGCAGCCCTTCGCAGCCAGGGTCTCTCTGGCTTCTTGGATCCAGGCGTCTGGGATGCCGAGGGAAGCCGGGTGGTTTTCTCGGCCTCCCTGGGAGACAGCTCGAATCTCTGGCGGATCCCGATCCAACTGGCGTCTTTTAAGGTCACGGGCCCACCCGAGCGCCTGACCTATGGACTGGGCATGGAAGCTCAACCGTCACTGGCCGCGGCTGCGCCGGGCACAGGCCTGGTATTTTCGAACTCGACCTCGAACGCCGACCTCTGGAGCCTGCCTATCGATGCCAACCGGGGAAAGCCAATGGGGCAAATCGAGCGGTTGACCCAGGATGCTGCACGAGATGTCGCGCCCGACATTTCCCCTGATGGTCGCAAGCTCGCGTTTGCATCGTCACGATCGAGTCCCGGGGATATATGGAGTGAGGATATATGGATGAAGGATCTCGCCAGCGGGCGGGAAACCGCTTTGACTGTCACGCCGGCGCGCGATTGGCTGCCCGTCTTTTCTCCTGACGGTTCCAAGGTAGCCTACACGGTCGGCAACGACCGAATAAAGGTGGAAGTATTCGCGATACCTTCTGGAGGCGGAGTGGCGGAGAAACTGTGCGACGATTGCGGCACCGTCTACGACTGGTCGCGGGATGGGAAATGGCTCATCATCCGGTCCCGGGGCCAGCCCCGGCGGGTAAGGCTGTTGAGCGCGGCTTCCGGTCAGACCAGAGACTTCCTGCAGCACCCCGGCTATAGCTTCTACAGTCCGCGGCTGTCGCCCGACAATCGCTGGCTGGCCACTTGCGCTCGCATCGGCCCCGTTAAATGGCGCCTGTTGATCATGCCGTTTCGGGCCGATGGGCCGGCGCCCGGTGAGCGGGATTGGGTCGCCATAGCCGATGAGAACATCCAGGATATGGCATGCCGGTGGTCACCGGACGGAAGCGTCATCTACTTTGTTTCCGGGCAGGACGGCTCGACCTGCATATGGGCGCAGCGCCTGGACCCCGCTACGAAACGTCCTGTAGGAGCCCCGTGGCCCGTCCATCACGCTCACTCAGTGCGCCTTTCGCTGCTTGGGCTCCTTAATTCACTAACCATCGCCCTCCACTCGGGTGCCCCTGGGGACCGAATGGTGTTTCCCATGGACGAGACGACCGGCAATATCTGGATGGCGGAATCAAAAAAGAGGTGATGACGCGATTAGCCAGATTCCGGGTTCTTAGTGGATCGAAGCGACGCTCGGCGAAGGCGGCAGAGGCGTGGCTTAACGGGCGCTCGGAAGCTCTCTTCGCGAGAAGTCGTCGTTGTCCTGAAGTCCCGGTTCTGGGAAGTGATGGTCGGTCGACCAGCGGTGCGGTTGAAGAACGTTGTGGAGATCCAGTTTGGAGAAGGTCGTTCTGTGCGGCCGAAACATGGGTCACCCCGGGAGAGTTGGGCGGCTGCCATGGCGGGAATAAACCCGATGAACTATTGCGCGGCCGCTTTGAGGCGGGCCAGGCGGGCCAACCGGTCGGCGTCCTCGGTCAGGGTGTAGGCGATGCGCAGACTGCGCGACATGCGCAGGAGAATCTCCTTCTTGGTCGCGGGCGTGAACAGGAGCGGGTGAGCGCTGATCCTTTGCCCCGTCACTCGTTCAATCAGCGCCAGGGCATCATCTTCGGTCAGCAACTTGCCGCCGTCGAACACATCGACGAACACCTTCACCAGACCGTCGTTGCAGAGGCAGACGAAGTGGGCGGGCAGACTCACTCCGTAGACAGGGCGCATCAGCCTGCGGACCAGTTCAAGGTACAGGACCGAAGGGTGATGGGAAGACCTTTGCGTCTTGTGAGGAGCTGATCGAGACAGGAATTGGCGGGCGAAGCCACCCAAATGCGGACGGAGGCGAGCGGATCAGGAAGCGACATCTCACGCCAAACCGCTCTTGACGCGACTTGTCGCTTGGAGGGAAGAGCAAGTCCACTGATACTCCCGTCAGGCTGCCACGGAATACGATTCGCAGCCACAAGGAGAGAGAATGCCATGAAAGCCTTGAGACCCGGCAACCTGATTTCCTCGACGGTGGCGGTCGCGGTGCTGCTGACTGCGAACACGGCGTGGGGACAGGATCGGTGTCAATCGTTCACGGGAACGATCGTCGCCAGGCTCGTCCCCCTCGGTCCGGGGGTGTTCGTCTGGAAGGGGGAGATCTCGATCAGCATCGGCGGTGGTCCGACTCTGCACGGCACTACCGAAACCATCAATACCGGCGTCAAGAAGGGCGGCCCGGGCACAACCGAACCCGTCTATATCGGAACCGAAGAAACCACTATTGTGCTCGACAATCAGGCCGGCAGTTTCATGTTGATGACCCGCTTCGTTGCGCCGCAGAATGGCTTCGACGCTACCGGCGTGGCGTGGGTGAACGAACGCGGGACTATTGCACCCGTGCCGAAGGATGAAACCAGGTTCAAAAATGCTTACGGGCACTATACGCTTCGCGGGCCATTCGGCCCGGCTGTGCCCCACCTCCCGGACGGAATCTTAGGCTGGAACGGCGAGTATCACGGGAATATCTGCGGTATCAACTGAATGACAACGAGGGGGGTGCAGCCGCACGGCGGGACTGCAGTCCCTCTCTCGGATACCTCGCCTGTGAGAGATGATCATGACGCAGGCCGCACCGATAGGCTTGGGCCTCATTGGGCGGCGGCTTCGAGCCGGTCCAGGCGCGCGAGACGGTCGGCGTCCTCGGTGAGGGTGTAGGCGTTGCGCAGGTTGCGCAACATGCGCAGGAGAATCTCCTTCTTGGTCGCGGGCGTGAACAGGAGCGGGTGAGCGCTGATCCGTTGCCCTGTCACGCGTTCAATCAGCGCCAGGGCATCATCTTCGGTCAGCAACTTGCCGCCGTCGAACACATCGACGAACACCTTCACCAGACCGTCGTTGTAGAGGCAGACGAAGTGGGCTGGAAGACTCACTCCGTAGACCGGGCGCATCAGCCTGCGGGCCAGTTCAAGGTACAGGACCGAAAGGGTGATGGGAAGACCTTTGCGTCTTGTGAGCAAGCTGATCGAGACAGGAATTGGCGGGCGAATAGTACGTCTCGCGGTCGCCCTGCAGGCCCAACTCGTCGAAAAGGAATGTGTGCAGGGCTGAGAGGAACTGCGCGCCACCGGCGGCAGGCGGAAGCCTCTTCGACACCTCGGCAGCCCAGGCATTGAGAGTCGCGAGCGCCTTCTGCGCGTCGAGGTCCGGCAGCTCTACCCTGGCCAGTTCCAGGGCCGCCTCGTCCAGCTCCAGGGCGGTTTCGTCCCCGCGCAGTAGTGCGATCAGCGCCGCCTCGCTCATTGTCCGGCGCGCGCCTCCACCGCCTTGCGCAGCCGCGAGACTTTCTCCTGAGACATCAGACTCAAATCCGGATGATTCTCCCGCTTGAGCCTTTCGATTTCTTCGACAGCGGCGATAGCTTCCCGCTTACGTCCTGCCGAAGCGAGCAACAATGCCACCTCGGACCGATAGAGGTAGTTTCTCGGGAAGGCCCGCGCCAGCTCCGTGGCAATCGGGATGGCGCGTGCCGGCTGTTTCTCGCGGCTGTAGATCAGGCACAGCAGGACCCGCGCCTCCACCCCAGTCTTCTGTCCATGGCGCGCGGCATCTTCCAGGTAGGAGATCCCTTTCCACTTGTCTCCCCCGAAGCCGGCAAGGAAGATCATCGCCTTTACCCATCCCGGCAGGCTTCCCACAACATATTCGTGCATGCCTGGAATGAGCTTGGCGTCAACCTGAGTGCTCTCGATCTCCAGCAGCTTGTTGTGCGCCCGGCGGCTCCGCGTCCCGTCGCGCAGGGCATCCAGATTCGCCTTCTTGACCAGCAGGAAGAACTGAGCGCGGTGAGCGTAAGCCACGCCTTGCGCATAGAGCGCCTCGCGGTCGAGCGGATCCTTGCGCAGCCGGACATCTGTCAGTCTCATGCTCGTGGTCAGCGCCTCGATAAAGCGCTTTTCGTCGGCGGGAGGCATCGCGACTTCCGGCCGCCGCAGAAACGCATTGCCCATTGAGAAGCTTTCGCTGTCCAGGGCTCCACCCTTGTGCAGGGATCGGTAGAGCAGCGCCTGAGCGAGGTGGTTCCAGCTCTCCGGAATGTCGGGCGCCTGCTTCGTCCTGTCAGCAAAGAGAGCTACAGCCCGGTCGTAGTCGAGGTTGTACAGGGACTGAAAGGCTTCCGACTGCGCCGGCACGTTCGCCAATGCCGGGAGAGCGATCAGTAGAACAGCCAGGAGTCTCACGACTATGTTGACGGGCTCAGGGGAAGAAGCGGTCCCAGAAATTGACGTTTCTCCCGCGGGAATCCACGCAATACCCCCAGGGGCTAAAGCTGATCAGACGGTTTGACCGGTCGACGAAAAGGAAGACCTCATCGCCAGGCTTGAACTCGACGACCGAAATGATCCCCATTTCGCAGGAGCGAGTCCGCCTGACACGCATGGTGGATGCGATTTGAGGCGCATTCTGGCTCTTGGGTCCCCAATCCTCCAGGAACCTCTCCCAGTTGTAGTCCTTGCAGGGCTTGGCCTGATCGCAGCCCCAAAGACGGTAGGCGTCGGCGTGCTTTCCCGCCTTGACCAGATCGAAGAAGCGGCTCACCTGCCGCTTTTCGAAGTAGTCGCGCGAAAACAGCCAGCCGCCAAGGCACACTACAACCGCGAGAATCAGCCCGCCGGCGACGCGCTTGAATTTGCGCTCCCGGAGCGCGTCGGATTGACCGAAATTGTCAAGGTAGCCGGACATCGGATCTCCACCTATCAAGGCTTGGTCTGGCTGTTTGGACTCAGCCGGGCCCGGGCCGGTTCCCGGTTGCTACTTTTTGACCGGGTAGGCCTTGTCGTAGGCAGCCGTGACCTCGGCCGAGATGTCCATTCCCGGCTTGGCGAACAGCAGGTTGTTCTGGTCCACGACCAGGTCGAGGCCCTTTTCCTCGGCAACCTTCTTCACCACGTCCTGGAAGCGCTGGCCGATCCTGGCCAGGATGTCCTGCCTGTCGCGGTTCACTTCTTCCTGCAACTGCTGGCTGTTGCGCTGATATTGGCGCTGCCTGGCCTGCAAGCGTGCCCCGAGTTCAGCCATTGTCTGCTCGTTGTACTTCGACTGGTTGGCTTCCGCTTCCTGCGTCAACTTGGCGATCTCTTTCTCCATCGACGCGATCTCTTCCTGCCGCGGACCGAAGCGCGCCTTGAGATCGGCTTCCGCCTGTTTGATCTCCGCCGTTTCCTGGAGTGACTTCTGGAGGTTGACTACGGCCACCTTTAGCTGCGCCGTGGCAGGCAGGGCGGCAAGAATGAACGATGCCGCTACCACCGCGCGGCGAATCCATGCATTGAGTTTCATGAGGCTCGCAATACTCCTGGATGCGTTTCTATCAACGCAAGTCCTATTCCAACACGGCGAGGATTTCTGATTCCCTGAGGATCAGGAAGTCCGTGCCGCCCACTTTCACTTCGCTACCCGAATACTTGCCGAAGAGGATCTTGTCACCGGCCTTGAGGTCAATTGGCGCTCGCTTGCCGTCTTTCAGCATCTTCCCCGGTCCGGCAGAAATGACTTTGGCCTGTTGCGGCTTTTCCTTGGCCGAGTCCGGAATAATGATCCCACCGATCATCGACTCCCCTTCTTCGAGGCGCTCGACAAGGATGTTGTCGTGCAGAGGTCGGAAATTCATTTTTTTGTTCTCCTGCTAACGGCGTGTTGCCGCGATGTCTCGGGGTCTTCGGGACCGGCGCGGCACACCGGCCGTGCTCTTCCACTTTGCATTGTAGGGAGCGCACAAAAGCAGTGTCAAACTCCCGCAGTGATATGATGTGGGCGCCAAGGCTGGATTTCGGACATGAAACTCATTCGACAAACACTACTCGCCACCCTCGTCCTCGGCGCTTTCTGCGCCCCACTCGCCCTCCGTTCCCTGGGCCAATCCGCCCAGAATCAGGCGCCGAAGAAGAAAAAGCTGCTCGTTGTGGGCGCTGTCAAAGGCTTCCAGCACGATGCCACTTCGCAAGGGATGGGCGTCCTCTGGAAACTCGGCCAGGAGAGCGGCCTGTGGGATACCTACTTCAAGACCGACACACAGCTCATCACCAAGAAGAAGCTGGGCGGCAACGCGAAGAATCTGGACTACTTCGACGCAATCGCGTTCTATACAACGGGCGAACTGGACATGGACGAGGAGCAGAAGGCCTCCCTGCTGGCCTTCGTCAAGCAGGATGGCAAAGGTTTCCTCGGCGTCCACTCGGCTCCTGACACTTTTTACAAGTGGCCCGAGTACGGCGAGATGGTCGGCGGCTACTTCGATGGCCACCCCTGGAACACCTTCAACGCTCCGATGATTATCGAGGACCCCGCCAACCCAATCGTCAAGCACATGCCCAAGGAGTTCACGGTTTACGACGAGATCTATCAGGCCAAAGATTTCTCCCGTGATCGGGTGCGAGTGTTGATGCGCATGGACGAATCCAAGCTGGACTTGACCAAGAAGGGCATCAAGAGGGAAGACAAGGACTGGGCAGTCTCCTGGATCAGGAACTACGGGAACGGCCGCGTCTTCTATTCCTCCCTGGGCCACACCGACGAATCCTGGAACCGGCCTGACGTGCAGAAGATGTGGCTGGAAGCGGTCAAGTGGACCATGAAACTGACCGAAGGCGACGCCACGCCCCGTCCCCGCCCGGCAAAGTAGCCATGAACCGCAGAGAATGGCTCCTGGCGGCCGCCACGTCCCCGTTGGCGGCCGCGACCACCGTCCCTGTGCATGGACGCTTTGAGGCCAGCATGGAAGGCGCGGCGGGTGACAATCCGCTCGCAGTCAGGGCCATTGCCCGCCTGAAGACGCCGGGTGGCGCCAGCGAAACCATCCCGCTCTTCTGGGACGGCGGCCGGGCGTGGCGGCTCCGCTACATGCCTGAGACTGCTGGGAAGTATGAGTTCGCTGTCGAGTCCACTGACAAACAGTTGAACGGACAGAAAGGTCAATTCACGGCCGCCGGGATCCTCCGGGACGACCCTGCTCGATCGGGAAGGTGCGCCTCGGATTCCAGCCGGGCAGCGCCATTTCGCTCATTCTTCCGGAAAGCCCTGGTTCTGGCTGGCGGATACGGCCTGGAACGGGGCCCTGCTTGCCACCGATCAGGAGTGGGACGACTACCTGAACGCCCGCGTCGCGCAGGGCTTTACGGCGATCCAGTTCGTCCTGACGCAATGGCGAGCCGGCTTGGCGGACGAGAATGGCCGGAAGGCCTTTCAACTCCAGGACGGCCGGCTGAGTGTCGATCCGGCCTTCTTTGCGCGCATGGACCGCCGTGTGGCGTCGATCCGGCAGAAGGGCCTGGTTCCCGTTCCCGTCATGCTCTGGGCACTCTCCTCCAAGGGCGACGAGAGCCCGGGAATCATCCTGAGCGTCGAACAGGCGGTTCAGCTCGCGGGATATCTTAATGCACGCTACGCCGCCTACGGCTCGCTGTGGATGCTCGGCGGAGACGGCGAGTACCGGAATGAGAACGCCCAACGCTGGAAGGAGATCGGCCGCGGCGTTTTCTCCGGCGTGACCCACCGTCCCGTGACGCTGCACCCGAGAGGGATGCAGAACCCGTGGCCGGGACTCAAGGATGAGCCCTGGCTCGACTTCCTGACCTGCCAGACGGGCCACGGCCAGGACCCGAACAAATGGAAATGGCACCTGGAGGAGATGCCCAAAGCGGCCTCCCTGGTTCCTCCAAGACCCTTCATCGATGCCGAGCCGAACTACGAAGGCCACCTCTCCTATCGCAATCAAAGCCTCATCACCGACTACTATGTGCGCCGGGCTTCCTACACCAGCCTGCTGATCGCTCCCACTGCCGGGATCACGTACGGCGCGCATGGAATCTGGCCGTGGCTGCGCAAGCGCGAGGTTCCGTTGAATCACACCGGCAGCGGCGAAGGCGACCCGGTCAGCGTGTGCCTGAAGTACCCCGGCGCGGCGCAGATGAAGGTTCTCCGCGGCGTGTTCGATCGTCTCGACTGGTGGACCCTCCGGCCCGCGCCTGGAATTGTCCGCGACAATGCCGTCGACCCTGAATTCAGCAATGCCGTTGCCGCCGCTCGCACGGCCGATGGACGGCAGGCTCTGGTCTACATGCCCAAGGGCGGAAACCTCAAGCTCGATCTCTCCGGCTGGGCAGGTTCCGTTTCGGGAGTGTGGATCGATCCACGCTCCGGCGCGACATCCGCCGCGGGCGGACTTCAACCGGTTTCACAGGCCGCAACAGCCGCACCCGGAACTGGCGACTGGGTGCTCCATATCAAGTCGTGAGCGACGAGCAAAAGAAGCCAAATCCATCCATCGCTACGCCGACAGACAAGGAACTGGCGTGGTGGCTGGTCTGGCAGGTGGTGGAGAAGCTGCTGCGACTGGCGATCCTCGGCGGACTGATCTACGCCGCATGGTGGTGGTGGACCCACCGCCAAGCCTGACCCGTCAGCAACCCTTGGCCAGCAGCGCTCCCCAATGGAAGCCGGCGCCGAAGGCGGCGAAAACAGCGTGATCGCCAGGCGAGAAGCCGCCTTCACGGCTCCACTCGCTGGCCGCGATCAGCATCGAAGCCGAGCTGGTGTTGCCGTAGCGCGCGATGTTCGTAAAGAATCGCGAACTCTCGACGCCCAGGGAATCTGCAACCTTGTCGATCAGATTCTGATTAGCCTGATGCATCAGGAAAGTCCCGATGGACGCGGCAGCGATTCCGGCCCGGTCCAGCACGGATCGGATGGCGCTCGGGATCTTCCGCGACGCCTGCAGGATCACTGTCCGGCCATTCATCTTGATGGGCAGGTTCGTCTCCAGGCAGAGGTCGTCCGCCCAGGTGCCGTCAGAGCCCAATTCCACCTCGACGATTTCGGCTCTGCCGCCGGCGGGCGAAATCAGGCAGGCCCCGGCTCCGTCCCCGAACAGGACTGCCACGCCGCGCTCCTGCGGCTCACGAGCGATGATCCGGGACATCTTTTCCGCGCCTATCACGAGAATGTGGCCCATGGATGGCGCAAGCCGGGACGCGAGGGCAATCCCGAAGAGCGATCCCGCGCTGGCCACAGGCAGGTCAATCGCGGGGACGCCGGCAGCGCCCAATTTCAGCGCAGTCACTGAAGCAGGGCCGGGCGCGGGCCTTTCCTGGGAGCCCGTCGAAACCACAATCAGCCCCAGGCGGTTGGCTTCGAAGCCAGCACGATCGAGACAGTCCTTACCCGCCTTGGCAGCCAGGTCGGAGACCGACTCGTCATCCGCAGCAAAACGCCGTTCGCGGATGCCGCTCACATTCATTACCCATTCAGCGGTCGCGCCTACCCACGAACCGGCTTCTTCACTACTCACTACCCGCTCAGGCAGATAGTGTCCAAACTCTCGCAAAAACGACATTCCGGGTTAGCTCCGCGAATCCAGGTATTCTTCGATTCGCTCGATCGAGGCGAACTTTCGAGGGTTGAGATCAGCATCAGGGATCGAGATACCGAATTCGTCTTCCAGCGCGGTCACCAGGTCAGGGAGCGCGAAGGAGTCCAGCAACCCTGCATCGAACAACGATTCATCGGGCGCCGGAGTGAGCGGTTTCTTGGTGACCTTCTGCAAGATCTCAATGAGTTTTGAGCGGCGATCCATTGCTTTCCATTCCAATAATCTGTCGTCTGACCGAAACAAAGACTTCATACTGGCCCAGCAGCAGTCCGGCCAGCGATTCTCCCCAAAGCTTGTAACCGGCCGGCGTCAGGTGCACGAAATCACCTTGCGCCAGTCCGGCATTGACCCACTGCCGCATGGAGCCCTTACCGCCCATCGCGGCCCGCAGATTCCAAAAACCGCAGCCGGAAGCAAGTGCCGCATCCCGCTGCGCGGCAAGGATGCGGTCAACCGTTTCAGCCGGCACGATGCGCCGGGCGGAGTAGCGGTAGGCTTGATCAGGCGCGCCGACTAACAGGATCGACGCGGCGGGAGCGGCTTGCCTCAGCCGTCCCAGCACCTGAGTTAAAGCAGCACGGTAGCTCTCGTAGGTCCAATCCGTCCGCCGCGCCTCATTCGTCCCGTAGGACAGCACGATCAGGGCCGGATTGCGCCGGCGTACCTGTTCTAAGAATACAGGTTCGTTCCAAAGAAGGAGCAGGTCCACTTGGGCGCCATTAATCCCGAGGGTCTCCCAGGTCACGCCGCGCTGCTGCTCGAGCACCCAGCCGAACAGGCGAACAGGATCGCTGGACAGCGTGCGGGCGGTGATGACATGAGTTCCGGGCGATAGCTGTTTCAACCAGAAAGCCGGCTCCGGCGTGCCTGCGGTATCAACTGTGCCGATCTCGGCCCCGTTGTCTTCGATCACCAGGCTGCCCCCGCCCGGCTGCTTGAGGTAGAAAAGCTCCAGGTGCTCTCCCGCGCCTTCCAGCGTCACGGTTTCGCCGGCACGAGCCGTCCAAAGGCTGATGCCCGAGATGCCGTTGACCAGGTCGCCTTCACGCGATAACAGTCCGGCAGACTGCCAGCCGCGCGAACTGGATGTCCGCGCGTCGTAGCGACGGAATCCTGCGAACGGCTTTCCCGCATGGACAAACCCCGGGCCGCCGTCACCAAACTTCTGCTGCAGAACATGGCGCGCCGACGCCGGCCAATCGTCAGTGGCTATGTGCGAGTCGCCGAAGTGCAGCACCCGCAGGAGTCCGCCCGCGCCGCCGGGCTGTGTCGCCTGCCACATCTGCTCGTAAAATGGCACCATCGCCGCCGCGTTCGAGATGCCGCCTTCCATCGCCTCCCGGGCGTGAGCCTCTACAAACTGCTGCGCGTCTTCACGCTGCTCCGCCGTGACAGGCGGAGGCTTCGGGACACGTCTGCGCGCCGCAGTTTTCTTCTTGGTCGACTTGCTGCTGGACTTGGTGGTCTTGGCGGGAGCGGCCGGCTTGGCCTGATCCACCGCGCCTGACAGCGACCATCCCGCAATCGCGGAAAGAGATGACGGCAAGGGGGAGGAGTCGATTCACTTCGGGCGGGCCTCTGCGACAACCTGGCGCAACTGCTTCAACTTGTAGCGGTTATAGCCATCCAAGAGAGCTTGATATAACAACGTACCAACAATCCGCGCCCCGGCGGGCATCGGGTGGATGAAATCGGCCGACACCAGGCGAGGCTCTCCCGTGTACCAGCGGCCCATTGTTCCCGGTCCGCCCATCGCCTCAAAGGTATTGAAGAAGGCGATGCCGCTTTCGGCGGCGACCTTCGATTGCAGCGTGACTAGTTTGGGGAGCGAAGCGACGGTCCCGATTTGACCGCCGGACTCGCGCGTACCACGGTCCATCGGACTCATGAGTAAAACAGGCGTGCTGGGCATTGCGGAGCGAACGCGGCGCACGATCTCCAGCAGGTCCTTCTCGTAGGTGCTGTCGATGTACTTGGGGAAGCCGCTCTCATTGGTGCCGTAGTTGATCACCACCAGGTCCGGCTCTGCGGACCGCATGGCGCCGCCCCACTGCGCCTCGTTCACGTAAGAGGCCAGCACCCCGGCCCAGGTTCCGTTCAGGCCCAGGGAATCGTAGACGACGCCTGGCTGATCCTTGAAGAAGGCAGCGGAATAGAGCCGCGCGGTGCCGCGCACGACTCGCAGCGAGACAGTCTTGGTTTGCGGAGGAAGCCTGAAGGATTGCTCGGCGCGCTGAGGCTGCTCGGCGGTTGTGACCAGCGTGCCGATCTCCACATCATCGGCCAGCACCTGCACGTCCCCGCCACCAGGCCGGGAGTGATAGCTCACAGTTACCCGGACATGGCCGGGACGCCGCAACTTGATCGTGGACCATGCTCCGGGCCCGCCGGTGAAGGAGACTCCGGCCAATCCGTAAGAGCCATCTTTCTCCTTCCGCCATGTCGCCGGATTGATCGTCCAGCCCTCGGCCGAAACGTCCATGCCGCGGTGGGCATACCAAGCCCAGGGCTTGGCAATCAGGTACGTTCCATGCCCGCCATCGCCGAATCGCTGCTGCATGAGTTCCCGCACATCGGCGGTGATCAGGTCACCGGTGGTCGGGGAGTCGCCGTAATGGAGGATCCTGGTTTGTGCGCCCTCCTGACCGCGATCGAGGGCATAGAGTGAAGCGAAGAACGGCTCCAGAGTGTCCCGGGGATCCTGCAGCCGGGAGGCGGGCGATTTCACCGGCACCAGTTCGGACGCGACCCCCGACACAGCCTCCGCAGCCGTCAATGCAGCCTCCGGCCGGGGTCGGAACTCAAGGATCGAGGGCACTGTCCGCCAGTCAAAAAGCCGCCATTCGTATTGGTACGGAATGTACTGGGGAACGGTCACGAGCACGGCTAAGGTCAATGCCACCAATAGCGGCTTCAGCGGCCACAGGGGAACCGAAGGATTCGGCGCAGGCTTCAGAACTGTGTGTAGAGGAAGGGCGCTGCGCCGGTGACGGCGACATACTGGATGGCGACGATGAGGGCGGCGATGAGGGCCGCTTGCGCGTAGAACGGCGCTTTGCTGAAGAGCGTGACACTGCGGTCACTCCATTGTCGCGGAAAATAGTGCGCCGCCGCAGCGATTCCCAATACAACTCCTATAGGAACGCTAATGTTGGCCAGGCTTGCCGTCATGCTGGCGATCCGTTTCAGAACCTCCAGGGCGTTGTCCAAAGAGGACGCACGGAAGAAAACCCAGGCGAAGATTACGAAGTGCGCGGTCGCGAGGCGTGACAGGAGCCGGATCAGATGATTGGAGGAAGGCGCCGGATTGCCGCGCCACGTCCGCCATGCGTGGTGGACCGCCAAGGCCGCCCCGTGGAGAGCACCCCAAACGACAAATGTCCAGGAGGCCCCGTGCCAGAGGCCGCCAATCAGCATGGTCACGAACAGATTGAAGAGTGTAGCCAGCTTGTTGCGCTTGCCGGGGAGGGAAAAGTACAGGTAGTCGCGCAGCCAGTTGGAAAGCGAAATGTGCCAGCGCCGCCAGAACTCGCTGATGTTCATCGCCTGGTACGGCCGGTTGAAGTTCTCCGGCAGTTTCAGCCCAAGCAGCAGGGCACTGCCGATGGCGATATCGGAGTAGCCGGAAAAGTCGTAGTAGAGCTGCGCGGCGTAGGCATAGATACCCACCAGGCACTCCACGCCGGTATAGAGGTTGGGCGTGTCGAAGACGCGTGTGACCAGATTCTCGCTCAGGAAGTCGGCGATCAGGAATTTCTTCAGCAGCCCCAAGCCGATTCGATAGAACGCGCGCCCCGATTCTTCCGAGGACAGCACACGACCGGTCTTCTCCATCTGCGGCGCGAGCGCCAGGACGCGCGTGATGGGGCCGCTCAGAGTCGTGGGGAAGAAACTGACGGCGGTGAAGTGGGCCAACAAGCTGCGAATCGGCTTCCCGTCGCCACGATACAGGTCGATGGTGTAGGTCATCGATTGGAAGCAGAAGAACGAGATGCCGAGGGGAAAGACCCAATCCCACTTGGGGGTCTGGTGCCGTGTGATGCCCGCCCAGGTCTCGAGCAGAAATGGCATGTACTTGAACGAGGCCAGAATGCTCAGGTGCATCAGGACGCTGAGACTCACCAGCAGGCGCCGGAGGGGCCTGGATTTGAAGGCGCCGAGGCCGAGGCCGATGGAGTAGTCGGCCAGCGATGCCAGAGGGATCAGCGCGAGATAAAATAAATCGTACTTGGCGTAGAAGAAGTAGTTCGCCGTGAGAAGGATGGCGAGTGAGGCCAGCCGGAACCGGCTCAGCGGCCAGTAGAGGAAGAACACTACCGCCAGGAAGATGAAGTACAGCGAACTGGTGAGGATCATCGGCGGCACGCTGGCCGCGTGCCGATGACCATTCTACCAGCGGCGATCGACCAGGCTGCTCCATTGACATAGAATCAGCGTTGATGCCTCCAGCCGCCTCATTGACCCGCCGAACGTTCCTTGCGGCTTTGAGCGCGGCACCCGAGACAGGCTGGCGATGGGCCGATACCTCCCGCGGACGGGCCTTCTCCAAGGACCCCTCAGTCATTCGCTTTGGCGGGCGCTATCTGCTCTATTACTCAATCCCGCCATTTGGCGACAAACGGCAGGGAGACGGCTGGGCTATCGGTGTCGCGGCGAGCAGCGACCTGCGTTCCTGGAAGAAGGCCGCCGAAGTGTTGCCGGCCGCGGAATACGAGGCCAAGGGACTTTGTGCGCCCTGCGCCGTGGTGATCGATGGACGAGTTCATCTGTTCTACCAGACCTACGGCAACGGCCCCAAGGACGCCATCTGCCACGCTGTCTCAACCGACGGGATTGAGTTCAAGCGAAACGGGACAAATCCCGTCTTCAGCCCCGCTGGCCGGCCGTGGTCCTCTGGAAGAGCCATCGACGCCGAGGTCTTCTTCTTCGCCGGGCGATGGAGGATGCTGGCCGCGACGCGCGACCCGGAGATGAAGGTGCAGATGATCGTGGGGGCGATCGGCGCCGCCGAACCTCGATTCGACCGCGAAGTGTGGTCGATGCCTGGCGTGCTCGGCGAAGGCCCGGTCCTGAAGCCCGAACTGGCCTGGGAGCGCCAATGCATCGAAGCGCCTTCGGTGGTCGCGCGCGACGGCAGGTTGGTGATGTTCTATGCCGGCGGCTACAACAACGAACCGCAGCAGATTGGGGCTGCCACGAGTGCGGACGGCCTCTCATGGCGGCGACTGAGCCCCGAGCCGATCCTGCCGGCGGGTGCGCCAGGAACTTGGAACTCATCGGAATCCGGCCACCCCGGAGCATTCGTGGATCAGGACGGAACCACGACGCTGTTCTTCCAGGGCAACGATGACAAGGGCAAGACCTGGCACTTGTCGAGCCGCCAAGTCCGGTGGGACGGCCTTCGTCCAGCGGTTGTGCCAGAAAGTGCACGTGCGGGCGGATAGTGATGAGAGCGCCCACACCGGAGATGATCCGAGATGAAGTATCTGGTTTCCGTGATCGACGACAATACCGGCTCCGCCACGCCGACCGAGATGGCTGCCATCAACGCGTTCAACGAACGGCTCCGGGCCGAGGGCCACTGGGTCTTTGCCGACGGCCTCGATTCGCCCAACACGGCCACCGTCATCGACAACCGGAGTGGGGAGGCGGTGTTCACCGACGGTCCCTTCCTGGAATCGAAGGAGTACCTCGCCGGCTTCTGGATCATTGAGGCCCCTGACCTCGACGTGGCGCTCAAGCTCGCCGCCGAGGGGTCGAAGCACTGCAATCGGAAGGTCGAGGTGCGGCCGTTCCTGGTTCAAGTCACAGCGGTTCAGGGCTTGTAGGTCTTCGATACGTTGTTGCGCAGGTTCGTGACGCTGAAGGTGCGGTTCTTCTCCGCCTTCACCAGAATCCCGTGACCCTGACATTTCTCTTCGAGGTTGGCGATTCGCTCCTCGGCCACGTTCTGAGTTTTCGCTCCAGCCATCGAATAGTGCAGTTGCCACATGTCCTGCAGCCCCGGCGAGGTGCTCACCACCGTCCAGGCAGAGGGACTCCCGCCCTTGCGCGCTCCGTTGTTCATGATCGCAACCCTCGGCTTCAGCCCGTGAACGATGGCCTTGCATCCGGATTGATCCAGTCCGTGATGCGTCGTCAGGTAAAGGTCAACCGCACCGATGTAGTGCTCGGGGCAGGCAATCTCCAGTTCCTTGTTCCAGGTGAGATCGCCAAGATCGACGAACCGGAACTTGCCGTAGCTGACCAGAACCCCGATTGACCGCCCGTTCTCCGTGGGGTCGTCCTTCTTCTTCTCCTCGGTGCAATTCGGGTTCTTCTTCCCGGCGCCCTTCAACGGCTTGGCGATGTGCTCGCCGCGAGCAGTCACCACTTCCACCTTGATGTCTCGAATCGGCAGAACGTCGCCCGGCTTCACGCTCATCCGCCGCACGCCCTGGGCGATCACTTTGCGGTAGTTCTCCTCCAGCATCTGAGCCTGCTTGCCCGTCTCGGTGTTGTCGCCATGGTCGATCATCATCCCGACAGGGAATTTTGCCGCCAGTTCCGGAACTCCGCCGATATGGTCGAGGTGGTAGTGAGTCACCAGCATGAAATCGATCTTCGTCAGACCATGCCGCTTGGCGGCTGCGATGATCCTGTCCGAGTCCCTGCCCTGATTCCCCGGCCAACCGGCGTCAATCAGCATGGACTGTCCGGAAGGCGTGACCAGCAGGGTAGCCTGGCCTCCTTCCGTGTCGATAAACTCTAGTTCGAGCGTCTTGGACGGCGCCGCCGACCACAGTGAAGCAGAGAATAAGGCCGCAAGCAGGCCGATCGTACGAAGCATGGCCGAATCCTATCACAAGGTTGAGAGCCTTGAACCCGATGGAACGGGTAACGGATAAACATCGTAGTATGGATCGGGAGAACGAGTGATGCCCTTCTGCACTCAATGCGGGAATCAGGTCAACACAGGCGACCTGTATTGCGGCACCTGTGGCGCCCGGCAGGAGCAGGCGGGGACCTCGCCCGGAGCTAATCCGTGGCAAGCGTCCGCTCCACGATCGTCAACCAAACCCGACCCGCTCGCCTTTTTCACGAATCGGAACGCCTCGCTCTTCTGCTACCTCCCGTGGGTCGGCTGGATCGCCTCAATCGTCGTGCTGGCCGCAGACAAGTTCCGTGAGCAGCGTCAGGTCCGCTTCCACGCATTTCAGGGTCTGTACCTTTTCGTCATCTGGCTGTTCGTCGACTGGGTTTTCGGCCCACTCACCGGATACTCGAGCGGCACACGCCTGGTCGAAAAGCTGATGAAAATCGGCCTCGTCGTCACTTCCCTCTACATGGTGGTCAAGACCAGTCAGGGCGAGTCCATCCGCCTGCCCGTCCTCGGTGAACTCGCCGACAGAAGCGTCAGCGAGCAACGCTGATTCCCGCTCACATCAGATGGTATAATTATTCATGCCGGTGAATAATTATCCGGCCATTCACTGACACGGATACCTGACACCATGACCACGAACGTCGGCATCGTTGGCTTCCGAGGCTACAGCGGCGCGGAACTCATTGAAATTCTCAAGCGGCACAGCGGAACCACACCTTGGCTCATGGAGCATCGGGCCGACTCAAGCGAACGTCCGCGGGCACTCGGCCAACGCGGACCCGAGCGAATTCCCGCAACCGTCGAGGCCGCCAGGGAAGCGGGGATCAAGGCCGTGTTTCTGGCCACGCCTCCCGAGGTATCGATGGAGAGCGCACCGGCTTTGCTCGCGGCCGGGATCAAGGTCATCGACCTGAGCGGGGCATTCCGGCTGAAGACCGTTGAGCGCTACCAGAAGTGGTACAAGGAGGCGCACACAGCGCCTGAATGGCTGAGCAAGGCTGTGTATGGCCTACCGGAGTTCTACCGTCAAGCCATCCCGGGCGCCGAGCTTCTCTCCAACCCGGGCTGCTATCCGACGGCGGCCAACCTGGCGATACGTCCGCTGCTGGAGGCGGGCGTGGTCGACCGCGCGGGCGGTATCGTGTGCGACGCCAAGAGCGGAGTAAGCGGCGCGGGCCGCAAGCCCAGCCTGAAGACGAGTTTCTGCGAAGTGACTGAGAATTTCTCCGCCTACTCGGTGCTCGATCACCGTCATGTCCCGGAGGTTCTGATGAACTCCGGACTGGAAGAGAGCGAGTTCAGCTTCACCGCGCAGTTGATCCCGGTTGACCGCGGCATCCTCGAGACCGTGTACTTCCGCGCGAAGGGATTGCGGGAGACCGAGGATCTCGTCAATCTCTACTCGAAGGCCTATGCGGGCGAGCCATTCGTGCGCGTCTATGCCGCAGGCGTGATGCCCGATCTGCGTGGGGTCGCACGCACCAACTTCTGCGATATCGGCTGCAAGCTGGACGCCGAGACAGGTCGCGCCGTCGTGGTCACCGTCATCGACAATCTGGTGAAAGGCGCCGCTGGGCAGGCTGTCCAGAATTTGAACCTGATGTTCGGGTTTCCCGAGACGGAGGGTCTGCTGTGAAAGTACTCATCAAGCTGGGCGGAACGCTGCTGGACAGTGAGGAGTCACGGCGCTCGCTCGCCCGTCAGATCGCTGTGCTGCCCGCGCAGGGTATCCAGGCGGTCGTCGTGCATGGCGGCGGGAAGCAGATGACCCGGTTTCTTGCCGAGCGCGGAATTCAGAGCCAATTCGTCGGCGGATTGCGAGTAACGACCCCGGAGGTCGTCGACGCGGTGCTCAAGGTCTTCGCAGGTTCGGTCAATAAGGATCTGGTGGCAACGCTGAATGGCGCGGGAGCGCGGGCCGTCGGACTCAGCGGCATCGACGCCGGCTTGGCCAAGGCCATTCAGATGAACCCGGAACTCGGGGCGGTGGGCCGCATCGAGTCTGTCGACCCGAGCCTTCTTGACCTGCTTGTCAGCAATGGGTTCCTGCCGGTTGTGGCCTGTGTTGCCGGCGACCGTGACGGAGAAGTCTTCAACGTGAACGCCGACCAGATGGCCGTCGCCTGCGCGGCTGCGTTCGGCGCGACCAAGCTGCTGTTTCTGACCGATGTCGATGGAGTCCGCGGCGCTGCGGGGAGACTCTGGCCAAACTGACCATACCTGAAGCCAAGGCACTGATTGAAAGCGGTGTCGCCACCGGCGGGATGCAGGCCAAACTGAAGTCGGCCATGGCGGCGCTGGTGGGCGGGGTCGGAGAGGTTGTGATCGCCCCGGGCGCGGCCGCCGGCGTCGTCTCGCGCCTGCTCTCCGGGGAAGCCGCTCGGCACCCGGCTTGAAGGGGGACCCAATGAACATCCGCAAAGCGACAATGCTGGACATCGGCGGGATGCTGCGCCTGATCAACGGGTACGCGCGCGACGCCATCATGTTGCCCCGCAACGAGTTCGAGCTGAGTGAAGGGATCCGGGACTTTACCGTCGCCGTGGAGGGCGACCGTTTGCTGGGCTGCGCCGCGCTGCATTTTTACGGGCCCTCGATCGCGGAGGTCCGCTCCCTCGCAGTGACTCCGGAGTCCAAGGGGACGGGTACCGGCCGCCTGCTGATGGAGGCTCTGGAGCGAGAGGCGGTGGAATTTGGGCTCGATGCCGTGTTTGCCTTCACGTACGTGCCGGGCTTTTTCGCCAAACTCGGCTACCACGAGGTCGAGCGCGGAGATCTGCCGCTGAAGGCCTGGAAAGACTGCCTGCGCTGCCCCAAGTTCCAGGCATGCGACGAAATCGCCGTCCTTAAAGTACTGAAAGAAGGCGCGGTGCTGCCTTCCGGCAAGGCCAGCGTGTTGGAAGAACCCTTCAGCCAGTTGCCAATTCTCCGGAACAACTGAAAAGCCTGAGAAAATCTGAGATTTTGACGTGGCGAATCCGACTAACACCTCATGAGAGCCGGTCGGCACCGTCCCCGGCCACCCCGAGCCCCTTGGAGATGACCGATGAAGGCGCTGACCGTCGATATCCGTGAAGCCCATGGCCGCATTCTTTGCTGCACGATCTTCCGCCCCGGCGGAAAGAAACTGTTGGCGAAAGGACACATCATCAGCGAGGACGACGTACGCCTTCTGGAGTCCGAGGGGCTGAACAAGGTCTGGGTGACCGAACTCGACGCTGGTGAAATCGGAGAAGACGCGGTGGTGACGCAGGTGGCTCAATCCATTGGCTGCGGCTCCATTGAGATCCGGCTCGCAGCCGGAGGGCGCGCAAATCTCTTTGCGACGGAAGATTCCTGCGTCCTGGTGGACGACGAGTTGCTCCGGCAGATCAACTGCACGTCGAGTGTCGTCATCGCCACGCCTACGAACTTCGCCTTCGTCCGTTCAGGCGAGCGGGTAGCCACAGTCAAGAGCTCCCCCTTCGCGGTCCAGCAGGCGCAATTGGAAGCCGTTATCAGCATTCTTCAGGAACGCGGCCCCATCCTGCAGGCCAGGCCCCTGCGCGAGCCGACGGTCGCTGTGCTGTACAGCGATCCACACTCCGGCGATCGCGCGCGCCAGCTTTTCGAAGTGATCATGCGGCAGCGCCTGGAGAAATTCCATGTGTCGCCGCGCTACGCACTCGCTTGTGTGGAGGATGAGAATTCGGTGACCAAGGCGATGGCCCACCTGGCTCGCACCAAGCCAGCCGTCGTACTGGTGGCCTCGACGACCGCTCCGGCGGGCCCGGAAGACGTCGTGGGCAGGGCGATGGGCAACATCGGCTGCCATCTGGAGCGCTTCCTGGCTCCGGTGGAACCGGGCAATTTGCTCCTGCTCGGCTACAAGGACGATGTTCCTATTCTGAGTGCTCCCGGTTGCTACCGGTCGGCCAAATGTAACGTGGTCGACCTGGTCCTGCCCGCGATGCTGGCACGCTACAGAATCTCCGGATGGGAGATCGCATGCCTGGGCCACGGCGGCTTGCTCGGCTAAAAAGACCTTTGTGCCGGGGCGGCTTCTCCTCCGTCGTCTCCCCGGCACTAACTCCCTGGGCCGGACGCCTGACCAGCTTTCGGCCCGTTTTTCAAGTCCGGGCAGAGTCGGGACTAAAAATGCAGTTGGGATGTGGGCCGGCTGGCTGCCGTGAGGATTTCAGGGTGGCGCATGAGGTTCTCCACCTCACTTGCTCCCATCGCGGGACCAAAGAGAAAACCCTGCATGAGATCACAGCGTGCCGCACGCACAAGTTCCAGCTCTCCCTCGGTCTCCACGCCCTCAGCCACGACTTCCAGGCCTCGATGGTGAGCCAGAATCGTGATGGTATGAACAACCGGAAGACTGCCGGACGGTTTGGTTATCTGGCCGATAAAGGTTCGGTCAACCTTGACGGCATCCAAGGGCAGCCTGTGCATGTAGCTGAGCGGAGAGTATCCAACCCCAAAGTCGTCAATGGCAATGCGTATCCCCAATAGGCGCAACTGGGCCATTCGCTCGGCCGATTCGTCGAGATCCCGCAGAATCGTGCTTTCGGTGACTTCCAACTCGATGTCGGAACCGGATACACCGGTGTTCTTCAACGTGCTTTCAACTGCCGCGACGAACATTGGATTGGCAAACTGGAGAGCTGAAACGTTGACAGCCATGCGAGGGGTGGGCCAACCCGCCGCACGCCACGCCGCTACCTGGCGGCAGGCCGTTTCCAGCACCCAGGCGCCGATGGGGACGATGACCCCGGTCTCTTCGGCCAGCCTGATGAATGTCTCTGTTTCTACATGACCCAGCGACGGCGAGTCCCAACTCAGTAAAGCTTCCAACCCCCGCAGCCAGCCTTCACGGTCTACCTGGGGCTGATACCGAACCGTGAGTTCTTCATTCTTGAGCGCCTGCCGGAGAGCCGACTCGAGCTGATACCGTTGCTCGGGGCGCAGACCCATCGGCGGATGCGTCCTTTCGAACGTGTTCCCGCCGCGCAGCTTGGCCCGATTCATGGCGTCGTGGGCAGCGCGAAGCAGTTGCCGCGGTTGAACTCCATCGCCCGGGAAAATCGCCACTCCTATGCTGGCGGTGAGGAAGACTTCCCGCTTGCGAACCAGGAAGGATTCGCTCGCCAGTTGCAGAAGCCGCACGGCCGCGATCTCCGCCGCTGGCTCGTTGCCCATGCCCGGGATCAATACGGCGAATTCGTCGCCGCCAAGTCGCGCGACCATCCCGGGTTCCGCGAGTCCGCTTCGCAAGCGGCCTGCAATTTCGCGCAGGGCGGCATCACCGGCCTGATAGCCGAGCAGTTCATTGAGATGGCGGAAGCGATCGAGACCAAGCACGAGAACAGCGTAAGTTCGGGCCTTGGAACTGGGGTCGTCGATGATGTTTTGAAGCCGGGATTCGAAGTGACCACCCCTCGACAAGCCCGTCAGGGCATCGAGTTCAGGGACCTGCGGAGCAGGCGTGGCAGTCGCCATCCTTTTCATTCATAGACTATTAGCGCGAGATCCACAATTGCGGATATGTAATTTCCTACAGTTAAGCTAAGAACAAAGTTCTAGTACTCACATTACCGGACGAAGTCGATTCCAGTTCGTCTCGCGCTGGAATTCGATTCCGGCCCGCAGTAGAGTGTTCTCCGTAAAGGCGCGCCCAGTGAGCAAAATCGCTGTGGGCAAGCCGTTAGCGGGCTCGCCGGCCAATCCGCAAGGCAGTATCAATCCAGGCAAACCAGCCAGATTACCTGCAGTGACCATCGCGCGGGTACCTCTGGCCTGTGCAATACCCGTAGTACCCGAAGTACGGTCGAGCGGATCCTTGATCGAAGGAGCGATTCCGTAGCGAGCGGGAGAGACGATCAGATCCACCTTGCCGAATACCCCGTTGATCGACTCCTGAACGAGGCGTCGAACGCGCATCGCCTGCAGGTAGGCCGACGCCGTGATCTCGAGTCCGCTGCGAAGGCCCGCTGCCTGGCGTTCATCGTCGAGTGTATCGATGCGGCCATCACGGATCAAATCCGCAAATACCGTAGCGGCTTCGGCGCCGATAATTGTGCTGATAGCAGGGCCATAGGGCAGATCCGGGAGATCAATTTCCACCATCTGGAAGCCCATTTTCCGCAGAACATCCAAACCGGCGGAGAGGGGCGCCCGCAACGGTTCATCCACATATTCGGAAAAATCCGCGGTGGAAAAGCCGAGTTTCAGCTCCTTCGGCCCGCGGGCGTATTGCGGGGCGAATCGAAAACTCTTGCGGGCCGAGCCGGGGTCGAGCGGATCGCCGCCTGCGATGGCGTCGAGAATGTGGCCGCAGTCCTCGGCGGAATGCGCCATCGGCCCGATCTTGTCGAGTGTCCAGGAGAGGGCCATCGCACCGGCGCGACTCACGAGCCCATAGGTTGGACGCAGGCCCGTCACGCCGCAGTAGGCGCAAGGCGTGACGATAGAGCCGTTGGTTTCCGAGCCGAGCGCATAGGTCACAAGTCCGGCCGCGACGGCCGATCCGCTTCCACTCGATGAGCCTCCGGACCAACGATCCCGTTTCCAGGGGTTGAGTCCAGGCCCATTCACCGAAGCCGCGGCATACCTGTAGCCGCCGCCCCCGGCCAATTGAACCATTGCGAGTTTGCCCGTCAGGACACCTCCGGCCTTGGCGAGTTTCGCCACAACCGTCGCGTCCTGGTCGAACACTTGTCCCTGAAAAGGCCGCGCTCCCCAGGCGGTGGGACGTCCCGCTACGCTCAAGAGATCCTTGACTGCGAAAGGCACGCCATGCAACGGACCTCGAATGCGGCCACGCTTGAGTTCCCTGTCGGCCTGTGCGGCGGCACGCATTGCCTCCTCGCGAAGCGAGAGCGCAAGCGCGTTGTATCGCGGACCCTTCTGCTCCAGTCGGTCGCAATAGGCTCGCGTGATTTCGACAGAGCTGAACTCCTTCTGCTGCCAACGCTTGTTCAGCTCAACAGCGGTCGAGAAGAAAAGGGCTTCGTCAAAGGAGGCCATGACGGTTCACTCCAGAGGGCCGCTCAGGCTTCGAAACGAAAGGCGGGCTCGCTGGACCTGGGCAGGTCGACCTTCGCAAGAGCATCGGCGTTCCGCGACGCCTGATCGCGGGCCTGCTGAATGTTCGAGGGTGCTTGATTCTGGGCCACGGCCGCCGGAACGGTCAACAGGGACGAAGCGGCAAGGATGAACCGCCGCGAAATCGGGGCGGATTGCCGGAGGCCTTGCTGACGGTTGGCTTCAATGTGAATCTCCTTTGACTCCATTGTGCGCCGCATTGTGCGTCAGGGCGCGCTGATCGGCAAGAGCTTCCAAGGCCGCGCGCTCCATGACAGAGCGGGGAGGGTTTTCACCAGTAAAGATCTCGAATTGCCTGGCGCCCTGTTCGAGAAACATCTCCAGGCCCGGGATCGTTACCTTGCCCTGTTCGGCGGCGCGCTTGAGGAGCGTCGTTTCCTGCGGCGTGTAGACCAAATCGAAGACAATATCTCCCGGAATCACATCATTGAAGAAGCAAGCGTCCGTATGAGGCCACATCCCGAGCGGCGTGGCATGCACGATGGCGTTGAAGTGCCGGGTCAAAGCCTGCTCCGGCGTGAGCGCTTCGCCGTCGATGGACTTTGCCAGAGCCCGCACCCGATCCGGATTCCTGCCTGTGATCGCAATCCTGGCTCCGCAGTCAGACAGGGTGAACGCCGCCGAGCGCGCCGACCCTCCGTTACCGACAATCAGGACTGTCGACTTGGCGAGTTTCAGCCGCTTGCCCAGCGGCACGTGAATACCTTCAGCGTCCGTGTTGGTGCCGCGCCATTTGCCGGCTTTCCGCCAGACGGTGTTCACGGCGCCGATGCGGCGAGCCAGCGGGTCCACGATGTCGAGGTACCGGATGATGCGCTGTTTGTGGGGGATCGTGACGCTGAACCCGGCCAATGGCAAGCGCTCCGCAAACAGGAAGAAGTCCTTCAACTGCAGGGGCGAGACGAGAAAGGGCAGATACAAACCGGCGATGCGGCGCGCCTGAAGCGCCCGATTGTGTACCGCCGGTGAGATGCTGTGGCGGACGGGATCCGCGATTACGCCAAACACCTTGGTCGGTTTGGCCAGTTTTTCCACACGGTACAACTGGCGCAAGGTCTTGGCGCAGACCTGGCCGGCCGCGGTGCCTTCGGCGGCCGCCGGCGCCGCGAAAGTGTAGACGCAGCCATTGGCCATACTGAGAACGCGCGAGGGGAAGCCGATCTCCGTCATGGCCAGCAGGATCAACGGAGTCTTCGGGTAGGCCTTGGCCAGGGCGAGGACGCGGAGATTGTCGGAGGGTTTGCGCGCCGTCGTGACGATCTTGTAAGCCGTAGCCGGAACCTTGAGCATCCGCCGCATGATCGGCTCCATCGCCGGAGTGCCTTCATAGTTGTGATAGCTGATGATGACGCTGGCGGAGCGGTCGAGCAAATGGCGGGGAGCCGTTGGCGTCTCCGCGCTCTCGATCTCGATATCGACTCCCCTGGCGCCGCTGTCGATGGCGGCGTGCAGAATACGGAATTGATCCTCGATACTGCCGTTGAACCGGCCGTGATTCTGATGTCGGCGGCACGTGGCGAGCACTGTTGCGTCGGGGTAGAGCTTCAGAAAGTCAGCAATCACCTTGAGACCCTGCTCGGGGGCCGGGAGATAGTCGAGCCTGAATTCAAGAAAGCGCTCGCCGGCATCGGCCTCGCGTCTGGCGTGTTCAAGCAAGCGGTCCGGATGCGAGAAGCCAAGAGCGATACAGATCTTCGGCAGCGTGTTGCGCGGTGCCATTGCTACAGTGTTTTCAAGAGTCTACCATTTCACCCTAATAGGCTGGGGATGCCTCAACTGGGTGACACCTTGGCCCGATCCTCGAGGACCAGTCTCCAATCGGCCAGGATCTTGCCCGGGTTCTCCGATAACATGCGCTGGACATCTTCCCCGTAGAGCCGCAGAGCCGAGGCCAGCGAATCCTGCGGCACCGGCGCGGCCAGGCCGCAGAACCACTTCAAAACCCGGCGATACAAAGCGATCTCGGGCCACAGTCCGTCAGAGGGTGCAAGCGACATCATCACAAAGTCAGCTTCGCAGCGTTTGGCGATCTTCATCGCGATCACCTTCAGGTCTTCCGGGAGGGCGAGCGCGTCGAGCACGAGCCGCAGCCGCGCGCCCTCCTCGCGGCAGGACTTTGCCATCTGCAGCAACTCGGTCTCGACAGCCTGGAACTGGCGGGAGATCAGCTTGCCCAGCGGCGCTGCCACGGCGATTTCCTTAGCCCCGCGCCGCAGCATGTCCCGGGCTTCGTATAGCTTCACCGGAGTAGTCGACCAGCCATAGGGATACCCTGCGATGCTGCCGGCAGAGGTTGACGTGCCGCGCAGTTGAGCGACTGCCAGATCGAGGTCGTCCGGCCTGACGAAGACCGTGGCCAGGCCCAGGGAAAGGCCTTCGCGGCAGGCGCGCACGACTTCATCGTCGGTGGCCGTAGGAGACCAGATCGCGGTTTCCAGCCGCGAGGCGAGGTCGGAGTAGGTCAGCGGGCCTGGAGGAGCTTCCTGCTGTTGTCCAGAGTCGACGATCGGATCCATAGCGTTCCCCAGTATCTCAATTGTGTGCGGACGTTCTTCGCACCGGCCCACCAGTCCTCGTGGTGAAAGTTGCCGAAGTTGCCCGCTCCGGCCGCTGGTTCGTCCAGATCACCCACCGCGATATTCAGCCCAACCGCACGATCGCCCATTGGTTCTTCGTAGAAGCGGCCGGCTTCAAGCTCAAGACAGGGATTGAATTGGATCGCCCACTCGATGACGTAGCCGCGGCCACCAGGCAGTGGCCGTGCCGCCGCGCGCATGGCGCCGGTCTCGATCCAGCGGCGATAGGTCGCCCAGGCTTCCGGACGGCTGCGCGGCTCTCCCTCCAACAGGCCACCCTGACCCACTCCGCCGAGCCGGGATTTCGTCAGATTGGCCACCATCTGCCAGGAGAAGCCGTTGCCCGCGGCGCCCTCGTCGCCCCGCCATTTCGGTCCGGCGTGGATGAGCACTTCCACCTCGTCGCCGAACCAGGGCCAGCCCTCCGGCGTCAGTTCGTGTGCTTTGGCATTGTTCGGAGGCAGCCAGCGCGGCGTGTCGATGCCGTACAGTTTGTCGTCCTTGATGAGAAAAGCGAAGTAGAGATGAGTGGAGTCGTGCTTGGTCCAAACGGTGAAGGCGAGGTCCTGCGGGTTGACGACTGGCGAGAATTGGGAGATCCACCCGGCCGGCCCTGTCACGAATGAAGCGTCGGACCATTCATATGGCGACAAGACGGCGTCTATGTCAGGCGTAGAGCCGCGGAAAGCATCAATTGTGCGCGGATCATCTCCGGCCCGCACGGCGGCGGCCAGAAGCAACAGGGCCAGGCCGGGTTTCACTTGGGCTTGCGCGCCGCGGGCGGCGGCGTGGCGCTGAGCCCAAGATCCTTCAGCTCGACTCGCGCGCGCGAGGCAATGTCGCTCTTCGGCGAGAGGCGGATGATCTCCCGGAACTCATCGGCGCCCTCGTTTCTCTTGTTGAGCCGGACGAGCGAACGGCCCTTCATGAAGTGAGCGTCGAGAGTCTTGGGGTTTCGAGGATAGGCCTCGAGCACCTTGTCAAAGGCCTGTAGCGCCTGATCGTACTTCTTCTGCTCGTAAAGGATTTCACCGATGAAGTACTGGGCTTCAGGCGCAGAGTCGGTGGATCCGAACCAGGCAAGGTAGTCGCTGAACCCCTTCAAGGCGAGATCGCTGTTACCGGAGGACTTGTCCCGGCGCGCATCCTGATAGAGGCTGGTTGCCGATACGCCGGCCGGCGGCGTCCCCGGCGCTTCAGCACCGGGCGGGGGGGCCGGCGGCGCCTGCATGGTCTTAATCACGTTGGAAAGATCGACCATCTGCTGCTGCAGTTTGTTGAGCCGCGAATTGACCTCACCCACAGATTCGCGAACAAAGCTGAAGTCCTGCCCAAGACTATCCACCTTGCCGCCAAGAGTCGACATCTGCCCCGTCATCGAACGTTCGACCCGCTCGCGCAATCCCGCATCGAGCATCGCCAGTTGCCGGCTGGTCGCGTTGATCTGGTCCAGGACTGTCTTCAGCGAAGCCTCGATGCCGGTGAGCCGCTGATCCTGCGCCTGCTTCATGGAGCGCACCTCCTCCTGGAGCAGAGCGAGGTCGCGGCCCAACTCGACGATTTCTTTCTTCTGACCCCAGCAGGCGGCGGGGATCAGGACGGCAAGCAGTGCGGCGATAGGTAATTTCATCAACAGGCCTCCAAGACAACCGTGCGCGCGACAGCCCAGGCCGCCGCGCGCACATTCCGATCAGGTGTTTACTCGACGCCGGCGAAGTGGGCGCGGCGGTTCTTCTGGTAGCAACTCTCGCTTGCATCCGTGCAGGCCGGGCGCTCCTTGCCGTAGCTCACCGGCTTGATGCGCTCGGCAGGCACGCCGATCTGAGTCAGGAACTCACGCACGCTGGTGGCACGCCGGTCGCCCAACCCAAGGTTGTACTCGGCGGAGCCGCGCTCGTCGCAATGGCCTTCCACCGTCACCACGGCGGCGGGATAGTCGTTCAGGATGGCCTTCATGGCGTCCGCGTTGCGCTGCAACGTCGCCCTGGCATCCTCGCGCACCTCGCTCTTGTCGTAGTCGAAGTAGACGTCCTGAATGTCCCGGGCCATGCGCTCGGACAGCGAGATCTTGGCCTTCGGCGCGGGGGGTGGAGGAGGCGGAGGCGTCGTCACAGCGACGGTGACAGCCGAGATAGCGTCGCCGCCAGGGCCCTTGGCGGTCAGGCGATAGGTTGTGTTGCCGGTGGGGAAAACCTGCCGTGTGCCGTTGTTCGCCACTTTGCCGATGTTGTTATCGATGGTGACTTCAGTGGCATTGGACACGTTCCACTTCAGCGTAGAAGCTTCGCCACGAATAATCGTCGAAGGCTCGGCGACGAAGCTGTTGATGACGGCGGCCGGGCCGCCTTCAGTTTTCTGGGTTGGCGCCGGCTGGTGGGCGGCGGTGGCGGGGCAACCGGCTGTCTTCTTCTTGCAGCCTGCGGCTCCCACGAGGAGCAGTGTTCCCAGGGTGATGATGGCGAGATGTCGATTCTTCATGGTTGGCTTCAAAACTCCTACCGGGTCAGTACTTCATGGAGCAGGCGGCGGCGGGTGGTTACTTGCTCCAAACTGGCATTGTATTGTTTCCTTGCGTCGTCAACTGCTGCACTCCGCTGCCGTCGGCCAGCATCGAGTAGATGTGGAATTTCCCGCCGCGGTTTGAAGCAAAGACAAGGTGCCGGCCATCCGGGGCCCAAACTGGATTCTCGTTCCGTCCGGCCCCATAGGTCAACTGCACAGTCTCCTTGGACGCGACGTCCATAACGAAGATATTCCAATTGCCGGGGCGAAACCGCGAGTCCATTTGAACGCGATGTGTTGGCCGTCGGGGTGCCAGGATGGGTTTGCCGCTTCGCCTTCACCGGATGTGAGGCGCTCGACGCCGGCACCGTCCATATTCATTCTATAGATTTGTTGCGGCCCGCTACGTCCTGACACGAAAACGATGTCGCTGCCGGTCTTCGGATTCACTTTGGGTTCGATCTCGATGGACCTCGAAGTCGACACCCGCTTCAGATTGGCCCCGCTCACGTCCGCGCTGTAGATCTGGGTATCTGAGTTCAGGGACGAGGCGAAGAAGAGCTTCGTGCTGTCGGGTGAGAAGTTCGGGGTTGCATTCAGGGATGCCCGCGGGTTGAGGAACGGGATCATCCGGTTGGTCTCCGTGGACCAGAGCACGATCTGCGGCTGGCCTTTGGCGAAACTGGTGAACGCCAGCCGCAACCCGTCCGGAGAAATCGCAGGGGTCGTGGCGATTGAGTTGAAACTCGTGATGCGGCGTTGATTGGACCCGTCAAACTCCATCACCCAGACTTCCTTGTTTCCCGACCGGTCGGAGATGAAGTAGATCTTCGTTCCGGCAAGCGACGGCACGCCAAACTGAGCCAGAATGTCGGCTGCATACTCGTGGGCCGCCTTCCGGGCGCCTTCTTCGTTCAGCGGCGCGTTGTAGAGTTTGCGAATGAGTCTCGCGCCGGCCAGATCAGCTACGGCGGTGTTGAAGAGATGGCCAAAGGCGACGAACTGCCCCCCCTGCTCTGCCGCGTAACCGAAGCCGAGATAGTTGGCGTTGACCGGCGCCGCAGCCCAGTCCGGCAGGCACCGGCCGCCGCAATTGGCGGCTCCGGCCCGCATGTCCGATTCCTGTTGCGGCGGGCTCAGCGGGTAAAAGCTCTTCGGGGACATGGTGAGCAGCCCGGAACGCTCAACGTCATCGAATACGGTCTTGTTGAACACGTCGGCGAACGGCGCCGCTGCCCCACCCGCACGAAAATCGGGCAGCGCGATCACGCGCTTGGTCCCTCCGGTGAGCTTGATGATGAGGTCGCTCTGCTGGGGCGCCTGGCTGAAAGCCAATGCGGCCGTCAGGACGGTGGCACAGATAGCAAGGAGTCTGTTGTGTTTCATCTTTTCAATTGGAACCAGAATTCGATCACCGCCGAGTCGCCTTCGTAGGTGGCCGGCAGTTGCGGGAACGGCGCCGCCTCGAGCACGGCGCGTTGCGCCGAATTATCGAGCAGGACGTTACCGCTGGATTGCATCACTCGAATATTGCGAACCTGCCCGCCGCGCAGGATCTCAAACGTCACGATCGCGGGGGGAAGGGTTCGCACGCGCGAGTCGACCGAATCGGTTCGCCACTTCTGGGCGACGCGCTCGCTCAACAGCATGGCGTAAGCGCCGAAGCGAGTTCCGAAGGGGGCGCCCGTGCCGACGCCGACGCCTCCGCTGCCAGGCGTGGGCGAGAAGAGCGGCGAAACCGCGGCCTGTCCCACGCGGCTGGTCACCTGGTTGTCGGAGTACTCGCGCTTGTCGGTCCGCACCATGGGACGCCGGTCGGCGACTTCCTTCTTTGTTGGCGCTTTCTTTGACTTCAGCGAAATGGCGTCCGGGTCGTCCCGCTTGGACGCCTTCTTCGTCTCCGGCTTCACCGGTTCCGGCACTTGAGATTGCGTATCCCTGGCCAGCCGGTTGATCGGACCAGTCTTGCCTTCGATGGGAATCGATTTCACCGGCGTCACCGTGAAAGCGCCGCCGCCCAGGGAATTCGGATCTCCCCAGGGCTCGCGTTTCCAGATGGGCACCAGGGTGAAGAAAGCGATCGCACCGGCAACGGCGGCGTGCAGTCCCAGACTCCCCATGACTGCGCCACGCAGGCTGTCGCGCCCTTCCAGGATGTCCACATGCTGCGCCATGGAATCGTTCCCGCTACTTCTTGCCGCCCGAGTCGTCCGGCTGTGTGACCAGTTTGACTCCGAGCCCAGCCTGCCCCAGAGCGCTGATCACCTGCGCGATGGGGTCGTAAATCGTCTCTTTGTCGCAGCGGACAAAGACGTCTTTGCTCCGCGGAAACTGCCTTCGCACTTCGGCTGCGACCAAAGCGATATTGACCTGCTTGTCGTTCAAGTACAGCTCGCCGCTCTTGCTGATGGACACCACCGGCAACTCCTGCGTGCTGTCCTTCACCTGCTTCACTTTCGGCACGTCGATCTCGAGGCCGAACTCCATCACGTGCGCGGTGAGCATGAAGATCACCAGCAGAACGAGCACAACGTCCACGAGGGGAACGATGTTGATCTCCGCCAGCGCGCCGCCGCCGCCGCGCCGCCGCCTGCGAGAATCCGCCGCCATTGCCCGTCGAAAAGGCCATTGGCTATTCCTCGAAGGCCCGCTCGGTCAGGTTGAGAAATTCGAGCGAGAAGTCGTCCATGCGGGAGCCGATCTCGCGAATGGTGTGACCGAAGCTGTTATAGGCCACCGCGGCCGGGATGGCCGCAGCGAGGCCCGCGGCAGTCGCGATCAGCGCTTCAGAGATGCCCGGCGCCACGGCCCGCAGGCTCGCGCCGCCGGCCGTGCCCAGACCAGTGAATGCGTCGATGATGCCGAGCACAGTGCCGAACAGGCCGACGAACGGGCTGACCGAGGCCGTCGTCGCGAGCCAGCTCATGCTCCGCTCCAGGCGTGCGAGTTCCTCGCTGATGGCGATTTGCAGCGTCCGCTCGAGCGCTACCTTGTTGGATACGTCGCCCCGCGCTTTTACCTGGCGGGCAACTTCCTCGTAGCCGAGTCCGAAGACACCCGTCAGTGGAGCTGCCCGGAACTGCTCGGACACCACCGCCATCGAGTCCAGATTCGGCGCCTTCCTGAATGCGCGCAGAAACGAGGCATTGGCCGCCTCAGCACCGCTGAACTGCTTCCATTTGGCGAAGATGACCGTCCAGCTCATCAACGATGCAACGAGCAACATCACGAGCACCAACTGCGAGATAAGTGACGCGCTGGTCACCAATTCCCAAAGCGAGAGCTGTAGGAACGCGCTGTATTCGGGGAAGGGCAAAGTGTATCAGCCTCCGGCGGGGATTCCTCTTCATGATACCGGAGGGCGGCCCGTTGAGGCCGGGCGCCCAAACAAATTATCCCGCTTTTGTATAGACGCAACAGCGGCCCAAAAAGACGAAGTCCGCGCGCCGGGGATTCCCGGGCATTCTCTTGTTAGACTGAAGTCGTGCGGAAGGCCCCCCTGGCCATCGTTGCGTTGGTGTGTTTCGCGCTCGCCGGCATTGCCGGAGGCGCGGCACAGAAAGCTTCTTCAGCCAAGAAACCAACAGCAACGGCGGCGAAATCCGGCAAGTCGACGAAGAAGTCGACGAAGAGTGCGAAGAGCCGCACGCGCAACCCCTCGTCACAGCGGACGCCAGACCCGACGCGGGTCCGTGAGATCCAGGAAGCGCTGGCAACACGCGGCTACGGTGTCGAAGTTTCGGGATCGTGGGGTCCACAGTCCGTCGAGGCGCTGAAGAAGTTCCAGGAAGATCAGAACATCAACAACCTGACGGGGCGCGGCAAGCTCGATTCGCTGACGCTGATCGCCCTGGGGTTGGGCCCGACCCGTCCACCGGCGGCGACGGCCGCACCCGCGGCGGAACCCGCCGGGGAGTCGAAGCAACCGTAAGAGACTCAAATCACAAAGGACTCAAACCATGATCGTTGGTGTTGCCCGCGAAGTGAAAGACCATGAATCTCGTGTCGGGCTCGTGCCCCACGGCGTGACCGCGCTGGTGGAGGCTGGCCATCAGGTCGTCGTGCAGTCGCGCGCCGGCACGCTCAGTTCGATTTCCGACGAAGAGTACCAGCAGGCTGGGGCTCGCGTGGTCGGCTCAGCGGCGGAAGTCTGGAGCGCCGCCGATATCGTTGTGAAGGTGAAGGAGCCGCAGCCATCCGAATACGGCTATTTCCGGCCCGGGCTGACGCTGTTCACCTACCTGCACCTGGCTCCGCTGCCCGAGCTGACGCAGAAGCTGATGGAAGCGCAGGTCACGGCGATCGCCTACGAGACGATTCAGGAGAAGGACGGCTCGCTGCCGCTGCTGACGCCGATGAGCGAAGTGGCCGGACGCATGTCGGTGCAGATCGGCGCGCAGTATCTGGAAGCGCCCAACGGCGGCCGCGGCGTCCTGCTTGGCGGCATCCCGGGTGTGGCCCCGGCCAACGTGGTGGTGCTTGGCGGCGGCATCGTCGGGCACAACGCCGCCAAGATCGCCCACGGCATGGGCGCGGACGTGACGATCATCGACCGGAACCTGAACCGCCTGCGCGAACTCGACGACATCTACAACGGGCAAGTGATGACGCTGGCGTCCAACATCTGGACGGTGCCGAGAGCCTGCGTCTGGCCGACCTCGTGATCGGCGCCGTGCTGATTCCGGGCGCGTCGGCGCCTCGGATTGTCAGGCGAGACATGCTCGCGGTGATGAAGCGCGGCGCGGTGATGGTCGACGTTGCCATCGATCAGGGCGGCTGTTGCGAGACTTCGAACGCGACCACCCACACCGATCCGGTGTACTTCGTCGACAACGTGCTGCACTATTGCGTCTCAAACATGCCGGCCGCGGTGCCGCACACCTCCACCTACGGTCTGACGAACGCGACGTTCCCGTTCCTGCTGCAGTTGGCCAACAAGGGCACGGAAGCGGCGATCGCCGCAAACCCGGCGCTGGCATTGGGTGTGAACACTTTCAAAGGCAAGTGCGTGTATCCTGCGGTGGCCGAAAACCAGTCCATCGGATGGACCGCGCTGAAGAGTCTGCTTTAGGCGAGTTGAGGGGAACGGGCCCGGGCGGGTTAGCCTGGAAGTCCCCCTCACATGGCAAACCTGTATCCGTTGCGCGCATTGCGCTACACCGAAAAGGCCGGGTCTCTCAACGACCTGGCGACGCTGCCTTATGACGTGATCGGCCCTGACCTGGAGGCCGACTACCGTCAACGGAGCCCTTATAATTTCGTATCGCTGATTCTGCCGCATGGCGACTACGCCGGTGCGGCGGCGCGGCTGCGGTCGTGGGTTGAAGCAGGCGTCCTGGCGCAGGATGGCGAAGAGGCTCTGTTCGTCTACGAGCAGGTCTTCCCTTCCCCGGGCGACGGTGCGGTGCTCACGCGGCGCGGATTCATTGGGTTGAGCGACACCGAGGAGTACGGCAAAACCGTCTTTCGACATGAGCGCACGATGAGCGGACCGAAGGAGGATCGCTTCAGGCTGCTGGAAGCGACCAAGGTGCAGTTGGACTCCATCTTCATGCTGTTCCCGGACGAGGACGGCAGGGCAGAGGCGAAACTTGCGGCGGTATGCGCGACACCGCACGATGACGAGTACACAGATCAGGAAAAGACCCTGCACAAGATCTGGAGGGTGACCTCGGCTGATTGGATCGCAGGGATGCGGCAACTGATGTCGCCCAAGCCGCTGCTGATCGCCGATGGCCATCACCGCTACGAGACCGCGCTGCGGATGGGGCATCCGAAGACGATGATGACTTTCGTCGCATTGGAGTCGCCCGGGCTGCGAAGTTTCGCAACGCACCGGATCGTCCATTCGTTGGCCGGGTTCGACGACGCGGGGTTCCTGGAGAAACTGGCGTCGGCAGGAAAGGTGCGGCCAGCCGGGCGGCCGGAGGAATTCAATCAGAAGCCGTCAGGCAGGATGCGGTTCGGCGTACTGTTGTCCTCCGGCTACCACGAGATCGAGATCCCGGGCGCTGAGGGTGAGCTGAATGTGGCCGTCGCTGCAGGATCGCATTCTGACCCCGGTTCTGGGCATCACGCCTGAAGTGGTGACCGCGGGAACCAACCTGCGCTACAAACGGACGCTGCCCGAGGCCATCGGCGAAGTGCGCGAACATGGCGCGCAGATTGCCTTCCTGCTGGAGGACCTGCCGGTTGATGCCGTGGCGCGGGTCTCTTTCAGCGGCGTATGCCTGCCTCAAAAGAGCACGTTCTTCTACCCGAAGATGGGTAGCGGCTTGGTGCAGTACCCCCTCGAATAGGCCGATCGGGCATAAGATAGGGGTCAGCGAAAGCGACCACCATGTCTTATTCAGATTCGCAGCTAACCGGATTCTCGCGGCGCGGGTTTGTCGCCGCGACGGCATTATCGTCAAGCAGGGTGTGGGGCGCCAACGAGCGCGTCCGATTGGGCGTGATCGGCAACGGCGGGCGCGGCCGCCACCTGATCCGCATGGCGCAGCGCGCCGGCGGTGCCGAATTCGTCGCCCTGTCCGACGCCTGGGCCACCCGAATGGACGAGGCGCAGGCCGACATCACAAAGGCCGGCGGCGGCGCTTGCGTGAAGTCGCAGGACTATCGCAAGGCTGCTCGACAACAAGGACGTCGATGCGGTGATCGTGGTGGCCACAGATCATCAACATTCACCAATGACGGTGGCCGCTGTGCAGGCGGGCAAGGACGTCTTCGTCGAAAAGCCGATGGTCAGCCTGCCGGCTGAAGGCCTGGCCGTGGTGAAAGCCGTGAAGGCGTCGAAGCAGGTGGTGCAGGTGGGCGTGCAACAGCGGTCCATCTCGCACTTCATCGAAGCCAAGCAGCGGTTCATCGACTCCGGCGCGATGGGCGAGGTCCGCATGGTGCGTACCTATTGGAACGCCAACACGGGCTACCTGACAAAGGTGCCGCCGGGGATGGAGAAGAAACCGGCCGACCTGGATTGGGATGCCGTCCTGGGCCACTTGCCGAAGCGCCCATGGACACCATGGATGTATTTCAACCGCTTCGCCTCCTGGGAGTTCTCCTCCGGCGGGCAGACCGGCGGACTGTTCGTGCACATGATCGACGTCGTGATGTGGTATCTCGGCTTGACCAAGCCGAAGACGTGCGTGGCGCTGGGCGGCATCTATCAGTACAAGGACGAGCGCGACACGGCAGACAACATCAACATGATCGTGTCCTACCCGCAGGATGTGAACGTCACCTTCGAGGCCACGATTTCGGACTTGAATCCCAAGGAGAGCGTGGACATCGTTTTCCTGGGCACGAAGGGACGGCTGCACATTTTCCGCGGCGGGTATCGCTTCATTCCCGCGGGCGGCGGGGAACCGGTAATCGCCAAAGGCGGCGAGGAACCGGCCCACATGGGCAACTTCCTGGAGTGCGTGAAGTCGCGCAAAACGCCGAACGCGAATGTCGTGGACGGCCACTATGGGTCGGTGGCCTGTTACATGGGCAATGTTGCATACAAGGAACACCGCGTGGTGAATTGGGATTCGAAATGGGACGCTTAGCCGGATTGCTGATTCTTGCTTCTTTCGCCGCTGCAGCGCAGGCGGTGCCGGACGAACTCTACTTCGTGAAGGACCGGCTGCGCGTGCTGATCATGACTGGCCGCAACAACCACGATTGGCGCGTTACGACGCCGTTTCTGCGGCAGGTACTGGAGGCGACGGACAAGTTCGACGTGCGTGTGAGCGAGGAGCCCGGCTCGCTCAGCGCGGAGAGTCTGCGGCCCTACGATGTCATCATCGTGAACTACTGCGGGCCGCGCTGGAGTGAAGCGACAGAGAAGGCGGTGGAGGGGTTCGTGCGCTCGGGTAAAGGCATGGTGGCGATCCATGCGGCGAGTTATCCGTTCGGCGAGTTGCCGGTCCTGACGGAGAGAATGGGCCGCTCGGACGTTCGGCAGAAACCGTGGGCCGAGTGGGCTCGAATGGTCGGGGCGCGCTGGGGCGAAGCGGAGCCGAAGACGGGACACGGCACGCGACATGCGTATCGGGTGACCTGGAAGAACGCTGAACATCCCGTCGCGCGAGGGCTCGAGAAAGAATTCCTGCTGAGCGATGAGCTTTATCACAACTTTCGCCTCGAACCCGGAATCAATGTGCTCGCCACCGCGTTCGACGCGACGGAGATGCGGGGAACCGGCAAGGAAGAACCGCTGATCTGGACAGTGAGCTACGGCAAAGGCCGCGTCTTCCACACTGCCCTGGGGCATGATCTCGACTCAATGCAGGCGCCAGGATTTCTTGTTTCATTCGCCCGCGGAGTTGAATGGGCGGCGCGGGCGGCAGTGACCCTGCCTGCCAGGATCGACATCAATCCGAAGGACGCGAATGCGGTGAGGGTGCTGCTGGTGACGGGCGGCCACGATCACGAGGCGTCCTTCTATGACGTGTTCGAGGGAAGCCGGAAGCTCAAGGTCACTGTGAATCCGCATCCCATCGCGTTCCGCCGCGATTTGCGGAAAGACTATGACGTGGTCGTGCTTTACGACTCACTTCAGGAACTGCCCGAAGTGCAGCGCACCAACCTGAAGCTATTCGTGGAAAGCGGCAAAGGACTGGTAGTGCTGCACCACGCGGTTGTGGACTTCACGGATTGGGAATGGTGGTGGCGAGACGTAGTCGGAGGACTGTACGTCCTGAAGGCGATGCCAGGGATGCCGGCGTCCACCTACCTGCATGACGTGGAACTCATCGCCAACCCCGTGGGCAGTCACCCGATCGTGAAGGGGCTGCCCCAAATGCGCCTGTGGGACGAAACGTACAAACAGGTGTGGCTCAAGGATGGCGTCCAGCAATTGCTCACCACCGACCACAAGACCAGCGACAAGGTGATCGGGTGGATCGGGCCGTGCACGACATCAAAGGTCGTAGTCCTGCAACCGGGGCATGGACGTGAGTCTCACGAAAGTCCCTGGTTTCGGACATTGGTGCACCGCTCCATTCTGTGGAGCGCAGGCAGGCTGTAGTTAGGCGCGATAGTGGTCGGCGCGCCAGGTCTTGACTGCGCGTTTGATCTCGTCGGGGCTGATGCCTTCCTCCGCCGCGCGCCGGGCAAGTTCGACGAACTCGCCATCGCTGGCAAATCGCAAACCGACAATCTGTTGGACTGTGACTCGCCCGTCAAGCAGTTTTCCGGTGAGCACGAAATGCCTGAGATTCTCTTCCGCCTTGATAGCGCGGTCCTGCGCCTTCAACGCAAAAACTCGACAGAAGAGGAACAGGAAGATCCCACAAACAGACAGCACGGTGATCAGCGCCGCGCTGTAAAGCCGCTGGTGGTCGCCGATCGACTTCCAGAGATTCACACAAGAGCCGATCAGCGTCAGGACCAGCAACCCGGCGAGGACCCCGTGATACATGGGGACGTATTTGGCGTGATTAGAGTAGTTTTGTTCATTCATACGAGAGCGCTCCAGTCAATGCGCCAGACAGGGAACTTTGCCTGCCCGGCAGTGTCGAAATAAGTATGCGCTATCTCGCACTCTTATTGTGTTCGCTGTGCCCTTTGGCCGGCGCATCGCCGTTGGAGTCCTCCATCACAGAGTTCCGGCTGAATAACGGGATGAGGTGGATCGTCGCGCCGACTGCGTCCGGCGGCGATGCGGCCCTGCTCTTGTACATCGACGCTGGGAGCGCGCAGGAAACTCCAGGCCGCACTGGACTGGTTGCGGTGATGGGTGATATGTGGCGACTGGACGCGGCAGCCCTGGAGAAATCGGGCGCGCAGAAGCCGCAGGTTCTCGCCAGCAATGACCGCATCATATTCCGATCGACCTGGCCCGCGGCAGGAATCGAGGCTTGGTTCAGCGCGCACGCCGCGCTCCTCAAGTCGCCGCAGTTCACGCGATTCGACGAAGCAAGGGCCTCCGGGATTGCGCGGAATAACAAGATGATGCGGGACGGCGGTTCGCTCCTGAACGACTTTGTCGCCACCGCCTTTCTGGTTCATCCTTACCGAAACCCGCATTACGGATTTCCTGGCGATATCGAGCAGTTGACAGCCGCGGACGCACAGAGTTTCTGTGGGCGCTACGTCGTGCCCGTGAATGCGATTGGGGTAGCTGCCGGGGGCGTGAACGCAGCTCAGATTCGCGCGCTCGCGGAGAAACACTTCGGGTCCATTGCTTCGGGTCCCACTCCTGAGAATCTTCGTGTTAATGAGCCAGCACAGCAGTCCGAACGACGGCTGGTAATTCACGGCGCAACTCGCCCGGCGGTTGTGCTTGGCTACCATGGCACGTCGATTGGTGCGGAGGATGCGCCGGTTCACGGGGTTCTCCGATCGCTCGCCGGACGCCGGTTGAAGGCCCGTCTGCTCGAACGCGAGAAGCTCGTCTCGCGGATCGACACGTTGCCTTACCCTGCCATGAAGTACCCGTTCCTGATGATGGTGCTCAGCTTCGTCAATGCGGGTGGTGACCCCGCTGTGGTCGAGCGGATTATGCATGAGGAGTTGGCTGGACTGGCTTCAACGGCGGTTCCTGAGGAGGAGTTCAAGCAGGTTCTTGGCGCAGGGAACGATGATCCCGCAAAGCTTCCCCCGGTCCTGTTGGCGACCGAACTCGCCGACTGGCACGCCATGAGCGGAAGCTGGCGGTCCATGTTCCGTTACGACGAGAACAAGGCGAAAGTAACACCTCAGCAGGTGCAGGCTCTGGCTCTACGGCTGTTTGTGCCGAACCAACGGACCGTGGCGATCACACAGTAGCTACGGTGAGGCAGCACTTGCGCGCCGGGCGCTTGCCGCCGATCATGAGGGGATGCCTAAATTGATCGAGGGGCCGACCCGGGTTGAGGCAGCCGGAACACTGCCCAAACTGATCGACGAATACGTAGGGCGCGTGAACACGGGGGGCGGCGACGTCTCGATCGCTCACATGCGCTCGCCCGGCGGATGGCAGGAGCCAGGTCAGCGACCCGAGTTCGACGAATACACGCTCGTGCTGCGCGGCGCGCTTCGCGTGGAGTTCGAGGGCGGCGACATGGTAGTGCGTGCCGGACAGGCGGTACATACGCTGGCCGGCGAATGGGTTCGCTATTCGACGCCGGGGGAAGAAGGCGCGGAGTATGTTGCAGTCTGCCTGCCTGCGTTTTCGCCATCGACCGTGCATCGCGATGGGTGAACAGCCGCGGCGACTCGTGAAGCTCGATATGGCCGGCTCGCGCGAAGCCGCAAGGACCCTCGCGAGGGCATTCATGAACGATCCTCTGCAAACTTACGCGTTTCCGGATCCTGCGATTCGACTGGAGCGTTCGGTACCGCACTTTGAGTCGATGGTGCGGTATGGACTTCTGGCGGGTGAGGTCTGGGTAACCGATGGAAACATAGATGCGGTCGGCATCTGGTTGCCCCCGGAGCATCGTGAGTATCGTGAGGAACTGTTCGACGAGGCGGGCTTCAGCCGCCTGCCGGAGTCCATGGGATCGGACGCGTTCGGACGCTTCATGGAAGTCGTCGAACACTTCGAGATGGTGCACAAGCGCGACATGCCGATGCCGCATTGGTATGCGATGGTGCTTGGCGTAGAACCATCATGCCAGGGCCATGGGCTCGGCAGGCTGCTTCTGCGGCACGATGTTCGAGATCGCCCGCACGCAAGGCGTGCCTTGTTATCTGGAAACAGCGCAGCCGGCCAATGTCCGCTTCTACACCGGCAATGGGTTCCAGTTGTTGGTGGAAGGTGTCGAACCGAAAAGTGGACTCCACTACTGGACGTTCAAGCGGGAGCCGGCGGGCTAGCGAACCGAAAACGGCGGCGCCGGCGAATCGACATCGTGGTTCCACGCGGCGAGTTCCTCCCGAAGCCGCGCCGCGAGAGCCTGATCCGAGGTGAATCGATCGGTTCGCTCCGACGGATCCTGGTCGAGATTGAAGAGCTGATCGATCGCGCCGTCACGAACAAGCTTCCAAGGCCCCCGGCGGATGGCCTGCTGCTTTCGATCCGCCCGATTGATTCGCCAGCAGAGCGAGCGGTCGGGCGCCCGCTGCTTTCCCGTTACGATGGGCGCAAGATCGATACCGTCGAGTTTCCTCTCGGGTTTCACGCCGCAGGCAGCCATGATGGTTGCGGCAAAGTCCATCGACGCGCAGAGGACATTGTTCGTGGAGCCGGGCTTGGCGATCCCCGGCCATCGCATGATGCCGGGGACATGAATGCCGCCCTCCCACAACGTGGCTTTGTGATGAAACCACGGACGATTGTCACTCAGACGTTCCCCGCCGTTGTCGTTGGTGAAGATGACTAGTGTTTCGCGCGAAAGCTGAAGGCGGTCCAGCGTATCGAGAACCTCGCCGGTTCCCTTGTCCATGGCTTCCAGCATGCGGCGATAGTCGTCGCGCGTGCCGTCGTTCCACGTCGCCTTGTTGCGCGTGTCCTGCGGACGTCCGGGCCCCTGGAAAGGCCAATGAACGGCATTCCAGCCGAGGTACAGGAAGAATGGCTGCTGGAGCTTTCCGCTCTGCTCGAGCCATGAAGTGGCGCGCCCGGCGATGAGTTCCGTGCCATAGCCTTCTTCCTTGAGCGGAGTCTCGTTGTGCCACCAGTCGGGCGAGCCCTCATTGCGCTGGTGCGAATACATGTCGACGTTGCCGCTCAACAGGCCGTAAAACTCGTCGAAGCCGTGCGCTCGGGGCAGCGTGTCGCCGTCCATGCCGAGGTGCCATTTGCCCATCAGGGCTGTGCGGTAGCCAGCTCCCTTGAGCAGTTTGGCGACTGTCGTTTCGGTCTGCTGCAGCCCTTTGGGCCGGTCAGCCGGGACGAGAGCCCACTCCAGTCCCATCCTCTGCTGATAGCGGCCCGTCATGAGGGCGGCTCGCGTGGGCGTGCAGACGGGGCCGTTCGAATAGCAGTTGGTGAATCGGACGCCTTCCCTGGCGAGGCGCGACAGTGCGGGAGTCTTGATGTCGGTGGCGCCAAAGGGCTCGATGTCCGCATAGCCCATGTCGTCGGACATGATAAGAACGACGTTGGGCCGGCGAGCAGGCGGCTGCAAGCCAGCGGCCGCCAGCGTGGAGATGAAGTTGCGGCGTTGCATCAATTGGGTACTCCCTCATGAAGTCTCGGCTGGCCGAACACTCCTCGCTGGTCCCCTTGTTCTGTCATCCACTTCTCAACACGAGCTCGGAAATCCTCGATGACGCGAGTGAAACGGCGGTCGGCGGCAAGGTTTTGCAGCTCGTGCGGATCACGTGACAGGTCATAGAGCTCCTCCTTGGGCCGGATCTGATAACGCTTGATGAGCGCAGCCGCGGCAGGATCTTCCTTGGCCTTGGCAGCCCAGGATTCCCAGTAGACGCGGCCGTCGCGCAGGCCGGCGCGCTCGATGTGCGTGCCGAACTCGAACTCGGGATGAAGGTTAAGGATGTACTTGTAGCGCTCCGTTCGCAGGCAACGCATGGGATACACGTTCATGTTGCCGTCGCCCGAGTGTGTGGCGAAGACCTCGGTGCGGTGGCGTGGGGCCGCACCGGTTAAAGCCGGGTAAAAGGACTTGCCGTCTATGCCCTCAGGAGGTTTGCCGCCGGCGGCTTCGACAAAAGTCGGCAGTATATCGGTAAAGCTGAAGAGAGCATCCGAACGAGTCCCCGGCTTGATGCGGCCCGGCCATGATGCGATGAACGGCAGGCGTATCCCGGCGTCGTAGAGATTCCATTTGGCGAACGGCCATTGCGCACCGTTGTCCGATGTGTAAACGAAGAGCGCGTTGTCACCCAGATGGCTGTGAACGCTGGCTCGGACTTCGCCAAGCTGCCGGTCGGCGTTCGTGATGTCGGTGTAGTATTTGACTCGTTCGGCGCGGGTCTCCGGAGTGTCGACAAACGTGGGAGGCAGTTCGACCTGGGCGGGGTCGTAGCCGTCGTTGGCAGGCCAATAGACGTGCGGGCTGTGACAACCGACGATCAGGCACAGCGGCGACTTGGCCTGCCGGGCGGCCAGCCACTCTTCAAAGGCCTTGGTGTCGAGATCGTTGTTGAGCGTTCCACCCTGAATCTCGCTCTTCACAAACTCCATGTCCGGATAGGACGCGCGGGGCTGAAAGTGGTCCTTGCCGAAATGAGCGACCTGGTAGCCGAGCGCCTTCAGGTAGGTCGGCAGCGTTTTCACAGAGGCGCGCATCTGCGAGTGGTTGGCCTCCGTGCCGTTGCGGGCCGAATGGAGCCCGCTCATGAGGACAGCCCGTGACGGGACGCACGTGGGCGAGCCGCAGAATGCGCCGGTCATTGTCAGGCCTTCGGCGGCCAGCTTCTGCATGTTTGGGGCCCGAACTACCTTGGATCCGTAGACGGGTGAATCGAGGTAACCATGGTCGTCAGAAATGAAGAGGATGAGGTGAGGACGAGCCTTCTCATCCTGAGCGGCGGCGCAGAGTCCAGCAGCCGGCAGGGAGAGCACATCGCGACGGCTGATCATCGACCGCTATTGTTTCATTTCCTGGAGGCCCACTTGCGCCACACGGCCGGATCCTCGAGCATCTTGATGAACACGCCGCCCACGACGGAGCGAGCCTGGAAGCCGCGATGCTTGCCCGTGGTGGCCCAGTACCAGTCGGTCATGGGGACGCGGTCGGGGGTGTCATTGAGGAAGTCAAACACCGGCGCGGTCAGCGTTTCGAAATCCGCCTGCGAAGAGGCCAGGGTCGCGGTCCAGTGGATCCAATCGAGCTTGGTGTAATCGCTGCGGTTGTCAAGCGGAAGACCGTACTTGGCCTGCTTCGTCTTGTAGTAGGCGATCTCGGTGCGTGCTATTTCAGGGTCAAACAGCTTCAGGCCAAGCAGCTTGTCCCAGACCAGGTTGTACTTCTGGCTCCAGCCCGGCTGATCGAAGGTCAGCTTGTAGTGGTCGCCATCGGCGGCCATCTTCTTCCACTGGGCGGCCATGGACTCGGCAAGCTTGCGGTACTCCGCGGCCGTTCGAGACTCGCCAATCTCGCCCGCCAGCGAAGCGTAAGCGGCCAACGCCACGATCGCCTTCAGCGACAGGTTGGCGTTGTGGGCAGAGTGGCCCGCGAAATCGTCGGTGTTGAGCTGGTTGTCGGGGTCCATGCCCTTCTCGCGCAGGTACTGCGCCCACTTGGTCAACAGCGGCCACCATTGCCTGGCATAGTCGGCATTGCCTTCGGACTTCGCGAGGGCGGCCATGAGGATGAGCACGTTGCCGGACTCCTCGACTGGCATCTGCCGGTCTTCATTCTCCTCGCCACCGCCATAGACTTGACCGTTGGCCAGCGGATACTGTCCGAGGTCGTGCGGAGCAAAAGGCCAGGGCCAGCGGCCGGTCTGCACGTAGGTGAAGATGGGGTCGAGTTGAGCCCGGATGAGACGAGGCTGGAGCAGGAGGAAGAGCGGGGCGCCGGGGTAGGTCACGTCAATCGTGGCGATGCAGCCGTTGGAGAAGTTCTCCTTGGAGAAGTGCATCGGGCGGTTGTCGACGTCGCGCGCAATCTTGTGCGCCGCTATGGCCTGGCGGTAGGCCAGGACGGCCACCGCGGCGTACTTCGGGCCCCCGGCCTTGACCAGGTCGGCGGTGAGTTCCTCGTCGAATTGCGCGGAGCGGCGTTCGAGCGAGGCGAAGTCGTTTTGGGCGGCCGTGAGGAGTTCCTCAATACCGAATCCCTTCTTGCGCCAGTACGGGCGGAGCTTTCGCTGGAGGAACTCGATGGAGTAGAGGTCATCGTAGGCCAGGATGAAGTAGCTCGACTTGGGTTGGGCCGTCACGCTGCCGAGGTCGACGACGGCGGCGACCAGAGGTGTGTCGCGTGTGCCGAAGTCGGCGGGTTCCAGGTCCTTGGACGGCGGCAAGTCGAGAGTAGCGGCATATTGGGGACGATACCGGGCGCGAGTTCCGGCAGTGCGGGCAGTGCCCGGGCCGGGAGGAACGGCAAGGTAGAAATAGCCCCAATCGATGCGCAGGTCGTCACCCGAGCGGGTGAGCATCTTCTGCTCGACCGCGCCGATCCGGGCAACGTCGAGATCGCCGACCTTGTGGCGGGACCACATGGCGATCTGGTCGGGACGATCAACTGTGAGGGCGGCGGAGGCATCGACATAGATCTTGACCTTATGGGGTTGGCCGTCGGCGGATTGGACGCTCCACTGCAGGTAGGTGACCGGCCGGGCGAGGATGTCGAGATCGTGTGGCAGCGCGGGAGTCAGGAAGGTGATTGCCAGGCGTATGCCTGCGCCTTCGAACGAATAGAGCGTGCGCGTGGGAGTGACCCGGAGGGAGGTCTGCTTCAGCGGCCTGATTGCATTGACCCAGCGCGGCGTGGCGCCCATGAAAGTGTATGTGGTCCCGTCCACGTTCAGCCAACCGGTGAGCGGCTGTTCGCTTCCGGTCCAGTGGCGGGTCGGCCCGCCAGTCAGTTCATTGGTGGTTGACCAAACCGAGAAATAGGGGTCGTGCGCGATCAACGGCGTGGCGGGCGGGCGGAGCGGCGGCAGGTCAGCGGCAGGAACGATGGCCGCGAGGGCGAGAAGGTGGAAATCAGGCGCATGGAAGTGTAGTGGACCCGAAAGCCATTGTTTCACGACAAGGGCCGGAGAAACTAGCCGCGAGCCGCGTCAGTACCAGTCTTCGAGGCTCAGACCACGCACTCGGCGAAACTCACCGGTGTTGTGCGTGACGAGGGTGGCGCCATGCTGCAAAGCGATGCCGGCGATCAGGGTATCCATCGGGCCGATCGGAGTCCCAGCGCGGCTCAGTGCTCTGGACACTTCCGCAGCCTTCTTTGCCGCAGCCAGATCGAGGGGCAAGACATGACACGTCGAGAAAATGTCCAGTTGGGCTCGGCGCTTCGAGGACTGGCCCGACTGGCTGATTCCAACTTCGAGTTCGAACAACACAACCGATGGAATCGCCACCTCGGACGGTGCGTGCCAGCAGATTGTCCCTCACCCGTCCAAGACCCTTAAAGAAGTGAATCAGAGTGTTCGTATCAAGGGCGAACATCACAGCGACTCTCTCGGTGCGTCTGTCCCTGAGGCCGCGGATCTCCTCTGCCGAAGGAAAGTCCGGCCACGCACCCGCCAAGGCGCGAACGGCAGCAGGCCACTCCCTTTCATGCGCAACGCACGGCTTCGGCGATCCATTGGCTCTGCGACTGGCCAGCGGCCTTTGTCGCCGATTTCAGATGAGCCAGGGTCTCCTCATCGATGTAGATAGTAATCTGCGCCATGTATCAAGTATATGCCCACTTATACGTGGTGCAGCTTCACGCTGGCAGCACGGCTTCAATCAGGCGCGGGCCGGGGTGATGGACGGCGGCCTGAAGTTGCGCGATGAACTCGTCCGCCGTCGCGGCGCGCGAGGCCTCGACACCGAGGGACTCCGAGAGCCCGACCCAGTCGATGGCCGGCACGCCGATGTCGATCATGCGGTCGGCCAATGGGCCGATTTCGGCAGCGGCCGTACGCCGCATCTCGACGTCGAGAATCCGGTAACGCCGATTGTTGAAGATGATCACGACGATGTCGAGTTTCTCGCGCGCCATCGTCCAGAGCGACTGCAGCGAATACATCGCGCTGCCGTCCGCTTCCAATGCGAACACCTTGCGGCCGGGACAGGCCATCGCTGCGCCGACGGCAACGGGCAGCCCCTGTCCGATTGAACCGCCCGTGACGGGCAACAGGTCATGGCTTGCGGCGGACTGCAGGGCGGAGTTGACTGCCTCTCCCGAGGAGACCATCTCGTCACTGACAATTGCGCCTTCCGGAAGCAGCGCGGCGAGGGCGAGTCCGATTGTCTCCGGAGTGAGGGCCGCGCCTTGCGGCAACTCGGACTGGAGGGTGCGCTTGCCGGAGGATCGGGCGTTCCCGGGAGCGACTCCAACGCGGCGACTCCGTCCTCCGCTTCGGTGGCGAGCACGTGCATCCGGCAGTCCTCCGGCGCCAGCGTGCTTCTCATGCCCGGGTAGCCAAAGAAGGAAACAGGCGGCTCCGCTCCAACGAGAATCAAGTGCCGCAGCCCTCGCAGCATTTCCTCCGCCGGTTCGGGGAAGTAGGGGACGCGTGAGGCGAAGGACCACTCGCGTCCGCGCGGAGCGCGGGCAGAGTAGCGGTTGAGCAGCACCCGCGCGCCAGTGCGCGGCAGCGGCACGAAGGCCGCGTTCGCAGAGAGCGCTGCCGCTGAGCAGGATGGCGACCCCATCTGTAACCTTCAGAAGATCGGCCGCTGCGTCGATCTGCCTGTCGCTCAGGCAGAGGACGGGTGGGCCGGGCGACAGCCGGGCCGGGTTCACCAGCTTGGCTCCACGAGTGGTCCGCGGGAATGATCAACGAGGCGACCTGGCCGGGAGGCTGTATCGCCGCAGCCACGCAGTCGGAAGCGACGGCGCCCATATTCTCCGCGCAGTCGAGCGTGCGGACCCACCCCGAAACCGGCCGCGCAAACGCTTCGACATCGGCGGTCAGCGGGGCATCGTATCGCAGGTGCGCGGTCGAGTGTTCGCCAACAATGTTGACGACAGGGGACCGCGCCTTGCGCGCATTGTGGAAGTTCGAGAGCCCGTTGGCGAGCCCCGGACCGAGGTGGAGCAGCGTCGCGGCCGGCATGCCCGTCATGCGGGCATAGCCGTCAGCGGCGCCGGCGCAGACTGTTTCGTGAAGACAAAGCACCCCGCGCATCGCCGGCACGCGGTCCAGCGCGGAGACAAACTGCATCTCCGACGTGCCGGGGTTCATGAAGCAAAGATCGATGCGGTTCGCCAGTAAAGTGCGAAGCAAGCATTCTGCGCCGGTCATCAACCTTCCAGCTTACCGGCGTCCGAAGGGGTATGCCGAACGCACCGCCAGCACGAGGTCGTGCGGCTGTCCCGCCTGCGCCCCGCTGTAGAAGCCGACAGTTGTATTCAGGCGAATGAAAAACGCTTCGCCCTGTGCGGTCGGATATCGGCCTTCGTTGCCATCGGCGCCGCCGCCGGCGACCATCTCGCCGCGTCCGCGCAGGATATAGTAGATCTCCTCCTCGGAGTCGTGGTGGTGCGGGATGTTGGTTCCGCCAGGAGCGAAATCCATGATGAAGAGACTCGCCATCTGGTTCGCCGCGGGGAGCTTGTCGCGCGTGCTCTTCGTGGTCCCCATCAGAAGCTTGAACTGGGTGGAGGGGCCATGGCTGGCGAGTTGTTGAAGCTGAACGTCGTTGGCGTTGGCAATCATCAGATCGGCCGGCGGCTCCACTTTCACGTCCCTGGGGATCTTGAAGCCCATCACAAGCACCTTCACGGGCTTGTCCGTCGAGTTCGCCACACCGTGGCTAACCCCCGGCGGCAGGTACATGAAGTCGTCGGTCTTGATCGGCGCCTTTTTCTCGCCGTAAATCAACGTTCCCGAGCCTTCGAGGACGTAATAGAGTTGTTCTTCGGCCGGATAGCTGACCAGTGCGCTCGAGCCTCCGGGGTTGACGGTGAGCTCGCCATAGCGGGCGATGCCCTTGAGTTGGCGTGCATCTTTATCGGCGGCACCGAAGGCCGGACGATACTCCGCGCCCTTCGCGTTTTCGGTGAGATCGCATGGCTGAGGCTGAATGGCGGCAATGTTCCGCCGCAGGAATGTGGGGTCGGCGGCGCAAGCAAGCGCCGAGCAAAGCAGGAAGCTTCTAATGAGCATGGTTCACCTACATGCTGGTGACGAGCTTGCCGTTCTCGTCGAGATGCGGATAGGGCCCGCCGCGGCGGAAGCGGTCAAGAATGAAATCGTCGTACTGTGGCGTCGGCTCGAAGTAGCCACCCTTGCGGATGTGCTCCTTCACCACGGCCTCATTCAAGACGACTCCCAAGCCTGGGGCGTCGGGGACCGTGATGAAGCCCTTCTCGACGATGGGCTTGGTCGGACCGGTGACGAGGTCGCCCCACCACGGGATGTCGACCGCATGGTTCTCCATGGCGAGCATGTCCTTCAATGTCGCCGCCATGTGGACTGACGCGAGGCAGCCGACTGGCGAGCCGGCGAAGTGAATGGCCGTCTGCACACCGTGCAGCGAAGCGTAGTCGGCGATGCGCTTGGTCTCGCGGATGGCGCCGGAAGTCAGCGGGTCGGGGTGGATGATGTCGATGGCGCGATTGTCGATCAGGTCCTTGAAGCCCTCTTCGAGTCCGAACAGGCTCTCGCCCGTCGCGATGGGGGTGGTGGTGGCATCCGACAATTCCTTATACGCACGCCAGCTCTTCGGCGCATCGCCGCCGGCGCCCAGATGGCCGACCTGAATCATGTCCTCGGCCCAGGCGAGATCGTACTTCTCGAACGCGCGGGCATAACGGATGCTGTCGTTGACCGTGAGCGCGCCGAAGTGATCGGTGGCAAGCGGCGCATCCCAGCCGATCTGCTCGCGGATGGCCTGGATGTATTCGCACAGGTACGCGATGCCCTTCTCGGTGGCGGTATTGCGGCTGTTCACCGCGCCCGGACGATCGGCGACGAGGCTCGTGCCAACGTCCATCTTGAAGAAGGTGAAGCCCTGCTCGCTTGCGCTTCTTCAGACGCTCGGCGAAGATCTTCGCATCCTTGGTCTGGTCGGTATCGCAGTAGATGCGGATCTTGTCTCGATACTTGGACCCGACCAGCCGCCAGGCGGGCACTCCATAGACCTTGCCGGCGATATCGTGCAGTGCCATGTCGATGGCGCTGTAGCCGCCGCCCAGCCGCTGCTGGCCGGCGAATGTGCGGATCGAATCGAGGATGGGCTCAATGCCCAGCGGGTTCCTTCCCTTCAGGTGCGGCTTCAGCACCAGCGCTGTCCCTTCGCGTCCAGCGTCGCGGACTTCACCGAGTCCATAGACACCCTGATTGGTGTCGATGCGGATGACAGGGTAGTCGTAGTTGGACGCGATCAGGACCGACCTCATGTCGGTGATCTGCAACTTGCTGGGAGAGGAGTTGCGGTTAACAGGGCCGGTCTGGGGACCAGGATCGGCTTTGACCATCTGAAAAAGGCCGGCTGGCGCGGCTGCGGCCAGCAGGGCTCGGCGAGTATAGCTTAGGCGGCGTGAAGACGACATTCGGATCTGCTCCTATATGAAGGGTCGTGATTATCGTATAGCAGTCGCGAGCCAAGCGCCAGGAGCGAGCCTGTTGTCCCGGGTGCACTGGGGAGGCGATGATGGGAGCAAATCGGTGGAAAAGCTCATTCAAATCGAGGCCGGCGACCGGCAACTGCTCGCTGGAGTGGAGGATGTACTGGCCGAAGCGGCGCGGCGCAGCGGCGACTGGCTCGTCTGCCGGCCGGGATGCACACAGTGCTGCCTGGGGCCGTTCGCGATCACTCGGCTGGATGCGCTGCGGCTGCGCAATGGACTCAACTTGCTGAATCGCACTGATCCGGAACGCGCGGCCCGCGTGCGCCTGCGCGCGGCAGAGTATGTGGCGGCCATCTCCCCACACTATCCAGGCGACCCTGCGACGGGCGAACTCCTGGATGAGGACAGGCTTGCCTGAATCAATGGACGACGTCCCCTGCCCGGCGCTCGATCCGCACACGGGCTTGTGCGAACTCTACGCAGCACGCCCGATGGTCTGCCGGGCGTTCGGGCCTGTCACACGGACCGGCGATGGGGTCTTCGCTGCCTGCGAGCTTTGCTACGACGGGGCGACCGATGAAGAGATGGAGCGATGCGCAGTGGACATCGATCCGCAGGGCCTGGAATGGGACCTGCTGAAGGCGCTCGCCAACGAAGGCGCGCGCGGGAAAACAATCGTCGCTTTCGCGTTGATTTGATCTTACTCGGCGGCTGGCTCAGGCTTGGGCGCGGGCGCAACCTTGGTGGCGTTCTCGAAGAGGAAGTTCAGCGTCTTGTCGGTGATCAGGCGATTGACGATCCGGTTCAGCGTGCCGTCCTTCTGCAGGTTCATGCGAACGGCCGCTACCGGCTCCCGGCGCTGCCGCGCGATACGCTGCACTTCGGCATCCACCTCGTCCTGCGTCGCGCTGATGCTCTCTGTCGTCGCTAGCTTGCCAAGCAACATCGACGCCTTCACGTCGCTCACGGCTTTGTCGTGCTGCGACTGCCGCAGCGCATTCCAATCCAGCTTGATTTTGGAAACATCGACGCCCTGCTGCTGCAGGTTGCGCAACTGGTTCTCGACGATGGTCTCCACCTGCTGCTCGACATAAGATTCAGGCACGGGGAAATCGTGCATCGCCACGGCTTGATCGACCAGCTTGTTCTTGGCCTCGGTCTGCGCCATGAATTCGCGCTCGCGGTGGATGGACTTGCGGATCTCCTCGCGGACTTCCTCGATCGACTTGAAGTCGCCCAGTTCCTGAGCGAAGTCGTCGTTCAACTCGGGCAGATCCTTCAGCCGGATCGTGTTCAGCGTGATGCGGAACTTCACGCTCTTCCCGGCGAGTTTCTCCACTCCGTAGTCTTCCGGGTAGGTGATCTCGGCTTCGCGCTCATCGCCGGGCAGCGTGCCCCGCAACGCCTCCGTGAAGGCCGGGAACGTGTCCTTGCCGCCGACTTCGATGTTGATGCCGGCCTGCTTCATCGGCTCGCCCTCGAGCCCGGAAAGCGAAGCAAGGTCGACCAGGCAGTGGTCGCCATCCTGCACCGGGCGGGGGTCCACATTCACATATTGAGCGCGCGATTCGCGCAGGTCGTTCAATCGTCCGTCGATGTCAGCCTCGGTCACTTCCGGCGCTGCATACTCGACGGTCAGCCCGCGAAGTTCCTTGAGTTCGATCTCGGGCGAAACTTCGAATTCGGCCTTGAAGTGAACGCTCTCTCCATCGTGGAAGTGCAGGTCCTTGATGTCGGGGCGCGAGACCGGACGGAGGTTCTCTTTCTCACAAGCCGCTTCCAGCGCCTTGGGAATCAGGTTCTCCAGCGCTTCCTGCCGGATTTCGCCGCCGTAGACGGTCCTGATCTGGGAAACGGGAGCCTTGCCGGGACGGAATCCCTTCAGGTGCGCCTTATTCCGGACCTTCTCCGTAACGCGTTCTATCTCCGCTTTCATCGCCTCAGCGGGGATGGTGATGTCGAGCGAGTGCTTGCAGCCTTCAATGAGAGCCAATGTCGGGTTACCTTCTTTGCTGGACCGCGCGTTTGACGGGCGCGGGCGCGACCGGGAGTACGGGCACGGCGGGGCCAATGCGCCCCCGTGCGGCGCGCTCCAATCTTCTAGTGTCTCACAGCGCGGGCTTCACGCCGATAGCGAGCAATGTTTCAAGGTGAGGCGGTTGATCCTCCCGATGCACCATCGCGATCTCCACGCCTCTCGAAGCCCGCCTCCTCCAGAAACTCCAGAATGTCCACTTCGCTGAAACCCAGCCACAGGTCGGCGTACAGTTCGCGAGCTTCTTCAAAATGGTGTTCAGCCAGATCGAGAACGGCGATCCGGCCTCCCGGCTTGAGAATCCGCCAGGCTTCTCGAATCGCCCGCGGCGGATGCTGCGCGTGATGCAGCGACTGGCTGAAGAACGCCAGGTCCACGGTGCCGTCTTCGATGGGAACGTCTTCGAGATCGCCGTGCCGGTACTCCAGGTTGTCGATACCGTTCCGCTGCGCCAGCTCCGACTCCGTAGTCCACCATCTTTTCGGAGTTGTCGACCGCGATCACGCGCTCGGCCCGCTGCGCAAGTAACTGCGAAAACGTGCCTTCTCCCGCACCAAGGTCGGCAATCACCATCGGCGGCATCAGCTTGAGCAGCGTCTCCGCCAGACCCTTCCAGGACCGGCCCGGCACATAGTGGCGGCCGAACTTCCCCGCCAGTTCGTCGAAATAGGCGCGCACCCGGTCCCGCCGCTTGCTCAAGCGCCAGCCGCAGCGCCTCGCGGTCCTGCTCCGCTTCGCGGCACCTCGCGCGACGCTTCCGCGAGCAGTCCACCAGATCGGCGCCACCGCCTCCTTCTTGAGCCGGTAGATGCACGTTCTTGCCCGTCCGGCGGTCTTCCACCAGCCCGGCCTGCTTGAGCTGGGAAAGGTGCGTGGAAATCGTGCTCTGTCCCATGGCGACAGATCTCCTGCAGCTCCGCCACGGACAGCTCTTCCCGTTCGAGCAGCAGCAGCAGGCGCAGCCGGTTGGGGTCGGCGACAGTCGGAGCGATTTGAGGATTGACTCCATGCTGCCTTCAAAGTTATGATATCAACGTATCGTGATTTGTCGATACTAAATTAAGGAGAACGCATGGCTAGCACGCTGAGTCCTGTCACGGCCGACTACAAGGTCGCCGACATCACGCTGGCCGATTGGGGCCGCAAGGAAATCACAATCGCCGAAGCACGAGATGCCCGGCCTGATGGCCATCCGCGCGCAAGTACGCGGCGGAGAAGCCGCTGGCCGGCGTGCGCATCACCGGCTCGCTGCACATGACGATCCAGACGGCGGTGCTGATCGAGACGCTGGTCGACCTGGGCGCCGCCGTGCGCTGGGCGAGCTGCAACATCTTCTCCACGCAGGACCACGCCGCGGCCGCCATCGCCGCCGCCGGCGTTCCCGTCTTCGCCTGGAAGGGCGAGACGCTGGAAGAATACTGGTGGTGCACCTACCAGGCCGTCTGCCATCCCGGCGGCAAGGGCCCGCAGCTCGTCGTCGACGACGGCGGCGACGTCACGCTGCTCATCCACAAGGGCTACGAGCTGGAAGAGGGCTCCGACTGGGTGAACACGCCCGTCCGGCAGCCACGAAGAGGAGGTCATCAAGGACCTGCTGAAGAAGGTCCACGCCGAGAACCCGAAGCGCTGGCACGAGCTCGTGAAGGAATGGCGCGGCGTCTCCGAGGAGACCACCACGGGCGTCCACCGCCTCTACCAGATGCAGCAGGACGGCAAGCTGCTGGTGCCGGCGATCAACGTCAACGACTCGGTCACCAAGTGCAAGTTCGACAACCTCTACGGCTGCCGCGAGTCGCTGGCCGACGGCATCAAGCGCGCCACCGACGTCATGGTGGCCGGCAAGGTGGCCGTGATCTGCGGCTACGGCGACGTGGGCAAGGGCTCGGCGCACTCGCTGCGCGGCATGGGCGCCCGCGTGATCGTCACCGAGATCGATCCGATCAACGCCCTGCAGGCCGCGATGGAAGGCTACGAAGTCACCACGATGGAAGACACCCTCGGCCGCGGCGACATCTTCGTCACCGCCACCGGCAACTGCGACATCATCACGCTCGAGCACATGCAGAAGATGAAGGACCAGGCCATCGTCTGCAACATCGGCCACTTCGACAACGAGATCCAGGTGGACCGGCTGAACAACGCTCCGGGCGTCGAGCAAGCTCAACATCAAGCCGCAGGTGGACAAGTACACCTTCCCCGACGGCCACAGCATCTTCCTGCTGGCCGAAGGCCGGCTGGTGAACCTGGGCTGCGCGACCGGCCACCCCAGCTTCGTCATGAGCAACAGCTTCACCAACCAGACGCTGGCCCAGCTCGACCTCTGGACGAACAAGGACGTCTACAAGGTCGGCGTCTACACGCTGCCCAAGAAGCTGGACGAGGAAGTCGCCCGCCTGCACCTGGAGAAGATCGGCGTGAAGCTGACCACGGCTGACGCGCGAAGCAGGCCGACTACCTCGGCGTGCCGGTCGAAGGCCCGTACAAGCCGGATCACTACCGCTACTAAATTCGTAACTTACTGATCTCCGCAGGGAACTTTTCGGACGGTCGGGCGTACCAATTCACATGGGTGAAGTACGCTTGGCCGTCCGAACGCTTTTGAAGTCGCCTGTGTTCACGATCGTCGCCGTGATGTCCCTGGCGCTTGGCATCGGCGCGAATACGGCGATGTTCACACTCGTGGACCAGATCCTGCTGCGTCTGCTGCCGGTGAGGAATCCGCAGGAACTTGTGCAGTTCAGGCTCGAGGGCGGCCGGGTCGGCTCGCAGAGCGGCGACGGCCGACACACCTTCGCGCACCCTCAGTATCTGGATTTCCGTGATCGCAACACCGTGCTCAGCGGGCTTGCGGGCTTCTTCGTGAACGATACCAGCATGACCTGGGGCGACCGCAGCGAGATGGTCCGCGCCGGGCTGGTTTCAGGCAACTACTTCGACCTGCTTGGAGTCTTGCCGCACACGGGCCGGTTGCTGGGTCCCGACGATGATCGCCGCAAGAATGGGCACCCTGTCGCCGTTCTTCAGTACGACTTCTGGCAGACCCGCTTCGCCGGACGGAAGGACGTTATCGGCTCGAAGATCCAACTGAACGGCTCCCCCTTCACCGTCATCGGCGTGGCCGCGCCGGGTTTTGAAGGAACAGACGTCGGCATCCCCACCAAGCTGTGGGTGCCTGTGATGATGAAGCCGGCTATCACGACGAACTGGGATGCCCTCGACGATACGCGGGATGCCTGGTTCTACCTGATCGGCCGGCTCAAGCCGGGAGTGTCGATGGCGCAGGCGCAGGCGTCGCTGCGAGTGACGTACGGGCAGAGGCAGCAGGAAGAGCTGAAGGGCGAGATCTTCCAGAAATTCCCCGACCAGAAGGAGCGCTTCCTGAAACAGGTCTTCACCTTGATCCCAGCCGAGAGAGGACAGTCGTCGCTGCGAGAGAGGGCGGAGCGGCCTCTGATCGTGTTGCAGTGGCTGGTTGGGGTGGTGCTCCTGATTGCCTGCGCAAATGTAGCCAACCTGCTCCTGGCACGCGCGGCGGCGCGGCAGAAGGAGATGGCCGTGCGGACCGCCCTCGGCGCGAGCAGGTGGCAAATCGTCCGGCAGCTTCTTGTCGAACACTCGATCCTGGCCGTGGCCGGAGGCTTGACCGGCCTGGCCATCAGCGTTCCGCTTGCGGCGGGACTCATCCGCTTCATCCCGGTCAATCCGCTGGACCTGTCGCTTTCCTCGACGCCCGACCTGCGCATTCTTCTGTTCACGGGCGGCATCACGATTCTGACAGCGCTGGTCTTCGGACTGACTCCGGCATTGCAGGCATCGCGGGTCGAGCCGGGATCGACGCTGAAAGCCGAGGCGGGCGCCGTAGCGGGAGGCCACAGCCATGTGCGGTTGCGCAAATCGCTGGTGGCCTTCCAAGTTGGCCTGGCGACGTTGCTGCTCATCAGCGCCGGCTTGTTCGCCCGGACTCTCAAGAACCTCGAACGCGTGGACCTCGGCTTCAAGACAGAGAATGTCATCATGTTCGGCGTCCGGCCCTCGATCGTCTATGAGGACAACCGGAAGCTGCAGGTTTTCCGAACGATGCTGGAAAACCTGAAGGCGGTGCCCGGCGTAAAGGCGGTGGGCGCAAACCGGACCAGGCTGCTTACCGGCGGCCGTTGGGATACATCAATCACCATTCCCGGAGTGCCGGACAAGCCGGGCAACACGCCATGGAGTTTCTTCAATGCGGTGACCCCCGGTTACTTCGAAGCACTGGGAATTCCGGTGACCCAAGGGCGTGACTTTACATGGAACGACTGGGGTACGGACAAGTACAAATGCCTGGTCAATCAGAAGCTGGTCGACGAGTACCTGGAAGGGGTCAGCCCGGTCGGCAGAATGATGGGGCAGGGGCGCAATGCCACTCCCGACATGGAGATTATCGGCGTCTTTGCCAACTCCCGATATCACAACGTGAGGGATGAAGTCCCGCGGCAGACCTTTGTCGCCATGGGGGCAACGCAGCGAATCAAGTTCATCAACGCCATGAATGTCTACGCTCGTGTGGAGGGAAACCCGAATGCCGTCATGCCGCTGCTTCGCGAGGCCACGACGAGGACGGATCCGAACCTGATTGTCGCCGACATGCGCACGATGGACGAGCAACTCAATCAGCGCCTCACGACTGAGCGAATGCTCTCCTTCCTTTCGGTGGCGTTTGCGCTGCTGGCGAGCCTGCTCGCAGTGATCGGTCTTTACGGCGTGCTTGCCTTTCTTGTGGAACGCCGGACGAAAGAGATCGGAATCCGGATGGCCTTGGGAGCGGAGCGAGGCAGCGTGGTGTGGCTCGTGCTGGCAGAAGTCGCTTTGCTGATTGTTGTTGGGATCGCTGTCGGAGTGTCGGCGGGATTGATGAGTGGAAAGTATGTGGAATCACAACTCTTCGGGGTGAAGGCGATGGACCCGGTCGTTTTCACGATCAGCGTGATTCTGCTGCTCCTGGCTTCGCTGGCGGCGGGGTTCATTCCAGCGTGGCGGGCGGCAAAGATCGACCCCATCAGGGCCTTGCGTTATGAATGAGGGGCGACCGTCGCCGCCCCCTCGTTCTGAGCTGAGCTAGCCGCGGGCGGTTGCCGTCAGTCGGGCGTCCTCACGCAGGGCGGCCGACTTGTCGGTCGCTTCCCAGGTGAAAGTCTCCCCCGTGCGGCCGAAGTGGCCGAAGGCGGCGGTTGCGCGGTACACGGGCCGGCGCAGCTTGAGATGGTCGATCATGCCCTTGGGCGTGAGCGGGAAGTGCGCGCGGATGAGTTCCACCATCCGCTCCTCGTCGATGACGCCGGTGCCAAAAGTGTTCACGGTCACGCTCACCGGCTCGGCCACGCCGATGGCGTAGGCGAGCTGCACTTCGCAGCGCGAGGCGAGTCCGGCCGCGACGAGGTTCTTGGCGATGTAGCGGGCCATGTAGCAGGCCGAGCGGTCGACCTTTGTGGGGTCCTTGCCCGAGAATGCGCCGCCGCCGTGACGGCCCATGCCGCCGTAGGTGTCGACGATGATCTTGCGGCCGGTGAGCCCGGTGTCGCCGTGCGGACCGCCGACTTCGAAGCAGCCGGTCGGGTTGATGTAGATCTTTGTGTTGGCATCGACCATATCGGCCGGAACCACTGGCTTGATGATCTTCTCGCGAATCGCTTCCACCAGTCCGTCGGGCATGGTGTTCGGCTTGGTGGGATGCGGGTCGTGCTGCGTGGAGACAACGATGGCGTCGATGCGAGCGGGCCGTCCGTTGACGTACTCCACCGAGACCTGGCTCTTGCCGTCCGGCCGGAGGTTGGCGACCTCGCCTGTATTGCGTGCCTCGCTGAGCCGCTGCGTGAGCTTGTGCGCCAGCATGATCGGCAGCGGCATAAGCTCTTCGGTTTCGTCGCAGGCGTAGCCGAACATCAGGCCCTGGTCGCCGGCGCCGCCGGTGTCCACGCCCATCGCGATGTGCGGGCGACTGGCCATGAATCAGGTTGATCACGGCGCAGGACTTGTAGTCGAACCCGTAGTCGGAGTGAGTGAAGCCTATGTCCTTGATCACTCCACGGACTAAGCTCGGGTAGGTCCCTGAAGAAGGTCAGGTTCTTGGTCGTGATCTCGCCGGCAACGATGCACCGTGCCGGTGGTGACCAGGGTTTCGCAGGCGACGCGCGCGGTGGGGTCGTCGGCGAGGATGGCATCGAGAACGGCGTCGCTGACCTGATCGGCGATCTTATCGGGATGCCCTTCGGTCACGGACTCAGACGTGAAAATGTGACGGCTGACGTCGGCCAATGTACTTTCCCTCCAGGGGTGGAATAGATTGCCCGGAGGGCCTGGCCACAGAGGCACGGGCGCACTTTGGGCTGTTGGGTCCCAGGTGGAATCCCAATCCTTAAGTCTACGGGAAGGGAGGATACCGGTCAAACGGTCTTCCTCCGGGGGCGCGCCAAAACCATCCAATGGCTGAAATCGGCGCCTGAACGGCAAAAGGGCTCCGGAACGATCCGGAGCCCTTTCGCTTGCGCTTGCGGCAGGCCGGGCAGTTGCCTGGCCTGGGAGCTTATTGAGCCGCGATGGGGATGATGGAACCGTTTGCGTACGCCTGCGTGCCAGGCGTCGCCTCCATCACCAGGCCGAGCGGCCGCGTATTGCCGATGGTGGCATCGGAGGGAACGCGGAACACGACCTCGTAAACTGCGATCAGGTTTTCGGCCAGGGCGACCGACATCGGCGTCACACCCTTATCGTCGACACCGACGGTGACGGCGGCACGGACCAACTGTCCGGGCGTGCCGACACGATTGGTATCGGCTTCCGGTGTCGTCTGGCCAAGTCCGATCACGTACATGCGGATGATCTCACCCGGCGCGCGGGATTGGTGGGCGTCACCCGCAATCCGTCGCTCCGGATGAGGATGGCGGCGCGAGAGCCGCCGAGCGTGTCTTCAAGGATGCCTGGGCCGACAGGACGAACGGTCACTCCTGTGACGAGGATTTCTCCGCCGTTGACCACGCGGACATCCACCGTCGCGGCGCCTGCGATTGAGTACGGTGCCTGAACGAGAGCCGTCTCGACGCCGTTTAGGTTGGCAACGCGCAGCAATGGAGCATACTCGCTTTTGCCTGCCGAACGGAACTCGACGGACACTCCCTCAATACTGTATGGGAGTTGGGCCGTGAGCATGTTGGCATTCTTCTCACCCGTCAGGGTCGGAGCGATGCCCGGGCCCGTGATGAGAACCAGGCTGCCGGGGACTACGCCAACTTCGCCAGTCGCGAAATTGGTGAAGCTTTGTGTCGTCAGAACCGGGCCGGGCAACCGCGAATTCAGGCTCCACGTGATGGGCGTGAAGTTCTGCAGCGTTGCACGCACCTGAATGGCGCCCGCCTGGGCGCCGGCAGTGACGTGTCACCGAAGCTTGTCCGTTGGCGTTAGTCGTGGCGACAGCAGGGCTGACCGTGGCCGAACCCTGAGAAACGGCGAAGTTCACCTGAACACCAGTGAGAGGCCGGTTCTGTTGATCGAACACCAGGACCACCAGTGGGCTGGGGAACTGCGTGTTGATCACGACGGTCGGCTGGTTGTCGCCTGATACCTTGCTGAAGCCGGAGACAACATTCACGATGGTGACGTTGTACGACGATTGGAGGGCCGTGGAGTTGATCCGCACCCGGATCTGGAAGCTGCCGGCGTTGGGTCCTGCCCTGACTCGTGTGGACACACGCCCGTTGATGTCGGACGTGCTGACGGTACTGAAGAGTGTGAGCGAGTTGGCCGTAACGACTTCCCATGCCACTCCAACATTCGGAAGTATGTTCCCGGCGGCATCCTTGACCAGCGCCGTCAGGGTGACTGGGAGTTCCTGCCTCGGTTCGACTGTCTGGTTGTTGCCTCCAGTGATTTCTGGAGGAACCGGATCGCCGGGTTCGACGATGAAGTTGAACAAACCCGTCTGGTTGAAGCCCCAGCCTACATCCATGTAGAAACTGCCCGTGCCCGCCTTGCCCGTCGCGACCAGGCTGCAGGAGGCTACGCCGTCAGCCGCGGTCAGAGCCGCAATTCCTTCGCATGCGACTACTGGTCCGGCATTCGGATCGGTATTCGCACCCGCGACGCTAATTCCTGCGCCCGGGAGCAGGTTCGTGAAGAACCCTGAGGAGGTGACCAGAACTCTGATCGCATCCGGGAGCTTCTGTCCGAGCTTCAGCCTGAACGTGCGATTCTCCAGTTCGGGGTGGATAACCACGGATGTCGGAGGACCAGTCAGACCGCCAGGCGGTAGCGGATATCCAACCAGTGTAAATGTCGTCGCCCCCAGGTCACTATTGGCCGTGACCAGATAGGTTTTGTACGAAGAGAACTGATCGGCCGAGCCCGCCATAAAGCCGGTGAGGGTCGAGTAGCCGTCCGCATCGGTCATGGTTGTCGTCACACTACCGCTGCTGGACAGGAACTGGAATCCGCCAGTTTCAGTCCAGGTTATGATTCGACCGGAGAGGGGCTTCCCGTCGCTTCCCACCGCTCTCACCTTGAGATCGGCGGGGAACCCGATCTGCCGCACAGTCCCGTCGCCAACGATCTTTACGAGTCCCGCGACGCCTGGAGTTCCACCGCCAGGAGTGCCGCCGCCGGGAGTACCACCGCCGGGAGTTCCACCGGATCCGACGACAACTTCGATCGTGCGGGGCCCGATGACAAACGTGAGGTTGAATCCCGTGCCGGTTGGCGGGGCGGTGACATTTGCCGCCGCGTAGCCGAGATAGTTGGTCGTCGGCGTGACACCCGAAATGCCAACGCCGGCAGTTGCGGAAGAGACTGTTACGTTCGCGCCGACGATGGGCCTGCCTAATTGGTCGAAGACCCTGACGAAGATCGGCCGGAGCAGTGGCTCTCCGGCAACCACCGTTTGATTGGCGTTGTAGACTCTGTGGGCTGTCAGTGAAGAAACATCCGGATTAGCGATGGTGGCGGCGGAAACGGCACCGCTGGGGGCATTGACGATGGGGGCCAACGCCGCACCGCCACTAAGGTCATATTTGATCAGCCCTCCCCCGAGGTTGTACCAGAGCGAGCGGGAACCAGGAATTTCCTGCGAAATCCCGACGCCGCTGATCCCCTGAATCGGCCCCGTTTGCCCAGGGTAGTACTCCGACGCATTCATGGAAGGGTACGCCATCAGGTACATCTTGCCGTTGGCCGACGAATAGCCGACCGCCTGGGTCTCATTGATGACCTGGACTGATGCCAATGCCAAGGGGAGACCGGAAGTGCCCGTCGGGATGGCCACGCCCGTGAGCGGAGTTCCAGCGCCCTTGTCGGTCAGCGGATCTCGAGCGTACAAGTCAAATCCGTACGCGGAGGGGGCGCTTGGGTAGCTGGAAAGGCCAGCCAAACGGTCCTCTGTCAGCGCATGCCGGCCGTCGGGTGAGAATGACAGGCGGCCGGGATAGCCCGTTGTGCTGGTCGTACCCAGGAGTCCGTAGGGCGACTTACCCGAGAACTCCATGAGCTTGAACAGGGCGGTTACGTAGAAGGATCCGTTCGGCCCAATGCTGAGAAACGAGGGGTTGCTCAGAGGGGAGGTGTATTCATATGTCGAGAGCTGCGAACCATCAGACACCTGCCGGAAGGTGATCTTGCTCGTGGTCAGGATCGCCAGGACACTCCCGTCATTGCTGAAGGCGACATCCAGAGGCAAACCCTCTTGAAAAAGCCGGGCACGCGAAATGATCGCGCCGGTTGTCGAGTCCACGACGAATACGGTCGCTGTCTGCGCGTTGAATGTATCTACACCGATAACGGCGAATCGGCCGCCTGAAGGACCGAGCCGCCAGCCTTTCGCCTGTAATCCGTCCAATGAAATCGCGACCGGATCTCCAACGAACTGGTCGTTTGCTATGCGGACAATGGCGACTGGGGAGTTAAGGCTGTTGCTGATGATGACCGCCGCCGTTCCAGCGTAATTGCTGAAGGCCGCGATAGGTGCGGATGGCGTTACGACTTCGCCCATCGCCGCACCGGTGTCGGTGTAGCCGGCAATCTTGTTCTGGGAACCGCCAGCGGGAATCACCACGGCGTAGCGGCCGAAACTTGCGGCCGAAAGGGATAACAACGCTAGGATTGCGATCCAGAGCCTGGAAGGAAACATGCTCACCTCTTCTTTGGAGTTGCGTCGGGAGACACGAAGGTTGGGAACGCGGCAGGGACTAATTGAAATAGTACCATCTCCACCCGAAAATGCCTAGATTCATCTCTAGAATCGCTTCGCACCCACGGAGGACTGCACACCACAAAAACAAAGGAGGGCGCTTTCGCGCCCTCCTTTGGGTTGCTTGTTAGCGGTACGCCAACGAAAGCCGTGCCTTACTGGCCACGGACTTCGCTGATGCTGCCAGTACGAGTGGTGGGAGCGCTGAAGCTCACAGTACCCGAACCGGTCGCCGGGTCGATCGAGATCGTGCCCGACTTAACACCGTCCTTGTCGCCGTCGAGGACGAGGGCAAGGTAGCCGCTGTTGCCTTCGAAGAAGGCGCCATTGTACTTGTACACGTACCCATAACCGTGTGCGTACTGGAAGTTGCACTTGGCGATGATGTAGCCCTGGAAGCCTGCGGCTGCCGGGAGAGCATAGCCATCCTTGCCAGCGCCACCGTACTTGACGGAAGCGATGAGCGACCTGCCAGCCGGGATCGAATCAGTGGTTACTGATGCAGGAGCTGCCCCGCCCAGAACATCACCGAAGTAATCCAGCGTGCAAGTGCCGTTCTGAGGAACGGTACCGAACTTGTCGGCGCTCGTGTTTGCAATCACCAAGCCGGTGTCGAAGCCTTCCTGCGTGGTCACGTACGGGAACAGCAGGTTGGAGCGGCAGGGGTTGATGATGAAGGTGACCGTGGACTGGTCAGCAGGGACGAAACGCGGAACCGGCGACAGGATCGAGGTGGTCGTCGTGCTCAGCGGAGCGTAGCTGCCATTGACGGTGACTGTGCCGGTTCCCGGAGGTCCGGCAATACCGTCCTTGATCGGGCCCCAACGGAGTTCCGCCGGGATCTTGATATCGGCGAAGGTCGTCGCGCTGGAAGCCGTGACTTCGTAAACGACAGTCACGCTGCCGCCAACGATTGCCGGCTCGATCGAAGTACCAGTACCAAGCAGGGCATCGGAGCAATTCTGTCCGACTCCGTCGAAGCACTGGATGTACGCGACGGTGTCGCCGCCGCTGATCGACAGCCCGCGGAACGCGGAGGATGACATTCGCCGGAATGCCGGTGAAGGTCGCCATCAGCCGGGTCGGCTGTGTCGCAAGCCCAGCACCGCTCCAAGCGCCAGCCACCGTCGGGTGGTAGTACATGGATTCAGTGTTGTAGATCACGGACAGGTCGGCCTGGTTGCCAGTGAGGTTGATCTTATTGTCTCGGAATGCTGTTGCGAACCATTCACGGAACCGAAGTTCAAACTTCTTAACAGTCGTTGACTGGTAAGCGCCGTCACTCGGCTCGCATTGCAGGTAGGTAGCACCGTTGTTCGACGAACCGAACCGCAGGCCGCGCTGCAGGTAGGCAACCTTCAACTGGTTGTTCTGCAGGTTAGGAGCAGCCGTACCGGAAACAGTGATGTACATTTCGACCGCGCTCGGCAGCAGGGTGCTCAGTGCGATGTTGTTGGCATGCGCACGGATGTTGGCAATACGCAGGTAGCGCTTGCCGCTTGTGCCGGGGGCGTCGAACGGAACACCAGTCCACACAATCGAATTGTTCGCGATCAGGCGGCCCTGAAACACGTTCTTGTTCGACGATGGCGCCGGTCGGGTCATAGTAAATACCACCACCCACGGCGATGCCGGGGCACGATGCGCCAACAGCGCACATCGTTGCGGTTGTGACCTGGGCAGGCGTCGGTTCGTCAATCAACAACACGGCTTCAGTAGCCGGGTTATCGTTGGCGATCGTGCGGCGGCTGGTCACGTTCGTGTTCAAAAAGATTTGAACGTTGACCGTGTTCAACGCGGTGCCACGGGCAGCGCTGACGCCGCCGGAGCACTCGAGCACAACTTGGCCGACTTCTTCTGCAAGACCTTCCCAGCGAACGTTTGGCGCGTTCGACGTGTAGGCAATACATGTAGCCGGCTGCGCACTGGCAATTGTGGCGATGGCCACCAGAATTGCCATGAGCAGAAATACTTTGCGAAAACTAACCATTACCTTCTCCTTGTGAAGATGCGGATTTGAATTGATGAGAGGTCTCTTGAACCTGAGCCTCAGTGGAAGAAGGGCTTAGAGGGATCTTCTCCTTCGGCGCCCCATTGGCAGCTACCGGCAGGCTTGGTGCACCTGCTCTTGCTTGGCTGCTTGAATGCGCCGAACTTCCTTGGTGGATCCCCATGTAGATCGTTATTTCTCTTCTCGGTGCCCGCAGGATTCCAGCCGGCATGAATGCCGATTCCAGCCGGACGCACTCAAACTATTCATATCACTCCCGCTTTCGCCCCGTCAAGAAAACTCAGGCGAGCCTGAATTCTGCAAAACGAAGTTACAGCCTGGAACCGACTGGCTTCCCTGCTTCCAAGATTAGATCATGGGATGTACCGGCAGGTCAAGCATTTCGGTGAGTTCGAACCCAATCTCGCGATAGGTTTCAAGGGATATCTCTACCTGAATCGTGTCCCGGTGATGAAGGCTGGGCATTCTGCAGAATCTTCAATGGATGGCTACACGAACCGGGATCGACGAAGCCGACATTTGCTTGAGCACCAGGCTGAGCGCAGTCCCCGGCGCTTGTGTAGCTGGGACGGTGACCCTCACCTGATACACTCCCGCTTGATCAGGCACCCAATCGACAGACTTCACCGTTGACGGATTGCCTTCGATCTCCGCGCTCACTGCGGCGCGAGCCTGCATCCCGCTCAGTTCCCCAAGACCGGTGGCGTAGACCAGAATGTCTGCCCCTCGGGCAGCGGGGTTGGATCCAGATACAGTACTTCCGTCGAGATTGGTAATGAGAGCCTGCCCCATTTCGTCCTGGAACACGGCCGGGGCCGCTTCAAGCAGTTCGACCTCAAACTCTACCTGGCCAAGCGCATGCTCGATCCGGGCCGGATGACGGCCAGGCGCCAAACCAGGGGGAAGCCATGTCGTCAGCCGGAACGGGGACTTGGAGACAGGAGCGAGCGGGTATCCGGCTACTTCGATATAAACGTGCCCGCCGGGGGCAATCAGGCCTGAGCCAAACACGGACATAAGGCTGCCTGGGGCGAGTTGCGGCTGCAGATTCGCGGCATTGAGCGGAGGCAGGGCTTGGTCCAGATGAACGGATTGAGGCGCCAGTTTCCATTGCGGCTCGAAAGTAATTCCATAGGCGGATTGTCCCTGCCCCCGCACTGAAGCTACCCCGGCGGCGAGATCGCCGGAAGACGCCTCCAGATGGAAGTTGCCGGAAGCGTCGACGTTCACCTGATATTCCGTCGCCGGAGCGTCGCAAATGGCAAACCACACCGGCTGCGCCTCGCGATTTGAGCTGAGGACAGCGGGAAGATCCAGCCACTTTTGAGCCGCAGGACAGGCACCGCGCTCAGCCACGGTCTCAAATTGGGCCGAGGCGAGCATATAGAAGTAGTTCGGACCCGGCGGTCCGCGACGGAGACGAACGGTGGACACCAGGCTCCCTCGCCAAACTCGACCTCCCGCACTGAAGTCGATGAGGAAGTCGTTCAGGCTGGAGCGGCCAAAAAAAGTCGATGGGTCAAAGGTGAGAATGCCGCCATTGGCGGCAATGCCGCGAGCGACTATATAATGCGTCCCTACTGGAATCGAATTGGCGGTCATGTGCAGCGCCAGCAGGACAGGATCACCCTCCGCCAGCCAGTCTCGAATCGTCTCGAGCCTGGGCGTGCCGAATTCGAATACTGCGGAGGCGCCGGCGAATGCGGGAACTCGCGCCAGGTTGACCAACGGGTATTGGCCGTCGGCAAGAGGTAGAAAACCGTCGCATGCACGCGCGTTGTCAGGTGACGTGACCGCGCAGTAGTCCTTCAGGAACAGATTGAGCGACAGCGGATCGGCGAGCCCATTCGGCGTCGGCAGGAGTCCGCGGTCCTGATAAAAACGCAGGATATTCGCGGCCGAGACCAGCAACGCACCGTGATCGCGAATGGGGACGGTGGAATTGCCGATCGGCTGGCTGAAATCCTGATTGATCGAGGGGAACGACGGGAGGATCGTGTTGGCCGCACGGGCTGAGAAGGTGGCGACTTGCTTTGCGGCCGTCGCCGTCGCCAGTGCAACACCCTCCGACGCCGGCAGCCTCATCCAGGCGAGCGCCTCGCCCGCCGTATTTGTCACCCGATCGGCGTTTTCCAGCACAGTGCCGGGCGCAGCCTGGAAACTGATGGCGACGCCCGTCAGGGGAAGCCCCTGCAGGTCTCGCAATACGACTCGAATGGGCAGCGGCAGCAAGGCTCCCGGCGGGCCGGTCTGCAAATCACCGGCAACTTTCGTCAATTTGGGCTCCGCCTCCGCAACAGACCGAATACGAAACGTTCCTTCCGCGCGCAATCCGGCGGCATCTTCGGCAACAACTCGCACCGTGCCGGCCGGAGCCGTCGAAGCCACCGGCAATTCCCAGGCGAAGGCGCCTTTTGCCGCCACCGCCTCGAAGGCGGGGCTCGACCCCTCCGTGATCCGCAGGGCCGTGCCCGGACGGAAATCCTCCAGCGGCGATCCGCACTCGTGAACCTGCGGTAACGGGGTTCGGCGTAATAAGAATTCGCGGCTTGCGCGGCTCTAAGTTGACGGCGAGTTCGCCGCCCGGCGGCTGAAGCAGAGTACCGCCTTCGAAACCCTGACGGCGCAATCCGTCAACGATCACTTCCTCTGAAGTTGGCAGGCCCAGTTCGCCCGATGCGCCGTCCAACTCGAGATACTTCGCAAGAAACGGAGCCGTCAGCGCAAACGCCCGTTGATCGCTGCTGGAAGCGGCGAGAACTCCGCCGGAGAAAGGTTGGACGATGCCTGCCGCACCGGAAAACGTAAGCAACTGGGTCGCCTCGGATGTCGGCCCGCCCAACGGACCCGCCTCATATCCCGAAAAGGCCCACCTTTCCAGGAGCGGCGTCTGCACCACCCGGACCGGCCTGCCCGCGAGCGCATAGCGTCCCGAAAACACTTGCCTTCCCCCGGTCGTCTCCTCCATGCCGGGGTAGCCCAACCACCCGGCCAGCCCCCCGAAAGCATTCAAGCGCCCCAGAATTTCGCCTTTGACCAGGAAGCCCGTGGAGCCTGGATCGGGCACGGCAATCAAATAGGGAGCGGCCGTTACCGCATCCTTAAACTCCTGAAAGTACCCGGCGCCCAGCCGCTGGACCGGCGCGCCCGTTGGAACACTCACATTGATGCGGTTGCGCCGGATCGTTTCCTGAATGGCCTGCGAGACGATCGCATTCGGAGCACCCTCTCCGGCTTCGCAGCATTGGCTTGAAACTGAGATGCTCAGCGGGGCGCTGCGGCGGCCCTCACTGAGTGCGGTCACCGTGGCCAGACCCGCGCCAACTGCTCGTAGCTTGGCCTGCGCACCTGATGCGTCGATCGATACGATCCGTCCATTCGAGGTGATCCAATTTACCGTACGCCCGATGAGTTCCTCTGCAAACGCGTCGAGAAGCCTGGCGCGAACATCGATCGACTCCCCGCGCCGCAGCTTGATCATGCCCGTGACCGGCGCACCTTCAATCAGCACCTGCCTCACCGGCAACAGCAGCACTGGCCTCTCGCCCGGGCGGTACTCAATAGTGCCGCCTTCAAACGATTGGCGGAATCTGCCGTCCGGCAGGCTGCGCACGATCTCGACAGGAAGTCCTAAGCCACCCGTAGGCCCGCCGTTCTCCTTGAAGAACTCCGCCACGGGGCTGGTGACGGGAATGAACTTCTCGGCGGCCGTGCCACTCTCGAACCTGAACAGATAACCAGTGCGGAACTGCTGCCAGTCGGCCTTGACGGAGGTGAGCAGGGAGGTGATTTCCGCTTCATTGGTAGCCGGAGCCCCCAAACCTGAGACCTGTCCACCCAGCATCCAGGTCGTGTAGAAGGTGCCCTTGACCATGTAGTTGACGCCTGCTTCGCCCAGCGGCGAGGGCAGGTAGGAAAACAGGGCGTAATCCTTATCGAAGAACTGATATAGGCAGACGGCGGTGCCGCAATCCGCCGAGCGTGTATCGGCCCGCGGAAACCCCGTCACGTTGAAATTTCCTGGAGCGGTGGCGGATGCTCCGTTGACACTGGCGACGTAGCCGAACAACGGTGCCGTGATCTGATACGCATCCCCGCCGTTGATTTCGCCGGTGTTGGGGTCGTAGCTCAGGCTCTGATTCGCATCCGCTTTGACCAGGGCCAATCGAACTCCTGGCGTTTGCGCCGCATCCGCGAAGAGCTGAATGTATCCGTTGGCGCCGAACTTCTGGACATGGGTGACCGGCGGCAAAGAAACGAGCGCGGCGAAGCCGCTTCGGCTGTAGGCGGTAAAAAACCGGGAATGAATGAAGGCGTTGGGAGATTGTGAGCCGACTTCGATTGAATCGGCCTGGGCGAAGAGGGTATTGGCCAGCAACAGGGCGCACAGCGAACGCACGAGAAATGGGGACAGCATGGAGGCAAGTTTTATCGTAATGAAAACCCGGCCGGACCGCAGAAAGTTGCTGTCCGGCCGGGCAAAGAAATGGAGACAAGCCAAGTCCGCTACTCGCGAATCAGGCGCTGCAGCCGTTTCATGTTCGTCATCAGTTCCTCAGAGGCCTCGGTCATTTGGTTCGTGTCGTAGATGACTCGTGGTGTGATGAATATCAGCAACTCGGTGCGCTCCTTGTTGGTCGCCTTCGATCCAAAGGCGTATCCAAGAATGGGGAGACGGTGAAGGAAAGGAAAGCCGGCGGAGGAAGAGCCGCCGATTTCACTGATAATGCCGCCGATCGCGACCAGGTCGCCATCCTGGACTGTAACTTGCGTACTGACTGAGCGATTCGAAAAGCTTGGCGATTGAATGCCACCCGGGTCGGGAGCCTGGGGTGCGCTGACCTCCTGGTTAATCTGGAGCGTGACCACGCCGGAGGGGTTCACTCGCGCCGTGATGTTGAGCGTTACACCGGTGCGCCGGTTGCTGATTGTGTTGGCGAACAACGAATTGCCGCTTTGTTGGGCGTCGGTGACGGCTTGAGATGACAAGGTCGGCACATCGAGCCCCACGTTGATAGAGGCGGGGATGGAATCGGTCGCTACCACGCTGGGGTTGGAGATGACCTTCGTTTGCTGGGCGATTTCGCGAGTGTTGAGCAGCGCGAGGAGTTCCTTGCTCTGCCCGATCAGCGTCCCGGCAGAAAAAATCAGGCCGGCGGTGCCGGTGATCGACCCGCGCGCATCTCTGCTCGCTTCTCCAGTCGCCGTGCCCTTGTTGTTCAGAAATGTCGAGAGGCCCCAGGAAAAGGCCCCGGTGAGCCGGACTTCGTAAATGCGCGCTTCGATCAGCACCTGGCGCGGGGGCACATCAAGTTCGCGGAGCAATCGTAGGATTGCCTCGTACTCATCGGGAGTGGAGAGAATGAGCAGCGAGTTGTCTGTTGGATTGGGCACCACGCGCGGCCCCTGATAGGGCGCGACTTGCTGCTGGCCGCCGCCGGAGAGAAATTGCCCGGTTTGATCGGTGGTCGTCCCCGAGGCCCCCGCGACCATGCTGCCTCCTCCCATTCGATAGGAGGGGCCGCCGTACCCGCCCATCATGCCGCCCATTCCGCCATAGCCGCCCATTCCGCCATAACCGCCCATGCCGCCCATCATGCCGCCCATTCCACCGTAACCGCCCATGCCGCCCATCATGCCGCCACCGCCGCCCATCATCCCCATGCCACCACCCATCATGCCCATGCCGCCACCCATCATTCCCATGCCCATTCCCATCATGCCCATTGGCATCGCGGCTGCCATGAGAGGATCGATTTGCGCGTACAGCATCATGATCCCCATGGCAAGCATGTACGAATTGCCGTAGCGCACCCGATAGGTGTAACTCGTCGTCCGGCCGGCCGAACTCTTCACCTTGATGTCGAGCCGGTTGATCCAATCCTGCACCTGCTCGAAAACACCTGGGTTTGGAGCTACGGCGATGAGGGTATTGATCCGGTCCACCGGCACGAATTTGACGGAACTCAGGTCTTTGCTCAGCGACATGGACTTGAGCAGATCTCCGAGTTCCTTGGCAAGATCAGTTGGGCGCGAGTACTTGACGTCAAACAGCTTGACCCGCTGCTTGGCCAGGAAGTCGGAGTCAAACAGCGAGATCATCTCCATGGTCCGGTGCATTGAGCGGCGCGAGTCCAACAGAAGCAGAAGGTTGGCCGGAGGGTAGCTCCATGCCTTGCCGTCCGGACCGAGGAACTCCCCCATCAGCTTGGAAAGCTCTTCGACATTGGCGTACTTGAGAAAGATCAGATTCAGCATCGCCCGGTCATCTTCCGGGATATCCTTGACATCGACTTGCGGCCGGAGCGGCATTCGGGCCAGGTCCGCTAGCGGAACAATTCGCCAGATGTCTCCGGTTTGGACCATCGCTGCGCCGTTGATGCGAAGAATAGTATCGAGCAAGGCGCGCTTGTCCATGTCTTTGACTTCGCCGTAGGTATTGAGCGTCACGCCTCCCAGTGAGAGCCGCTTGTCGAGTATGTAGTTGATCTTCAGATCCCGGGCAAGGAAATCGATGACCTCGGACAAGTTCACGTTCTGCAGATTCAAGCCGCCGATTGTGGCTGCGGTGGGCGCCTGCACGGGAGCGGGAGCAGGAGCAGCAGCAGCAGGAGCCGCCGCGCCGGGTTGGGCAGGTTGGCCCGGTACCGCGGCTGGAGTCTGCCCCGGCGGCGGTTGAGCCGGCGCGGGGCTCTCGATCGGAACGCTGAAAGTGGGTGGCCTGATAGTGGGACCAGTGGGTCCCTGCCGGGGAGGAGGCGGGGCTTGGGCGAAAGCCGCAAGCGGTGCCCACACCGTGAACAGACAGACCAGCAGGGCGATCTCAGGGAGGCGAAAGCGGGCGAGTTTCACTGGAAAAATCCTCATATATGTTCTACTTGACTGGAACCCATCGGCAGATGGCGCCGAAGGGGGTACGGGTTGTGACCTTCTTGAGGCCGTTGACAACTGCACCCTCCGGGCTGCTGTCGCCATCCTTGCATTCACGCGCTCCTCCGCCGCCGATCTGGTCGCCCAGGACATCAGCTCCGCCGGCTGCGGCGGAAGTAGGCGAGGAGGAGCCCACCGATTTCACTGCAGCAGTGGGCGCGGCCGGGGGAGGCGCGGCGGCCGCAGCGGGCTGCGGCTGCGGCGGTGGCGCACTTGCTGCGGCTCGCTTCATGAGTTCGTCGTATCCGGCTGGAACCTGCTTGCCGTCCCACTCGAAAACCAGGCCCGATTGAGCCACCGCGACCAGTTTGAACTCGCCGATCGTCTGGCCCACCTCGTAGCTCTTCTGGGCAACTCCGCCGGAGGAGAGAATGACGCGCGGTCCCTGGCCGAAGTTCATCATGCCGTGGTAAGCCGGCAACGGCGGCATCGGCTTGGGCGGAGCCACTTCAACCACCACGGTTGGGTTGCGGTCCTGGCTGAACGGAAGGCGGGCGGCAATGTCGTAGTATGCGGCGGCCTGCACGGGAGGAGCGTCAGCCGGCAGGGTCAGAATCGGCGGCGGCGGCGCCGTCACGCGGCGCGAGAGGAATTTGCGCTGCGCGGCCAGTGTGGAGTGGTACTGCCGGTACATTTGCCACCCGGCCAGACCCGTAGCGGCTGCGAGCAGCAGGTTCAGGAGAATGAGACTGCGCCTCAAAACCCAGCCTCCTTGCGAGGAACGAGCGCTCGCGGGACAATGCCGGTGACTGTGATCCGCGTCGGGACAAGCTTCTGTTTGTTGGTCACCTGCGAAAACGATGCGTCGCTGAGCGCAATCAGCTCCGGCTGATTTCCGATGTCGGCCATGAAGTTCAGTATCTGCTCGATGCCTGCCTCGATCTGCACGGCGACCGAAACTTCGCCATAGGCGCTGCCTAGCGGCTTCACTTCGCGGAATTCACCGCCCCGCAGCATGATCGGCGGCTGCTGCGAACGCGCCACCCGGCGGATGATCTCCAGCAGTTTGGCCTGCGCCTGCGCCGGCGTATCGGCGACGAGGATGCCCTTTTCGCGCCGGGAGAGTTCGTCCTTCGCCTTCTTGAGCATTTCCTCCCGGGCCGGAAGCGCAGCCGCCTGCCGGCTCATGCGTTCCAGCCGTTTTTCGGCCTGCGGCACGGAGAACACGGTGCGCGACGCTTCGGGTTTCTTTTCCGGCCAGAAGTAGATCGCCCCGAAAACCGCCAGCGAAATGCCAAGCAGAACGACCGCCCGTTTGTCGCGTTCGGTGATGGCGGGCATCTGCATCAGCGGGGTCCGCCTTCACGCCGGGCGCGAATCCTGAACAACTCATTGGCGCCGATTCGAGTCAGCGGCATCGAGAACTCGCTGCCGGCCAGCCTTGGGCTGCCGTCGAGCTTCTTCAGCAGGCCATCGGTATCGGCGATTTCCCCGCCAATTGCCACTATCGTTCTATCAAAGGACAGCAAATTGAGGAACGCAGGGGGCGGAAAAGACTGGGTCACGTCAAGTACCAGGTCAAGGTCCGCGCGGGTTCGCTTCCGGTATTGATCCAGCATCTGGATGCGGTCGACGGCGGAGGCGACTTCCTTATCGATTGCCTCGATCTTCTGAGCCTGTGGAGTCACTCTGGCGATGCGCCGTTCCAGTTCAGCCAGGTAGCCTTTCTCCGTCCACTGAGTCATGAAGAACCAGCCCGCCAGTGTGATGGCGAGCAGACCTGCCAAAACGGCGGACGGCACCCATAGCAGCCGGGAGGAGACGAACCGCAACTCCACGGGCAGCAGATTCAGCGTGTGGGACAAGCGCGGCTGGGCGGACGCGAGCGCGGCAGCCCAGGGTTGCGCGGCGCGTTGCCTGCCCTCATCGGAGAAATCGAAATCTTCCGGCGCCGCAGTCCAGGCAGGAAGCAGGTCGGCCATGGCGCGCGGCTCGACTCCGGGCTCCAGCCGCAACTCTGAAGCCGCCAAGGCGGCAGCCCGCTCCGGCTCCACTTGAAGAAGGGCCGAAAACAGAGGTTTTGCCGGACTTTCTCCGTAGACTTCGCTGGAGGCGTCACCTCCCTCGAAAGCTCCTACGGCGAGCACGCCGGAAGTGGGCGGCTCGCCGTAGATCCGCATCGAGGAGAACAAGGTGGAGGCCGAAAGCGTCATCCCTGCCAGCACCACGCCGGCTTCGGCAAACATGGCGACGTATTCGTCGATATGACGCTTTTCCGCTATGGCGACGGCAAAGAAGGAGGTGTGGCCGATTCGCTGCCAGTCATGGACGATCTCCTCGTCCTGATAGGGGTGCAGCGCGTCGAGTTGAAAGCGAATTGCCGCGTCCGAGTCTTCGTCCGTGACGCCAGGCAGCGAAACTACCCGCAGCAAAACCCTTTCACGCGGCAGGACGGCAAGGGCAGGGAGTGGGCCGGTCTTGTGCTTGTCCAACAGCCTCTGGTACTCAGCACCCCATTCGGAGGCCTGCCGCTGCCGGAAATCGCTGATCGTCAGGGTGGCAAGCAGCTTCGGCCCATTGGGGCGCAGCCGCGCCAGATAGATAGTCAGGTCCTTCGCGCCAACAACAATGCCGGCGCCGGTTCCGAAGCGAAAGAGGGGCCTTAGCCACTCGGGAATCATTGGAACCATCCGTCGATGTCCGGCCGTGGTACTGCGCTCTCCTGCCAGGCCATCACACGGGTCGCGTCGGAGGCCTCCTGATAGTAAAGTTGCACCGTCATGGCCACTGTACGGCGTGCATCGGAGAGCTTGCCGTCGGGACCGTAGGGCCGCGCGGTTGCGCGAATCGTATAGATGTTGTCGCCTCCCAGCCGGAAGCGGCCGGCCGCCGGGCCGAGCAATCCGGAAACCGCTCGCAGTTGAGGCTCGGCTGATCGGCATGCGGCTGCGTAATTGCTCTACCGCCAAAGCGCCCTGCAGAGGGGCTCCAAGGGCGACCATCATGGGAACGGCGGTTGTGTTGATGTCGTAGCCGTTGGAGTCCGCATCGGCGAACACTGTCAGGCAGTCGCGCAGACCGGCACGGGCGGCCAACCGCCCATCCTGGGTTCGTGTCCACCCGCCGAAGAAAAGCTCGGAAGTCATGCCGGCAACGTTCATGAGTTCGTCAATCTGCAGAACAGACGCATGCGGCGCGCGAAAAGACGGATTGCGCTGCAAATAGATGGCATCAAACGGGCTAAACAGTCCCATCGGCGAGGGTGCCCGCCAATCGATGATCGCCTGCGCCAGTTGCAGGGCCGCCTGTTGAGGCATTCCCATGGCGAGGTTCAGGCGCGTCAGATCCTGCGGGGAAGCCTCATTGACATTGATCCGGGAGGACTCCGGGATCATCTCCACAACCGCTTCACCGGTCTTGAAGCGCAGCCTCAGCAAGGGCATACCCGGCTCCCAGAAGCGAACCCGGCCATCAGGCCAACGGGGCGAGCCATTCAGGCCGTAGATGATGTAGTTGAGCGCCCGCTCGGCGGCTCCGGCTGCCAGAAAACGCGCGCGGGTGGCTTCAATCGCCGAGGTCGTCCGCTCGACTTCGGTCCGGGCTTTGAGCGAAACCGCAAGGGCAATCGCCGCCAGGGCCGCGCCCATCCATAGAACAGTGAGGAGGGCGGAACCTCTATCGCGGCGCAATGGTTTCTCCTGGAGGCATGTCGACTCGAATGCGTCCCGTGAACGTGATCGCGCTGAATGCGGATGACCGGCCCGGGAGCTTGCGGGATTCCAGGCGAATCGCTGCCGGCCATTCATTCAGGCGTGTCCAGACCGGCACCCATCGAGCAAGACGATCCGGGCGCCCCCTCTCCAGATAGGTAGAGTTGGCCGCCTTCGAGGTTGTCCGCCAGGACAAAGGTGCCTGGCCTTGGTTGAGGCGGCTGGAAGCCCAGCATTTCCGCTCCGCTAAAGAAATCTCGCGTCGGAGGGAAACAAAGCGCGCCCGCGGTGTGGGGACCGGCATAAGGCAACTCGTTCAATAGGAGCCGCACGCCCTCGCCATTCTCCCCCGGAGCAAAGAACCACTCCACAATGTGCGGTCCGCCGCGCGATGCGCCCAGCAATGAAAAGCTGGTGACAAAGCGCGTTACGTTTGACCTCCCGTCGAAGAAGGGGAAGTCTCCCCCGCGCCCGGTTGCAATTCCGCACTTCGCGATGACCGGGAGAAAGCCCCCCACCTGCTGCTCGAGAAGCCGTTGCACTCCAGCATCGCGGCGGGCCAGCGCGATGCGGCGGTCGCTGCTGTCCATTGTGCGAAGTCCCTGCGCCAGCGAGCCAGCCAGACCGCCTGCCAGCAGCGCCGCCAGGCTGACGGCAATCAGGACTTCAATCAGGGTCATGCCGCGCTGGCGGCTGGAACGGGCGATCACCGCAGCGCCTCCAAGGCCGCGCCCGAGGCGAGTAACCTCGCGTCGACCGGCGTAACAATAGCGGAGCGAAACGATTCGAATCGCTCGATCTTCTGATTGCCGCCTCGCCGGATCCAGATTTCGAGCGCGATGCGCTCGAGCATTCGCGAACCGGGCGAGGGAGCCGAAGCTGGCATTGCTATCGATTCGAAAGGCATCACCGTGGCGCGCCATCCCGCCTCGACGCCCGGCGTCCATTCGTCGGGGAATCGGCCTTCCAGTGTCTGCCCCTTGGGCAACATTGTATCGATCATCAATGCATCCATCTGCCGCCGGGCCAATAGCGCGATTCGATCGGCGTCCTGAGAACGGACCTCGGTGGTGATTGACGACCTCAACGCGCCGAATCCCGCGACAATGATCAGTCCTGCCAAGGTCAACGCGAGCATTACCTCGAGCAGCGTGAAGCCTCTGCTGCGCTGGCCGCGTGCTCCGGGGATCATGGACGAACCTCCGCGTCTGGAGCACGAACGTCGGGCGCGCCCGTGATCGGATCGAGCCGGACGATCCGGCGCACCCCGCGGGGAGAGGAGAGTTCAATTCTCAGAGCGGGCCAGCCTGCTCCCGGCATAAAGACAAAGCGATGCTCCACCGGTTGCTCGTCCCCGTCACCCGCGCTGATGCGCAAGTCAGGCTCGATACTGACGATCGAGATTCCCGGATCGAGTTGGAATTCGCGGCGATCAGTCGCTGTGACCCCCGCAATGGTGACCAGCCCCTTCTCGCGGTCGATGACAATCTCGACCGGTTGCTGTCGCCGCTCCACGCGCAGAGCCGCGTGAGCCAGCATCGAAGCAACGGAATCGGCACGCCGACCGGAGACGGATGCCGTCCAGCGCCGCCATGGCCGACGGCCATGCAATGCCGGACATCAATCCGATAAGCGCGAGCACGATCAGCATCTCGATCATGGTGATGCCGCGACTCGCGCGCCGGCGGGTCATGTTACTTGTTCTTCCAACTCACAAGGTCCGAGTTCATGGCCTCCCCGCCCGGTTGGCCATCGGCGCCGAGCGAGATGATCTCCGGAGCATCGGAGAAGGGCCCCCCCGGGAACTTGTAGATGTAGGGACGGCCCCAGGGATCGTTGGGGATCTCCTGTTCCATGTACGGGCCGGCCCAATTGGGAACGTTCTCCGGCTTCGTCCAGAGAGCCTGCAATCCCTGCTCTGTCGTGGGAAATGCGCCGGTATCGGCCTTATAGCCGGTGAGCGCGTCCATGAATCTCGACATCTGCATGCGGCAGGCGGTGATCCGCCCCTTGTCCGTCATGTTGAATACCCGCGGACCGACCACCGCAGCGAGCAGGCCGATGATGGTGAGCACCACCAGCATCTCGATGAGCGTGATGCCTCGGCGGCGCTGTTGCTTCTTCTTGCGATCTTGGTCGTGCATGGTCATGATCCTTCTAATGCCATCTTACACCGCCACCTCGTTAATCTCGTGATCGCGAGCAGCATGCTCAGGATGAGCGCGCCGACCGCGACGCCCATCACCAGGATGACCAGCGGCTCGAACAGAGCGGTGAAGCGCTTGATGGCCGCGCGCGTGTCGGTCTCGTAGATCTCCGCCGCGCGGACGAACATCTCGTCCAGCCGGCCGGTCTCTTCGCCGACGGTCAGCAGGTGCGCGGCGAGCGGCGGGAACATCCCGGTCCGGCTGAGCGGGCCGGAAGGCCTTCGCCGCGCTTGACGCCCTGCGCCACGAGTTCGAGCGAGTCCGCCATCCGCCGGTTGTTCATGATGCCGCGCGCGATGTTCAGGCTCTGCACCAGCGGCACGCCGTTGGCCACCAGCGTCCCCATGGCGCGCGCGAACCGCGCCGTCTCGGCCTTGCGCAGCGCGTCGCCGAGCAGCGGCAGGCGCAGCCGGAACGCGTCCCACCAGCAGCCGGCCGTCGTCGGTCTTGATGTAGACGCGGAACGCAACCACCGCCAGCACCAGCCCACCGCAGCGACCCACGGCCGTACGCCTGCACGACGCCGCTGACGGTCCAGCATGATCTGCGTCGGCAGCGGCATCTTCATGCGCGATTCCGCGAACACCGTGGCGAAGCGCGGCACCACGAAGTTCAGCAGCACGAAAATGGAGCCGAAGCCCACCACCGACAGCAGCGCCGGATAGATCATCGAAGAGATGATGTAGCCGCGCAGTTCGTCGCGCGAGCGTCTCGAACTCGCCCAGCCGCTCGAAGATCGACCGCCAGCGAGCCCGCTGGCCTCGCCCGCGCGCACCATGTTGACGTAACAGGTCCGGAGAAGTAGTCCGGGTGCGTGGCCAGGCAGTCGGCCAGCGACTTGCCGCCCTTCAGCACGCGCAGCACGTCGATGCACGACTGATGCGGAACTCGGCGCGCTCGGTCAGCTCGCCGGTGATCGACAGCGCGCGGTCGAGCGGCACGCCGGCGTTGAGCAGCGTGGAAAGCTCCTGCGTGAAGAACAGAACGTCGCGCCGCCGTGCCGCAAGCGAACTGGGCAGCTTCAGCTCGATGCGAGCCTCTTCGGCGCGGCGCCGACGTAGACGGGCGTCAGCCCCTGCTTGCGCAGCTCGCGCGCCACCGCCTTCTCGTCTTCCGCCGGTGAGCGTGCCGGTGCGCAGCTTGCCGTCGGCGGCGACCGCCCTGAAGTAGTAAGCGTCGGCCATCTAGAACTCCTGCGTCACGCGCATCACTTCTTCCGCGGTGGTGACGCCCTGCGCGCACCTTCAGCCAGCCGTCTTCGCGCAGGTTGCGCATGCCGTTGCGGCGCGCCGCCTGCGGTCAGCTCGCGCGGCATCGGCGTTGGCCATGATGCAGCTTGCGGATCTCGTCGTTCAGCTCCATCAGCTCGAAGATGCCCACGCGGCCCGTGTAGCCGGTGCCGAAGCACTGCGTCGCAGCCCGCGCCGCGGAAGCGTGGCATCGTCTCGCCCGTCGGGCGTCGGCCTCGTGCCCGCCGGCTGCCTTGCAGTGCGGGCAGATCACGCGCACCAGCCGCTGCGCCAGCACGGCCACCAGCGACGACGCAGATCAGGTAGTTCTCCACGCCCATGTCGGTCAGGCGCGTGATGGCGCTGGGCGCGTCGTTGGTGTGCAGCGTGGAGAAGACCAGGTGGCCGGTGAGCGCCGCGCGGATGGCGATGTCGGCCGTCTCGCGGTCGCGGATTTCGCCCACCATGATGACGTCCGGGTCCTGGCGCACGATGTGCCGCAGGCCCGCGGCGAACGTCAGCCCGATCTGCGGGTTGACGTGGATCTGGTTGATCCCGTCCATCTGGTATTCGACCGGGTCTTCGATGGTGATGATCTTCTTGTCCGGCTGGTTGATGCGCTTGAGCGCGGAGTAGAGCGTGGTGGACTTGCCGCTGCCGGTCGGCCCGGTGACCAGGAAGATGCCGTGCGGCAGCGCGGTGAAGTGCTCCATGCGCGCCAGCATGTGGTCGTCGAAGCCCAGCCGCCGCAGGTCGTAGAAATCGCCCGCGGAGCGGTCCAGCAGGCGCATCACGACGCTTTCGCCGTAGAGCGTGGGCAGCGTGGAGACGCGCAGGTCCACTTCGCGGCCCAGCGATCTTGATCTTGATGCGGCCGTCCTGCGGCAGGCGGCGCTCGGCGATGTTCAGCTTCGCCATCAGCTTCACGCGCGAGATGATGGCGGCCTTCAGCTCGCGCGGCGGCGGCTCCTGGTCGTAGCAGCACGCCGTCGACGCGGAAGCGGACGCGGAATTCCTTCTCGAACGGCTCGATGTGGATGTCGCTGGCGCGCTTCTCGACGGCCTGCGCGATCATGGCGTTCACCAGCCGGATGACCGGCGCCTCGCTGGCCATGTCGCGCAGGTGTTCGAGGTCGGCGCCGGCTGCCTCGTCGTCCCTCCCTATTTCGTCGGCGTCTTTTTCTTCTTCGCCGTAGTAGCGGTCGATCGCCTCCACAATCTCGGATTCCAGTGCGAGTTCGGCGCGCGGCGTGAGACCGGTGACCGAGCGAACCGCCGAAAGCGTTTCGAAGTCGAGCGGGTCCGCCATCGCCAGAACCAGGCGCGTGCCGTCCATGCGCAGCGGCAGCGCTCGCGCATGGCGGAGGAATCTCGCGTTCAGGCGCTCCGTCTCGGGAGTGACCAACGGCGGACCCTCTATCTTGGCCAGCGGCACTCCGAGCTGCTCCGACAGGGCGGCCATCAGGTCGCGATGAGAGAGGAAGCCGAGATCGATCAGGATCCGGCCCAGCTTATCGCCGCGTTCACTTTGCAGTTCCAGCGCCCGCTCCAGCTCGTCTTGTGCAAGCTGTCCGCGGGCAATGAGCATTTCGCCAAGGCGCATGAGAGGGTTGAGGCTTTCAGTGACTATTCTTCACGCATCTGGATCATCGTGTCGAGCGCCGACTTAGGCTGCCGGGCCATGGTGATTTCTAATAGTTGCGATCGTTGGGCCTGCATCAGAATGCTCTTGGGCAGCCCCGAGACGTCTTCCCAGCTCGAATAGATGAATGAGACGCCAAGGACAATCTGCTCGCCCGGCGGCAACGAGTCAAGCGATGCGGCGGAAGCCAGCAGCATTTCGCGCATCAGCTTCCGGATTTCCGGGACTCGCTTTTGCTTGGTGGCTCGAATCTGAAGAGCCTCATCTTTGGAAACCTTTGGGCGAAAAGGACTGATCATGGGTGCCTGCAGAAGGCCCATTTCAGCGGTGAAAACCGCTCCGTAGCCCTTCAGGTAGACGCCCCGGGTGAGCCCGAGCAGGTCGAGAGGCTGAGCAACATCGAAGTGCTTGAGCTTGTCGTCGATGCTCTTCTCAATAGCGGCGAGATCGTCGCGCACTGGGGCGGGTTTCTGTCCCACCAGCGGAGAGGCCAGCGCCACGGCCAGGATGATAAGAAGCTTTCGCATCAGTCGCCACCTCCATAGCGGACCGCGCTGGTCTGCAGGACGGCCAGCCGGCGTTCAATGATGTTGAACGCAGATTCAATATTCTTCAACTCCCCCCGGCGAACGGTGTCGCTCGGTTGCCCCGCCGACGCCATCCGGGTCTTGTCCATGTCATCCACGCGCCGCTCCAGGCTGGCCATGAGAGGCCGGACCCGGGCTTCAACTGCACCTTCCAGAGCTGTATCCAACGCCGCGGGAAGGCGTCGCGCTACTTCCTCCACCACGAGCTGTTCAATTGCGGATGCTGTGGCCGGAGGCGCCGGACGCGGCACCAGGGAGTGGGCCAGAATCGCGCAGGATAGCACCGCGGCAGAGGCGAATCCGACCTGAGGCCCCGAGCGCCAGAAGCGCTGCCACCAGGACAATTCAAAGACCGGGTCGGACACGAAGGCGATTCGCCTCGGGATCTCGCGGTCCGCGCTCAAACGCATCGCGGAAACCGTAAGCCGGGCTTCGCTCGCCGCAGCGCGACAATGCTCGCAGGAAGCAAGATGCGCCTCCGCAGCTTCGCGCTCCGGTCCGGCTAACTCGCCGAGGGCAATATCTCTTGGGTCAAAATCGCCACACTTCATGGCTTATCCCTCCAATGGGGCTCCGGTCCGCTGAAGTGCCGGACCAAGCAGTTGCTTCAATTCGCCTAAAGCAGTGTAGACACGGCTTTTGAGAGTCGAGGCGGGGCAGTTGAGGATCTCGGCCATTTCGTCGAACTTGAAGCCCTCGTATATCTTGAGCACGATGGCTTCCCTTTGCTCCGGAGTGAGCCGCGCAAGCGCGGCCTCAACGGCCAGGGAAACCTCGACGGGCGCCATCCGCACGCTGTGGGCGGGCAGAGGGAGGTTGTCGAGGTCGGTTTCAGGGCGACGTCTGCGAATGTGGCTGATGGCCTCGTTGTGGGCTATGCGATAGAGCCAGGGACCAAAACGCGAAGGATCGTCCAGCCGCGGAAGCGACTGCCAAGCCTTCAGAAACACGTCTTGCGTGAGGTCCATGGCATCCTCGTCCTGGCCTGCGAGGCGTCGCAAATAGTTGAAGATCCTCTTCTCCCAGCGCGTGATGAGCGCGTTGTACGCGTCCACCTTGCCGCGCCGGGCGGCGAGGACCAAATCTCGATCGTCAGCTTCCCGGAAGATCAATTCCCGGACTCCTGGTACTTTCTGCGCGGTTCCCGTAATTGGCCAGACACCGGTACAGACGCCGCGGGGGGCCAAAAAGTCGGAGGGCCATTCGCGCTGCCCGATTCTTATTGGAGCATGCTGGGCGCAAGTTGATCGGGCGTTCCCACGGACGCCTTCGCTAGGATGAGAAAACGCGGAAGGAATTCCTCTGAGTACGACCTATCCTGATTCAGTTCGGTTTCTCTATTCTCTCGGCAACGAGTACAAGACCATCAAATTGGGCCTGGAGCGGATCGATTCTCTGCTCAAGAACCTCGGCTCACCACAGGCTGGCCTGCGCTTCGTCCATGTCGCGGGAACCAACGGGAAGGGATCCACTTGCGCCTTCATTGAAAGCTCGCTCCGCGCTGCCGGTGTTCGTACAGGCCTTTACACGTCTCCGCACCTGGTGGAGCCGACCGAGCGGATTCGCGTGGATGGCACAGCAGTCTCGCCGGAGGAGTTCGGCGCGGCGTTTGACCGTGTGCACGAAATCGCCTCGCGCATGGTTGCTAACGGAAGTCTGGACGGCCATCCAACGTACTTCGAAACATTGACTTCGATGGCCTACCTCATCTTTCAGGCGAGAGGCGTTCAGCGCGTCGTACTGGAAACGGGCATGGGCGGCCGGCTTGACGCCACCAACGTGATCGAGCCGGAATTGTGCGTGATTACGCCGGTCGACATCGACCATGAGAAGTTCCTTGGCTCGACAATTCGCGAGATCGCGTTCGAGAAGGCCGGTATCTTGAAGCCCGGTCGTCCGGCCGTGTTCTCGAGGCAGCGACCGGAAGCGCAGGCGGTGCTGGAACGCCGGGCTATCGAAATTGCGCGCGCCCGTCTCCCACGCCGAAGACTGGCTTGCCCAGGATCTGCACATCGACGCCTACGGCAGCCGGTTCACAGCAGTCGGCCCGGGGGGCGAAATCCCCATCCAATGCCCTTTGATCGGCCAGCACCAGGTTGACAATGCCCTGACCGCCATCGCGGCCTTGTCCGCCCTGCATGTGGAGGCGAACGCGATCAGCCGCGGCATCGGCTCAACGCTCTGGCCTGGCAGGCTGGAGTGTGTTCGTCAACGCCCGGCAATGTTCCTGGACGGCGCGCACAACGCCGCTGGGGCGTTGGCTTTGGCGCAATATATACGGGAATTCCATCGGGGCAAAAAGGTCTGGATGATCTTTGGAGCAATGCAGGACAAGGATCTCGGCGTCATCGCTCCGCTGCTGTTCCCCTTGGCGAGCCAGTTGATCCTCACTGCGCCGAATCTGGCGCGGGCCTACAGCGCCGAGTCGATTCGCGAGTTGACTGGCGAGACAAAAGCGCGTGTCACCGCCACGGTTGCCGATGCGTTGTCGATTGCCAGTCGAGGCTGCGCCCGAGGACGTCGTCTTCATAACCGGCTCGCTGTACCTGGTTGGCGAAGCGAGGGGGATGCTGATCGCGTGACTTCGAGCTATCTGTTCTCGCTTCTGGTACGCGCCCCCATGATCGTCCTCGACACAGCCTTGATGGGCTCAATCAGCTACGTCACAGCGTTTTTCGATCCTGCGGGCGAGAAACAATTGAAGGTCTCCCGAGCTTGGGCGCGGCACCTGTTGAGGATCGCCGGTGCGCGAGTCACAGTGGTAGGGCTTGATCGCCTGGACCCCGGGACGAGCTACGTCCTGAGTCCGAATCATGTCAGCTACATGGATACGCCGGCGCTCCTGGCCAACGTGCCCAATAGCTTCCGGTTTCTGGCCAAAGAAGAACTGTTCAAGATTCCCTTTATTGGCGGACACCTGGAGCGGGGAGGGAACATCAGTGTGCCGCTGGAGGACCCCCGGGCGGCACTTCGAGTGCTGGCCCAAGCCGGCAAGGGCATGCGGGAGAGGAAGGTTTCGATGCTCGTCTTCCCCGAGGGGGGGAGAAGCGAAACGGGCGAGCTTCAGCCTTTCAAGGATGGTGCGGCCTTGCTGGCGATCAAGGCTCAGGCGCCTGTTGCCCCAATCGGAATCATTGGAATCAGGGACGTCCTGCCAATGCACTCGCTCCACCTGCGACCCGGCCGCGTAACCCTGCGAATCGGCGAGCCAATCCAGACGGAAGGCATGCAGATCCGCGATCGCGCCGCCCTCACCGAGCGGCTTTGCAGGGAGATCTCGGCGTTGATCGCCCAGGGCCACGCATGATCGATTGGCTCGCGGGGATGGCCCGGGTAGTGTATCCTCAACCGCTATGAGATGGGGCCTGATCCCGTTGTGTTCTGCGCTGGCTTTCAGCCAGACCGCGCCCAAACAAACGATCGCGCTTGAAGAATACTCCCCGAAGTCCTCGCTCGTGGTGCCGGAGAATCCGCGGCCCCGGGCGAAGTACCCGTTCATCGACGTCCACAGCCATCAGAGCTTCCCCATGACGCCGGAAGCCGCCCAGAAAGCTGTTCGCCGACATGGACGCGCATGAACATGCGGATTCATGGTCAACCTGAGCGGCCGGAATGGAGACAGGCTGAAACAGGGCGCCGATTGGGCCAAGTCCACCAACGGGCGCTTCGTCGTGTTCGCAAACCTCGACTTCTCGAACATCGACGAGCCCGGCTATGGCAAGCGCGCCGCCGCGCAGCTCGAGCAGGACGTGAAGAACGGCGCGCAGGGCTTGAAGTTCTTCAAGAACTTCGGCATGGATCTCAAGGACGGCAAGGGCGAGCGGATCCATGTCGACGATCCGCGCTTCGACCCGGTCTTTGAAACCTGCGCCCGGCTGAAGATCCCGGTGCTGATTCACACCGCCGACCCCAGGCAGTTCTGGGAGCCGGTCGGACAAGTTCAACGAGCGCTGGATCGAACTGAAGGAGATCCCGGGCCGCCGCCGCGACCCCTCGAAGAATGCCTCCTGGGAGACGCTGATCGGCGAGCAGCACTCGCTGTTCCGCCGCACCCAAATCGACCACGTTCATCAACGCCCATCTCGGCTGGCTCGGCGGCGACCTGGCCCGGCTCGGCCGCCTGTTCGACGAGTGCCCGAACGTGTACACCGAGATCGGCGCGGTGCTGGCCGAACTCGGCCGCCAGCCGCGCTTCGCACGCGCCTTCTTCATCCGGTATCAGGACCGCGTCCTGTTCGGCAAGGACAGCTGGGCGCCCGGAGGAGTATCCCTACTACTTCCGCGTGCTCGAGACCGCCGACGAGTACTTCGACTACTACCGCAAGCGGCACGCCTTCTGGAAGATGTACGGCCTCGAACTGCCGGACGAAGTACTGAAGAAGCTCTACTACAAGAACGCGCTACGAATCATCCCCGGGCTGGACGCTTCCGGGTTTCCGCAGTAGCCGTGCGGTGCCAACGACAGCCAAACCGACCCCGATGAGCAGGCGGGAGGACGACTCAGGAACCTCCATCGGAAATTCCGCCTCAAAATCATAGCCGGTGATGTTCAGCCGGACGTTTTCGTCTCGCTGCGTAGTTGGTCTGGATCCTGCACCATCCCTGTCAATGTGCCATGACAACGACGTGAGATTCTCATCCACGTAGATCCACTGAGACTGATAACCGACAGGGTCGGCGAAAGTCGAGCCCAGAGCTGCAAGGTTCGTCCATGAAGAAGCTGGGGTTGAGAAGGTCGTCGTCGAGTCGTGAAACGATCCCTGCGAAGTGTTCGAAGCGGCCGAAGATATTGAGAAGGCCAGACTACTGAGAATGAGCTGTGAGTTACCGCCCTGGGATACTCCTGATTGCAGACGAATGGCGTTAACTGCAAGGTCAGGCGCTGCGCCGTTGAGCACTGCTGCTTGGCTGTTGGCGACCACGGCGGGAGAGAAACTTCCCCAGGCAAGCACCCTGGTGACTGCACCGGACGCGATCGGATTGACCACAGTGAAGATATACCCCTGGCCCGCGCGGTGTTCGAGAATAAAGGTCAGATTCTTGTTGATTACCGCCGTGCCCCCAGGGTTCGATGCGAAGTCCCAACTCCGATAGTCGTTGGGGCTCGTTGTGTTCTCGAATCTGCCGAGCATTATGTCCCACCCGTTGGAGGCTTTCACACGAGTAGAGACGGCCTGACCATTGTCTGACGTGGCGATCACGTCGGTGCTGTTGATGAAGATTTGTGCGGCATATAGCGGCGCTGCCAGAAATAGCGCCCCAACGGCGATGCCAAGACAAGACTTTCTCACGGCTTCTAGTGTGCCGTTCGCACACTCCTCCTCAGGTTCTTACTTAGAGGATCAGTCAATTTTTTGGCAAAGGAAATAGATGAAAAACCCTACTCGGTTCTAAGCAAAGAGCTTCGGAGACGAGTCAGGGCTTCAGCCAGAATCGCCGGATCGATGGCATAACAAAGACGTAGCGCCCCTTCGCCTGCCAGTCCGAACGCTACGCCCGGGGCCAGCCCTACGGATTCTTTGTCCAGAATGCGCCGGCAGAGCTCGAATGAGTCCGAGAGTCCCTCCAGCCGGGGAAAGATGTAAAAGGCTCCGTCTGGCTGGGGAATCTCGACGCCCGGCACATTTCGCAATGCGGTGCACGCGAGGTCCCGATTGGACTTGTACATCGCGAGAATCTCCCGAATGAACGGCTCGCCGTGTTCGAGCGCTGCCTCGCCCGCCTTTTGCGCGAAGGCCGGAGCGGAGGAGATGATGAACTCGTTCAACTGCGTGGCTCGCCGTGCGAAATCAGCCCGCGCGGCAATCCAGCCGAGCCGCCACCCGGTCATGCAGTAGCTCTTCGAGAACGACTGCACGACCAAAACCGGGTCCTGGCGCGTCGCCAGGCGCAGGATGGAGGGCGCCGGCTCACCCGGCACGGCGCCGCAGTACCAGAGACGCTCGTACACCTCGTCGGCCAGCAGCCATAGCCCGTGGCGGCGGGCGAATTCGAGCAATCCCTGTTGCTCCTCAATCGTCGCGACCCAGCCCGTCGGATTGGATGGCGAGGTGTAGATCAGCAGCCGCGTCTTGGCCGACACCGCTGCTGCCAGCGCGTCGAAATCGACGTGATACCGCCCCTGGCTGAAGCGCAGCGCCACCTCGCGGACCACCCCGTTGTGCATGCGGGTGATGGAGAGCTGATTCTGCCACGCCGGGGTGAGGACGATCGCCTCGTCGCCTGGGTCGAGCGCGCACCGAATGCCGAGATTGAGCGCCTGGACGCCGCTGGCGGTGACGATCAACTCGCTCGCCGGGTCCAGCGAGACTGCATGCCGGACCGAATAGTAGCGCGAGATCGCTTCTCGCAAGCTCGGCAGACCCGCGTTCTCGGTGTAGAACGTGTAGCCGTCCCGCATCGCTCGCGAGGCCGCTTCTTGAATGAAGGCGGGCGTCGGCAGGTTGGACTCACCGAAGAACAGGCGCAGCACCTCGGGGCCGCGCGCCATGGCCAGGTCGGCGATGTCGCGGATGCGGGAATGCGGAACCGCAAGCGCGCTCGCGGAGACCTGCGCGGACTTCGGCATCGTCTTACCGGTTGGGGCGCGACGCCATGAGCTCGTCGATGTTGATCAGTTCGGTGGGGTAGTCGCCGGTGTAGCAGGCGTAGCAGTAATCGTGGTCGGTCGTCGGCCACGGCTTCGCGCAACGTCTCGAGCGACAGGTAGCCCAGGGTGTCGCGCCGACGAAGTGGCGGATCTCTTCGACGGTCTGATTGGCGGCGATCAGTTCGCTCTTGGTCGGCGTGTCGACGCCGTAGAAGCACGGCGACATGGTCGGCGGACAGGAGATGCGCAGGTGCACCTCGCGCGCGCCGGCCTGCCGCACCATGCGGACGATCTTTGCGGCTGGTGGTGCCGCGCACGATGCGAATCGTCCACCAGCATCACGCGCTTGCCTTCCAGCAGGTAGCGCACCGGGTTCAGCTTGAGCTTCACGCCGAAATCGCGGATGGCCTGCGAAGGCTCGATGAACGTGCGGCCCACGTAGTGGTTGCGGATCAGGCCGTGGCGGAACGGGATGCCGGATTCGTGCGGCGTAGCCGAGGGCGGCGGCGACGCCGGAATCGGGCACCGGCACCACGACATCGGCGTCCACCGGGCTACTCGCGCGGCCAGCAGCCGGCCCAGCATCTCGCGCGATTGCTGCACGCGCGGCCGAAGACGATCGAATCCGGCCGCGAAAAATAGACGTGCTCGAAGACGCACTGCGCGCGGTTGCGCGGCAGGGTGAAGCGCTCGCGCGTGAGCCCTTCCGGACCCACGATCACCATCTCGCCCGGCTCCACGTCGCCGAGGTAGATGCGCGTCGATCAGGTCGAAGGCGCAGGTTTCCGAGGCGAAGACGTAGCAGTCGGCCCCGCCGGCAGGTTCCATCTCGGCCCATCGCCAGCGGCCGGAAGCCGTGCGGGTCGCGCGCCACGATGACGCGGTCCTCGGCCAGGAACACCAGCGAGAACGCGCCTTCCAGTTGCAGCAGCGCTTCGCGCAGCGCGCCGGCCAGCGTGCGCTCGCGGCGAGCGCGCCACCAGGTGCAGGATCACTTCGGTGTCGCTGCGACGCCTGGAAGATGGAGCCATGCGGCCTCCAGCTCCTGGCGCAGTTCCACCGCGTTGGTGATGTTGCCGTTGTGCGCCACCGCGATGCGGCCCTTGTTGCACGCCACCGAGAACGGCTGCGCGTTCAGCAGCACGGTGTCGCCGGCGGTGGAGTAGCGCGTGTGGCCGATGGCCATGTGCCCCGGCAGATCGACCAGCACGCCGGCCGTGAAGATATCGGCCACGTGCCCCATCGCCTTGTAGGTATCGACGGTCTTGCCGTCGCTGGTGACGATGCCGGCGCTCTCCTGGCCGCGGTGCTGCAGCGCGTACAGGCCCAGGTAGGCCAGATTGGAGGCCTCCGGATGGCCGTAGATGGCAACGACGCCGCACTCCTCGTGGAACTTGTCAAAGGGATCGGTGACGTACGGCAGATCAGGCGTGGAGTCCGGCATGGAGCTTGCCCTCGAGCGCCGTTGCCCAGCGCTCACGGAGCGCGGCGACGCCTGTCTCGATCAACAACTGACCCCGGTTCCGGATCGACAGGCTGCCCTCCTGCGTCGCGCCGATGCGCACGGCAGGCACGCCATGCTGTGCGGCGACGGCGACCACCTGTTCCGGCTGAGCGGTGGAGACCAGGACCCGCGAGGGCCCTTCGTGGAACAGCAGAAACTCCGGACGCAAGCGCTGACTGCAAGGTCGATGCGCGCGCCGATGCCGTGCCCGAAGGAGCGATTCGGCCAGCGCCACGGCCAGGCCGCCGTCGCCAGGTCGTGCGCGCGATTCGACCAGCGCGCCCGACAACCATCTCGCGGATCGCCTCCTGGACGCGCTTCTCGCACTCCATGTCGAGCGCCGGCGGCAGGCCCCACATCTGCTTCAGCACCTCCTTGGCGTACTGCGTGCCGCCGAAGCGGACCTCGTCGCACTCGCCGAGGCCGCCGACCAGCATCACGTCGCCGGCCCGGCGTCGCGGAAGCGCGATGCCCACCGGCGCTGCGGTCTTCATCAGGCCGACGATGCCCAGCACCGGCGTGGGGAAGATGCGCTTCGCCGAGCGTCTCGTTGTAGAGGCTGACGTTGCCGCCGGTGATGGGCGTCTCGAAGAAGCGGCAGGCCTCGGCCATGCCTTCGATGGCCTCCACGAGCTGCGCCATGATCTCCGGCCGCTCGGGGTTGCCGAAGTTCAGGCAGTTGGTGGCCGCCGACCGGCTCAGCGCCCGACGCGAGCCAGGTTGCGGCAGCACTCGGCCACCATCAGCTTGCGCGCCCTCGCGCGGATCGAGAGTAGCAGTAGCGGCCGTTGCCGTCGAGCGACATCGCCACCGACGTGCCGGTTTCCTTGATGCGCATGATGGCGGCGTCGCCGCCCGGCCCCGCCAGCGTGTTGGTGCGGACCATGTAGTCGTACTGCTCCCAGATCCAGCGCTTGGAGCAGAGATCGTCGCCGGAGGCCAGCACGGTGAGCAGGTCGCTCGTCAGATCCGGCGGAGCGAAACGCCGGCGCCTCCATGGGCGCGGTGCGCAGCGGCTTCGTGTACGGACGGTCGTAGAGCGGCGCTTCGTCGGCCAGCGGTCGCGGTCGGGAATCTCGGCGACCACCTCGCCGTGGTGCCTGCACGCGCATCAGGCCGTCGTCGGTGACCGCGCCGACGGTCGACGGCGTCCAGGCCCCACTTCTTGAAGACGCGGAAGACTTCGTCCTCGCGGCCCTTGTGCGGCCACCAGCAGCATGCGCTCCTGCGATTCCGAGAGCATGATCTCGTAAGGCGTCATGCCGGTTTCGCGCTGCGGCACGCATTGCAGGTCGATCTCGATGCCCGGTGCCGCCGCGGCTGCCCATCTCGCAGGTGGAGCAGGTGAGCCCGGCCGCGCCCATGTCCTGAATGCCGACGATGGCGCCCGTCTGCATCGCTTCCAGGCAGGCTTCCAGCAGCAGCTTTTCCATGAACGGATCGCCCACCTGCACGTTGGGCCGCTTCTGCTTGGACTCCTCGGTGAACTCGGCCGACGCCATGGACGCGCCGTGGATGCCGTCGCGCCCGGTCTTCGCGCCGACGTAGATCACGGGATTGCCGACGCCCGGCGCCTTGCGCGTAGAAGATCTCGTCCTTCCGGAAGACGCCCAGGGCGAACACGTTCACCAGCGGATTGCCGTCGTAGCACGGCTCGAAGACGGTCTCGCCGCCCACCGTGGGCACGCCGAAGCAGTTGCCGTAGTGCGCGATGCCGCCGACCACGCCTTCCACGAATGCGGCGGTTGCGCGCGCCGTTCTCCGGGTCGTCGAGCGGGCCGAAGCGCAGCGCGTCCATCACCGCGATGGGCCGCGCGCCCATGGTGAAGATGTCGCGCAGGATGCCGCCCACGCCGGTCGCCGCGCCCTGGAACGGCTCGATGAAGCTCGGGTGATTGTGCGATTCGATCTTGAAGGCGATGCACCGTAGCCGGCTCGCCGATGTCGATGATGCCGGCGTTCTCGCCCGGCCCCTGCACCACCAGCTTTCGCGCGCGTCGGCAGCTTCTTCAGGTGCAGGCGCGAGCTCTTGTAGGAGCAGTGCTCGCTCCACATCACGCTGAAGATGCCGAGTTCGGTGATAGTTCGGCTCGCGGCCGAGGATGGAGACAATCTTGCTCGTATTCGTCCGGCGTGAGCTGGTGTGCCTGGACGACTTCGGGTGTGATCTGGCTCATCGGATTATTTGGTTAGGGCGCGTGCGCGAACGAGCGATTCGAAGACGACCAGCCCGTCGGTGGACCCCATCAGCGGCTCGGTGGCGCGCTCGGGATGCGGCATCATGCCCATCACGTTGCGCTCCCGGTTGAGAACTGCCGGCGATGTCGCGCAGCGAGCCGTTGGGGTTGTCCACGTAGCGGAAGGCGACGCGGTCCTCCGCCTCGAGTTCGTCGAGCGTGCGCTCGTCGGCGATGTAGCAGCCTTCGCCGTGCGCGATCGGCATGCGCAGCATCTGGCCCTGTCGCGTCGCGCGCTGGTGAACGGCGAGTTGGTGGTCTCGACGCGCAAGCTGCACGTCGCGGCAGATGAACTTCAGGCCGCGGTTGCGGATCAGCGCGCCGGGCAGCAGGCCGCTTTCCACCAGGATCTGGAAGCCGTTGCAGATGCCGAGCACCAGCCCGCCGTCGGCGGCGAAGCTTCTTCACCGCGCCATGACGGGGGAGAACTTGGCGATGGCGCCGCAGCGCAGGTAGTCGCCGTAGGAGAAGCCGCCGGGCAGGATGACTGCAGTCAGACTGCCCAGGTCTGTGTCGAATCATGCCAGATAAATTCCGCCTGGTGGCCGAGGTTGCGGCTGACGGCGTACCAGGCGTCGTGATCGCAGTTGCTGCCGGGAAAGACAATGACGCCGAATTTCATGGAGGAGAGAACTCCAGTGTATCAAAGGCTTTTCGGAAGCCACCCGGCCGGATGGCAAAAATCGCAATTTATTGAGCTACGGCTGCCGCGGGTGCTGCCGCGGGCGCTGGTGCGGCTGCTGCCTTCTTCTTGGAGGCGCGTTTCTTTTCGGGCGGCTGACGGTCAATCTTCTTGATCGAAGGGAGGGCGATTTCGAGGACGAACTTGCGTTCGCCGGACTCATCGAACTTGATTACGACGTGCTGGTCGGTACACAGAATCACGGAACCAGGGCCGAACTTGGGGTGCTCCACCTGGTCATTGACCTTGAACGGGGTTTTTGTGGCCATGGGGGGATAGAAGGTCCTCGACAAGAGTAGAATAGCAAATTACCCTGTCATTTGTCTCGGCAGGGGCCCATCCATGCCTTCAGTGCAACTGCCGCTCTCCCTGCGTGAGGCCCTGTCTGACCTCGCCGATCGTTTGCCAGGCAAGGAGTTAGCCCGCGCGGCGGCTTCCCTCGCCGCCAGCGAGCGGGCAAATCTCCCCGCCCGCTTCGACGAGGCCTCGGTTCGAATCGCCTATGCCGTGACCCGCATGCCGGCACTCTATGCCACGGTCTCTCTGGCGCTGAATGAACTGCCCTTCCAACCTGCATCGGTCCTCATTCTCGGATCAGGTCCGGGGGCGGTCGCTTGGGCCTGTGCTCAAAGATGGCCCGGAGACCTTTCGCTCACCCTGGTCGACCCCAATCCCGAATGGGCTGAAGTCGCCGCCGAAATGGGCGCGCCGGCGGCCGTGTGGATTCGGAGCGACCTGCGAAAGCTCGCGCCGCCAGAACCGCACGACCTCGCTGTCGCCTCTTATTCTCCCCACGAATTCACGGAGAAGGAACAGTCCCGCCTTCTGGAGGAGGCTTGGTTCATGGCGCGTCGGGCTCTGCTGATCCTGGCTCCCGGCAACGCGCTTGGCTTTGAGGGGATCCGCCGGATGCGCTCGTGGCTGATCGATCGCGGCGGACACATCCAGGCGCCCTGCCCGGGCAACGGCCAGTGCCCGGTTCCTCTGGGCGATGCCTGCTACTTTTCAGTCAGAGTTGATCGCTCCAGGGCCCATCGGATGGCGCGTGGGGGTGGACTCGGCTTCGAAGACGAGAAATTCTCCTATGTGCTTGCAATGAAAGAGCCGGCAACGCCAACCGCGGCCCGAATTGTACGCCCCCCGGCGATCCACTCGCACCTGATCGATATTTCGCTCTGCAATGCAAAGGGACTTGAACGCGCCCGCATCACCAAGAAAGACAAGGACACCTGGAAATCGGCCCGAAAAGCCGATTGGGGCGATCGCTGGACAGGCTGAGCTGGCTTTACTTCTCGCCCGGCTCAGCGCGACGCCAGCCGCCGGGGCTTGCCGCCGGCGTTCCCGTCACCGTCGCAGAATCAGTGACCGCTCCGTTCGTCGTGGCCAGATAGCTCTTTCTGTACTTCAGCTCGGCACCCTGAATTCTTCCGGCTCGCTGCGGAACTCAACTGGACGTCGATCTGCCGCTCTTGGCCCGCCTGTGCACCCGGAGGCAACTGAAAGTAGAGGGCGTAGCGCTGCCGCAGGCGCTCCAATGTCCTCTCGAGCGACGAAGCGTCGTCCACCGGGAAACTGTCGCCTCCCGAACGCTCGGCAATCTCTCTTGTCCCGGCCGATTGCGTCCCGAAACCGCCACTGCCACCGCCCGGCCCCGGAAATTGGACCGGCCCGCCTCCACCTCCGGGCCAAGGCAGGTTGATCGTCGGCCACGACCCGCCCGAGCGACTCCTGGGCTGCCGTCTTGTCAGCTGTCCCATCGCATTCGGTGCAAGAAGCAGGCTCAGCACGGTATCGGCCCTGTTCAGCGAGGAGATCACGCGCTCCTCGTTGCGCTCGCGCTCCGTCTGGTCGTCGGTCACGATCACGATGGCGCGGCGCGCGTCCGTTCTCGCGCTTCCTTTTGCACATAAGTCCACGGCCGCGATCAGTGCCTTGGTGATGTCGGTGCCGCCGTTGAAGTCTTCCTGGTCGAGCATCCTGGCGAATTCGCGATTCACGCCATCGCTTCGATTCCTGAAACCCGAATGGACTCGCGGAGAGCGGTCGAACGTCATGATTGCCACGCGATCGTCGTTGCCGAGCACGTTCAGGGCGTCACGCGACGCCTGCGCCACCGCCTCCACGTGCGGGCGCATGCTGCGGCTCACGTCAAAGAGAAAGAGAACGTCGAGCGGCAGCTCTTCCCGTCCGAAGTTCTTGATCGGGATGACGCGGCCATCCTCGCGCAGCACAAAGTCCTCAGCCGTCAGGCGTGGAACAAAACGCTGGCTGCGGTCCAACACCTGAACGTCCACCCGCACAAGCGACACGTCACTGCGAAATGTCACGGGCTCCTGAGGGCTTTCCTGTGCGCAAAGCCCGGCGGCTACAACCGCCAGCAGCAGCCGCATTGACTTATGTATTCTCGACATAACCCGCGCCTCCATGCGCGCGGCATCCCTGCCTTCGATGGACGCCGCCCGGTGAATGCGCGTTTCCGCGGCTTTCAGCGCGGATAGAAGCGCCACGACGAGCGGTAGTCGGGAGTCAACCTGCCCGCCGCCCAATCTCGCCCTGATGATCTCCACCGGCATCGATCCGCCGGTGAGAATCCGGTCGTGGAATTCCTTTTCCGCCAGCTTGCCGGTTCCCACCAGTTCCCCCCGAAGCGCTCGGAACTGCAATGCTCCCACCATGTAGGCGATCTGGTAGAGCGGGCCGTAGTCGCCCTCGAACGACCGCCTCACCTCGGCCTCGGCGTTGTCGGGCTCCTGTCCGCCGCGTTCGATCAGGAATCGCACGCACTCCTCTGGAGTCATCTTCTCGAGGTGAAAGCTCAGCGAGAAAATGATGCGCGCGCAGCGGTGCATCCGCCAGAACAGCATCCCGACCCGATCCTCCGGTCCCCGCGCGAAGCCGCGATCCCACAGCACCATCTCCCAGTAGAGGGCCCAGCCCTCCATCCAGAACGCCGTCTCCAGCGGCTCGCGATAAGCATTGTGCCGCTTCATCATGTACATCTGCAGCCAGTGGCCCGGGATCAACTCATGGAAAACGGTCGCGCGGGCAAAGTGGATGTTGTTGCCCCGCATGGCCATCATCTTCTCCTCATGGGTCATCGCCGGCGTCGGATAGGAGACCTGAATCACCTCCCCGCCGAGAAAGAACGGATTGAGCTTCTGCCGTTCCGGCGCCATCATCTCCATGCGCCACGCTGCGGCGGCCAGCGGCGGCACCGTCAACAGGTCGTTTCTTCATGACATAGTCCGCGGCTTCCATGGCGAGATTGCGAACCATTGCCGGCTGCCCGCCCGGCTCCATGTAGAGCGTCTTGACGTGCTCCACTGCCTTGCGCCACTCGTCGCCGAAGCCGAGTTCCCGCGAAGCCTTCCGCATCTCCTCCTCGCACCAGGCGAACTCGCGATTGGCAATCTCGATGAGTTCTTCCGGCGAGTACGATATGAACTCGCCCTCCAGTTCGGCCAGCAGGGCCTCTCGCCCGATAGGGTCGCCAACAATGCTGCGCTTGTCGCCCTTTCCGACGCCGGCCAGCTTCTCACGGACCTGGGCCGAGTAGGCCTCCATGGCCGCGCCGGCCTTCTGATAGGGGTCTGCGGCCCACCAGGAGTAGTTGGGGTCATAACCTGAGTAGAAGTCGTTCCAACGCTTCAGCATCTGTCGCAGCTCGTCCACGGCGCGCGATGCTCGGTTGGCCGCCGGCCGCTTCAGCTTGATGTTGGGCAGCTCTTTGGTCAGCCCCTCGATCTGTTTGATCAGCCTGTTCAGGCTCTCCGCCGCCAGCCGCGGGTCGAGCGGATCGACACGCTGCCGCGCCTCCCACAGGCCGGTGACTACGGGCGCGAATGGGATCACGGGCTCGATCTCAGTGAGCCGCCGAAGCTGAAGGTCGTTCTGCCGCAACTCGACGTCGAGGTGCGCCCGGAACAGGACGTAGTCAGCCTGCCCCTCAGCGGAGAGCCCGGCGAACTGCAGGCCGTTCAACCCCTCGCGCCAGGCCTGGAGGAACTGCCGTTCCTGCGCCAGCGAGACTCGCGACCAGGGCGCATTGAAGAACCTCCGCAGCAGCGCCTTATCCTCGGCATAGTTGGTGAGCCAAACCTCCAGCGTCGGCCCGGCCGCCATCTTCGGAACGCTGTATCGAAACTCCGCCGGACGCCTTCGCTCCTCCGGCGGCGCTGCTGCCATCAGCGAGCTGAACAGGACCGATGCGGCGGCAAGCCTGTAGAAATGCCATGCCTCAGGTTAGAACGGACCGCCCGGTGCATGGTCGCCAACGAGCCCACATGTTCATCCATTCCGCGAATCACAGTGGGCAGTGCAGGGTCCAATGCGGATATCTCCCACCGCAACCAGGATTCCATCGCCGCTTTGCCGCTGGGTTGACTTCAACTCGGCATCACTGAGATCCGGTTTGGGTGCACTCTAAGCGTTGTGGGGAAGGTCAATGTGCGATAAGGCTTTCGGTCAGAATACAATGGCATTGGGTTATGCCGGAGGTATCTCGGTTCTTTGGAATTGCGATTCGGTTCTACTTCAACGACCATGATCCAGCGCATTTCCACGCCGTTTACGGCGAACATGAAGCTTTGATCGAAATAGAGACTCTTTGTGTCCTCAGGGGAGAGCTTCCACGAAGGGCTCTGGCTCTAGTCCTGGAATGGACGGTGCTCCATAGGCGCGAATTGAGGGCGGATTGGGAGAAGGCGCGGCTCGGTACCCCGTTGTCGCCGATCGCGCCGCTGGACTGAGGAGGGAGTATGGGATTGATTCGCATCGTAGAGGCAAAGCCGCTGGGCGCCCACATTGTTGAACTCACCTTGAGCAACGGTCAGGTGATCAAGCGAGATCTGGAACCACTCCTCAGGGGCCCGGTGTTTTCCCAGATCCGCGGAGACGAAACGCGATTCAAGGAACTGCGCGTCGAAAGCGGCACCCTCGTTTGGCCTGGGGGGGCAGATTTGTGTCCTGATGTACTTATCTGGGGCGGTCTGCCGCCTGCAGATGCGGCATCCAGCGCAGCGTGAGCATCCACCGCCTTGTCGAAGAGCTCTGCGGCACATGAGTTTCAGCGCCGATTCCGGTCAAGATGCGAGCCCGGCGACTTGTTCCCGACTGGTATTCCATTGCAGAGCGAATCGCTATACCGCTCGATCGAATTCCGATCAAGCCAGTTGTCAGGGAACATCTCACTGCCATCGCGAGGAAGCGACGGCAAGCCAGCGCTCACTCAGATTTGAGAGAAGCCATGTCGATCGAGAAACGGTATTTCACGTCCGACTTGACCAGTCGCTCGTACGCTTCGTTGACCTTCTGGATCGGAATCACTTCGACATCGGCGGTGATGTTGTGTGCGCCGCAAAAATCGAGCATCTCCTGGGTCTCGGGGATCCCGCCGATGGGCGAACCGGACAGGCTGCGGCGTCCGAAGATGAGCCCGAAGGAGCTAACGGCAAGCGGCTTTTCCGGCGCCCCGACGAGCGTGATGTTGCCGTCGCGGCGGAGCAGTTGGATGTAGGCGTTGATGTCGTGATCGGCGGAAACGGCGTCGAGGATGAAGTCGAAGCTGCCCGCGTGTTTCTTCATCTCGTCGGCATTGCGGGAGACCACAACTTCATCGGCGCCGAGGCGGAGCGCGTCTTCCTTCTTGTTGGGTGAGGTCGTAAAGGCGACCACGTGGGCTCCCAGCGCATCAGCGAACTTCACACCCATGTGGCCCAGTCCCCCAAGCCCCACCACGCCAACTTTCTTGCCTTTGCCAACACCCCAGTGGCGCATCGGCGAGTATGTTGTGATCCCCGCGCAGAGCAGCGGCGCGGCTCCCGCCAGATCGAGGTTTGAAGGAACACCCAGCACAAAACGCTCGTCGACAACGACGCTGTCGGAGTAGCCGCCATAGGTGACGCCTCCCAGGTGCTTGTCGGGGAAGTTGTAAGTGAGGGTCATGTTCGGGCAGAACTGCTCCAGGCCGGCCTGGCACTCGGGGCAGGTGCGATCCGTATCGACCATGCAGCCCACCGCGGCGAGGTCGCCTGCTTTGAACTTCGTAACCGCGGACCCGACTTTCGCGACACGGCCCACGATCTCATGGCCCGGGACGCACGGATAGACGGTCGGCATGACGTTGCTCCACTCATTGCGGACCTGATGAAGATCCGAGTGGCAGATACCGCAGAACAGGATTTCAATCTGAACGTCGTGTTCGGTTGGATCTCGACGCGCAATCGTTGTGGAGGCAAGCGGCGACGTTGCACTCTTGGCGGAGTAGGCTTTCGTGTTGTACATGATTTGTGTTCCTGTTATTGTAATTTCCCGTCTTGTTGGTACTGCTCGTCGCTGACGTGTTCCATCCACTCGACGGTCTTGCCGTCGAGCTTTTCCTGAATGGCGATATGGGTCATCGCGGTGGTTGCCGTGGCTCCATGCCAGTGCTTCTCACCCGGCGGAAACCAGACCACGTCACCCGGCCGGACCTCCTCCACCGGCCCGCCCCAACGCTGCACCTTGCCGCAGCCGGCCGTCACCACCAGGGTCTGGCCGAGCGGATGTGTATGCCATGCCGTGCGGGCGCCGGGCTCGAAAGTGACACTGGCGCCGACAGCACGCGCCGGAGCGGGTGCATCGAACAGCGCATCGATACGCACCGTGCCTGTGAAATACTCTGCCGGACCTTTGCGCGAAGGCTGAGATCCGTTTCTTTTGATGTCCATTTCTGAATTCTCCGAAAGTTCGTTCAGGCTTTCTTTTTCCAGTACTCCATCGTGGTTCCGGTATAAACCCCCGCACCCACGATGGCTCTCTTCCGCACATCCGCAATCTCTTCGGAAGTCATCTTCCTGAGGTTCTGGACAGTCCGGATGTTGTCTTCCATCTGTCCCTGCGTGCCGGCGCCGCAGATGGCAACGTGCACCCCCGGCTGGCTCAGCACGTATTTCAGGCATTCGGTGGGGCTCAGGGATCTCAACAGGAACGCCTTGCCGAAGACCTTGATCGCCTGGATCCCGACCCCACGCTCGACCGCCACGGGGAGAGCGGTCTTCTCGAAGCTCAAATAGGCATGGTCCGCCGCGTGGACCGGCATCATCACCGTGTCCCACTTGTCGTACGCCTTGAGCAATGCCGCGTGGGCCTCGGGATCGAAATGGCCCGTGAACCCGATGAAGCGGCATTTGCCGGCCTTCTTCGCCGCCTCGAACGCCTCCATAGCCCCGCCAGGTGCGAGAACCTTGTCGATGTCCCCTTGGTTCTCAATCGAGTGCATCTGCCAGAGATCGACATGATCGGTCTTCAGCAGGCGGAGGGAGGTCTCCAACTCCTGCTCGACTTCCTTGGCCGTACGCTTCATGGCTTTGGTCGTGAGAAAGACGTTCTTGCGGACGCCCTGAAGACCGATGCCATAGGCTTCTTCGGAACGCCCGTCCCAGTAGACGCGCGCACAGTCGAAGTAGGTCACGCCAAGGTCATAGACCCTGCGGACGTGCGCCGCCGCAGCCTGAACATCGGGATGAAGATCCATCCGGGCTCCACCCTGTGCAATGACGCTCACCTTGACGCCGGTCTTGCCAAAGGTCGTGGTGGGAATGTCACCAGCCTTGATTTTCTGAGGCGCCGCGGATGCGCCGGTGATGGAAACACCGGCAAATGCGCCGCCTACGAATGATCGTCTTTTCATAGATCCCTCTCCTGACCGCTCAAAGGCCGGTCATTCGCTCGATGTGTTCAGGGTACCGGGTGCCTTGCACAGTGATCTGCGAGGCGGCGGCGTTAATGTCACGAAGGTCGTCCGATGTGAGTTCGACTGCGGCTGATCCGAGGTTCTCCTGAAGGCGCGCCAGCTTGGTGGTGCCTGGGATTGGCACAATCCACGGCTTCTGGGCCAGCAGCCACGCGAGTGCAATCTGGGCAGGCGTCGCCTTCTTCCGTTGTGCGATGTTGCCCAGCAGATCGACGAGGGCTCGATTTGCTCTCATCGCTTCCGGCGTAAACCGAGGCAGGATGTTGCGGAAATCGGCGCTGTCGAGCTTGGTGTTCTCGTCCATCTTGCCAGTGAGGAAGCCCTTGCCCAGAGGGCTAAAGGGGACGAAGCCGATTCCGAGTTCCTCGAGGGTCGGCAGCACTTCAGCCTCGGGGCCTCTCGTCCACAGTGAGTACTCGCTCTGGACGGCGCTGACCGGCTGCACGGCGTGTGCTCGACGAATCGTCTTCGCTCCTGCTTCGGAAAGGCCGAAGTGCTTCACCTTGCCTTGCTGAATCAGGTCCTTTACCGCCCCCGCCACATCTTCGATGGGCACGTCCGGGTCCACACGGTGTTGATAGAGCAGATCGATGGTATCGACCCTGAGTCGCTTGAGCGAGGCCTCGGCGACTTCCTTGATATGCTCCGGCCGGCTGTCCAGCCCGGCCTGTTTGCCGGTGTTCGGATCGAGTTTAAACCCGAACTTAGTCGCGATCACCACTTGACCGCGGAACGGAGCGAGGGCCTCCCCCACGAGTTCTTCATTGATATACGGGCCGTACACTTCGGCAGTATCGAAGAACGTGACGCCGCCCTCCACGGCTGCCCGGATCACCGGGATCATCTCCTGCTTGTCTTTGGCCGGACCGTAGCCGAAGCTCATTCCCATGCAGCCGAACCCGAGCGCCGAAACTTCCAGGTTGCTCTTTCCCAGCTTTCGCTTCTGCATTGTTTCTCCTTCGAACCTGTTTCGCTTTCCTCCAGGTTAGGCAGTCGTGCCGTGGACGCGGTATCCTGATCCTCCCGATTTCTTGCCTATTTCTCTCGCTTCTCGCCGACGCTGTTAACATTTCCGGAGTCCGCATCTATCCTGGAAGCAGAAGGAGCAGAGCGCGACCGTGAGCGTGAAAAACCCGGCAGGCGGTGCTTCTCCAGCGGCTCATCGAGCCCGGGATGTGCGAACAGAATTGGCGCGCAGGATTGCCTCGTTCATGGGCTCGGCAGAGAAACGGGTAACAGACGTTCCCGGCCTGACGCTCGTCCGGCGGACAACATCGAGCGCTCCGGCCTGCGTAACCTATGAGCCGAGCCTGGCCGTGATCGCCCAGGGGCGCAAGCGGGTGGATCTTGGCCGAACCACGTTCATCTACGACGAGTCGCGGTTCCTGCTCACATCGCTCGATCTGCCGATCGTCAGCCAGGTGATCGGGGCGAGTGAAGAGACACCCTTTCTGGCACTGGCGCTCAAGCTCGAAATGCCTGTGGTTCGGGAACTCCTCAGCCAGGAGGAGATGCAGGCGCCCGCTGCGCTGGCCGACAGTCCAGCCATGGCCACCGGGGAGACCACGGTCGAACTGCTCAGCGCATGCTGCCGCCTTGTGGAACTGCTGGACGCCCCCGAGGACATTCCCTTTCTCAGTGGCCTGATCCAACGCGAGATCATCTACCGAATCCTCAGGGGGGTCGAGGGGGCGCGCCTTCGAGCGATTGCAACGCTGGGGGATCAGAGCCACCGGACGGCGAAAGCCATCGCCTGGCTCAGGGCCAACTACGCCAAACCGCTGCGGGTGGAAGTTCTCGCACAAACCGCCGGCATGGGCGTATCCACGCTCCACCATCATTTCCGGGCTCTGACCGCGATGAGCCCTCTCCAGTATCAGAAACAGCTCCGGTTGCAGACTGCGCGGGGACGCATGCTCATCGATGGTCTGGACGCCGCGAGTGCGGCCTTTGAGGTCGGCTACGAGAGCGCCAGCCAGTTCAACCGCGAATACAGCCGCTTCTTCGGCCAACCACCGATGCGGGATATTCGGATGCTTCGTTCGCCAGGCGCTCCGCCCATGGAGTCGGTCAGAGCTGAGTGAGAATTGGAGTGCGCATCGAGCGCCTCAGCACAGGTTGCGCCCGCGTGCGGAGGTAAACTCACGCGCCCATTCCCGGCTTACTTCGCCGCCGCGGCGAGAAAGACCTTGGCCCCTTGCGCGCGGCATACGTCAACTGCGTGGACAACGTCACCAAACGGCGCCGTGCCATCCGCCTGCAGCGCGACCGCCCTGTCCGGTCGCGCGTGCTGCTTCAGATCCGCGTCCGAGGATTGGCCGCTACCGGCTTTCAGGGTCACGGAATGCGCCGCATCTGACGCCGGCGTGAGCAGCACCTCGAGTCCCATCGGCGGCACGTATGCGGCGTTCGTCGAAGTCTGCTGTGAGGTCAGCAGGATGGGGGCATCGACGCCGGCAGTCCGTAGCGCTTCCAGCACCTCCGCGACGGTCGAATATGGCGTACGGGCGTCCCCCTTGAGGTAGACCCGCTTGCCGGGGTGCCCCGTGAGCTGCGCCTTCACTCTTCCGGACAACTGCGCAGGCGTCACCGTTGTCACCTCCAGGAATACTGTGCCGCGGAAGGTCACGGCCACTACTATCGAGTCCGCCAAGTCCGCATCCGGCATCGCAGCGGCATTCGTCGTGACTGCCATCTGCACGCTGACGCCCTTGCGCAAGGCTGGAGTCTGGGCAGCGACCACTGTCGCGAGCAGTGCGCCAACGCAAAAGCTAGCTATTTGGCTCATCGGAAGGCTCCCTCATCAGTGTAGTGCTGGTGCACGATCGTTCCACGCCGAATCAGTCTCTTTCGCCCGGATCACGCGTACCCGGAAGCTATCATTGGCCGGCTCTTTGAGAGTGTCGGATCTGAGAGTGTCAGATCTGAAGGACAATGGATTACTGTTACGGCTTCACGGGTGAAGATGTGCGGAACGCGATCCACCGCGATCTGTAGTTCGTTGCTGATTCCCCTGCCGTACAATATCGAGGTCGTACAAGGAGATCGAGTGAATCCGATTATCAGCGCGATTGGGTGGCACATGGTGGGTGCGGCGTCAGCCGCGGCTTTCTATGCTCCGATTGGCAAAGTGAAGAGATGGTCATGGGAGACCACTTGGGCCGTTGCCGGAATCTTTTCGTGGGTTCTTCTACCCATCCTGGTAAGCCTGTTCCTCTTGCCCGATTTTTCGGCATTCTACGCGGGGTTGGACTCCGGCGTCGTCCTCAAAACGTTTTTGTTCGGGTGTATGTGGGGCATCGGCAATGTCAACTACGGATTGACTATGCGCTATCTGGGAATGTCACTGGGAATCGGCATTGCCATTGGCACCACACTCGTCGTGGGTACGCTCATGCCGCCATTCATGCATGGACAGTTTTTGTTTCTGTTCAACACACGGAGCGGTTTGGTGACGCTGGCTGGAATCGTTGTGGCTGTGATCGGCGTTGCCATTGTGACGTACGCGGGGCATCAGAAGGAGCAGCAACTCGGATTGACCGCGGAGCAGTTCGACCTCAGGAAGGGTCTGTTGATGGCATTGATGTGCGGGATATTTTCCTCCGGCATGTCCTTCGCTATCGACGCCGCCAAGCCAATCGAAGCCGCTGCGCTCGGGCTTGGCGTGGCTCCCCTTTATGCCGCATTACCGAGCTACGTCATCATCATGGGCGGTGGGGCTCTCGTCAACTTCGGGTACTGCATAGGGCGGCTTGCCCTGAAAAGCGAGCTTTCGTTCAGGGCGGATTATTCGCAGCCCCTGGCCGTCAACGTCAGAAATTCTCTAATGGCGGCAACCGGCGGGACCATGTGGTATCTCCAGTTCTTCTTCTACGCCTGGGGAGCCGCCAGTGTTCCGCAACACCTGTCGTACGTGAACTGGATGCTTCACATGAGCGGCTACGTATTGTTCGGCGGGCTCGTTGGATTGGCGCTTCACGAATGGGCGAACGTCGATAAGCGTCCGATCGCGATTCTCTGGGTGGGAATGATCATCATTATTCTCGCTGCGAATCTCGTAGGCTTGGGCATGGCCATCTAGACTCGAATCACATCAACCGGGCCGATTCTCGCTGCGGCCCAGGCGGGAGGCTGAGCGTGAGTCTTCGGACACGATTGTGCGTTCTACTGTTCATCGGGGTCGCCCTCGGCACCGGACTTCTTCGGCCTGCCGCAAGCTCCCAGGATGGGGCACAGGCGAATGGACCGGATCCACGGGAAATTGCGGTTCCGCCGATCAGGACTCCGCTAGGGCGTCTGCCCGGGGTAGAGGAATTGCCGCTGCGCAAGGAAATGCCCGGCGTACTGGTGACCAACGGCGGTTCGAAAGTCACAACCCGCCAGCAATGGCAACGGCGCCGCGAAGAGATGAGACGCATCCTCGCCTACTATGCTGTCGGACAGATGCCGCCGCCGCCCGGCAACGTGAAGGGCAAGGTCGTCAAGTCCGAGACCGTGCTTGATGGGACAGTCAATTACCGTCTGGTGCGCCTGACGTTTGGCCCCGCGAAGAACGCCGAGAAGCTTGAGTTGAACATTGGCATCTTCACCCCGGCCGCGGGCGGCCCGTTTCCGGCAATTATCCTGCAAGGCGGCACGCCTCCTGGAGCGACGGCGCTGCCCCGCCTGCCGCAGGGGCCCAACCAGGGGCGCGGCGAAAACGTTCTGCTCCTCGTGGGTCCCGCGCCCGAATCCAAGCCGGCCGCGCACTCCGCCCGTGCCGACTGCGCAATCGATCGCGGCACAGCGCGCCGACGTCTTCCGCCGCGGTTACGCGCTCGTCTTGTTCAATCCGAACGACTGCGCTGAAGACACCACTCTGCGCAATCCCGACGGCAGTTGGGCATTCCGGAATACGCGCTTCTATCCCGCCTACCCCGGCTACGACTGGGGGATTCTCGCCGGTTGGGCCTGGGGCGCCTCCCGGGTCGCCGACTACCTGGAGACGGATCGCTCCATCGACAAGACCAAGCTCATCATCACCGGCGCCTCGCGGAACGGGAAATCCGCCATGGTCGCTGCCGCGTTTGACGACCGGTTGATGGGCGCCCCTGTGGTAACCGGCGGAGGCGGCGTCGGCGCGTATCGGTTCGCCGGGCCGCGCAGGAGCGAAACTCTGGATGTGATGCAGAAGAAATATCCCAACTGGTTTTCACCGAATCTGCACGAATTCTGGGGACGGCGTGAAAAACTGCCGTTCGACCAACACTGGTTCCTTGCCCTGGCCGCGCCCCGGCCGTTCATCGCGCTCGAGGGAATCACCGACACCATTTCGCTTCCGGAAGCCGTACGTCAGTCGGTTATCGGCGCCCGGCCCGCCTATGCCCTGTTCGGCATGGAGGACCGGCTTGGTGTCAACTATGCCAACCACGGCCACGCGTTTACCTCAGAGGATTGGACCGCATTGATGGACTTTTTCGACATACATCTTCGGGGCAAAAAGATCGACCGCGCCTTCGACCGGTTCCCGACAGAAAAGGAATTGGACGCCGCCGCCGCCCAATCCGATCGGGCGCGTGCCTGGGATGCGCTCCGCTCCAGGCTGCCTGAAGAGCGATACCTGCGCCACTCGGCTGCGGTGGAAGCGATCATGCGCGAGATGGCGGTGGCCGGCGGTCGACAACGCGGACCAGTGGGGACTCGCCGGCCTGCTGCACGATATCGATATTGGGGAGACCGCAAGCGACCTCTCCCGTCACGGAGTAGTCGGCGCGCAGATCCTTCGTGACCTGGGCTTCAGCGCAGCCGTCGTGCATGCTGTCAACGCGCACGACGATCGTGCCGGTGTCGCCCGCACGAGCAGGCTGGACCACGCCGTGTATTGCGCCGACCAGGTTTACTGGTTAGTGGCGGCCACCGGCCTCAGCTTCCCTTCGGACAAGCTCAACACTGCGCTTCCTGCGGCCATCTGGGAGCAAGTCCAGGCGGTGCCCTCGAAGAAACCCGTGTTGGGCCAGGTGTCCAAGGAATGCGCGGAGATCGGGCTGAGTATGCCGCAAGCCATTGCGGCCGTGCAGTCCGCGTCAGGAAAGCTCCTCCGGGCAGCCGCCGGTCAATGACAGGAGGGGTGACGGGGGGCTCATGAGGGAGTGACAGATTATTCCTCACGGAATTTGCCGTGAGGTCAAAGGCTTGCAGCGATCGGCCTCTGCAGAGAGTTCGCCCTGCTTCAGCGTTTCGTGGGAGGGATGCTGATGTGCTCTGAGAATTCAGCCAATTCAGAGCTTGTTCTGGTCCGCAACTGCCAGGCGATCCCGGTGACGCCCCGCGGCCGGGAAATACCAGCCCAATCAGGAACGATCTCACATCCCTAATCCATACAACGACATAGATGCCGAAACGAAACCCGAAACGGATGAAAACGACCGCGGGAACGAATTCGGAACGATCTCGAACAGTCTCCCGTCGACACCTTCCCCCAACGCGCACCCACGCAGAACGTCCACTTCGTCTTTAGGTCTCAGAGGCTTGCACGTCTGGGTGCTCAGCAGCGTCATAGCCAGTGTGAGGCTTATTGCCGCCGGCCTGTTGTGCGCCTTGGGAGTCGTCCCCGCTACTGCCCGGGACCTCGCCGAGGTCCTGCGTGGGGTCGAAACGCGCTATAACTCCGCCCGGACCATGGAAACTCAGTTCGAACAGCGATGGCTGGCTGGCGGGCAGGGCCCGCAGAGTGGAGTCTGGCTCTCTCAAGCTATTGAAACCAGGCAAGATGCGGTGGGATTACACAACCCCAGCCGGCAAGCTCTTTCTGTCCGACGGCAAGACTCTCTGGTTCGCCTCACCCTCAACCGGACGCGTCGAGCGCACTCCCCTGAAGAGCGCCGACGACTTCAGAACCCCGCTGGCCTTCCTCTTGGGGCGGTTGAATTTCAAAAAGACCTTTCAGGACTTCGAGTTACGGGAAAACGGCGCGGAAGCCACAGTAACGGCCATCCCCAAGTCGGACCGGGCACCTTACTCGAAAGTGGAGTTCACAGTCTCGTCCTCCAACGAAATCACCCGGCTGCTGGTCACCGGCATGGACGAAACGGTCATGGAGTTTCGCTTTAGCGGCGAGAAGCTCAACCCGGTCCTCGCTGATGGACTATTCCGATTCACTCCCTCGCCTGGCGTCGAAGTCGTCGACGTGCGCGGATTCGGCGAAGCGGAGGCGGAGCGCTAACGCCATGCCGGAGTACTCACTCAAATACGCTGACGCCCGCGGCGAGATCCATCAGAAAGTGATGGAGGCTGAAAGCGCGGACCAGATCCGCGACAAGCTAGCAGATCAGGGATACCTGGTCTACACGGTGAAGGAGCGCTCTTCTCTGGCCCCTGCTTTCGGCATGGGCAGCAAGAAACTCGATCTTGAGAAGTTCCTGATCTTCAATCAGCAGTTCGTGACGCTGTTCCGCGCCGGCCTGCCCATCCTGAAGTGCCTCGACCTGCTCGCCGACCGGCTGACCGACAAGCGGCTGAGCCCCTACGTTCGCGCCATCCGCGACGACGTCAAGAAAGGCTCCCTGCTCTCGGACGCTTTTGCACGGCAAGGGGTCTTCCCGCCCATTTACGTCACGTCCGTCATGGCCGGCGAGAAGAGCGGCGCGCTCGGCGAGGTGCTCGAACGCTACGTTCAGTATCAGAAGCTCGCGCTTTCGGTGCGCAAGAAGATCATCGTGTCGCTGCTCTACCCGGCGGTCCTGATGATTCTCGTGGTGCTCCTCGTAATCTTTCTCATCACGTTTGTGGTGCCGCAGTTCGCAGACCTGTAGCCTCGACCAACGCGAAACTGCCTGCGCCGACGCAGATCCTGATCGCCATCGGCCAGTCGTCGGAAAAGACAATCGTCTTCACCATGGCCGGATTGGTCGGCGGCATTATCGCGCTCAGGATGTATCTGAACACGGAGAGCGGCAAGCGACAGTCCGATCGCGTCAAGATGACGCACTGCCGGTGGTCGGCGAGAGTCTGGATGAAGTACCAGGTGGCGCAGATCTGCCGGCTGCTTTCCACGCTGCTGACCGGCGGCATTCCGCTGGTGCAGGGCATGGAGACGGCCGCGCAATCCCTGGAGAGCGCCGCTGCTCAAGGACGCCCTGGGCAAGGCGCAGCAGTCGGTCCGCGAGGGACAGTCGCTGTCGGGCTCGCTGTCGGCCACCGGCATCATTCCCCCGCTGGCGATCGACATGATCGAGGTCGGCGAATCGACCGGCGCGCTGCCGCCGATGCTCAACAGCGTCGCCGAGTTCTACGAGGACGACGTGAACACCCGCATGACGGCGGCGCTCTCGCTGATCGAGCCGGCCATCATGATCTTCATGGGCATCTTCGTGGCCTTCGTGCTGATTGCGCTGTATCTGCCGATCTTCTCGCTGGCGGACAGCATGTAGGGTAGGAAACGCCATGGCCACCGACACGTTACGCAGTCTGCAATCCGGAACAGGAAGCGCAGCAGGCCCGCGCGCTGGCCGGCGCGCTACCGCTGCGAGTTCGTCGACCTGCAGAGCAACCAAGATCGACCACGACCTGTTCCGCTCGATCCCGGTCGACCTGATGTTCCGCTACAACTTCGTGCCGCTGCACGCGCAGAACGGAACGCTCGAGATCGCGCTGGCCGATCCGCGCAACCTCAACCTGATCGACGAGCTGTCGATCCTGCTGCAGCAAGAAGCTGCGGGTCAAGGTGGCCACGCTCTCGCAGATCGCCGACCTGCTCAAGAAGACCGAGCAGTCGCAGCGCGTGCTCGAGGAAGTCACCGAAGGCTTCGCGCTCGACGTGGTCGGCGACGAGGAGAACCACGACGAGACGCTCTCCATCGACAAGCTGACCGCGGCCGACAGCGACATCGCGCCGGTCATCAAGCTGGTGGACACCACCATCTTCAACGCGCTCGAGCGGCGCGCCAGCGACATCCACATCGAGACGCGCGACCAGGAAGTGGCCATCAAGTACCGCATCGACGGCGTGCTGCACTACGCCATGCCGCCGATCGCCAAGGACTGGCACTCGACCATCATCTCGCGCATCAAGGTCATGAGCGAACTCGACATCGCCGAGCGCCGCGTGCCGCAGGACGGCCGCTTCCGCGTGCGCTACAAGAACCGCCTGATCGACTTCCGCGTCTCGATCATGCCGACCATCCACGGCGAGGACGCCGTGCTCCGCGTGCTCGACAAGGAGTCGATGAGCGAGAAGTTCGCCAAGCTCATCGCTCGACGTGGTGGGCTTCTCCGAAGCCGACCTCGTGCAAGTTCCGCCGCTACATCAAGGAGCCGTACGGCATGGTGCTGGTCACCGGCCCCACCGGCTCGGGCAAGACCACCACGCTCTACGCCGCGCTGAGCGAGATCAAGAACGACGAAGACAAGATCATCACCATCGAAGACCCGGTCGAGTACCAGATCAAGGGCATCACGCAGATTCCGGTGAACGAGAAGAAGGGGCTGACCTTCGCCCGCGGGCTGCGCTCGATTCTGCGCCACGACCCGGACAAGATCATGGTGGGCGAAATCCGCGACCAGGAGACGGCGCAGATCGCCATCAACGCCGCGCTCACCGGCCACCTGGTGTTCACCACCGTGCACGCCAACAACGTGCTCGACGTGCTCGGCCGCTTCCTGAACATGGGCGTCGAGCCGTACAACTTCGTCTCCGCGCTCGAACTGCATCCTGGCGCAGCGGCTGGTGCGCGTGATCTGCGAGCACTGCAAGCACGCCGGTGCACTATCCCGACGCATACCTGGTGGAAAGCGGCCTCGATCCCGACGAGTGGCGCGACGTCGCCGTTCTACGAAGGCGCGGGCTGCTTCGAGTGCGGCGGCACCGGCTTCCGCGGCCGCACGGCGATCCACGAACTGCTGGACCTGAGCGAGCGCATCCGCGAGATGATTCTGGACAAGCGTCCCACTTCGGAGATCAAGCGCGCGGCCCGGGAGGAAGGCATGACATTCCTGCGCGAATCGGCGCTGTCGAGAAGGTGCGGCTGGGCATCACCACGCTGCAAGGAGATCAACAAGGTCACCTTCATCGAGGGCTAGGCGTATGAGCATCTTCGAATCGATCAAGCACCTCGTGATGGACCCTCCGCCGGAATACGTATTCGAGCTGTCGCGCGAAGGGCTGGCCTGGGCGAAGACCGGCGAGAACGCGCGCGTCGAATGGACGCCGCTGCCTGAAGGGACCATCGAAGTGGGCCCGCTCACCGACAACGTCAAACGGCCCGAAGAGCTGTTGAAGGCCGTACGAAGCGTCGCACCGCCTCTGCCCAACCGGCGCCGGCGCGCCGCGCTGCTGTTGCCCGACTATTCGGCGCGCGTGGCGGTGCTGGATTTCGACACGTTCCCCAGCGACACGCTCGAGCAGGTGCAGTTGGCCAAGTTTCGCATCAAGCGAATCGTTCCCTTTGACATTGAAAGCGCGGTGGTGTCCTGCCACCCCAGCCCCCGGCCTGGCGAGAAGAAGGTGGACGTGACCGTAGCCGCCGTCAATCTGGAAATCGCCACCCACTACGAAGCGCCATTCCGGGCGGCAGGGTATCACTGCGGCTTTGTCGGCATTTCCGCATTGGCGGCGCTCTCGCTCGCCGGAAGCGTGGCCTCCGGCGGCCCCGTTGTCATCGCCAAGCTCAGCGGGCTCGTGCTGGCTGTTTCGCTGATCCGGCAGAATCACCTTCGCATGTTCCGTTGCGTCGAGTTGGCGGAACTCGACGAGACTTCTGTCATCGACATCCTCGCTCCGACCTTCGCGTTCTCCGAGGACGAATTTGGCGAACGCCCCAAAGTGCTGCTTCTGTCAGGATTCGGCCGGCTGGAGGATGGCGCCGCTGCCCGGTGGGGCGACGAACTGAGCGTGCCCGTGGATCAGGTGACCTCCCGCTTCGGCCAGCCGGGCGCGGCCAATGGCGGCCTGCACGGATTCCTGGAGAAAGTGGAGCACTGAGATCGCCATGGCTCAACTGAACATCCCTCTCAATCTGGCCAGAGAGCCGTTCCAGAAGAACCGGCCGATCCTGGTCGCCTCGACTGTGCTCGCAGTGCTCCTCATGGTCACTCTCGGCCTCCAGGTAAATTCGATCCTCGCAGAGCGCAGCGCTACCCGCGAGACCCGTGAAAGACAGCAGCAGATGCAGCGTCAGTTGACTGGACTCAACTCTGAGGTGGCCAGGCTGCAGTCGCGACTGCGTCTGCCCGAGAACGCGGCAGTCTTCGAGCGCAGTCAGTTCATCAACATGCTGCTTCTACGCAAAGGCATCAGTTGGACGAGATTGTTCGACGACCTGGAAAAGGTGATGCCTTCCACAGTCCGTCTGATCGCGGTCCGGCCATCGGTCACCACCGACAATCTCGTGCAACTCGACATGGTAGTAGGCGCGAAAGAACCCGAGCCTGTCATCGAGCTTTTGAAGCGCCTGGAGAACTCACAACTCTTCGGCGCAACCGCTCTGCTCAGCTCTCAACCGCCGACGCAGCAGGACCCTCTACACCGCTATCGGGTGAGCGTGAACTATGCTCAGAAACTTTAAGCTCCCTCGTGTGAGAATCAACCTGCGGGACCGGAAGACGCTCGTCCGCGCCGGGCTGGGCGTGCTGACGGTGGCTAACCTGCTCGCGGCTTTCTTCGTCTACAGGACGCCCGGCGGCACACTGGAACAGCTCGAAAACGAGATCGTTTCGACACAGCGGCAACAGATTGAGAAGCAGAGGGACATCGACCGGCTCAAAAAGCTGGTCGCCCATACCGAACAGGCCCGCCAAGCCGGCGATGCTTTTCTGGCCACCTACTTCCTGCCCCGCAAGCACGCCTACTCGCTGCTGGAAATCGACCTGACCGCGGCCGCAAAGGCGGCCGGGATCTCCTCGCGCGAGCGCAGTTTCAACTATGAGCCCATCGAGGGCAGCGAAACCCTCGGGCTGCTCACCATCAATGCAGGCTTCGAGGGCAGCTACGCCGACCTGATCGAATTCGTCAACCAGGTGGACCGCTCCAAGCGCTTGATGATCCTCGAGCAGCTCCAGGCGCAGCCGCAACAAGGCAGCAATACCCTGCAGATCAATGTGAAGATGAATGCGTTCTTCCGCTTTGAAGGCCCGCAGGACACTGGAGTTGCCCCCATCGCCCGACGAAAAGCCTGAACCGAAGCCCGCCGAGGTGGCCCAACGATGAAGGCCGTGCGGAAACTCGATCTCGGAGCGGAGCCGAAAAAGGTCGCTATACTCGGCGTGCTGGTCGCCGTCGCCGGCTACCTCGTCTATTCAAACTTCATCGCCGAACCGGCGGAGGTCGTCCAATCCCCCCGCCCTGCCGCGGCAAAACCCGTCCGGCGAATCGCTGAAAGCCTCGCAAAAGCCGAGCAACAAGCCGGACTGAGCGGCGAAGGCGAGCCCGCCCCATCGGGCGCCAACAAGGTGATCCCGGGCCGCCGCGCACAGAGCGAGTTCAGGCCCACCATGAAGCCGCGAAAGGGCGCTCAGGACCCTTCCAAGCTCGACCCCACCTTGCGGCTGGATCTGATCGAGAGGCTGCAAAAGGTGCAGATTTCGGGCGCAGGGCGGAGCCTCTTCGATTTTTCTTCGCTCCCCGATCCAGGCAAACCGAAACAGCCTGAACCGGCCAAAATTGCCGTCAAGCCGCAGCCTAAGATGCAGGGCCCCGAACTGCCGCCGCCTCCTCCTCCGCCTCCGGTGAAACCTCCGCCGCCGCCCATCCCTCTTAAGTTCTATGGGAGTTCCCTGCCCGTCCGCGATGGATTGAAAAGGGTATTCTGCATGCAGAACGACGAGATTTACACGCCGGCTGAAGGCGATGTGATCATGAAGAGGTATAGGATCGTCCGGATCGCTCCGTCCAGCGTCATAGTTGAGGATCTGGACCACAAGAACCAGCAGACGCTGCCGATTGAAGAGGTGCCCAAAAGCGGATGAGACCCAGTAGCCGGCGAAGGAAAACACAGGGCGGATTTGTGCTGCTGTTCGTGTTCGCCATGGCAGCCGCCGCGGCTGTGCTCATCTATCTGGAGTTGCCGCGCGTTGCGTTCGAGAACATGCGCAACAAGGAAGAGATGCTGGTCGAGCGCGGCGAACAGTACCAGCGCGGCATCCAGCTCTATGTCCGTAAGAACAACAAGTATCCCCAGACGCTGGAAGACCTCGAGACTACCAATAACATCCGGTTCCTGCGCAAGCGATACAAGGACCCGATGACGGGCGAAGACGAGTGGCGCCTGATTCACATCGACAACATGGGCCAATACACTGACTCGCTGATCCACAAGAAGGATGAAGAAAAGAAGAAGCAAGCCAGTGTGCTCGCTTCCAACATTCAAGGCATTGGCGAGTCGGCCGAGTATCTGCCAAGTTCTCAACAGCAGGGGACGCAGAATCCGTTCGCCACCGCCCGCCGTTCGAGCGAAATTCGCGCCCAGCAGGGCGCTGGGGCCTCAGGGGACCCGCTCCGCGAGAGTCTGCCGATCGATTGCGGCCAACAACCTCCTGAATCGCAGCAAGGCCAACAGAACCAACCGCCGAACCAGCAGCAGTTCCAGCCTGGACAGGCGCCTGCCGATAACGCGCAGCCCCAGCAGCCCCGAATGCTTCCCCCCGGTGCATCCACCGATACGCGCGTTCAGCAAGCCCCGCCGGGATTCGGCACGGGCGGATCCTTCGGCTCAGGCGGTTTCAACCAGAGCCCGTCCAACCAGCAGGGGCAAGGCGGAAACCGCCTGCCCAATTTCCCTAGCCAAGGCGCAAGCTCACAGATGGGCGGGCAGATCGGTTCGCCAATCGGCGCGGGCGGCGGGGCTTCGCCTCCCGGCTTACTGACGCCGCGGCCCGGTGGAACAACATCCGGTGGAACAACTTCCGGTGGCCAAACTCAAGGCGGCCAACAGGGACAACAAGGCGGCGGCTTCGGTTTTGGCGGTGGCTTTGGCAGCAGCGGCGCCAGCAGCGGCAGCGGCACTAATAGCAGTGGCGGCAGTTTTTCGTCGCAGGGTCAGCAGCAGGGCACTCAAGGCGGATTCTCCGGCCAAAGCGGCTTCGGAGGCAGTTCCATGGGCAGCAGTTCCTTCGGAGGATCATCCCAGCCGGGACAGGGCGCGCCCAATCAGGCGATCCAGGCAATCCGCGGCATCCTGAGCGGCGGCAGGCAGAATCCACAGCAGGGCGCCGGCGGGATGGGCGCCGGCATTGCCGGCGGCATTGCCGGCGTCGCCAGCAAACTCGACATGCAGGGCATCAAGGTCTATAACGAAAAAACCAACTACAAGGAATGGGAGTTCCTCTTCGACATGAAGAAAGAGTTGGAGGCGCGCGGCAAAAAGGCCAATCCCGGCACGCCGCAATTGGGCGGTCCCGACGGCAATCGCCAGGGCACGCCAGGCATGGGCCAAGGCTCGACAGGCCAGGGACCCACCTCGGGCTTCGGAGGTTTTGGCTCCAGCAGCGGCAGCAAGCCAGCTCCCGGAGGTTTCGGCTCAGGCAGTTCCTTTGGTCGACAATAGCGCTCAATCAACCACCGCCATGAAACACCTATTGCCACTTCTGTTCCTTGCAGGTTTGACCAGCATATCGGCCTCTGCACAAGTCACTTATCGCAGCCATGGCTACGGATCATGGGGCTTCGAATCGCCCTCCGGCGGCTCGATGGGAGACTTCATGAGCGGCGGCTTCGGCGGAGATTACATGGTCTGGAAGGGCATCGGCTTCGGCGGCGACGCCACCTACGCCTTCCCCCGGCGTGAACCCTCCGACGGCCTCGGCCTCGCTGCCGTGCACGGTTCCTATCACTACGTGAATCAATACAACCCGAAGAAACTCGTTCCCTTCGCCAACGCCGGCTATACGCTTGCCTTCAGGAGCGGCACCGCCAACTTCGCCCACATCGGCGCAGGAATCATCTACTGGTTCAACGACGATATCGGATTCCGCTTCGAGTGGCGCAACACGTTCAATACGAGTGAGCGCTATCTCTCCGGCATCCGTCTCGGCGTGACTTTCCGCTGAAGCCGAGGGTCAGTCTTCGCCGACCGCGGAGCCGAAGCGTGAGGCCAGCGGTTCGGGCTGCGGCTTCTCCACCCAGAACGACCCGATCGCCAGGGCGTGGATGTGAGTTGTCAGCAAACACCTCACCGCATCCTCCGGGCGGCCAACAATCGGTTCCCCCCGGACATTGAAGCTCGTGTTCACCAGCACGCCGCACCCGGTCTGCGTTCGAACGCTTCCAGCAACTCCCACAGCAGCAGGTTGTCTTCGCGCGCCACTGTCTGCAATCGCGCCGACCCGTCCAGATGCGTGACGGCCGGAAGCGGGCCGCTCACATCCTTCAGCGCGGCCGGGCTCAATTGCGGGGCGGCCCCCGACGCTTCGAATCCGCGAACGCGGTCCACAAAGAGCATGTACGGGCTCGGATCTCCCGGCGAGAAACTCGCCCTTGCATCCTCGACGCGCACCACCGGGGCGAACGGGCGAAACGACTCCCTGAACTTGATTCGCAGGTTGAGCTCCGATTGCATCTCCCGCGACCGCGGATCCGCCAGGATCGACCGCCCACCGAGCGCCCGTGGCCCGAACTCCATGCGGCCCTGAAACCAGCCAATCACCTGGCCCGAGGCCAGCACGGAGGCGGCCCGCTCGACCAACGACGCCTGGTCCAGGCGCTGATACACGGCGCCCATTTCTTTCAGGCGAGTCTCGATATCCTCATCGGACCACGCGGGTCCCAGACAGGCGCCCTGCATGGAGTCTTTCTGGCCCGGAACCAAACGCCGCGCCTCCCCCGGCCGGTCAAGGTAGTGGTAAGCAAGAGCCGCCCCCAAAGCTCCGCCAGCGTCGCCCGCCGCCGGCTGCACCCAGATGCGGTCGAAGACTCCGGCATCGCGCAAGGCGGAATTCGCCACGCAATTCAACGCCACGCCTCCCGCCATGACCAGGCAGGACTCGCCGGTTCTCTCTCGCGCGGCACGACCCAATCGGAGCACGGCTTCATCCAACACGGATTGGACCGAGGAGGCCAGGTCGGCATGACGCTGCTCCAATGGCGACTCAGGCACGCGCGGCTCGCTGCCAAAGAGTTTGTGGAATTCCCGACTCGTCATGCGGTCGCCTACCTCAAACTCGAAGCAGTCCAGGTTCAACTGGAAGGAACCGTCGTCGCGCAGAGTCACCACGCGGTCGAGTATCTGTTGGCGATAAAGCGGCCGGCCGTACGGAGCCAACCCCATCAGCTTGTATTCACCGGAGTTCACCCTGAACCCGCAATAGGTGGTGAAGGCTGAATAGAGCAATCCGAGGGAGTGCGGAAAGCGGATCTCGGAGAGGAGTTGCAGGTCGCTGCCCCGGCCGTGGCCGATGGTCGTCGTGCTCCACTCTCCTACGCCGTCAAGCGTCAGCACGGCAGCGGATTCGAATGGCGAGGGGTAGAAGGCGCTCGCCGCGTGGCTCAGGTGGTGTTGGCTGAAGAAGAGCCGCGAGCGCCAGTCGGCGGATCCATCCATCGCCTTCAGGCGGCGCAGCAGTTCCTGCTTGAGCATTAGCTTGTCGCGGAACCAGACCGGCATGGCCTGACCGAAGCGCTGCCGCCCCCGGGGAGCGCGGTGCAGGAACGTCTCGATCAAGCGATCGAATTTCAGGAAAGGCTTTTCGTAAAAGACGACGGCGCCGAGTTCGCCGGCTCCGATGCCCGCGTGGGCCAGGCATGCGGCGATCGCGTTGGACGGGAAGGCGGGGTCGTGCTTGCGGCGCGTGAAGCGCTCCTCCTGCGCTGCGGCAACAATCTCTCCTCCACGGGTCAGCGCCGCGGCACTGTCGTGGAAGTAAGCCGATATGCCAAGAATCCAAACGTCCGGCATCGGCTCAGAAGAACGGATACAGGAACGGAGACAAGGCAGCCGGAGTCATGAGCAGCAGCCCCACAAGCAGGAACAGCAGAATCAGAACCGGCGCCAGCCAGAGCTTCTTGTGCTCGCGAAGGAAGTCGAAGAAATCGCGGATGAAATCGATCATGATCAGAACGGTCTCCGGAAGGAGCAGGCGCCGTGATCGCGGAAGTCCTTCCACATTCCATTTTCCTCCGGGAGCGGCCGGCGGAAAGCGCGCCACAGCAGGGCGACAGGGGTGAAAACCAGGTAGTACCAGAGTCCGAGGACGATGCGGCTCAAGTGATCGGCCGCAATGTCGGAAAAGCGTGCGGCCTTGCCGGCCACACCCGCCAGCATTCGCGGCGGCCGTATCGCCGAAAAGACAAGCAGAATCGCGATGAGTGCGGCGCCTGCGGCGGCGAAGAACCATCCCTTGCGGAATGCCGCGATAGCAATCAACCCGGCGACAGCGCCCCAGACGGCGAGCACCTGCTTCGGCGTCGAGCTTGCGCGTGCGTGTGCTCCGGGGACTGAATCGACCAGGCTCATGATTGGTTGGTAAGCTCTCATCATGCCACAGCCCCGATCCGGACCCCGCGCCGCCGCGTTTACCCTGATCGGGATCCTGCTGCTCATCGGTGTCGCGGAAGTCGGCGCAAGGCTTGTCTACAGGGCACGCGGGATCGACTACGCACCGCGGTGGGCGATACAGCATGCGCTGCTGTCGGCATCCAATCGGATCACGCCCGAATCGGACGGCATCCGATTCGAGAAACCACTCGCGACTACTGACCCGGTGACTGGCTATCGCTGCATTCCAGGAGTTCACCACCTGGCAATGGTGCACCAGGGCAAGCGCAAGGAGTTCCGAGTCACCATCGGCGAGGACGGGTATCGCATCACGGGGCCTGACGAGTCCGGAACGAAGCCGGTCATCGCCTTGCACGGTTGCTCGTTCACGTGGGGTTTTCTGCTCAACGACGAAGATACCTACCCGTGGAAACTGCAGCATCTACTGCCGGAATATCATGTCCGCAATCTCGCGCAGAACGGCTTTGGCACGGCACACGCCTACCTGCAGGCCAAGTCCATCACGCCTCCGAAAGTAGCCGTCGTGGTCTACGCTGCGTTCCACAAGGAGCGAAACAGCCCCAGCCAGACGTGGATGAAGCAGATGGTAGCCTCCGGCGACGCTTTCAAAGCACGCAGTATTTCGTACCCATGGGTCAGACTGGAGGATGGTTTCCCGAGCGTCGAACTCCGCCTGATGAGCTTCGGCGCCTCCGGCGCCGGTGAGGGCAATCCGCCAGACCCGGCCGGTGAAGAGCAGAACACACTGGCCTTGATGCGCGCCATCGGCACTTACTACAAAGCAGGGGGAACCCGTTTCGCCGTAGCGTCATTCACCGGCATCCAAGGCGATGCGGTCATGGAAGGGCTGGCGGCAAAAGGAGTTCCAGTCGTAGACCTCAGTCTCGGCTCCCCTGACTATCTCCCCGATCAATACAAAATGCTGCCCTGGGACTCGTTTCATCCCGGACCGATTGCAGCGTCCATCTATGCCGAGCGCCTGGCTCGCTTCATCAGCGAATTCAAGTGACGCCTGCCGTCAGAAGTTGATGCGCCCCGAGAGCTGTAAACTACGGTTGTCACCGACGAGGGACGTGATGCGCCCCACTGTCGGAGAACCGATGTTGGCGTTCGGGAAGCCGAAGTAAGGCGTGTTGAAGAGGTTGAAGGCTTCGAACCTGAAGTTGAAGCCAATCCTCTCCGTGATCCGAAATGTCTTGACGATGCTCATGTCGATGTTCAGGACGCCGGGCGAATAGAGCACGCCGCGGGCGACGTTACCGTAGTTGTTAGGTGCCGGAGCCCTGAACGCGTTGGCGTCGAACCAGTAGTATGGATCGGCGTTGTCCAGCACACCGCTGCCGATTCGGTCCGGCCAACTCGGCGCGCCGTTGTTGACGCCGTTCTGAAGGCCGACGTTGAACGGCCGGCCAGTGGTCGCAGTGACGATCCCGCCCAATTGCCAGCCGCCGACGATGGCATCGGCAACCCTGTTGTCGATGTTCATCTGACGGCCCTTGCCGAATGGCAGGTCATAGAGGCCATTGATGACAGCGCGGTGCCTGACGTCGAAACCCGAAGCGCCGCGACCGCACTTGATGCAGGTGACCGTCTGCGGACTGCCGGTGGAGCCGCCGCCGGAGGCGATGGAACCGCCGTAGTCGAGGCTCTTGCCGTAGGTGTAGACGGCGAGGACCTGGAAGCCGTTGGCGAACCGGCGGTCCACTTTGGCCGTCATGACCGTGGTAGATGCTGCTCACCATCGGCTCGAAGATCGTGATGTTGGCGATGTTGCGCAGAGCCTGGACCGGGCGGCGGTCTTCGACGCTGCCGGTCCCGAGGCGTACCTCGTTGTGGTTGTAGTTGAACAGCAGGTTGACGCCGGCGGCTGCCGACGTAGCCGACTTCAGCCATCAAGGCCTGGCCGATCTGCCGCTGGAGAGTCATGCTCCAGGTCTGCGCGTACTGCGTCGGGTTGTCGAAGGAGTAGCCGCGAACCGTAGGCCGGCGGGTATTGATTTCGGCCGTCGACGTCGGCTTCAGTGGAACGAGCGTACCGAAAGGCTGCTCGATGCGCTGGACCGCGGAGTAGTCGGTGAGGAAGTCGCCGTAGCTGTAGCTCTCGCTGAACAACCACGGCGGCCCCTGCGTCAGCATGCTCGATGCCGAAACCGGCTCGGGGAAGAAGCTCAGTCCATACCCGCCGCGGAGCATCGTCTTCTGGTCGCCGAACATGTCGAAGGCGAAGCCGAACCGCGGGGCGAAGTTATTCATGTCCGTGTTGCGGAGAGCGCGGCTGTAGCCGCCCTCGTTGGCATAGGCAAACATGAGCTTCGTAACGTCAAAGCTCGTCATGCGGTCATACTTCTCCGTTTCCGGAGAGTAGATCTCATAGCGTACGCCCAGGTTGACCGTGAGCCGCGAGTTCACCTTCCAGTCGTCCTGGAAGAACCAGGCGTTCTCCCATACCCGCAGCCCGGGCACGTCGATCAGGAAGCCGCGGCTACCCGATCCGAGCAGTCCGAGAAGCATGGAGGCCCAGCCCGTGCCGCCCGTGCGGGACACAGGGTCAGAGACGTAGCCGCGCGTGAAATCCAAGCGCACCGCGCGTGTCCGCATTGGTGAAGGGCGACACGTCGCGCCGCACAATGTGATAGCCGAACTTCAGGTTGTGCTTGGCCTTGGTCCAGTAGAGGTTGTAGTCCACCTGGTAGTTGATCTGCCGCGGCCGCGCCGGCAGGAAGTTCGGGCCCGCCGCTCAGGCCGGTGAAGTCGGCGATGTTGATCGTTGCGATGCCGGTCGAGTTGTCAGTGAGGTTGATGTTCTTGATCCCCAGCGAGTCCGATGCCGGGATTCCGTAGTCGGAGTGGAACGTGGAGGGGTTAGTCCGCGCCCAGCCGGTACGGAACTCGCCGACCAACGAAGGGCTCCACACGCGGCTCCAGTTGAAGGCGCCGCCGTGGGTCCTGAGGCGCGTGTTCTGAATGCCGGCTACCCAAGGTCCGAGCGTGAACTTCTGGGCGGCATCTGCCGGCGTGGGCAGGCAGCAGTTGGCCTGGCCTTGCGGAGCGTCAAGGTCGAACCACTGCTGCTGGAAGCGGAAGAATATGTTGTCCTTCTGAGAGACCGCGTAGTCAGCGCGCACGGTGTACTGGTTGTCGTCGATGACACGGGTCGGCGCCGACTGGTAGTTGTTGAAGTCTGCCGGCGAGATTGGGGGTCGGATAGATGCTGGCGACGTTGCGCGACACCTGGCTGATGAGATTGCCCGGAATCGTGTTGTTCGGGAACGGATCGCGAAGGAAGTTGCCGGGCGATGCCGGATTGGCGCGGGTCGTGAATGGATTCCAAACCTGAATCAGCGCTCCGGTCGTGCTGCGGAAATTACTGAAGTTTCCCGCCCGGACTGCGTCCGTCGGCACGGTGTTCAAGTAGTCCAAGCCACGCACCTCGCGCTGCCCGGCGTAGTCGGTGAAGAAGAAGAGCTTGTTCTTGATGATCGGTCCGCTCACCGCGGCGCCCATCTGGTGCCGCCGGAACGGCAGTTTCTTCGGCAGAGCCTGCGGAGACTGGAAGTAGCCGCGAGCGTCGAACTCGATATTGCGGTGGAACCAGAACGCCGTGCCGTGCAGTTCGTTCTGTCCCGAACGGGTCGACACGGAAACGACGCCCGCGCCGCGTCCGAACTCGGATGAAAACGAGCCCGTCAGCACCTTGAATTCGCGCACCGACTCCAGCGACGGCTGCACAATCACGGTGTTGAACGTGTACTCGTTGTTGTCGATGCCGTCCAACACCCAGCCGTTGGCGTTGGCGCGCTGCCCGAGCGGATTGTAGTTCGCTGCCGCACGCGGATTGAAGGTCGAGGCGCCCGAAAGGTTCTCACCCGCCTGGCCCGGCGTCACGCCCGGCGACAAATAGACAAGCTGGGCAAAATTGCGTCCATTCAGCGGCAGTTCCTGGACTGCACGCTGCTCGATCACCTGGCCGGTTTCCGCCGAAGTGCTCTGCACCAACGGGGCGGCGGCAGTGACTTCAATGGTTTCGCTGACATTGCCGACCGTCAGTTGGACGTCAATGCGGGCTCGCTGGTCGACTTGGAGCGTGATACCGATCTGTTCGGCTTTCTTGAAGCCGGACTGCTCGACCGTGACCTTATAGTTGCCCGGAATCAGGAAGGGAAACTGGAAGCCGCCGGCCTCGTCGGTCTTGCGCGTGACGATGGTTCCTTTGTCGATGTCGGTCACCGTTACCGTCGCACCAACGACGGTTGCCCCGGTGGGGTCAGTAACGGACCCGAGGATTGTACCTGTCGTGACCTGCGCCGGAAGCATTGCAACAACAAACAGCAGGAGCACTCCAGCCAGCAACAACTCCTTGGCATATCTTGTCATGTCAACCTCTCGAATTTCAGAGATCAAGCCGTGTCCACGGCTAAAAGCACTTGAGATGTACCAGTTTCAAGGCATGGCGTCAATGGCTTGTTTTGTTATACATACGAACTGGTCTAGATTGCGATCCTGATCGATGTGACACCTGCGGATAGACTGAAGTGGTGCTGTACCTGGCGCTGTTCTGCGCGCTGACTGGAGGAGTTGAGGGCAGAGTCGAGGATCCGGCAGGTGCAGCCGTGCAGGGTGCGACAGTGTCGCTTCGGTCGGGCCTCCAGGCCCAGACAGCAACCGGCCGCAGTGACGCAGACGGCCGGTACCGACTGAGTGCCGCAGGGTCCGGCTCGTTCATTCTCAGAGTCGAGGCGGCAGGCTTTGCGCCCTACCAGACCGCGGTGAGGTTGGGGCAATCGGAATCCGTAAAGCTGGACATCAAACTCACGCTGAGCCCTGTCAGCAGCGAAGTCACGGTCAGCGCGGAGGCTGGATCGGCAGTCTCGACCGGCGAATCGGCGCAGCGCATCACGGCTATCAGTGCGGGCGAGATCGAAGAGAAGACGCTCATCGCCATCACCGAAGCCGCTCGGGGAGAAAAGGGAGTCGCTGAGCAGCGGACTGCTCCCTCCATGGGCTCGTTCTTCGTCCGGGGGCTGACCGGGAAGAACGTCGCTGTTTACAGGGACGGGGTTCGGTACACGACCTCGGCTCAACGCGGGGGGGTGAGCACATTTCAGAACCTCATTGACCCCGCGTGGCTCGAAAGCGTGGAGATGGTGCGCGGCCCCAACAGCGCTCAGTTCGGCTCTGACTCGATGGGCGGCGCTGTCCATCTTGTTTCCAGAACACCCGGTTTTTCAGCATCGGGACGCGATGTGCGGGGGGACATGGGGATGTTCTATCAGTCCGCCGCCAACGCTTTCGGAGAACAGGCTCGGGTGACATGGTCCGGAACGCGGCTTGCGGGCCTCGCAGCGCTGGCAGCACGCCGGGTCAACCGCATGCGCCCCGGCGGCGGGGTCGACAGCCGCGCGGCAGTGACTCGTTTTCTTGGCCTCGATTCGAAGGAATTTGGACCCAGGCTGGACGATACTGCCTTCACGCAGTACGGCGGAATGCTGCACCTGCAGAGCCAGCTTTCTCCTCTCGACCATCTCAGCTTCCACTACGAGCGCGGCCAGCAGGACGGCTCCCGGCGCTATGACCAACTCATGGGCGGCGACGGCAATCTCGTCGCCGACCTGCGAAACCTCATGCTCGACTTTGGCTATCTTCGGTGGCAGCGTTTTCGCGCGGGATGGCTTGAACAGGCCAGCGCCAGCGTCAGTTACACGGCGCAGCGCGAGGAGCGGGTCAATCAGGGTGGACAAGGCAACCCGCTGGGCGCCATCACGCATCAGTACGAGCGGCTCGCAGCATGGGGCGTGCAGGGCCAGGGAGAGAAACGTTCCGGGAGCCACTCGCTCAACGGCGGCCTTGAAGGCTACTTCGAACGGATGAGGTCGCCGGCATACTCCTGGAGTCCGGCAACCGGCGCAACCACGATTACGCGCCCTCGAGTCCCGGACCATGCCCAGACAATGAACTATGGGCTCTACCTACAGGATGTGTGGACGCCCGACCGATTCGGCCGCGTGCGCGTTTCAGGCGCATTGCGTTGGGGCGGCGGCTCGTATCGGTCCCGCGCCGCCGACAGTCCCGTGGTGGGCGGCAATCCGCTCTGGCCCGACGACTCCCTCACGGCCAACAGCCTCACCGGACGGCTTGGGGTGGCCGTCCGTGCCGGTGGAGGGTTTTCCGTTCACGGCCTGTACAGCCGTGGATTCCGCGTCCCCAACATGACCGACCTCGGCACGCTCGGATTGCAGGGCAACGGGTTCTACGAGACCTCGGCTTCAGGCGTAGCGGGGCGCGATGCAACCGTGGGCGACCGCGCCGACGCCTTGGCACGGTCTACGGGCAAGCCAGTGACGCAACTCTCGCCCGAAACCGCGGACAACTGGGAGGGCGGTGCATCCTGGCAAGCGGGCCGTGTCCGCCTGGAGGCAACGACTTTTCTCATGCGCCTGAATGACACGGTGGTCTCGCAGACCCTGATCCTGCCGCCTGGCGCAATCGGGCAGCCTCTGGGGGATCAGGTCATCTCTCAACAGTTGCCGACTGGAGCAGTGTACGTCCCGGCAGCGGTCAACCCGGTGCTCGTCCGTGCCAACCTGGGCGCGTCCAGTCTGCGGGGCGTCGAACAGTCCATGAAACTCCGGCTGCCACAGTCGCTCCACCTCTCGCAGAACTTCACTTGGATCGAAGCCAGGGACCGCGCGACAGGCGCGCCGCCCGACATCGAACCTGGAGTTCCGGCACCGGCCTTGAACGCCTCTCTGCTATGGTCACCTTCGTCCAAACGAGTCTGGTTGGAAGCTTACGGAACCGCCGCCGACCGGCAGTCACGCCTTTCGAGCCTGGCCTTGGCCGACCGTCGCATCGGCGCGGCGCGTTCCACCGCGAGCATCGCGTCTTTCTTCCGCAACGGTGCGACCGTGAGAGGGCTCGTGGTGGATGGCAGGCTCGCCGCCACCGGAGAAACGCTGGCAGAGGTGCAGCGCCGGGTTCTCGGAGGCGCGGTGTCGGCGCCCATGTACACCGCGGTCGCCGGCTACGCAGTATTCGGCATTCGAGCCGGATTCCCCACGGGCCGGCGCAGCGAGGTCATGCTCGACTTCTTCAATATCACCGACAGGAACTGGAGAGGAATCGGATGGGGCGTCGACGCTGATGGGCGCGGCGTCACGGTTCGATGGAAGATCCGGCTGGAGTCTGACCCGACGGCTTCCCCCGCTGCCGCGAGGCCTTGAACATCTCAATCAGAACCGGCGTGACGGAAATGAAGATGATGCCGAGAAGCACCTTCTCGAAGTGCGCACGAACAACGGGATGGTTGCCCAGCGTATAGCCGAGCAGTGTCATCGAAATCACCCAGCCAATGGCGCCGACGATATTGAACGACATGAACCTCGTGTAGCTCATCCGCGCGACGCCGGCAACGAATGGCGCGAAAGTCCTGAGGATCGGGATGAACTGGGCATAGATTATTGTCTTGCCGCCGTGCTTGTCGTAGAAAGCCTGCGTTTTGAGCAGGTGGTCACGATGGAAGAGTTTGGAGTTCGGGCGATTGAAGATCGCCGTCCCGGCCTTGCGTCCGAGCATGTAGCCCGTCGAATTGCCGACAATCGCCGAAGCCAGAAGCAGCAGGATGATCGTGACGATATCGAGCCGACCGACTCCAGCCACGACGCCGATTGTGAACAGGAACGAATCGCCTGGCAGGAAGAACCCGACGAGCAACCCGGTCTCAGCGAAGACGATTCCACAGCAAAGCAGATACCCCCACCAGCCGGTGAAGACCGTCCCCAGGAGTTGGATCAACTGATCCGGATTGGTGAGTGACTTGAGGAACCCAATCAGCGTTTGGACCATTTGTCTCTGCTTGAACTTGAGCCCAAATGTTCCGTTAGCTGCTGAACGTGCCGAGGAGGCGATTGATGCTGTCCTCGTAGATCTTCACCTTCTTGTTCTTGATGAGGCTCTGGAGGATACTCTCAGTGAAGATTGCGCGCCTGTCTCGCGCGCGGCGGTTTTTCAGCTCATTCAGCAGTTGATCACGTTGAGCGACCATCTGTGTCAAGTCCGCCGCAACCTTCTCATCCACTCTCATGAAGAACGCGCCGCCGCCGGAGCGGAAGGGACCGGCGACTTCGCCAGGATTCTTGCTGAAGGCTTCGCTTGCGCTGGAGGCCAACCCGAACCCTTCGATGCTGCCCATGCGGTCTACCAGGCTGGAGGTTTTGATCGTGGCGCCAACTTCCTTGGCCAGCGCGGCCAAGTCTGCACCCGCTTTCGCTTTTGCCTCCAGGCTGCTGATCGTATCGTTGGACAGCTTGCTGATCTTGCTGGCGAGCACTTGCTCACGAACCTGGCTCTCCACGTCGGCAAATTCCGCCGGATGCTCCGGGAAGATCTCCGTAACTTGTGCAAAAACCAGCTTGTTCGTACCCACGGTCACGATCGGGGTCACTCCGTTCTTGGGCAGCGAGAAGACCGCCTGGGTAAACGCTTCCTGCGACACCGACTTCGGGAACGGCTTCGTTCCGCCCGACCTTTGCCACGCGCACCGGCGCCAAGCCATTGGCCTTTGCGATCTGCTCGGCTTCCGGGGCAGACTTCACCAGCGCGGCCCGGATTTGATCGGCCACATTCTGCATCTTGCTAAAGACTTCGCTCTTCTGAAGTTCCTTGCGAAGTTCGTCCTTCGCCTCAGCGAGCGGACGCACCCTGGCATCCTCTTTTGCTTCGACCTTGATGATGTGGAATCCATACATCGTCTTGACGAGGCCGCTGACTTCGCCGGGCTTCAAGCCGAATGCCGCCTGCTCAAACTCAGGGACAGTCTGGCCTTTGGTGACCCATTCCAAATCTCCACCCTTGACGGCTGAGGAAGTATCGTCGGAATTCTTCGTGGCCAACTGCGCAAAATCGGCACCGCCCTTCACCTGCTTCAGCAAATCCTCAGCCTTTTTCTGAATGACCGTGACTTCGGCCGGGGGCTTGTCCTGAGTCTTCAAGAGGATATGGCGAGCGCGGACGCGCTCGGGAGTTCGGAACCGATCCAGGTTCTTTCGGTAGGCGGCCTCGATATCAGCGTCGTTGACGGCCAAGCCGGCTGCGATTCGTTCTTCATCGACGGAGAACAGAAGCAGGGCTCGCTTCTCCGGCAATGGAATATGTGCTCCGGGCCTTCGCAAACTGTTCCTGCACTTCCGCCGGCGAAATAGTAGCTTTGGCGCGGAACATGTCGTTGGTGACGCGAAAAGTAGCTTACCTTGATCTTCTCGTTGGCATTGCGGAAGGCCGCTTCGACTTCGGCAGGAGACACAACGATGCCTTCCAGCACCATCGACTCCAGCCGGGTCGCCAGCATCTGCTTTCTGAGATCGCTCTCAAATTGCGGAATCGTCAGATTGAGCCGCTCGAGAACGCCGGCATAGGCATCCTTGCCGAGGAATTTGCCATTCTCATAGAGCATCGGCAGCAGCGATTGAATGGACTTGGCGAGTTCCTCATCGGAAACGCGCAAGCCCTGTTCGGCGGCATAATAGGCGACTGCCCGCTGGTTGATCATCTGGCTGATGGCAGGGCGAAGATACACGCTCTCCAGTCCTTTGGGGATCTGGTTCGAACGCATCTCGCGCGCGATGATCTGCCGTACTTCCATCGCCGTAATCTTTGTGTCGCCAATCTCGGCGATCACGGTGGGATCCTGCTGTGCGACCACCCAGGCTGCCGTAGCTGGGGACAAGGGTAATCACCATCGCCAGGGCGACAAGGCCCAACAATACGCCGAGAAGCAGCCGCACTGACTTTTCCCGACTGCGAAACAGATCAAACATGGAATTCTGGCACTCCCGATGGAAAACGGTTTGCGCGCGAACGCACGCAAACTAACAGTGTAGCAATCCGGGTGCTCCGGGCGCAGCCGCTCTCACATAGTGCGCTAATTTCCCAGCTCACACTCGGCGTGGATCGCCTGGACGGCCTTCTCGATGCCGCTCTTGCGCACAACAATCGCGATGGTCAATTCGCTGGCGCCCTGGGCGATAGCGATGATGTTGATACCTTCCTGCGAGATGGCCGTGAAGATCCTGCCCGCCAACCCGGGATGCCCCTTCATGCCCTCTCCCACGATGGCAATCAAGCCAACGTCGAGATTGGCGTCGATCGGGTGGAGATAACCGTGGGCCAGTTCCAGCGAGAACTCCTCCTCAAGCCGCTCGATCACGCCCGGCAGTTCAGACTGCCGGATCAGGAAGCAGAAGTTCTGCCTGTAGCTTGAAGAAGTTAGAGCCAGAACTTCAGCGTCGGCCGCCGCCAGCGCTTCGATACCGCGGGCCATCACCTTTGTGCCGCTCAGCAGGGCGCTGGCGGGCTCGAGAGAGACCAGGGCGACATTGTTCATCGACGTCACGGCACGAGGCCCGGTGAGCCCGTCGCGGGTTGCCTGAACGATCCGCGTCCCGGGAAACGGCACGTTGAAACTGTTCTTGCTCCAGATGGGAATCTCTTTCTCCATCAATGGCGCCAGCGTGCGCGGGTGCAGGACTTTGGCGCCGTTGTAGGCAAGCTCCGCCGCTTCCCGGTACGTGATCTCGTCGAGGATCTTGGCGTTGGGAACCAGCCGTGGATCGGCCGACATGATTCCATCGACGTCGGTCCAGATGTAGAGTTCCGCCGCGTCCAGCACAGACGCCAGAATCGAGGCCGAGAAATCGCTGCCCCCTCGGCCCAGGGTGGTGGGCCGGCCATCGAGGGTGGCCCCATTGAACCCGGTCAGGATTGGCAGCCTGCCCGCTTCCAGGGCGGGTTTCAGCAGGCTCATCGCCTTCTCGCGGGTGGGTTCCAGGAGGGGACTGGCATTGCCGAACACGGCGTCAGTGACAATGACTTCCCTGGCGTTCACCGGGAAGGCGTCGACTCCACGGCTGCGGAGGTACGCCGAAATCAACTGCGAGCTGAGCCGCTCGCCAACCGCGATCGCCTCGTCCACGGAACGCGGCGGCCTTTCACCGAGCATCAGTACGCCTCGAGCAATGCGATCGAATTCCGCCGCGATCGAATCAAGCTGAGCCTGTGTCTCGTCGCGCAGAGCCCCTTCCAGCAGCCCTTCGCAGGCCTCCCGATGGCGCGCCGCCAATGAGCTGAGGTTCTGCTCCACCCCCGCCGAATCGCCGCCCTCCGCGTGCCGGAGGGTATCCAGCAGCAGGTCAGTCACCTTGGACATCGCCGAGACAACGGTCACTACGGGCCGCTGCTTGTGTTGCTCTTCGCAGATGGATGCTGCGATGCGTATTCTGTCCGCGGAACCCATGCTGGTGCCGCCGAACTTCATTACCAACAGATCCTTCAACGTGCTACTTCCTTTCCATTGCTGGTCCGCTCCCGGACCAGGCGGAGCAACTCTTCCTCAACCTGTTCGGGCGTGAGGTGCGTGGTATCCACCACGATGGCGTCGGCCGCCTGACGCAAAGGGGAATCCGCACGGCTGGAATCGCGCAGGTCGCGTTCGCGGATCTCCTTCAACACGCTCTCAAAGTCGAGATCGAGCCCCTTTTCCAGGAGTTGCTGTTTCTGCCGGCGCCTGGCCCGCTCGTCCGGCGCGGCGTCCAGAAAGAACTTCACTTGGGCTTCGGGAAACACCACCGTGCCGATGTCGCGTCCCTCCATCACGATGGAGGCTAATTCGGCCATCTTCTGCTGTTCGGCCACCAGCGCCCGGCGCACCGCTGGAATGGCCGAAACCCTCGAGGCCCCCTGGTCAATCTCGGGTGTGCGAATGAGTGCGGTGATGTCCTCGTCGTTCAGCCAGACTCGCCGATCCTCGGTGAGCCTGATGGAGGCGTGCTCCGCCAGGGAGCCCACGCGATGTTGGTCGTCGAAGCCGATGCCAGCCCGAGAAGCCCAGAGCGCGACTGCCCGATACATCGCGCCTGTGTCGATGTGCAGAAACCCCAGGCGAGCCGCGAGTCGCTTGGCGGCTTCACCCTTGCCCGCCGCGGCGGGCCCGTCAATTGCTACGACAATCCGTTTGTTCAAGGTATTCTCTCTCAGTCTACCTTTCTATCCGCCCCCCATTCCCCTTCGAGCCGCCGGGCCGCTACACTCGAATCATGCTGGGAAAACTGATTCCAACTCTTGCATTGGCTGTTCTTCTCGCCTCTGCCGCCAACCCGAAAGTGACCGAGGCGCAGGCCAAGGTCAAGGCAGGCAAATTCGAGGAGGCCATCGCGTTGCTCGAGCCGGCCTACAAAGCCAATCCGAAGGACGCCGAAGTCTCCAAAGCCCTGGCCGATGCTCACCTGAAGTACGGCGATAGCTTCATGTACAACGAGCAGTTGCCTCCGCGCCAGAAGTACAGGCCCGCGCTGAAGCAGTACCGCGAGGTCCTGGCCATCGATCCGGCCAATAAGGATGCCAAGACCAAGGCCAACATGATTGAGGGCATCTACAAGCAGATGGGCATGCCGGTCCCGCAATAGAAGCCGATACGGGAGCCCGGAATGTCGCCGCGCGATTTCGACCGCCTCGTTGAGGAATGCATGGACGTGATTCCTCCCCGGTTTCGCGATCGGCTCAGGAACGTTGTTTTCGTCGTCGAGCCCGAGCCCTCTGAACCGGATTTGCTCGGGTTGTATGAGGGCGCTCCTTTGATTGCGCGCAGCGTCGCGGACCCAGTTCGGCCGCCCGACAGGATCACCATCTATCAGGGGCCACACGAAAGAGCCGCTCGGGGCTCCACGGCCCTGCGCCGCCTCGTCGAAGAGACGATCTGGCATGAAGTGGCTCATCACTTCGGACTCGAAGAGCGCGAGGTACTCGAAGCCGAGCACAGGCGGCGCCGCCGGATCAGGCGGCTTCGCACTCTCTAGGCCGGTCTGACCGGCCGACGGTCACTGACGAATGTAGACGTAGGCGCCCTTCTCGGCGGCCGCCCGCTCTGCTTCCTCTTTCCCAACAATGAAGCGGATGCGGCGATCCTCCCGGCCTTTCGCACTGTAACTCCCAGTCTCCAAAGCCAGCGGGTACGAGGATTCGGGGACGCCGCGGCGGTCCAGTCTGTCGCCGGGCGCAATGATGTATTTCGGCGCGCTATTGGGAAGAGCACGGATCTCGCGCGCCAATTCGCTCATTTCGGTTTCGAACGGAACCCGCAGATTTGAGGATTGAACGAAGGTGCCGAAGTAAGAGGCGTAGCATTCCCAAGTCAGCGCCAGCGCCAGGACGGCTGCACAACTCCCAGCCATTTGGAGAGAGTAGCGGGAGGTCAGCCAATTCCATCCCGCCTCCGCCGCCAGGCCCGCAAGCAGAAAGCAAGCCGGCGCCATCAGCAGTCCCCTCAGGGCGTGTGGAATGCCTTCCGAGGAGAGAACAGCCGGAAGCGCCCCAGCGAGCAGCCACAAAATGGCAAACAGCCCCGCGAATATGCGATCTCCGTCTCGTCGCTGGAAGGCCCTCTTGAGTGAGATGGCCAATCCTGCGAGAAACAACAGGCCCACCGGAAGAAACAGTTGCGGCCTGCCGGCAATGTTGTGGCGCCAGAAGCCGTCGCCGCGGTAGTTAAACATCAGCACCGTTTTCCACGAGTTGTCCAAGATGGCGCTGAGAGGGTTGGCGGTTTTCAGAATCGACACCTCGGCCGAGCGGCCAATGAATTCACGCGGGTGCTGTAGGAAATAGAGAGCCAAGGGCGCGACAGCCAATAAAGCGGCGCCCGCAAAGACGGCCAGCCCCATGAACACCGCTCGCCGCTGTCCTGTTCTCCAGAGGGGGAGCGCGAGCCAGACAAGCGCCGCCAAGATGAGAACGGGAGTCACTCTATATGCAATGTAGGAGTGGAAGCCCGCCCCATAGCAAAGACCCGCAGCGACCAGTTTCCACATCCCCCGGCGCTGGTTGTGTTCGCGCAAGTCCTGGAAACCGCTGACCAGCAGGAAGAGACCCCACACGAGCCAGAAAGGCGCGCTAATCGCACGGAAGCCAATGCGCGAGAAATTCACGTGCCAAAAACTCGTGGCAAGCAGAAAGGCCGATGCCGCCCCCACAACCCGGCTGCGTGTGAGCGCGACAGCGAGAAAGTAAAGGCCGGCGACTGTCAGAGAGCCAAACACCGCGCTGGGAAAACGCAGCATCCAGGGTTCAACTGCAAACCAGGGATCGTTCGACATCAGCATCTGCAGCTTCACGAATGCGCCCTGGATATTGATGAACAAGCCTTCGCGCCCGCCGTTGTCGGGGTAGAAGACCTGCCATGAACCGGACTCGATGGCCTCCATCAGGTTGACTCCGTTCATGGCCTCGTCGTGGCACAGTCCGGGCGGCGCATTCTCGAGCCCGTGGAAACGAAGCACGCACGCCACGAGCAGTATGGCGCCCAGCACAAGAGAAGGAACGCTCACCTGGCTTCGGCGGGCTTTTTGTTGAACTGGTCGTTTCTTCACCATTGTTTTCAGGGCCGGCACCACAAGATTTTAGCGCGGCGCAGACTGAAGGCGAGCGCAGAACTGCGCCCAGGCGTTTCAAATGCTGATGCTAAACTCGGGTGTTGATGGCCGAATCGACGCCTGCAATTCTGACGTTTCTGGAAAGACACTCACTGAAGTGCGCAGTGCTTTTCGTCGTGATCGCCACAGCCAGAATCGCGGCCACATACACAGTTTTTAACCACACGATCGACGAGCCCGCCCACATCGCGTGCGGCATGGAGTGGCTGTCCAAAGGCACCTACAACCTCGAACCGCAGCACCCGCCCCTGTCGCGCATCTTCAACGCCATCGGACCCTATCTGGATGGCGCACGAAGCACAGGCAGAACGGTCATCTACCAGGAAGGCGCTGCCATCCTGACGATGAACGGGAACTACCAACAGCGATTGACGTTGGCCCGAGCGGGTACGCTGGTTTTCTTTTGGCTTGCTTGCGCTGCGCTATTTTGGCTCGCTTCGCTCGAATTCGGGCGGACTCAGGCGGCTCTCGCTGTGCTGTTGTTTTCCGCCACCCCAGGCATTCTCGGCCACGCCGGCCTGGCAACCACCGACTTGGCCCTGACAGCGACCTTCCTACTCTCCGTGGCCGCGTTTGTCTGGTGGTCGCGGGAGCCCGGACCGCTGCGCGGTGCGGCCTTCGGCCTCGCCGCCGGACTCCTGCTGGCGTCGAAGTTCTCCGCCATCTTCTTCCTGCCCCTGTTCATTGTTGCGTGGCTGCTACTCCGGCGCAGAACGATCGGCGACCTGCTGAAGCCGATGCGACTAGCCTCTCTCGGCGTGTCGCTGCTCGTGGGTCTCCTCACCGTCTGGGCCGTCTATCGATTCTCATTCGGACCCACCCCGTATGGCTTCTCAGCTCCTGCACCCGAACTCTTTGCCGGTCTTGCGCAGGCCAAGGCCCATAACGCCGAGGGTCACCCCTCCTACCTGATGGGGCAGCGCAACAAGATCGGCTTCCTGCTCTTTTACCCGGTCGCATTTGCCGTCAAAACCCCCCTGCCGCTGCTGCTGCTGGCCATCGCCGGCTGGTGGATGATCTGGAAGCGAAGGTCCGAGGGCGCTGTCGCCTCGCTTGCCATTGCGGCGGCCATGCTCCTTACCGGCTTTGCCAGCAACATCAATATCGGTACCCGCCACCTGATGCCGCTCTACGCGGCATTCGCCCTCGCCGGCGCCTACTGCCTGTTCACTATGCTGCAGGCGAAGCCTCGCTCTGCATGGCTCGCTCCGAGTGCTGTCGTCCTTCTGCTCATGTTCCTGTTTGGCCCCGCAATCGATCACCCGGACAACCTGGCTTACTTCAACATCCTCGCCAGCGCCGAACCAGAGAAAGTCCTGGTCGACTCGGATCTCGATTGGGGCCAGGACATGCTGCGACTCAGCCGCCGCCTGAAGGAGTTGGGAGCACCATACGTGGCCTTTACCCCGTTTATCGTCGCCCACTGGCACAGGGACTTTGCTTTCCCGCCGATCGTCTACGCCGATCCCGTCTCGCCAATGCCCGGCTGGAATGCCGTCAGTCTGACCGTTTGGAAGGCTGCACGACTCGGCCTCGGAGACGACCACCCTGAAGCAGTGCTTTGGCCGGACAAGTTCCCTCCAACTGAACGCGTCGGCCGCGGCGTTCTGCTCTACTATTTCGACCCCAAGCTCTTCCCGAACCCGCCGCAACTCGAGCGATTCCCTTCCCCATGAAACGCAAGCAGGACGATTCAAAGAGTCCACAAAAACAACAGTCCGACTGGTTCAGCGGCCGGCGCCTCTTTTACGCCGCCGCGCTCGCCATCGTTCTCTTCTACTGGACTCCCGTGGTCGACCGCGGCGCATCCATTCAGTGGGACGCCGTCGACGTTCACTATCCTTCACAGCGTTACTTTGCTGAGGAGGTTCTGGCCGGGCGCCTGCCGCAGTGGACGCCTTTCATCTTCAGTGGATTCCCATTCCTTTCCGACCCTCAGGTGGGCGCGTTCTACCCGCTCAACTGGCCGTTCTTCCTCATGGGAGTCACGCCGTGGTCAATCCAATTGGAATTGCTCCTTCATGCGGTGCTGGCAGTGGCTGGAGCGTACCTCCTCTTCAGCCGGTTGACTGCACGCCCCGCAGCCGCGCTCACGGGCGCGCTCGCCTATGGCCTCGGCGGGTTTTTCGCGGCGCACAGTTCGCATGTCGGCATGTTCCAGGGAGCCGCGCTCTTTCCCTGGATGCTCTACTTCGCCCAGCGGGGACTGGAGTCTTCGCTCGTCCGATGGGCTTCGGCTGCCGCTCTCGCCGCGGGAGGCATCATTCTCGCCGGCCACCTGCAGACCGCTCTCTATGCAGTGCTCGCGCTAGGCATCTATCTGATCGTGCAGACCATCCAGAGGCCCGCAGCCTGGCCGCGGGCGCTGTCGATTCTAGCGGCCACGGCCGCCTGCGGAGCCGCGCTGTCGGCTATCGTCGTGCTGCCCGGCATGCAACTGACCGCGGAATCCATCCGCGCCACCTTCGATTTCTCCAAGGGAGTCGAAGGCACGCTGCCTATCGATGCCCTCGGCACGCTGGTCAATCCCAATGCCCTGAAATCGCTCACGGGACCCTATCAGGGCCAGGCTGATGTCACACAGACTTACTTCTACTCCGGACTGCTGCTGCTCCCGCTGGCTTTTCTTGGCGCAAGCAAAAAGCCCGGATGGCTGCTCGGCGCCGGACTTGTGCTGCTCCCGGCGTGGTACATGCTCGGCCCCGCGTTTGGGCTTTACCGCGTCGGCGGGCTTGTGCCCTATCTGCACCAGATGCGCGCGCCTGTCAACGGTTGGTTCATCGCGGCCTTCGGCCTCTCTGCCCTTGCCGCCTTCGGCATCTGCGAAGCCGAGAGGCGCTGGCGCAAGCCATGGCTCGGCATCGCGCTGCTCGGCGTCTTCATCCTCGATCTTTGTCTCGTCAACTCCTGGGTGAACCCGCTCGCTTACGGCCGCTTCAACTACGCCGAAGTGTTCGGCAAACGCGAGCAGATGCAGTCCGAGGTCATCGCCGGACTGCTGCAGGGCACGCGTGTGGACTTGCCGCCTGCCATGCCGCTTTTCGGACCGCTGAACGCCACGCTCATCGGAGGCATTCCCTCCACGAGCGGCTACAACCCGCTGGAGTTGAGGGCCTATTCCGAGTACCGCAACGCCGCAAAGTCCAACGCCAGGCTCACCAATGGCTTGAGCGCCATCGTCGTTGTCGATCACACCAAGGGCGCGCTGATTCACAACGACAAGGCTGTGCCGATGATCTCGTTTCCAAAGAGCGTCCGACGCGTCTCCAGCCGGGCTGAATCCCTGGAGGCTCTGAGCGGCCTCGATCCCATGGAGAATGCCGTGGCCGAGGGGCTCGCCACGGACCGTGCCACGCAGCCGAGCGCGCGCCTGACCAAGCTCAATGTGAGCTTCTCACGCGTCTCAGCCAGTTACGAATCTCCGGCGGAGGCCTTTGCGACGATCAGCGTGCCCTTCTACCCTGGGTGGGGCCTGACCGTCGACGGCAAGCCATCGCGAATCTACAGAACCAACCACGCTTTGATGGGGGCCGTCGTGCCCGCGGGCAGCCATTCCATGGAACTCGCCTTCACCCCAGAGCGCTTCCAGGCAGGCATGGGCATCTCGATCGGCGCGCTGCTTTTGCTCGTCCTCGGTGTGATCAGTCCCGGCCCTCTGAAGCGTTGGTAGTCAAGAGCGCCCGCGCCCGCCGCACCACGGGATCGCGCTCAACTTCCACTTCGTCGCCGGCCGCTACACCGCTGCTCTGGTTGATGATTTCCTGCCGCAAGCGCGAGCGCACCCACTGCCGTTCAGAACTCCACTCCGCCAATCCAGGCCGTATGTTGCGTCGCGACAGGAAGAGTTGAAATTCGTCCAGCACCGCCGGATTGGCGTCGAACTTCCTGCCAGCCGGATTCTTGTGCAGCGCCAGCCACTCCGTCGCGAAGTTGGCGAAGCTCCCAGTCGCTTCCAGCACCGCACGGAACCGCGTCATCGGCTCCGGATAAACCAAGTGGTCGGGCTCGATGCCTCCGCCGCCCCGCACGGTGCGCCCTGCATCTGTCTTGTACTCAGGCCGCGCTTGGACCGCTGTTGCCGCGGTGAGTTCCACATCACGCAGGGGTTTCTGAATCGAGCGCCCGCTGGGGGTGTAGTAGAAGGCCGTCGTCAGGGCCATCGCCGTCTGGTCCGACAACGGGAAAATGCGCTGAACCAAACCTTTTCCGAAAGTCGACTCTCCGAGTACGATGCCTCGATCATGGTCCTGAATCGCTCCAGTGACAATCTCCGCCGCGCTGCCTGTTTTCGAATTCACGAGGACGGCGAGCCTGAATGCGTAAGGTGTCGAATCTTCCGGAACGTCGATCTGCTGCGTTTGCGCGTTGCGGCCCCGAGCGGTCAGAATGCGCTGCTTCGGTTTGAGAAACATTGCCGCACTCTCAAGCCCCGCGGGCAGGGTGCCGCCGGGGTTGTCCCGCAGGTCGAGAACAAGAGCCTTCAGTTTCGCCCCGCCAAGCGACTCGACGGCCTCTCGCAATTGCTTGCCCGTGTTCGGGTCGAAACTTGTTACGCGGACGTAGCCCACGCCTTGCTCCAGGTGGAAAGCCCGGTCCACTGTTGGCGATGCCGATTCGGCCGGCACGAGCGTCACCGGCAACGGCTGCGCGGTTCCCTGGCGCCGGACCAGCAGAAGCGCCTCGCGCTGCCTCGTCGCGCCCAGCAATTGCACAAGCTGCTCCATGTCCAGTCCCGAAAGCACGTAACCGTTGATCCCGACGATTTCGTCTCCCGGCTGCAGGCCTGCCTTCTGCGAAGGCGACCCGTTCATTGCCTGCAGGACGATCACGCGCCCCGGCAGCACGCTGACCACGCTGCCGAACCCTTTCGATACGGACCGCTCCATCTGCTGAAGCTGCTCGTATTGGTCCTTGTCGAAGAAGACTGAGTGCGGGTCCAGCTTTCGCAGCATCGCCGGCAGCGCCCCGCCGTAGAACGCCCGATCGTTGTCCACCGCGTCGGCGGCTTGCTCGCTGGCGACGCGAAACACGCCGAGGAACCGGATCAGTTCGCGCTCGAGTTCGGCCGCCCCGCCGGGGTCCGCCGATTTCGCGGGATCAGCCTGCTGCGCCGCTAGCGGCAGTGCGATCGACAGGATCAGCCATGCGAGAAAACGCATCGGTCATCGTTCGTAGCGCAGCGATTGCCGGAGCTGATGACGCTCCAGCGCCAAATCGATCAGCATCTCCACCAGTTGGCCAAATGGCAGGCCGGCGTGCTCCCACATCTTGGGGTACATGCTGATGGATGTGAAGCCCGGAATGGTGTTGATCTCGTTGATGTAGATCTTGCCCGATGGCCGCTCCACCAGGAAATCGACCCGCGCCATCCCGGCGCATTCCACGGATTTGAAGCACTCGACGCTGAGCCGCTGCACTTCTTCTGTTTCGGCTTCAGTCAGATTCGCCGGAATCACCGTCCGGGCCGCATCGAGCAGGTACTTGTCGTCGTAGTCGTACAATTCGCGTGAAGGCAGGATCTCGCACGGGGTTGCGGCCTGCGGCCGATAGTTGCCGATCACCGAACACTCGATCTCCTGCCCGCTGATCGCGCGCTCGACAACCACCTTCACGTCGTAGCGCGCCGCGTCCTGCACGGCGGCTTCGAGTTCACCGCTGGTCATGCGCCTTGGCGATGCCAACCGACGAGCCTAGGTTAGCGGGCTTGACGAATATGGGGAATCCAAAGCGAGCCACGGCCATTTTGAGATCCAGCGCCATGTGAGGATTGCCCGTGTGCAGAGTTTCGTACTCGATGACCGGCAGTCCCTTCTCCACGCACAGCCGCTTGAAGTGCTCCTTGTCCATGGAAGCAGCCGAGGCGAAAACGCCTGCCCCCACGTATGGCAATCCCGCCATCTCCAGCAGACCCTGCACGGTGCCGTCCTCGCCGAACGTGCCGTGCAGCACGGGAAAGACGACGTCGATGCCAGGGTTCGCGCCCGGCTCCGGCAGGATCGGAGCCGGATCCCACTTGCCATCTTTGCCGATGAAGAGCCTGGACGCTTCGTAGTACTCAGGGTTCAGGTGGTCGAGAATCGCCTGCGCGGACCGCAACGAAACCTCGTGCTCACCGCTTCTTCCGCCGCACAAGACGGCTACTCTCAGCTTTCGTTGGCTCAAAGAATCCTCTTTCCCATTGCGGACAACAGCAGTTCAACACCCAACAGCGCTGTCCGGTTCGCCTCGTCGAAGACCGGATTCACCTCCACAACTTCCATGGAGGTCATCAGCCGCGAATCGACAGACATCTCCATCGCCAGATGCGCCTCGCGGTAGGTGAAGCCGCCGCGCACCGGCGTGCCGACGCCGGGCGCTTCCCTCGGGTCCACCCCGTCCATATCGAGCGAGAGGTGAATCCCAGCCGTCCCTAGCGACGCGATATTGATCGCCTCCTGCATCACCGCGCGCATACCACGCTCGTCGATGTCGCGCATGGTGAACACAGTGACGCCCGATTCCTTCACGCACCACCCTCTCCATACTGTCGACATCGCGGATGCCCACGAGCACGACGTTCGCCGGATTCACCTTCGGCGCATAGCCATAGAGGTGCGTCAGCGCGCGCGGACCAGTGCCGCAGAGGCACGCCAGCGGCATGCCGTGGACGTTGCCCGAAGGCGACGTCTCCGGCGTGTTCATGTCGGCGTGCGCATCCATCCAGATCAGGCCGATCGTGCGCTTCTTCTTGCGGAAGTGTTCGGCCATGCCGCTGACCGTCCCGACGGCCACGGAGTGGTCGCCGCCGAGCACGAGCGGGAACTTGCCCTGTCCGGCGGCGCGCTCCACCTTCTCGGCCAGGTCCTTGCAGGTCTCGGCGATGGGGTTCAGATATCGGGCGCTGGCCGCGCCGGGCCGGGAACTCTCCTGCTGCACCACGTGCACGTTGCCCAGGTCGTCCACCTCGAACCCTAGCGCCTCCAGCCGCGCATTCAGATTGGCGACGCGCAGCGCGGAGGGCCCCATGTCCACGCCGCGGCGCCCCGCCCCAAGATCGAGCGGTGCGCCGATGATCGCGATTTTCTTTCCTGGCGGCATATGGCCTCAGTCCCCTGAGTCAAGGCGTCGTTCTGTACAGCATTCGCGGGAACGCGATGGTTTCGCGAATGTGCTCAAGGCCGCACATCCAGGCCACGCGCGCTCGACGCCCATGCCGAATCCGCCGTGCGGCACGGACCCGAACCGGCGCAGGTCCATGTACCAGTCGAAGGCCTCTTGCGGCAGGTTGTGCTCCTCCATTCTCTGCAGCAGCAGATCGTAGTCGTGAATGCGCTGTCCGCCGCCGATGATCTCGCCGTAGCCTTCGCTCGCAAGCACGTCCACTCCCAGCGCCAGCTCCGGCCGCATCTCGTCGGGCTGGAAGTAGAACGCCTTCACTTCGCCGGATAGCGGTCCACCATCAGCGGACGGTCAAACTCCTCGCTCAGCAGCGTCTCGTCCGTGCCGCCGAAGTCGCCGCCCCACTGAATCTCGCTGCCCTTCCTCTGCAGGATCTCCACCGCCTCGTCGTAGGAGATGCGCGGGAACGGCGCCTTCACCGCCGCCAGCTTGGCGATGTCGCGCTCCAGAACGGTCAGCTCTTCCTTGCGGTTCTTCAGCACGCGGTCGACCATGAAGCAGATCAGGTCCTCGGCCACGGTCCTTGACGTCTTCCAGGTTGGCGTAGGCCATCTCCGGCTCCACCATCCAGAACTCGGTGAGGTGCCGTCGCGTCTTCGACTTCTCCGCGCGGAAGGTGGGCCCGAAGCAGTAGACCTTGCCGAACGCCATCGCCGTGGCTTCGTTATAGAGCTGGCCGGACTGCGTGAGGTAGACCTTTTCGTCGTCGAAGTAGTTGACCTCGAACAGCGTCGTCGTGCCCTCGCACGCCGCCGGCGTGAAGATCGGCGTATCCACCAGCGTGAAGCCGTTGGAGTCGAAGTAGTCGCGGATCGCCTTGATGATCTCGTGCCGGACACCCAGGATCGCGTGCGGCCTCCGGCTGCGCAGCCACAGGTGCCGGTGGTCGATCAGGAACTCGGTGCCGTGGTCCTTCGGCGTGATCGGATAGGGACGCTCCTCGCTGACGCGCTGCACGATCTGCGCGCTCTCGATGTCCATCTCGTAGCCGCCCGGCGCGCGCGGCTCGGCGCGGATTTTGCCGCGCAGCAGAAGGACGATTCCTGCGTGAGGTTCTTCAGCTCCTCGAACAGCTCTTCAGGCAGCTCAGCCTTCACTCCCACGCACTGCATGATGCCGGAGCCGTCGCGGACCAGTGGAAAGACGATTTTGCCGGAGCGGCGCAGGTTGTACAGCCAGCCGGCGATCTCGACGGTTTCGCCGGTGTGGTTGCCGGCTTCGGCGATTCGAATACGGGGTGTGTCGGGCATCAATCGGACTCCGTGGATAGATTCTCGAGCTTGTCAAAGACTTCGCGTGCGGCCCGCACCGGGTTGGTCAGGCCTTCGTACTCGCGCAACTCGAGCAGCAGCGGGTATTGCGCCGGGCGCGACCGCAGCAGCCCCATCGTGAGCCGCCAGTCGATCGTGCCTCCCTGCGCTGAAAAAGGAAAAAGTGAACGTCGTTCTCGCCGTCGTTGTCGTGGATGTGCGTCGAGCGGATGCGATCCTTCATCAGCGTCGAAGGCCTGCTCCACGCCTTCCATGACGTGCGCGTGCCCCGTGTCGAAACAGAAGCCCAGGTCGAGATGCGTAATCTCCAGAAAGTGCATCAGCCGCTCGGCCGAGGCGAGCCTGTTGGGAATGTTCTCCAGCAATCACTTCCACGCCGCGATGCCGCGCGAACAGCGAAATCTCCTCGAGCGCCGAGAACGCGGCTTCCAACTTGAAATCGTCGTACTCTTCGCCCGCCGCCCCCAGGTGCTGTACCAGGTACTTGAACGGCACTCTTTCGGCCACTTCGATCGCGCGCTTGATCTCGTCAACGGACTCCAACCGGCGCGGCTTGTTCCGCTCCGTCAGCGAAACGACAGAGCGACGGACCCGTCCTGCCCCAGCAGTCGTCGTTGTACATCGGCGAGTGCAGCGAATTGAGCTCCAACTGCGCATCGCGAAACCAGTAGCCGATCTCATTCACCTGCGCCTTGTTGCGATAGTCGAGGTGCTGCCGCGCGCAGAAGATCTCGGCCTTGGGAATGCCCGCCTCCCAGATGCGCTCCAGCCAAACGCTGGTCAGACGGTGATTCACGATCAGATGTGTTGAAAGTGCGTGTTCCATGAGGTGCTTCAGTATCCGCTGGCCTTGCCCGAGCTTCGTCCGTTTTGTGCGCCCTGGATCCATCCATCGCCGACAAGAATCGCCTCGACGCTCGCCACGCTCGAAATCTCTTCCAACTTGTGGCCGCGTTTCTCGAGCAGCGCCTTGGTGTCAGGCGAGAAACCGCGCTCCAACGAGAGCAGGTCCGGCTTCCACTGGTGATGGAACCGCGGCTGGTCCACGGCCTGCTGTACGGTCATGCCGAAGTCGAGCACGTTGAGCAGTACCTGCGTCACGCCGGTAATAATGCGAGAGCCTCCAGGCGCCCCCAGCACCATGAACAGCTTGCCATCCTTCAGCACGATGGTCGGCGTCATCGACGACAACGGACGCTTGCGCGGCTCAATCGCGTTCGCTTCGCCTTGAACAAGGCCGAACATGTTCGGCTCGCCTGGCTTGGCCGCAAAGTCGTCCATCTCGTTGTTGAGAAGAAAGCCCAAACGCGGCACCGCGACGCCGTTGCCATAGCTGCCGTTGATCGTGTACGTCAATGCCACCGACGTTCCCTTCGGCGTCGACCACGTTGAGGTGCGTTGTCTCCGTGGACTCGTATGCCGGCGCATTCCCGGCATTCAGGCTGTCGCTCGGGGTCGTGCGCTCCGGATCGATCGATGCCCGGAGCATGGCGTTGTACTTCTTGCTCAGCAGCCCTTTCACCGGAATATTGACGAAGTCCGGATCGCCCAGGTACTTCGCCCGGTCGGCGTAATATCGCCGCATCGACCTCGGCGAAATAGTGGGTTGAGGCTGCCGAACCCGCCCCGGCTTTCTCATAGCCGGTGCCCTCCAGCATCGCCATCATCTGCAGCATCCCGATTCCGCCGGACTGAAGGCGGCGGCGCAGTGATGATGTCGTAGCCCTTGTACTGGCCCTTCAAAGGCTCACGCTCCACCACCGCGTAGTTCTTGAGATCCTCGAGCGTGATCTCGCCGCCATTGTTTTGCATCTCTTCGGCGAGAATCTTCGCTGTCTCACCCTCGTAGAAGTCTTTCGAACCCTCCGTCGAAATGCGCGAGAGGACGCGGCCCAGCTCGGGCTGAATCAGGATTTCGTCGGGCTTCAAGCACTCCTCGCCCTTCAGGAAAATCCGCTTGGACTCCGGGAAGCGCTCCAGAAGCTTCCTGGCGGAGCAGATTGACCGCGACTCCGCATAGCTCAACGGCACTCCAAACGCCGCCAATTCCGCCGCTGGCTGAACCAGATCCAGCCAGGGCTTCCTGCCGTACTTTCTGTGAGCGTACTCAAGGCCTTTGGCGGTGCCGGGCACGCCCGCCGCGCGCCAGCCGATGCGGCTCTGGTCGGTGACCTTTCCGGCGTCGTCCAGGTACATATTGCGTGAAGAGGATTTCGGCGCGCGCTCCCGGAAGTCGATGAAGGTGGTCCGCCCGTCGGCGAAACGCGCAAGGATGAAGCCGCCTCCGCCGAGGTTCCCCGCCGATGGGTGCGTGACGGCCAGAGCGAACGCGACCGCCACCGCGGCGTCGATGGCGTTGCCGCCCGAACGCAAGACCTTTACTCCAATATCTGTCGCCATCGGCTCCTGCGAGACGACCATGGCCTTCCTTGTCCGGACAGGTTCGCGCGCAATCAGGGAGGAGGCAACGGCGCAAACAAGCGCCAGAGGCGCGATACGGCGCATTCGATACATGAATGCCGATTGTACTATGCGGGCTTTTCCGCCTTCTTCCCCGCGTTTCCCGCGCGTCGCGCCCGATTCTCCTCCTGGCGCACGAATACGGGCCCCAGTCGCTCGTCGATCCAGGCGAAAGCTGCCTCCAGCCCGTGTTTCGCGTAGACCCGCCCGATCGCCGCCTCCACAGCCGTCGGCTCTCCCACTGAGGATAGGAACTGATTGGACGTCATCAAAGTCGAGCGCGCCGCATCGATCCGGTCCCCCTCGCTGAGGATTCTCAACCGCGCGTGCAGCGTCAGCACTGCATCGCCCACCCATGCGTCATTCAATTCAGATTCCGCTCTTGCGCTTTTGGCCATGGTCCCTTCCATGAATTGCAGTCAGGCTGACCCGCTCCGCCTCAGCCAGTCGAACAGCACAATCCCTGCCGTCACGCTGACGTTAAGGGAGGCAATCTTCCCGACCATGGGAATTCTTACCAGAAAGTCACAATGCTTGCGGACCTGTTCGTGAAGCCCGTGACCTTCTGCTCCAAACACGATCGCCGCCGGGTTCGAATACTGAACTTCCGAGTAGACTTCAGAACCCCGTTCATCCATCCCGTATGTCCAGAAGTTCTTTTGTTTCAATAACTCCAGTGTCCGGTTCAGATTCCCCACCTGCACCACGGGAATCAATGACAATGCTCCGGCTGAAGCCTTCGCCACGGTTTCGGTTAAGGGCGCCGCCCGCCGCTCTGGTATTACAACTGCACTCGCTCCAGCAGCATGGGCAGATCGGATTACGGCGCCGAGATTGTGCGGATCCTCAACTCCGTCAAGCACAACCAGCAGACGCGCAGTGGGGAGAACCTCCTCGAGCGAAACGTATCTCTCGGTTGCCGCGAACGCCACAACTCCTTGATGCGGCACGCTTTTCACCATTCTGTCCAGAGCTTCACGCGGCTCGAATCGAACCGGAACCCGCCGCTCCCGGCACAGTTCGATGATCTCCTGAAGCCGAGCGCCGGCGGCGCCCTTAACGATGTGTACACGGTCCAGCGCCCTGCCGGCCCGCAGGGCTTCTCGCACCGGATGGATTCCAGCCAGAGGTAGCATGATTCAGAAAGCGATGTTATCAAAGCCGCTGCCGGGAACTGGAACATTTTCAACAAGAAATGGTTGACGCCCCCATGCCAATCCATTACGATGGCGACAAGCGCGCACATCCCATGGCCACAGCAGCGGCTCGTCCGGCTCCTATCGAAATTCCGAACAAACTCTATTTCCGGATAGGCGATGTCGTCCGCCTCACCGGCATTAAAGCATACGTCCTACGCTATTGGGAAACCGAGTTTCCCACGCTCAAGCCCAAGAAATCAGGCACGAACCAGCGTCTCTATCGCCGCAAGGACGTGCAGATGGTGCTGGAAGTGAAGCGCCTCCTCTACGAGCAGAGATTCACCATCGAGGGGGCCCGCACCCACATTGAGCAGCGCCGGCACGCTCCGAAACCGGCTGCTCCGAAGCCTGCCGCCCCTCCAGCGCCCTCCATGCAAACGATGCTGTTTGGAGCAGACGTGGTGGCCCTGGATTCCGCCAGGAAAGACCTCGCCGGGGTCCGCGCGGAGTTACGGTCCATTCTCGAACTGTTGGGCTAGGTTATTTTCCCCCATTCCTGGCACTTTCCCCGCCGATAAGGTCACTGAGTGTGACCATGATCCAATTGACCAGAATCAATCTGGTCCAGTTCTACCTGAACCCGGACCTGATCGAACACATGGAGACCACTCCCGACACTGTGATCTCTTTGACGACCGGGCAGAAGTTCGTCGTCGTAGAACCGGCCGAGCAGGTTATTGAACGCATCGTGGCTTTCCGCCGCCGGATCGGCAACTCGCCATGGCCCACAAGGGCATCGGGCGGCCAAGAGGAATAGCCCATGGCCAAAGCCCGCATCGGCCGACGCCTCGACATGGCCAGCACGCTTGGCCTCCTGCTCGCGATGGGCGGCATCGTTGGCGGATTCCTGTTGGAAGGCGGCAAAACCGAGCAGATGGTCGGCATTTCGGCTGCCCTCATCGTCTTTGGAGGCTGCGCGGGAGCCGTCCTGATCGCCAACCCATTAGTCAGGGTCACAGGAGCCATCAGGCGTCTGAATGAGGTCATCTTCGAATCTGCCGATGACACGGCCGACGTGATAGAGCAGATTATCGGCTACGCCGTCATCGCACGCAAGAACGGCCTGGTCAGCCTGGAAACCGAAGCGTTGGAGGCCAAGGATCCCTTTCTGCACAAGAGCCTCATGCTTGCCGTTGACGGAGCGGACCTCGAAGAACTCCGCGCCATGATGGAACTCGAAAGCGACGTCGCCGAGAGCCGCGTAGACCAGGAGGCCAAGGTCTTCGAATCCGCTGGTGGCTTCGCCCCGACAATCGGCATCATCGGGGCGGTCCTTGGCCTGATCATCGTCATGGGCCAGATCGACGACATGAAGAAGGTCGGGCACGGCATCGCCGCCGCATTTGTCGCCACCATCTACGGGGTCGGATCGGCGAACATCCTGTTTCTCCCCGCCGCCCAGAAGATCAAGCTTCGCGCCGCCAGAGAGCGCGAGCGGCAGGAGATGATTATCGCCGGGGTCAGCGGCATCGTTGAAGGGCTGAATCCGAAGCTCATCCGCATCAAGCTCGAGGCTTTCACTCAGTCCACCGCGCCTTCTCCCCCACGCAAAACCCAGCCGGCAGGTCCCGCTGCATGAGACGACGCGCCAAACCCCCGGCGGCCGAGAACCACGAACGCTGGCTCGTCTCATACGCTGATTTCATCACGCTCCTCTTTGCCTTTTTCGTGATGATGTATGCCAACTCAAAGACAGACCAGGTCCGCGCCCAGCAGATTTCCGCGTCTTTCCGCAGCGCCATGTCCGAAGGGCGTCTCTCTCAGGTCCTGGCTCGATTCGTAAACCCCTCAGTCGAAGCCGCTGCGCGTCCAGGCGATACGCCGCTGAAGATTGAGTTCGCGCCTGCCAAATCCGGCGAAGTGTCCGTGGAACTCCTTCCCTCCCTCATCCAGCTTCGCGAGTCCCTGAAGAAGGAGATCTCAGCCGGCCGCCTCGACGTTCGTATGGAGCGGCGCGGGCTCGTGATCAGTCTCCGCGAGGCCACATTCTTCCCTCCCGGCAATGACACGGTCGAGGTGGCCAGCTACTCCACGCTCGAGATCATTGCCAACGAACTAAGGCGTTCTCCCAACCCGATCCGAATGGAAGGCCATACCGATTCGGTCCCAATCCACACAGAGCGCTTTCGCAGCAACTGGCATCTCTCCGCCGCCCGCGGAATCGCCATGATGGAACTCTTCGCCACCCGCTTCGGTCTCCCCACGGAGCGCTTGGCAATCGCCGGATTCGCCGAAACCGCCCCGGTCGCCATCAACGATTCCCCGGAAGGCCGAGCGCGCAATCGCCGGGTCGACATCGTCGTCCTGAACGAAGAGGCAATGATCAGCGAGCCCCAGCGGGCAGCCCCCGGCACTCACCAGATCGCAATTACCCCTTGATATCTTGGGAAAGTGTTTCCCTGGCTCCTGCTGGCCTTTGTGCAACCCCCCGACACCGTCCCGCCGGTCTATACGACCGTCACCGTGACGGCCACCATGGGGCGCGCCGCCAAGGCTGAGGAAATCGCACCAGCTACGACCGTCATCCCTCTCGAATCATTAATGAGCCAGCCTCTCCCGACGATCGGTAACGCATTGGCTGGAGTGCCGGGCTACCTCGTGCAGCAGTCTTCCACCGCACAAGTTTCGCCCTTTCTGCGAGGATTGACCGGTTACCAGGTGCTCAACCTCATCGACGGCATCCGCTTCAACAACTCCACGTTCCGATCCGGTCCAAATCAGTACCTCGCCTATGTCGAGCCAGCACAAGCGCAACGCATCGAAGCTGTCCTGGGCCCGGCTGGAGCTCTCTACGGAAGCGATGCCATGGGCGGAGCCATTCAGGTGCTCACGCTCGATCCCCAATTCGCCTCGACTCCCAGGCCGGAATGGGGGGCGGAATGGATGAGCTTCGCCGGACTCGCCGACCGCAGCGCCGGAACGCGGCTCCGCCTTTCGGGCGGCACGCCGCGAGTGGCCTGGCTCGCGGGGGGGACGGTCCGTCGCCTGAATGACCTGCGCGCCGGCGGAGCATCGGACTCTCGCCACGCCTTCAGACGATTTTTCGGCCTGGACGATTCTCTCATCGGCGATCTCACCGGCAGCCGCCAGCAGAACACCTCCTTCTCCCAAACCGGCGCGCATGGCAAGCTCTCGGCCAGGCTGACCCCGAATCAACTTCTCACCGGTTGGTATCAGTACAGTGAGCAGCACGGGGTAAACGGCTACAAGGACCTTTGGGGCGGCCAAGGCCGGCTCCTGTCGCAGTTCGCCCCCCAGCGCCTGCACTTCGCATACGCCCGCTGGGAACTGCTCGACCGTCTCGGCTTCGACCGGATCTCGGCCACCTACTCCCTGAATGAACAGACCGACGGCGGGGTCCGGCAGGGGCTGCGCGCCACGGACACGCTCACTGTCGAGGAGAGCCGTGTCCGCGCCTTTGGCTATTCCGGACAGGCTGCCAGGAGTTGGGGCTCCAATCGCGCCCTGGTCTTTGGCGGCGAGTTCTACGATGAGGGCGTCAAGTCGGCCAGAACTGACAATGCCCGCCCGGTCCGGCCGCTCTATCCTGACGGATCGAGCTACGGCACTGGCGGCATTTTCTCTCAGCTCAGCGACGCGTGGTTCGGCGGCCGGCTTGCCGGGACCGCCGGTGTCCGCTGGACCCATGCCTCCTTCTCCGCGCCCGCCGATCCGCGCTTCGGAGTCCTTGCCTCAAGCCAGAAATTCAACGACATCACGATGAATGCCAGCCTCTCATGGCGTGTTGGTCGAGGATTCGAGATCTTCGCCCTGGGCGGACGGGGTTTCCGCGCGCCCAACCTGAACGACTTAGGCGCAATCGGGCTGAACGATCTGGGCTATGAGATCCCCGCCTCGGAGGCCAACGGTGCGCTGATGGGGAACAATTCCGGCGAGGCTGCCCTGCCGCTGGGCCGACCCGTCGAAGGCCTCAAGCCCGAGCGGCTTTGGAACGCCGAAGCAGGCATCCGTTGGCGCGCCTCCAGAGTCCACCTTGAAGCCCGTGCTTTCGACGCTGAACTCGCCGACCCCATTGTCCGCCGCACGCTGCTCTATCCGCTCGGGGGGATCCCGGCGGAACTGGCCGGTCTTCCGGTCAAGCCGAACGAACCCACCACTGCCCAGCGCGCCGCGGGCGTTACTACTGTCTCCACCCCCGTCGACTCCCGCGCCGTCAAGGCCTTCGTCAACGATGGGCAGACCCGCTACTATGGCCTCGAATCCCTGGCAAGATGGGACATCGGACATGGTCTTCGAGCCGAGGCTGGCTACAGTTTCATCGCTGGCCGCGACCTGTTTCCGAACCGGCCCGTGCGCCGCCTGCCGCCGCAGATGGGCTCCGCTTCGTTGCGCTGGAATCCCAACCGCCGAGGCCTCTGGATAGAGGCCCGCATCGATGCCGCCGGCGCCCAGACCCGCCTCAGCGGCGGCGATCTTGACGACGAGCGCATCGGCGCTTCTCGCAGCCGGAATGATATCGCTGCTTTCTTTCGCGGAGCCCGCGTCGCCCCTTGGCTTGACGCTTCCGGTGTGTTTACGCCAACCGGCGAAACCCTCGAGCAGATTCAGAATCGCGTACTGCCCCGCTCAATTGCCGCCACGGATTCCCTGCGTGTTCCGCTTTACCGCGAAACGTCGGGTTGGTTGACGACTGGCATCCGCTCAGGAATCCCCATCGCGGAACGCTGGACCATTCAACTCGCCGTGGAGAATCTCACCGACCGCAACTACCGCGTGCACGGCTCAGGCTTCGACTCCTCCGGCTTCAACGTCTGGGCCGGGCTGCTCTGGCGATTCTGACCTTAGCGCGTCCAGCACCTGCTGCGCTGCGCGTTGGCTCGCCTGCTTCAGAGTCGAGCCTTCGCCTTGGCCCGCAACAGCCACTCCGAGGCGTGCCTCCACCGTGTAGAGCTTGGCGTGCTGCGGCCCGGTTTCCTGCACCACCACATACCTGCGGCAACGGGAGCTTGCGCGAGTGCGCCAGTTCCAGGAGCGTACTCTTGGCGTTGAGCGGCGTCGCCGCGGCTTCGATCTCTTCAATGGAAGCCGGCTTGAGCACCTCTCCCTCGACGAACTGCCGAGCCGCCTCCAAGCCTCCATCCAGGTAGAGCGCAGCGATCAGCGCCTCAATCCCATTAGCCAGCAGAGTCGGCTTCTGGCGGCCGCCGCTCAGTTCCTCGCCTTTGCCCAAGTGCAGGAACTCGCCAATTCCCAGTCCCAGGGCCACGTTGTGCAAGTGAGCCGAACTCACCAGATGATTCTTGAGCATAGACAGGCGCCCCTCGGGTGCTCCGGGGCAGTGCCGGAACAGGAAATCGCTGGTCAGGTAGCCCAGAATGGCGTCACCCAGGAACTCGAATGGCTCGTTATGCTCCGGGGGCTCCGGCGTTTCCGCCGTAGCAAAGGTTTCGTTCGGGAGTGACTTGTGCGTCAGCGCCCGCTGAAGGAGCTCGCGCCGGCCGAATTTGTGGCCGATTTTTCGTTCGAGCTCCTCCATCGGAGCTGGCTTCGCGCTCGACTTGACTGTCGCTGACTTGCTCACTGCTTCGGTGCTGCGGCCGCCTTTGCTTTGATTGGCTTCGATCTTCTCCTGCGTCGCCGCCTGCTTTACCACCGGGGCCGAAGCGGGGTCGGCAATCGCCTTATCGAGAATGGCGATCGCTTCATCGTACTTCTTCACCATACGGAGGCAGTTGCCCAGGCGAACCATCGTCGCCGGATCCGGCTGCATCGAGCTGGTCACGGCCAGGTTCAGGTTCTCGGAACATCCCGCGTAGTTCTTCCGCACCAGCGCCGCCATGCCCAAGGCCTCGTACGCCTGGCCCGTGTAGTCCTTCTTGCCGGCTTCCCACTGTTCGTCAGTCACCTGCGGCCCGGGCTTTGGCGCGGTCTTGAGGAGTTCAATGGACTGTTTGGCCAGCTTCTCCGACCGGCCCAGCTTCTCCTCCTTGTCCAGATCGAACTCGCGCGTCCGCTGCGCTAATGCACTGGCCAAAAGGATCATCGAACCATAGTTCTTGTCGTCGGCCTCGATGGCCTTCTCGCAGTACACAACGACGTTATCCAGGTCGTTCTTCTGCATGGCGGAGAAAGCGGCGATGTAAAACGCCGTCGACTTGAAATCGGTATCGGCGAACTTGGTAATCAGGTTCATCGCCGCGGCGATCCGGCCGTCGGGGTCCTGTGCGGCGAACATCGCCTGAATGGCTTCGCCTTCCTTTTGAGACTTCACTGTCGGTTGTTTGGGATTGGCCGACTGGGCACATACAAGCGCGGACGCGCCAATGGCGGCCAGAATGATTGCGGTCAGTTTGCTGCGGATCATGACACTCCTCAAGGGTTTCTTACGGCGGCTAGCTGGGCAAGTTCCTGCTCGGCGGCCTTCTTCGCGCCATCGCTGGCGCCTTTGACGGCCAAGGCCGCCTGATATTGTTTCCTGGCGTTCTCCGGCTCCTGCGCGGAACGCGCCAGTCGCGCCAGATAAACGTGCGCCCAGGCTCGTTCAAAATCTTCAGGATCCGATTCCAGAATCTTCTCGAACAACTGCTGGGCCCGCTCCGGATCCTTCTCCATCAACGCGATTCGCGCCAGTCCGTACCACGCCTTGGCATGAACGGGTTTAGGCGCGGGCGTCTCCAGAAGCTTCAGATAGGCTTGGCGTGCGGCCGGCAGGTCGCGCCTGGCGTACAGAGCTTCCGCCGCCTCGAACTGCTTCTCGGCTGCTGTCAACATTGGTGCAGCCGGGGCCGCGGACTTCACCGTCTTCGACGCTTTCGTCGTGGCGAATTCGACTTGTGCAATGCGCTTGTCCTCTTTGGCCAGATCGATGGCATCGATCATCGTCGGCAGGTAGAGCCTCAGCGACTGTTCCTGTTTCTCGTACAATCCAAGCGCTTCGAAGAAATAGCTGGTTAGAATGAACCCTTCGCGCATAGCCTGCTGCACCGCCGCCGCGCCCAGCGAGCGGTCCATGCGCGCCTCAACTGACTTCACCAGACACATCGACGCCAGCAATGAGAAGTCCGACTTGTAGGCCTCATCCAGGATGGGCGAACCTTCTGCGAGGTCGCCCAAGCCCCGCTTGACGTCCAGGTTCTTCCGGTAGCGCATTGCGAGCGGATCGAGCAAATAGTGCAGATACGCCCGCCGGATGTCGGCCGTCCGCGGATTGACCGAAGGGGTCGCTACAACGACATAGTCATCGCCGAAGCTCCGCACGTGCACCTGATTGGGCGCGCCCAGCAGGTCGATGAACACCTGAAAGCGCCGGCCGCTCATGCCGCTTGTGGGATTGCGCAAATAGAGGTTCGATTCCAGGATCGCCTGGGTGACAGGCCCGTGGTACTGCTCGATCGCCTTGTCATAGGCCGGCTGGGAGGCACGCCAGAGCACATCCAGTTCGGCCTCCTTCCAGAACTCCGCCAGCAATGGTCCCATGGACTCCAACGCGACTGCATCCGGCGGCATCAGGTGAGAGGCAAACCTGGGCTTGAACGACGGCGGACCGTCCACTGAGAGCGCGTAGCTGATGTACTGGCTGAGTTCAGCGTTCGCGTCCCACTTCCGCCTGGCTTCAAACAAGCTCTTTAGCCGCTTCACGGACGGCAGGTTCTTGCTGGCGATCGCCTGTCGAATCTGGCCGCGGAGCGGGTTATTGGTTGGGGAATCGATCTCTGCGTCGTATCCGGCAGCATTGATGGCCGCCAGCACGGCGAACAGCGACGGGCTGGCGTCCAACTGTCCCTGCGCCACAACAGGCGGCTGCGCCCGGAGCGGATACACGATCACTCCCGCCAGAAGGAGGGAGGGGACAAGAAAGCAGGGCAGGCCTCGCGCCAGCATTGCGGCTACTTCAGTTTACAGGATTTCCGGACCTTTTCCTGAATCCGGAGCCAAAACGACATGCCAGTGTCACACAAACGGGAGCGCCATCTGACGCAAAGCAAAGTAGGTCCGGCTCGCATCCCGCGGCCGGCAGGGCGCGTGCAGCAGGATCCTGCCGCGGGTCAGCCGAGTCACGTGATTTGCTACGTCCAGCTCAGGATCGGCGGCACTCAAGGGCGGTCCCCCCGTTGCGAGGATCCACTCAGTCGTTATCCTGTTGAGTTCCGACTCAAGATCCTTCTGTGCCGAGCGCCACTCTCCATCGCGGAGAAACGCTTTTTGCTTCCGAATACTGACAACGACACCCATACGTAAAACTCGCAACGATCCTACCATTTCTAATTCCGGTGCTGGTTTGGAGCTTTGCCGCGAGGGGCAAATAAAATGAGAAAGCGCCTGATAGGCATGACACTCCTTCATGGGAGGTGGCGATTGGAGCCATCCTGTGGAGATTTGCTATCGATTCCAGCATGGATTGCCCGCCTTTGAGCAGGATCGGGAGTTCCGGCTCATCGTTGAACCTGACTGGCATCCGTTCCTGGCCATGGAGAGTCTCCGCGATGGGGGTCCACGGTTCATCTGCATTGAGGTCGCCGCTATTGTTCCCGACTACGCAGTGGAGCTCAGTCAGGAGGAAGCCGATATTGTCGGCGTAACGGCCGGCGGTCATTCCGCCGGTGAAGGCCGATTGCGATTTCTCGGCATAGTCAATACTGCTGACGATGGGTCTTTGACGGCCAATCTTGCTGCCCCGCTGGTGCTCGACTCGACGAGCGCATCGGGAGTCCAATCGATCCAGCCCGAGTCCAGGTATTCGCCCTTTACTGTCGTCTTGCGGGGACAGGAGCGACAGGCATGCTAGTCATCCGCCGCACGGAGGGAGAATCGATCCTGCTCAGCGGAGGCGTTGAAATCCGGGTGCTTGAGGCAGGGCATCGAAAGGTGGTGCTCGGCATCGCCGCGCCCCCGGAGGTCATCGTCCTGCGCAAGGAAGTCTCCGAAACTGGCGACGCCAACCACTCCGCGGCACTGGCCGCGGGAAAGCTTCGAGCCTCTGAACTGGCTCGCATGTTCCGGCAACGAGGCTAAGGTTCTTTTCTCTGAGAATTCTTCTCTCACGGCAGATCTTCACGTCGATGAGGGGCAGTGGATGCGGGCCCAGCGCCACAAAGTGGCGGCCGAGGAGAAGGATATCCCCGGTGCCTCGCAATCCAGGAGACGAAGAACGTGGCATTTTCAATCAACACCAACCTCGCTAGCATGCAGGCGCAGGAATACCTTCGCATGACCAGCGATTTCCAGGCCAAAACCATCAACCGGGTCACTTCAGGCTTGCGCATCGTCAGCGCCGGTGACGACGCTGCCGGCTTGGCCATTGCCAACACCTTCCGCAGCGACCAGGCAGTACTGTCGCAAGGCATCCGGAACGCGAACGACGGTCTGGCCACACTCCAGACGATCGATGGCGGCATCTCCAACATCGGCAAGCTGCTTGACCGCGCTCGCACGCTCGCCACGCAGTCCGCTTCGGGCACCTTCAATGGCAGCCGCAGCGTGCTGAATTCCGAGTTCAAGAGTGTCATGACGGAAATCGACCGACAGGCGCAGGTCATCGGCCTCAACACAGACGGGAAGTTCGCCAAGGAACTCAAGGTCTTCATCGGTGGCGGCCGCACCGCTGCCGGCGAGACCGTCGGCGGTGAATCCGTCGCCAATGGCAGCGCCAGCGTCGATCTCAAGGCTTCCACGGTGGATACACGCAGTCTCGGACTCTCATCCTACGCCGCCACCGGCGCGTATGATTTGCGGACCTCCTCCGCGCACAACGTCTTAGCGATTATCGGCGCGAACTCCACCACCGCCACCTTCGAATTTTACGGCCCCGGCTTCGGAAGCTATGCGGCACCTATCTCCGTCGCTGTCAACCTGTCCGGCGTGGTTGACACAAACACGCTCAGTGAGGCCATCAACAGCACAATCGATGGTTATTCGCCCACCAGCGCTGCCGGCGAAGCATTCAAGAGTGCAGGCATCAAGGCCAGCGTCAATTCCGATGGAAAGCTCGTCTTCGCTTCTGACTCGGTCGCCTTCTCCGCACAAGGCAACAATGGCACCGCCTCCGCCTTGCTGGGGGCCGTGACGGTCCCGGATGGCAATATTGGCAGTTGGGGTGCGGCCGAGAACTTCATCGAATCCGAAGGCGTGCGCGAGGTCATCAAGCTGGATGGCACTGGCTCTCTCGCCTGGGATGACATGGCCGCTGGAAACCAGACCCTCACTGTCACCTCCACCGACGCAGCCGGCGATACCCATTCAGTGGCGATTACACTCGCCGCCGCCACCACCGGCGCCACCATCGATGCTGCCCTGTCACACATCAACACGACCCTGCAGAACGAGAACGACGCAGAACTCGGAAAGATCGTCGCCGTTCAGGATGGCGCGGCTTCACTCAAGTTCATCGGCTCGAATCGCTCTTTCAGTGTCACCCTCGGAGTCGACACTGACGCCACCGCCGCCAATGAAGGCATCGGCGGTGCAACCGACCAAAACAAGATCATCGACTCCTCGGACTTGGGCGATGCCGCAATCTCCGATATCGGCACCATGGAGAACGCCGAGAAGGCCGTCACCGCCCTCGCCAACGCTGTCGCCTCGCTCGGCGAAGCTCAGGCCGTTGTCGGTAAGGGCCAGAACACGTTCAACTTCGCCGTCAGCCTGGCCTCGACTCAGCTCACCAACCTGGCCGCCAGCGAATCCCGCATCCGCGACGCCGACCTGGCCCTGGAAGCAGCCAACCTCACCAAGGCACAGTTGCTCCAGCAGGCCGGTATCGCCGCTCTCGCTCAAGCCAACTCCGCCCCGCAGGCCGTCCTTTCGCTCCTGCGCGGCTAGTCGCCGGACGCACAACGCTGACTAACAACCTTCAGGCCTCTGCGGAATAGTCCGCAGAGGCCTGAAGTTTCTCAGGTGTACGGCCGATACACGCCTCAGGGGGAAACCCGGTCATGCAGGCTCAGACTTCTCATCACGTCAGAATAGACACCTCGGTCCTTCAGGCGAAACTGTGGCATCAGGCAGGTATCAACGCGCTTGCCTCCGATCGGCTGGAGGATGCGGTTCGCTCATTTCGACGGGCTGTTGAGTTGAACTGCCGCTGCGAAGCAGCGTGGAACGACCTGGGGGTCGTGATGGAGGCGCTCGGCAACCCAATGGAAGCCATCAGATGCTACCGGAAGGTGCTCAACCTCCGTCCCGATCATGCGCAGGCTCGCGCCAATCTCGGCATGCTCTGGCTGCAGGTCGGAATGGTTGGCGCGCTCAGCCGTCAGGCTTTCAGCGCCAGCGCGGCCTGATTCGGGCGACGCCGCCTTGGCTGTCTATCCATCGCGTCTTCCGTTGGTGACAAGACTAAGGCTCTCCATCGTCGCTTCCATCATGCTCTTCTGGCTCTCCATCGAAGCCAGCAGGGCGTCGGCCGCCTGTAGCTTCGCAAGCAATGAGGCCTGCATGGAGCTGATCCGCTCGTTCACGGTTTCAATCTGCCTCGCGTACCTTTGATTGGCGGCGTCCAATTGCCGGCTCTCCACCAGAATGTAACCATCCACCGGATCGCTGAACTCCTGGAATCGCGACGCCATCCCGCCCAATCCGTCGTTCTCGCTGGCCATGAACTCGAGCGCCTGATTGAATGAATCCGAGGACATTCCACTGACTACCGAGCTGTCCAGGCTCATCACGCCGTCAGCCCCCATTGAGACTCCCAGATCCGCCAGACTGCCAATAGAGCCCGACCCCGTCACACCTGTCAGGTTCATCATTTTTCCAACCAGGTCCAGCACAATGCCGCTGCCGGCCAAGCTCCCTCCAGCCTCGCCGCGGTGCTGGGCCAGCACTGCCGCCAGGTCGTTGTACCCGGCGACGAACTTCGATAGTGCAGCCGTCACTGGCGAGCGATTCGACTTCACAGTCAATTCAATCTGCTCGCCAGCGCCTGTCGTCTGGTTCAGCAGGAAGTTCAAACCGGGCACAACGCCAGTGATGTAGTTGTCCTTTGCCGTCACCGGCTTCCCGTTCAGGCTAAAGTGCGCGTCCGAGCCAGCCCGTGTCTGCGCAATGATGTTCGATCCTGCCACAAGCGGTTCGGTGCGCAGTTCGTACGTCCGGGCTCCGGGTTCTTCCGCCGTCAGCGTCAGATAGTAGCGGTTGGAACCGGAACCGGTGTCGACAATCGAGGCCGACACTCCCAGGCCTGCCCCGTTGATAGCATCCCTCAATCCGGCGAGATTGTTCTCGCCCGACCCCAGAACAATCTGGTTATCGACGCCATCGATCACCAGATTCAACGTCCCGTCCTGATCGATCAATGTCGTGTCCGTATCCGCCATGCCCGCAGCGGCGGTATAGACTGCCGTCTGCGCCAGACTCGTGACGTCACTCAGAATGTAGACTCCCGGCGCGGCGCCACTGCCCATCGATGCGGTTACCTTCGTCGAACTCGCGCTGACACTCAGCGATCCTCCGTCCTTCATCCCTTTCAGGGCTGACAGGCTCCCAGACAGCGAGGTAACTGCCATACTCAAAGTGCCTAAACCCGTTTTGTCGGCCAGAATTTCCTGCTGGTAGGACTCCATTGCCTTGACCGGCAACGAGGCGATTGCCACAGTCCGATCGACAATAGCCTGGAAATCATCCGAAAATGCGCTGATCCCTGTGAACCTGAGAGGCGTTATGCTCATGCCGATACTCCCTCCCATCCCTCATCGGCGAACTCACGCACGGCTTGAGAATCGTTTCTCCGTGCCTGCCGGGATTTGCACAACTAACTGCGGGAAATACCTCTTGCTGGATCCTGTTCGCCCGTTTATCATCTAGAGACCACAGGGGAAAGGGGGGGTAATACCTCGAGCGATGTCGAAAGACGTGATTCCCGCGGCGGATCTGAGCGGCACCCCGCTCTCGCCGGATAAAATCCTCGCCACCACTTCCCCGCTCACGAGCAGTGCCGCATCTATCACGACAAATCAAAGGAGCGAGAACAGGATCGAACTTCGATCGACTGAATCCTGTCCGCGAGCGCACATGGGACACGTTAATCACTGGGGACACTCCGACAGAGGGCTCCAACGCTCCAACAACGAAGACTCCTGGTTCGCCAGTTCACCGCTCCGCATTGCCGTGCTGGCGGACGGTATGGGCGGCGAGGCTTGCGGGGAGGTTGCTTCCAGCCTGGCTATCCGGACCATCGAGGAGATCGTCTCCGACGCTGCCCCCGGCACACCCGCGCTCGACGTCCTCCGTGAATCCATCCGCTGGGCCAACCGGCGAGTCCTCGACGAAGCCCGATGCCGCCCCGTCTGCGCCGGCATGGGATCCACCATCGTCGCCGCACGTTGGGAAGAATCACAACTTTCGATCGCCAGCGTTGGCGACAGCCGCGCCTATCTCTTTCGCGACGGCGCACTCAGCCAGCTCACCTACGATCAGAATCTGGGTAACGAACTGCGCGACTCCATGGGTTGGACCGAAGAGCAGATCAGCCAGTTTCCCCAGCGACACGTCCTGACCGCCGCAATCGGGGCACACAACGAGATCCTCATCCGCGACGCTTGCCTGGAAATGCTCCCCAACGATTGGATCCTGCTCTGCAGTGACGGCCTGTACGGACCTGTCGGCGACGCCGCCATTTCCCTTGTGCTCACCGCCTCAGGCTCGCCCGAAGCAGCCGTCCATAACCTGGTCGACGCCGCCAACCAGGCCGGAGGGCCTGACAACATCACTGTCGTCCTGCTCGAATACAGGGACTAGACTACTTCCGGTTCTCCTTCATCAACTGCTTTTCGACCTCGATGATCTTCCGCTTGACCCACGACGCTTCATCGAATGTCTCTGAGAACGCGCGATACGCTTGGTCTGCGTCATGCAGCAGCCCTGCCTTCTCCAGTGCAGCCGCCCGCACAGCCAGCATTCCAGGGTCGGCGTTCTTGATTGCCGAAAGTTCCGACTCAAGCTCGCCCTTCCTGTCAGCCGGCAACGCCTGCGTTCTTTCATCGAATGTTGTCGCGGGTGCGGGAAGCAACCCCGCACGCGTTAACATCCCCCCGAAGTATTGCTGGCTCGTGATAGGCAGCTTTTGCACCGCCGGAAGAAGGCATGCCGAAACCGGCTTGCGGTGCTCAATGGCTCCAGAAAGCTCCTGCCCTTCAAAGACAACCTGCCCTTTCGCCGCCGCTACCGCCGATACCTTCTGCGGACAATACAGAAACGGCACACCATTGGCTCCTGCCAACATGACATCTCCGGCGAAGAGCATTTCGCCCGGCTTGATTGGACCGGTTTGGTTGTCCCTGGTGACTGTCGCGCCTGCACCCATCACCAAGCCCACGGGGACTTCCATGGCCTTCTTCTTCCCCAGCGCTCCGGACACTCCTTGTGTCATCAGGGTCAGCAATACAAACCCGAGTTGAATTTGTCTCATATTGCTCATCCCTCCCCAATTGTGTAGACAGATTGCAATGGGCGCATCGTTCGCAAATTTATCTTCCTTACGGTCTATTACTTAGCCAAGAGATAGAGACGACCGCGTTTTTTTGTGAGATTTCCTGCACAGGCCTAGTACCTATAGTACGTAAGCAAAATCACTTCCACCCGGGATTGAACACTGAATGCCGGTGCCTTGGCCCTCGGTTCAACCCACGACCAATCTCTCGCGATTGGTGTCCGGGTTTGCAGCCCGTCGCGGCGCTAGCCAAACTAATAAGTCTGATGCTGCTCGAATCGCTCTGCGATACTGCGCGCTAAGCTTGCTTTGTTGTACCCCGTTCGCCCCGCTGTCCGCAGCGATCCTGCCACCTCCCGAAGTGCAAGCCAGTTTGATCGTAAACATTGCATGTAAGGGGTTAGTCGATGATCTTCCCATCCTGGTCGCCGAAACATTCCAAGTCGAACAGCCGGTAATCGCCAGCGTGGCGCCAATCTCCGCGGAAAGGCTGTTTCCGCCGTTCAGCATACGCTTCGGCACACCCCCGAACCTGCGCCGCCCCCATGATTGGACCGCGATCAGCATGTTCGGGATGGGCATATTCCTGTTCACGCTCAGTTGGCTGATCGCTGCGTGGAACCGGGAGCCGAGCACCTATCGCAGGCCTCTGTACATGGGCGAGCAGGCACCTCCGCCCGAGCCGCCGCACGTAATCTATTCGCTCACGCGGAATCTCTGAACCCCAAGCACTACAATCGGTGAATGGTCCGCACGCTTCTCGCCCTCTTCGCGGCAACTACTTCGATTACTTGTCTCGCTCAGGATCTCCAATTCTACGAGCTCCGCAACTTCCATCTGGCCGGCGGCGCGAGCCTCGCCTCCTGCAAATTGGGTTACAGAACTCAGGGCACGCTCAACGCCGCCCGCGACAATGCGGTCCTCTTTCCCACCTGGTTCACCGGCCGAACCAGCGACCTCTCCGAGCTGATCGGCCCTGGGAAGCTTGTCGACTCCACCCGCTTCTTCGTCATCACCGTCGACGCCCTAGCCAATGGCGTAAGCTGCTCGCCCTCCCTGTCCGGTTCCACCTTTCCCGCTCTAGCCATCGCAGATATGGTCCGCGCACAGCATGAGCTCATCACAAAAGGCCTCGGCCTCACCAGCCTCCACGCTGTCATCGGCATCTCCATGGGGGGCATGCAGACCTTCGAATGGCTTGTCGCCTACCCAGGCTTTGCCCGCCGTGCCGTGCCAATCATCGGCTCCCCGCGCCTGAATTCGGCCGACCTCCTCCTCTGGCACGCTGAACTCTCTGCCATCGAAGCGGCCACCGACCCGAAACAAGGCCTCACCGCCGCGCTCCGCATGCATCAGTTTGCCCTTCGCACACCTGCCTGGCTCGCCGCCTCCGGCCCGGATCGCGACTTCACCGCAATCGACCGGCAGATCAGGCAGGACGCTGCCACCGGCATGGCCCCAGCGGACTTCGCCGCCCAACTCCGCGCCATGATCGGCCACGATATCTCCCGGCGTTTCGGCGGCGAAATGGCCAAGGCCGCCGCAGCGGTGAAAGCCAAGACCCTCGTCGTCATCGCCTCTGAAGACCACATGGTCAACCCCGAACCGGCACGCCAGTTCGCCCGCCTCGGCGGCTTCCAGCTCCTTGAACTCCCGGGAAATTGCGGCCACATGGCCACCAGTTGCGAGGCTGCCCGGCTCAACAGCGCTGTCGACTCCTTCCTGAAGAAGGAATAGAAGGTCATTCGTCTGGCATCCATACGCGGAGGTACGCCATCAAAGAACCATGCTGATCAGACGCGCCGAGGGACTCCGACACTCCAACGTCACCCCGAAGAATCTCTACCTGACCCGCCGGGCCTTGTTCGCCGGCGCCCTCGCCGCGGTCTCCACGCGCTCAGCCACTGCCGGCGCCAAACTCACCGGCTACGCCAAGAGCCCCTTCAGCACTACCGAAAAGCAGACGCCTTACGACGCCGTCACCACTTACAACAACTTCTACGAGTTCGGCACAAACAAGGAAGATCCCGCCGTCCACGCGCGCGAATTCAAGACCAATCCCTGGGCTCTCAAGATCGAAGGCGAGGTCGCAAAACCCGTTACGCTCGACCTCGACCGCATCCTCAAAGCCGCACCGCTGGAGGAGCGCATCTACCGTCTCCGCTGCGTCGAAGGCTGGTCGATGGTCGTCCCCTGGATCGGATTCCCCCTGAGCGCCCTTGTTAAACTCGCCGAACCGACCTCTAAAGCCAAGTTCATCGCCTTCGAAAGCTACTACAACGACAAGCAGATGCCTCGAAGCCGATACGCCGGAATCCCGTTGCCCTATGTCGAGGGTCTCCGCATGGACGAAGCCGTCAACCCGCTCGCGATCCTCGCCGTCGGCCTGTACGGCGAGGTCCTGCCCAACCAGAACGGCGCGCCTGTCCGCCTCGTGGTCCCTTGGAAGTACGGCTTCAAGAGCATCAAATCCATCGTGAAGATCCGCTTCGTGGAGCGCATGCCCCCCAACACCTGGAATATCTCCAACCCCAGCGAGTACGGCTTCTACTCCAACGTCAACCCCGAAGTCGACCACCCGCGCTGGAGCCAGGCCAAGGAGCGCCGCCTCGGCGAGTTCTCCAAGCGCGAGACGCTCAAATTCAACGGCTACGGCGAGCAGGTGGCTCAGCTTTATGCGGGCATGAACTTGAAAAGAGACTATTAACGAGGTCCCCGGTAGTGCGACGCCTCCTATCCGGCAAGCCCGCTAAAGTCATCGTCTTTCTCTTCGCTCTGGCACCGCTGGCAATGCTGCTCTGGAGCGCCTACACTGGAAAGCTCACCGCTAACCCCATCGAGTACGTTACCCGAAGGACCGGCACCTGGACCCTCCGCTTCCTGCTGATCACCCTCGCCATCACTCCGTTCCGGCGCTACCTTCATCTGCCCGAATTGATCCGCTTCCGGCGCATGTTGGGCCTCTTCGCGTTCTTCTACGGCTTCCTGCACTTCACAACCTACGTCTGGCTTGACCAGTTTTTCGACGCCGCTTCCATGGTGAAAGACATCGCGAAGCGGCCGTTCATTACCGCTGGCTTCGCTGGATTCGTGCTCATGCTCCCCCTGGCCCTTACCTCCACCGCGGGTTGGATCCGCCGCCTCGGCGGCAAGCGCTGGCAGCGACTTCACCGGCTCATCTACTTCAGCGCCTTCGCCGGCGTAGTTCACTATTACTGGCTCGTCAAATCCGACGTACGCCTGCCGGTGCTCTACGGAACACTACTTGTCTTCGCCCTGCTGCTGCGCCTCCCAACCTGGCTCGCGAGGCCCAAAACGGCCTGAGGCTCATCGCTCCTCACTTCCAGCGCAAGGAGAGCTGGTCGCAGAACAAGGTTGCCTTCCAACGTTGGATAGTCTCCTCGCCCGCCTCAGAGGGCGCCAATCTGCAAATTCCCACTCCGTCCAGCTTCACTTCGCCCAGCACATCGCGCAGGTTGGCTGCCAGCACTTCAATGACGCCATCAAGCTTCGGCGCCGTGTGGCCAGCCGCCAAGCCCGCCTGGAACCACTCCATCCAGCCCTTCATGCCCGTGCTGGCAACTTCAACATCGAACCTCCGCGGATCCTGCGTGTCCTCGCCGATCAAAACCGAAACGGCGGCCACCCTGCTCACTTTCGACGTCTCGAGATCGCCCAGCTTCAACCGAAAGTTGCTCCGGTTGGTCTGTTTGGCTGCCCGCCCGAGTGGGATCGCCAACACACCGCCGCCCGCCATTCGCTTCGATGAAACAACCTTGAACCGGAATTGGAGGTTCGCCGCTTCCTTCGCCGAGGCATCCCACTCAGGCAGCACCACCTCGCTGAGCGCCGCTCCTTCAAGAGCCAATTCGCTCAGCTTCGCGCCGGCCTGGTTGACCATGAAGAGGCTGCCTTCCCGTGCCTTTGCCCCTCTGGCTCCGGGCTCACTCAGGAGATCCAGCAAAGGACGCGCCGCCTCAGAAAGAGGCACCTCCACCAGCAAGTCCTCATACTTCACCGCACCGAGATCCTTGCTCGGCCGACCGGCCGGCCCTGCCGACAGGACCACCTCGGCCACCGGATCTCCACCCGCGGCATGGCGCAACATGACAACGGATTCGCCCGCAAACTGCAGCGCAAATCTGGCAATGGCATCTCTTTGTGGAGTCGGGGGCATATGGTCTTATAGCACGAAGACCCGCCGCAGCCGATATGATGGCCTCCTGAAGGAGAAACTCAATGGAGAGAAGAGACTTCCTGCGCGCCGCCGCAACTGCCCCAATATTCGTCAAGCCGGAACTCGTGCGCGGCTCCCAGCGTAACTCCGCCGTTCGCCTCGCCCTTTACGGCTGCGGAGGCCGCGGCACGGGTGTCGCCGCCTCTTTCATCCAGAACACTCCGGCCCACCTCACGGCCCTCGGCGACCTCTTCCCCGATCCGCTCTCCCGCGCCAAGGACACTCTCGACACAGCGTCGGCCAAGGCGGGAAAACCCTCAATCGACAAGGCGCAGCTCTTTCAGGGCGCGAAATCCCTCGAACAGCTCCTCGACTCCAAGTCGGTCGATGCCATCTACATTGCTACCCCACCCTACTTCCATCCCGAACACCTCGAAAAGACCGTCGCAGCCGGAAAACACGTCTATTGCGAGAAGCCTGTTGGCGTCGATCCGGCGGGCTGCAAACGTGTCGCTGCCGCGGGAGCCAAAGCTCACGGGCGCCTCAGCCTCGCCATCGGTTTCCAACTTCGTCACGCTCCGCCCTATGTCGAACTGGTCAAGCGCGTCCAGGCTGGCGCCCTGGGCCAGATGGTCTGCGGCCTTTCCCACTACTACGCCGGCGCCATCGGCCGGCCCGAATGGCCCGGCTCGACTCCCGCCCAGAAACGGCTGCGCAATTGGATCTTCGACAAAACCTTGAGCGGCGACATCATCGTCGAGCAGAACATCCACCTGATCGACGTGAACAACTGGCTCCTCAACGCCCACCCTGTCTCTGCTCAAGGCACCGGGGGCCGGGCTGGCCGTCGCGATTCCGGCGACTGCTTCAGCCATTACAACGTCAATTACACCTACCCCAACAACGTCCACGTCACGCTCACCTCCACCCAATTCATTGAAGGCGCCTGGGACGTGGCCATGCGCTACTTCGGCACTGAAGGCAACGCCGAGATGAAGTACGACGCCCCGGTCCGCATCACTGGCCGCCGCCCCTGGGACGCCCCTGGAGTGGGAATTCCCGGTCAGAATGCCGGCCAGGCGGCTGCTACTGGCGCATTCAAGGGCGCCATCGAGGATGCCGACGCCATGAAGGAGCGGCATTGGCTCGACTCGATCGTGTCCGGCAAGTTCATCAATGAAGCCGCCCAAGGGGTCGAATCCGCGCTCAGCGCGATCCTCGGCCGCACAGCCGCCTACAACGGCCATGCTGTCACCTGGGATGAAGTCGCCAACTCCAACGAGGCTTGGGACGCGAAGCTTGAAGTCGCCCGCATGTAATCGGGGACATTGATACACTGCTCGCTGATGCAGATCGTCATCATCGGCGCGGGCAATCTCGGTTGCGTCTATGGCGCCAATCTCGCCCGCATCGGCGAGGATGTCGGCCTGCTTGATCCGTGGGTCGAACACGTCGCCGCCATCCGCACCAATGGGCTGCGACTCACCGGCCTCTCGGGCGATTTCACCGTCCCTGTTCTCGCTGCGTCCGATCCAGCGGAGATCCCCCGGGCGGATGCCGTGCTTGTCTGCGTGAACGCTTACTCCACCCAGTCCGCCGCCGAAGCCGCCTCAATGGTCCTCAAAGACGACGGCTACTGCATTACCCTGCAAAACGGTGTCGGCAACATCGAAACCCTCACAGCCGTCCTCGGCCCGCATCGCGTCCTTGCCGGACTCAGCTTTCAAAGCGGCGACCTCGCTGCCCCCGGCCACGTCCAACACACCAACAACGGCCCCACGTACATCGGCGAACTCGACCGCTCCCGTTCCCCGCGCCTCCTCCATCTCAACGATCTCTTCGACAAAGCCGGACTCAACCCCGTGCTGGTAGACGACGTTATTTCCACTATCTGGACCAAATTCGTCCATAACTGCGGCATCAACGCCCTCTGCGCCATCACCAATCTCCGGCCGGGTCATATCCGGCTCGTCCCGGATCTCAACGATTTCCAGACGCGCATCATCGCCGAAGCCGCCGCGCTCGTACGCGCAAAGGGCATCGTCCTCTCCGACCCGGATCCCGTGCAGACCATCAAGGAGTACTGCTCCCACAAATTCCACCGCGTCTCCATGCTGCAACACCTCGACCGCGGCCAGCAGACTGAAATTGACGCACTAAACGGCTACGTCGCGCGCGAAAGCGCCCGACTCGGCCTGACAGCCCCCTGTAACGCCGCCCTCGCAGCTCTCATCAAGGGCCGCCAATTTCATCCGCCCGAGGATTCACAATCAATGAGCCTCTCAAACCGAGCCGCACTCGTCACCGGCGCCGGCCGCGGCATAGGCTTTGCCACCAGCAGGGTGCTCTGCGAAAAGGGCATGACCGTCGCCATCAACGACATTGACGAAGCCGCTGCCGAACAGGCGGCTACCCGGCTCCGCGAAGCCGGTCACCGGGCCATTGCCTGCCCTGGAGACGTCAGCCGGCGCACCGACGTCGAGAGCATTTTCTCCCGCCTTGACAGCGAGATGGGTCCGCTCTGGCTGCTCGTCAACAACGCAGGCACCTTCCACGCCGCTGCCACCGCCGACTTCTCCGAAGAACTCTGGGACCGCGAATTCGCAGTCGACGCCAAGTCGGTCTTCCTCTGCTCTCAGGCCGCAATCCGGCGAATGATCCCCGCTGGCGGCGGCCGCATCGTCGTCATTTCCTCGATCGGCGGCCTCATCGTCCGCACCGGCCAGATCGCCTACTCCTCCGCCAAAGCCGCGACAGTCCATTTCTCCCGCTGCCTCGCTGTCGAGATGGCCCCGCACCACATCACGGTGAATTGCCTTTGCCCCGGCATGACCAACTCCGCCATGCTCGAAAAGACCGCCGCCCAACGCGGGCTCTCCGTTAGTGACTACCTCTCCATGATCCCCGCCGGCCGTCTCGCCCAACCCGAGGACCACGCACACACCATCGCCTGGCTCGCCAGCGATGAGGCCGCCCACCTGACCGGGCAGGTCATCAGCGTCGACGGCGCGCAGTCGCTCTTCCATCCCCTCACCCGCAACGCCTGATGCCGTAACTCATGCGATAGAGTTGAGATCGAAAATGTTCCGACAAGCTTCTCCGATTCTCGCGGCTGCCGCCTTCGCTTCATTTGTGATGTCGGCAGCGCCGCCTACGATCCACCCCGGCGAGGTGTGGCCCGACGACAAGGGCCAGCACATCCAGGCGCATGGCGGAGCCATCATTCGGGTCGACGGAACCTACTACTGGTTCGGAGAACAGCGCCGGCAAGGCCTCGAGGCCAATCATCGCTACGTCAGTTGCTACGCGTCGAAGGATCTCGTCCGCTGGCGCTTCCTCGGCGACGCAGTCGATCTCACCGACCCGGAGCAACTCGGCCCCCGCTGGGTCCTGGAGCGCCCCAAGGTCTTCCACAATCCGCGCACAAAGAAGTTCGTGATGTACGCTCACCTCGACGATGCGCGATACAAAGTGGCGCGGGTGGCAGTCCTTGTCAGCGATAAGGTCGCAGGCCCGTACAGCTACGTCAAGAGCTTCCGTCCGCTCGGCCAGGAAAGCCGCGACATCGGCCAGTTTATCGACGACGACGGGAGCGCCTACCTGATCTTCGAAGACCGTCCGCTGAAGGGCTTCCACATTGCAAAGCTCTCCGATGATTACATGGACGTGGAGAAGGACGTAGCGGTCATCCGCGCCCCACTCGAAGGCGGCGCGGTGGTCCACTACAAGGGGCTCTACTATGCCATCGGCTCAGCGCTGACGGGCTGGAATCCCAACCCCAACAAATACGCCACCGCTGAACGGCTGGAGGGCCCGTGGTCGGAGTTCAAGGATATCGCTCCGCCGGCAACCAACACCTACGGTTCGCAGTCAACCATGATGCTGAAGGTGGTGGGCAAAAAAGCCACCACGATCATCTTCATGGCCGACATCTGGAGGCCGAAGACGCAGTGGGACTCCCGCTACCTGTGGATGCCGCTGGAGATCGGCGACGGCAAGCTGTGGCTGCCTGAGCCCAAACCCTGGACGCTCGACGTCAAGTCGGGCCGAGCGGAAATTCTGAAATAGCGATCGCTCGACCTACTGCAAGGGGTGGTTCTGCCGGTAAAGGTCGGGCTCGTCGGTCTCGCCCGTGCCTGAATCCGGGTTGTCGACATGTTCCTGACTGGCCCACATCCGCTCCGTGCAGGCGGGGCAGTGGAAGAGATGATCCTCGACCCAATGGAGTTCTGCATCATCGTGGATCATGCAGGTGACGTAGCGCTCCATCTGGCTGTCTGGAATATGGGAATCTTCCATATCGATTCCCAGCATAGCGGACCCGCCGCCGATACGGCCTACTCGAAGCGAACCGCATTTGCATTGCGGATCACGAAGCCGCCGTCCTGGGCTGTGCGGACCGGCACGCCGCCGATAGTCAGGCCCCGGATGAGTACATTCTCCACGGGGTTCCTGGCGTCGTATCCGATCACCCTTGAGATTTTGGGACGGGGCCCCGTGACCTGAATATTCAGGAAGCGGACGTTGCGGACCCGCCCGCGATTCGCGCGGTGCTGCTCAGTTCCGGCCTCCGACAGGCGAATCCACTGGCCGGCGTGAGTGCCGGTATCGGGTTCGCGCATTGCCGCCGGCAGGGGTTTGCGTTGGGGGTTGGATCGGTGATACTCGCGGGGCGCGTCGGCGCTGTAGATCGACAGCCCGATGAAGATGTCGATGAGCTCGTCCTGGGCGTCCTCCACGCGGATGTTCTCGAACTCGATCTCGCTGACGTCCGCCCAGTCGCCGTTGTGGATGCTGAATGCGGCGCCGCCCTCGACGTGGATGATGTCGCTGTTGCGTAGCACCACCTTGCGGATGGAGTTGGTGCGTAGTTCGAAGCCGATCTCGAAAGCGTTTCCGCCCTGGGCTTTCCAGAAGACGCATTCACTGACGAGAACATTCTCGACGTCGTACTTGGAAGGTCCACGACTCTCGGGCGGTGGTGGCGCGGCATCGCTCCCCTCCGCTGCGGCCTTGATGGGGATGCAGTCGTCGTTGTTGCGGAAGAAGCTGGACCGGATTGTGACGTCCTTGCTCCCGACGATATCGATTCCGTCCGAGTTGTTGTTCCAAGCAATCATTTTGATGTTGTCGAAGGTGACGTTGCTCGAGTGCCGCGGGATGACCGTCCAGCCGCGATTGTTGAGAATCACGATGCCTTCCACGCGGACATCGCGGCAGCGGCGCAACTCGATCATGGCTCCTTCTGCTTTGGTTTCGTCGCTCCCATCGAGCACGCCGCGGCCAAGGATGCGCGCGCCCTCGGCCCCGTCCGCAAGAATCGTGCCTCGCACGACGGCCCCGCCCGCAATGTAGATAGTCTCACCGCTGGCGAGCCTCAAGCGGCCCACATCGTATACCTTCCCCGGCGCAAAATACCGCACGTTCGGAGCGTCCGGCCGCGGCGCTCCCTGCTCATCCGGTGCCGCGAAAAGAAACAGGGGCCGGGTGAGGTTGCCGCCGAATTCGATGCTGAGATTCAAGGGGCGTGGCACTTGGAAACGGATGGTATCCCCGCTCACAACCGGAACGACGCGGGCGCTCAACGGCCGGATCGCGACAACGCCAAGCGGAAGTGCAACCGGCTCGGGCTTGTATCGCCGGCCCCACGCCTCGTACTCCTGCGCTGTGCCATAGAGCACCCGGGATCGAGCTTTGACAGTGACTTCGACTGGACCGGACATGGAAAAATGCAGGAACGGTCCAACAGGCGAATCGTGGACGAAGGCCGGCTTGCCGTTGATGCGGACTTCGAAATCGGGGGCCGGGAGGACCCCTTCCGGCGCCGGGTAGAGTTGGACTGCCGCCGGAGCCACGGCCGCTGAAATCAAGGTGAGCAGTGCGATCCGCATGATGGCACCATATCAACAGACACCATGCAAGAGAAACAGACCAGTCGCCGTCGCCTGCTGGCACGCGCCGCCGCATTCACTGTGGGCGCTGCCAGTTCGCCCTTCTTCGCAGCCGCAAAGCAGTCCGGCCGCCGGCCACAGATTCTGCTTCGCAGCTCATGGCAAAGCGTGAACATCGGCGACGTTGGGCACACGCCGGGAGCGCTCTCGCTGATCGGCAAGTACTTTCCCGAAGCGGAAATCACGCTGTGGCCAGGACGGCTGGGCCACGGCTCCCGCGATCTGCTCACCGGCAACTATCCGAGGCTGAAGATCGTGGAGGGCAGCCTCGACAAGGAGAACCGGCCGGCAACTCCCGAGTTGGCGAAGGCCTGGGCAGAAGCTGATCTCTACTTGAGCGGCTCCGGGTCGGGCTTCCCTGCGAGCGCCCATGCGGTCGCTTTCTCGAAAGCCACTGGCAAACCCGTTGGCGTCTTTGGCGTCAGCACCGACCCAATCTCCGGATTCGGCCCCGGCCGGGAGCCTGAAGGAGGCACGCTGGAGGAGCTTCGCGCAAAGGCATCCCGGCTGCCGCCCACACACCTCGCCGCTGATCTTCGCTTCGTTATCGATCGTTCTGCGTTCTTCTTCTGCCGCGACACCATCTCACGCGATTACCTGAAGAGGCAGGGGGTGAAGACGCCGATTCTCGAATTCGGCCCTGACGCTCAGCTCGGCATGCACATCCGCGACGATGTGAAGGGCCTGGCCTATCTCAAGGACAACCAGCTCGCGGAGAAGAAATTCATCTGCGTTGTGCCGCGGATGCGCTACACGCCGTATTACCGCGTCAACAATACCCCGCGCGCCGTCGACGACGACATGAAGGACGCGATCAACTCCAGGACGACAGAGAAGGATCTTTCAAAGCTGCGCGAGCTGATCGTCGCCTACGTAAAGAGCACCGGCAACAAGGTCCTCGTCTGCCCGGAGATGACTTATGAGGTGGAGCTGGCAAAGGAAGTGGTCGTCGATCCACTGCCCGCTGAGGTGAAGAAGAACGTTGTCTGGCGCGACACCTTCTGGCTGCCGGACGAAGCAGCCTCCGTGTATGCAAAGGCCCAGGCCGTGGTCAGCGTGGAGTGCCACTCGCCCCTGATTGCTCTATACAACGGCACTCCGGCGTTTTACGTCCGGCAACCGACGGATACGTGCAAGGGGCAGATGTATCGCGATTTCGGTGCGAACGACTGGTTCTTCGAAGTCGACGAGACGAGCGGCGATCAGCTCTGGTCGCGGCTCCAGGGGATCGTCAGTGATCCGGCGAAGGCGAAGGCCAAGGTGAAATCGATTATGGCCACGGTTGAAGGGCAACAAAAGCGGATGGTGGACGCAGTGCGCGCGTCGTGCATGACACGCTAACCGCCCAACGATTAAGCCTGCTCGGCCTCACAGCAGCGAAAGCGGGCTCTGCCGGACGGACAGTGGAAACTGAACTACTCCTCCAAGTCGCTGTGACTCGAACGCTGCCACAACCATTTCCGTCGCAACTCTGGCCTCACGGAGATTCGCCAGCGGCTGTCGATTCTCTTCGACGGCGGCAATCAGGTCTTTGACCGCCAGCACGTTGCCGCCGGCCAATCCCTCGTTCTTCAGCGGTTCGGGCTGTCCCAGGCCGGCAGAGCTGATCGGGATCCATTGTTTTCCGGATCGCCCTGGCACCCACAGGGGATCCGGCATGAAGTACATCTCCGGAAGGTGGCTGGTGTCGAAGGACTGGATGATGCCCTCGGAGCCAAGGATCTGCAGGCCGAATCGGGACGGCGGCTTCGCTGCGTCCCTCACGGAATCAAAATACGCCGTCGCGCCGCCCGCCAGCCGGTACATTGCGTGAATCTCATCGCCTGCCAGCGGACCGATGCCCTCGGCGCCGTCGGTTACATCTGCACGACGGATTGGCTGGCCGTTCCGCAGCACGCGCGACAGGCACCATTCGGGAGCTCCGCCGAACAATGTGATCAGGTTGAACATGTGTGGCCCAAGCACGAACAGGCCTTCGCCGCCGCCCCGCCGGTCTTCTTTGTCCCTGGTACGAAACTCCAGAATACGGCCCAGTTTGCCGGATTCGATCAGCGATCGCACCACCGGCAGCTTCTGGCTGTATCGTGTCTGAAACGCGATGGCCAGCTTCGTCTTGTTTCGCTCGCAAGCAGTCTGCATGCGATCGGCTTCGTCGAGCGTTCGGCAAAGCGGCTTCTCCAGATAGATCCCGCGCACCCCGCGCTCCGCCGCGGCCACCACCATTTCGCAATGCTGATCAACCCAGCGCGGACTAACAGTCACCAAGTCCGGCTTCACCTCATCGAGCATCTGGCGGTAATCAGCGAATCCACGAGGATTGCCCAACCGCTTCACAGCCGCGGCAAGGCCCGCTGCGTCAGCATCGGCCACGGCAACCACCTCAACTTCGGGAAACTCCTGCCAGACGGTATCGAGGCCGTGCCCGTAGTTTCCGCGCCCGGTGTGCCCAATGACAGCGACGCGGTAGCGCTTGGCTGTGGACGCCACCGCTGCCCCGGCCAGGAACTGCCTCCGTCCAAGAATCACGCGACCGCACCTCCCCTCGTCATCTATCGTCGCCGCCGGGGCCGGTTCAAACTGCAACGAATCCCTGATGAGCGGCATGTGCCGCGGAATCCGCGAACGGAAATCGCCGAGGCTGCGCCACCGCGTCAGCGCGTTCAAGTCGACCTCCGCGAAGGCGATGGTGCCCCAATCCTGCGCGACAGACAGGGTCCTGCCGGAATGATCCCAGACCGCCGACAGCCCCCAGTTGCGCGGAACGGCTTCATAGGTGCTGCTGACGATGTACACATGGTTCTCCGCCGCGCGCGCCTTGGCCAGGTCTGGATTCACGCCCCACACCGGCCAGGCGATCACCTCCGCGCCGCGTTTGGTCAGCTCGCGCGCCACTTCAGGAAAGAAGCCGTCGTAGCAGATCATGATGCCGAGCCGGCCGAACTTCGTGTCGAAGACGGGATAGGCGGCGCCGGGAGCGACGCCATTCTCCACTTCACCCTCAGGCAGAGTCACCTTGCGATATTTTCCCGCGAGCCGCCCGTCCGGTGTGATCAGAACGCCTGCGTTGTAGACCAGATGCCGGTCCCGCTCGTACAGGCTGACCACGATGTGAGTCCGGTGCTTGCGAGCCAGGCCTGCAAAGCACTCGGTGGATGGCCCGGGAATCGGCTCGGCGACGGCCGCCGGCTCACGGCCGGTGTCGTAGTAATTGACCGTTTCGCCCAGGACGATCAAGTCGGCGCCTTTCCCGGCAGCTTGTTGGATGAGTGGCTCGAACAGCATGCACTTCTCGACCGGCGTTTTGCCGGAGTGGGGTTGCAGGTGAGCGGCAGCCAGTTTGACGATGCGGGGAGCAGGTTCGGCAACCTGAGTGAAATCCACGTCGCTCCACTCGATCCTGCCTCGCGGCGCCCACTGCAGGTGGAGTTCGACAATCGCTTTGCGCGCGTTTGTGGGCGCCCTATAGGAGCCCGCCACCTGCGTCCAGCCGCGATCCACCGTGGCGGTGTCAACCGGAAACTCGCCGGGCGCCCAGGGAGTGAATCCGTTCAGGTATCCCTCCACGAGCGGCCTGTCGTCGAGGACGCGTTTGCCTTGCGCGTCCAGCCAACGAATGCGTGCGGGTGCGTTTTGTTGGGGCCATTCAAGGCCGCTTGCCTTGCGATAGCCGTCAAACCGATAGACCTTGCCGCCTGACACTTCGAACTGCCTGGTCCAATAACCGTCGAGGCCTTCGCGACCATCGCCTTCAATCACCAGCGAACCGCGCCCGCTGCGGCCTTCGGCCGTCCGCAGGAACTTGGGCCGGATCTCCTCGCGCGGCGATGCTTCGGTCCATCCATCCTGGGCGCAGAGTGGCGTCGAAACTGCCGCGGCGATCAGAAGAGCGGTGGTTCGCACGATCATGCAAGTGGTCCTCCACTATTTTTTGAGCGGAACTGCGTGCTCTTTGACGTACTTTTCGATACGTGTGTCGAGATCCGCGCCTGAGGCGCCCGGCGGGATGTAGTGGAACGCTTCGGCGTACTCCACACCATACTGTTTACCCACTTCGCGGCTGCGCGCCAAGCCGAACTCCTTGATGTAATTGCGATCGGCGGTGATGTCGTCATCGCCCAGCAGTGGCAGGCGCTGGTTACGCTTGGCCAGTTCCGCACGCAGTCGCGATCCGGAATGCCCTGCCGGGCCCTTCCACACGTTCGCGCGATTGGCGTCCACCTTCTTCTCGATCTGCCTGGTGATGTCCACAACCCTCGTGATCTCCGGGCGACGCGCGAAATAGTACTTATCCTGGACCGTCTTCGGTTGGAGCCCCGCGGCCATGTGCTCCGGATAGTCGTGCGCCCGTCCTGCCATCCAGCACGCCGCTTCAGTGGCGCGGGCGATCATGGAGTGATCGGGATTCTCCTCGTCGTGCGCCCATGGATCCCAACCAATGACGGTGTCCACCTTGAGCAGACGGATGAGGAAGATCAACCGGCAGATCAACTCGTTGAGCGAAACGTCACCCATGCGGTGATTGTTGTAGTTCAGGTCGAAGTTGCGTTTGCAGCCCAGGACTCGCGCGACCTCGGCGTTGTCCCGCTCGTTGCCCAGCACGTGCTCACCAATGGTCCCCTGGGTGCCCAGCCCGGGCGCGTCGCCCATGTCGTCGTTGGCTGCCCGCACAAGGTAGCCGGTATAGCCCTCTTCAATCAGTTTGGCCACGGTGCCTGCCGCGAACAGCGGGATGTCGTCGGAGTGAGCCTGCAGCGCGAGCAGCACTTTCCCTTTGTGGGGCTGGCCGTCGCTCGGGCGCTCCAGCACAACTCTCCCGGCGGCAGCCGGCTGTTGTTGAGACCATGCCAACCGGGCAATCGCACCGGTGCCAACCCAAATACCCCAGAAATTGCGCCGCAACATGGATGCGATTATACTCTCGTCGAGGTCAGACTTTGAAAATTACTGAAATCAGGTCGGCGGGTCTCCGTCATGGAACGCCAAAGGGTGGCTGGGCGAACGAGATACAACCGGAGGACTGCGTCCATACGCTGATCGCGGTCTTCACCGATGAAGGCATCACCGGCTGGGGATCGGCCTTCACCAATGACGAACTGGTGCGAGGCGCGCTGCATGTTCTTGCGCCGCTCTACCTGGGCGAGAACCCGCTCGAACCGGAACGCGTGAGTGAGAAACTGCACGCCAACACCTTCTGGATGGGACGCGGCGGGTCGATCACGCACGCCATCAGCGGAATCGATATCGCAATGTGGGACATTCTCGGTAAGGCCGTTGGCCAGCCGGTCGGCCGGCTGCTGGGCGGGCGGTACCGCGACCGTGTGCGCCCTTACGCTTCTCTCCTCATGTGCGAGCCAGGGGAACTGGCTGAGAATCTGTCCGCGATACTCTCTCAGGGTTTTCGCGCTTTCAAAATCGGCTGGGGGCCGTTTGGCCGCGAGAGTTACGCCAATGGACGAGAAGATCGTCAGCGCGGCGCGTAGCGCGATTCCATCGGAGTGTTTCCTCATGGTGGATGCGGGCGCGAGCGACGCTTTTTGGCCGCAGGATTACAAGTGGGCGGCGCGAACCGCCCGAATGCTCGCCGACTACAACGTGCACTGGTTCGAGGAGGCGATCCATCCCGACAATCTGCGCGACTACGTTCTACTGAGGAACAGCTCACCGGTGCCCATCGCCGGCGGTGAGGTCCTGACCCGCAGGCAGTCCTTTACGCCCTGGCTCCAGCAGGGGGCGTTTGACATTGTGCAGCCGGACGTCACCAAGGTCGGTGGAATCAGCGAGGAGCGCCGGATTGCCTGGATGGCGGAAGAGAGCGGTGTCCGGTTCATTCCGCACGGCTGGAATACGGCATTGGGCCTGGCTTCGGACCTTCACCTCGCGTCAGCACAGCAAGAATACCGACATGGTCGAATACCTCACGGGATCTCCGTTCGTCGACGGCCTCGTGGAAGGCGGCTGGCAACTGGATTCGGAAGGAATGTTGAGGATCCCGGACAGCCCCGGGTTAGGGATCTCACTCAACATGGACGCCGTGGAAAAGCACACCGGCGTGCGCTTTGGCTCCTAACCGGGAGCGCTGATAGCGAGCAGGGTCACTGGCCGGACTCGGGAGGCCACTCGTCATTCGTGGGGCGCCACGTCTTATCCGGGTTGTACCGGTCCATTTTCTTCGCAAGTTCGAGGGACTCCGGGCCCAAGTCCTTCTCATAGACGATTCCGTCATGGCTGACGATGAACGTCTTCACGCCGCTGACCCCGTACTCGACCGGCACCGCGATCAGCGCGAATCCGCCGATCATGATCCCCTTGATGACGTAGTCGAGCTGTCCCAACGGCGCGGCGGGTCCCTGTCCTTTCAGCACCTTGAAATGGTATCCATGGTAGCCCGCGCCGGCGTTCGTGTATCCTTCCTCAATGGCCTTGGCGATCACTTCGCTGATTGGGCCGTCGGGCGTCCCATCTGCGTTGCGCCAGCAGAGTCCATCTCGCTTGCCCGGAGTGCTGATGATTCTCTGGGCATATTGGTTGGTCCCGGAATTGTCCCTGACCGCCGATGCGTATTCATGCTGTGCTTCGACAAATCCCCGGCAGACCTGGATCGCATCGAGTTCATTGGCCCCGATTCGCCTGAGAAGAATCTCGTTGCGGCCGGCCGCGGCATCAAAATACCATTTCCCCTTGCGCTTGACGATGGGAACGGGAAGGGGCCAGTCCGATGTGCCGACTGACAGAATTGCACGTGCGGCGTTCTTGGGATCAACTACCACGGCCTTCTTCTCCTTCGCCTTTGCGACGAATGCGGAGAGGTAGCTCTTGTCCTGAACAGGATCTCCGGACGAGGTCAGCTCCTTGCCCTCCGGGCCGAAGATTTCGTTCAGGGCAGTGACGTCGTTTGCTTCCGCAGCGTGGAGAAGGGCGTCAACCGCCTGCTGAGGAGTGTCAAACCCCTTCTGCGGCGGCGCAGCCGATTGTGCTGACAGAGTGCATGCCAGGGCCAGTGCGAGCGTGGCGAACGGAGCCTTCTGTGTGAGGATGTGCGATGGTTTCGTTTTCATGATTTTCTCCTTGACCACCGCTCGGCTATCTCCGCCGCCCCCCGCCGCCGCCGCGACTGCCGCCGCCGCCCCCACGTGAGGATCCCATGCTGGAAGATCCACGCGAGCTGCTTGCCCTGGCTGCCCCGCCGCTTACTCCGCTCGATGCGCCACCGAACGCGCTCCGGTTGCTCGCACCAGAGGAACCGGATGTTTGCCGGTTACCGACGCGATCCCCGCCGCCGCCCCGGTTGGCGCTCATGTCCCCCGCGCGGGGAGAAGCGCCGGCGCCTGAGGATCCTCTGCTGCCCGCCCCACGGTCCATCGTCCCCGCTTGCTGCCTGCCCCCCATTTGCGACTGATTCTGCCGCGCTGACGCCTGCCTGGAGGACATGGAATCCCCGCGTGCCGTGCCGCCGTACTTGCTGGCGGTTGACCTGTCCGAGTAGGGTGCGCCGCCCCGGTGCTGCGGGTTGTGCTGCCACTTGTTGCTCGTGTTTCCCACGTTGGTCCTGTTGCCCGACCTGTTGATGTTCGTGTTGCTGTTCCGGTTGAAGTTGTTGTTGACGTTGATGTCGACGTCGTTGTGCCCCCAGCCGCAACCGTATCCCCAGCCTCCGCCCCACATCGCGCCCATCGCCACCCCGACTCCGAACGAAATCGCCATCCCGGCCGCATAATAGCCCGCTGGCGGATAGACGATCGGCGGGTACGGGTAGACGGGCGGACCATACACAACGACGGGGTTGTAGCTGGGAACGTAGACGACCTGCGGGTTGGCTTGCTCGACCACGACCACGGTCTTGGTTTCGACAACCTTGGTTTCCACCTTCTGTTGCTCGGTGGTCTTGAGGTTGCCAGCATCCATCGCCTTCTTGCGCATCCGCTGTACCGCCTCCATCACACCTTCCTGCTGCGCCAGGAACGCGTTTCCCAGGTCGGCGGTCCACTTGATGTTTTCTGCAAGTTGCTTGACGACTTCCGGTAGTCCCGCCATACCCTGGATGCTCGGGTCCCAATCCTGCTTTTTGACCGCGTCGGCCAAAGCCTGATCTTTCAACCCTTTGTTCTTCTCCAGCCATTGTTGAAGCTGGATGATCTCCAAAGGATAGGTGCAGGCGACCAAAGTCTGACTCAACATCGGGTCCGGATAGAGGGCGATAGGTGCCACCAGCGAGTCCAATTGCTCAGGCGGAAGGGTTGCCACCGGCTCCTTGGGCGGCAGGAGTCCCCGGCTGCACTTGTTGTGCGAGCAACACGGCATCTCCAGGCACCATCAGCAGAGCGCACAACAATGCAACGAAGATTTCGAACGATTTTCTTGAAGTTTTTGATCGCGCAGCGTGCAGGTTCATATCAAAAAATGGCTCCCGTCAGTCAACAGTAATGGTGCTTACAAACTTAGCACGTCCAAAATAGACAGTATCGGGATACATTGCACTCATCCTCTATTTTCAAGTAGGTTGCAGCTGATGGTGGGCTGTAGAACCGGAGCTATCATCCGCGCCAGGGAAGGCTCAGGATCCTAGAGAGTTTCAGCGGACCACCGCTATATTGGTGTAATGCGTTTCGCCCCCGCTCTCCTGATTTTGGCGGAGTACTGCAGTGCTCAACCTGCAGCGACCTTTCTTAATCCGCCCGCAGGCGAAGCCGCAGGTTCACCAGCGATCGCGTGTCGTGAATTGCAGAAACACACGGGCTTCGAATTCACCATTGAGAGTGCGGTTATCGTACCGGCGGAGGGCGGCACTCCGGAGTTCTGCCGCATACTTGGCCAGATCCTACCGGAGATCCGCTTCGAAGTGGCTCTGCCTACCGTTTGGAACAGGCGCTTCATGATGACCGGCAATGCCGGATATGGTGGTGATACCCTCGAGTCTCCCCAGCGCCTCCGTCTCCGCTCCATCGCGATGCGGCAGGGCCTCGCGGCGGTGGTGACGAACACAGGCCACGACGGCCGTGATGAACCGCTCGCATCTTTCGCAGTCAACCGGCAAAAACTCCTTGACTATGCCTTTCGGTCGCTTCATGTGACGGCTGAAGCAGGCAAAAGGATCACGACTGCATATTATGGCGCCAAGCCGTCCCGGTCGTATTTCCAGGGTTGCTCAACGGGCGGTCGTCAGGCCCTGATTCTCGCGCAGCGCTTTCCGGATGATTTCGACGGGATCGTGGCGGGTGCGCCCGTCTTGAATTTTTCCGGGACAATGGTGAGCTTCGCGTGCAGGGAACAGGTGCTGAGTGCGGCTCCGGTTCCCTACGCCAAGCTTGCCATCCTCGCGGAGCGGGTTTACGCAGCATGCGATGACAAGGACGGACTGAAAGACGGCCTGATCGATGATCCACGACGCTGTAACTTCCAGCCTTCGCGCGACCTTCCGCGCTGCGCCCCTGGCATCGACGACGGGAAATGCTTCACTGACGCTCAAATCGGGACGCTCGAGAAGATCTACGGCGACCTTCAGGCTGGCGAAAAGCGCATCTTCCCCGGATGGCCTGTCGGTGCGGAAGTGGCCGGAACCGATGGCCGCAGCGGTTGGGACCAGTGGATTGTGCGCGAGACGCCGGAAAAGACCATAGCCTACCTGTTCGCCGAGAGCTTTTTCCGCTACATGGCATTCCCGCGCAAGGATCAGGGCATCGAACTGCGCGCATTCGACGTGGCAAAAGACGCTGCGCGGCTCGACTGGATACACAATATCCTCGATGCAACCAATCCGGACCTGAGCGCGTTTCGCGACCGGCGAGGAAAAATGCTGATGTACTTCGGATGGGCAGACCAGTCGCTCAACCCACAGATGGGCGTCGATTACTACGAGAGCGTTCTGCAGAAGATCGGCCCCGGAACACCGGATTTCTTTCGGCTCTTCATGCAGCCCGGGGTGTTCCACTGCGGAGGCGGCGTCGGGCCCGGATCATTCGAGCCGCTTGGGGTGGTCGTGGACTGGGTGGAACAAGGGAAAGCACCGGATCGCATCACCGCAGCACGCATAGTGGACGGCAAGACCGTTCGCACGCGCCCGCTCTGTCCCTACCCGCAAACTGCGAAGTACTCTGGCTCGGGAAGCATCGACGAAGCAGAGAACTTCCGGTGCGTAGCGCCATAAGCTTTGGGCGGATGTGCTGCCAACCTCAGAGCTGCATCCGCCGCGCGGCGGCGTCCCAGGTCACCCTCTTGCCGCTGCGCATCGAGGCGACCGCCATGCCGAGAACGATATTTGTGGACTGGCCCGTCTCAATGGAAGCGACCGGCTGCTGCCGGGTGCGGAGGCATTCCAGGAAACCGCGCACGTGGACTCGGCTGGCCGACTCGAACGTTCCAGGGCTGCGCCGCTCGCGGCTGGCCTTGAGGTCCACATCGCCGCTCTGCGGATAAAGCGCCCAGGACTCGCGTCCGAGATCGAATCGCGCCTTGGAGCCGTGGAACTGCTGCATCTGGTCGTTGAACTGGTTGTACCGCATCGCCTGATAGCCCAGCGTGAAGACCAGCAGGTAGTTCTCCGGGATACTCGACGATCATGCTGCTTGTCTCGGGTATCTCGGCGCCGGGCAGGTTGACTTCGTCCGGCGGCGCAGGTAACCGCGACAGGATGCGTTGAGTTCATCATCCAGTGGATTCCGTCGACGATGTGCGCCGCCTGCCCGATCATGATGCCGCCGGAGTAGTCGAAGAACTGGAGCCAGTTGAAGAAGCGAACGGCGTCGAGGGGGCGCTTGGGGGCCGGGCCGAGAAACAGGTCCCAGTCCAGTTTGCCCTTGAGCGGCGGGGTGCGGAGCGAGTCCCAACTGTTCAGCCAATGGGCGGTCACCAGGCGAATGTTGCCGGCGACCCCCGAATCCAGAACGCCCTTGGCCTCCTGATACAGTTCGTAGCTCCGGCGCTGCGTGCCCACTTGAACGATCCGCTTGGTGCGGCGCACGGCATCCACCATGCGGAATCCATCCTCAATGGTGTGGGCGATCGGTTTCTCGACGTAGACGTCCTTGCCCGCCTCCACGGCGGCGATGAGCATGCTGGCATGCAGATGGTCCGGTGTCGCGATGACCACGGCGTCGATGGTCTTGTCTTCCAGCAGGCGACGGTAGTCGACGTATCCGCGCGCGCCCGGCGAGGCGAGGCGCAGGCCGCTTTGCAGGTTCGGCTCGTAGACATCGCAGACGGCCGCCATCTCCGCGCCGTGCTCCTTGAACTGGCCGGTCAGATAGCGGCCCCGGCCGCCGGCGCCGATGGTGGCGAGGCGCACTCCGTCGCTCGCGCCGAGCGCGCCGGTGCTGGCGGCCGCCGCCAGAAACCCTCTTCGTTGAAATGTATTGCCAGTCACTGCAGCAATGGTAAGATGTTGGTTCTGGTGTGTCAACGATGTCTTTGACCAACCGAAGCGCGTTGCGGAAGTCGGACTTACGCGACGCCAACCAACGGCTCCTGCTCAACATCCTGCGGCAGAACGACGGCACCTCACGAGCCGACATCGTGAGGATTACAGGCTTTTCTCCGAGTTCGGTGACGTTCATCGTCAACCGGATGATCCGGGAAGGTCTGCTCAACGAAACCCGCAGCGAGGGCCCGGCGCAAGTGGGGCGGCGCCCGCTGATACTCGCGCTGCGGCCGGAGTCGATGCTCGCCGCAGGGGTGGAGATCGCGCGTTCCGGCGCGCGAATCGTGATCGCCGACCTGAAGGGCAGCATTCTGAAGCAACGCGCGGTTGCATGGCAGCCGGACCATCACATCTTCCTGACCCGCGTTCGCGACGCGATTCGAGCGCTGGCCGGGAGCATTCCCAACAGCCGCATGTTGGGGGTTGGCGTGAGCTTGTCCGGCACGATCGACCGCGCGACAGGGCGTGTGATCGCTGCCGAGAATCTCGGCTGGTTCGACCTCGATGCCGGCCGCATTCTCTCTGAAGGCAATCCGGCACGCTTCTATTTCGAGAACGACGCTAAACTGCGCGCCCTGGCGGAACAGTGGTTTTGCGAACCCGGCAGCAAGCCGCTCGAGAACTTCGTCTTTCTCGCCCTGCGCCAGGGACTTGGTACAGGCGTCGTAATTGAAGGCAAGCTCCTGCACGGCGTCTCGGGGGAAGCGTCGGAATTCGGCCATACCAGCCTCTATCCGGATGGTCGCCGCTGCGTCTGCGGCGGCATCGGATGCTGGGAGGAGTACGCCTCACAACGGGCTCTGGAACGGCTGTACGCCGAGCGGCGGGGGGCGGCGCGCGGCGAAGCGGTTCAGGATGCTGAGGACATCATTCGATTGGCCCGGGAAGGCAATCAGATGGCCCTTGATGTCCTGCGGGAGACCGCTGCCTTCGTCGGGATGGGCTTCGCCAACCTCAACGCCGCGTTCAATCCGGAAGCCATCGTTGTGGGCGACTATCTGGCGTCGGGGTGGGATCTGATGAAAGACTGGGTCTGGGAAGCCCTGCGCAGCCGCGCGCCCCATCGCTACCTGACCCGCCTGCGCATTATGCCGTCCCGGCACGGTCGCGATTCCGCGCTGATGGGCGCCCTCGCGCTGGTGCTTTGCCGCTTTTTCACCGAGTCCAGCGCGCAAACGGCAACGGCGCGACACCATGCACGGCGCTGCGGGACGCAGCTCGCACAGCCCTGACTCTCAGTTCTTCATTGACAACGGCCGGATTGATATTTACACTGACTGCACTAAATACTTTCCGGGCTCCTGGCGAGCGACTATCGCAATGGAGAGAACTCGCATGAAGTTGACGGTCATCTGGCGGTCCTTATCGCCGCAATCACTTTCGCAGGAGGCTATGGCCTTTATGCGCAGTCGATTCAAAGCAGCATCCTGGGAGTCGTCTCCGATTCCGCGGGCGGCACAGTCCCTGGCGCGACAGTCACAGTTCGCAACGAGGGGACTAACTTCGCGCGGACGATCAAAACCGATGAGAGCGGCGGCTATCGCGTCGGCGGGCTTGAGACGGGCTCATACCAGGTGACGGTCGCAGCCGCGGGCTTCAAGACGTTCAGCCAGACTCAGATCGACCTGACGAGCGCACAAACCAAGCGCATCGATGCCCGGCTCGAAGTCGGCGACGTGGCAACGACTCTGACGGTGGAGGGCGGAACGACGCAAGTAGAGACCGAAACCGTCACGCTTTCCAACCTGAAGACCAGCCGCGATTTCGCGCAGCTTCCGATGAGCGTCTTCGGCCGCGCCTGGGCCAATATCACCAACGTCACGGCGGGCATCCAGAGCACCAACGGGTATGAGGTGAACGGGGCGCGCGACACGGCGAACAACTTCACGGCAGACGGCATCTCTGTCAATGACATGGTCAGCAGCCGAAATACGGCAAACGGCTTTTCAGGAGATATCGAGGCATTCCAGGAGATCAAGATCCTTACCGCGAATACTTCGGCGGAGTACGCGCAGGTTGCCCAGTTTCTGGCAGTGAGCAAGTCCGGCGCCAACGCTCCCCACGGGGGCTTCTACTGGGGCAACTTCAACTCCGCCACCCAAGCGCGTAGTTGGGCCGACCGCCAGCCGGTGTCGTTCACCAATCACAACATGTTCGCGGGCAGCGGCGGAGGTCCGGTAGTCATTCCTAAGCTTTACAACGGGAAGGACAAGACCTTCTTCTTCGCCTCCTACAGTGGGGCCCGCTACCGGATCGGCAATCGGACCTACTCGATCGTGCCTACGCCGGCCATGCGGCAAGGGAACTTCTCAGCCCTCAACGGCCTGATCACTGTGGTTGATCCTCTAAACAACCGGACGCCGTTCCCGAACAACACGCTACCCGCCAACAGGATCAATTCGGTGTCGCAGAAGGCGCAGGATCTGCTTTTCCCGGACCCGAATCAGCCGGGACAAGGCATCTACGGCATGACTCAGAACTTCTATGCCGATCCAGGCGGAGCCTACGATTCGAATGTCTACTCGATTCGCGGCGATCACAAGATCAGCGACAGGAACCTGCTGTTCGTCCGATTCGGGAGAACGGCGACCAACGGCGACACCTACCCCGGACCGCTGAAGGACGGCTACGGCGCGAGCACGCTGGGCAACATTCCTGGCATGAGCATCGTCGTTTCAGATACGCACACGTTTTCTCCGGCGCTGGTCAACGAGGTGAAGCTGGGCTTCAACCGGACTGCTTCGGCGACCACGGACATCAACTTCGGCAAGGACGTGCAATCTCAGCTTGGAATCAACGGGATCGACAACCCTGGCAACGACCCTGCGATTAGCGGGATGCCGCTGTTCTCCTTCGGCGGCGCCATCCCGATCGCGGCGAGCAACAACAGGAACCAGGCCGCAACAGCGCAGAACACGTACCAGGTGATCGACAACGTTTCCTGGTACAAGGGGCGGCACAACATCAAGTTCGGCGTTGATATCCGCCGCCTGCAGGTCAACAACCTGAACAAGCCGCTGACCATCCGGGGGTCGTACTCCTTCGACGACCGGCTGAGCGGGCTCGCCTATGCGAACTTTCTGTTGGGTTATCTCTCTGGGTCGACTCGCGGCATCGCGCGGCCGAACGCCTACACCCGAAGCACGTTTTCGGGCTTCTACATCCAGGACGACTTCAAACTCCACCCGCGGCTCACTCTGAACTACGGTCTCCGCTACGAGTACCAGACGCCCTGGGTCGAGAAGTTCGACCGCATGTTCACCTTCGACCCCTCGACGGGAAGCATGGTCACCGCGGGCTCGACGATTCCCACCGACCTGGTCCCGTCAGTCGCGGCGACTTTGCCCATCGTGACCGCGCAGCAGGCGGGCTTGCCGTTGCGAAGCCTGATGTATAACGACTCGAACAACTTCAGCCCAAGGATCGGGCTCGCTTTCCGCCCGTTAGGCGACGCCACGACCGTGATTCGCGCGGGCTATGGATTGTATTCGCAGTTCTGGCCGGGTCTGCTCGGACAGAACGCCACGGGCGGGCCGTGGCAATCGACGGAGTCCTTCATTCTGGAGAATGCCAACAATCCGACGATCCAGTTCCCCAATCCGTTCGCTACCACCTCGACGTTTTCCGGCATTCAGACGATCAGCGGTCTCAGCGCCGACTTCCCCAATGAGCGGACCCATCAGTGGAACTTCTCCATCGGGCGGCAGGTTCTCGGCATGGCCGTGGACATCGGCTACGTCGGAACGCGCTCGCTGAGGATCCCTTACAGCGAGGATCTGAATCTGCTGCGGCCAAGCACGACACCCTTCAGCGCGGCGCGTCGACCGTATCCCCGATTCAACAGCGCCAGCCTCATTCAGACCGGCGGCTACGCGTCTTATCACGGTTTGACGATCCAGGCGGACCGGCGGATGAGCCGAGGCCTGTGGTTCAACGTGAACTACACCTGGGCCAAGGGCATGACCGACACGGGCCTGAACGGCTACACGGCCGGCATCCAGCAGAACCAGTACGCACGCTACTATGAGCGCTCCGACGATCCAGCCCTGAGGAGCCAGCAGTTCCGCTTCAGCTACGTCTGGGATGTCCCCATCGGACGCGGCCGGAGAGGCGCTCAACAACATCCCCCGTCCTCTCGACTTCGTCATCGGCGGGTGGCAATTGGCCGGCATCACGACGCTGCTCACGGGCGCTCGATTGAGTCCTGCCTACTCCAACGCGGACCCCACGAACACAAACGTGTTTTCGGGCCGGCCCGACCGCATTGGGAACGGCAACAACGACTCGGGCGAAATGCGAAGCGCCATCGAGAGCGGCTACCCGGTTTTCAACCTCTCGGACTTCGCGCTCCCGACGACCGGCCGTGGCTACTATGGCAATTCCGGCCGCATGGTCCTCACGGGTCCAGGCACGGCTACTTGGAATATGGGGATCCACAAGAACTGGCTGGTGTTTGCGGAACGTGCTCAGGTCCAGTTCCGCTGGGAGATGCACAACGCCTTCAATCGGCCTAATTTCAGCAACCCGAACCTCAACATCCAGTCGGGTTCCTTCGGCCTGGTGACGTCGGCAGGCAGCGGCCGTGCGATGCTGTTCGGCGCTCGCTTCGATTTCTGATTTGACGCCATGCGAATACTGCTTGTTCTGGCTCTCGCCGCAACGGCGTGGGCGCAGTCCGGGTCTGCAAGCGCCCGGCGCCACACGGCCGCCGAGCGCTACGAGATGTTCAAGAACAACCTGGTCCTGCGAGCCGCGGCAATCAGCCGCGATCAGTTCCGCGGCATCGACAACCTCGAAGATTGGAAGCGGCGGCGCCCCGAAGTGCGCCGCCAACTCCTCGACATGCTCGGGTCTGGAGCCCCTGCCGGCGCGCACTCCGCTCAATGTCCGCATCACCGGATCCTTCGAACGGCAAGGCTACCGGGTGGAGAACATCGTGTTCGAGAGCCGGCCCAGGATGTATGTCACCGGCAATCTCTACCTGCCCGCCGGCAGACAGGGCACCGGGCCGTTATCCGGCCATCGTCTATGTGTCGGGCCACGCTCCCGGTCCGGCCGGGAGCCAAGGCGCAATATCAGCATCACGGGATCTGGTTCGCAAAGAACGGTTTCGTTGCTTTGCTGCTCGACACGATCGAGTTCGGAGAGATCCCCGGCATTCACCACGGTGTCCACGACCTCGCGATGTGGGATTGGCTGTCGCTTGGCTATACACCGGCCGGCGTCGAAGTATGGAACGCCATTCGCGCGCTGGACTACCTGGAGACGCGGCCGGAAGTGGATCCGACCCGTGCGGCAATCACCGGGCGTTCCGGCGGCGGAGCGATCAGTTGGTTCGCCGCCGCGGTGGATGAGCGATTCAAGGCCTCAGTGCCGGTTCACGGCACATGGTCGGTCGGGCCCCATGTGGCCGGCGACGTCGTGCGCGAGAACTGCGACTGCATCTATTTCTGGAACACGTATCAGATCGACCTTCCTCTGGCCGGCGCGCTGATCGCACCACGCCCGTTGATGATCGTCAATGCCAGCAAGGACGGGGCTTTCCCGCCGGCGGGATACGACCCGGTACACGAGTGCCTGCGGCCGGTCTACGAATGGTATGGCGCTCCGGAAAAGCTTGCCTCGTTCGCCCAGGACACAGGCCACGCCGACACGCCCGCCTACCGCAAAGCGGCCGACGAGTGGCTGAATCGCTGGCTCCGCAACGACCTCACGCCGTTTGACGAAGACAGGCATCGAGAGGGAAAGCGACTCGCGTCTCACCGTGCTCGATCGTTATCCCGCCCGATGCCATCAACGAGGGGATCCATCGCAGCTTTATCCCCACACACCGGCCAAAGGAGTATAAGAGCCTTCCCGAATGGAACAAGCGGAGCCAGGAGTTGACCGTGGCGCTTCGCGACAAAGTCTTCCGCGCCTTCCCGAAGGGCCGTGTGCCCTTCGATGCCTGGAAGGGCAGGCACAACATGTGGACCGAAAAGTACGCGGATTCGTTCAACGTCGAGTTCACGACCGAAGAGAGCATCCGTGTCCACGGGCAGTTGTTCATCCCGCGCAACGGCAAGTCGAGCCACCCCGCCTTGATCTATGTGAAGGACAGGGAAGACATCGTGTTCTCGGTGGACTACGATCACCTGCTCTCGGCCTTCACCAACCATGTTGTGCTCGTGCTCAATCCCAGGGCTGTCGACTATCCCATGGACGTCAACCGCACCTCAGTCACGAAGATGACGGCCGCGCTGCTTGGGGGCACGCTCGAATCCATGCAGCTTTGGGACATCCTCCGTTCCGTCGATTACCTCGTGGACCAGGAGAAGCTGAATCTCAGCTCGATCTCGGTCTACGGCCGGAAACACATGGGCGGTTTGGCGCTGCACGCCGCGGCCCTCGACAGCCGCTTCAGCCGCGTGATTCTCGACGATCCGCCGGCCTCGCACTGGCAGGGGCCGGCGCTGCTCAACGTCCTGCGCATCACCGACCTGCCCGAAGTGGCGGGCATGATGGCGCCGCGCGAAATCGTCTCGCTGACGCCGTCTGCCGGGAGGCTATCAGTACACCCGTTCCATCTTCAGCCTGTATGGCAAGAGCGACTCGATTCGGCAGGCAGCCTCGCTCGGGGAGGCCTTGCGGGTATGGGAACACTAATCAGGAAGAGACAGGCGGAATGCGGGCGCTACTCCTTTTTCTTGCCACTGCTGTTGCGGTTCCGGGTCAGCCCCCGGCTCCCGGCGGTGGACGCCACACCGCCGCTCAGCGATACGAATTGTTTCAGAAGAATCTCGCCATGCGTGCGGCGGCGATCACGCGCGACCAGTTTCAGGGCATCAACAACCTGGACGATTGGAAGCGGCGGCGCCCTGAGATTCGGCGCCAATTCCTGGACATGCTTGGGCTGGATCCACTGCCCGGCCGCACACCGTTGAATGCGCGCATCACTGGAGAGTTCTGAGCGAGAGGGTTACCGCGTTCAGAACATCGTCTTCGAGAGCCGGCCGCGCCTGTACGTCACGGGGAATCTGTATCTGCCCCGGCCAGCCGCCGGCGCCAGGCAAGTATCCGGCGATTGTCTATGTCTCGGGACATTCGCCCGGGCCCGCGGGCGCGAAGTTCGACTACCAACAACATGGAATCTGGCTCGCGCGGCACGGCTTCGTCGCCTTGCTGCTGGACACGATCGAGTTCGGAGAGATCCCCGGCATCCACCACGGCATCCACAATCTGGCGATGTGGCACTGGCTCTCGCTCGGCTACACTCCGGCCGGAGTCGAGGTGTGGAACGCCATTCGCGCGCTCGACTACCTGGAAACCAGAAGTGAGGTGGATCCCGCCAAAGCCGCCATTACCGGCATCTCCGGCGGCGGCGCCATCACGTGGTTCACCGCGGCAGCCGACGAGCGCTTCCAGGTTGCCGCGCCCGTGCTTGCCACATGGGCCGTGGGCCCGCACGTGGCCGGCGACGTCGTGCGCGAGAACTGCGACTGCATCTACTTCTGGAATAGCTATCAGCTCGATCTGCCCGTCGTCGGCGCGCTCATCGCTCCGCGCCCACTCAAGATCATCAACGCCAGCAAGGACGGGGCTTTCCCGCCGTCAGGCTACGAGCTCGTCTACCAGCAGTTGCGGCGCGTCTACGACTGGTACGGCGTGCCGGACAAACTCGCCGAGTTCCACGCTGAAACCGGCCATGCCGATCTGCCGCCCTTCCGCAAGGCAGCCGACGAGTGGCTCAACCGCTGGCTGCGCGACGACCTGACGCCGTTCGACGAAGGCGACATTCGCAAAGAGGAAGCCTCGCGGCTCACCGTGCTCGACCGCTATCCCGCAGATGCGATCAACGAGGGCATCCACCGAAGCTTCATCCCCGCCCACAAACTGCAGGACTGGAAAACCCTTGCCGCCTGGAACCAGCGCCGCCAGGAACTGGCCTCCGCTCTGCGCGGCAAGGTCTTTCGCGCCTTCCCCAAGAGCCTGGTCCCGTTCGACGCCTGGAAGGGCAGGTACAGCATGTGGACCGAGAAGTATGCGGACTCGTTCAACGTTGAATTCACCACCGAGGAGAGCGTGCGCGTCCACGGACAGTTGTTCATTCCGCGCAACGGGAAGACAAGCCATCCGGCGCTGATTTACGTGAAGGGCAAGGACGACATCGTCTTCTCCGTGGACTTCGACCATCTGCTCTCAGCATTCTCCAACCATGTCGTGCTGGTGCTCAACCCGCGAGCCGTCGACTACCCCATGGACGTGAACCGCACCTCCATCACGAAGATGACGGTCGCCCTGCTCGGAGGCACTCTCGAATCGATGCAGCTTTGGGATATCCTGCGCTCCGTCGACTATCTGGTCGACGAAGAGAAGCTGAATCTGAGTTCGATCTCGGTGTACGGCCGGAAACAGATGGGCGGCCTGGCGTTGCACGCCGGTGCCCTCGACGGCCGCATCAGCCGCGTAATTCTCAATGATCCGCCGGCCTCTCACTGGCAGGCGCCGGCGCTGCTGAATGTGCTGCGAATCACAGACCTGCCCGAGGTGGCCGGAATGATGGCGCCGCGCGAGATTGTTTCGCTGACGCCGTTGGCGGAGGGATACCAGTACACCCGTGCCATCTTCCGCCTGTATGGAAAGGGCGATTCGATTCGCGAAGCGGCCTCGCTGGGCGAGGCTTTGAGAGTATGGGAGCAACAATGAAACGCCTATCCCGTCGTCAGTTTTCGCGCGCCGCAGTCGGCGGCCTGGCCGCCCCCTTGGCAGCGCAAATTCCAGGCCAGCGCCCGGCGCGATCTTCCACGGTGGAGGTGCTCAATCCCAGGAACCGCGTCCCGGTCAATTTCATGATCGACGACTCCACCTGCCTGGTGAACCTCGCTCACTTCGGCATTCCCCACTTTGCGGAGGCGTTTCCCGACCGCTACAAGCAGGACTGGCGCGCTCTGCCTCGCGAAATCCCCGACTCGTTCGTTCGCAAGTTCGGCGAGTGGTGCCATGAGCACGGAGTGAAGGGCAAGTACAGCATCGTGCCCTATCCGGCCTGCACGGGCTGGATGGATCGCGACATGCCCGGCTGGTCCAAGCGCCAGCTCGACGACAGCCTGAAGCTGGTGAGGACGCTGATGGTGCCCGACTGGGACATCCATCCGGAGATGATCTCGCACACCTGGGTGATCGACACCAAGACCGGCCGGCCGTACCCGGACCGGACTGATCTGTTCATGGAGAACTTCCGTTGGACGGACGGCAAGTCGGTCGATCAGCTCGCCGACTACATGGCGTACGCACTGCGGATTCTGAAGAATGTGGATCTGCCCTGCGAGGGCATCACCACGCCCGGCGGCTTCGCCGGCCGCGTGCTTCCCGAACTCGCTCAGGCGACGCTGCAATCGTGTCGGGATGTATTTCAGGCGGAGATCCCGCACTACTTCCGGCATGCATTCACTGATGGGAGGAGCGTGGCTCCGCGCGTCGAGTATGCCTCGGGGCTGGATGGCTCTGATCCCAAGTGCGTCGTCTCCATCATCGGCTGCACCAGTGATTGGTTCGGCGGCTGGGACGGGTTGGAGCAATGCTCGCTCGACAAGATGATCACAGAGGATTCGCGTGGAGGCCGCCTTCCGGAGATCATTCGCCGGGGAGAGCCGGCGATCATGTACGGCCACTGGCCGGGCATTTACTGCAATGGCAAGGAGACCGGATTCCAGGTGTTCCAGCAGGTTGTCCAGCGATTGCATGCCGGACACGACAATCTCATCTGGATGAAGCTGAGCGAAATCGCGCGCTACTGGGCGGCGAAAGAACTGACGCGGATCGACCGGCAGGAGAAGACCATCGATTTCCATGCGCCGTTCGCTTGTCCGCAGTTCACGGTCAAATGTTCGACGCCGGCCGCGCCGCTCCGCGGCTGACTATGAGTGGCCGGACAACCCCTTGACAGAGGTCGCCCGGCCGCTCGATCTCAAGAGCGGTACGTGGACCCGCAGTCCGGAGAGTATTATTGCCTGCGTCGACCTGCCAAAGGGCGCCAGCAGCCTGACACTTTTGGCGTAGGCTGGGAAGGCGATGACTGATTTAACCAGACGCGATTTCGCCCGAACCGGTGTTACGGCTCTCAGCTACTCCCGAATTGTGGGCGCAGCCGAGCGAGTCCGCATGGGCTTTATCGGGCTCGGCAACCGCGGCGATCAGGTGCACTCTGCATTTCTCGAGTGGGGCGACAGCCAAACCGTCGCCATCTGCGATTTGCGGGATGATTACCTAAACTTGGCCGCAGGCAAGTCGCGTGGCACCCCGACTCGATACAAGGACTACCGGCGGTTGCTCGACAACAAGGAAATTGATGCTGTCGTCATTGCGACGCCTGACCATTGGCACGCCCTGATGTTTATCGATGCGTGCAATGCAGGAAAAGACGTATACGTTGAGAAGCCGCTCTCGCTCACGGTCGTCGAGGGGCGCAAGATGGTGGAGGCTGCCGAGCGTACGAAGCGCGTCGCACAAGTTGGGACGCAACGGCGCTCTGCAAAGGTCATCAAAGAAGCCGTGGATTATGTCCACTCAGGTGAGTTGGGCCAGGTGAGCGTGGCACGCGGCTACGAAATCAGCAGCGAATGGCCAGCGGGCATCGGCGATCCTCGCGACCAGGCCCCGCCCAGCAGGGAAGAGTGGGACCAATGGTTGGGGCCCGCTCCGGAGGTTCCCTACAACCCGAACCGCGCTTACTATCTGTTCCGCTATTTCTACAACTACTCCGGCGGACAGATGACCAATATTGGCGTTCACCTTCTGGACACAATGCGCTGGTGCTTGAACCTGGAGTTTCCAAAGAAGGTCACGGCCATCGGCGGCCGGTACGTGATCAAAGACAACCGCGAGATCCCCGACACAATGGAGGCGCTTTGGGAGTACGAAGGCCCGACCATGATTGGTTTCATGCAGGTGAACGGCAACGGCTCGCCCGGCAACCTGCGCGGCTCTGAGATGGAATTGCGCGGCACCAAAGGCACCATGTTCATCAGCCCCAATGGGTGGGAGGTCGTGCCGGAGCCGATCAACGAGTTGCCGCGCGGCGCCAACAACCCAATCGACCGCAACGTGCAACGGCGCCGCAGCGCGCGCAAAACCGTCATAGAACCCCGTGCCGTCAAAGGCAGCGTGTGGGCAGATGCGCCGCATGCGCGGAATTTCCTTGATTGTGTGAAGAGTCGCGGCAAATGCAACGCCGACATTATCACCGGCCACGTCTCAACGTCGGCGACGCTCATTGCGAATATCGCTCTCAGAACCGAGAGCCTGCTGAAATGGGATCCTCGAGCCGAACGCTTCACCAACAACTCGGAGGCAAACAAGTACTTGCACTACGAGTATCGCGCTCCCTACAAGCTGCAGTGACTTGTGGAGAGCATCAACTTGCGGCTCGGATACCGCCTACAGTGATCGAGGCTTCATGTCCACGGGAAGCCAAGGCCGCGGGTCAAAACGCGGCGTGCCGGTGCGCGTGCCGATCGAGACGGAGACCCGGTACTCCCCAACCTTAAGGATCGGGCCAGCATCGCAGTGACCAAGTAGGATACATCATGGTGAGACACCAAGGTCGAAATCACAGTGAATTTCGTATGTACTCGAATGCACGCATCCTCCTTCTCAGCGGCTTCCTCGCGGCGTGGATGGCCGCGCCACCGGCGTACGCGGCTCAGACCGACTGGCTCACGGAACTCGATCTCGCCCATCTCCATTTTGAGGGGTGAAAAGGCCGCCTGTCGATCAATCGTTCAGCGGCAAGCCGCTCACCATCGGCGGGCGCGCGTTTGCGCGCGGCATCGGCACGCGCGCGACAACCACGTTCTGGGTAGAACTCGATGGACTGGCCCAGAAGTTCGTCGCCTCGGTGGGCGTGGATGACGCACGACGGCTGGGACGCCTGTCCCGCAGTAAACTCCTGCTAGGATTTCGTCGACTTGCCGGGTAATTTCACGATCGCACACCTACGAGAGTGACCTTCCGAGAAAGAAAGATGCCTGTACACGTCGCTGACGGGAAATCATGAACGCTCGACAGGGGCCGGGAGGAGACCGCCTTCGCTTTCCACGATGTAAGAGCAGATGCGAAACGCATCGCAATCCACGCCGCGCAGTCGGGCGAGCCGCTCGGCTACCAATTGGACCGGGAAGCTGTCGATCAGAAACTGCCAGGCAGGAGGAATATAGGGGAGACGCAGGACAAGATCGGCCGCGACAGGTGCGAGTTCCTGGCCGATCAGCATGACCTTCGCCCCGAGTTGGCGAAGATCACTCGCAAGAGCGAGGTCTTGCTCCCGCATCTTCACGCCCTCTACCCACAAGCCGATGCGGACACCTTCCCTGACGATCTCATGCGGGCCATGGCGGAAGCCGCCGGTCCCCATTGCCGACGCTGGGGATTTAGCCGCCTCCTCACAGAGCAGCCGCGCCTCGTAGCAGCTCGACAAGCTGCCGCCGTGACCCAGAAAATAGTAAGGAGCATCCGGCGCCAGCCAGTCGCTTTCGTCGATCGCGGATTGCCATGCGGGCACAATCAAGCCTAACGAACAAACCCTATTTGTATCAATTACTTACTCGGAGAGCGAGGGCGCATAAAGGCAGACGGGAAACCACTGCGCGGTTGGGATTTGGTCCCCGGGTTGGCTAATCGTCTAGGCGCTTACGGCGGCGGTTCCCGACCCCACAGGCCTTTGGACGACGGTCGGGGGCGGCCCCTCGCCGCCCCGCGACAAACCACAGAAGCCTCTTCATCGAGCTTCCAGTTCGTCCTTCGCGCGTGCGACCGCGCCAGCGATGCCCGAACGTGGGCTCCGTGCTTCTGCCCTCATCTGTTGGGGCGCGAGGTCGAACGTAAGCTTGTCGATGCTCCCGTTGAACGGGAACGGCGAGTCGTAGCGGTGTTCGAGCATGGCGACGCCGGTGCGCGTGTCCCGGCCGATGTCGAAGCTCTCATCCTCTGGGAAGGTGATCGGAATAGAGTTTTCAATGGAGTCCTTGGCCACTTCCTTTCCGTCCACGTAGAGCACGCCTGTCCCTCCCTTGCCCAGTTCGGGACCAGCGGACTTGAAGTCGAACACGATGGTGTGCTTGCCGGCACCCAACGCCGGCCCGGCCCACACCGTACGCTTGACGTCCAGCAGGTTGTAGAGGAACACCGGCTTGCCCCGGCCGATGCCGACTGCGTTTGTGATTGCGACCGCCACCACCAGCAGGGCGGCAAGGATCGCGACCCCGTAGCTCAATCTCATCATCAGCCGCGACCAATTCTTGAGTTGCCCGCGCCAGGTCAGCAGCAAACCGAAGGCCAGCAAGCCGAGGCCAAGATTCCGGAACAGATCCGCTTTGGACCACCAGTTGAAAGCGGGACTCAGGAACAGGGCATACCCACCGAAGCGTCCGCCCTCGGTGACGATCACCCCTTCTCCTCCACCTTCGGGGATCGTGACCTCGGCGGTGATGCGGTAAGACTTGCCCAGGATGTTTGGAGCGCCGCTCTTGGGGACGCCGGTCAGCTCGCCCGAGTAAGTGAACACCGTTCGTCCTGCCGTGAGGTTCGGACGCGGCGTGTTCCAGCGTGCGAGCGTCGAGTTGTCGAGCGGCAGCACGTCATGGCGCTTCGCCTCGGCGTAGAAGAGATCCTGCATCTGCTTCAGCTTGTCCGGCATCTGGGCCGCAAGGTTATTGAACTCCGTTGGATCCTCGGCGACGTTGTAGAGTTCCCACTGGTACCCGGTAATCACGTCGGGCGCCGGCTTGGTGCTGAGTTGCCACGGCAGCGTCGCCGGGGTCGTCGCCGCAACCCACCCATTCTGGTAGATCGCGCGGTTGCCGAGTGTCTCGAAGTACTGAGTCGTGTGTTGCGTCGGGGCGTTGGCGTTCGCCTTGTCCCAGGAGTAGACCATGCTCACGCCGTCCATCGGCCGCTGCTTGATGCCGTTGATCGCTTCAGGCATCGAGATGCCGGTCGCCTCGAGGATGGTCGGAGCGATGTCGATGACGTGGTGGAACTGGCGGCGGATGCCGCCCTGGTCCTTGATGCGGTCGGGCCACGATATCGCCATGCCTTGCGCCGTCCCGCCAAAGTGTGAAGGCACCTGTTTCACCCACTTGAACGGCGTGGCCATCGCCCAGGCCCAGGCTGCCGCGTAGTGCGGGAACGTCCGTTCGGACCCCCAAAACGGATACCAAAGGAGCTGAGGATTGACATCCAGGGCGACGCCGTTGAAGGCGGTGAACTCGTTCGGCGTGCCGTTGCGCAGGCCCTCCGCGCTCGGCCCGTTGTCGCCCGTGATATAGATGACGATGGTGTTGTCTCGCTGGCCCAGATCCTCGACCGCCTGAACGACGCGGCCGATCTCGTGGTCCGTGTAGGCGAGGTAGGCGGCGTAGACGTCCATTTGCTTGATGAACAGTTGCTTCTCCTTGGCGTCGAGCGAGTCCCACTCGGGCAGATCCTTCGGCCAGGGCGTGAGCTGGGCGTTGGCCGGCATGATGCCCAGCCGTTTCTGGTTGGCAAAGATGGTTTCGCGAAGCTTGTTCCAACCCTGGTCGAACAGGTGCATTTTGCTGATCTTCTCGATCCACTCGGGCGTGGGGTGGTGCGGGGCGTGCGTGGCGCCCGGCGCGTAGTAGACGAAGAACGGCTTGTCCGGCGCGATCGCCTTGCTCCCCTTCATGTGCTGGATCGCTTCGTCCGCCATGGCCGTGATCATGTTCCAGCCCGGCTTGCCCTCGAACGGGTAGATGGGGGTCGTATTGCGGAAGAGATTCGGATGCCACTGGCTGGCGTCGCCGCCCATGAATCCGTAGAAGTACTCGAAGCCCATGCCATTCGGCCACTGATCGAACGGCCCGGCCTGCGTGGACTGATACGACGGCGTGTTGTGGTTCTTGCCGTAAAACGAGGTCCCGTAGCCGTTCTCCCTCAGGATCGTGCTGATCGTGCCGTTTTCCTTGCGGATGATCGAATCGTAACCAGGGAATCCGGTCCCGATTTCACCGACCACCCCGAAACCGGCCACGTGGTGGTTGCGCCCGGTGAGCAGGGCGGCGCGCGTCGGTGAGCAAAGCCCTGTCGTGTGGAAATTCGTGTAGCGCAGTCCGGCGTCAGCGATGCGATCCAGGGCGGGTGTCGGGATGACGCCGCCGAACGTGCCGTGAGCGGCATAGCCGGTGTCGTCCATCATGACGAGCAGCACGTTGGGCGCGCCCTTCGGCGGCACGACGCGCGGCTTCCACCAGCGCTTCGACTCCGAGGCCTTTTCCTTGATCTCGCCGCCGAACTTCGGATCGGGCGGCGGAACCTGTCCGCCGCCGAGGGTGGAGGTTGCGCCTGGAGAACCCAACTCTCCCGTTACTTGCTGCGCGATGCCGTTTGAGGCATGGCACGCGAACACGATACCGATCACCGCCAGGCGGCGACCTTGCTTCACTGCGTTCA
>CAVQOO010000064.1:0-73735 GCA_963714395.1 Bryobacteraceae bacterium
TCAGCGAGGAGAAGGAGAAAATCGTCAGGTGGTTGATCAAAGAATCGAGGGAGACCGAAGATGGCTTGAGAATCGAGCGTCTGCGGCGCTTCCTGGCGGCCGATCTGACCCGATACGAGACCGAGCTGCTTGCTTCGAACTTTGCCAGCCAAGGGCTGGAAGTGCATCGGCTTTGGAAGAATGCAGAGAAACGCGCATTGATCACGCGATCGATCGACACCGTACAGGCCCGTCCGGCCCATCTCGGCTACGGGGCCGATGGCCGCGACATCCGCTGGGCGATCCTTGATTCAGGGATTGGAGCAGACCATCCGCACTCTCGCGGAAATTCAAGAACATCGAAGTGGAGTACCGACTGCCACGCAAAAGGAACCTCGGAGCAGCGGCGGCACGGCCTTCGATGGCAACGGCCACGGCACGCACGTCGCCGGTATCATTGCCGGCGATCTAACGATCACGGAAAAGGATCAACCTCCACAGCATTTTTCCGGAATGGCGCCCGCGGCCAAGCTTGTCATTTACAAAGTGCTAAGCGATGCCGGGACTGGAAATGACGCGTGGCTTATCAAGGCGCTTGATCACATTGCTCAAATCAATGCCGAGACGCTGGCCAGCCTATTATTCATGGGGTGAATCTCAGCCTTGGCGGCGGATTCGACCCCAGCGTCTTCGGGTGTGGCCATACACCGCTATGCGTGGAACTGCGCCGGCTCTGGAATCAGGGCGTGGTCGTCGTCGTCGCTGCAGGGAATGAAGGTTTCGCCGTTCTCCAAGGCGCTCACGGCGACATCGACGCCAACATGGATCTTTCCATCGGCGACCCCGCTAATCTCGATGAAGCGATCGCCGTCGGATCGGTGAACAAGACGAATCCGCATACCTGGCACCCGGGATTCTCCTATTTCTCCGTCGCGCGGCCCGACCGCGGATGGCCGGCAAAAGCCCGATCTCGTGGCGCCCGGTGAACGCATCCTCTCCTGCCGCCACGACTCAAGAAGAATGGGAAGACCGTGAAAGACGTTTACGTCGAGATGAGCGGCACCAGCATGGCCGCGCCGGCATGCTCCGGCTTGCTCGCCAGCTACCTTTCGAGCCGACGCGAGTTCATCGGCTTTCCGACAAGGCGAAAGCAAATCTTGCTCGCCAATTGCACCGATTTGAAGCGTGACCCAATGCATCGCAGGGGGTCGGACTGCCAAACCTGGTCAAGATGCTGATGAACACCTGAGCCAAGGGGAACGGTCGAGTTGATGCCTCCTACGCGGCAAGCCCACGGCGGCCAGAGGTTATGGTTCGCGAATAGCTGGAACTTCCTGCGCTTTGCCTCGTCCCCTCGTGCTCGTCCTCGTCCCCTCGGTGCTCGTGCTCGTGCCCTCGTGCTCGTCCTCGTCGCTCGTGCTCGTCCTCGTCCGCTCGTGCTCGTGCTCGTCCCTCGTGCTCGTCCTTGCTCTGCTCGTGCTCGTCCTCGTCGCTCGTGCTCGTCCTCGTCGCTCGTGCTCGTGCTCGTCGCTCGTGCTCGTGCTCGTCCCTCGTGCTCGTGTTCGTCGCTCGTGCTCGTCGTTCGTCCTCGACGCATCCTTTCTCCCGAGAACGAGGACGAAAACTAGCCTCCGGTGCTAACGTTGGCCTATCCGGGCTCTAAGTCTCGAGCCGCCGTCCCCACTCCGATCACGTAGCTCATTCAAGTTTAGGTGGTAGTTGAGAGATGATGGTTGATAGGCGTTGTAGAAGCGGCGGTGTCCCCCATCGCGGGCAAACCATCCTCGGCCGTGGGGACACGGCCGCGACGGAGGCTCGGTGTACGACGTGGCTAGAAGGTGCGCCCTTGGCGCGGTCTTTGAACCAATTCACGAGCGCCAACGGCGCGGATTCATTCAGCCTGGCGCAAAGCGCCAGGAGATTCTTCATGAGTTCAAACGAGCGCTGAGGCGTGATTCATCCGCGGACCCGCGAGGCTGCGCGAAGGAGACCTCAATTCCTCGAGGATCAATCCGGCGGCAGCCGGACCATTAACTTACGCGCCAGACAGCCAGCGACTTGCTGATGGACGATTCATCACCATGAAAATGACCACGTTCGCACTCGTTTTCGCTATGGCAATGGGCTTCTCGGCCTTCGCCGCAGATGACAACGCCGAGGTCCGTTTTGAAGGAGTCATTCAACAGCTGCCTGCTGCCCGGCTTTTCGGGGTCTGGATGGTCTCTCAGAAAGCAGTTATCGTCACCGAAGCTACCAAGATCGAGGAAGAGGACGGGCCGATCAGGGTTGGCGCCAAAGTCGACGTCGAAGGATTCGCTCAACCCGATGGGAGCATCCTCGCCACAAACATCGAAACCGATGAGTGACTGCCGCCGTGCAGACACTGCGCATCGGCGCTTTTGATCGTCCCGCGTGGCCGGATCCGAATGCCACTGAGTTGCGGGACTTCCGAGTAAACACGCGCTGTTGCTAAAATCCCTGCGCATACCTATTTGTGCGAGGCACCTACATCACCAGTTGTAGGTTGAGGTCCGTACGCCTGAAGATGTCTGGCTTCCCGCGACACGTGAAGAGAAGCGCCTCTCAGCAACCGCCCGATTCCTGTGAACGCGCGAGACGCAGCACCCACGCTAACCGCCCCGGACAAGTCATTCCGGGGCACAAATCACCTACATTGCCGACTATAAATTAGAGCACGACGAATTGTTCTGGAGTTACCGCGAACCAACCGCCCATCCCTTTCCTGTCGTTTCATTGTCCCGCTTCGCTGACGTTCTGACGCACCGAGGCCAGTCCGGCGGCGAGCTGCATGGCCTCGGCATCTTCCAGACGCAATTCCCTGTTGCCTGCCTTTTCCGGAGCAAAGGTAACGACTAGGATGCCTGCCTCGCGGCGGAATGCCACCGAACCGGTGTTCCCGTAGTCGCCCATTTTACCCTCCTTGATCCAAGCGGCGACGCGCAATGCCTCCTCCGCATTAATGGAAATGCGCTCATTGTCAGCCACAAGCCAAACGTCATTATTCGTGCCGTTCTGGACGAGAAGTTCACCGTCCTTGAGTGGGATGGAAGCAACTGTCTGGCCGGCTTCGACCTGGCGCCCAGGCTGACGAACACGAAATCACCGCCAGGAACAGCGTTGTCACCATACGATGCAGACGAAAAGTTCGCGAATGTCCGCCGCGGCGGCTCCCTAGCGCATCTCGAAAGTTCTTTGATTGCGCCATCATGGAGATCCAGAACGAGCCGTTGCGGAATAGACGCCTGATCATGCGGGTAATTTCCGGCGCGCGGCATTCGATTCCAGTATTGCTTATTTCTCCGACGCCTCCCTCTCCGATTTCGATGCTTCCTGGCGAACTGTAATTCATGCACAAGAGCATCGATCGAGGGCGTCATCGCGGCCTTGTATCCGCGGTGACAGAAACGCCTCGTCGATCTGGATTTATCTGGCAGTATTGCGCATCATGGCTTCGAGCTCCGCACCCCAAAAGAGGTCAGTCTTGGTTTATTGACTTTCAAGGATCGCTGCGCGCTCTAGTCCATCTCACACCATGTTCGGCCATCACAAATCCAGGCCATTTCGCCGGATCGCCTGGCCCGTCGCGGCACGCCACCACCGCGCGGTCGCCACACGCGACATATTCTACCGCGCGATAGCACCCTAAAAAGGAGTCTTCTAATGTCAGAAAAAGAAAGAATGCTAGCCGGCTGTCTCTATCTGGCCTTCGACGAAGAATTGGGCAGGGACAACAAGAAGGCGCGCACGCTCACAAGGCTTTTCAATAGCTCAACAGAAGAGCAGCAAGACTATCGAAAGAGCCTCTTGAAGCAGTTGTTCAAGTCCACTGGAGATAACATCCACATCGAACCGCCCTTTAGGACCGATTACGGCTGTAACACTTCGATCGGCGAGAATTTCTATGCAAACTACGACTGTATAATCATTGATGTTTGTTCGGTAACAATCGGGAGAAATGTTTTCTTTGCCCCTAGGGTCTGCATCTATACGGCGGCCCATCCGATTGACGCCGCTGTTCGTGGTACTCTTCTGGAATTTGGGAAGCCAGTCTCTATTGGAGATGACGTTTGGGTGGGGGGAAACGTTGTCATTAATCCTGGCGTGAAGATCGGAAGCAATGTTGTCGTTGGCTCAGGCTCCGTCGTCGTCAAAGATATTCCTGATGGTGTCATTGCGGCCGGCAATCCCGCAAAAGTCATCCGCGAAATCACCCCCACTGATCGCGAAAAATGGGTGTCCCTCGCTGAAGAATACCGCCAAGAAACTCAGTCGGAACAAAAATAACCCTAGCCCCGCCGCGACAACGGTTCCCGTCGGAGCATTCGGTGAGCTGTGGTGTCAGTGTGGCCACTTCCTCTCAACTCCCCTGGGCGCCGGAGCCTTGCCGAAGGAGGATCAAATCCTCTCAACTATCATCTCTCAACCATCAACTGAATCAAGCGGCCGCCCTCAGAGTTGCTCCAGAAGCGATTTCCAGCGTGACCACGAAGCGTCGCGCGCCTGGCGGTTGGCCTCGGAGGCGTCCGGCGCCTCGCCCGCTCTCATGAACCCGTGCCCCGCGCCCGGATAAATCTGCGGCTCGAAGGTTTTGCCGGCGGCTCTCATTGCCTCGGTTGTCTCGGGGAGAGTCTCATTCACCCGTGCGTCGTTCTCTGCATAAAAACCGTATACCGGTCCCTGGATACTCTCCGCGCCGGCGCGATCGGTCGGGCCGCTTCCGTAGAAGACGTAGGTCGCTTTCAGATCTCGGTTGTGATTGGCAAACTTGAAGACCGTGCCTCCGCCCCAGCAGAACCCGACGGCGGTGACCTTGCCGTTAGACGCCGGCAACTTGGCAACGTATGCCGCCACGGCGTCAAGGTCGGCCATCACCTGTGGATCGGACAGTTGAGAGATGGCTTTGCGCGCCTCATCAACACCGGAGTAGGTCTGGCCGCTGAGCATGTCGGGCGCGATGGCGATGTAACCGGCTCCCGCGAGTTGGTCGGCGACGCTTCGCACCCATTCGGTGAGCCCGAAAATCTCATGCACAACAATAACGGCGGCGGCTTTCTCTTTCACCTCGGGAAAGACGAGAAAACATCGCACGTTGCGGTCGCCATGCTTCACCTCGACCCACTCACCGTGCCGGGGTGATTTCTCGAGCTTCTCCTTTGCCCAATCCTGCGCTAAGAGCGGGGAGGTGAAAAAGATTAGTGCGGCGAATGACGCTGCCATCCGGGAAATGGCGGTGCGGATGCTCATCAAAGGATTCTATGCTCTCCCGGTCCGGCTGCCAAGAGTACGGTCTCGCATTGGCGAACGCCGCCTGAGTCCGGATAGGTTGATGGTTGGACGTGAGTCCCCGCGTTGCTGGGACAACGTCCCGGCTCACGCGGAGAGATGATCGTTGAGAGGGTCTCCGCGCGCCTACCAATCCGCGGTCGATGCCTACAGCATGGCCGCAGTTGCTGATACACTACCTACTTATCTACGCTATGCCGGACGCGTACGATATCCTTGTCCGGGGCACCGCGAGAGTGCCATCAGCTTTCAACAATGAAACTAATTGCTCAGCGCCAAAGGCGGCTTCACGTACTTGGTGACTTCGCGAAAAATGTGGATGAGCAAAAATCGCCATTTACTACGGATATGGCGACGAGGTGTTGCGGAAGAGGCGGCGCGCGCGGCCAGCAACCTGAGCCGTTAGCGCGGAAAGCGATTCGCGCGGCTTTGGTCCATCAACCATCAGCAATCAACTATCAACCTCAAATACTCGGCCGTAGCCCACACAACGACCGCGCTGTAGCGCCGGTGTCCCCACCGGCGACGCTCCACCGCCAGACCGTAGCGAAAGAGGATCATCGGCTCAAACTTCCTGTTGACGGTTGATGGGCCCGTCAGTAACTGAAAGAACTTATGCAAATTAAAATGTTCCCCCGTTTGATGTCGATCGCCGTCGTTTTATCTGCAGTTCTCACGCCGGCGATTGCTGCCGATTACCAAATGACGATCATTCCGAAGTTGCGAGCCCCATGGTTCAATCGGATGGATGTCGGTGCGCAGAAAGCCGCCAAGGAATTTGGCGTCAAGGTCAACATGCAGGCCCCCGCGTCAGCCGATGAAGCCGAGCAGGTCCGCCTGATCCAGGACGCCATCAGCCGCAAGGTGAATGCGATCCTCGTGGTCCCGAACAATGCCCAATCGTTGGAGCCCGTCTTTGCCCAGGCCAAGGAAGCCGGCATCGTGGTCCTGACGCATGAAAGTCCCGACCAGAAGAATGCCAACTTTGACATCGAGATGATCAATAACCAGGAATTCGGCGAATATTCGGCGGAGCAGTTGGCCGAAAACATGGGCGGAAAGGGCCAGTTTGCCGTCTTCGTCGGATCGCTGACCGTGCCGGCGCACAACATTTGGGCTGACGCCGCCCTCAAGCGGATCAAGGAAAAATACCCGGATATGAAAGTGGTGGCCGATCGCTTCCCAGTCTCCGAGGACCAGAACGCCGCGCGTCAGAAGACGCTTGAGTTACTCCGCACCTACCCTGAGCTCAAGGGCGTGCTGGCCTTCGGCAGCCAAGGAGCGCCCGGAGCTTCCCAGGCCGTTCGCGAACAGAAAGCCAAGGGGATCACTGTGATTGGCACAACATCCCCCAATCAAGCCGGCCAATATCTGGATGATGGCACGATGACCAAGGCCGTCCTCTGGGATCCGGGTGAGGCTGGTTACGCAATGGTCTGGCTGGCCAAGCAGGCTTTGGAAAAGAAGGACGTCGCCGAAGGGGCCGAAATTCCTACCGTCGGCAAGATTCCTTCCCTCAAGGGAAACACCATCACCTACAACAAACCAATTACGGTCGATAAGTCCAACCGTAAGCAATACGACTTCTAAGCAACCTCGAACTTGCCAAGCCGGATCGCCGTTCATCCGGCGACTCCGGCGGCAAGCTCCTAATCTGTTTGCTGCGGATGGATGCTGAGCGCCGTGGGGAGGAAGAGGATGTCCTCCGCGTGAGCCACGTCAGCAAGCGTTACGGCGGATTGAAGGCTTTGGATGACGTTAGCTTCGCCGTCCGCAAGGGTGAAGTACACTGCCTGGCCGGTGCTAACGGTTCGGGTAAATCAACGATCATTAAGATCATCGCCGGAGTGGAGCGACAGGACTCGGGGGAGGTCACGCTCGACGGCGATCCAATTCGCAGCGGGAGTTCGCAAGGCTCTATCCAGCACGGCGTGCAGGTCATCTACCAGGATCCCTCGCTGTTCTTGAATCTGACGGTAGCGGAAAACATCGTTCTGCCTCTAATCCTTTCCAACCGCGCGAGAACAGTGAGTTGGCGCCAGATCCGAGAGCAGGCCGTCGCGGCCGCGGAAAAGATTCAACTCCACGTCGACCTCGATGCCTTGGTCGGAAATTTGTCGTTTGCTCAGCAGCAACTTGTCGCCATCTGCCGGGCGCTCAGCCGGGACGTGAAGCTGCTGATAATGGACGAACCCACCACCGCCCTGGCGCGTCATGAAGTGGAAATTCTTCTCGGGGTTGTCCGAAATCTGCAGACGAAGGGCATTTCCGTCCTCTTTGTCAGCCACAAGCTGAACGAAGTTTTCGAAGTGTCGCAACGCTTCACCGTCCTGCGCGATGGGAAGTGCCTGGGGACCTTCGACAGCGCTCAACTCAACATTCCGCGCCTCGGCAGCATGATGATGGGGCAGGACATTGAAAGCCATCGTTTTTCGTCGGAAGTCAAACAGAACCCGGTGCTTCTGCGGGTAACCAATCTCTCGAAGGGAGATCAATTCGAACGAGTCAGCTTTGAGCTCCACGAAGGGGAAGTTCTGGGGTTGACGGGTTTGCTCGGCTCCGGGCGAACCGAGCTCGCGCTGGCGCTCTTCGGAATGAACCATCCGGATCAGGGCGAAGTATCCATCTCAGGAAAGCCGGTTCGCATCCGCAACGTGTCGCAGGCAACTCGCCTGGGCATCGCCTACGTCCCGGAGGATCGAATTCGGCAGGGGCTGGTGATCGGCCAGTCGATCGCAGCCAACATCATCCTGGCCACCTGCGACCGATTGCTCAACCGCTTCGGTCTGATTGATGGTTCCCGGCGCGCCAAGGTCATTCAGAGTTGGATTGAGCGCCTGAAGATAAAAATCTCTCACGCCGACTCGCCGGTTGAGACCCTCTCTGGCGGAAATCAACAACGTGTGGTCATTGCACGCTGGCTGGCCATTCGTCCCAGGGTGCTCATTCTGGACGGACCGACAGTGGGCATCGACGTCGGGGCTAAGCGCAGCGTGCACGAACTCATTCAGGCCTTAGCCAACGAGGGCGTAGGCGTCCTGCTGATCACTGATGAGATCGACGAGGCGCTGGCCAACTGCGGTCGCGTGCTCCTGATGCGCGCCGGGCGGATCATCGCGGAGGTGAACGCGGCCGAAGAAGACGAAATGTCGGTTCAAAAACGGCTGGAAGCCGCTTGATATTATGCCATCGCGCGCAGCCCGCACCTATTCCCGGCCGTGAAAGGGATTGGCTCGCGCATCGAATTGTTCCTCGGTCTGCTGATCGTGTTGCTGGCCGTGATCTTTACGATTGCCAATCCAAGGTTTGCTTCGCTCGCCAATGTTTTTCGACCTGATTAAGAGCTATTCATTCTTTGGGATTCTGGCAGTCGGCGCCTTCGTGGTGCTCTTATCCGGCGGAATCGACATCTCGTTCACGGCTACGGCGCAAGTGGCTCAATACGTCACCGTCGCCTGGATCGTTCAGCACGGCGGCAACCTTTGGCTGGCACTGGCCATCGGTCTCGTCATCGGAACTTTGCTCGGCGCTTTCAATGGGGTGCTCATCCATTTCGTGCGCATTCCCCCTATCATCACCACGATCGGAACGTTGAATCTGTATTTCGGCGCGCTCTATGTGCTCTCCGCGGGCAATATCATCTTCGAGGTGGCGCCATTCTACCGCCAACTCTCCGAGGCGACCCTCCCGGGCGGATTTCCAGTGCTGGGACTTTTGTGGCTGGGAGTCGTCCTGCTCACCGGTTGGATCTTGCACTACACGGTTCTTGGCCGAAGCATCTACGCCCTTGGGGGCAGTGAAACCGCGTCCGTGCGCGTCGGCTTTAGCGTGCTGAAGACACGCTTGTTCGTCTACACGTTCATGGGCTTGCTGGCCGGGTTTGCTTCCGTCGTGCATACGAGCCTGGTTCAATCGGCGATTCCGAATTCGATCGTGGGCAAGGAACTCGATGTGCTCGCCGCGGTGGTCCTCGGTGGCGCCAGCATCAAGGGCGGCTCAGGATCTTTGTTGGGTACCTGCCTGGGCGTCATTTTCCTGGCCGTGATCGGCAATGGACTGACCATGATGGGCATCTCGTCGTATTGGAACGGGGTCACCGTCGGCCTGGCTCTCCTGGTCGGCATCACCGTCAGCAAGTATCAACAGGAGATCCTCGCCGTTTGGAAGCGGCGACCGATCCGGACTTCCTGAAAGTTTCCGATGTCCAAGTTCCTTCAACAGAATCGCGAGCTTTTTGCGCTGGTCGGTATGCTCTTTGCGGTTCTGGTTTTGATGTCCATCCTGAATCCCGACCGTTTCCTCACTCCCGGAAACTTCAGATCGATGGCTCTCCAGTTGCCCGAGATCGGCCTCTTCACATTGGGCATGATGACGGTCATGCTCCACGGAGGCATTAACCTCGCCATTATCGGGACGGCCAACATCACCGGGATCATCACCGCCTTGGTCATCCATGCCGTCCAGCCCGAAGGAGGCGAGTGGCCCGCCATCGTCACGGGCGTTCTGGCCGGCTTCGGCGTGTCGCTCCTCATCGGGTTGGCGAATGGTATTATCGTTGGCTACATTGGCATCTCCTCAATTCTGACAACTTTGGGAATGATGACCCTTGTTAACGGGACCTGTATTTTGGTCACCGGAGGCTCAACAATTTCCCGATTGCCCGCTCCGCTTCTCCTCATCGGGAATGGCTCCGTGCTGGGAATTCCAGTGCCTCTGCTCCTCTTTCTCGTCTCAGCCATGATCCTCGCCCTCCTGCTTCGACGCACGACATTCGGCTTCAATCTTTACATGCTGGGCACCAATCCAATCGCCACCCGCTTCGCCGGAATCGACAACGCCCGCACACTTCTCTTTGCTTACTTGCTCTCCTCAGTGTTCGCTTCCATTGCCGGCCTGGTCATGATGGCTCGGTTCAACTCCGCCAAAGCGGATTATGGCCAATCATACCTTCTTATTTCCGTGCTCGCCGCGGTGCTCGGCGGCACCAATGCTAGCGGTGGGTACGGCAAAGTGGCCGGTGTTGTCCTCGCCGTGGTTATGCTGCAGATGATGGCTAGCGGACTCAACCTGCTCGGGATGGACCCGTTTTTTGCCATCATGATGTGGGGGGTGATCCTCCTGCTGGTGATGACGATCAATCATTTTCTCAAGCATCGCAGTTAAACGAAATCATAAGCCAAATATCCTATGGAATATTCCGAATTGATCTCAGCAGTCCTCGAAGAAAATCGGCAGGTTCTCAGTGCCGTCGATCCCAAGGCCGTCGATCAGTTGATCGACGAGATCCTCAAGGCAAAAGCAGTTCATCTCTATGCGATGGGGCGCATGCAACTTTCCGTGCGCGCCTTCGCCATGCGCCTGACGCACATGCGAATTCCAACCTACATCGTCTATGATACCACCAGCCCGAGAATCCGGCCGGGCGATCTGCTCATCGGTCACTGCGCCGTCACGAATGTGGAGTTAAATGTCGTGCGCTTGGCTAAGGACGCCGGAGCGCGAATTGCCTTGCTCACGGCCCACCCGGAAAATGAACATGGCCAGTTGGCGGACCTCTGCGTTCGGGTTCCCGGCCAGATCTTTGGCGGACCAGACGAAGTGAAATCCATTCAACCGATGGCCTCTCTCCTCGAACAGGCGCTTTTTCTTTTTACGGACATCGTCGTAATGCTCCTCATCGAGCGGAAGGGCGTTTCCATTCAGGCCATGCAGGAAAATCATACCAATCTGGAAGGCCTGCCCCACGCCTTTGCCTAAGCTTAGAAAATTCAACCAGCCTCGAAAAATGAAAGACGGAGACATTATCCAAATCGCCCACGTCGTCACCGATGTCGACGAAACCATGAAGAATTATTACGAAACATTCGGCTACGGCCCGTGGGACGTCTACGACTTCAAGGCCCCGCTCTTGCGGGAATCAATGTATCGGGGCAAGCCGGCCACCCACGAATATATCGTGGCGGTCACCTGGGTGGAGGGAATCCAGCTTGAACTGATGCAGCCGGTCAAGGGTTACAGCATCTACAACGAATATCTCGAACAGAACAAGGGAGGTTTTCACCACGTCAAGATCTTCTTCCGAGACTGTCAAAAGGCGGTCGCCGACCTGCAAAGAAAAGGATTCGAAGTCATCCAGAGCGGGAAAATCGGACAGGATGAGTTTTATTACATGGACACCGAGAAAGTTTTCGGCGTGGTCTGGGAGCTTGGTAATGTCGGACAAATGCCACCTCAGCCGACCCGAAAGTATCCCGCTTAGCAATCGGCGTCACTGGGCCAAACGAACAAGAAGACTTGGGGCTACGTTGCTGGTCGAAAGTTCTAAGTCGGACAGCTGACGGTGTCCCCCCTCGGGCATGAGTTGACCCCCAACGGCGCAGAGGTTCGGGGAGCACACCCGTCCCCGGGTGTAGTGCTCGGCGTCCCCGCCGGGCACAGTTCGAGCGCGGAAAGCGCGATTCGCGCGGCTTGGTCCATCAACCCTCAGCAATCAACTACCAACCTCAAATACTCGGCCGTAGCCCCCACGGCGGTCGCACTGTAGCGCCGGTGTCCCCACCGGCGACGCTCCGCCGCAGGACCGTACCGAGAGAGGATCGACTGCAACCGAATGTCATGTTTCGGGTCTGACCCGACGGCCTCCTCGCGAGTCGTGCGATGGTCGCGTTGGGTGCTTCGGGACACATAGCTGTGTGATGAATCTTGACGGACCCGTCGGCTAGCCGAACACTGTTTGTTCAAAGAAAGAGAGCACCCCATGTCCAGCAGCACAGTCATCGCCGCCCTCCGGCGCTTCGACGCGTCCCAGGGTCCTCGCAAGCTCGGCCCTAACGAGGGCGAATACACCGACCTCCTCGCGATCGGGGTCCGGTTCATGGTCTGGACCGAGGAGTCCGGCGGCGGCTTCTCGCTGGTCGAGCACCCGATCCCGCCGCGCACGCTCGCCGCGCCGCTGCACATCCACACCCGCGAGGACGAATACAGCTTCGTGCTCGAGGGTCGCATGGGGGCGCTGCTCGGCGACGACGTGATCATCGCCGAGGCGGGGGAGCTGGCCTTCAAGCCCCGCGATCAGTGGCACACGTTCTGGAACGCCGGCGACGAGCCCTGCCGGATCCTCGAGATCATCTCGCCGGGCGGATTCGAACACTTCTTCCGTGAGCTCGGTGCCATGGTCGAGCCGCAGATGGAGCAGATCGCCGAGCTCGGGGCCCGCTACGGCCACTACTTCGACATGGAGGGGACCGCTCGGGTCGCCGCCGAGCACGGGCTCAGGTTCCCGCCGCTCGAGCAGGCCGAGAGCCGGACAAAGACCGACTCGGTCTCGAGGTAGGCGTCCAGGTTGTGGTGGCCCTTTGAGCGACGAGCAAATAGAAGACTTCAAGGCTCAGGCCGCGGCCGCCACTCCGCTCGAGCGCACCGGTCTGCCGGAAGAAGTGGCTGTCGCGGTGCTTTTCCTTGCCTCGGATAAAAGCAGCTACGTCAACGGTATCGAACTCTTCGTCGATGGCGGAGCCGCGCAAATCTGAAGGATTCGAACCCACAATTGATTTCACAGAAGCTCGCGAAGATAGCTAAGGGGTTAAACGAAATTAGATCTCGTGCCCTCTTTGCTTCCTTGGTGCCCTTCTGTTTAAACGTCTTGGCTGCCAACCAACCATCAACCCCTGGGCGCCGAAGCCTGACGAAGTAGGATCACCAGTTGATTTCACCGAAGCTCGCTAAGAGAGCAAAGTGTTTTGACGAAATAGATCACGTTCTCTCTTTCCTCCCTTTGCGCCCTTCTGTTTATTGCTTCTATCTGGATACGGGTCCACGACGCAGCAACTTCTTTAATTTGCTATCCTGGTGTGGATCCACATAGTGGAAAAGTGCTGTAGCACGAATTTTATCAGCGTCGCAGGGCGCATTCGTGTGGACTGATCGATATCCCCAAAAGAAATAGAGATTTCCTGGAACCAAGGGTATGCGAACAAACCGCTGCGGATGCGATTTCGCCAAAACGCGGAGAACCCGCTGGGTTACCCGATTGTCGAGTAGAAGCTTATCGATCAGGTTGCTTGCGTACCAGCGCCTGATCTCTCGAATATTCGGCAATACGATGAGTTCGCCGCTGTCTTTTCCCCGAGGCACCTCGATGGGGAGGAGAAGGGTCAGAACATAAGAATCGAAGTGAAATTTCATCGAATGTTCGCGACCCGAACTTCCAGTCAAGCATCTTAGGACTTGATAGTAGGGTTGGTCTGACGCCGGTCTGGAGGTCGCGATCTCATACGCGCGCATGCAAATACGTCTGAGCGCCGGCGACGACGCCATTTTCCCGAGCACCGTTTCAGCGACAGGAGCCGGCCCACTCAGCGCGGTGTACCTATTGCCTGCCGCCGCTACTGCGTCTCTCACGAAATGTTGGAGGACAGTTATGTCAGAATGCAGAATGTATCGAGGAAGAACAGCATACCCATCTCGATCAATGTCTCGAACCAGCGAAAAATTTCATCGTCCGACAATTCGCGAAAATCGGAAGCCGGGGCGACCTCAACCGGCCCGTGGAAATCAGGTGGCCGAGAAATAGCCGCTGAAAGGACGATTCCGGACTGACATAATCCTTCGGTCATCGATGCAGCCCTTCAATCATCGATACATTCCTTCAATCATCAAGCACGCTCCAGGTTCAAACTGAAGTTCCAGACGATCGTCAAGGATATTTTTGCCTAAACGCATAGCCCCCGGCAGGGCCGGTGCAGCTCAGCCGCGTTTCGACCACCTCGAATTCAAGCATTTGCTCGGGACGCGCTCGATACCGTCCGCCACGAAGACGGATCAATTGATTTCACAGAAGTGGCGAAGAGACAAAGTGTTTTAACAAAACTAGGACCTCGTCCCCTCTTTGATTCTGTTTAAATGTCTTGGTTGACTGACTCGCCGAAAAATCCCGTTTCAAGCTAGCAAAGTTAGGCTAACTTTTGATCGGCGAGAACACCGTTTGCCGATCAGAGGAGACGAATCAGATGCCGATTTACATGGACCGCCACAACACGGTAGATGCCACTCGTGAGGTCATTGCCGCGGCGCACGAAAAGGACTTGGCCATCCAGGGCAAATATGGCGTTCGCTTCATAACCTATTGGGTTGATGAGGTCCGTTCTAACGTGTTTTGCCTGGTGGAGGCCCCCAACAAGGATACGCTTCAGAAGGCACATGACGAAGCCCACGGAGGCGTCGCCAACGAGATCATCGAAGTCGATCCTGCGGTGGTCGAGGCGTTCTTGGGCAGAGTCACGGATCCGCCTCCGATAGGCAGCGGAAGTCCCGCCCAGCTCGATTCGGCCTCGCGTGCAATCATGTTTACCGATCTGCAGGACTCGACCGCCATGACCACCCGGCTTGGCGAGGCGAAGGCTATGGAATTGTTGCATATACACAATTCTTTAACGCGAACGGCGTTGCGAGAACACACCGGGCGAGAGGTCAAGCACTTAGGTGACGGAATCATGGCTTCGTTTGCTTCTATCGACCAATCTCTGGAATGCGCGATCGCGATTCAGAGGGCGTTCGCCTCTTACAATGCTGAGCATGCCGCCGCGCCGTTGCACCTGCGGATTGGGTTGAGCGTGGGCGAACCCGTTGAGGACGATAACGATTTGTTTGGAAGGACAGTGCAACTAGCTTCCCGAGTCTGCACACATGCGAAACCCGATCAAATCCTCGCGACTGAAGACGTGATCGCGCAGTCTGCGGGTAAGACGTCTTTGTTTTTGAGCAGAGGCCCTATCAGCCCCAAAGGCTTTGATCAAGAGATCCAAGTGTACGAAGTCCGATGGTGCTGATTCTCGATCACCTCCGCCGTAGCTCTACAGGCCGTAGGAGGACCTGTCCGCCGAAGCCTTGGCGTAGGCGGACCAACCGTCATCTATCAACTGCTCTTAACCACAGAGGACACCGAGAACACAGAGGATAAAAAAGCCAACCCCCCTCTTGGGCGCCGAAGCCTTAGCGTAGGAGACTGGCCGCCGTAGCTTCCAGCGTAGGAGGACCTGTCCGCCGAAGCCTTGGCGTAGGCGGATCAACTGATTTCACAGAAGCTCGCGAAGAAAGCAAAGTGCTCGTGCAGTTAGAGCTTCACCCTTTTTGCTTCCTTTGTGCCCTTCTGTTTAGATGCTTGGTAAACTGATTTCACAGAAGCTCGCGAAGAGATCAACGTCCTTTTTGGCAAGACGTATGCCTCGCCCGTCTTTGCTTTCCTAGTGGTCTTCTGTTTAATTGTTTTGCTGTCGTCAACGTGAGAATACCGTTGCCGATCAGAGGAGACGAATCAAGTGCCGATTTACATGGACCGCCACAACACGGAAGGTCTCACTCGCGAGGACATTGTCGCGTCGCATGTAAAGGATTTGGCAATCCAGGGCCAATATGGCGTCCGTTTCATAACCTATTGGCATGACGAGGCGACTGCTAAGGCGTTTTGCCTGGTGGAGGCTCCCAACAGGGATGCGATTCAGAAAGTCCATGACGAAGCTCACGGGGGCATTGCCAACGAGATCATCGAAGTCGATCCCGCGACGGTCGAGGCGTTCTTGGGAAGAGTTACGGATCCGTCTCCGATAGACACCGGAAGCCCCGCCCCTCTTGATTCGGCCTCGCGTGCGATCATGTTTACCGATCTGCAGGACTCGACTGGCATTACCGCGCGACTTGGAGACGCCAAGGCTATGGAATTGTTGCAGACACACGATTCTCTAACGCGAAAGGCGCTGCGAGAACACACCGGGCGAGAGGTCAAGCACCTGGGCGATGGAATCATGGCGTCGTTTGCTTCTATCGATCAATCTTTGGAATGTGCGATAGCCATTCAGAGGGCGTTCGCGGCGTATAATCTTCAGAATGCCGGCGCCCCGTTGCACCTGCGGATTGGGTTGAGCGTAGGCGAGCCTGTTGAGCACGATAACGATTTGTTTGGAAGAACGGTCCAATTGGCTTTCCGATTCTGCACGCACGCGAAACCGGATCAGATCCTCGCGACTGAAGAAGTGGTCGCGCAGTCTGCGGGTAAGACGTCTTTGTTTTTGAGCCGAGGCCCTATTAGACCCAAAGGTTTTGATCAGCCGATCCAGGCCTACGAAGTCCGTTGGGGTTGATTTTCGATTAACTCCGCCGTAGCCGCATCGCGAAAAAGGATCGACCATCATCTATCAACTGCTCCTAACCACAGAGGACACCGAGAACACAGAGGATAAAAAAGCGCCCCCCCTTGGGCGCCGAAGCCTTAGCTTAGGAGGCATCATCTCTCCGCGTGAGCCGGGACGTTGTCCAGCAACGCGGGGACTCACGTCCAACAATCAACCAATCGTCAGCGCCGACAGCCCGTCTTGGGGAGCATACGCGTCCCCGCGTGTGGTGTCCGGCGTCCCGCCGGGCACAGTTCAGCGCCAACGCGCCTCATCACTCCTCGCTCTGCCGCCCCTGAGCCGTCGAAGCCCAGGGCGGATCATCCCTCAACCCTCAACTCCTAAAGGACCTGTCCGCCGAAGCCTTGGCGTAGGCGGATTAACTGCTTTACCCAATCGGTGGCTCGTTGTGGCGCTCTTCTAAGAATGTTAAGTCTATTTGTGTGCTAACCTTTTCCCCACTCTCTGCAACAATCTCCACATTGCCGTTATCCTCACGAACAGAAGCAACGCGGTTAAAACCTTTCGGGATGGCTGCGACTGCCATCACATAGTTGATGGTGGAGGGCTGCTCTGCCGATAAGGTGAGGCAAGTGGGAATCCCACGTTCGCTAAGTGAGTTTGCTTGCGCTGACGCTGCCAGCCCTTCGGCGAAATAAGTGGTCGCCTCCTCAAGACCCATCACCGCGCGATGACGACCTCTCCATGGATCATAATGGCGCCCTCCGTTGGAGCACCAGATTATGGTTCCAACCAGGATCCGGGGATCCTTAAACGCGATCCAGAGGTACTGCTCTTGAGGAAATACAACCGCCGTCCACGCAAACCTCAGGTCAGATTGGCTAAAGACCATGGCCAGGTCTTCAAAGCCCTCACGATTCGGGTAAATACTTAAGTCACTAACACTGCCATCTACGCACGGCACCCGGGTAAGATCGGTGAATTCTGCATCCGGTTTGAGAAACGAGTAACCCCCCTTGGCCGGATTCTCAAAAGTAGTTGGATTAACCTTCCCGAACGACCTGGGGGAAGTAGAGATGAAACCCGGCGATTGGAATTTGAGCGTCGCGTGATGTCCAAGAGGCATAGGTCCGCTCAAACCCGAAATTACATGCCTTTGGTAAACTGCTGAATGACCCTGCCTGATCTCGATGATCTTATCCACCTTTCCCTGCTGAGCCGAGACGTCTAGCTGCAGGTGCAAGGTAGATTTGTTGTCCTTGCTGACGGTCTCGACATGGCTCCAACGGCAACTCGCTGTTTCTCCGTGCGGCAAATAACGCTCGCCTTCATAGAGATCATTATTGGCTCCGAATGGCATACAAAAGAAATCGCCCCTCAGGACCTGAAGAAGAGGCCCTTCGGCGGTATTCTCATTCCACCAGGGAGCAATCGAGAACGGTTGGATCTGACGCCCTCCAGCAAGTGTGAAAGTCACCGGCGCCAGATGGCCCCCTGATTCAGTGACTGCCAGTTCGACATTGTCATTTTGGAGGGAGAACGCCATTTGGCCAAAAGACCAGATCATAAAATTAAGCCGGTTTGATGCGGGATAGAGTAGTTGGGCGGGTGTATTTGTCGAGGATGTCGTGTCCATCCGGATAGGTCCGGCGGTAGCCGGATCCGGCCGCTGCCGGATTGATTAAAAACAGATGATTGTTGATCCTCCTTCGCCCTGCGGGGTTATGGCGGACAGATGGAGTGCAGCGCTCTGTAGCGCCGTGTGTTGTAGCGACGGTGTCTCACCGTCGTCGTGTGTTGTAGAGGCGGTTGTGCCAACCGCCTGACGAAGCGCAGGTGCTACGTAGCAACTGCTAAATCTGGAGCCTCCAAATTTGTGCTAAGGATGCGTCCTACTTCATCAATCCGGCAGCAGCCGGATCCGGCCACGCTGACTGACGACTGCGGAAAGTACTGGTCGAAAAGACGAGAATGTGATTGCAGTAGCTCAAAATCTCATCCTCGCATGGCCAGCAGATATCGATACTCCCTCTCTGGAGGTATCGTTATCGAAGTCATCGATAATTGGGGACCATTAAATGAGTGGAAAGAGGTTGGAGAGTCTGGGAAGCTCTTAGATACTGAAGGAGGTCTCCAGAGCACTGTCCCTCCAAAAGTATGCACTGTCAGAGGTCAACCGGTGATTACTCTGGTGGGCGCAAGTTGGGCCAGCGAAGAAGGAGATACCGGCGAAGCCACTGTGCATTTCGGAATAAATACTCCGTCAAAGCAGAGATGGAAACTCACTAGCAAGACTTAGAAAGACTCGGGTCTAAGTAAGGGGTCAGACCTTGTTACTTTGCTCTCTTTCCAACTACCGAGGACACCAAGAACACAGAGAATGGTAACGAGGGCGCAAATCGACTTGCACCGAAGCCCGCAGGATGAAGGAGGACCTGTCCGCCGCAGCCTTGGCGTAGGCGGATCATTACTTCCCCTCAACTCTCAACCTTAATCTCTCAACTACTTCCTATGAAAGCCCCTTTCACGCTTGGCTTCGTCGGTCATTTCGGATTAGCCGTGCGCGATCCGAAGAAAAGCGCACCATGGTTTCAACGCGTGCTCGGTCTGCGCAAAGAGTTCGAGTTTGAAGGCGGCGTCGCTGTCGGCAACGACAATGTCACGATCGTATTATTCAAAGGTAAGCCGTCGCCGGAAACGATTGATCATATGTCATTTCACCTGCCGAACATGGCCACACTGCGAAAAGCGCTGGACCATCTCAAGAAGCACGATGTTGATCTGGAAGACCCGGGCGACGAGATCGGTCCGGAAGCCCCCGGTTCACCTCATATGGGTCTTTGGTTTCACGATCTCGACGGCTATCGCTGGGAGTTATCAGTCCAAGGGGGAAAGTAGTCCATCAACTATCAACCATCAGCGATCAACCAGCCAAATTGCACACCGCGGGGATCAGTGCACATGGACGGTGTCCGTTGTAGACGCGATTGTACCAACCGCCTGACGACAGACCCTTGACACAAGGGCCTCTACAACCCCGTGCCTTGCAAGGCTGGACCTCTCAACTCTCAACTTCTAAAGGCACCTGTCCGCCGGCGTAGGCGGATCAACTGATTTCACAGCAGCTCGCGAAGAGATTAAGGGTCTTAACAAAAGTAGAGCTTCGTCTTCGCTCCCTTGCGCCCTTCTGTTCAAAATGCCTTACTGGTCAACGACCAACCGATTGTCGAGCGCCAAGAGCGTTCATGATGTAGCGGCGGCGTCCCCGCCGCCGGAGCCCTCGACGATGAGGACATCGCCGCTACAAACCGCCGCGGGAGCTTGCCGCACTAACGAGGATACGCCGTCTGGCGTCAGATTCCGAACTATCAACCATCACCTCTCAATTGTCTCTTAACCATCAACTCCTCCGACGAAGTCGCGAGGAGGATCACGCTACAGTCGGGGGATTCTTCCCATAGTCGTCATACATGAGCTGCTGGTTGATACAGAGTGTCTGCGATGGAATCAGATTTCCATCGGCGTCATAACAAACCTGCAGCAACCAGCCGAAGACCTCTCCCGGCCACGGTGGAGAAGGCCAATGAGACTCCGGCGGCAGCTTATTGGCATCCACCCCCAAGGCGGCTGCCAGCTCCAATATCTCTCCATGGTGCCAGCAGATAACGATGTTGCTCTGGTGATATTTGGAGTTTTGGAGGATGTGGTCGGCGACCTTCTGGTAGTCGTTTTCCTGATGCTTGGCACTGATCTCCATTCCCATCGCTTTGGCCAGCGGTTCCATGGTTAGTCGAGGGCGATGGCTCTGGGCAGAGTCGGCGGTGGCGAATATATAGTTTAGCTTAAGCGGGGTGCCATTGAGGACGTAGTTCTGAAAATAAACGGCATACGCGTGTGCGCGCTCTTGACCGGCTACAGACAAGTCCCAGCCAGAGTCGGGCTTTTCGGCGTGTCGAACCATGAGGATGTTGGTGTTTTTAGGCATAGGGTGACATTAGAAGCGCAACGACTTCAGCACAATTTGGGAAAATTGCGCGGCGCCTCCGATGGCAGCCTGAACGCCAGGCCGCTCCCGATGGGCACAGGTACTTGGAAAATCGTCGGGATGAACGTGTCTTGGCGAATCACCCTCGGCTCACTCGCCGTCCGCGGCAATCGTTCCTTTGATGATTCGCTCCCTGGACTTCCGCCACTTGACGAAACTTCGAAAAAATTTATCGTGATGAAACGAGAGGCATGCTGACCCCTCACATCGACCCTTGTTCCTCATCCAAGAACAAATGACGAGGCGCTAATGAAATGGGGACTAAGATTCCCTAATCGTTCCCGTCCGCAAGCGCCGCGATCGAGCCAAGGAGCGTAGCGGAAATTGCGTCCCTCTCCATGCACTTGTTATACAGGCAAGACATGGCGACACTGCTCCGCCCGCAGGCGCTTCCGCTAGGTGCGTCCCGCTTTCTGCTTTCAGCAGTCATCGCTGTCTAATGAATATTGACAGATGGCTCGAGGTTATGGTAGCGGTTCATCGGATAGCGATGTTTAACGAATAAGGAGGTTCCGCTGTGAGCACCACGACCACAACCGAGCTGAAGCGCTACGACTGGACGCAGGGGCCGAGGAAGATCGGGCCGCGGGACGGCAAGTTTGTGCAGCTGATGTCCGTGGGGGTCCGCTTCATGGCCTGGGGCAAGGAAACCGGTGGCGGCTTCTCGCTCGTCGAGCACCCCATCGCACCGAAGACCCTGGCCGCGCCGGTCCACATCCACGAGAACGAGGACGAGTACTCCTACGTGCTCGAGGGCAGGCTGGGCGCGCTCCTCGGCGACGAGGTCGTCTACGCCGACCCCGGCGAGTTCGTGTTCAAGCCGCGCAAGCAGTGGCACACCTTCTGGAACGCCGGTGACACCGAGTGCCGGATCCTCGAGATCATCAGCCCGTCAGGCTTCGAGCACTTCTTCGACGAGCTCGCCGAGCTGGTCGCCCAGGGGGGCTCGCCCGACCAGATCATCGAGCTCGCCGCACGATACGACCATTACTTTGACCTCGAGAAGAGCGTCGAGGTGGCCGAGAAGCACGGCCTGCACTTCCCGATGCCGAAGGGCGTGTAGGAGGCGTCAGTTCACCAAGCGCCGCTCGACCGCCCAGCGGCTCAGCTCGGATGGTTTGAGCGCTGGACTTCCATCAACTATCAACCATCAACCACTCGCCCCGCGTGCACAGCGCGCAGGCCGAACGAGGATCATCTCATCTTCCTCTCAACCTCATCATCTACCTGTCCGCCGTAGCTCGCAAAGCGAAGGAGGATCAACCATCAACTGAGTCGAGGGCCAGACCGCAACCAGGTCCGAAAACCGCCAGACAGCGTCGGACGCGTGACTTACATTGAGCGGATGGAGCTTGATCCCGCGGTATGTTATCGGGCGGTTCGTGCGCGTGACATTCGTTACGATGGGCGATTCTTCACTTGTGTGAAGACGACCGGTATTTATTGCCGTCCGAATCTGCCCAGCCCGGCCACCGAAGCTCGAGAATTGTTGCTTTGTGCCCACCGCCGCCGCGGCGCAGAAAGCGGGCTTTCGGCCATGCCTGCGCTGTCGACCGGAAAGTTCGCCCGATCTCGACGCATGGCATGGGAGCTCGGCAATGGTGTCTCGCGCACTCAAGTTGATTGAGGGTGGAGCACTCGATGAGGGGGACGTCGCTTCGCTCGCGGATCGATTGGAGATTGGCGAGCGCCAGCTCCGCCGCCTCTTTCGTCGCCACCTCGGAGCTGCGCCGATCACCGTGGCACAAACCCGTCGTGTATTACTTGCCAAGCAGCTTCTTCATCAGACCGATCTTCCGATGATCGAGGTTGCCCTCGCGAGCGGTGTTCGGCAGTGTGCGGCGGTTCAATGAGACGTTTCATGGAGCTGTTTCAACGCCCGCCAAGCGAGCTTAGGAGGCATGCTACCGCCTCATCAAGCGGCCCCCGAAATCTTCTGACCGCTGTCGTGCCGTCGGACGATTGGACGAAATGATCTCGGTTCCTCGAGGCGCGGGCGATCGCCGGTTTGGAACTCGTCACGAAGAATAATCTACAGCCGCGTCATCGAGCTTCGCGATGCCGTCGGTTCGATTGCCGGGAGCCATGCCCCGGAGCAATGCGCCCTGCGCGTGGCCGTGTTTTCCTCGCTGAGCCTCCTCCCGGTGATCATCGCGCGAGTTCGGCGAATGTTCGACCTCAAAGGCGCCGACCCGGTGGCCATTGCATCTGTCTTATCGGTCGATCCGATCATGGCTCCGCTGGTTTCGGCTCGACCTGGCTCACGCGTGCCCGGCGGCTGGAGGGATTCGAGGTCGGCGGTGCGAGCCGTGCTTGGGCAACAGACTGAACGTAGTCGCCACCAACTCGCCAGCCGCGTCGTTTCGCAATTGGCACGCTGGTCACAGATCGTGTCGCTACCCCCGGATCGACCCATGCCTTCCCACGGCCGGAGCGATTCAACGTCAAAACGTTGTCCCGCTTGGGGATTCCTGCGACCCGCGCAGCGACGATCGTCGGCGTCGCGACTGCACGAGGTGACGACCCGCATCTGTTCGATCCGCGACGCCGACCTCGTCGGAAGCGGTTCGCGCTACCACGCCGCCTCCGGGGTATCGGCGACGGACCGGCTCAATACATCGCGATGCGCGCGCTCGGCGAGAGCGACGCGTTCCTCGCCGGAGACGTCGGCGTCCAGAGTCCGCTCTGCGCGGGCGACGTCGAGGCGGCATCCCGGAACTGCTAGCACACGCGGAGCGTTGGCGACCGTGGCGCGCCTATGACGGTTTTGCATCTTTGGATGGGCAGAGAGATCTATCGAAACTTCGCTAGATAAGGGGAATGATCATGCACTTGCGGTCTTAACGCTGGGCGTCGCTGATATCCCGCTGCTGCTTGTCAACCCCGACACCAAGGGAATGCTTCGCGCGTTCGGAATATGACCGATGCCAGACGTATGCACCGGTCGTTACGGTCGTCACGATGGGAGCTACACACTGGAGGAGGGCGCAGCACCGCTTCTCCTTACCGAAGCCCTCGATGCCTATCGGCCGGGCTGCATCTCATGTTCCTCGCGGGCGTCGAGATTGCGACTGGCGGCACGCCATTCCAACGTAGTCCTGCAGGGTGCTTCGGCTATTCCAGCGGGGGAACACAGTCAGCTACGGTCAACTCGCCAGCCACCTGGGTGAAACAGAGCAAGTCGGGCGGTGGGCGCCGCAAACGGCGCGAATCCGATCGCCATCGTGGTGCCTCGCCATCGGGTCATCGGAGCGGGTGTCTGGTGGCCTTCTTCGCAAGCAATGGTTGCTCGAACATGAAGCGAGCTTTTCCACGCTCGCAAATCGTGAAAGCGTTCCCAAAGACGGCGGATCGCTGCAAATGCCGCGCGTCCGGGCTCCGCTCGATCAAAGAACCGACTTCTCGTGGGTTCGGATGTTGGGCGAGATTGACGTTCTCACGGATTTTCCGAGCATCGACGGGCATGCCAGGATGATTTTAGGACCGGAACAGGCCGCTAGCGCTTTGGAAGCACAGGGCGCCTCAATGGCCGAACACCAAGTGCGCATCGCTGGGCCTTGCACCGAAAGAACGAACAGCGCCGAAGGTGATTCCGAAGCTTCCTCGAGGTGGACGCTGATGACCACCTCCTGGCATTCGCCAGGGCGAACGCCCCCGGTGTGGCTCAACGCAGCACGTTGCACTTCTCCGCTCATAAAAAGGGATTCCTCCAAGGGAAACTCCTCTATGGCTCGGCCGAGCCTGTCGTCCATGAAGACCCTTTCTCGAGAGTTCGCGGTTTTGGGAACCTCCTCTTCGCCGCAAACACCAAAGCGCAAACGGTCAATTTTCCCATTGTGGTCCCACTGCACTTCACGCAAATCACCGGCGGGGACTACAAACTCGGCATCTATTTGGGCATCGGCAACGGCGCCGCCCCGCACTCTTCGAACTCGACACCGGCGCGACCGGCTTCTTCGCGACCTACAGCCCGAACGCTGGCGTGTCGCCCTGGTGGGGAAGCGACGTCACTTCCTTAAACACGACGGTCGATGCCTCCTATGCCAGCGGCTTGCACTATACCGGGACTCTCGTCGAAGCTGCGGTCACCCTGTTTGCCTCGAGCGATCCCTCTTCGGCCCGGCTCACGACCCCGGTCCTGAAGGTGGGGCAGATGGACTCCATCGTCGACGAGAAAACCAACAACACGGTGATTTGGAATACGAACGGATCGCCTTCCGGAGATCCCCCGTCAATGGCGCGTTCTACGGCGACCTTGGGATGGGGCTGACCTATAACTCAAGCGGCATCATCAACCTCCTGGCGCAGCTGAACTACGGACGGGGCGTCACGCCGGGATTCCGGATCCACGCGAATCCGCGGACCCAAAAGGCCTTCCTCCAGATCGGTCTCACCCGCAGGGATACTCGCGAACCATTCCGCGATCTATCTGCCCATGAATCCGGACACCGCGCCGGCGACAACACGACATCCACCGGACTCGAGTATTTTAGTCAGCAGATCTTCACCGCCACCATCCACATCACCGACCACAAGAGAAACCGTTCCCTTAGAAGCCCGGGGGTCGGGATGCTCACGGATACCGGGGCGACGACCACGCTGCACAACACTCAAAACAGCCCCCAGCCCCTTCCGACGAAATACGCGGGATTGATCACCTGGGACAACTCGGACCAGAACGTCGGCAACTTGAATGACAAACTGACATTCGAACTCTCGGCCCGCACCACCTCGGGTCGAACCGCCAGGTTCTTCAAGTTCAAGACCACCTCGGTGGTCGATGCCGGCAACGTAACGTGCAGAACAATACGCCGGGAAACACGGATTACTACCTGAACACGGGCCTCTCGCTCTTCCTCGCCTACGACATGATCTTCAACCTGAAGGCCGGCGAGCTCGGCCTGGTCCAAGGCTCCCGCCACCGCAGAGGCAGGGGATGGCAAGAGGAAGGCCCATGGGACTGATCTCGAGAGGGACACGCGCCAGAGATTGCCATCGGCTTTTAGCGAACCCGACAGATCACTGGGGCAGAACTGAGCAACATCCAAGAACAACGACAGCCGACTCGCATGAAAGGAAAGTGAATCAACGGCTCGATGGTGTCCATCAAGGGCATTCCGGCCGTCGGCGTCTACGCCGCGACAAAGCGGCGTTGCGCTCGTTCGCCCGAACATGGGCGGTGGATTTGAAAGGGCGTAACATCCGCCTCAACGTCGTCGCTCCCGGCACCATCGTGACGCCCGGATACAAGAGCGAACTCGGTTTGAGCGACGAACAAATAAGGCTTCAAGGCCGAAGCCGCGGCCGCCACGCCGCTCGGGCGCACTGGGCCTGCCGGAAGAATCAACCATCAACCCCTGGGCGCCGAAGCTCTGGCGAAGGCGACACCCTCCGTCCGCCGTAGCCACAGGGCGAAGGAGGATCAACTGATTTCACAAAAACTCGCGAAGAGAGCTAAGGGTTTTAACAAAAGTAGACCTCGTCCCCCCTTTGCTTACTTTGTGCCCTTCTGTTTAAAATATCTTGGTTTCTCTCAACTGCTTTACCCAATCGGCGGCTCATGGTGGGGCTCTTCTAAGAATGTTAAGTCTAGTGGTGTGCTAACCGTTTCCCCACTTTCTGCAACAATCTCCACATTGCCGTTATTCTCATCAACAGAAGCGACGCGGTCAAAGCCTTTCGGGATCGCTGCGACTGCCATCACATAGTTGATTGTGGAGGGCTGTTCTGCCGACAGGGTGATGCAAGTGGGAACCCCACGTTCGCTAAGCGAGTTTGCTCGCGCTGACGCTGCGAGCCCTTCGGCGAAATAACTGGTCACTTCCTCAAGACCCAGGACTGCGCGATGACGACCTCTCCATGGAGAATAATGGCGCCCTCGTTGGAGCACCAGATTATGGTTCCAACCAAGACCCGGGGATCCTTAAACGCGATCCAGAGGGTATTGCTCTTGAGGAAATACAACCGCTGTCCATGCAAACCTCAGGTCAGATTGGCTAAAAACCATAGCCAGGTCTTCAAAACCCTCTCGATTCGGGTAAATACTTAAGTCACTAACACTGCCATCAACGCACGGCACTCTGGTAAGATCGGTGAATTCTGCATCCGGTTTGAGAAACGAGTAACCGCCCTTGGCCGGATTTTCAAAAGTAGTTGGATTAACCTTCCCGAACGATCTGGGCGAAGTAGAGATCAAACCCGGCGATTGGAATTTGAGCGTTGCGTGATGTCCCACCGGCATACGTCCGCTCAAACCTGAAATTACATGCCTTGGTAAACTGCTGAATGACCCTGTCTGATCTCGATGATCTTATCCACTTTTCCCTGCTGAGCGAGATGTTGAGCTGCAGATGCAAGGTAGATTTGTTGTCCTTGCTGACGGTCTCGACATGGCTCCAAGGGCAATTTGCTGTTTCTCCGTGCGGCAAATAACGCTCGCCTTCATAGAGATCATTATTGGCTCCGAATGGCATACAAAAGAAATCACCCCTCAGGACCTGAAGAAGAGGCGCTTCGGCGGTATTCTCATTCCACCAAGGAGCAATCGAGAACGGTTGGATCTGACGCCCTCCATCAAGTGTGAAAGTCACCGGTGCCAGGTGGCCCCCTGATTCAGTGACTGCCAGTTCGACATTGTCATTTTGTAGGCAGAATGCCATTTGGCCAAAAGACCAGATCATAAAATTAAGCCGGTTTGATGCGGGATAGAGTAGTTGGGCGGGTATATTTGTCGAGGATGTCGTGTCCATCCATGCGGAAAGTCCTGAGTAGCAAAGACTGGAATGTGACTCTAATAGATGAAATTCACATTCTCTCATGGCCAGCAGATACCAGATTCCCTCTCTGGAGGTATCATTATCGAAGTCATCGATAATTGGGGACCATTAAATGAGTGGAAAGAGGTTGGAGAGTCTGGGAAGCTCTTAGATACTGAAGGAGGTCTCCAGAGCACTGTCCCTCCAACAGTATGCACTGTCAGAGGTCGAACCGGTGATTACTCTGCTGGGCGCAGGTTGGGCCAGCGAAGAAGGAGATACCGGCGAAGCCACTGTGCATTTCGGAATAAATACTCCGTCAAAGCAGAGATGGGAACTCACTAGCAAGACTTAGAAAGCCTCGAATGAAACCATCTTTCACGCTTGGCGTCGTCGGTCATTTCGGATTAGCCGTACGAAATCCGAAGAAAAGCGCGCAATGGTTTCAACGCGTGCTGGGTCTGCGCAAAGAGTTCGAGATTGAAGACGGCGTCGCTGTCGGCAACGACAATGTCACGATCGTTTTATTCAAAGGCAAGCCGTCGCCGGAAACGCTTGATCATATGTCATTTCACCTGCCGGACATGGCCACACTGCGAAAGGCGCTTGACCATCTCAAGAAGCACGATGTCGATCTGGAAGACCCGGGGGACGAGATCGGTCCGGAAGCCCCCGGCTCACCCCATATGGGTCTTTGGTTTCACGATCTGGATGGTTATCGCTGGGAGTTGTCAGTACAAGGGGGAAAGTAATCTGATGACACGGCACTGCGCTATGCGAGAATGTGAGGTTCTTATGAAAGAGCCGTCGGATGCTGCCGCCGTGCGTGTATTTCCTCCAGCGGTGCCGCTTCTTACGATTCTACTCGGAGTAGCCTTCGACCGTCTTTGTCCATTTAACCTCAAGCTCTCCGCTCTTTCGCGCTATGGGATAGGAGGGGCGATCGTCGGCGTCGCTGTTCTTGGCCTGGGTCTCTACCCGGTCATTCTCCTTCGTCGGACCGGACAGAGCGAAAATCCGTGGACCCCGACGACAGAGATCGTGACTCGCGGTCCCTACAGGTTCACGCGGAATCCGCTCTACCTGCAAATGGTTTTGGGGTGCATTGGCTTTGCGATGCTCCTTAGGAATATCTGGATCTTGTTGCTGACCCCTTTGTGCGCCTGGGCGCTTCAAGGTCCGGCCATTTTGCCAGAGGAGACGTCTCTGGAGCGTATGTTCGGCGAAAAAGACTATCGATCGTACAGATGCAGGGTCCGTCGCTGGCTCTAGCGGGGGCACTCGCCCGCATGGCCCGGACGGCGAACGAGGATCATTTCTGCTTCGTAACAATCGACTCCTCCGACGAAGTCGCGAGGAGGATCACCCTATAGTCGGGGGATTCTTCCCATAGTCGTCATACATGAGCTGCTGGTTGATACAGAGTGTCTGCGATGGAATGAGATTTCCATCAGCGTCATAACAAACCTGCAGCAACCAGCCGAAGACCTCTCCCGGCCACGGTGGAGAAGGCCAATGAGACTCCGGCGGCAGCTTATTGGCGTCCACCCCCAAGGCGGCTGCCAGCTCCAATATCTCTCCATGGTGCCAGCAGATAAGGATATTGCTGTGGTGGTATTTGGAGTTCTGGAGGATGTGGTCGGCGACCTTCTGGTAGTCGTTTTCCTGATACTTGGCATTGATCTCCATTCCCATGGCTTCGGCCAGCGGTTCCATGGTTAGTCGAGGGCGATGGCTCTGGGAAGAGTCGGCGGAGGCGAATATGTGGTTTAGCTTAAGCAGGGTGCCATTGAGGACGTAGTTCTGAAAATAAACGGCATACGCGTGTGCGCGCTCTTGACCGGTTACAGACAAGTCCTCGCCAGAGTCGGGCTTCTCGGCGTGTCGAACCATGAGGATGTTGGTGTTTTTGGGCATCAGGGTGACGTTAGAAGCGCAACGACTTTAGCACAATTCGGCAAAATGCGCGGCATTTCGCGCTGGGCAGTGGCGCTGCGGCAATCTGCAACCAGGTCCGAAAACCGCCAGACAGCGTCGGATGCATGACTTACAGTGAGCGGATGGAGCTTGATCCCGCGGTATGTTATCGGGCGGTTCGCGCGCGTGACATTCGTTACGACGGGCGATTCTTCACTTGTGTGAAGACGACCGGTATTTATTGCCGTCCAATCTGCCCAGCCCGGCCACCGAAGCTCGAGAATTGTTGCTTTGTGCCGACCGCCGCCGCCGCGCAGAAAGCGGGCTTTCGACCATGCCTGCGCTGTCGACCGGAAAGTTCGCCCGATCTCGACGCATGGCACGGGAGCTCGGCAATGGTGTCTCGCGCACTCAAGTTGATTGAGGGTGGGGCACTCGATGACGGCGATGTCGCCTCGCTCGCGGATCGATTGGAGATTGGTGAGCGCCAACTCCGCCGTCTCTTTCGTCGCCACCTCGGAGCTGCGCCTATCACCGTGGCACAGACCCGTCGTGTATTACTTGCCAAGCAGCTTATTCATCAGACCGATCTTTCGATGATCGAGGTCGCGCTTGCGAGCGGGTTTGGCAGTGTGCGGCGGTTCAATGAGACGTTTCATCGGCTGTATCAACGCCCGCCAAGCGAACTTAGGAGGCATGCTGCCGCCTCATCGCCGGCCCCCGAAATTTCTCTGCTACTGCCCTATCGGCCGCCCTACGATTGGACGACAATGATTCGATTCCTCGAGGCGCGGGCGATCGCCGGCTTGGAGCTTGTCACGAAGAATAGTTACAGCCGCGTCATCGAGCTTCGCGATGCCGTCGGTTCGATTACCGTGAGCCATGCCCCGGACCAATGCGCCCTGCGCGTGGCCGTGCGTTTTCCTCGCCTTAGCCTCCTCCCAGTGATCATCGCGCGAGTTCGCCGAATGTTCGACCTAAGCGCCGACCCGGTGGCCATTGCATCTGTCTTGTCGGTCGATCCGGTCATGGCTCCGCTGGTTTCGGCTCGGCCTGGCTTACGCGTGCCCGGCGGCTGGGAGGGATTCGAGGTCGCGGTGCGTGCCGTGCTTGGGCAACAGATTAGCCTGAAAGTTCGCCACGCAACTCGCCAGCCGCGTCGTTTCGGCGATTGGCACGCTGGTCACAGATCGTGTTGATACTCCCGGATTGACCCATGCCTTTCCGACGGCCGGAGCGATTCAACGTCAAAACGTTGTCCGGCTTGGGGATTCCTGCGGCCCGCGCAGCGGCGATTGTGGGTGTTGCGACTGCACTAGGTGGCGACCCGCATTTGTTCGATCCGCGACGTGACCTCGCTGAAGCCGTTTCGCGGCTACGCCGCCTCCGGGGAATCGGCGAATGGACCGCTCAATACATTGCGATGCGTGCGCTCGGCGAGAGCGATGCGTTCCTCGCCGGAGATGTCGGCGTCCAGAGACAGTTCGCTCTGCACGGGCGACGTCTTAGTGCATCGCAACTGCTAGCACACGCGGAGCGTTGGCGACCGTGGCGCGCCTATGCGGTCTTGCATCTCTGGATGGCAGATAAAGATCTATCGCAAACTTCACTAGATAAGGAGAATGATCATGCACTTGCGGCTTGAACGATGGGCGTCGCCGATATCCCCGCTGCTGCTTGTCACCGACACCAAGGGAATTCTTCGCGCGTTGGAATATGCCGACTACGAAGCACGTATGCACTGGTTGTTACGTCGTCACTATGGGAGCTACACACTGGAGGAGGGCGCAGCACCGCTTTCCCTCACCCAAGCCCTCGATGCCTATTTTGCCGGCTGCATCGACGTCCTCGCGGGCGTCGAGATTGCGACTGGCGGCACGCCATTCCAACGTAGAGTCTGGAGGGCGCTTCGGGCCATTCCAGCGGGAACCACAGTCAGCTACGGCCAACTCGCCGGCCACCTCGGTGAAAACAGAGCAAGTCGGGCGGTCGGCGCCGCGAACGGCGCGAATCCGATCGCCATTGTTGTGCCTTGTCATCGGGTCATCGGAGCGAACGGCGGGCTCACCGGCTATGCCGGGGGCCTTCTTCGCAAGCAATGGCTGCTCGAACATGAAGCGAGCTTTTCCACGCTCGCGGCGTGTGAAAAAGCGTTTCAAAGACGGCGGATCGCTCGGAATGCCCGCGCGTCCGGTCCCGCTCGATCAAGAACCGACTTCCTGCGGTAGTTCCGCAATGTCGGGCGAGATCGCAGGGTCTTGAACGGATTTTCCCAGCATCGACGGGCATGCCAGGATGATTTTAGGACCGGAAATAGGCCGCTAGCACTTCGGAATCACAGGGCGCCTTAATGGCCGAACACCAAGTGCGCATTGCTCCTGGCCTTGCACCGAAAGAACGAACAGCGCCGAAGGCGGATTCAGCTTCCTCGAGGTGGACGCCGATCACCACCTCCGGGCATTCGCCAGGGCGAATGCCCCCCGCTGGTGGCTCAACGCAAGCGCGTTGCACTTCTCAGCTCATAAAAAGGGATTCCCTCTGAAGGGATACTCCTCTATGGCTCGCGCCGAGCCTGTCGTTCATGAAAGACCTTTCTCTGAGAGTTCTCGCGGTTTTTGGAACTCTCCTCTTCGCCGCAAACACTAAAGCGCAAACGATCAATTTTCCCATTGTCGTCCCACTGCACTTCACGCAAATCACCGGCGGGGACTACAAACTCGGCATCTATTTGAGCATCGGCACCGGCGCCGCCCCTGCACTCTTCGAACTCGACACCGGCGCGACTGGCTTCTTCGCGACCTACAGCCCGAACGCCGGCGTGTCGCCCTGGTGGGGAAGCGACGTCACTTCCTTAAACACGCCGGTCGATGCCTCCTACGCCAGCGGCTTGCACTATACCGGAACTCTCGTCGAAGCCGCTGTCACCCTGTTTGCCTCGAGCAATCCCTCTTCGGCCCGGCTCACGACACCGGTCCTGAGGCTGGGGCAGATGGACTCCATCGTCGACGAGAAAACCAACAATACGGTGATTTGGAATACAGACGGATCGCCTTCCGGAGATCCCCCCGTCAATGGTGCGTTCTATGGCGACCTTGGGATGGGGCTGACCTATCAAACCAGCGGCATCATTAACCTGCTGGCGCAGCTGAATTACAGACGGGGCGTCACGCCGGGATTCCGGATCCACGCGAACCCGCGGACTCAAACGGCCTTCCTCCAGATCGGTCTCACCCGTAGGGATATCGCCGACCATTCCGCAATCTATCTGCCTATGAATCCAGACACCGCAGCCGGCAACAACACGACATCTACCGGACTCAAATATTTCGCTCAGCAGATCTTCACCGCCACCATCCACATCGCCGATCACAAGAACAATCGTTCCCTTAGGAGCCCGGGGGTCGGAATGCTCCCTGATACCGGGGCGACGACCACGCTGCACAACACTCAAAACAGCCCCCAGCCCCTTCCGACGAAGTACGCCCAGTTTATCACCTGGGACAACTCGGACCAGAACGTCGGTAACTTGAATGACAAACTGACATTCGAGCTCTCGGCCCGCACCACCCGGGGTCGAACCGCAAGGTTCTTCAAGTTCAAGACCACCTCGGTGGTCAACGCCGGCAACGTAAACGTGGCAAACAATACGCCGGGAAACACGGACTACTACCTGAACACGGGCCTCTCGCTCTTCCTCGCCTACGACATGATCTTCAACCTGAAGGCCGGCGAGCTCGGCCTGGTCGAACAATCCCGCCACCGCAGAGGCAGATGATGGCAAGAGGAAGGCCCATGGGACTGATCTCGAGAGACGCGCGCCAGAGATTGCATCGGCTTTAGCAAACCGACAGATCACACTGGGGCAAACTTGGCAATGCAAGCAATGCCACCCCAGCCGACCAGAAAGTATCCCGCTTAGCAATTGGCTCATCCCAACCACGGTCACTAAATCTGGGTCCTCCGAATCTGTGCTAATAGTGCAATCTTATTCATCAATCCGGCAGCAGCCGGATCCGGCTACCGCCCCGGCTACCGCCGGACGACCAGCCGGCAGCTGATTTCACAGAAGCTCGCTAAGAGAGCAAAGTGTTTTGGCAGAGCAAAGCTTCTCCCTTTGCTTTCCCTTGTGCCCTTCTGTGTGAAATGCCTTTCGTCCTCTCAACTATCATCTCTCCGCGTGAGCCGGGACGTTGTCCCAGCAACGCGGGGACTCACGTCCAACTCTCAACTTCCCCCAGGGACATGTCCGTGCTCCCCTCGCAAGGCGTTGAAGCGGATGCCGAAGGTGCCCTGCAACCACCGGATCCCTTCTACGAGGTTGCCCTCGGGAGTCTCCACCGCCAGATGGTAATGATTACTCATGATTACGTACGCATGGAGCAACCAGCCGCACTTCGCAGAGGCCTCAAAAAGTGTCTTTTCGAACAGCCTGGCGCTGCCGTCGTCAAAAAGTTCTTTGCGATAGTTGCCCCGGCTGAGCACATGGTAGATCGCTCCCGCAAACTCCAGCCTCGGTCTCCTCGACATCTCGCCACAGTCACAAGCCTCCATCGAGAGTAAAGATGTATTTTATAGGACTGACCCCTTTGCGTTAGAACCCCTTTGCGTTAAATGGGCACAGGTGTTTGGCAAAGTCGGCGGGCTGAACGTGTCTTGGCTAATCGCCCTCGGCTCACTCGGAACGCGACGAGACCAAGAATGGGCGCGTCTACTCGGTCACCCTGCGGGTGGCTGATTCAGTCGGCAATGTCACGCGGGCGGTCTTCAAGGTGAGCGTGCCGCTCAACCAGAGCGGCGCTCCGGCCGTAGACATCGATCTTCGTATTGGCCGGTGTAGTGGACTACCGCGCCGATATCCAAACCCTGCATCCACGTGTCGGCCGGGCCGTCGTAGAACAGACTGAAATTGGCGCGATTCCATGGCAGCGAGCTGGTCAGGGTGAATCCCGGCGGTATAAATTCGCCCGCGATACCGAACCGTTTTGTATCAGGCGACAATCTGAAGCTCAGCCCGGGATAGCCAGGTGCCGTTGACCGTGGCCGTCAGTTTGCCAAAATCCCCGTGACCAAAGATCGAAGAGTCCAGAATATAGATCGCTTCGTAGTCGAGACCTTCAAAAATCGCGCCTGTAAGATTTTCGTTGGGATCAATGACCAGGATGATTGGTCCCGGTTCACCAGGAATCACTGGAGGACCACGGATAACCAGACCGGGGAGATTATTGTCAACAATGAATTGCGACGCCGAGGAGGGACGCGATCGATCGCATATCAATATGCCACCAATCCGCGCTGAGCGTCAGGCCCTTGATCCATTTCGGGCTGTAAACGGCCCCGTAAGACCATTCATAGGCCACCTCCGGCTGTAGGTTGGGATTTCCTATAACGCGTACCTCGAACGCATGGGACTGCTTTGTTAATCGGGTCGAAAGCGACCCGGCGAAGCTCTGCGAGGAAGCGGGTGAAATCTCCGATAGCGCCGGAGCATGAAACGCTTCGGTGTAGCTGCCACGCAAGGTAAGGGCGCCGATATATTTTGGATCAAGCGGCTGCCAGCGAACCGAGACCTTTGGCTTCTGCGCGTTATACTGGCTGTGCGCCGCCGGCTGAAATGGGAAGGCTCCAGAAGGTAGAACTGCAGAGGTGTTCTGGCTGTACCACTCCTCGCGCTCGGCAAAGTCAACCTCGAAGCTGTAGAAACCGGGGAAGTTCCACGTCGGACTGGTGAAGGGTACCCGCACTTCCTGGTAGATCGACCAAACATCCCGGTTCACCCTTGCGCTTCCCCCATCCGATCGAGCCAATGCTTTGAAACGTTGTGTTGAGCGCGTCACGATCGCGCGTCCACCTCGGCGCGTCATACTCACCGCCGATAGCAAAGGAGACAGGCCCCGCGGGAAGATTGAACAAGTCGCCGTTAATAGTGACATAACCTATGGGCAACTCATATTCGCCTGAGTTATGCAGGGTGACATAAACTCTTTGCCTGGCCGCCTTGGTGTTGTGGGCAGTGAAATTCAGGAACGGATCAAACGCCGTCGCTGGGTTCGTATCCAGCAGCGCTTCCCGCAACCCAGGCTGGCTAGCTTCGCCGACGGACAAATCCTGCCCCTCGTTCCGGGAATAACGAAAACCCAGCTCCCAGTTCCAAGTCTTGAAATAATCGCCAAATTCTCCCATCTCACCACGCAGCCCGACGTCGAACAGCGAATCGTGGTAGGTGAACTTTTCATGTCTGGGACCGGTGTCGTTAATGCCACGAAACCGAACGCCGGTAGTGACCGGGAGACCGGATCCGTCAGGAAAGAAATTTGGAATAGTCGCATCAGCGACTGTGAACGGATTAAACGGATTCGAGATTGGCACACTGATGCCGTCGGGGACTAAAGCCTATGTTAGTGCCTGGGATCTTGAATGGATCGGGCTGAAACGGCACAGCTGCCAGGGACGCATCGAAAAATGAGCGGACATATTTAAAGTCGGCAAATAACACCAGGTATTTGTCGCACAGATCGCGCGTGAACGAACCATAGAAAGCTCTGACGATCCGCCGGCGGAAGCGCTGGCGTTATAGCCGCGAAGTTATAGAAGAAGTAGTCGCCACCTCCCTTATAATCAGTGCCGAACTGTGGAAAGAATTGGACTGCATTGGGCCGATGATACCGGGGGCGCCTGGATATGCATTGGGGCTAATGTACACCGGTCCCCGGTGGGATACCAAGAAGACTAAGAAAAGGAAATAGGGTCCTTATAAAATGGAGAAGTTGCCACATTTGGCGCGGAGTGCGGCAGCGGCGTGTTCACGCCGGGTAGCGGAAGTACCGCCGGGGCCGAAAAACATTTTCGGAAGCAAGCGGCGGAAGCTCGAACGTTGCCAGGCTCAAACTCGGTGCGCAGATCGAATCCACCCCAAGGTATTTGAAACCCGTTACTGGACAGGTCCCGGTCACGGCTGAAAAGACCGCCGGTACGCTCCCAGAAATCGGCAATGACCACGATGTCGGTCTTGTCATCTCCGGTGCCGGCTTTCAGCCATGCCTCCCACTCGCCCATGTCGTTGGATGCTCCCAGGTTTGTGTTCCCGTAACTGCCCCCGATCTCCAGCCCACGGAACTTGTGGATCAAAAAGAAGTTGACCACGCCGGTGATCGCGTCGGAGCCATACACAGCCGAGGCGCCATCCTTCAGGATGTCGATGTGATCAATCATCGGAAACGGAATCAGGTTAATGTCCACACCTCCGCTGAACCCGACGGCGTTCAACGAACCAAAGGCGACACGTTTTCCGTCAACGAGCACGAGGGTTTCTTTGGCCAACAAGCCGCGCAGGTTGAATTGGACAGTGCCGTCCCCGCCATTGCCGATGTTCAGGTTGACGGTGCCGCCCGCCTCCTGCGGCAGAAAAGTTGTCAGGTCCGTTGCATTGCGGATGCCCAGTTTTTCGATGTCTGCCGGACGATACGTATCCACTGGGTTCGGGCCGACTTCTTCCGCCGTCGGAATGTTCGAGCCAGTCACGATCACCTCCGCTACTATGGCGACACGCTGGTCAGCGTCCCGAGATGTGGACACAGTCTCCTGGCCAAATGAGATCGAGGCCAGAAGCAAAGGAATTCCGACTATGCTCCATCCGGCACAGCAGATGAATGGTCGCTTGATGACAAGCTCCTTTCGTTAGACTTGCGTCGTCTTAGCAAACTTCCCGACAAACAACAAGATTCATTTGGACCGATCCTCGCCTTCTGCCCGGCGCGGGGTCGAAGGAAAGCATCACCCTGTCGATTGCGATTCGAGTGACAGTCGAGACCGCCGCTACAGCATAACGAATTTATCGGGCCACACTCGGTGAAGGAGCGAGCTGATCTGGAGCCGGAAAGAGCGTTAGTAATTCCGGCGGCGTCGCTCGCGCATCCTGTAACTGGCCGTCAAAATACACTCGGACAATGAATCCCCCATACTCGCGTCCGTCAGCTGAACGTGATTGGGTCTTTGGACGCACGTAAGTCGCTACCAGGAATTTCGGAGTTGCATCCGTCCAGTCCTCGGAAGCGTTAAGCCAACTATAACTTGTCCGCGCGTCAGTCGGCTTCATTTTGTTATCTTTCGTCCGGTCGTAGAAGGAGACGATAATCCTTGCGTGCCCATTTTGCGTACCTGGTCGTGGCTTTACTCCAACCTTCAGGGTCAGGTGACTCAGGGCGTTCGGATCGGTAATCTCTGACAGAGTTGTCTCGGTGATCGCCAAAATTGAGTTCTGCGAAACGCCGATTCGCCGCAGAAGATGAGGGAAACGTGCGTCGGAATGGAGCGGACGAAATTCGGGAAGAAACGCGATCCACTGTAGTATTCCCGAGTGCTCCGCATAGGCGCGTTCGAGCCAGCGGAAAGCTTCTTCTTTGTCGCCAAACGCGACGTAAACTGCGGCGATCAAAGGCGCCGAGACGTATCGCTTTTCCCTGGCTTGCAGAAGCTGAGCAAGAATATTTTGCGCCTCCGTTTCGCGGCCCATGCGCGCGTAGGTGATGGCAAGGCCGCTACTCGGGAGATGCGTCGCCTCCTGGGCTTTGGTGTAAAGCGCGATCGCTTCGGCGAAGTTGCCTTTCTCGCGATAGGCGGCGGCAAGATCCGAATCCAGATAAAAGTAATTTGGATCGAGCTGGAGCGTCCGCTGACCCTCACTAATTGCGTCGTCGATCTGGTCGTTAGCCAGGTAGGCGGCGGTGGCAACGTAGCTGGTGATGGGCGACACCGGATCTAATTTCTCGGCCTCCAGGACAAGTCGAAGTCCTTCTTTTAGCTCGCCGCGGAAGAGCGGGAGCAGCGCCGAGAAGAAGTGAGCGGGCGCCGAGTTGGGATCGAGCTGGAGAGCGCGCTTTAACTCTGCATCCGCGCCGGCCAGGTCCCAGTCGAGGACACGTTTCGCTTCGCTAAGATAGCAGTGCGCCTCAGCATCCTTCTCGTCGAGCGCGATTGCCTTTAACGCGGCTTCTTTTGACGCCGGGTAAGCGTCGAGTGGTTTTACGTAGACGTCCGCCAGAAAATACCAAACCTTCGCGATCCCAGTCCAGGCACGCGAAAATGTCGGATCTTTCTCGACAGCGCGCTGAAAGAAACTGAGCGCCCTTCGCAAATCCTCCTCGCTGCTCTTGTTTGAGAAATAAAGGCCTTGGAGGTAAAGATCGTATACCTCTGTGTTACGTTGTTCATGGGCGGGAAGCGAAACGGCGAGCTTGATCTTGAGCGCATCAACAATTGCGCGAGTTATTTCATCCTGCAGCGCAAACACGTCCTCCAGCTTCGCGGTCATAAGTTTCCGTCCAAAGGTGAAAACCGCTGCGCGCATTAATCAATTCGGCGGTAACACGAACGCGGTTACCCTCGCGTCGCAAACTTCCTTCAAGCACATTCGCAACGTTTAGCTTTTCCCCAACCTCCCTCGCGTTCACGCTCTTCCCTTTGAATGAAAATGACGAGGTGCGACCAACGACACGCAGCCCGTCGACCTTCGCCAGCGCGTGAAGAATTTCCTCGCTCATGCCGTCGCAGAAATACTCCTGGTCTTTTGCCTCGCTAAGATCGAGGAATGGCAGCACGGCGATGCTTTTCGAGCTTGTGCGCGGAAACGCGAGGCAGGAGAAAGAACCCCGCGCGGCGAAATGATCACTCCGGCCGCGACAAGCATGATCATGTTGCGGCGACGATGCGTTCCCGGTGGTCCCTCGGTGTTGCGCGAATGCCTTGCGGAGTGAGGTCAAAGGCCCATCCCAAAATGAGTGCGAGTGGAAACCCGATCAGCAATAACACAATCAGCAGACGCAGCGCCGAGTTTGGCAAGTCCCAGGCCGGAAACGCCGCTGAGGCGAGCTGGATTATGCCGGCGGCGACAATGATGTAGGCCGCGGCCACGCGATAGACCTTGCGCCGTTTCACTTCGTCGAAGAAGCCACTCTAAAAAAAGCCTCGAATTCCAATTTGCGACGAAGATCTTTGAGCGCCTGAAGCAGCTCGTGTGCGCTGTGATACCGTTTCTCGCGATCTTTGCGCAGCGTTTTGCTGATAATCTGCTGAAGCTCAGCGGGAGGGTGCGCGATGTAACTCGTGAGCGGCGGTGGCTCTTTCTCAAGAATCGAAGACATCACCTCTTTTGGTGTGTCGCCAGTGAATGGCGCATGCCCGGTTACCATTTCGTAAAGGACTACGCCGAGACTCCAGATATCGGTGCTTTTATCAACCTGCGCGCCGCACGCCTGCTCCGGCGACATGTAACGAACGGTTCCCAGTATGGAGCCGAGATTGGTCTCAACCAGCGACAGCGCTTCGTCTCTCGGCGTCGTTACCGGCACTTCCTGTTCGGCAAGCTTTGCAATCCCAAAGTCGAGCACTTTCACGTATCCGTCCGGCCGGAGCATGATGTTCTCCGGTTTGATGTCGCGATGGACAATTCCGGCTTGGTGAGCGGCGGCGAGCGCACTCGCCACTTGGATCGCGACGTCAACAGCTTCACTCAACTGCATTCGGCCCGCGCATCAGACGTTGACGCAGCGTCTCGCCTTCGATCAGTTCGCTGGCGATGTAATGAATTGAGTGATCCTCGCCGATCTCGTAAACGGTCAGGATATTTGGATGATTGAGCCCGACTACCGCGTGCGCTTCTTGTTGAAACCGCTTCAGGCGCTCGGCGTCACCGGTAAAGCGCATGGGCAGGAGTTTGAGCGCGGCCTTGCGGCCCGCTGTAATGTCAGTGGCCAGATAGACTTCACCCATCCCGCCGGTGCCGATCGGTTCAGAAATTTTGTAGTGACCGATCGTCTGACCGACGAGCGAATCAGCTTGCCGATTTTGAATAACAGGGTCGTCCCGACGAGTCGGGACTACAGTCTCCGGCAGTGTCCGCAGCGCTGTTTCGAGCACGCAGCGTGTGCAAAGTCCTTCCGGTGCGTCAGAAAAGATTTTGGCACCGCACTTTCGGCAGACTCTGATTACTGTGATCATGACCGGAGAATTGCTCGCGCACTCCCCCAGTCTGTACTGCGTAAAATTTTACCGCACGTTATCCTCCTACTACCGAAATTAAATGGCGCAACTCATCCTCGATATCGCTAGGTGTAGCGACCGTGTGGGCAATTTCTTCTCGTAATAACAACTGATAGCGCCGCCGAAACCGGTGAAACGCCTGCCTGACCGCATTCTCGGTCATGCCCAATTGCGCAGCAACGTCCGCCTGCGAGAGCGCGCCCGGTTCGTCCGGCAGCAATTGCTTCAAAGAATCAAACAACGCGGCGTGGCCTGCCGCCTGGTATTCATCCTTTAATCGGCTAAGCACGTGTTCCAGCAGGGTCGAAGCCCAACGATGTTCGTAAACCTGCTCGGCAGTCACTAGGTCCGGTGGTTCCATCTGGACTCGCTCGTCAACGCCCAGTTCTTCCAACGGGATGAGCCGCTGTCCTTTTCCTCGCTTGACTGCCATCGCATGGCGTGACTTGTCGGCAAGAAAATTCTTGAGGGACGCAACAAGATAAGAACGAAGTCGCCCCTTCTCCTTACGGACGGTATTCAGATCTTTGCGCTCCAACAACAACGCGAAGAAACCCTGGGTGAGATCTTCTGCTCCTCCGGCCCAACACCTTGCCGCCGCACGAAGCTGTAAATAGGTCGCCAATAAATGCGGCAGAGCTTTTCGAGCGCTTCTTGCGCCGCCGGCGAACCACCTTGTGCCTCCAGTACAACGCTCCAGTGGGTGGTAGTAAAAAGGGGCCGCCCCCCTCCTCCCGCGTCCTCGGCAGGGCTCACACTGCGATTTAAGTAAAAACCTGCTTCAAAATCAAGCCTGCCGATGGTCCACAAAGAGCCACGGCTTGGGCAGCCGTCCCCTTTTGTTTTGCCAGCGATTTTTTGTGCGTGGCCGTAACAGGTCCACAGGCGCGCGCGGGGAGACAGGACTTTAATTCAGCCGCCTACCGCCGGGCCGGTTTAACTCCAATAGATACGCGCGACAACGAACCGCTTTCCGTCGTCGCGATGTGCGTCGGCAATCCAAATTGTTTGCCCGTTGGGATCATTGCAGTCTCGATGTCAGTTCGCGCTTTGGGCCACAATTACCCAAACTTCCCGCGTAACGCAGCGCGGAATTCTACGCTGTACATCAGTGAAGAGGCAGAAATGAGTTCTCAATAACGAGAAATCAAACAAGCCCAAAACAATGAAAGGAAAACAGGGAGGCATATAATGAAGAAAACAATTGTCGCTCTGGCCTGCTTGCTACTTGCTCCCTTAGCATTTGCACAGCCGAATCCGACGGGTAAGGGCAAAAAGCAAGGCACACCGCGGAGCCAATAACCGTAACGGGAACGGTCATCAAAATGACAACTGAGGAAGGGGCGGCGGCCAATTATCAGCCGTTCAAAACTCTCGTTGTTCGCCAGGACCGTTCGAATACTCCGGGCAGTTATGTTCTCAAAGGGCCTGGTCACGTTGTGAACAATAATGGCGAAGTGATCAAAACCGCGATCAAACCCGGCACTCGCGTGCGTGTTTATTACGTAAACATGGGCGATTCGCGTGTGGTTGATCACGTAGTCGTAGACTGAGCCTAGGCGGCCTGGGATATCACCAATAAGAGCCGCAGGGTTCCCTGAATTCTGCGGCTTTTTTGGTAGGGATATCGCCCTGCGATATCCGGAACTTTCTTCGAATTTTTGTAATCCAGACGCACGACCAAGCAGGCCGGTTCAAAGAGCCGTGATCTCGATCAACCAGCCAAGCAATAACAGCACTCGCGACCTTGGGTTAAGAATACGGGCTGCACACCGAGAGCCTCGTACACTTGCCAGCCGTTCCTGAATGGTCTGGTTTCGATGATCGTCACGGCAAAGACATCGCAGCCGGTCACGTCGCGCTGTTGATTCGGGTTTGCGATGAAGCGGCAACGTGATCGAAACGCACGAGCACGCGGGGCGAGTTCAAAGAGCCGTAAGCGAGGCAAACAAAAAGCCGCCACGCGGTGAGGTCGCACCTCACGCCCCACTAAGGAAGGAGCTGTGGCTCGCCATAAATAAAATCATCCATGACGACGACATCTCGGTTGGGTGTTCTCAAGATGCGATTGCCAGACGTAATTCGGACGAAAAAAACGCTAGCTGTGTCAAACCCGACTCCCAAGAACGAAAGGCTTCCGCGATTGGTAGGTCCGGGCAATACGTTCTGGCTAAACAGCAGGTTACCGTTGACATCGAAGTATTCGATCTTCGTGCTATCGTCAGCATTCACGTCGGTGAATACGGCGCCGAACCCCGTGCTCGTTGCCGATTGTGCAGTTCCAGGTATAAAGAAAAGTGTTTCCGTGATGTTGCTATCCAAGGCGCTGAAGAGCCTCTGGGGACTGAACGTGCTAAAGAGCGCGGGATAGACAGGGTGGATATTTCCAAATCTGACCGGAGTGTTTGTTGGATTGACACTGTTGGCGCTCACCTGAAACCCAGTTCCTAGAGTGAAGAATACGGCCCCGCGCGGCGAGTTGCTGTTGAAGAAATTCGCCGGCAACAGGTTCGGTGCGGAGAAAGCGTCTGGAACCCCGTCCCAGTTGATCTCACGGCGGCCAGTGGGAAATGTGCCGCCTACTCCATTGTTGGGTCCCAAAAAATCCCTGAAGGCGTCTACCGCGGTCTGGATATCCGCTGGAGTGGCACCGGACGCTTCGAACACCACCGGATCAGCTGAAGCAGCCACTGGGTTGAAAATGAGTGTTAAACCAAAGCTGGCGATCGCCAGCGAGAGCCAATGTTTTTTCATGATATTTTTCTCCATTTCTTTCTGTTTCCCCGCCGTGTTGATTCTCCAATTGCGGGTCCGGAAGGGGCGAAGAACCTAGCGGGGAAATGTCCTCCGCCTGATTCAGATCCGTTAGCGGCGTCGAGTTTGGAAAAATTACGCCGGGTTAGTCAAGCCAATTCGCTGCCAGCATGAATCGCCGATTCGAGTTCCAGAAACGCCGTCAGCTTTCCTACCCGAGTTACGAATCACACGTTCCATTATCTGTCGTTAACAGGTGGATACAAACCGCCCTTTCCTGTTCCACAAACGCAGCCAGCTTTTCATCCGTATGAACGTACTTACGGGCGTGGAGCCGGCGTAGGCCTAGGCCTTGCGGTCGGCGAACATCTACCCGTGCATGGCGTTGGCGTCGGCGTCGGAGCACCTTGCGCGCAATATCTCCCGCCGGTATTCAAATCGTCTGAGTTATCACTTCCGCCCCAAACGATCATTGCACTCCCAGTCCAGACGGCCTGGTGCTGTGCTCGAACGCTCGGCGCGTTTATTGTGCTGGTTGGTGTCCAACTGTCCGTGCCGGGATTGTATCTGCCGCCGGTATTGAAAGTGTTCGGGAAATTAAATCCACCCCAGATAATCACTTCGCTGCCAGTCCACACTGCCGTGTGCAGATAACGACCAGTGGGCGCGTTGCTTGTAGAAGTAGCTGTCCAACTATTCGTGGCGGGATCGAATCGCCCACCGGTGTCCAGCCCCACAGCGTTCGAATCCTGTCCACCCCAGATGATCATCTCGCTGCCACTCCAGACCGCCCCGTGCAAATCTCGAGCACTGGGCGCCTTACTTGTGCTAGTGGGTATCCAACTGTCCGCGCTCGGGTCATATCTGCCGCCGGCGTCGAGGAGAATGCAGTTTTGGTTACAATCAATGCCACCCCAGACAATCATTTCACTGCCGGTCCATACTGCCGTGTGGCTGTCTCGGGCATCGGGCGCGTTGGTGGTGCTGGTGGCTGTCCAACTATCGGTGCCGGATCGTATCTCCCGCCGGTGTTTAAAGCCTGGGTCAGATCAAACCCACCCCAGACAATCATTTCGGTGCCAGTCCAGACTGCCGTGTGAGCGGCTCGGCACTGGGTGCGTTGGTCGTGCTGGTTGCTGTCCAACTATCCGTGCCGGGATTGTATCTGCCGCCAGTGTTCACGGCCTCCTCGGTCTGATCAAGCCGCCCCAGACGATCATTTCACTGCCGGTCCACACAGCCGTGTGACTGGATTCGGGCAGTCGGCGCGTTGGTTGTGCTGGTAGCTGTCCAACTGTCCGTGCTAGGATTGTATTTCCCGCCGGTGTTAAAAATGTTGGCTGACTGATCTATGCCCGCCCCAGACGATCATTTCACTGCCAGTCCAAACCGCCGTGTGAAAGAATCGTGCAGTCGGTGCGTCATTCGTGCTGGTCGGCGTCCAGGTATCCTCAATGCATCCGCCCGGCAAATCCGATATTGTGGGCAGGGTGTAGTTCCTCGTACCAACTACAATCTGGCTGTCGGTTTGGCTCGTCTAGTTCTGATTGTTCGACTATGGAATGCGGTCAGCAACCGCTCAGCTAAGGTTGGTCTGGCCAGGCACTCCGCGATTACAAAGGGATCGTTGCCGAGCGCCTCAAATAGTTCGCGCAACACGTCGGGCTGTTTGGTCTGCTGCGCCATGCGATCCATTTCAGCCTGCAATTGCTCAGCAGTGATCGGCTCGTTGCCAGTAATCCTCCAGCGCTTGTGACTTGCGCAGGTAATCTGTGACTTTCTGTTCAATCTGCTGCCTGAGACATCACGGCATCGAGCGATGGCTTGGGATCAGAACCATTCTCCTTCGGCCAGATGCGATGACGCCAGTAAACGTCTTCGATGGCTCGCTGATAAGCTACACGCTGTCCGAACGCGAGCGTTGTCGCTCCATTCATGTTCGCCACTCTGCCAGGTGCAGCAGATGGCGGGTTTGGTGATTCACTCCGGAACTTCAACGCCGAGCCAGTAGCTATCACCACAAGCGAAAACAACAAAGCGACAACGCCACTGTGAATAATGTAACCTCTGATTCTGCTATTCATTTTCGTATGTTACCTGTTCTCTCGGGGTTGACCCTGCGACTGCAGGTCTGAAAGAGGGGAAGAAAACACCGAGAGAGCGGCTCTCTTACCGTACCCCGGATTTCAGATCTTTTGGCGGGGAGTTTGGCAAAAACGGCGCCAACCTGTCAAAACAATTCGCCGCAAGCGCGGATCGCCGATTCGAGTTCCAGAAACGCCGTCAGCTTTTCATCCGCGCGCACAACGAAACGCTTTCCGTCGTCGCGATGTGCGTCAGCAATCCAGATCGTTCGCCCGTTGGAATCAATCGCTGAGACGCAGCCCCAACTCCAACCGGCTTTAGGGATTGTTGACCACTTGCGGCGCAGGTTTGCTCGCTTCAAGCTGTGCGCTCACTTTCTGCAAGCCCGCAGTAAGCGCTTCAATTTGCTTTTGCTGCGCGTCAATCTGGCGACGTGCTTTGAGGAACTCATTGAGCAACATCGCGTTCACCTGATCGTAGCGGACGCTGTAGGGTTTTCCTTCTTTATCTCGCACGACGAGATCGGGATTCACCTTTTCCACATCTTCAGCCACAAGGCCGAACTGCGTTCTGCCTGCTGCATCGATATCCTCTTTGTAACGGAAGCTCACCGGCTTAAGCGCGAAAAGCTCTTTGCTGGCGCTGTCCATGGGTCTGATATCTTTTTTGAATCGCTTCGAGGAGGTAGCCGTGCCGAGTTTGTGGTCTGAGTTAATAAAAACCGCCACCCCGTCCGCGGATGTTTGGCCAAAGATGCCGGCAATATAGCAGGCGGTCGCCGCAACGCCGGGATTCGTACTATCAGCGATGTGAATGGTGTTGCTCTCGCCAGCCACACCACTCTGCCCTCCGCCGATGTAGATGTTATTGGATCCCGTAGTTTGAAAGAACCCGGCTGACAGGCCCAACGCCACGTTGTTGCTACCGGTGGTATTGTTATGAAGGGCTCCAAGGCCGACGGCTACGTTGTCGAGGCCGCTGGTATTGCTGAAAAGCGCTGTGGCCCCAATGGCAGTGTTCTCTTGGCCCACGGTATTAGTAATGAGCGCATTGGCACCGACGGCCGTGTTGAAACTTGCGTCAGTATTTGCAGAGAGCGCACTGGCACCGACAGCCACGTTCTGAATGCCTGTAGTATTGGAGAGCAGGGCAAACGCTCCATTCGCCGTGTTTAATTCTCCGTCGGTGTTGCTCAGAAGCGCTCCTGCGCCAGTTGCGGTGTTTTGCTGCGCGGTGGTTACGGAAGCGAGCGTTCCCGCCCCTAGGGCAGTGTTGAAGCTCGCAGTGGTGTTGTTCAGCAGGGAAAAAAAGCCAACACCCGTATTAAACGTGCCGCTACTAAGCGCCAACAGCGCGGCTTGCCCTTCTGCCGTGTTGCCTCCGGGATATCCGCCGTCCGGCGCTGGAACGACGGCTTGTGCCCACGGAGGAAGCGCAAAGCACGCCAGCGAAAGTGTGACGACAAACACTGCAGTTATTTGTTTGAGCTGAATCAATGGCTTCATTGTCCTTTCCTTCCTTCTCCCCCGCTCGGTTAGAATTGTAGAGTTGCGGGTCCGGAAGAGGCGAACAACCTGGCGGGGCAAAAGTCCTCCGCCTGATTCAGATCCGTTTAGCAGCGCCGAGTTTGCCAAAAATTAGATCTGCTCGTCAAGCCTAATCGCAGCGACTTCGAACCCCTGATTCAACTTCGATGAACGCTGTCAGCTCTTCATCGGCGTGCACAATAAAGCGTCCGGCGCCGTTACGCTCTGCGGCTACAACCCAAAATTGTCGGCCTTTGTGATCCGTACTTGAAATACAACCATGCCGGGCGTCGCCTTCACGCCCACGCCGTACTGCTACCGCTGCTTCGCAGAGACCACGCCGGACAAGTGCGACATGCTCTGCGCGCGCCGCGTGGCCGAGGTCGCCCGTCTGCACACGTCGGCCGACGTCTGCGCCTTCATCGCCGAGCCCGTGATGGGCGAGGGCGGCATCATCGTGCCGCCGGACGGCTACTTCAAGCGCGTCAAGGAGATCCTCGACGAGATGGACATCCTGTTCATCGCCGACGAGGTCCAGAGCGGGTTCGGGCGCACCGGCAAGATGTTCGCCATCGAGCACTACGGCGTCGTGCCGGACATCATGACCCTGGCCAAGGGCATCGCCGACGGCTGGCCGCTCAGCGCGTTCATCGCCAAGCCCGAGATCGCCGACGCATTCCAGATCGGCGACCACCTCAGCACGTTCGGCGGCAACCCCGTGAGCTGCGCCGCGGCGCTGGCCAACATCGACTTCCTCATGGCCGGCGTGGTGGACGACGCCGCGCGCAAGGGCGAGGCCCTCATGGCGAAGTTCCGCGAGCTGCAGAAGACCGAGCCGCTGATCGGCGACGTGCGCGGTAAGGGCCTCATGATCGGCGTCGAGCTCATCGCCGACCCGGCCACCAAGGCCTACGGCACCGCGCAGGCCGGGTTCGTGCGCCAGTACTGCCTCGACCACGGCGTGCTCATCGGCGTGGGCGGCAACTTCGGCAGCGTGCTGCGCATCCAGCCGCCGCTGGTGATCGACGACGCCCAGCTCGAGACCGTGTTCGCCACGGTGGCCGAGGGCATCGAGGCGTCGAAGAGCGCGACCGCCTGAGCAGCGCGATAGGATGAGCTGAGCCGGGCCGGGAGGCCGGGCACATCGCGAGCGCCTGCCGGGGGGACGGCGCCGCATCTGCGACGAGGGGCGGGAGGCCGCAAGGGCCGCCCGCCCCTCTCGCGTACGTGGGGCGTGCCCGGGAAGCGCGGCAGGGGAGCCCGTACTCACGGCGAACCAAGTCGCGACCACCACGAGGGGGTAGGCATGAGCTCGATGGAAGACGGCCCGCAGGTCCAGGTCCAGCGGGACACCCGGGCAGGCGGCCCGAGCTACACCAAGTTCATCGCGCCGGCCGTGATCGCGATCGTGATCCTCATCCTGGTCCTCCAGAACACCAAGGAGGACTGGCGGATCCACTTCTTCTTCTGGTGGTTCTCGCTGCCGGCGGCGCTGATGCTGATCGTGCTGCTCGTGGTCGGGTTCCTGGTGGGTCTGGCCGTGAGCGCGCTGCTGCGCCGCCGGCGCCGGCAGCAGCTCAGGCGCAAGGCCGCGTCGTACTGAACCCGGCCGCGGTCTCAGGCTGAGGCGGGCGGCGAGCCGTAGCCGCCGCCGCCCGGCGTCTCGATCACCAGCACGTCGCCCGGCTCCACGCGCGTCTGCGCCACGCCGGGCAGCTCCTCGATCTCCCCGCTCGCGCGCTCGACGGCGTTGCGGCCGCACGCGCCGGGGAGGCCGCCGGCGAGCCCGTAGGGCGGCACCCGGCGGCCGCTCGAGACGATCGCCGCCGTGAGCGGCTCCAGGAACCTCAGGCGGCGGACCACGCCGTCGCCGCCGCGGTGCGCGCCGTCTCCGCCGCTGCCCTCGCGCACCCGGAACTCCTCCACGCGGACCGGGTAGCGCCACTCCAGCACCTCCGGGTCGGTGAGCCGGGAGTTGGTCATGTGGGTGTGCACGGCGCTGCAGCCGTCCCAGTCCGCTCCGGCACCCGCGCCGCCGCAGATGGTCTCGTAGTACTGGTAGCGCTCGTCGCCGAAGGTGAGGTTGTTCATCGTGCCCTGGCTGGCCGCGGCCGCGCCGAGGGCGCCGAGCAGCGCGGCCGTCACCGCCTGCGACGTCTCCACGTTGCCGGCCGCCACGGCGGCCGGCGGCACGGGCGAGAGCATGCTCCCGGGCGGGATCACGATGTCGATGGGCTCGAGGCAGCCGTCGTTGAGCGGGATGTCGGCGTCGACCAGCGTGCGGAACACGTAGAGCACGGCCGCCGTCGTGACGGCCGCCGGCGCGTTGAAGTTGTCGGCGCGCTGCGGCGAGGTACCGGTGAAGTCGACCACGGCGCGGCGCGCCTCCGCGTCCACCGTCACCGCGACGACGATCGCGCTGCCGTCGTCGAGCTCCTGGCGGAACGTGCGGGGAGCCGGCGCGCCGGGCGCGCCGTCCGCCGTGTCGGATCGCCCGTCCGCGTCGGAAGCGGGCGCCGCCAGCCGGTCGAGGACGCGGCGCACGGCCTCGGCGGCGTTGTCCTGCACGTGGCGCATGTACGCGGTCACCACCGGCAGGCCGAACTCGCCGGCCATGCGCTCGAGCTCGGACGCGCCGCGCGCGTTGGCGGCCACCTGCGCGCGCAGGTCGGCCAGGTTCTGCTGCAGGTCGCGCACGGGGTGGCGGGCCGAGGTGAGCAGCTCGGCGACCTCGGCCTCCCGCAGCCGGCCGGCGTCGACCAGGTGGAAGTCCTCGATGAGGACGCCCTCGTCGTCGATGGTCCGGCTGCCGGGCGGCATCGACCCCGGCGTGACGCCGCCGACGTCGGCGTGGTGGGCGCGGGAGGCGACGAAGAAGAGCGGCTCGCGAGGGCCGCGGCCGGGGGCCGTCTCCGTGCCGTCGTCGATGAACACCGGCGTGACCACGGTCAGGTCGGGCAGGTGCGTGCCGCCCGCGTAGGGCGAGTTGAGCAGCCAGGCGTCGCCGGGGCGCATGCCGTCGCGGTGCCGCTCCAGCACGGCCTGCACGGACGCTCCCATCGAGCCCAGGTGCACCGGGAGGTGGGGCGCGTTGGCGACGAGCCCGCCGTCCGCGTCGAACACGGCGCAGCTGAAGTCCAGCCTCTCCTTGATGTTCACCGAGACCGCGGTGTTGGCCAGCGTGGCGCCCATCTGCTCGGCGATGGACATGAACAGGCTGTTGAACACCTCGAGGAGCAGCGGCGAGACGGTCTCGGGGTCGGCGGAGGGACGGGCGGGCGGCGCGGTCCTGCGCAGCAGCAGCTCGCCGCCCGCCCGCGCCTCCGCCCGCCAGCCCGGCTCCACCACGGTCGTGCTGGTGGCCTCGCAGATGACGGCCGGCCCCTCGACGACCGAGCCGGCGGCCAGGTCCTCCCGCACGTGGACCGGCGCCTCGTGTCGCGGGCCCCCCGTGAAGACGGCGGCGACCTCACGCGGCTCGCGGCGGCGGCGCGCTCGACCCGGACGTCCGCCGCCTCCAGCTCTCGCTGCGGACGCTTCCTCGTCGAGCAGCCCGGCGCCGATCGCCGCCCCGGCGCCGATCGCCTCGGCGGAGACGGCCTCGAGCGTCAGTTCGCGCCCCGGCATGAGGAAGCCGTAGCGCGCCTGGTGCAGGCTCGAGGAAGGCGCGCTCCATCTCTTCCGGCGCGCCCCAGGGCACAGCCAGCGAGACGTCGGTGCCCCGGTACTTGACGTGGCCGCGGCGCTCGACGCGCACCGCGGCGCCGGTGAGTCCCTGCCGCGCGAGCTCGTCGAGGGCCGCCGCCTCCACCTCGGCGAGGGCGGCGGCCACCTGCCGGCGCGCCCGCCTCGGCCAGTGGCGCCTCGACGGTGCGCTCGCGCAGCGCGCGGACGTCCGCGAGGCCCATGCCGTACGCGCTGAGCACGCCGGCCAGCGGGTGCAGCAGCACCTGGGTCATGCCGAGCGCGTCGGCGACCAGGCAGGCGTGCTGGCCGGCCGCGCCGCCGAAGCAGCAGAGCACGTGGCCGGTGACGTCGTGCCCGCGCTGCGTGGAGATCCGTTTGATGGCGCGGGCCATGGACTCGCAGGCCACGCGGATGAAGTCGTCGGCGAGCTGTTCGGGCGCCGGCGGCTCGACGCCGGCGTCGCGCATGCTCGCGGCCACGGCCGCGAGCGCCCGCCGCGCCGCCTCCACGTCGAGCGCTCCGGCGCCGTCCGCTCCGAACACGTGCGGGAAGAACGCCGGCCGCAGCTTGCCCGGCCACCAGGTTGCAGTCGGTCACCGTGAGCGGCCCGCCCTTGCCGTAGCACGCCGGTCCGGGGTCGGCGCCGGCGCTGCGCGGCCCGACCCGGTATCTCCCGCCCTCGAACGCGCAGATCGACCCGCCGCCGGCCGCCACCGTGTGCACGCGCAGCATCGGCGAGCGCAGCCGCACGCCGCCGACCACGCTCTCGTAGCTGCGCTCCAGCTCGCCCGCGTAGTGGCTCACGTCGGTCGACGTGCCGCCCATGTCGAACCCGATGACCTTGTCGAACCCCGCGCGCCGGCTCACCGCGACCGCGCCGACCACACCTCCCGCGGGACCCGAGAGGACCGCGTCCTTGCCGCGGAACAGCGCCGCGTCGGTGAGGCCGCCGTGCGACTGCATGAACCGCAGTCGCACGGCGCCCAGCTGGGCCGCCACGCCGTCGACGTAGCGCCGCAGGATGGGGGAGAGGTAGGCGTCGACGACGGTGGTCTCGCCGCGCCCGACCAGCTTCATCAGCGGGCTCGTGTCGTGCGAGACGGAGACCTGGGAGAAGCCGGCGGCGCGCGCCAGCTCCGCCACGCGCCGCTCGTGCTCCGGGTGGGCGTAGCCGTGCACGAAGGCGATGGCGCAGGCGTCCAGGCCGGCGCGGCGGGCCTCTTCGAGCCCGCGCCGCGCCGCCCTCCTCGTCGAGCGCGCGCACCACCTGCCCGTCCGCGCCCACGCGCTCGTCCACCTCGAGCACGCGCGCGTAGGCCGGCGCGGGCAGGCGGATGTCGAGCGCGAAGATGTCCGGCCGGTCCTGGTAGCCGATGCGCAGCGCGTCGCCGAACCCGCGCGTGGTCACGTACAGCGTCGGCGTGCCCTCGCGCTCCAGGAGCGCGTTGGTCGCCACGGTGGTGCCCATGCGGACCTCGGCGACGAGCGTGTCCGGGATCGGCTCGCCGCCGTCACGGTCGCCGTCGCGGCCACCCCGCAGCCCGAGCACACGCCGCACCCCTTCGACGGCGGCGTCCTCGTACCGCTCCGGGTCCTCCGAGAGCAGCTTGTGCGTGCGCAGGGAGCCGTCCGGGGCCTGCGCCACCACGTCCGTGAACGTGCCGCCGCGGTCGATCCAGAAGCGCCAGCCGGCGGCGTCCGCGTCCCGCGCGGCACACCGCCGCGCCCGTCCTGCGACTTCGTCGTGCATCATCGGGCGAGGCTACCACGCGTGCACTCGGCTCGCTCGCGCGGGTATCCACCGGTCGACGCACTCAACCGACACAGGAGCCGGCGATGGCCGTCCACATCAGGCGCCTTGCGCCCGGAGACGAGGCACTGCTCGAGCAGATCGCCCGCGAGGCGGACGACTTCGACCTGGAGCGCGCCTCCGGGCCGGAGGCGCCTCTCCCGCCGGCCGAGGCCGAGGCCTACCTCCGGGACCCGGCCACCGTCCACTGGGTCGCGGAGGACGGCGGCCGCGTGATCGGGGAGCTGCTCTGCCACGTCCTCCGCCTGCCGTCCGGCAGCGGGCGCGAGCTGCTCCTGTACAGCATCGGCGTGCGCGCCGCTCACCGCAGGCGCGGGGTCGGCACGGCGCTGGTGGGGGAGATGCTGCGCTGGGCCGCGGCCGACGGCATCGAGGCGGTGTGGGTGCTGGCCGACAACCCGGGCGCGGAGGCGTTCTACACGGCGTGTGGGTTCGCGCGCACCGCGCGAGGGCGACGCCGCCGTGTACTACGAGCGCCGCGTCGCCCCCGAAGTCGCCGGGGAGTAGGGGGCGGCGCAGGTCACCGCCGCGCTCTCCCGGGTCAGCGCGCCGCGACCAGGTGCTCCTCCTCGAAGAGGATGTGCTCGCCGAGCTCGCTCAGCGAGAGGTTGAGGAAGATCCGGTGGCCGTCGAAGTCGAGCACGCGCATGTCGTCCCGCGTCTGCAACTGCTCCGCGATGTCGCGGAACGTGTAGCCGTACAGGTCCTGCAGGCGGCCGGTGGGGACCTCCCACGCCAGGAACTTGGCCAGCCCCTTGGCGCGCAGCTTGGCGATGAGCGCCGGGTCGTCGATGGTGGGGTACGAGCTCAGGATGAGCAGCGGTCCCGAGCCGCTGAGCACGAGGATGCCCTTCATGCCGATCACCCCCTCTCGAGCCTCAGGGTCCGAACCTCAGGCTTAGAGGATTCCCGGCCTCGGCCGGCGCGAAATGCGTTGTGGCGAGAGCGGGCTGGGAGATGCCGTGCAGGGTAGGGCGGGTAGGACGCTGTCGATCCGCTCGCGAAGACGGTCTAGCTCGTCGTGGCTAGCCATTGGCACACAAGCGCCGAGGACCCGGAGCGGGTAGCCGGCGGCTATCCGCGACCAGAGTGCCCGTGAGTGATGCGGCGCGGTCGCTCGCCGGTATACTCTCGCCTCGTGAGCGCACCGTCACCCGCAGAGCGCCTCAAGCAGGCGGCCGACATCCTGGACGACTTCTACGGCCGCCCCGTGCTCTCGCCGCGCTATCCGCCGGTCGACGAGCTGGTGTTCACCGTGCTCAGCCAGAACACCGCCGACGTGAACACCGAGCGCACGTTCGCGTCGCTCAAGGCGAGGTTCCCGGACTGGGTGGCGGCGCGCGACGCGTCCGCCGAACAGATCGAGGAGGCCATCGCCCTCGGCGGCCTCGCGCACACCAAGGCGCCGCGCATCAAGCGGATCCTCGAGGCGATCAGCGAGCGGACCGGCGCGCCGGACCTCAGCGAGCTGGACGGGATGACCGACCAGGAGGCGGTGGACTACCTGGTCGCGCTGCCCGGGGTCGGGCCCAAGACGGCCGCGTGCGTGCTGCTGTTCGCGCTCGGACGGCCGGTGATGCCGGTGGACACGCACGTCCTCCGGCTCGCCCGGCGCCTCGGCATCATCGACGCGAAGGTGACGGCCGACCAGGCGCACCCGCTGCTCACGGAGTTGTCCGGCCCGGACGACGCCGGAGCAGGTCTACGCCGTGCACGTGGACTTCGTGCGGCACGGCCGCCGCATCTGCCACGCCCGGCGGCCGGCCTGCGGGGAGTGCCCGCTCGCGCCGATGTGCCCGTCGGCGGGCCTACTCGCCTGACGCGGCGGCGGCGTCTGCGGCAGCCTGGGCCGCCGCCTTGGCGCACGCGTTGCCCGGATCTTCGGCCGTGCCGAGCCAGCGGTCGAGCAGGTGCGTCTTCCAGACCAGCAGGCAGAGCTGGCTCCAGGCGAACGCGAGCCCGAGCAGCACGAAGTACTGCCACCACGGCAGGGCCGGTGATCTCGAACAGGGTCCGCGCCAGTGGGACGGCGAGCACGACGGCCATGCACAGGAACAGGAACGCCACGACGCCCACCATCCGGCGGTCGTTGCGCACCACGGGCGCGCCGCCGGCCCACCACTTGGTCGGCGGCACGATGAGCAGGATGAGGAAGATGGCGGCGAAGCAGGCGAAGATGGTCAGCGCGGTCATCGCCTGGGGATAGCCGGTGGCCATGAGCTCGGTCTCCGTCGATCCGGTGGCCGGGGCGATGGCGCGCCCGGCCGGGATGCTCCACACCAGGTAGATCGCGGTGCCGATACCCGTCATGAACACGACCGTGGGCATCACGAACCGGGCCAGCAGCTTGAACAGGCCGACCTTGGGCGTCGGCCCCGGCTGCGCCCACAGCGCGAAGGCGATGGCCGGGACGGTGGCGCCGAAGAACGAGAGCAGCGCCGACTGGCGCGGCGCGAACGGGAACCCGCCGATCATGGTGACGATGAGGATCATCGCCGCCTTGAAGAAGATGCGGACCATGAAGATGCGCAGGATGTCGTTCATGCCGTTGATGATCCGCTGCCCCTCCGAGAAGGCGAACGGGAGCGGCGCGAAGGTGTCCTTCATCAGGATGAGGTCGCCGACGCTGCGGGCGGCCTGGCTGCCGCCCTGCATGGCCACGGCGACGTTGGCCTGCTTGAGCGCGATGACGTCGTTGACGCCGTCGCCGATCATCGCGACGTAGCGCCCGCGGGCGCGCAGGGCCTCGATGAGGTCCTGCTTCTGCTCGGGCGTGACGCGGCCGAAGATGGCGGCCTCGTCGGCCTTGGCCGCGAACTCGTCGGGAGGAAGCTCGGCGAGCTCGGCGCCGGAGACGGCTACGAGCTCGCGCGGCAGCGGCGCGGTGACGTCGTCCGGCTCGGCGGCGGGCGCGGAGGTCTGCGCCGCGCCGCTCACCAGGTCGCAGTAGGAGTCCACGCCCTCGCGGCGCTGCAGCGTCTGCATGCCGGCCTGCTTGGCGAGGGCGACCACGGTCTTGGGGTTGTCGCCGGAGATGACCTTGACGCTGATGCCGGCGTCCGAGAACCCCTTGAGCGTCTCGTGGACGCCCTCGCGCAGCTCGTCGCTGAAGCAGATGAGCGCGACGGCGCGGAGGCCCTCGGGCAGGACGGGCGGGGTGTCCGGGTCGGGGCCGAAGGCGACGGCGTCGTCGCGGCCGCAGAAGAGCACGACGCGCAGGCCGCGCGCGGCCCACTCGTCGGCCTGTGTGCGCCAGGCGGCTTCGGCGCCGGCGCCCAGCGCCGGCGCCAGCACCTCCGGCGCGCCGAGCACGTAGGTGCCCTGCGCGTCGCCGTCCGCGAACGCGAGGCCGCTCCACTTGCGGTCCGAGCTGAAGAAGGCCTCGTGCGCGGCGGGCACGCGCTCCGCCGGAAGTGCGGTGCGGAGCGCCTCGATCGTCCGGTTGGCGTCGGTGGTGCTGGCGGCGAAGGCGGCCAGCAGGCGCGCCGCTCGCTCCTTGGCCTCCTCGCCGCTCCCGTCCGCGTCCAGCGGCGCCAGCTCCTCGTACTTGACCACGCCTGAGGTGAGCGTCCCGGTCTTGTCCGTGCACAGCACGTCCACGTTGCTCAGGCTCTCGATGGCGTTGAACTGCTGTACCAGCACGTCCTTGCCGAGCAGGCGCACGGCGCCCAGGGCGTAGGTGAGCGCGATGCTCAGCACCAGCCCGTTGGGGATGAGCGCCAGGATGACGGTGGACATGCGCACGCTCTCCACGAACGGCACGTCCACGAGGATGTTGCGCGTCCAGACCAGGGTCTCGAACACGATGACCACGATGAGCAGGACGCGCACGATCTGCACCACCTGTCGCTGCAGCGGGGTGAGCTCGCGCTTGTAGGCGGTGGCCTTGGCGGTGAGCTTGTTGGCGAAGCTCTCGAGACCGACGCGCTCGGCCTCGTAGAAGCCGCCGCCGGTCATGCAGAAGCTCCCCGACATGAGCTCGTCGCCGGGGTGCTTGGTGACGAGGTCCGACTCACCGGTGAGCAGGCTCTCGTCCACCTCCATGCGGCCCTCGCCGACCATCGGCCCGTCCACGACCACCTGGTCGCCGGGCTCGAGCCGCAGGACGTCGCCGAGCACGACCTGCGACGGGTCCAGTTCGGTCAGCTGCCCGTCGCGGAGCACGTCCGCCTTGGGCCGCAGCAGGATCGCCATCTTGTCCATGACCCGCTTGGCGCGGACCTCCTGGAACAGGCTGATCACGGTGTTGGCGACGATGACGAACACCACCGCGAACGCGTCCAGCGGCTTGCCCAGGACCAGCAGCAGGATGCCGAGGATGTAGAAGAGGTTGTTGATGAAGTTGAAGACGTTGTCCCGGACGATGCGCCCGTAGGTGCGCCCGGCGCGGATCTCGACGTCGTTGCCCTGGCCCGCGGCACGCCGCCGGTCGGCCTCAGCGGTGCTGAGGCCGGTGAGCGGCGGCGCGTCTGTCTCCAGCGTGCTCATCAGGGGGACCGTACCAGAAGAGGAGCGAGGGCGCGGCCTCGGGCGTAGAGTCGTCCGCGCCCGGGCAGTGCAGCGGTGTGGACGAGAGCGTCGTCGGAGCGGAAAGGCGGGCGGGTGAAGGTACGTGACAGCGGCATGCCGGAGCGGGAGATGTGGGAGCGCCTCTTCGACGTCGAGCTCATACTCGACCGCCTGCAGGTCGACCGGCGCGCTCGGCGACGTCGCCGAGCTGGGCTGCGGGCACGGGACGTTCACGGTCCCCCTCGCGCGCCGGGTCGGCGGACGGGTGCACGCCTTCGACGTGGAGCCGGAGATGGTCGAGGCCACGCGCCGCCGGGCGGCGGACGAGGGGCTCCGCAACGTCGCGGTGGAGGTGCGCGACGTGCTCGCCACCGGCTTCGGGCTGCCGGCCGGGTCGCAGGACGCCTGCCTGCTCTTCAACATCCTGCACCACGACGACCCCGTGGCTCTGCTCGCCCTGGCGGCGGAGGTCGTCCGGCCGGGAGGCCGGGTGCTCGTCATCCACTGGCGGCACGACGCGTCGACGCCGCGCGGTCCCGACCTCAGCATCCGGCCGCGTCCGGAGCAGGTCGGCGAGTGGGCCGCCGCGACCGGCGCGCTCAGGGCGGACGGCGGCGTCATCGACCTGCCGCCGTGGCACTACGGGCTGCGGCTGATCAAGGAGCCTGCCGGGCGAGCGGCAGGCTGACCCGGAACACGGATCCCTCGCCGGGCTCGCTCTCCACGGTCACCTCGCCGCCGTGCGCCTGCACGAGCTCCTTGACGATCGAGAGACCGATGCCGGCGCCGCCCGTCTCGCGGGAGCGCGACTTCTCGCCGCGCCAGAACCGGGTGAACACGCGCGGCACGTCCTCGGGCGCGATGCCGATGCCGGTGTCGCGCACCTCGAGTTCGGCGTGGTCGCCGTCCGGGCCGGCGGTCACCAGCACGGACCCGCCGGCGTCCGTGTAGCGCAGCGCGTTCGAGAGCAGGTTCACCGTGACCTGCTCGAGCCGCCGGGGGTCGCCGTCGACGACGGCGGGCCGCGACGTCCGAGGCCAGCTCGATGCCCTTGTCCGCGAACGCGCCGGCGAACGCCGCCGCCTGCGCGGCGGCCACGGCGGCGAGGTCCACCGGCTCGGTCTCGAGCAGCAGACCCGGGCGCTCGGCCTCGGCGAGCGCCGAGAGGTCGTCCAGCAGCCGGGCCAGCCGCAGCGCCTCGTCGTGCATCGCCGAGAGGTTGGCCGCCTCGTCCTCCAGCACGCCGTCCTGGGCGGCCTCCACGCGCGCGAGGACGCCCATCACCGGCGTGCGCAGCTCGTGCGCGAGGTCCTGCACGCTCTCCTTGCGCAGGCCCTCCTCCTGCTGCAGGGTCTCGGCCAGGCGGTTGAGCGCCGCCGCCACCGAGCGCATCTCGTCGTCGCCGCTCTCGGGCACGCGGGTGTCCAGGTCGCCGGCGCTCATGGCCTCGGCGCCGGCGCGGATGCTGCGCAGCGGGCGCGAGAGCGTCACCGCGAGAAGGAGCGCCGCGAGCACCGCGATGGCCGCCGAGAGCACCCCGGACACGACGTGCATGCGCAGGAGCTCCTCGCGCAGCTGGATCTCCTCCGCCGTGAACAGGCGGCCGTCGTCCCGGCTCACGACCACGGTGCCGATCTGCCTGTCTCCGGCCAGGACGGGCGCGGTCACTTGCGCGCCTGCCTCCACGGGCCCGGACGCGGGGTGGTAGAGGACCCTCTCCCCGTCCGCGCCGTACACGCCGACGGCCAGGAACTCCAGCTGCGCGAGGTGATGGAGCTGCTCGATCGCCTGCTGGTCCCAGCGGCCGTCCCTGGAGACCACGGCGGCCACGTCGCCGAAGTGGGCCGCCGAGTTGTGCAGCCGCGTTCTGGCGGAGTCCTCGAGGTGCGACGTGAGGCTCACGCTCGAGTAGACCGTGGTGATGACGGTGCCGAGCAGCGCCACGGCGACGAACGCGACCACGAGGCGGGCCCGCAGGCCCCAGCGGCGACGAAGCCGGTTCACAGCCTGGCCATCCGGTACCCGACACCGGTCACCGTCTCCACGTAGCGCGGTCGGGAGGGGTCGGGCTCGATCTTCTTGCGCAGGTTCTTGACGTGGACGTCGATCGTGCGCTCGAAGCCGTCGTAGTCGTAGCCCTGCACGCGGTTGACGAGTTCGAAGCGCGAGTAGGCCCGTCCCGGGTACCGGGCGAGCGCGAGCAGCAGCTTGTACTCGTTGGGGGTCAGGTCCACGGGCTGCCCGTCGCGCAGCACGGCGCGCCTGACCGTGTCGATCTCGAGGTGCCCATCGTCGAAGCGGAGCACTTCCACGAGGGGCGATTCCACGCTCCCGGTGCGGCGGAGGACCGCCCGCACCCGAGCCACCAGCTCGCGGGGGCTGAACGGCTTGACCAGGTAGTCGTCCGCCCCGGCGACCAGACCGCCGACGCGCTCCTCCTCGCTCGCCTTGGCCGTCAGCATCACGATCGGCACGTCCGAGCGACCGCGCACCTCCTCGCAGATCTCCTCGCCGCTCACGTCCGGGAGCATGAGGTCGAGCACGATGAGATCGGGGTTCTTGCGTTCGGCGAGCGCCAGTCCCTCGCGGCCGCTCGCCGCCGTGAACACGGCGAAGCCGTCCTTCTCCAGGTAGGCCTTGACCACGTCCCGGACCGACTCCTCGTCGTCGATCACCACGATGCGCTGGGGGTCGTTCACATCCAGGTCCTTTTCACGTTGCCGTCTCTCGCCGCAGCGTACCCGGATTTCTACACATCTTCTTCACGACGACCCCCTACAGTGCTGCAAGCACACAGCCAGCATGCCCGGTCCACGCCGGGCTCGCACAGGGAGGAAGACTTGTCGAGCAAGCAGACGAAGAGCAAGCGTAGTGGCGCCCCGGCCCAGCGGTCCCAGGAGACGCGGGCGCAGAAGCGCGCCCAGTTCGAGCAGCCGAAGAGCGGCGTGAGCCTGCATGTTCTGCTCGCCGGCATCGCGCTCGTGGCGGTGATCGCCGTCGCGGCGATCGTCGTCATGAACCAGAGCGGCGCCGAGGCCACCACCGCCGCCGCTCCCGTCGCCGCCGGCGGCGAAGACGTGACCATCCCCGTTGCCGACCTCGCGGACGGCCAGGCCAAGTACTACACGTACAACGCCGGCGGGGTGGACGTGAAGTACTTCGTCATGAAGAGCTCGGACGGCGAGTACCGCGCCGCGTTCGACGCCTGCGACGTCTGCTACGCCAACAAGAAGGGCTACACGCAGCAGGGCGACGTGATGGTCTGCAACAACTGCGGACAGCAGTTCGACTCCACGCAGATCAACGAGGTGCGCGGCGGCTGCAACCCGTCGCCGATCGAGCGGAGCGTGGACGGGCAGACCCTCGTGCTGAAGACCGCGGACCTGCAGACCGGCGTCCAGTACTTCCAGTGACGGTTGCGGACGACTGACGTCCACCATCCGGATCGCCTGAGCTCAGCCGCTTGAGACTGCACACCGTCGCCCTCGGCAACCTGCGCCGCCGCTGGTCCCGCGCCGCGTTCCTGGTCGCCGGCCTCCTGATCGGCATCGCCACCGTGGTGACGCTGCTGACCATGAGCCGTGCGCTCACGGTGCAGGCGCAGAACCAGCTCGAGACCTACGGCGCCAACATCGTGGTGGCGCCGCGGACCGACGACCTCTCCTTGAGCTACGGCGGCGTGGCCCTGGGCGGCGTGCGGCTGCAGGCGCGAGACCTGCGCGAAGCGGACCTCTCGCGTATCAAGACCATCCCGAACAACAAGAACGTCGCCATCGTGGCGCCGGAGTTGCTCGGCGCCGTCGAGGCGAAGGGCCGCCAGACGCTGCTCCTCGGCGTGCGGCCCGCGGATGAGTTCGCGCTGAAGAAGTGGTGGAAGCTTGACGGGCGGCCGCCGGCGGCCGGCGACGAGCTCGTCGCCGGCTCCTCGGCCGCCCGCCGCCTCGGCCTCCGCAGGGGCGACGTGGTCGCCCTCGACGGCCGCGACTTCCGGGTGACCGGCATCCTGCGTCCCACCGGCTCCCAGGACGACGAACTGCTCATCACCGAGCTCCGGGCGGCGCAGGACCTGCTCGGCAAGCCGGGCAAGGTCACGCTCGTCCAGGTCGCCGCGCTGTGCAGCGACTGCCCGGTCGAGGAGATCGCCGTGCAGCTCAGCGATGTACTGCCCGGCACTACGGTGACGGCCATGCAGCAGGTCACGAAGAACCGCATGCACGCGCTCGATGTGTTCCGCACGTTCAGCTACGCGATCGCCGCCATCATCATCGCCATCGAGGCGCTCGTCGTCTTCGTGACCATGATGGGTTCGGTCAACGCGCGCACCCGCGAGATCGGCATCTTCCGGGCGCTCGGCTTCCGGCGCTCCCACGTCACGCGTCTGGTGCTGATGGAGGCCGCGCTCGCGAGCGTGGTGGCCGGCGTGCTCGGCTACCTCGCCGGGATGGGCGCCAGCTACCTGCTCCTGCCGTTCTTCGCGGAGGGGCTCAACGTTGCGGTGTCCTGGGCGCCGTCGCTCGCCGGGGGAGCGGTGCTGCTCGCCGTGCTCATCGGCTCGCTGGGCTCGCTGTACCCCGCCCTGCATGCGAGCCGCCTCGACCCGACCGTCGCCCTGCGCGCCATTTGATGCGGAGATCGCCATGACGCTGCGTTCCATCGCCTTCGCCAACCTGATGCGTCGCAAGTCCCGTGCGGCGTTCCTCATCGCGGGCCTGCTCATCGGCGTAGCGACCGTCGTCGCGCTGCTGACGCTGGCGTGGTCCATGAGCGGTGAGGCGGAGGCCGACCTCGAGAGCTACGGCGCCAACGTCGTCATCACGCCCAAGGCCGAGGACGTCGCGCTCACCTACGGCGGCATCGACGTGGGCGGCGTCAGCGTCGGGGACCAGGGCCTGGACGAGGCCGACCTCGAGCGCGTGCGCGCCATCCCCGCCGCCGGCAGCATCGCCGTCGTGGCGCCGGAGCTCGTGGGTGCGGTACAGATCGAGGGCCGTCGCGCCCTGCTCATGGGTGTCGACCCCAAGGCGCAGTTCGCGCTCAAGCGTTGGTGGTCGATCGGCGCCGGCCGGGCGCCGCAGAACGGTCACGAGCTGATCGCGGGCGCCAGGGCGGCCGAGGTGCTCGATCTGCAGATGGGCGACTACGTGCGCATCAACGGCGAGCGCTTCACGGTCACCGGTACGCTCTGGCCGACCGGCGGGCAGGACGACGAGCTGCTCGTCGCCGAGCTCGGGGCGGTGCAGCGGCTGCTGGACCGTCCTGGGGAGCTCACGCTCATCGAGGTCGCAGCCGCCTACTCCGGCGCCTCCGTCGACGAGGTGGTGCGCCAGCTCTCGGCGGCCCTGCCGCAGGCCGAGGTCTCCACGGTGCGCGAGGCGGTGGCGAGCCGGCTGCACGCCGTGGACCAGTTCAAGGGCTTCAGCCTGGTGATCGTCGGCATCATCATCGCCATCGAGGTGCTCGTCGTCTTCCTCACCATGATGAGCTCGGTCAGCGAGCGCACCACTGAGATCGGCGTGTTCCGGGCCATCGGATTCCGCCGCGAGCACATCACGCGGCTCGTGCTGCTCGAGGCGGTCGTGGCCGGCGTCGCGGCGGGCGTGCTCGGGTACGCCGCCGGCATGGCGGTGAGCTACGTGGTGCTCCCGGTGCTGGCCGACGATGCGCCGGTCGCCTGGATGCCGCTGCTCGGCGTGAGCGCCGTCGTGGCCGCGGCGCTCGTCGGCGGCCTCGCCGCACTGTACCCGGCGCTCCGCGCCGGCAAGATGGACCCCACCGAGGCGCTCCGCGCGCTCTGACGCGCGAGTCCTCTGCAAGGAGAGAGAATGGTCGTCGTCACCAAGCAGACCAGGATGGAGACCGGACACACGATGTCTGAGCAGACGCCGGAGCAGCAGGACGCGCGCGAGCCCCAGGCCCAGGCGCGCGAGGCGGAGCGGGCCGCGCGGTTCATCGACGTGCGCGGCCTCGAGAAGACGTTCGAGGGTGACGGCGCTCCCGTGCTCGCCCTCCGCAGCCTCGACCTCGTGGTGCCCGAGGGCGCGTTCCTCGGGGTGATGGGGCAGTCCGGCTCGGGCAAGAGCACGTTCCTGAGCATGCTCGGCGGCCTGTGCCACCCGAGCGCCGGCACCATCACCGTGGACGGCATCGACCTCTACGCGCTCGGCGGCGAGAAGCTCGCCGACTTCCGCCGCGAGTACCTGGGCTTCGTGTTCCAGAGCTTCAACCTCGTGCCGTACCTGACCGCGCTGGAGAACGTCACGCTGCCGCTGGCGGTCAAGAAGATGCCGTCCGCCGAGAAGCGCGAGCGCGCGCTCGAGGTGCTCGAGCGCGTGGGGCTCGCCGACCGCGGCGGCCACCTGCCCGGCAAGCTGTCCGGCGGCGAGCAGGAGCGCGTGGCCATCGCCCGCGCGCTCGTCAACGAGCCGCCGCTGATCCTCGCCGACGAGCCGACCGGTGCGCTGGACAGCGAGACGACGGTCGAGATCATGGACCTCTTCGCCCGACTTCACCGCGAGGGCAACACGATCGTGATGGTCACGCACAACCCGGAGATCCAGCGGTACTTCGACCGCACGATCCTGCTGCGCGACGGCCGCCTCGAGCCCGAGCGCCCGGCCTGACGGGACTGCTTCCGGGCGACATCGGCTAGACTAGATGGGATGGTGAAGCCCGCCCACACGAGCGCATCCGCGGTCTCCAGGCGCCTGCGCGGGGGCCTCTGGGCGCTCGCGCTCGTCGTTGCGGCCACCGCGCTGCTCGCGGCTCTGCCCGCCCGGGCGACGGCCGGCGTGGACGACTGGGTGCACATCTGGGAGGTCGTGCGCCTCGTCGACTACCAGCAGAGTCAGCCCACCCCGCCGGGCGGCGTGTTCGTGTACATGCTCGGCGACTCCATCTCGCGCGAATCCACCGTCAGCGACGCCTCCTGGACGCGCGCGCTGCGGCGCAAGGCCGCGGCGGCCGGCAAAGTGGAGGTCTTCACCGCCCGCGATCTGGCGGGCCACAACCAGACGTTCGGGATGGACGAGAAGATCGTGGAGGGGCTGCCGCGGACCGCGGAACGGCAGCCCGCGGGCATCGTGCTCATCGGCGTGGGCGTCAGCCGGTTCATCGGCCCGCCGGCGCCCATGGCGCCGGCCGCACTGCAGCCGCCGACGCCCGGCCTGGAGCCGCCGCTCAGCCCGTGGGTGCAGCATCACTACGACGGCCGCGCGCCGCTCTCGCTCACGCGCAAGCGCGAGCTGGTCCCGCGCTGGATGGACCGTCGCTGGGCCGGCTTCCAGGAGAACAAGGCGAGGAACGTCGCCGCGATCCAGCGCATCGTCGACCTCTGCAAGAGCAAGGGTCTGCGTCCCATCATCGTCGACCTGCCGCTCGACCTGCGCGTCGTCGGGTCCGGCCTCGACAAGCCACGCAACGCCATCCGTGCGGCCATGGACGGCCTCGCGCGCAGGAACCAGATCGGTTACGTCCGCTTCAACAAGTCGCTGGATCTGCCCAGCTCGTCGTTCTGGGACCTGCACCACCTGCTGCGACCCGGCTACGAGCGCTGGCAGGTGCGCCTCTCGGCTGAGGTGGCCAAGAGGCTGCGCGCGGCGCAGTAGTCGGGGGCGGCCGTGCGTCGGCCTGCGTCGGGCGGGGAACAAGCCGCCCATGACGTCCCAACGCATCATCCGTACCTACTACGGCATCGCCGCGACCACCACGCTCGCGCAGGCCCTCATCTGGGGCGTCAATACGCTGTTCCTGCTCTCCGTGGGCTTCGACATCTTCGAGGTCATGCTGATCAACGCGGCGTACACGGTGGCGCAGGTGGTGTTCGAGGTGCCGACCGGGGTGGTGGCGGACACGGTCGGCCGCCGCGTCTCCTACCTGCTCGCGGTCGGCACGATCCTCGTCTCCACCCTGCTGTACGTGGGCTTCGGCCTCGCGGGGTACGGCCTGTGGCCCTTCGCCGCGGCCTCAGCGATCCTCGGCGTGGGCTACACCTTCTACACCGGCGCGGTGGACGCGTGGATGGTCGACGCCCTGCATTCGGTGGGGTACGAGGGCAAGCTGGAGCCGATCTTCGCGCGGTACGGCATCACGTTCGGCATCTTCATGCTCATCGGGACCACGCTCGGCGGCCTGCTGGGGCAGGTCGACCTGTGGATCCCGTACGTGACGCGGGCCGTCGTGCTGGTGCCCGCGTTCCTGCTCGGCCTGCTGGTGATGCGCGACCTCGGGTTCAAGGGTCGCGCGCTCACGCTGAGGAGCTTCGGGGTGGAGACGCGCAAGATCGCCACCGCGGGCGTCACGTACGGCCTCCGCGACAGGGCGGTGCGCTTCATCATGTTCGCTTCGCTCGTGCAGGGCGTGTTCTTCATGTACGGCTTCTACTCGTGGCAGAAGTACTTCCTCGACCTGCTGGGCCGGGACCTCGTCTGGGTGACCGGCGTCATCGCGGCGCTCGTCGGGGTCACGCAGATCGTCGGCAACATGGCGGTGGGGCGGATCATCAAGCGCTGGCCGGACCGGGGTCTCATCCTCATGGTGTGCGCAGGGGTGACCACGGTGACGGTGATCGGCGCCGCGCTCATCCAGTACTTCTGGATAGCGGTCCCGCTCTACCTGGTCTCGACGGTGGCCTTCGGCATCGCGATCCCCGTCAAGCAGGGCTGGCTGAACGCGCGCATCCCGTCACAGCAGCGCGCGACCATCATCTCGCTGGACGCGCTGTTCGGCGACGGCGGCTCCACGGTGGGCCAGGTCGGTCTGGGCTGGCTGTCCAGCGCGGTGTCGATCCCCGCCGCCTGGCTGGTCGGGGGCGTGATCCAGGGGATCAGCATCCCGCTGCTCGGGGTCGCCCGCAAGGCGGAGAAGGACAGCCCGGCGGAGAGCCTCGTGTGGGCGGAGGAGCCGGCCGGCCCGGGCGCGGCTGCGGCCGGCGTGCGGATGGAGGTCGAGACGCCCGGCTGCTTCGGCCCGGAGCCCGCGGCGACGTGCGTCGTCACCGACGACGCACGGCCAGCGGGCGACGAGCGCGTGGCCTGACGCCGGGCGTGGCGCGCGTCAGAGCAGGTTCTCCGGCCGGGGGCGCACCGGGGGACAAGTGAGTAGGCGCGTCCCTGGGGCTTCTCGTTAGTTCTGTGTGTCACTCCACTCCAAATGTGGAACGGTCCCAGTGACACCCGGAGCGGAAGGGCTGAGATGAGCACCTACGACATCGCGATCATCGGCGGCGGCCCGGCAGGGCTGGCGACCGCCATGTACGCCGGGCTGCGGGGCCTCGGCGCCGTCGTCTACGAGGCCGAGGCCTTCGGCGGACAGTTGATCAACCTGTACCCGAGCAAGCCGGTGAGCAACTTCCCGGCGCAGCCTTCGCTGCCGTCGCGAGAGCTTGCGCTGCGTCTTGCCGAGCAGGCGGAGCAGTTCGGGGCGGAACTGCGGGAGTGGCGCGCCGTCGAGAACGTGACGCCGCAGGACGGCGGGTTCAAGATCGACGGCTCACTGCGACAGGATGACGCCCGGACGCTGGTGCTGGCGCTGGGCCTCGGCCGCTTCACACCGCGGCGCCTCGGCCTGCCCGACGAGGAGCGGTTCCTCGGCAAGGGGCTCGCCTACCGCCTGCCGCCGCTCGAGCAGGTGCGCGCCCGTCGCGCCGTCGTCGTCGGCGGCGGGGACACCGCGCTCGACACCGCGCTCTCCCTGCGCGAGGTGGCGGACGTCACGGTCGTGCGCCGCCGGGACGAGTTCCGCGCCTATGCGCACACGCAGGACCGGTTCGCAGAGGCCGGCATCGACGTGGTGAGCAACGGTGAGGTGGTGGAGCTCAGGGGCACGGAACGCCTCGAGAGCCTCGTCGTCCGCCGCCCCGACGGGGGTACGTTCGAGCTGCCGGCCGACCTGGTGCTGGTGAGCATCGGCCAGGTGCCCGACCTCTCCGGGATCCAGCACTGGGGCCTGGGTCTGCACGGCTCCAAGATCGACGTGGACTCGACCATGGCCACCGGGCTGCCCGGCGTGTACGCCGTGGGGGACTTCGCCCTGTACCCCGGCAAGGTGCGCATGATCGCGACCGCGGTGGCCGAGGGCACGACGGCGGCCGCCTCGGCGCAGCGCTACCTCTCGGCGGACTGACCGGCCTCGGCCGGAGCCGCCGCCCGCCGCTGCCGGTACTCCGTGATCAGCGCGTGGGCGAGGGTCACCTCGAGCACGCCCACGAGCCCGCCGACGACGATCGTGGACCCCACGTCCAGCGGCAGGTGCACCCAGGGGTGCGCGTACCAGGCGAAGTGCTCGAACCAGAGCAGTGGCCCCGTCCGTCATGGTCCGCCCGTCGGTGTCGTCTGCCGCGGCCGGTCAGTCCAGCTGCCAGGTGGCCGACACGGGCACGGTGTCGGCGGCCGGCTTGCACACGAACCGGATGGGCGGGGAGGACCCCACGGAGAAGGCCAGCGTTGACGAGATGCTCTTGCCGGGCTGCAGCGAGGCGCCGAGCAGGCCGTCGTCTGCGAGCTCGGCGGCCGCCAGCTCGTCGTTCTCCATGACGAGGATGAACGAGTCCGCGACCTCGAACGGCAGCGGCACGGCCGCCGTGCCCGCCGCGCCCTCCGGAGTCACCGTGAGCTTGAGCGTGACCAGCCGCTCTCCGGAGTCGGGCGAGACGCCGTCGGCCTGGCCCGGGTCCTGGAAGTCGTCTACCTTGACGCGGATCACGGCGCCCTCCGGTGTCTCGAACCGCACGGTGTCGCCGAGCGAGACCAGCGGAGGCTCGGTCGAGACGGGCTTGGGCGTCGGCGTGGCCTTCGCGCTGGCGGCGGAAGCGCCGGCGTTGGTCGCGGCGTCGGCGTTGGCTGGGCGGGCTCGTCCGCTCCTCCGCCGCAGCCGCGCACGAGCAGCACCACGACGACGATGACGACGACCACGGCCGCGACGAGCACGACCAGGCGCATCTGGCCCCTGCGCCGGCGCTGGCGTCTGCGTGCTTCGGCTCTGTCCCTGGCGCTCCTCACAGCGGGCACGTGGTACCCCTCTTCCGGTGGCTGGTGCTTGATGGTCTCAAGGCTATCAAGCACCAGCCATCGCGCACCATCACGCCCGCGCCCCCGATCCTCAGACGCAAGAAGGGCGGGCCCGCGGGCCCGCCCTTCCTGGTCGTCCGGCTGGTAGCCGAGACCGAGTCTAGCGCAGTCGCTCCTCAGCGCAGCAGGCAGCCGTCGGCCTGCAGGTACTCCTGCCACTCGGCCTCGCTGGGCTCGCCGCACTTGCGCAGGAGCTTCTCCCACTCGCGGTCCACCCAGGCCTCGAGGTTGAGCAGTGTCTCCTCGTTGCCGGGCTTGAAGAGGTGGGCGAAGCGGCCCTGGCGCTTGAGCCAGGGGATGAGCGGCTGCTTGTGGCGCGGCCGGTAGGTGAGGCGGTACTCGCCGTCCACGACCTCGAACAGCGGCCAGTAGCAGGTGTTGACCGCCTCGCGCGCGAGGTCGATGGTCTCGGCGCCGTCCGCGCGCCAGCCGCGCGGGCAGGGCGCCAGGACGTTGAGGAAGGTGGCGCCCGGCGTGGCCAGCGCCTTGGCCGCCTTGCGCACGAGGTCGCGCGGGTCGTGCGGCGAGGCCTGGGCCACGTAGGGGAGCTCGTGGGCGATCATGATGTCGGTGAGGTTCTTGCGGTTCTGCACCTTGCCGGGCTGCTCCTTGCCGACCGGGCTGGTGGTGGTCCAGGCGCCCGTGCGGCGTGGCGCCGGAGCGCTGGAAGCCGGTGTTCATGTAGGCGCCGTTGTCGTAGCAGACGTAGAGCATCTGGTGGCCGCGCTCCATGGCGCCGGAGAGCGACTGCAGGCCGATGTCGTAGGTGCCGCCGTCGCCGCCGAAGGCGATGAACTTGACGTTCTCCTCGATGAGGCCCTTCTTCTTGAGCGCCCGGAAGGCGGTCTCGACGCCGGAGAGCGTGGCGGCCGAGTTCTCGAAGGCGGTGTGGATGTAGCTGCCCTTCCACGAGGTGTAGGGGTAGATGGTGGTGCTCACCTCGAGGCAGCCGGTGGCGGCGCTGACCACGACCGGGTCGTCGGTGCCCATGAGCACCTGGCGCACGACGATCGGGGCGCCGCAGCCGGCGCACATGCGGTGGCCGCCGGCCAGCTCGCTGCCCTTGGCGACGAGCTCGCGCCACCTGGTGCGCGCGTCCTCGAAGTGGTTGGTCTCCTTGAGGGCGTCGACCGGGCAGACGTCGACGCACTCGCGGCACATGATGCAGCGGCTCTCGTCGACCTGGAACGAGGCCAGCTCGCGCTCGTTGAAGGTGAGCGCGCCGGTGGGGCAGCTCGTGACGCAGCGGCCGCAGCGTGATGCAGTCGGCCAGCTGCAGGGCCTCGCCGTAGGGCGTGTCGACGTTGATCGTGAAGCCCCGGCCGGTGAAGTCGTAGCAGGCCGGGCCGGCCACGTCGCGGCACACGCGCACGCAGCGCCCGCAGGCGATGCAGCGGCTCATGTCGCGGCGGATGAACGGGTGCTCGTACTGGGGCTCGACCTGCGCGGACCAGGTTGCCCTTCACGACGAGGTCGTTGTCGGTGATGTCGTACTCGACGCCGAGCTTCTGCAGGTCGCAGTCGCCGATGCTCGGGCACTCGCACTGCAGGCAGCGCTTGGCCTCGGCGCGGGCGGCGGCGAGGCTGTAGCCCTTCTCGACCTCGAGGTCGGTGGCCGTGAGCCGCTTCTGCTTGCCGACCTTGGGCATGGTGGCGCGAGGCGCCGGCTCGGCGCTCGCGCCCATCTTGAGCCACACGGGGTCGCGCTCGGCGAGGCGCTGCGCCGAGCTCGCCGAGCTGCGCCTCGTCCGCTGAGCTGCTCGAGGTACGGCAGCGCCGTTGTAGGCGGCGAGCCGCTCCTCGAGCTCGCTCGAGGTCCTCGCCGCGCAGCCAGGCGTCGACGGCCAGGGCCGACGCGCTTGCCGCCGGCCACCGCGTGGATGACCGACGCGCGCGCCGGTGACGGCGTCGCCGGCCGCGAACACGCCGGGGTCGGCCGTGCGGCCGGTGTAGGGGTTGGCCTGCAGGCGGGCGTCGGCCAGCGGCGAGGTACTCGGCGCTGTCGCCGAGCCGGGGCGCGTAGCCGGTGGCCATGATGACGGTGGTGGCGGCCACCTCGAAGCGCGAGCCGCGCACCTCCTGCGGCGGCCCTTCTCGCGTGGCGACGCGCACGCACTCGACGCCCTGCGCCTTGCCGCCCTTGGCCTTGACCTTCTTGGCCAGGGCGCCGAACTCGAACTTGACGCCCTCCTCGAGGGCGGCCGTGAGGTCGCGGGCGCCGGCCGGGATGTCGTCGGCCTCGTGCTGGCGAGATGACGACGACCTCCTTGGCGCCCTTGCGGCGCGCCGTGCGGGCCACGTCGACGGCGGTGATGCCGTCGCCGATCACGACGACCTTCTGCGTGAACTTGACGGCCCGGCCCTCGCGCACGCGCTTGAGGAGGTCGAGGCCGTTCAGGGCGGCCTCGTCGCCGGGCAGCACGTGCCGCGGCTCCTCCCAGCGGCCGACGCCGAGGACCACGGCGTCGAAGCCGGCGTCGAACAGGCCGTCGGGGTCGACCTCGTAGCCCAGCTCGGACTCGCCGACGAAGCGCACGCCGGCCTCCCACAGCGGGCGCGAGCTCCTTCTCGACGACCTTCCCGGGCAGGCGGAACTCGGGGATGCTGTAGCGCAGCGTGCCGCCCGGCTCCTCGTTGGCGTCGTAGATGGTGACCTGGTGGCCGCGCCTCCGTGAGGAACCAGGCCGCGGCCAGACCGGCCGGGCCGGCGCCGATGACGGCGACGCGCCTGCCGGTGGGCATGCCCGGGATCAGGCGCGTCTCGCTGTGGTCGGCCGCCGCCCGGTGCAGGGCGCAGATGGCGATGGGCTCGTCCACGTCGCCGCGCCGGCAGACCGGCTCGCAGTAGCGCGGGCACACGCGCCCGAGGATGCCGGGGAACGGCAGCTCCTCGCGCACGATGGCGGCCGCGCCGGCGGCGTCGCCGGCGGCCAGCGCCGCCATGTAGGCCGGGGATGTCGATGTGCGTGGGGCAGGCGTGCGAGCACGGCGCCTCGCAGTAGGAGTTGTGGTCCGAGAGGTACATCTTGAGGTAGCTCTCGCGGCGCGCGCGCACGCGGGCGTGTCGGTCTGCACGACCATGCCGTCGGTGACCCAGGTGGTGCAGGCCGCCTGCAGCTTGTCGAGGCCTTCGACCTCGACCAGGCACAGGCGGCAGGCGCCCCAGGCGGCCATGCCCTCCTGGTGGCAGAGCGCCGGGATGTCGATGCCCTCGCGCCGCGCCACGTCGAGCACGGTCTCGCCCTCGCGGGCGCTGAGCTGGCGGCCGTCGATGGTGAGCTGCACGGCAGTCTTGGTGCGGGGGCTCACTGCCGCCTCCCTTCGGCCGGCGCGAGTATGCGCGTCTCGACCTGGATGGCGTCGAACTTGCACACCTGACGGCAGGTGTCGCACTTGATGCAGAGCTTCTGGTCGATGACGTGGAGCTGCTTGCGCTCGCCGGTGATCGCCTGCGTCGGGCAGGCCCCGACGCAGACCTGGCAGCCGGTGCAGGCGTCCGCGTCGATGGTGTAGCGGATGAGCGGCCGGCACACCCTGGCCGGGCAGCGGTGCTCGACCACGTGGGCCATCGACCTCGTCGCGGAAGTAGCGCAGGGTGCTGAGCACCGGGTTGGGGGCGCTGCCGCCGAGGGCGCACAGCGAGCCCTCGACGATGTCGTCGGCCAGCGTCTCGAGCGCTCGATGTCGTCGAGCGCGTGCCTCGCCGGCGCAGATGCGCTCGAGGATCTCGAGCATGCCGCTGCGTGCCGACGCGGCAGGGCACGCACTTGCCGCAGCTCTCCTCGGCGGTGAACTTGAGGAAGAACTTGGCGAAGTCGACCATGCAGGTGGTGTCGTCGACCACGACCATGCCGCCGGAGCCCATCATCGAGCCGGCGGCGACGCAGGCTCTCGAAGTCGATGGGCTCGTCGAGCAGCGAGGCGGGCAGGCAGCCGCCGGACGGCCCGCCCAGCTGCACGGCCTTGAACTCGCGGCCCGGGCAGCATGCCGCCGCCGATGTCGAAGATGACCTGGCGCAGCGTGGCGCCCATGGGCACCTCGATGAGGCCGCCGTTCACGACCTTGCCGGTGAGGCGAGAAGATCTTGGTGCCCTTGCTGGTCTCCGTGCCCATGGCGGCGAACGCCTCGCGCGCCGTGGTTGACGATCCACGGCACGTTGGCGTAGGTCTCGACGTTGTTGAGGTTGGTGGGCTGGCCCCAGAGGCCGTGGGCGACGGTGCGGATGTGCTTGCCGCGCGGCATGCCCCGGCGGCCCTCGATGGAGGCCGTGAGCGCCGTGGACTCGCCGCAGACGAAGGCGCCGGCGCCCTGGTTGATGCGGATGTCGAAGCTGAAGCCCGAGCCGAGGATGTTCTCGCCCAGCAGGCCGCGCTCGCGCGCCTGCGTCCAGGGCGTGCGCGCAGGCGCTCGACGGCGAACGGGTACTCGTGGCGCACGTAGACGTAGCCCTCCACCGGGCCGTTGCCCGCGCCGATGGCGTAGGCGGCGATGATCATGCCCTCGATCACGCTGTGCGGGTTGCCCTCGAGCACCGAGCGGTCCATGAACGCGCCCGGGTCGCCCTCGTCGGCGTTGCAGATGACGTAGTGCATCGTCGCCCGGGTTGCCGCGGCAGAAGCGCCACTTGCGCCCGGTGGGGAAGCCGGCGCCGCCGCGGCCGCGCAGGCCGCTCTTCTCGACCTCGTCGATGACCGCCCACGGGGTCGGCGTCGCCGAGCACCTTGGCCAGCGCGGTGTAGCCGCCGTGGTTCAGGTAGTCGTCGAGCGGAGTACGGGTCGATCTTGCCGTTGAGGCGCGAGCACGATGCGCGTCCTGCAGCGCGTAGAAGGGGATGTCCTTCTCGTGCGCCAGGGGCTCGCCGGTGGCGGGGTCCTTGTAGAGGAGCCGCTCGACGATGCCGTCGCCGACCACGCTGGTCTCGATGATCTCCGCGACGTCCTTGGGCTTGAGCCGCGGGTAGAAGATGCCCTGCGGGCCGGACGACCGACGATCGGGCCCTCCTCGCAGAAGCCGTGGCAGCCGGTCTCGACGACGGCGACCTTGTCGGTGAGGCCGCGCTCGGCGAGCGCCTTGTCGAGGGCCTTGCGCAGGGCCACGCGGCCGGAGGCGTGGCAGGCCGTGCCGGCGCAGATGCGGATCTCCGGCCTTGGCGTCGTCGGCCAGGTAGGCGCTCGCGTCGGCCGCCGCCTTGAGCGGCCTTGTCGATCTTCGTGGCGGGCTCGCGAGCGGCGTCATGCCGGCACCTCCGCCTTGCGCAGCTTGCGCACCAGCTTGCGCGCCTCGTTGGGGCCCATGCGCCCGAAGGTCTCGTCGTCGCCGAGGCGCACGACGGGCGCCAGGGCGCAGGCGCCCACGCAGTTCACCGTCTGCAGCGTGAAGAGGCCGTCGGCGGTGGTGCCGCCCACGGGGATCTCCAGCTCCTGGCTGAAGGCCTCGACCACGAGCGGCGCGCCGGCCACGTGGCAGGCGGTGCCCATGCACACGTCGATGACGTACTTGCCGACCGGCGTGCAGGCGGAACTGGGTGTAGAAGGTGGCCACGCCGTAGACGCGCGAGAAGGGCAGGCGCATCTCCTCGGCGATGTTCTCCAGGGCCACGCGCGGCAGGCAGCCGTAGGCCTCCTGCGTGGCGTGCAGGGCCTGCGACCAGGCCGGAGCCGGCGCGGATGCCGGCGATCGACCGGGTCGAAGAGCTTCATGTCGATCTCGGGCACGTAGCCGGCCGGCTTCTCGCCCATGACGCAGGCCGCGTCGGCGCCGCAGCTCTCGCCGGGCAGGGTGGCCAGCGCGGCGGCGCGCTCGGCCTCGACGTCGAACGGGCTGCTCTTCGAACTCGGGGCAGTAGTCGATCTCGATGCAGTCGACGGGGCAGGCGCGCTCGCACAGGGTGCAGGAGTAGCAGCGGTAGCCGCCGTCCTTGTCCTTCACCAGGTCGAAGAGGCCCGACGCCGCGCGTCTTGTCCACCAGCTCGCGGCGCTCGAAGTCGATGCCCTTGAGGACCTCGTAGAGCGCGGAGCCCTTAGGCTCGGTAGCCGTGCGTCGCCGTTCCTGTCTTCGCCATGCCAGTCACCTCAGTCTTCGCGCAGGTTGAGGTAGCGGCGCTCCGTGGAGGCCCGCTGCTTGCTCTGCGCAGCGTT
>CAVQOO010000065.1:0-22027 GCA_963714395.1 Bryobacteraceae bacterium
GCTCATAGAGTAAAGAGCCTGCGCCTCAGTCCCCCCCAGCCCAGACTCCGGCCCGCCCGCGGGCCTCACTCCGGCGTGATCGCCCCATGTTGCCGTAAGGTCTTGAGAATTTCGTCCAGCGGCACATTGGCGGGCGTAAGATTCATCTTGGCCGCCAGCGCCGCGGTCGCGCCCGCAGCCTGACCCATGGCCATGCAGGAGGCCTGCACCCGCAGCGCCGAGTTGGCCAGCCGGTCGCTGCTAATGCATCTCCCGGCAACCATGACATCGCGGCTGGACTTCGGAATCAGCGCCGTCAGCGGGATTGTCGCCACCGTGCCTTGTGCCAGCGGCCTGGGACGAATACCACGCTCGTCATGCAGATCGATCGGATAGAACGAATAGGCCACGGCGTCGTCAAACTTGCGTCCGCTTGTGTAGTCGCCCACCTTCACCTTGGTCTCGCCCACGATGCGATACGTCTCGCGGACGCCTGCCTCTGGCTGCAGGCGTTCCAGGCGCAACCCCTCGAACCCGCGAAACTGCTTCAGAAAGCGCATCATGCGCAACATCGACAGTCGGCCGCGAATGTTGGTCTGCGTATGGAGTTCGGACGTCGTGGAGTCCGCGCCTGGAAGATGCGTCGCATTTTCGCCCCCGCTGGCCAGGAAGCCCCGCAGGTTATGACGGAAGTCTGTGGATTCAAGCCCTCCCGCCGCCACGGCTTCATCCGCCTTCGTCGCCATGCCATCCAGGTCGGCACGCGCCATGTCGTAGCCGGACAAGCGGTAGATCAACGAGCCAGGCTGATTGGCCCCTTCACGCTCCCGGTCCAGTCCGATCATGCCGATAACCGCGGCATTGCCCGTCGAATCCACCAGCTTTCGCGCCAGCACCTCAATCTGAGTCCCCTTGCCGGCAAGCTGCACCTTCCAACCGCCTTCGCCGCGTTTGATCGAAAGCGGCGTCTCGTAGTAACGCAATTGAACCCCGGCATTCACGCACGCTTCTTCGGCAAGCGCGGCATACAGCGCCCCGTTCAGGCGCACCTGGTGTTTCCAGTGCTCGGTGCCATAGGGAACGGAGAAATCGGGAAGCCGGCCGCCGTTCAGCTTTACGGCGGCGCAGACCAGGTCCCACCCTATCCCCGCAATGATCTGTTTGCCCCAGGCGTGAAACAGACCCGGCAAATCGACGCCCGCGGTTGTCATCGTCCCGCCAAGTTGGCTGCCTGCCTCCACCAGGACAGTCCGCGCCCCCGCGCGTGCGGCCTGAATCGCTGCAATGGTCCCAGCCGTGCCGCCTCCAATGATCAGAACATCGGCATGCACCGGCCTTCTCGGCGGAAGCGTGCGCCCCGCCGCGCCAACTGTCGCGGTCCCACCTGCTGAACTGGCGGCCAGCCGAAGGAGAACCTCCCGGCGCGAATTGCCTGGCCTATCGCCCTGTTCGACAGGGATCGCCATTTCTACCTCCCATCCGCTCGCAAGCATACACCCAGTCCGCCCGACATGCCCCGCCTCAGTTCCCCCCAAGTTCCCGCAGCGCCGCCTCCGCCGCCCGCTTCACCACGTCCCTCGGCGACCGCATCCCCAACGCCTCCTTCAACAGCGGAACCTGCCCCTTGTCCCCGCATCGCCCGAGTCGCCCGCAGCGCCTCCGCCTGCACAACATAACTGTCCTCGATCTGGAACCGCCCGGCCAGAAACGCGCTGTCCTTGAAGCTCGCGAGCCGGCGCACCGCCACAGCCCTCACATCCGATTTCGCATCCATCGCCCGTTCTCGAAAGAACGCCGCATCCCCATCCACCGCTTCCAGCGCCGCCCGCCGCACCGCCCAGAACTTGTCACCCTGCGCCGCTTTCCGCAGCGCCGCCTCCGCCCCTTTCCCCTTCAACTCCGACGCCGCCCACATCCTCCCCATCGCGTCGTCGTTCTGCAGTTGATACTGCAATTCCTCCACGCTCTTCGCGAACTTCATCTCCATCAGCAGGTGGTTGCCCTCGTCGAACCGCACCAGCAGAGGCCGCGAGTCGCACGCGATTTCGAACGTTTGCTCTTCCTTCTTGCCGATCTGCAGCCGTTCCACCTTCTTCCCCGCGGCCGTGACAATCCCCACATCCACCGGCGTCTCGAACAGCGGGCCCTGCTTCTGCATCACTGTCAGTTGCGCCTTCTTCTCCCCGTCCAGCCACTCCCACCGCACGTCGAACACCGGATGCCCCGCCTGGTATAGCCACTGCTCGAAGAACCATTCCAGCCCCTGCCCCGACGACTCCCTGATCGCCTTCCGGAAATCGTTCGTGTCTACCGCCTGGTACGCGTGCTTCTTCAGGAAATGCGAAACCGCCCGCTGGAAGTCCTTGTCGCCCATCACCCAGCGCAGCATGTGCAGCACCGCCGCACCTTTCTGATAAGTGTGCCTGTCGAAATTCTGATTCGGCGTCTCCCAGCGGTCCCACACGATCGGCCGCTTGTACTTCAACCGCGCCTCATCCAGATACACATTCCGCTTCAACAACAGGTTCAGCGCACCCTCGTCCTCTCCCAAAGAGTGCTTCGAGTACAGATACTCCCCGTAGGTCGCGAAACTCTCGTTGATCCACGTCTCGCTCCAGTCGCGCATCGTCACCAGGTCGCCCCACCATTGATGCGCCGCCTCGTGCGCCACCAGCCAGTGGCTCGGGAAATCCTTGTCCGCCTTGTCGTCGTGAATCGTCCCGTCCCCGATCACCGTCGCCGACGTGCTCTCCGCGCCCCCGCCAAAACGTGGAATCGTGATCTGGTCGTACTTCGCCCACGGATAGGGCACCCCGTACTCGCCCTCGAAAAAGCGAATGATCTCGCGAGTCTTTCCGAACGAGCGCTCAGCATCCTTCACGTCCTTCGGATAGACCCAGTAGTTGATCGGAAGGCTGCCCTTGGTGTCCGCCACCTGCACGTACGGCCCGGCCACCAGCGCGAACAGGTATGTCGAGTGCGGCTTCTCCTGCACCCAGTGGAACGTGCTGTCCGCCGCGCTCCGCGTCACGCTCTGGAGCCGCCCGTTCGCGATCGCTTGATACCCCGTCCTTCACCGTCGCGATGATCTCCGCCGTTGCCTTGTCACCCGGATGATCGTTCGACGGAAACCAATGCCGCGCGCCCTCCGGAAACGACAGCGTATTGATCAACTGCGGATGCTCCGGCGTCTCGTCCTTGAAGCCCGAGCCCGAGATCATAGCCCTTCGCCATGCCGTACTTCTCGGGGTCCACATTCACGTTCCGCGCTCTGTAATAGACCGTGAACGCCGTCTTATCGCGGTACAGGTGCGGCCGTCGCAAGCGAACAACCAGCTTTCCCGGCTTCTGCTCGAAGCGCAGCGCCCCAACATCGTCCCTCACAGCCGTCACCGCAAACGTCTCGGCATCCAGCTCGCACACCTCGAAGCCGTCCTTCAGCGGCCACAGCGAGACCCGTGTCTCCCCCCAAAACGAGTGCGTCTTCTCGTCAAAGCGCAGTTCGATCCGATAGTGCTCCACATCGTAGTCGCGGCTCCGCTCGAACTGCCTCGGCGCTTCCTTGAGACTACGCCGCAGCGGCCAGAACCAGGATCAGCCGCGCCGTCATCATTGCGTCAACAGCCGGACCGGCCCTTCGAGTCCGTTGGGGTGGAGTGTCTTCAAGCGGTCGCGTTCAGACGCGAACTTGATGCCCCATGCACCGCGTTCGTAGATCGGGTCGCCCTGTGACATCCAGCCGGCATCCGAGTTCGCAACTCGGACACGGAGTTGATTGGCGCCGCTCTTCACCAGCCCGGTGACATCGAATTCGAACGGCGTCCAGACGCGCGAGCCCGCCGGCTTCCCGTTGATCCACACTTCAGCGGCGAGGCCAACACTGCCGAGATCCAGATAGACCCGCTTGCCCGGCGGGACAGTGGCGAGTGTGAATGTCGTCTCGTATAGCGGCGGTGCCGGAATAGTTCGCCAGCGGCGTGTCGGTCCAGCAGAAGAGTTCCGTGGTGGTCGTCTTCGGTTCGAACACGTAAGGACGTTCAGGGATCTCGCGTTCGTCGATCTCCAGCGAAATCGCCTCGCCCGCTGTACCCGGCGGATGGCTGGCCGTGAGACGCACTTGCTTTGAAGACGAAGCCGGCAGCGTCTGCTCCTTCGCATACACAAGATCGCGGAGTGTGTTGTTGTTTGCGTCGGTGATCCGGAAGAGGAAGCCTGTGGCGCCCGCCGACGCGGGACCGATCTTCAGCAGCAGCGTGTTCCAGCCCTGCTTCAGTTCGAGAGCGGGACGGTGGGACCATGGGTCCCGCAGGTTGATAAAGGGCGGATGGGAATGGCGCGTGAATTCGAGCCTGCCATTGAGCCAGAGCTTGACGCTGTCCGCTACGGCGAGGGCGGCGTGAGCTCGGCGCGCAGTCGGGGACCACAAATACGTAAAGGCGTAGTAGACGCTATTGCGGACCGGTGGGCGCACTGCATTGGTCGGGGATTCGGTGTACTCCCAGGGTGGGGAGTTGGCTGCGGCTGCGCTCCCGGGGAGGAAGCCGGACTCCGGCGCGAACGCGTTGAAGAAGCCTTCGTGATCGCCATAAGGGTACGGTCCCGAGAGCCACCACTTGCGCTGCGCCAGGCGCTCCGGAGAGAGCCAGACCGGCTCTGTCGACCCCGTAATCTGGGCGTACGGGACGCGCACCGCCGATTCCGGAGTGAATTGCCACCGGTTCCCGGAGAGATCGGTCAGCAGGTGGCGTTCACGGCCCGGAAGCGGCGTTGCCGGTGAGCCCTTCGGGTTGCGCACGACGAAGAATGCATCCCAAGGCTCGAAGTGCAGCGTCATCGTCGAACCGTTGGATAGCAGGTGCCGGTCGCCCGATTCGGCATCCCACTTCTCGTAATTGCCCGGCCTCGGTAAGCGCACAGTGACGTCGCGGGCGGCGGCGGTGTCGTTGACTGCCCAGAACCATTCAACGTCTCCGGCCGTGCGGCGGGAAAAGAAGAGGTTCTCCCTTGTCCCATCGATCACTTCCACCGCGGGTGCAACCGTGGCGCGAAGCGCATCCAAAAGCGGCGCCAGCGCCTGACGCATCGGCGCGGGAGTTTCGAAGCGAGTGAGGTAGTCAAGCTTGAGAAATGGCTCGTGGGGGAGAGTGGGAAAACGCCGTATTTGAGGAATACTGGCGACCTCCACAGGCTGAGGGCCAAGCGCCAGCACAAGCCCGCCGCCTGCTGCAAACCGGCGAATCCTTTCCGCCGAGGAAACGGCGATGTGCGACATCGGCGGAAGGATGAGAGCGCGCAAATGCTCCCCTCCCAGTTGGAGTGTGTCGCCCGCGAGGGCGGCTTGGGTCAGGTAGTGGCTGTCCAGAATATGGTATTCCCAGCCGTGGCGCGCAAGATCCAACTGCAGAGCCGAATAGTATTCCTGCGTTTCGTCCATGGAGTTGCCCCAACGGCCAGTGGCACGCTTGCTCTCCTGGAAGACCCCCGCGGAGTTTGCGAATGCGCTCTCGAGTGGATAGTAAATGGCCACGCGGGCATCGTGGGATCCTTGCCCGTTGAGATAGAGCGCGCGATTGAAATTGGAGGAGTAGTGGCGGAAGTAGCGGAAGAAGGGTTGTGTCAGGAAATTACTGGGCGGGTATTGCAGGTGAGTGGGGTCGTACTCGAAGTAGTGCGCGATGAGGCGGTTGGATCCCCAGAGCACCGCCATGTTGGAAACACGGCGCGACTTTTCCAGAGAGAAGAACGAGTCGTGACCCAGCAGGCCGTGGGTCTCCACCATGAGCGGGCGGTTCTCGAAATGAGCCACCGAGAGGGCTTCTTGAAAGTCGATCGGCATGCGGGCGCGCTCGATCAGGGCGTCAATGAAGATGGCGCTGGAGGCGCGCCAGAGCTGCATCATGTCGCCGGTCCAAAGAACTTGAAGCAGCAGCGTCTCTTCGATGTCGGAGTGGCCGTGCTGGACTCTATGGCGGCTGCACCAGTCGGTGATCTGCTGGACGTAGTTGGTCGCGTACAGGTGTGAGACGGTTTCCAGATAGTCCTGGCGCACCTGGATGGCCCGGGCCGAATTCGACTGAAGCAGTGGGAGCAGAGGGCGCAGGTCGTAATTGTGACGGCGGCGGAAAGTGTCCCAAAGCGCCGGCGTGTAGGGCAGCGGCGCCCCGTAGGAGCCCTCGTGGTCAGAGACAAAGAAACGGATGGTTGAGCCAAGGTGCTGGGGGAACCGCCGCGCGTATTGCTCGTATGTAATGTCGAGAAAGGCGCGTACTGCGGCCGGGTTCAGTAGATCGGTGCGAACGCCCCTCTCCGTCGCTTCCACCGCCGTGTAGGCGAACAACCTCCAATTTCCGGCAGGGGGTGTCCAGGTCAGTGTGCTCGAGACGGGTACCAGTTGCAGAGAGGATTCGTCGATTTCGCCCGAAGGAAGCAGTCGGGCGGCGGCGATCACTTCCGGCAGCAGTTCGAAAGTATGCGGCGAAGTGGAGGGGAGTTGCTTCACCGTCAGGCGTCGCATGTGGAATTCGGGGTGCTGCTGAAGCACCTTGCTCGGCTCTCGCTGGAGCGAAGCGTAGTCCCACGCCTGGCCGCTCGGCCAAAGGTACTCGTCGGAAAAGTTCAATGTCATGCCCAGGGAACGGGCCGATTCAAGGGCAGAGCCAACCTCCCGCCACCACTCCTCAGACTGGTAAGCCGGCTCGAGGCCCGCCCAGTTCATGACAGTCGCTGACTGCACTCCCTGTTCGGCCATTGCCCGGAGTTGCCGGCGGGTTTCCTCCGCCGTGATCTTGCCATTCCAGAACCAGTACGGGCTCAGATTCTGTGAGGGCGGCGGGTTGCGGAACCCGGCGTGGAGCGCATCGATGGCCGCGCGCGGCGCATCGGCCGCAAAGGCCGGAAGTACGAGCACGACAGGCAGTAGACGAAAGCAGAGCACCTTTCAACCCTTCATCGCCTTCTCGATTTCATCAGGCGTCGCCGGCATGAAGTCCGTGAAGTTCTCGACACCGTCCGCTGTCACCACCACGACATCCTCCATGCGGACATATAGGCGCTCCTCGGGAATCCACATCATGGGGTCGATCGAGAACACCTGCCCCGCCGCCAGCGGCGCCTTCCGGTAATCGCCCACGTCGTGCACCGTCATCCCCACCGGATGCGAAAGGTGGCCGCGAAATGTCAGCATCCCGCGCGCGCCTTCCCGATAGATCTCTTTCGAAACCGCCAGCCGTTCCACCAGCGGCGCCATCTCCTGTTGCGCCCCGTCCATCACCTGATCCGCTGTCACTCCCGCCTTGATCCTCTTCATTAAGGCGTTTCTGTACGCCAGGATGAACTCGCAGAGCGCCCGCTGATCCTTGCTGTACTTCCCGTTCACCGGCCACATCCGCGTGATGTCGCTGGTGTAGTAGCGGTAATCCGGCGCGAAGTCCATCAACACCAGGTCGCCGTCCTGCAACCGGCTCGCATTGGCCATGTAATGCCCCATGAACGCGTTCGTGCCGCCCGCGGTAATCGACGGATACGCCTCGTACTTCGCCCCGTTGGACAGGAACACGTACCGCGCGGCGGCATCGATTTCGTACTCGAACTTGCCCTCTTTGGTCTTCTTCATGGCCTCCACGATCCCCTGCGCGGCAATCTTCGACGCCTGCCGGATCAGGCTGATCTCCAGGGGACTCTTCACCAGCCGCAGCTCATCGAGAATGGGCGACAGGTCGCGGATCTCGAACGACGGAAACCGTGTCTTCAATAGCGACAGAAACTGCGCCGAGCGCGACGGCCGCCCGTCCCACGGATCCGAAGCCACCTCCGCGCTCGCTCTCAGCAGTTCGTCCCTGCTCCCCATCACGCCCTGCAGCGGACCGCTCGGCACATACACCGCCGGAGCCGGCAGCTTGATCTGCATCGAGGCCAACTGCACCGCCAGCCCTTCCACCCCGAACACGGCGTCCGCCCCCGTGAGTTTCTTCACCTCCTCGGCATCTTCCGGCGAAAGCGTCTTGCCCTGGTTCTTGTCCCGCGCCTCATCCCGGTGCGGGAGGAAGACGGTTGTCCGGCGCGACCGCCCGTCCAGCAGCACATACGAGTGCGGCGTCTCCAGCCCCGTCAGGTAGTAGAAGTCGTTCGCCTGCCGAAAGACGCCGAACCCCTCCGGCAGCGCCGCCCCCTGCACCACCGCGACCGCCCGGTTTCCGATCTGTTCGAATATCTTCGCGCGCCGTGCCTGAAACTCCTCAGGCGGGAAATCCGCCGCCACCGCCAGCGGCGCAAGTATCAACAACAAAATAAATGCCATGACACCTTCTATCACACCTTGACCAATCTATTATATCCGGATATTATATTTATGTCCGGATGAAACACAAAACATGAACTGGAACACTCTGACCCAATGCACCGCGTTTGAAGGCAGCCTGCTGATCGCATCCGGCGAACTCCAGGCGGTTGCGCCAAAGGTCAAGGCCGTCATTTCCCGCGGCGAGCGCTTCCCAGTCCTGATCTTTGACAACGAGACAAGCCAGCTCATCGAAGTCGACTTCCGAGGCACTGTGCGCACAGTTCTGGCACGTCTGCCTGCGCCTCCGCCCGAGCCTGCCGCCGCCGGCCAGCCCCGCGGCCCCGGCCGCCCGAAGCTCGGCGTCGTGCCCCGCGAAGTCACACTCCTGCCGCGTCATTGGGAGTATCTCAACCGCCAGCCCGGCGGGGCCTCTGTCGCGCTTCGCAAACTCGTCGAGGAGGCCCGCCGCGTGAACGAGGGAAAGGACCGGGTGCGCACCGCCAAGGAGTCTGCCTATCGCTTCATGTCGGCGATGGCAGGCGACGAGCCTGGCTTCGAAGAGGCCACCCGCGCCCTCTTCGCTGGTGACCAGCGCAAGTTCGACATCCTGATTGGCGTTTGGCCCCCTGCCATCCGCGACCATGCCAAAAAGCTTGCCGCAGCCGCTTTCAGCCACCCGGCCCTCACCGCGGGCTAAGTCCTGAACTTCTCATGAACACGCTGCTTCCTGGCGCCCCGGCACTTTGTGCTGCCAGGGAAGGCTCGATTGTGTGCTCGGTGCCCGCGGCGGCGGTGCCGGCAACCACCAGGAGCCTCCTCGCAGCCTGACGAGGTCGCCCAGGAGGTGGCGCACTCGTATGGCGAAAGTGATTATACGGCGGAAGGCCGGCCCGGCAGCGTCATACACTATGTGACCGGTGACATCGCGGCCTATCAACACACCGCGGAGCGATTGGGCGGCCTCGACGGAGCATTCCGCCCATTAAGGCTGGAATAGCGCGCACACCGCGCCCGCGGGATCGCGGATCACGGCATAGCGTGATGTGCCCATGTTGCGCACCGGCGAGATCAGCTCGCCGCCCAGCGACTTGCATTGCTCCAGGCTCGCGTCCAGGTTCTCCACGGTGATGTAGATCAGCCACACCGGAGGCAGGCTCGCATTCGACCCGCGCGCGTGGCACACGCCCGCCGCCGGCGCTCCGCCGCCCGGCGGCACCATGCAGTAGTCGCTATAGCCGTTCATGTCCACCGGCTCGGTGGTCCAGCCCGCGACCGCGGAGTAGAAGTCGCGCAGCTTGTCTGCCTCTGGCACGGTGAGATCCATCCAGCCGATGGTCCCCGGTCGCTGCGGTTCGCTCATCCTTATTGCTCGATTCTGTAGTTCGGGGCTTCCTTGGTGATGATCACGTCGTGAACGTGACTTTCTTTCAACCCCGCGATCGAAACGCGCAGGAACTCGGCGCGCTCCTGCATCTCCGGAATCGTCCGGCATCCGCAATAGCCCATGCCGGCTCGCAACCCGCCGACAAGTTGGAAGACCAGGTCCGCCAGCGGTCCCTTGGACGGCACACGGCCTTCGATCCCTTCCGGTACCAGCTTCATCGTGCCGTCCTGCGCGTAGCGGTCCGATGAGCCCTGCGACATCGCACCCAGCGAGCCCATCCCGCGATACGCCTTGAACGTGCGGCCCTTGAAACAGAGATCATCTCGCCCGGGCTCTCGTCCGTGCCGGCCAGAAGGCTGCCGATCATGATCGAATCCGCGCCCGCCGCGATCGCCTTCGTCACGTCGCCAGAGAACTTCACGCCGCCATCGGCGATCACCGGCACGCCCGTGCCGCGCGCCGCTCGCGCACACTCCGCAATCGCCGTGATCTGCGGCACGCCCGCCCCGCTCACCACGCGCGTCGTGCAGATCGAGCCCGGCCCGATGCCGACCTTGATGCCGTCCAGACCCAGCGCGATCAGGTCCCGCGCGCCTTCATACGTCGCCACGTTGCCCGCGATCACGTCCACGTGCGGCATCGCCCGCTTGATCGCCACCACTGCTTCCATCACCCGCTCGCTGTGCCCGTGCGCCGTGTCGATCACCAGCACGTCCACCTTCTTGCGGACCAGCTCCATCGCCCGCTCGAGAAAGTCGCCCGTCGCCCCGATCGCCGCGCCGGCCCGCAGCCGGCCCTGCGCGTCCTTCGCCGCGTTCGGATACTTCCGCTTCTTCTGAATGTCCTTGACCGTGATCAGGCCCTTCAACGTGAAGTTCTCATCCACCACCAGGAGCTTCTCCACGCGATGCTTGTGCAGCTCTTCCTGCGCCTGCTCGAGCGTCGTGCCCACCGCCACGGTGAACAGCGGGCTCTTCGTCATCACCTCGCTCACCGGAATGTCGAAGCGTGTCTCGAACCGCAGATCGCGATTCGTCAGAATGCCCACCAGCCGGTTGTCAGGATTCACCACCGGCACGCCGGAGATCCGGAAGCGCCGCATGATCTCCATCGCTTCGTGGATCTTCTGGTGCGGATGGATCGTCACCGGGTCGACGATCATGCCGCTCTCCGACCGCTTCACCCGGTCCACTTCCTCGGCCTGCTTCTCGATCGGCATGTTCTTGTGAATGATGCCGATGCCGCCCTGCCGCGCCAGCTCAATCGCCAGGTGCGATTCCGTCACCGTGTCCATCGCCGAACTGAGGATCGGGATGTTGAGCGGAACGTTACGGGTGAAGTTGAGTTCGGGTGTCGGCATCCGCCGGCACAACGCCGCTGCGGGCTGGTTTCAGGAGGACATCGTCAAACGTGAGACCTTCAACTAGACGCTCAGGCAGCATTGTTCTCATCATGGTAACAGGCGCGCCTCAGAGGGGAAGCGAGAGCTTCGCCTGGCAGCCGCGCACCCCGTCCCGATTGGCCAGCGAGAGGCTTCCGCCATGCGCCTCGGCGATCTGCCGGGAGAGCACCAGCCCGATTCCCGATCCGCCCGGCTTGGTGGTGAAGAACGGCACGAACAGGTTGGTCGTGTTGGACAATCCCAACCCCTCGTCGAGCACCACCAGCGACACGGCGCGGCCATCCTCGCTCCAGGCGACCGTCACACCGCCGCCGGTCTCCAGCGATGCATCGACGGCGTTGCGCAGCAGGTTGATCAGCAGTTGCTCGAGTTGATCCGCGTCGGCGCGCAGCATCACCTTGGGCCCGGGCATCAGGCGGATCTCGAGCCGCGTTTCCAGCCCGACCACGCGCTGCACGAGCGCGCCGAGATCGACCGGCGCCAGCCGTGGCCGCGGCAGCTTCGCGAGCCGCGAGTAGGCGCCGATGAAGCGGCTCAGCGCTTCCGAGCGCGACGCGATCACCGTGAGCCCGTCGCGCATGTCGTCTTCCCAGTCGTCCGGCCGCGGCTGCCGGATGAGGATCTGCGTCAGGCTTCCCGCGATGGACTTGATCGGCGTGAGCGAGTTGTTCAGCTCGTGGCCGAGCACGCGCACGAGCCGCTGCCAGGCCTGCAGTTCCTCTTCGCGCAGAGCGCGGGTGAGGTCGGTGAGAACCAGCAGCGTGTTCGGGCAGCCCGCTTTCGCGGAACGAGGAGCGCCGGACGCCCCAGCGGCCGGCACTGCCGGGAAACGAGCGCGAGACCGACTCCTCGGACTCCAGGTGCAGCAGGTCGCGCGATGCCGAGCGATTCGGCCGATCTGGCCCAGCAGGTGGGGGCCGGTGCGGTCGAGCAGGCGCTCGCCGGCGCGGTTGATGAACCGCAGCCGCTCCTCGGCGTCGAAGGTGAAGACCGCGACTTCGATCTCCTCCATCACCTTGCTGAGCAGCGCGGTCGCCTCGACAGCGCCGAGGCGCTGATCGCGCAGCGTGGCGCCGATGGCGTTGACCTGAATCATCACCTCGCCGAGCGCGTCGTCTTCGCGGGCGCCGCGTCCGCGGATGGAGTAGTCGCCCTCGCGCATCGCCTCCAGACAGGTTGGCGAGCGTGCGCAGCGGATTGACGACGCGCTCCCGGGTGGAAAAGGCGAAGGCCAGCCAGGTCACCAGCATCAGTACGGTAACTGTCCATTGCGTCTTCGGCTGGTAGTCCTCGCAGCCAAACCACGCCGATGGAAAAGGCCACGGCGGTGAAGCCGGAAGCGAGGGCGAGGAAGAGCACGCGATTCTCGTGCATGCTGAACCACCGCGCCAAGGCCTGCCGGAGACGCCGCATGGGGAGAGGCTCAGATCGAGTAGCGCTGGATGCGCCGGTAAAGCGCGCTGCGGCTGAGCCCGAGCGCTGAGGCCGCGTGGCTGACGTTGCCGTCGTAGCGCGACAGCGCCTTCTTGATGAGGAACGCCTCCACTTCTTCCAGGCTCATGTCTTCCATGCTGCGATTGGCCTTCGCGCACCGGCCGCAGCGCGAGGTCGCCGGCGTGGATGAGGTGATCCTGGCGCCATCAGCACGGCGCGCTCGATGACGTGGTTGAGTTCGCGGACATTGCCCTGCCAGTGGTGGTCGCGTGAGCAGCTTGCATGGCGGCGGGATCGAATCCGGTGACAGGTTTGCGATAGCGGCGCGCCATCTGCGCCAGGTGGTGCGCGGCGAGCAGGGGGATGTCCTCCTTGCGGTCGCGCAGCGGCGGGAGGTGGATTTCGATGGTGTTCAGGCGGAAGAGCAGGTCCTGCCGGAAGCGGCCTTCGGCGACTTCCGGTGCGGGTCGGCATTGGTGGCGGAGATGACGCGGACGTTGACGCTGCTTGGTCTTCGAGGAGCCGACGCGCTCCATCTCGCCGGTCTCGAGCACGCGCAGGAGCTTGGCCTGGAGGTTGAACGGGAGGTTGGCGATTTCGTCGAGGAAGAGGGTGCCGCCGTCGGCGAGTTCGAAGCGGCCGACGCGATCCGTCTTGGCGTCGGTGAACGCGCCCTTGACGTGGCCGAAGAGTTCGCTTTCGAAGACGCCTTCGGCGAGTCCGCCCATGTTGACGGTGACCATGGGCTGCGAGGCGCGGTCGCTGACGGCGTGCAGTGTGCGGGCGACGACTTCCTTGCCGGTGCCGGGCTCGCCGGTGATGAGCACGTTGGCGTCGGAGGGGCCGACGCGGGAGATGAGCTGCAGGACGGGCTGCATGGCGCGGGCTTCGGCGATCATCGACGGGCCGGCCTTCGGCCTGCAGCAGGCGGTTCTCGGCTTCGAGGCGGGCGCCGCGGCGCAGGGCGGCGGAGAGCTCGAGCTGCGTCTTGACGATGGCGAGGAGGCGGGCGTTGTCCCAGGGCTTCTGGATGAAATCCTTGGCGCCGCGGCGCATGGCTTCGACGGCGACCTCGACGCTGCCCCAGGCGGTCATGACGACGACGGGGAGCATGGAATCGACCTGCTGGACGCGGGTGAGGAGGTCGAAGCCCTCCTGGCCGGAGGTGGTGTCGCGGGTGTAGTTGAGGTCCATCAGCAGGAGGTCGTACTCCTCTTGTCGAGAGCGGCGAGGACGGCCTGGGGAGAGGTGACGGCGTCGATATGGAAGCCTTCGGCCTTGAGCAGAAGGCGAAGCGCGGCGAGGACGTCCTCCTGGTCATCGGCGATCAGAAGGCGTGGAATGTTGTTGGACTCAGGCGGCATTGGCTCCTGTTCGATCCAGCCGTCGACGATTCGAATAATGCGGTGGGCATAGGCGGCGTTGGTCTCCGAGTGGGTGACCATGACGATAGTAGCGCCGTCTTCGTTGAGCTTTTTGAAGATCTCCATGATCTCGTTGCCCTGGCTGGAATGGAGGTTGCCGGTGGGCTCGTCGGCGAGGATGACCTTGGGTCCGGCGATGATGGCGCGGGCGACGCGCGACCAGCTGCTGCTGGCCGCCGGAGAGCTGATTGGGATAAGAGGTCTTTCTTGCCGACGATGCGAAAGCGGTCGAGGATATCGGCGACCATGGCCTGGCGCTCGCTCTTGCGGATATCGCGGTAGCGAGAGCGGGACGTCGAGGTTCTCGGCGACGGTGAGGTCGTCGAGCAGGTGGTAGCTCTGGAAGACGAAGCCGAAGTGTTTCTTGTAAAGCTCCATGCGCTGCTTGCGGTCGAGCTTATGGATGGGGTGGCCGAGGAGGTGGTACTCGCCGACCCAGGCGGTGTCGTGCATGCCGAGCACGTGGAGAAGGGTGGACTTGCCCGCGCCGGACGGGCCCATGACGGCGATGAATTCGCCCTCCTTGATCTCCAGGTTGATGCGGCGGAGAACGTAGAAGCGGTCGGGGCCCTGCTGGTAGAACTTCTCGAGGTTACGGAGGGAAATCATCGGAGACCTTTCATCAGATTACTCTTCAAGTCACTCTTCGCGCAGGGCCACGATCGGATCGGTCGACGCGGCGCTTCGGGCGGGAAGGAGACAGGCGAGGGCGAGCGAAAGGGCGAGGGCCGCGGGCACGGCGATGAAAACGAACGGGTCCGTGGCGGAGACGCCGAACAGGACCTGGGCCATGAGCCGGGCAACGGCGAAGGCGCCGGCCAAGCCGATGACGAGGCCGATGCCGGCGAGGACCGAGCCGCGCCGGAAGACCATCCGGAGAACCTCCTGGGCGGAGGCGCCGAAAGCCATGCGGATGCCGATTTCACGGGTGCGCTCGCCGACGGTGTAGGCCATCAGGCTATAGACGCCGAGGGTAGCGAGGAAGAGAGCAACGATTCCGAGGGTGGCCAGGATGGAGGAGATGTAGTTGAAGCCCATCATGGCGTTGGTGATGACGCGGCGGAAAGTCTGCAGCTCTCCGACGGGCTGAACGGGATCGAGGCGGCGCACGGCGGCGCGGACGGCGGAGGCGAACTGTGCGGGGTCGTTGCCGGCCTGAACGACGAAGTAGGCCGACTGAGACGGGGCCTGCCGGTAGGGCCGGTAGATGACGGCGCGAGGCCGGCGTTCGATATTGTCCTGGCGCGAATCGGCCGCGACGCCGACGATAGTGCACCAATCGCCGTCAAGGATCCGGATGCGTTTGCCAAGTGGGTCGTCGCCAGGCAGATAGCGATCGACGAACTGCTTGCTGACGACGGCCACCTCCTGCTTGCCCTCGGCGTCGCCGGATGAAATCGGGCGGCCTTTGAGTATTGAGATACCCAGGGTGGAGAAGGCTCGTTCGCTGACGGTCTGGAACTGGGCTACGTTCTGAGGCCCGATGGGGGCGGGTTTTCCCTCGATGACAAAGAGGCGATTGCTGCTGCTGTTGCCGTAGGGGATGTCTTCAAAGAGGGCGACGGAGGAAAGGGCGGGAGTGCCGGCGATTTCGTCGAGGAGGGAGCGGTAGAAGTTGCGCTTCTTTTCGGGAGACTCATAGCGAGTCTGGGGAAGGGCGATGTTCCAGGTGAGGATCTGATCGGGATCGCAGTTGAGGGGGAGTTCGGAGAGGTTACGGAAACCCTTGACCATGAGGGCGGCGCCGGCGAGGAGGACGACGGCGAGCGCGGTTTCAGTAATGACGAGCATGGCGCGAAGGTGCTGGCGCCCTCCGGAGGTGCTGCCGCGGGACGAGTCGGAGAGTCCCCAGGAGACGGAGCGGCGTGAGAGCCACCAGGCGGGGCTGAGACCGGCAAGGATACCGGAGGCAAGGGCGGTGAGGGCAGTGAGGACGAGGACTTCGCGATTGAGGCCCATGCGCTGCCAGCCGGGGAGGAATTTCTCCACTTCAACGGGCATGCTGGCCTTCATGAGGTCGAGCAACCAGACAGAGAGAGGGAGCCCGAGCAAGGCGCCGGCGCCGGCGAGCATGACGCTTTCGACGAGAATCTGGCGAAGGATGCGGAAACTACCGGCACCCATGGCGCCGCGGATGGCGACCTCCTTGACGCGCCCGAGGACGCGGGCCAGTTGCAGGTTGGCGACGTTGGCACAAGCGATGAGGAGGAGGAACAGGACAGCGCCCGCGGAGAGGCGGGTATAGGTGGCAGTGAGGTCGCCGGAGATTCGTTCGCGGACAAGGTCGACCCGGGCGGAGACCCCCTTATGGGATTCGGGATACTTGGCTGCGATCCTGCCGGCTATTGCGGCTATCTCAGCTTCGGCAGATTCGCGGGAAACGCCGGGCTTCAGGCGGCCGAAGCACTGAAGGTAGAAGTCGCTGGAGACTGCCCAAGCCTGGCTGTTGAGGGCCAGTGGCGTCCAGTATTCAACAGCCTGAGGGAATCGGAAGCCTTTGGGCATGACACCGACGATGGCGTGAGTTTCACCGTCGATTTCGATGGTGCGGCGGAGGACGCCGGGATCCTCGCCGAACTGTTTGCGCCAAAGGAAGTGGGAGAGGATGACGCTGCGGTTTTTGCCGGGGGTGAATTCCTCGGGGAGGAAGACGCGGCCGAGGGAGGGGGCGACGCGGGTGGTGGCAAAGAACCCGGAAGATACGCCATATCCCAAGGCTTGAATGGGATCGGCCGCACCGGTAAGGTTGCCGGAGCGGCGAGTGGAGACGGCGAGGCCTTCAAGGGTTTGTGAGGCTTCGCGGAAGTCCACAAAGTCGGACGGCGTGATGGAGCGAAAGCTGCGTTCGAGAGTTGGATCATGGCCGCCGACCTGGACGAAGCGGTCGAGTTCGGGGATATCGAGGGGGCGATAGAGGAGTGCGTCGGCGAAGCTGAAAGTGGTGGTGGAGAAGCTAATGCCGAGGGCGAGCGCAAGGATGGCGGAGAGGCTGAACCCGGGATGCCGGCGGAACTGGCGAAGTCCGAAGACACAATCATCCTTCAGCCCGGCGGTGAGCCGGGAAAGCGGGTTCGGCATCATCTTTCCTTGGCTTGGTTACTCGGAGTCGGTTTCGCAGTACACGCTGCGGGAGCGAGGCTGAACGCTGGAGAACTTCTCGAAGCGTTCCTCGAAGCGACGCATGCGATCGGAGAGGCGCTGCCAGACGCGTTCGCCGCGGCGTTCGAGGTTGTTGGTCCAATCGACGATGTCTCCCATGCCGTTGATCTGGCCTGGGTCGCCTGCGACTTCGAGTTCTCCCCAAGAGGCAGGGGTGAGGTGGAAGGCGCGGGCGCTGCGGGACGCGTGGGGGGCGGCGACGGCCGGGGTGAGCAGCAGCAGGCCGAGGACGGAAAGTGCGATGACGTCGGGATTGTGCCGGAGGATTCTCATGTATTAGCTCCTACGCTTTCTTCGACGATGCGGCCGTCGAAGAGCCGGACGGTGCGGTCGGCGAGCAACGCATAGCGGGGGTCGTGAGTCACCATGCAGATGGTGGCGCCGCCGCGGTGAAGTTCGCTGAGGAGTTCCATGACGCTTTCACCGTTGGCCGAGTCGAGGTTGCCGGTCGGCTCATCGGCGAGGAGGATGGACGGACTACCCACAAGGGCGCGGGCGACGGCGACGCGCTGCTGCTGGCCGCCGGAGAGCTGAGAGGGGTAATGCTTGACGCGGTGGGACATGCCGACGCGCTCGAGGGCTTCGTGAACGCGTTTCTTGCGTTCCGCGCCGCTCATGCCGCGGTAGGTGAGAGGCAGTTCCACGTTCTCGTAGACGGTGAGGTCGCCGATTAAGTTGAAGGCCTGGAAGATGAACCCGATTTCGCGGTTGCGGATGCGGGCCCGCTCGCTGAGCTTGAGGTTCTGGACCGCCTGCTGATTGAGGGTGTAGCTCCCGTCGCTGGGCGAATCGAGGAGGCCAAGGATGGCGAGCAAGGTGGACTTGCCGCAGCCGGAGGGGCCGGCGATGGCGACATACTCGCCTTTCTGGATTTCGAGGTGGATGCCCGCCAGGGCGTGGGTCTCGACGTCCTCGGTGACGAAGACCTTCTTTACCGCATCGAGCTTAATCAAAGCCTGTTCACTCACCGTGACTCTCCCTTCCGTTTCGCCGGATTCTGCCCATTCCAACGTGGCAGTTGTGATGGTTGTTAATTCAAGCGCAGGCGGTCCTGGCCGTCCCACGCGGACATGTCGGAGAGGATGACCTTATCTCCGACCTTCAAACCTTCCAAAATCTCGACGGTCTGAACCGAGACACGCCCGATTCTGACCTGGACGCGATTGGCCTCTTTGTCGTCGGGGGTCAGCTTAAACAGCGAGATGAGGCTGTTGGGCTGGCCGAAAACGGGCCGCTGTACAAATAAGACGTCTGAGAGGCGCTCAAGTTCAATAGTTCCGTCGACACTCAGGTCGGGGCGGGCTCCGGGGGGGAGTGCGCCTTCGAGTTTGATGTCGACGGTGACGTTGCCGCTGATGGCGGCGGGGTCGATGCGGATGACCTTGCCCGGGATGATGCCGTTGTGGGTGTCAACCTGAGCGATCTGGCCGATGATGACGTCTTTGGCCTGGGTTTCAGGGACCTTAATCTCGGCCTTCAGATGCTGAGGCTGGGCGATTTTGGCGAGACTGGCGCCGGGGATGACGCGCTGGCCGACCTCGACCGCCATCAACTGCAGGACGCCTTCGGCGCCGGCGCGAATGCGGAGGTTATCGACCTGTTTGCGCTTCAGCTCGTACTGGGCGCGGAGCTTTTCGATCTGGACCTGCTGGGCGGCGGTCTGGGCTTCGGCGGAGGCGCCGCTGATCTGCAGCCGCATCTGGTCAATATCCAGCCGCTTGCCCGACTCCTCGCTCTTCGCGCGGGACAGTTTGACGTTGAGATCCGGGGCCAAGCCCTCCTTGGCCAGAGCCTCATCCCTTTCCCACTGCAGCTTGGCCTGGACGGCTTCGCTTTCGACGCGGGCTACCGAGGAACGGAGGTCGAGTTTGGCGGTTTCGAGCTTGACCTTGAGGTCGGCCATGTTGGCTTCAGCGGCTTTGACCTGCCATTTGAGGTCCTCGGCGGCGAGTTCGAGTTCGGGGTTGGAGAGGACGAGGAGGATGGTGTCAGGCTTGACGATGGCGCCGGGGCGGAGGACGATCTTGTCGACGCGGCCCTCGTTGACGGCCTGGATGAAGAGGATTTCCTCGGGGACGAGGGTGCCGAGGCCGCGGACCTGGCGGAGCATGGGGCCGCGCTTGACGGCGTCGGTCCAGAGGGTGGATTTCTCCACGGAGGGGGCGGCGGGCTTGAGGCGGGAGAGTCCCCAGGTGACGAGGGGAATACAGATGGCCGCGAGGGTGATCCAAATAATGCGGCGAATCAGCCTCTGCCGCTTCGCGCCTTGCCGGGGAACGTCCATTGCCATCTGATTTACCTTCGACACCAAGGAGGCAATTGGAGTGCCATGGTTGGGACAGGGGTGGAATAGCAATTCGTTGGGGTTTGTGGAGATACCTGACAAAAGGGGTGTTCGAAAGTGGGACAGACTTGCGCGGAAACGCGGTTGAGATTCAAGCGAGGACAGGCGAGGGTGACTGTCCGGAGGGCGTGTGCCTGGGTTCGTGAGAACCCGAAGTTGGGTTCGGTCGTAACCCGACTGGGTCCGGAGGCGGTTTGTGCTCGGGATCCATGTGATTGGGAATATTGGAGATTTGGGTTCGCTCGCAATCTGGAGGATGGGGCGAGACTACGGCGTGGGCTTTGAGGTGAGGTTGTGGCGAGAGCCGCCGTTGTTAAATTCGCACTGGACACAGAAGTCCTCCCGGATCAAACGTTGAAGGCCCAGCCAAGCGAAAAGGGGGCGGTTGGCCGCAAGTGACTGATTCGGGGCTCAAGATTTTCTGTAGCTCGCCGCCGTGATAATGGGTAGTGTTCTCCAAGGCGACGATGGAAGGAGGTTCGGGAATGAAAAGGCTGCTGATGGTGTGGCTCGCGTTGGCGGCGGTTGCCGCCGCAGAGTTCGGATTCAAACCCCTGTTCAACGGCCGCGATTTAAACGGTGGGATGTCGACACTCCCGGTTTGTGGCAGATCAACGACGGGATGCTTGTGGGGAAACACGACGGACTCAAGTACAACGACTTCCTCCGCACCCGAAAGCACTACAAAGACTTCGAGTTGAGGGTGAAGTTTCGTCTAGTGAACGGCGAGGGCAACAGTGGGGTGCAGTTCCGCAGTAAGCCGGTCCCGGATTCGCACGAGGTAGCCGGCTATCAGGCGGATATCGGAATGCAGTATTGGGGTTGTCTGTACGACGAGTCCCGCCGTAAGATAGTGCTCGCTCAGGCTCAGGCCGCCAGTCTCGGGGGCTTGGACAAGACCGGCTGGAACGAATACGTGATAACCGCCAAGGGCAACAGGATCACGCTTGATCTGAACGGGAAGCGCGCGGTGGATTACACCGAAACCGAGCCGGGCATGGACACGCCGGGATTCATTGCGCTGCAGGTTCACGGCGGCCCGAAGATCGAAGTCTGGTTCAAGGATGTGGTTATCCGAGAGTTGGATTGAGGCGGCGAAGACGTTCCCGTGCCGCTTAAAGCGTCTTCGGCGCATTGATCCGCCTATGTGGTCCCGCTGGACGATAGTCATCTGTGAGAATAGTCGATCATGACCTCCGAAGCGATCTGGGACGGTAACTACAAGATCCCGTGGGATGAACCTGAATTCAGCAGACGCATGTTGGCGGAACACTTGGCGCAGGAACATGACATGGCGAGCCGGCGATTTGAATGGATCGACCGCCAAGTGGAATGGATCCATGGGAAGTTGCTGGCCGGGCGATCCGCAAACATACTTGACCTGGGCTGCGGACCAGGTTTCTACTCACACCGTCTGGCAGCCCTGGGCCATCGCTGCCGCGGTATCGACTTCGGTCCTGCCTCCATCGAATATGCCTGGCAGCACAGTCCCAACCGGTCGCGCTGTGAGTTCGTCTTGGGCGATATCCGCCGCGCTGCGTTCGGTGGCCCTTACGATCTGGCGATGATGCTCTTTGGCGAGATGAATGCGTTCTCGCCGACGGAGATCCGCGCGATCCTACGACGAGTGCATGCGAGCCTCCTCTCCGACAAAGGCCTTCTGATTCTTGAAATCCAAACGCCGGAGGCGGTGGAACGTATGGGACGCAGCGAGCCGTCCGACGAGCACTTCAGATCAGGACTGTTTTCGGCTCGCCCGTATCGATGCCGGGCAGAGTGCGAATGGATTCCGGAGCTGCACGTTACGATTCAGAAGTTCACCGTCATCGACGATGCCGTCGCAACACAGGTGTATCGCAACACGACCAAAGCCTGGAGCAGCGAGGATCTGACCGCCATGCTTCAGTCCTCCGGATTCGACCGAGTGTTCAACCAAGACGATTGGCCGTCTAACACAGACAGCTTGGTCCTCTGGTGCGCCGAAACGGCAGTTGCTCGATGAGAACACTGCTCGGGGCCGACACACCCGGCGCGAGCCTCCTGCCGATCGAATCATCGCGCAACTGGATCCTCCCGGTGAATCCGAGGAATTGCTGACCGTATCAGGATTAGTCGAGCCGGGCAAACTCGGCGGCCGCGCTCTTGAGCAGCGGAGTTTGCGGGGTCGGCCTGCTTCAAAGACGGGCAGATCCGATCAGTTCTGTTGAGGCCGATGCGCCAACCGCCGGCTCAGGTGAGCGCCCCTCCTCCGGCTGATCCAGGAGTTACCGTGAGACTTCCCAAGTATCCTGGCAATCGCGGAAAATAACGTGCCTCTCCCGGCGGCCTCGGATTTCCCGCGGCCGCCGCTCCGTTCGCGATTTGGCGCCTGCCAAATCCAAGTTGTTGGTCGCGTGTGGTGAGAATTGCCAGCAGAACGTACCCACGGCGGACGGCCGACGGCACTCCCGAATAGCGGCTCGGCTTTGGGCTTAGCCTCGATAGCAGTCAGGGCTTGTCGGAGCACCCCTGCTCTGTTTCACAGGGCGTGCCTGCCGGGAGCTACAATCGCAGCCGGTATGCTTCCGAATCGTTCTCTCCCTCATCGCCCTCGGCGCGCTCTGCCCCGCGCAAACCGGCGGAA
>CAVQOO010000066.1:0-16208 GCA_963714395.1 Bryobacteraceae bacterium
GTGGCCGCACTAAGACTCTCAGTCGCCAGCACGCCCTCCGCATTCCGAACATGTACCATCTTCAGGACGAACCTCGACGCCTAGCGATGGCTACTTGTCTTCTATCCTCTTTAGCTGAAACTCGCTTAATGTGGTTGCGTGGACAGCTTAGCGGCCAGCAGCAGACTTTTCTGAGTCAGACTGGATTCACGGTGCAGCGGGACATTGGTCGACGCACGCACATGAGTTGCTCAAGGAAGATGCGAGCAGTGGTCCGCACTACTCGTCCCCGCCTTGCCGCGCTTCTGATAGTGGGCGTAGGCCTCTTTGCTGCGCGCCTCACGCCCGCCCAGGCGCTGAACGCCCCAAATGTTGTGATTGTCGACACCAGACTTGTCACTTCTGGTCAGCCAACAGCTGAATCGCTCGGGACGCTGCGGGCTGAGGGCTTTGAAGCCGTTATCTACCTTGCGCCAGCTTCCGTTGCAGACGCCGTGAAGGAGGAACCAACCATCCTCGCCAAGCAAGGTATCGAGTTCATCCACGTGCCAATCCCATTTGGAGCACCGACGGAGTCCCACTTTGATGCGGTATCAGCGGCCCTCGATCGGCTCACGGGGAAGAAGATCCTCGTTCACTGCCAGGTAAACATGCGGGCTTCAACCATGGTGTTCCTGTACCGGGTGCTCCATCGAAAGGAACCTCCCGCGGCAGCCTACGACTCGGTCACGCAAGTCTGGACACCGCAGGGACCATGGAAGCAGTTGGCTCAAGGCCTACTAGAGAAAGGCGGGGTCAAGTTCGAGTTGTACTAAGACAGTGATCACTCAAGCCTCCGCAGTCCGTAAGCTTGAGCGTTGACGTCCGCTTCCGGTATGCCGTCGGGGTGTGCTCCGGCGAAATCGCTACGTCTAATATGGGTCGACAGCATCATTGGGAGAACATCCACCGTCGGTACTCGATGATTTCCGCTGGCGACCCCTTGCGGACATCGCGCTCGTCCGAAAGCAGACGCTGGTGCAGTTCCTGGAAGCGGACGCCTAACAAGACCACGTTAACCGGCCCGCCGCCACCGATGACCGCGAGCAAGAAGGCCCGTACCGGCGGGTCCGGTTGAACGTGTGATTAGGCGGCACGCTATAGAGTTTGTGGCGCCGAATCGGTAGACCTGTCCAGAGTTGTCTGACCTTCACCACTAGTCGCTGCCTTGTCGACCCACTGCACCAGCTCAAGGGTGATCCCCTCGGGACCTTCGAAGAATCGAAGCCGCCGGCTGATGTAGTCCATCTCGTCGCTGAGCATCTTCACCCCGTTGGCCGTCAGATGGCTGGTGGCCGCCTCGATATCGTCGACACGGAACGCAAGGTGGTTGTAGCCCCGTCGCCGCAGATTCGTCGGGTGCTCGCCTGGATCGTCCGGCGGCCTTGGATCGAACTCGAGCAACTGGATCTCGAAGCGAGGCTCGGCTCCTTCGAGTGCAAGCGTGATGTGCTGAGCCTTCATGTCCGGCATGCCCATGTACCGCGCAGGCGGACCACCATCGATCATCGCGACGTGTTGCTTCCGGAAGCCGAGGAGCTCGAAGAACTCGATCGCGGTCGCAGCGTTCGCCACTGCGATGGTTACATGATCGGGGTTGCGAATCACGAACATCATCCCCTCCACCGGTGTGCCGCCTAACGACTAAGTTACCCGGCGCGCCGCCACAACAGCTCGCCGAGAGGAGATCGCGTTCGAGCAATGGCAGACGCCCAACTTGGCGCCGACGTCTTCGGCAACGAATGTCACGGCAGAACACAGGCACCTTCCCTCAGCGTTCATCGTTCCGTCTAGGCGAACCGATTGACGAAGGCAAGCGCCGTATGGGCGACCTCGCGCCAGCCGTGGTCGATCGTTAGGGAGTGGCCTCTGTTCGGGATCTTTACGATCTCCGTCACGGCGGGGTTGCGCCTCTGCCGCTTGTAGGCGGCGTTCGCGACCGCCCACGGCACCGTGTGGTCCTTCTCGCCCTCGATGATCAGCAAGGGACCGCGGTCGGGGTTCTTCGTGTTCACCTTCGCCTCCGTCCACGGGTTGAGGTTTGCGTTGCCCATCTGCATGAGAGCGATCCCGGAGCCGGCGACGTGGAACGTCTCGTAGAGCTCCTTTGCCTCCTTCTCGTCCAGCGCGTTCGTCCAGCCGTACTTGAACTGGTCGAACGTGAGCGTGATCGCGCGGCCGCGCGTGAGCGGGTTGACGAGGAACGGCCCCGCCACTTTGAGCTCGGATATGGGCAGAGGCAGAACGCCGCGGAAAGGCCCAGGATCGATCGCCACCGTGGCCGCCGAGAGGCCCCGGCCCGCGAGCATCTGCGCGAGCAGGCCCCCGGTCGAGTGCCCCATTACCGCCGGTTTCTTGTCCAAGGCATTGATGATCTCGGTGGTGTGATCGGCGATCTGCTTCAAGGTCTTCTTGGCGAGGACGTCCGGGTTCGCCCGGGCCTCTTCGACCGTTTCCGGATCGTCTGGCCAGTCCGGCGTCAGCGGCGCGTAGCCGGCCTGCTTGAAGAAGTCCGCCCAGTTGGCCCAGCTGCTCGGCAGCAGCCAGAGGCCGTGGATGAAGACGACCGGGGTGTTGCCAGAGGCTTTGGCCGCTTCGATTTCCCGGTTCTCCCGCTCGGAAATTGACGCCATGACGAACTCCCCTCAGATCTACGGCGCGTACGCCAAACGGATCCGCGCCAGCCTACGCCGGTCCGAGGCCAACGCGGGTAGGCTCGCATAGACCGTCTTCCCAGCATCGACCGAGAGAACTTGGCGTACGTGGTCGAAGTCGCCGAGCTGGCGATCGGTAAGTCCGGCCAGAAACTCTGGGCACGTGCAGGATAAGTTGGGCGGTTACTTTAACTCCACCGCTCTGGTTTCATGGAAAATCTTCCTCATCCGCTGTCGCAACTTACAGTATCAATGCGGACCAGCCCGCAGTGTCCGGTTCGAGAAACTCTCGACCGAGCAAGGCGGTGACCGAATTTGGCCGACGCCTGCCTGTTGGCCGAGGCCTGCCTACTTGAGGTTCCGTTGTCCTAACGCTCCGACTCGTTCCATGGCGCCCACTTCGCCGTATCGGGCGTAGGCAGTCAGGTATTCGCGGCTGCGCTCCACTGCCGCGCAGCTATAGAGATCCTTCGGGTCAATGGCTCGGGCTTGCGCCTTCTGCAGATCGGCGAGCCGCATTCGGGCGGCAGTCACCCGTTCGCTCGGCCAACCGGCCCGCTCTCCGATTACCGCTCCCAGCCGCATTCCGATCTGCACCGTACTGCGCTCAGTAAGAACTTCTGCCAGACCGCTGCAGGTCTGAGTGCGTTCGGCAGCTCCCCTCGCGGTCGCCGCGCAGTACCGGCTGACGAGTTGCAGGTTCGGTAAGGGAAGCGCCGAAGACAGTCCGATCAAAGCTGCCATCGCTGCCCCGGCCTGGGCCGGCGGTGCCGAGCGCACGGCCGGCGCCTCGATCAGGCGGAGCGGCGTCTCGTTGTACGGCCGCAGGGTCTTGGCGCGAGAAGCACGCAGCAGCGCTTCATCGACCGCTCCCGGATCGTTTCGCCGCTGTGCCGCCGCTGCCTCGTATAGCCAGGGTGCTGCGTTGTCGGGGTCGAGCAGCGTCCATTGCGCGGCCGAGATTTGCGCGCAGGCGCCCGCATTGCTCGCCGTGACCGCCGCCTTGCCGCACGCGTAGAACGCCAACGCATGGGCCGCAGGATCGCGCGAGCCGAGTGCGAGACGTGCCAACTGCTGGACCGATTCCGCCGCGAGGCGGCTTTGCGCTGCTTCCTTCAAAGGTTCGGTGCGCGCGGCCAAGGCGAACGCCACATACAACGCAAGCGCGCGCTCGAAGTCGCTACCGCTCGAGGCGAACTTGAAAGCGGCGGCCTCCACCAAACGCTGACCGCTGGTCGCATCCACGGGCAGGTCGAGTTGTCCGTCGGACTGCATACGCACCCGGCCGACGCCACAGACGTCCACGTAGTCCGCCCGAGTCGACAGGTCGGGCCGCGGGTCGGTGAAGGCCGGCGGGAAGGCTCCGACATCGGTCTTAGGCTGGGTCACGCTCGACTGTTCGAGGGCAGTCTTAGCGTTCTCCTTACGGTCGCGAGATGAAAGGAAACTCGCGACAGACAGCACGAGCGTTACAAGCAGGACGAACACCCACCGTAATCGCGCCGCCTTGCCAGACCTTGATTCCGCCATGCGCACAATGATGCAGCCGAATGTTGGCTTGCGGATAACCTGGTCAGCAAGGACTGACGGCCGCTATTGGCCGAACCCCGCCGGCAGTTCAGTCACGCGCTCGGCTCGTGGCGAATGACATTGAAGTTCTCTTCTGCCGTTGGCGGATCGAAGTCGCCGTGACTTCGACAAAGTCGGCGTCTGTTGTCCATTTCGCCCAGGAGGAAGTCCTCTCTGTTGGCTCCTTTGTTTGAGTTGGCGCTTGCACAGATCGTCCGATACGACGATGAAATGCAGCTCGTGCTCGGCGCCGGCACGATCCAGCAGCTGACGGAACCAGGCACGCTGCTTCCTTGTGTTCGCGGGAAAGTCGAGGACGACCGACATGCCTTTGGAGAGGAGAGAGCATATGTGTGGCGCCAGCGCATCCTGGATCCGGGCCGAGTACTTCACGAAGGTCCGGAGGTCGACGATTTCGCCGGGATACAAGGCCGCAAGCATGTCGTCTTGTGCAAGAAGGACAGCGTCTTCTTGTGACGAAAGCTCCTTCGATAGTGTTGACGTACCGGCTGCCATCTTGCCGCATACGAAAAGCAGCTTGCCGTTCTGACGCTTCTCCATCCTCCCTCCACGAGGGCCGCTTTCACGCGATTCTGATCAGAGGGCGGTACTTCCAGTACTGGCCGGACTGGCCCTAGTTAGCTCCTCTGATGTCGCGAGCCCGGTTGGCATTACTTCCCCAATGACCATAGACGACGACTGCCAAATGTGAGACTAAGCAGAACTGTCGTGTGACTTCCAGTTTGCTCTGGCGCTCACGCCGAACACTTGGTCTCAGTGTGTAGTAGAATAGCCCATTGGGGTAGCGTTTTGAGTACTCTTAGCGACCGTAGTCCTGCCGCGCGGTGGCGCGAAACGTGAATGTCTGAACTGACCAAAATTCTCCGCAGCGAAATCACGCGAGTGGCGAAGAGAGAAGCACGCTGGCTTGTAGCGCCGACTCGCAAGTCGTCAATCGTCGCAAAGCAGGAATTGGTCGCTCTTAAGCGCCGCGTGGCGGAGCTCGAGCGAACGCGTATCAAACCTAAAGAAGGTCGACCAAGGCCGTCGCGAGCCGTCTCCAAACCTGTTGACGCTGGCAGAAAGATCCGCTTCTCTGCCAGAGGCGTGCGTGTGCAGCGCGAGCGCTTGGGGATGTCCGCTGAGGACTTCGGCAGGCTGCTCGGCGTGAGTTCGCAGTCCATCTACAACTGGGAGCACGGCACGGCGAAACCACGCAGTGCACTACTCGACAAGTTGGCCGTCGTGCGGGCCATCGGGAAACGTGAAGCGTTGGCTCGACTGCGCTCCTTGAACGGAGGCGCTAAGCGCGCTTAAGACCCTACCTCTCCGTGTCGACTAGACCCGACCGAAGAGCTTGTTATGGGGTGTTCCAAGAGCGCTTTCTTAGGAAGGCGACCTTCCGCTGTGGCAGACATGCGCTGGCCTCCTCGTATCAGTTGGCATTATTTCGCTGATGCCAAGGCGCACGACCCGATAATTCTGAAGGCGCCGAGTAACAGCATGTGAAAGTGGAAGTTGGTTCCCTACAGACATTGACCTTGCTGTGGAGTGATCCTGAGCTGGACCTTTGGCCCGCTCGGGAGAATAATGAGTGGCGCACCAATCGCGGAGCTTCGGCGGCCACGCTGGGGAGCAACGTTAGCAAGTAACGGCTCGTTATCAGCAACGGCAAGCGATGATTTGTTTTGGTCGCATATCGACCCACAGCCGCCATCACAGATCGCCAAGAGCAAACGCGACAGGTCGCCCTACAAGCGGACGTTTAACGTTGGCGCTCAGCGGCGCGGGGTTGGGCGTGACCGTCCGATGAGACCAGATGAAAGTGCAGGTAGGTCACGTGCTGCAAACCTGGACCGTTCGTCTCGACTCGATAACTCCTGAGGCCATTCTCGACGACTAGGGCTCGAATGACGGCCAAGCAATCAAGAATATGTTGCTGATCGTCAATCGCCACATCCGCAATGTTCTTGATGTCCTTCTTCGGAAATACGATGAAATGAAACTTCGTCTTTCGGAATGGATGCTCGATCGCGACGCACCGGTCTGTTTCCTTCACCGCTAGGGGAGCTGCCGCAGCCGCTCTCTGGATCCCGGCGGAGGCGAGTAATCCCGCGAGGTCGCTGGGTCGATAGCACGAGTCGCACCCGGACAACGCGAGGAACGACCTCGGCTGAGAGTCCGAGAAAAGGTAACCGCCCAATGCGACCCCAGCGAGCAAGGTCAGCGCGGCAAGAAACATTCGAGATCGGAGCATGAGAGAGCTGTCACGCCCAACTCGATTTAGCCTGCATTGCGGCTGCAGGATAACTTGGCGCGTGCAGGGATAAGTTGGGCCGTCACTTTAACTCCAGCATTTTGATGTCTCACTGAAGGTAATGCACTTCCGCTGTCGCAACTTACAGTATCAATGTGGCGGGGACCGCCAGCGGGAAACCTGCAGATTTCCGTGTTGTGGCCGGAGGCCATTACTTCGAGACCCTGACAGACGACCGGCGGTTTCGAATTGAGTCTTCGGGTGGCCGAACAATTCCACTGGCTTCCCGGGTGGCCCGGTTCCTCTGAGAGCGAGCAGCGCGCACAGCCGCCAAGCCTGCGCCGACTTGCTCGAAATCCGCGCAAGCCGCGTGCGCGGCCCCGGCCAGCCACCGATCCCAATCGAGTCATTGATTCGAAGAAGATCCTGATCGGGGCACGGGGGTTGCTGCTGAATCCTCGGACAGTCATCTAGGGACTTCGTGAATGACCTATGATTCCGGCGCCGAATGGCGCAAACAGATCGAGCACTTCCGCGCGCTGCATCGTGTCGAGTACGGAAGCGCGGATTTCGACGAGTTCGAGCCCGCATATCACTACGGCTGGGACGTCGGACGCAACGAAGAGCTTCGCGATCAATCGTGGTCCGACTTCGAATCCGCGATGCAAGTCGACTGGGAACGTCGTTACCCGGACGGCGAGTGGAGCCGGTTCCAAAGGGCAGTGCAGCTGGGCTGGGATCGCGCGCGCGAAGCAATCGGCAGCGACGCCTGAGACCGTTCGCGCGTAGTTCGCGCACATCGCGCACCGACGGCCGAGTTCATCACGCGGCATCGGGCGTCGCGATCCGGCCCCTTCGCTCTCTCGTCATCGCGCGATGACGTCCGTCATCGTCGACCAGGGTGCTGTCAGTACGCGACGCATCGCCACTGTGCGCCACTGCGCTCGTTACGGCCTAACGGTTTCCTTGGCCTTTCTCAACCATGCTTCTGACCAGATAAGACACACCGCGTCTCCAGGTCTCGTCGGTGTTGCCGCGCAGGTCGACAGACTTGTTTAGCAATACGGCGCCCGTTGCGGCATCTTCGATTTGAATGTTGATATTGAGAATCAGATTGCTTACCTTCTGGACCCAGCCAATCAAGACTCGGTCGGCGTGCAGCGAGCGAGCTATCTCAAGTTCGCAACCATTGCATTTGTGGAGTTGCGTCTCGGACTGATACTTCTTGATCAGCTCCGAGGCAGGCCCCAAGTCGACGACGTGGTACAGGTGGCTCTTGACGAACTCCTCTTGCAACTGGTCGCGGATAGCTCGCAGTCGCTGGTATTCGATGGTTGCGGGAGACAACTCGTGCTGGTCGTCCACGAGCTCAAAATCAAGGATCGCAATGGTCTTGAGTTCTGCGCCATTCGCTTGCACATGGCAAATCCACAGGGCAGCGCACAACATGGTGGTGCAAGCAAGCCGCAGAGGTTTTTTGGAAGCGAGTGAACTCATGCCCAGACCTCTACGGCATAAGTCGGTTGACCGGAGTTTCTGTTCATCTCGAGCGTCTGGCTCAACGAACGGCCTTGTCGCGGTTCGTCGCCTTATCCATTCCCCTGGCCGCCTCGATGCCTTTGACGCCCCTGAGCACGGTGCCTTCCAGGTCGGCTTCCGTGAAATCGGCGCCTGCAATGTCCGCGCCGCTCAGATCCGCGCCTGCAAGCTTCACACGAAAAAAATTGGCGCCTCTCAAATTGGCGTCTCTGAGATTGGCAAACATCATGAGCGACCGATTCAGGTCCGCATCGTGCAGATCGGCGCCCGCGAGATTCGCGCCGCTCAAATCGGTGCGCATCTGCCCCATGCCTTGATTCCTGATATCGACGCCAAGCTTGGCGCGGCTGAGATTGGCCCCATGCAGATCGGCCCCGGGGAGATCGGCGATCATCCGCACGCCGGACAAATTGGCGCCCGCGAAATTCGGCTTTTCCTTGACCTGACCGCCGAGGATCACCAGGCTCAGCATGGAGCTGTCGGAAAGATCGGCGCCCGCGAAGTTCGTTCCCATGAGCCAAGCTCCGTTCAGGTTCGCCCGCGCAAGCTTCGCGCCCGCAAGATTGGATGACACGAGCCGCGTGGCAAACAGATTGGCGCCGGAGAGATTGGCGCGCTTGAAGTCGATATTGCTGAGATCCAGATCGGAAAGATCCTTGCCCGTCAGGTCGGCAGGCTTTTCTCGGTCTGCCCTGGCCAGCACCTCGCGCACCTGGTCAGCCGTAAGGTCGGCGGCGCACGACAAAGGCACAACGCCAACGGCAAACACGGGAAGCACAATCGCAAGGATCAGATTGCCCGGGCGAAGCTTCATCTAAAGATTTTGCGCGTGAAACCGGAGATGATCTTCGATGAAAGTCGCGATGAAGAAGTAGCTGTGGTCATAACCCTCGCGCAGGCGAAGGTCGAAGGCGACGCCGGAACGCTGGCAGGCATCCTGCAGCAACTCCGGCTTCAACTGGCTCTGCAGGAACTGATCCTTTGTTCCTTGATCGACCATGATTGGGGGTCCGGTCCAGCCGCGATCTTCGATCAATGCGGTTGCGTCGTATTCCCGCCAGCGAGCCCGGTCTGCGCCGAGGTAACCGCTCAAGGCCTTTTGACCCCACGGGCAACGCATAGGCGACGCGATCGGGGCAAACGCCGACACCGACTTGTATCGGCGCGGGTTCTTGAGCGCGATGGTGAGCGCTCCATGGCCTCCCATCGAATGCCCGAAGATGCCCACCCGATCCGAATCGACCGGGAACGTGGCCGCGACGTCCGCCGCTAGTTCCTCCGTGATGTAGGAATACATTCGGTAACCGCGCGACCACGGCGCTTCCGTCGCGTCGACGTAGAACCCGGCGCCAAGACCGAAGTCGTAGCTGTCGCCTTCTCCCGGAATGCCGAGTCCCCTCGGGCTCGTATCCGGCACCACGATCGCCAGCCCAAGCGCGGCGGCAACCCGTTGCGCGCCCGCCTTGACGATGAAGTTCTCTTCGGTGCAGGTGAGGCCCGACAGCCAATACAACACCGGTACGCGGCCCGATGCTGCCTGGGGCGGGAGAAACACGCCAAAGCGCATCACGCATCGCGTTTCCCGCGACTCGTGGGCATACACGCTCTGAACGCCGCCGAAGCAGAGGTTCTGCGTGACCGCCTTGATCGCCGTTTCCGACACCCGTCCCTCGGACCGCAGCGGCGCAGAGCTGATCGCCGCCGAAAAGGGGAAAGCCTGGGCGCGATACGACGCGCTCAGGCTGCGTTCAGTTTGGGAGCCGCCCTGACGCTGAACCGCGACCTTATGCGCGGACGGAAACGCCCTTGGCTTTCGCCGTATGCGTGGCGATCAGATCCATGATCGCCGGCGACAGGCAATCGTACGGTTCGAGGCCAAGCTCTTTCAGCCTTGCCCTGACCGCGCCCATGTTGGCGGGATCGGCGCCCGGACTCGATGATGGATGAAACGAACGCCGCGAACTCCGGCGGCGACCATCCCTGCTGCGGCGACAGCTCGGTGTGGATGAAGTCCAATCCGTACAGCGGGTGACCCTTGTTCTCGATTCGCCCGTACATGTGCACGCCGCACGCCGTGCACGCGTATCGCTGGATCGTCGCGCTCGAATCCACGACCTTCAGCTTGTCGGCGTTCGCGGTCACGCTGAGCTTGTCGCGCGGCACCACCGCGACCACCGAGAACAGCGCACCGTCCGGCTTCCAGCACTTCGTGCAGCCGCAAGCGTGGTTGTGCGCGGTTTGACTCTTGACCGACACGGCGACCTTCTTGTCGGAGCATTTGCAGTACAGCGTGCCGCCAGCGAAGTTTGGAGCCGCGGGCTTGATGCCATTGTCGACTGCTGGATGTATCGAAACTGCAGTGGCCATGTCGATCTCCTCTCGAAGTTTTCCGCCAAGCTACCGGTGTCGTCGAATACCGCCGGGTCGCAAATGCTGGCCCCAAACTAAGCCGAATGCAATGGGCGGCAGTCAAGCGGTGGAAATGCTAACCCCGGTACGAAACCATCGGCGTCAGTAAGTGACTACCGCGCGGATCGACTTGCCCGCGTGCATCAGGTCGAATCCTTCGTTGATTCGGTCGAGCGGCAGCACGTGCGTGATCAGATCGTCGATGTTGATCTTGCCGTCCATGTACCAGTCGACGATCTTCGGCACGTCGGTGCGGCCGCGCGCGCCGCCGAACGCCGTGCCCTTCCACACGCGACCGGTGACGAGCTGGAACGGCCGCGTCTTGATCTCCTGGCCGGCACCGGCGACGCCGATGATCACCGACACGCCCCAGCCGCGATGGCAGCACTCGAGCGCCTGGCGCATCACGTCGACGTTGCCGATGCATTCGAAGCTGTAGTCGGCGCCGCCGCCGGTCAGCTCGACGAGGTGCGGCACGAGGTCGCCCTCGACCTCCTTCGGATTGACGAAGTGCGTCACGCCGAACTTGCGGGCCAGCGCCTCGCGCGCCGGATTGATGTCGACGCCGATGATCATGTTCGCGCCGGCGAGCCGCGCGCCCTGCACGACGTTGAGCCCGATGCCGCCGAGTCCGAACACGACGACGTTGGCACCCGGCTCGACCTTGGCGGTGTTGATGACCGCGCCGATGCCGGTGGTCACGCCGCAGCCGATGTAGCAGACCTTGTCGAACGGCGCGTCCTCGCGGATCTTCGCCACCGCGATCTCGGGCAGCACGGTGAAGTTGGCGAACGTCGAGCAGCCCATGTAGTGATGCACGCGGCTTGCCGCCGAGCGAGAAGCGGCTGGTGCCGTCGGGCATCACGCCCTTGCCCTGCGTCGCGCGGATCGCCGTGCACAGGTTGGTCTTGCGCGACAGGCACGACTTGCATTGCCGGCATTCGGGCGTGTAGAGCGGAATGACGTGGTCGCCCTTCTTGACGCTCGTCACGCCCGCGTCCGACGTCGACGACGATGCCCGCGCCCTCGTGACCGAGGATCGCCGGAAACAGACCCTCGGGATCGGCGCCCGAGCGCGTGAATTCGTCGGTGTGGCAGATGCCGGTCGCCTTGATCTCGACCAGCACCTCGCCGGCCTTCGGCCCCGCCAGCTGCACGGTTTCGATGGCCAGGGGCGCTCCTGCCTTGTGAGCCACCGCTGCGCGAACATCCATGGTCTGCCTCCCTCGGTCAATTGTTGAAAGAGTCCTGCTCGATTCGGAGATAGGCACGGCTTGCGTTCCGGGCATGGAGCGCGGCGTACCCGTCCCACGCCGCGAATTCGGGAAGGTCGCAGCGCGCGGGCAATTCCGCCAGGCCGACTCCCGCGGCGAGGAGCGCACGCACATGCCCGTCGAGTGCCGTAACGTACCGCGCAGAGGCGTCGATATCCGCGCAGCTGCCGAGCCTCCCGAATGCGGGGACGAGATGGATGCAGTTTGTCGCCTTGAGCGCCGCAAGCGCTTCCAGCCAACCCTTGCCATCGACATCGCGCAAGTCCGGGATGCGACGGATCGACACCAGGCTCCCGGCGAACAACGTGCCGGTTGTCTCGTCCAATAACGCCAGAGCGCCGGGCGCTTCCCGCTCACCGGGGGCGATGAGCAAGAGGCGCCGACCGATCACATCGAGCGAGTGGCTCTTGCTGACGACACGATCCGGCTCGACGACTCGGGTGCCGGCCATCGTGCGTTCGCCGAGTTCGTCTTGCAGTGTCCGCAGGCAGGTTCCGCACCGCGCCGCCATCAACGCGGCATCGTTGCGATGCATCGCTACGGGAATCCCCCGCGCCTGAAAGGCCGCCGCGCCGAACACGACCTCCTGGCTCGCGTGAGTGATGACCACTAGCCGAATCGGCTTGCGGGTGATACGACCAACCGCGGCAATGATCTCCTCGCCATGTCGGAACGAGACGCCGCTTTCGACGACAACGACACCACGCGGGCCGACCACGAAGGCTACGTTGGCGATGCGCCCCAGATTGGCGGGCGCGATCTCGCCCGGTTGTCCCATCAAGGCGTAGATGCCGGGGGCCACCACTACTGGCGCCGGCGTCGCAGCAAATGCCATGCCGACGGCGCCGAGTGCGCTGCTGATCAGAGCACTCATCCGGCAAACGAGCGCAACGAAGCTCAGAGGCAACACCGCGCGCCCAGTTGAAGAGATCCGGCCATTGATGTGCTCCGTGCCCGGTCGCGACACCGAAGGCACTGCCATGCTACTCCGCGTTCCCGGCAGGTTGACATCGCCGTATGCCAGCGGGACACTGCCCGCCGCTGCCTGATCGCAAAGCAGGCGCGAATTGGACGACCGTCACCCATAGTGCTGGCCCGACCTTCTAGCTCGACGATAACAACAGGAGGACGTATGAACGTTTATGGGCTGTGGATTCAAAGAGTGCAGGCGTTGGCGCTGGGGCTGGTGTTTTCGGGTGTCGCACTGGCGAATGCGGATCTCGAGAAGCTGATTGCCGATCCGAAGAACTGGGCGATGCAGGCAGGCGACATGTACAACCAGCGCTACAGCAAGCTCAAGCAGATCAACGCCAGCAACGTCGGCAAGATGCAGGTCGCGTGGACGTTCTCCACCGGCGTGCTGCGCGGCCACGAGGGCTCGCCGCTGGTGATCGACGACATGATGTACCTGCATACGCCGTTCCCCAACAAGGTCTTCGCGATCGATCTCGACACGCAGAAGATCAAGTGGAAGTACGAGCCGAAGCAGGACCCGGCGGTGATTCCGCAGATGTGCTGCGACACCGTCAATCGCGGTCTCGCCTACGCCGAGGGCAAGATCTTCCTGCAGCAGGCCGACAGCACGCTGGTCGCGCTGGACGCCAAGACCGGCAAGGTGGTCTGGACGGTCAAGAACGGCGATCCGAAGGTCGGTGCGGTCAACACCAACGCGCCGCACGTCTTCAAGGACAAGGTCATCACCGGCATCTCCGGCGGCGAGTGGGGCGTGCGCGGCTTCCTCGCGGCCTACGACATCAACACCGGCAAGCAGGTCTGGAAGGCGCTACAGCACCGGACCGGACACCGAGATGCTGATCGACCCGGACAAGACCATGACCTGGACCGACGGCGACGCTGCAAGCCGGTCGGCAAGGACTCGTCGCTGAAGACCTGGAAGGGCGACCAGTGGAAGATCGGCGGCGGCACCACCTGGGGCTGGTACAGCTACGACACGGCGCTGAACCTGATGTACTACGGCACGGGCAACCCGTCGACCTGGAACCCGGCGCAGCGTCCGGGCGACAACAAGTGGTCGATGACGATCTTCGCGCGCGACGTCGACACCGGCATGGCGAAGTGGGTCTACCAGATGACGCCGTACGACGAGTGGGACTTCGACGGCATCAACGAGATGATCCTGGCCGACATCAACGTCAAGGGCAAGCCGACCAAGGCGCTGGTGCACTTCGACCGCAACGGCTTCGGCTACACGCTCGACCGCACGACCGGCGCGCTGCTGGTGGCCGAGAAGTACGACCCGACGGTCAACTGGGCGACGCACGTCGACATGAAGACCGGCCGGCCGCAGGTCGTGGCCAAGTACTCGACCGCGCAAGAACGGGCCCGACGTCAACACCAAGGGCATCTGCCCGGCGGCGCTCGGCACCAAGGACCAGCAGCCGGCGGCGTTCGACCCGAAGACCAAGCTGTTCTACGTGCCGACCAACCACGTCTGCATGGACTACGAGCCGTTCAAGGTCGAGTACACCGCCGGCCAGCCGTACGTCGGCGCCACGCTGTCGATGTTCCCGGCGCCGGGCAGCCACGGCGGCATGGGCAACTTCATCGCCTGGGACGCGGGCACCGGCAAGATCGTCCAGTCCAAGCCCGAGAAGTTCTCGGTCTGGAGCGGCGTCGCTCGACACCGCCGGCGACATCGTCGTTCTACGGCACGCTCGAGGGCTACCTCAAGTGCGTCGACGCCAAGGACATCAACAAGGAGCTGTGCAAGTTCAAGACGCCGTCGGGCATCATCGGCAACGTGTTCACCTATGAGCACAAGGGCAAGCAGTACATCGGCGTGTTCTCGGGCATCGGCGGCTGGGCCGGCATCGGCATGGCCGCCGGCCTCGAGAAGGACACGGACGGCCTGGGCGCCGTGGGCGGCTACAAGGAACTGCGCGAGTACACCGAACTCGGCGGTTCGCTGACCGTGTTCGCGCTGCCGCAGTAGTCCTGACGGTCTCGACCATCGCCGGCTGGCACGCGCCACGCCGGCGATTTCCGTTGGTCAGCCGAGCCGTTGAAACTTGCGGCGCGGACGGCGCTCTGAGACGTCATGCTCCGCGTCCTTGCCTCTGTCGGAACGCCATGCGAAATGCTCGCGACATTGCAGACGGTCGCCTTGCTGTTGCGGCGCTGCTGATCGCGCCGGCAGCTCGTCGCTCAGGACAAGCGCGCCGGCGTCGAGACCGAAGCTGTACACCGTGGTCGACGGCTACAAGGTCGACCCGAACACGATGAAGGGCTTTCGCGCCTGGCGCGCCGCCGCCTGCGACCGCTGCCACGGCGCCAACCAGGAGGGCCTGGTCGGCCCGTCGCTGCTCGACAGCCTGAAGACGCTCAGCAAGGACGATTTCGTCAAGACCGTGCGCGACGGCCGGCTCGACAAAGGGCATGCCGAGCTTCCGCAGCAGCAAGATGGTGATGGACAACATCGACCAGCTGTACGCCTACCTGAAGGGCCGCTCCGACGGCGCGATCACGCGCGCCAAGGTCGAAGAGCTGAAGCAATGAACGATGACCGGCCGCGGCGCGCGATCGTTGCGTCCCGGCACCGGCTCTGCGCTGTCGCTGCGTCGCGCTCGCGAGCCTGCCGGCGCTGCACTGGCGGTGCGCAGCGCAGCGGCGCCGTCGCCGCGCAAGGCCCTGCGCGTTTGCCATGCATCGACCCGAACAACCTGCCGTTCTCGAACGCCAAGGGCGAAGGCATCGAGAACCGCATCGCCGAGCTGTTCGCGCAAGGCGCTGGGCTTGCCGGTCACCTACTACTCGTTTCCGCAGCGCATGGCCTTCATCCGCAACACGTTGCGCTACAAGCTGCCCGGCGAGGACTTCCGCTGCGACATCGTGATGGGCGTGCCCGCCGGCTACGACCAGGTGTCGGCGACCGACCCCTACTACCGCTCGACCTATGCGCTGGTGTATCCCGAAGGGCAAGGGCCTGGACCAGGTGACGACCGGCGACGACTTCCTCACGCTCGACCGGCCAAGCTTCGCAACAAGCTGCGCATCGGCATCTACGACCGCTCGCCCGCCTCCGAGTGGCTGGTCAAGCACGGCTGTGGAAGCGCAGGCGTGCCCTACCAGATGCTGAACGCCGACCCGGAGCAGTACCCGGGCGAGATCATCGAGAAGGACCTGGCGCCCGGCAAGATCGACGTCGCGATCGTCTGGGGCCCGATCGCCGGCTACTTCGCCAAGCGCGTGACGAGCGCGGCGCTGATCGTGGTGCCGCTCAAGTCGGAGCCCGGCGTCAAGTTCGACTACGAGATGGCCATGGGCGTGCGCTACGGCGAGCGCGAATGGAAAGCCACCGTGCAGAAGCTGATCGCCGAGAATCAAGCGGCGATCACGGCGATCCTGCGCGAGTACAACGTTCCGTTGGTGGACGAGCGCGGTGAGCCCATTGAATAAGGGCCGGAGGTTTGGCGCTCCGCGCGTGTTTTACCTCCGGACAAGCCGAAAGCACGATTGTTGTGTCCAGCT
>CAVQOO010000067.1:0-10153 GCA_963714395.1 Bryobacteraceae bacterium
CATGCCGATCAGCGTTCCGAGGTGATGGCGATCGCGATTCCGAGATGATGCCGATCACGATTCCGAGCTGATGGCGATCACGATTCCGACGGGAAGCCGATCACTTTTCGGCGGTTCTCGGAATGCTGATCGGCATCGTCGGAAGGGAATTCTTAAGCCGTCTTCATGAAGCGCGCTGGGCGACCAGCGGGCCGGCTGGTCTCCACTGAGAGGTGGAGGAACCAGGTTGCCGCAAGAGATGGTCCGTGCGCAAGATCAAAGAAGTCCTCCGACTGCACGCTCTGGGGTTGAGGCAGCGCCAGATCGCGCGAAGTTGCTCCATCGGCCAGGCACGGTTTCGGAGTATCTGAAAGCCGCGGAAGCGGCCGGACTCAGATGGTCCGAGGTCGCCGATTGGGACGACGACCGTCTGACCGCCGCCTGCTCACGCCTCCGCCGCGGAAGCAAAACCGCTGCGCCGGCCGGAGCCCGACTATGCCGCCATCCGCGACGAACTGCAGCACACAAGCACGTGACGCTGCAGTTGCTCTGGGAGGAGTACCGGACCGCCAGCCGGACGGGTACCGCTACAGCCGCTTCTGCGAGCTGTACCGCGGCTGGCTGCGCGGCAGGACGTGGTGCTGCGGCAGGAGCACCGCGCCGGCGAGAAGCTGTTCGTCGATTACGCCGGCGCCACGATCCCGTCCACGATCCGGAGACCGGCGAGGTGCGGGAGGCGCCATCTTCGTCGCGGTGCTGGGCGCCAGCAATTACACCTACGCCGAGGCCACCTGGACGCAGGGGCTGGCCGACTGGATCGGGTCGCATATGCGCGCCTTCGAGTTCCTCGGCGGGGTGCCGGAGATCGTGACGCCGGACAATCTGAAGTCCGGCGTCACGAAAGCCTGCCGCTACGAGCCGGGCGTCAATCGCACCTACGAGGAGATGGCCGCGCACTACGGCGTGGCGGTGGTGCCGGCGCGGCCCGCAGAAACCTCGGGACAAGGCCAAGGTCGGAGGCCGGAGTACAGGTCGTCGAGCGGTGGATCCTGGCGGCGCTGCGGAAGCGCAAGTTCTTCGCCCTGGCGCGAACTCAACCAGGCGATCGCGGAGTTGCGCACGCGACTCAACGAGCGTCCCTTTCGCAAGCGCGAAGGCTGCCGCCGCAGCCTGTTTGAACGCTCGACAAACCGGCGCTGCGCCCCCTGCCGGCCGAGCGCTATCAGTACGGCGACTGGGAAACCGCTCGCGTCAACATCGACTACCACGTCGCCTTCGACGACCACTGGTACAGCGTGCCTTACCAGCTGGTCCAGCAGGAAGTGGAAGTGCGCGCCACCGCCGCCACGGTGGAGATCTTCCACCGCGGCGTACGGGTGGCCAGCCACGCCCGCAGCCACGTGCCGCACAGCGCCACCACCGTGACCGAGCACCGGCCCAAGGCGCACCAACGGTATCTGGAATGGACGCCTTCCCGGCTGGTGGACTGGGCCGCACAAGATCGGTCCGGCGCACCGCCGAACTGTTTGAGAAGATCCTGGCCAGCAAGCCGTCACCCGGAACAGGGCTATCCGGTCCTGCCTCGGCATCTGCGGCTCGGCGACGCAGTACCCGCACGGCGCGCGTGGAGGCCGCCGCACGCCGCGCGCTGCACCTCAAGGCGTGCTCCTACCAGAGCGTGAAATCGATTCTGAAGTGCAATCTGGACAGCCGCCCGTCGGAGCCGGCTGCGACCGCCCAAGCCGCCGCTGAATCATCCCAACATTCGCGGCTCCGAGTACTTCGACCCGGGCGAACCGCCCACCCTGCAGTGAAACGAAAGAGACCTATGCTGACACAACCCACCATCGAGAAACTGTGCGCCATGCGGCTGCGCGGAATGGCCGAGGCCTTCCAACAGCAACAGCAGGACGCCAACATCCACGGCCTGAGCTTCGAGGAGCGACTCGGCTTACTCATCGACCGCCAATGGAACTGGCGGCAGAACCGTGCGCTGGAGCGCCGCCTGCGCAACGGCCGGCTGCAAGGCCCGGCCTGCGTCGAAGATATCGACTACCGCACGCCGCGCGGTCTGGACCGCGCAACTGGTGCGTTCGCTGACCGCCGAGTCGGCCTGGGTGCGGGAGCATCAGCATCTGTTCCTGCATCGGGCCGACCGGCATCGGCAAGACCTGGCTGGCGCGGGCCATCGCGCAGAAGGCTTGCCGCGACGGCTACACCGCGCTCTTCCTGAAAGCCGCGGAACTGTTTCGCGATCTGGCCGTGGCGCGCGCCGACGGCAGCCACTCCAAGCTGCTCTGGACCGACTCGGGCGGGTCGACCTGCTGATCGTCGACGACTGGGCCATGGCGCCGATGACCGAAGCCGAGCGCCGTGACTTCCTGGAGATCTGCGATGCGCGATACCAGACGCGCTCCACGCTGCTGACCAGTCAACTGCCGGTCGCCACCTGGCACGCGCAGATCGGCGATCCCACCATCGCCGACTCGCATCCTCGACCGGCTCGTTCACAACGCGCACCGGATCGAGCTGCAGGGCGAGTCGATGCGGAAAAAGCGCGCGGCAAAGACGAACGGAGAACGTCATGAACTCGCGCCGCCCGCGAGGTCTCTCCAGTGCCGAGCGGGGCAAGGGGGCTCAAACGCCGCCCCCTCGCCCCGCACCCCACTCCCCGGCTCAAACGCAAAAAGATTGACGGATGCCGATCACTTCCGCATGATAAGAACAGCCCAGCGTCGCTTCGCTCCGACGGTGATCGGCATCCCTCGGAATCGTGATCGCCATCAGTTCGGAATCAGTGATCGGCTTCGCCGGAATACGCATCCTGAGTGATCGGCCCTTCCCACTCGAAAATGACGGTCTCTCCAGCATTGAGATCTCGCTCCAGGGTGGAGGCTAGGATTGGACCTGAGCCGGTTTGTGGGAAGGTCACAGGTAGCGTCAAGTTGGCTCCGGTACTTGAAGTGAAGCTCAACCTAGTTTGAGCGGTGGCGGAACCGTTGTTCACGAGCGTGAAAGTGGTCTTCCAGCCTCCGCCGGATGCTAGGTGCGCCATCGCGCCGGCGGTAACAAGTCCGTTCGGCGGAGTACCGAGTTGCTCGACGGTAAATGGGCGCCCGGCTACCGTCAGCGTGCCGGAACGTGCGGGGCCGAAGGGGTTTGCCCCCACATGATAGGTCACTGCGCCGCTGCCAGCGCCCGAAGCACGGCCGGTGATGATGGCCCACGAGATCGGACTAGTCGCGGTCCACAGGCAACCGGTCTGGGTAGTGATTGTGGTTCTCGTAAACTCCGATCGCGCTGATAGATTGGGAGTTGTCGCTCATCGTTCGATTGACTTTCGGGCACATATTCACGGCCCTGATCGCCCCACTGGAGGCCTCGTTTCGGAGCCGTGCTGCGCTCCAGTTGAAGATTCTCGCGTTGCGCCACCAAATTGGAGTTCTGCAACGCTCTGTCAAGCGGCCGAAACTGAGACCAGCGGATCGACTCCTTTGGGCCTGGCTCTCTACCGCGTGGCAGGACTGGAAATCCGGGGCACTCATCATGAAGGCGCCCACAGTCGTTGGATGGCCTCGTAAGGGATTCCGCTTGTTCTGGACCTGGAAGATCCGGCGTGGGAAGCCGGGGCGGCCGGTGGTTCCGAAGGAAGTGCGGGAACTGATTCGCACCATGAGCCGGGACAATCCCCTTTGGGGTGCTCCACGGATCTATGGCGAACTGCTGAAGCTCGGCATCGAGATCGGCGAAACAAGCGTGAGTAAGTACTTGGGCCGCCGCAGGAGGCCCCCGTCCCAGACCTGGAGGACGTTCCTCGACAATCACTTGAAAAGCATGGTGTCCGTGGACTTCTTCACTGTGCCGACGATCCGGTTCCAGATCCTGTACGTGTTTCTGGTGCTGGCACATGATCGCCGGCGGATCGTGCATTTCGCGGTGACGGCGCATCCGACGGCGGAGTGGACCGCTCAACAATTGCGCGAAGCCTTTCCCTGGGATGCAGCCCCGCGATATCTGCTGCGGGATCGCGATCGGATCTTCGGCTTGGACTTCGTCGAGCAGGTGAAGGCAATGGGCATCGAGCAAGTGCTTTCGGCCCCGCGGTCACCCTGGCAGCGTGCCTATGTCGAACGGGTGATCGGCACCATTCGCCGCGAGTGCCTGGATCACATGATCGTATTCAACGAGCGCTGTTTGCACCGACACCTTCAAAACTTCGTCAACTACTATCATCGAAGCCGAACGCACTTGGCATTGGAGAAAGACAGTCCGGAGCCCCGACCGATCCAAGGGCCAGAGGCGGGACGGATCATCGCGATTCCGGAGGTGGGTGGGCTCCATCATCGTTACGAGCGGCGCGCCGCCTGAACTGCTCCCCCGCCAAATCGTTCGTGGCTGTTACTCATATCAAGAGCGGTCGGTCTGTCCTCCGTCCCACCCCATCTCTCCAGCCCGCCTGACCGCGTACGAGTTTGCCGCCCCGGTTCGGCGATGAACATCGAAGGCCCTCGCAGCCTTGCATCAGCTTCTGCTGACATTCGCGCCAAATCGGCGCTGACCCAATTTCCGAGAGCGACAGTTTCCGCTGGCACCCATCACTGCGATCATCGTCCGCCTCCCCTCCTCACGGTTGATGGCGCGTCAAACGGAAACGACACTGATGTTCTGGTTGAGCCGAAACATGTTCGTCGGGTCGTACACCTGTTTGACTTTGCCTAGACGTTCGTAGTGATCGCCAAAGGCCGCACGAACGAAACGCTCATTGTCCTCGCCGGCCCCTGAGAAGTTCGCGTTAACCTTGCCCGACGAGAAGGAATGCATCGTTTCAAACACGTGACGCACCCAGACAACGTTCTGCTCGTTGTGCGCGCCTTCGCTCCAACTCCCGATGACTTCGAGGAGGAACGGTGCGGACCGGTTCCCGACGGGCGTCTCGTCGTTGCCGACCCGACCCATGGCGCCGCCGAGCGCCCAAATGCCAAGCAGAGATCTTGGGGAGGGCCTCACGGCGCAGCCGCCCAGAATGGCTTCAATAGCGCCGTCGGTGAAGCGATCGAGGTAAATCGCCTTCCAATAATGAAGGAGCTCGCCCTTGCGAAAGAACGGATCATACAGTTGCTGGAGCGCGCGGTACGGGAGCGTTGTCGACATATCGAAGACGGGCTCGTCGAACTCCCGTAGCGGTCGTAAAACCTCGTGTCCGCGTTCTGGCGTCCCGGCGTAGGTGCCGCTAATGATCAACACCTCGCGGCCGTGAAGGTGTTGAGGAAAGGCGCTGCCGACGGGAATGGTCCAGAGCACAGCAAGAACGTTGACCTCGTCGGGAGCACTCGACGCGAAATTAGCAAAGCGGCGAAGAATATTCCGAGCCTTCTCCATTGCGTAAACAGGCCCGGCAAACGCCACCATCGGCCCGAGCTGATGAAGTCGAAACTCGAACGAGGTGACGATCCCGAAATTGCCGCCGCCGCCCTTAAGCGCCCAGAGCAGATCCGGATGGGCGGTTGCGCTGACGTTCAACAGACGACCGTCGGCAGTCACGACGTCCGCCGAGACCAGGTTGTCACACGTCATGCCGAACGTCCGGCGGAACCAACCCTGACCGCCTCCGAGCGTGAGCCCGGCCACGCCAGTCGTGGAGACGATACCACCAGCGGCTACCAGCCCGAAGGGCTCTGTCTCGCGGTCAACGTCGCCCCACGTCGCGCCCCCTTCGACTCGCGCGAGCCGCTTGTCGACATCGATGCGTACGGCCCGCATCGGTGACAGGTCAATCACGATCCCGCCGTCGCAGGTCGCGAAGCCGGCAGCGTTGTGCGCACCGCCGCGTACCGCCACGAGCAGATCGTGGTCTCGGGCGAAACGAACCGCTCGCAAGACGTCAGACACGCCACCGCAGCGGACGATCAGCGCCGGCTTTTTGTCTATCATCTTGTTGAAGACGCGACGCGCCTCCTCAAAGTCGGCGCTGGTGGGCAGGATTGGCGGGCGGGTGAGGTCCTGCGCCAGGTCTTCAATCGCTCGACTGTCGATCTGCGTTTCCGCTCCCGAGAGCGTTGCTCCGATGAGTGTAGTCATTAGATCTCCTCCACGTGAGAATCAGGCGCTTCCGCCCCTCAAAATCTAATGCGCGAATACCCCGCAAAAGGGTGAAAGGCGTGGAGGTTGCTCTGGCAGGTAGTTTAATGTGAACGGCGCAGCTGCGATGCAGCCAGGCTGTAAGTTTGTGTTACAGAGCCGGTTAGCCATATACGGTCTGTTCATCGAAGTCCTGTTCTACGGTTTCCGTGGCGGCTACCGACTGGCTGTGTCAAAGTCAGGCGTTTCAACAGGACGGCCATCGGCAACTGCTCACCGAGAGCGCGCGCCGCAGGCGGCCAGATTCGAAAATCACCCGCCAAAGGTGGATTTCATTTTCAGGTACCTCGTTTGTCTCTTGCAGTAGACTCCCGCTAAAATGAGTGGGCAACGGTCGAAAAGCCATGGCGACAGCCTCATCGCAGGTCACTCATCTGCTTCGAGCCTGGAGCGACGGCGATCCGCAGGCGCTCGAGCAGTTGCTGCCGCTCGTCGAGGCCGAGCTCCGCCGACTGGCCCGAGCCTACATGAACCGCGAGCGGCGCGACCACACGCTTCAGCCGACGGCTCTGATCAATGAAGCGTTCATTCGGCTGGCCGGCGCGCAGAACATCCGGTGGCAGGATCGGGCGCACTTCTTTGGCATCTGTGCTAGGTTGATGCGCCGCGTGCTCGTGGATTACGCCCGTGCCCGTGGTTTTCAGAAGCGCGGCGCGCGAGCGGAGAAAGTACCGGTAGAGGAAGTGTCGATCCCGACGCCTGAACTTCCCGTGGACATCGTGGCGCTGGACCTCGCGCTTGAAGCACTGGCGATTAAGGATGAGCGCAAGAGTCGCGTCGTCGAGCTCCGGTTTTTCGCTGGATTGAGCACCGAGGAGACAGCGGAAGTGCTTCGCGTGTCACCAGACACCGTGAAGCGAGACTGGCGGATGGCCAAGCTGTGGTTGCTCCGGCAGCTCGAGGCAGGTCCGGGTGAGTAACGACCCTGAGCGGTGGCGCAGGATTCAGGATGTGTGTCATGCCGCGCTCGAACGCGACGCATTGCAGCGGGACGCGTTCCTCGCAGCGGCATGCGAGGGCGACGACGAGCTTCGCCGTGAAGTAGAGTCCTTCCTGGTCCACGCGGGGCGCGCGGAGGAGTTCCTGGGCGCATCGACCATGCAGACGGTCGCGTTTGCGATGGTGGGGAACCCACGCCCTTCGCTGATCGGGCGCCAAATCGGCGCCTACAGAGTCGTCGAGTGCATCGGTGCCGGCGGCATGGGCGAGGTGTACCGAGCCCGCGACACGAAGCTGCAGCGCGACGTCGCGCTGAAAGTCCTGCCCGAGCAGTTCCTGAGAGATCCCGAGCGCCTCGGCCGGTTTCAACGTGAAGCCCACGTGCTCGCCTCGCTCAATGATCCCCACATTGGGGCGATCTACGGTCTCGAAGAATCCGAAAATGTCAGGGCGCTAGTACTGGAACTCGTGGAGGGCCCCACGCTTGCCGACCGAATCGCACAGGGTCCGATCCCCCTCGACGAGGCGTGCTCGATTGCGGACCAGATTGCGGCCGCGCTCGAGGAAGCTCACGTACGCGGTATAGTGCATCGCGATCTCAAACCAGCCAATGTGAAGCTCCGGCCTGACGGGACTGTCAAAGTTCTCGATTTTGGCCTCGCGAAGGCCACGGAATGCGACGACAGAACTCAATCCCGCGCGCCGACACTGGCCCTAGGGCCCACCAGAGACGGTGTCATCCTCGGCACAACCAGGTACATGGCGCCCGAGCAAGCTCGTGGGCGCGTTGTCGACAAGCGGGCCGACATCTGGGCGTTCGGCTGCGTGTTGTGGGAAATGGTGACCGGGGAGCCGGTCTTTGCCGGCGAGTCCGTGTCAGACACGATCTCGGCGATTCTGACAAATGAACCGATGTGGAAATGCGTTCCGGTCGGCACACCCGCCGGTATTCGACGAGTGCTGCGTCGATGTCTCGAGAAGAATCTTGTGCGGCGCCTGCACGACATCGCCGACGCCCGCCTCGAGATCCATGACACCGTGGCCGGTGTTGCAGACGTGACGGACGCTCCGGCCGTTCAGGCAGCGATCGCACGCGATGTGGAGTTCCAACGGCTCACTGACTTCGTCGGGATGAAGGAATCGCCTGCAGTGTCGCCTGACGGAAAGATGGTCGCCTTCGTGAGCCTCAACAACGGCAGGCGTCAGATTTGGATCCGGTTGCTGGCCGGCGGCGTACCGCTTCAGGTGACGCGCGACGACAACGATCACTATGAGCCGCGATGGACGCCGGATGCCAGCACGCTTCTCTATCATTCACCGTCGGCCAGTCGCGCCGAGCAAGGCGCGCTGTGGGAAATCTCGGCATTGGGAGGTCCGCCGAGACGTGTGGCCTCCGCGTTGGGCAGCGGCGACGTGAGCCACGATGGTCGACGCATTGCGTTCTTTCACTCGTCGGCGGATCACGTCGAGCTTGTCACGATTGCGCGCGACGGCTCGCAGCGCGAATGCGTCGCGCGCGTATCACCCGAGTGTATCTATCGATCGCCACGTTGGTCACCAGACGACCGCTTCCTGGCATTGCAGCGTGACAGCCTCGCATTCGCCAACTCCCTCGAGATCGTGCCGGCGGCAGGCGGGGAGCCTCGCGAGGTTGCACGCAGCGCATGGCTCAAGGGATTCTCTTGGCTGCCAGACGGGTCCGGTCTTGTCTATAGCTCCTCGCGAGGCAGCACGCTGCTCTATCCGCCCATATTCAATCTGAGAACGGTCGGCCAGCACGGGCGAGATGACCGACAGCTCACCTACGGGGATCAGTCGTTCATCGAACCTGACGTCCATCAATCGGGCCGTCTGCTGGCGGGCCGCATCCGAGCCCAGTCGGACATCTGGAAGTTCGCCGCAAGTGGTTCGCCTGCTGACAACACGCGAGGACGGACGCGCGTCACGCGCCAGACCGGCCAGGCCCAGACCCCGTCCGTCAGTCCGAATGGAGCAGAGGTCGCGTATCTCTCGGACAACGGCGGTCACGGCAATCTGTGGGTCGCAACGACTGACGGCTCGAGCGTCCGCCAAATCACCTTCGAGCGTGATCCGGCTGTAAGCGTCGGAGTACCGGTGTGGTCGCCGGCAGGCGACTGGATTGCGTTCGTTGTCTCTCGCGACTGGAGATCTTCGATCTGGTTAATCCGCCCTGACGGCAGCGGGTTGCACGAACTGGTCGCCAACGGGTGGTGTCCTTGCTGGACTCCTGACGGCCGACAGCTGATCTACACGACCGGACAGGACGCCCCCGCCGCGCATCTGGAGCGAATTGTTTTGGGTGGCGGAGCGCCTGTCGCCGTTCGGAGCGATGCCTCCACGCCTGCCGTGTCGGCGGACGGACGGACCCTGTACTACGTTCACGGGCTGAGGCCCGAGTTGCTGGGGCTCCGGGGCGATCTGCAGATCTGCCGCAGCCCGATGGGAGAGGGGCCATCTCACGAAATCGGGCGAATCGCCGCATCACGGGTGCCCGTCTCGGTTCGCTTGCTTCAGTTGTTTATCTCTCCCGATGGCCGATGGCTCGCCGTACCGCTGGTCGACGGCGCAACCAGCAACTTGTGGGCATTCCCAACCTCCGTTGGTCCCACGAAGCAGTTGACCGATTTCGGCGATCGTTGCAACGTCATCGCACGCAGCGTGTCGTGGTCTGCGGACAGTCAGTTTATCTTCGCAGCCGTCGCAGAGACTGAGACCGACATCGTCCTTTTCGATGCACTGATCAGGTGACCCCTGGAGCGGCAGTTCAAGTCTTGGGTGGTGCGACTGTGGTTCTCGTAAACTCCGATAGCGCTGATAGATTGGGAGTTGTCGCTCATCGTTCGATTGACTTTCGGGCACATATTCACGGCCCTGATCGCCCCACTGGAGGCCTCGTTTCGGAGCCGTGCTGCGCTCCAGTTGAAGATTCTCGCGTTGCGCCACCAAATTGGAGTTCTGCAACGCTCTGTCAAGCGGCCGAAACTGAGACGAGCGGATCGACTCCTTTGGGCCGGGCTCTCTACCGCGTGGCAGGACTGGAAATCCGGGGCACTCATCATGAAGGCGCCCACAGTCG
>CAVQOO010000068.1:0-166370 GCA_963714395.1 Bryobacteraceae bacterium
GTTGAAGCGGAATGTGTATCTGGACGAGGCGCGGTTGAAGTACAAGCGGCCGATCGTGTGGGACCGCTGGGAGACGCCGAATCAGAATTTCGACAGGCACACGTATCAGAAAGGTGCGGCGGTGCTGCACATGCTGCGCTGGGTGATGGGCGACAAGGACTTCCAGCGGGCGGTTTCGCATTTCCTGAAGAAACACGCGTACCAGGCGGTGGACACGAACGATTTTCGGAAGGCGGTCAGGGAGTCGTCGGGGCAGGGGCTGGAGTGGTTCTTCGAGCAGTGGCTATACCAGGCGGGGCATCCGGTGTTCGAGGTCCGGTGGGAATGGTTGGTCGGGGAGAAGAAGGCACGACTGACAGTGATGCAGAAGCAGGGCCCGCTGTTCGAGACGCCGGTGGATGTGGGGATTGTCACGGCCGCGGGGAAGAGGGTGGAACGGCTGCAGATCGGCAAGAGGGAGATGGATGTGTTCGAGATTGCGTGTGATTCGCGGCCGCTGCTGGTGAGGTTCGACGAGGGCAACCATCTACTGATGGAGATGAAGTTCGCGAAGGAAGTGGAGGAGTTGCTGTATCAACTGCAGAACGACGATGCGATGGGGCGGATGTGGGCGGCGGCGAGAGTTGAGGGGGAGAGGGGCGGAGGCGGCGCTGCGGAAAGCGGCACAAGGGGACAAGTTCTGGGCGGTGCGGCGGGCGGCGCTGGAAGCGGTTGAAGGGGATGCGGCGTTCTTTCGAGAACGGGCGCTGGATGAAAAATCGGATGTGAGGGCTGTGGCGGTCCGCCGGCTCGCGAGCTTCAAGGAGAGCGCATTCCTGGCCGGGCGATTCCAGATCGAGGACAGTTATGTGGTGCAGGCGGAGGCGCTGCGGGCACTCGGGCGGTGCGGGGACAAGGGGCAGGTTCCGCTTTTGAAGGAGGCGTTGGGGATGCGGTCGCCGAGAGATGTGGTGAAGCGGGCGGCGGAGGCGGCGCTGCGGGAACTTGGGGGGAACTGAGGTGGGGCGTGTCGGGGCGGACGGGGTGTATGCTTGCGAGCGGACGGGAGGTAGAAATGTCGATCGCTGGCGAACAAGGCGATAGGCCAGGCAACTCGCGCCGGCAGATCCTCCTTCGGCTGGCCGCCAGTTCAGCAGGTGGGACCGCGACAGTTGCCGCGGCGGGGCGCACGCCTCCGTCGGGAAGGCCGGAGCATGCCGATGTTCTGATCATTGGCGGCGGCACGGCCGGGACCATTGCAGCGATTCAGGCCGCACGCGCGGGGGCGCGGACTGTCCTGGTGGAGGCAGGCAGCCAACTTGGCGGGACGATGACAACCGCGGGCGTCGATTTGCCGGGTCTGTTTCACGCCTGGGGCAAACAGATCATTGCGGGGATAGGGTGGGACCTGGTCTGCGCCGCCGTAAAGCTGAACGGCGGCCGGCTTCCCGATTTCTCCATTCCCTACGGCACCGAGCACTGGAAACACCAGGTGCGCCTGAACGGGGCGCTGTATGCCGCGCTTGCCGAAGAAGCGTGCGTGAATGCCGGGGTTCAATTGCGTTACTACGAGACGCCGCTTTCGATCAAACGCGGCGAAGGCGGTTGGAAGGTGCAGCTTGCCGGCAAGGGGACTCAGATTGAGGTGCTGGCGCGAAAGCTGGTGGATTCAACGGGCAATGCCGCGGTTATCGGCATGATCGGACTGGACCGGGAGCGTGAAGGGGCCAATCAGCCCGGCTCGTTGATCTACCGCTTGTCCGGCTACGACATGGCGCGCGCCGACCTGGATGGCATGGCGACGAAGGCGGATGAAGCCGTGGCGGCGGGGGGACTTGAATCCACAGACTTCCGTCATAACCTGCGGGGCTTCCTGGCCAGCGGGGGCGAAAATGCGACGCATCTTCCAGGCGCGGACTCCACGACGTCCGAACTCCATACGCAGACCAACATTCGCGGCCGACTGTCGATGTTGCGCATGATGCGCTTTCTGAAGCAGTTTCGCGGGTTCGAGGGGTTGCGCCTGGAACGCCTGCAGCCAGAGGCAGGCGTCCGCGAGACGTATCGCATCGTGGGCGAGACCAAGGTGAAGGTGGGCGACTACACAAGCGGACGCAAGTTTGACGACGCCGTGGCCTATTCGTTCTATCCGATCGATCTGCATGACGAGCGTGGGATTCGTCCCAGGCCGCTGGCACAAGGCACGGTGGCGACAATCCCGCTGACGGCGCTGATTCCGAAGTCCAGCCGCGATGTCATGGTTGCCGGGAGATGCATTAGCAGCGACCGGCTGGCCAACTCGGCGCTGCGGGTGCAGGCCTCCTGCATGGCCATGGGTCAGGCCGCGGGCGTGACCGCGGCGCTGGCGGCCAAGATGAACCTTACGCCAGCCAATGTGCCGCTGGACGAAATTCTCAAGACCTTACGGCAACATGGGGCGATCACGCCGGAGTGAGGTCCGCGGGCGGGCCGGAGTCAGGAGTTGGGGGGGACTGGACCGCAGGCTCTTTACTCTATGAGCTCTTTCGCCGGGGAGCGGGTTGCTGGTAGAGATTGATCAGGTTCTGATAGGGTATGCCCGATTCGGCCGCAGTCTCCTTGAAGTAGTCCACGGCGACGGCGTCCAAGCTTCTTGAAGTGGGAAGGGGAAGGATACCGGGCCATGGAGTGCTCCTCAAAGAACATTTCTCTTGTTCTTTGGCAACAGGCCTGTGCTAATTTTCTCAGGTCCTCCGTTTTGGCTGCAAGCCCGAAATGCATGTTTAACAAAACGCAGGGAGTGGCAAGGCCGCCGGGCATAGCGATGCCCACCGAACGCCAGTGCATAGTCGCGAGGCACCTGAATCACTGGTCTATGCTTGGAGGATTCCTCTACGAGCCTCTGGGAGGGTGAGAGTGAGCAACGAATACGCGTTTGAGATGGCGACTTCGAGCGTCCGGTTTGGGTGGGGTGTGACGCGCGAGGTGGGAATGGACCTGGCCGAATGGAAGGTGCGGCGAGTGATGGTTGTCACCGATCCGATCCTTCGGCATTTGCCTCCGGTAGTTGCCGTGCTGGAGTCCTTGGAGCAGAACGGCGTCGAGTTCGGATTGTACGATCGGGTGCGGGTGGAGCCGACCGACGAGTCGTGTCTGGACGCGATTCGATTCGCACGCGAGGGAGGGTTCGATAGCTTTGTCGCGGTCGGCGGCGGCTCGACGATCGACACGGCGAAAATGGCCAACCTGTACTCGACGTATCCGCCTGAGGACTTTCTGGATTACGTGAATCCGCCCATTGGGCGCGGCCTGCCGCCGCCGGGGGCTTTAAAGCCGCTGATCGCGGTGCCGACTACGGCGGGCACGGGCAGCGAGACCACCGGAGTCGCGATTTTCGACTATGCCAAGCTGCATGCCAAGACGGGGGTTGCGCACCGTCGATTGAAACCAGCGCTGGGGATTCTGGACCCGGAAAACACCGCCACGCTGCGGCCGGAGGTCGCGGCCTGCACGGGGCTCGATGTTCTGAGCCACGCCATCGAGTCTTATACCGCGCTGCCGTACGCTCAGCGGGAACGGCCCGAGAGGCCGGTGATGCGACCCGCGTATCAGGGGTCGAACCCGATCAGCGACCTTTGGTCGCTGGAGGCGCTGCGGATGGTCGCGGAGTTCCTGCCGCGAACGGTGCAGGACCCGGGTGACGGCGAGGCGCGGGCGCAAATGTTGCTGGCGGCTTCCTACGCCGGAGTCGGGTTCGGCAACGCGGGAGTGCACCTGCCGCACGGCATGTCCTATCCGGTTTCGGGGATGGTGCGGGACTTCATGCCTGCCGGGTATGCTGTCGATCACCCGATGGTTCCGCATGGCATGTCAGTCATTCTCAACGCCCCGGCAGTGTTCCGCTACACGGCGGAGACGTGCCCGGAGCGACATCTGAAGGCTGCGGAGGCGCTGGGCGCGGACGTCGCGAGGGCGAACGTCAAGGACGCCGGCAAAGTGCTTGCGGACCACATTACCGACTTCATGCAGCGGCTGAAGATGCCGAATGGGTTGAGCGCGGTGGGGTATCGAGTCGGTGACATTCCTGCTCTGGTTCAGGGCACGCTGCCACAGCACCGGGTGACGAAGCTCTCGCCGCGGCCGGCGGGGGAAGAGCAACTGGCGCGACTGTTTGAAGACGCCATGGTGGCGTGGTGAGGAATCAGAGATAGCGTTCGCGAAGGATGTCGAGGTGGTGGGCGGCGTGGCCGTAGAGGATGTAGGCCAGGGCCCGGGCGGTGGTGGGGTGGTCGTTGGAAATCCCTTCGCGGAGCCAGGCGGCATCTGGCAGGTGCCGGAGGAGGAGGATGGACGCATGGCGGACGTGCTTGAACTCCTCCAGAAGTTGAGGCCAGGGGCATTTGTCGAAATCCGCGGCGGCGACGAAGGCGTTCTCGTCGCAGCCAGGGAGCGGCGTCTTGTCGGCGCGGGCGATGCGGAGAAGCCGGTAGGACATAATCCGCTCGGTGTCAGTGATGTGGCCGAGGACCTCCTTGATCGTCCATTTGTCGGGCGCGTAGCGGTGGAGCTGTTTGGTTTCTTCGAGGGGTTGAAGGAGCCGGCGGATTTCACCAAGCTGGGCCTGAAGCGACTGGACCGGATCGGTGACATGGGCGGCTTTGGAGATATAGCCGGCGAAACTGGGCTTGTATTCGCCCGGCTGAGGGACACCTGGGATGAAAGCGGCCATAGCCGATTATGGCAAGGCTGACAGGCGGCGTATGGCCGCCCGGCTCAGGTCCAAGTGATGCTTCGGTTTAGCTAAAATACACAAAAAAGTTCGGTTCGATGTCGAATTCGGAGACTGTCGTTCGACGCGTATGTAGAGCCCAGAGCGGGCCTGACGTTTGAAACAAGGAGAACAGAAGATGCGATTCATGATGATGGTCAAAGGCGATAGGAACTACGAAGCGGGCATGCCCCCGAGCCCGGAACTGATGGCGGTGATCGGCAAGCACACGGAGGAGATGATGAAGGCCGGAGTGGTGTTGGACACCGGCGGGTTGCTGCCGAGCTCAAAGGGGGCTCGTGTCCGCGCCGGGGGAGGCAAGGTGACGGTCACGGACGGACCATTCAGCGAGGCAAAGGAGCTGATTGGCGGATTCGCGATTGTGCAGGCCCAATCGAAGGCGGAGGCGATCGAACGAGCGAAACAGTTCATGCAGCTTCACGTCAACGTTCTTGGGAACGGGTACGAAGGGGAGTGCGAAGTTCGTCAGATGTTCGATCCGGCTGAGTGCGGGCAGGGGAAGTACTGAGCATGACGGGGGCTCAGCGGACATGGGCAGGACGCGTGATCAGCGCCCTGCCAGTGCTGTTCCTGGTTTTCAGCAGCGGGATTAAGCTGATCAACACAGCGCCGGAAGTTGCGGAGTCCATGACGAAGCTCGGCTATCCTCTTAGCCTTACTCGAACCATCGGGCTGCTCGAGCTGGCCTGCGTGGTGGTGTATGTGATTCCACGCACTTCAGCGCTTGGAGCGATTCTGATGACGGGCCATCTCGGCGGCGCGGTGGCGAGCCATGTGCGCGTGGGCGATCCGCTGTTCAGCCATGTGCTGTTTCCGGTGTACATCGGGGTGCTTGCCTGGGCAGGGCTCTATTTGAGGGATGACAGGTTGCGAGCATTGCTTTCAAAGGAGACGAGACCGTGAGATTCATGCTGCTGATGATCCCGAAGGGGTATGAAGATGCGGCGCCGGGAGCCATGCCGGACGCCGCGGCCGTGGCCGCGATGATGAAGTACAACGAGTCGCTGCAAAGGGCGGGGGTGTTGCTGGCTCTCGATGGGCTGCACCCGCCCTCGATGGGAGCGCGGGTGTCGTTCGAAGGAGGGAAACCGAAAGTCACCGATGGCCCATTTGCGGAATCCAAGGAAGTGGTCGGCGGCTATTGGATGATCCAGGTGAGGTCGAGGGAAGAGGCAATCGAATGGGCATCGCGCTGTCCAGGTTCGGGGAACGAAGTGATCGAGGTCCGGCAAGTGCAGGAGTTCGCGGACTTCCCGGCCGATGTGCAAGAAGCGGCGGCCGGGTTCCAGGAGATGCAGGCGGGGCAGCGGAAGGGGCAGTGAGGGGCTGCTGCTTTGGTGAGCATGGGGCGACAGGGGGTCGCCCGCTGACCGGGGTCAGCCCCACCCGGGTATGATCGGGAGTAGTGGGGGCTGCCGATACACACCGGGTGATTTCCACAGTCTGGCGAATGGAGTCGCCGCGGATCATTGCCGGACTGACACGGATGGTGCGCGATGTCGGCATCGCCGAGGATGTGGCGCAGGATGCGCTTGTCGCAGCACTGGAGCAGTGGCCGGAATCCGGAATTCCGGTGAATCCTGGCGCGTGGCTGATGGCCGCGGCGAAGAACCGCGCGATCGATCACCTGCGGCGGAACAAGCGGATCGAGCGCAAGCACGAAGAACTCGGTCTGGAACTCGAGGGTGCGCAGGATAGGACCAGGCAGGAACTCGATGCGGCGTTGGATGATGACGTGGGCGACGACCTGCTGCGGCTGCTGTTCATGGCGTGCCATCCGGTTCTGTCGACCGAGGCGCGGGTGGCGCTTGCACTACGCTTGCTTGGGGGGTTAACGACCGAGGAGATCTCGCGGGCGTTTCTGGTTCCGGAATCGACGATTGCGCAGCGGATTGTGCGAGCCAAGCGGACGTTGACCGAGAAGCGAGTCGAGTTCGAGGCGCCGAGGGGAGCGGAGCTTGCGGCGCGACTGTCCTCCGTGCTCGATGTCATTTACCTCATCTTCAACGAGGGATACTCGGCGACTGCCGGCAATGATTGGTTGAGGCCGGCGCTGTGCGAGGACGCGCTTCGGCTGGGCCGCATCCTGGGGGAGTTGGCGCCGCGGGAGCCCGAGGTGCACGGGCTGGTTGCTCTGATGGAAATCCAGTCATCGAGAGCGAAGGCGCGGATTGGGTCATCGGGGGAGCCGGTGCTGCTGCTCGATCAGAACAGGGCGAACTGGGACCAGCTTCTGATCCGGCGAGGATTGGCAGCGCTGGGCCGGGCGGAGAGACTCGGGGGAGGGAGCGGGTCTTACACATTGCAGGCCGCGATTGCGGCGTGCCATGCGCGAGCCCGGGTGGCGGAGGAAACCAACTGGGCGCGCATCGTGGAGCTTTACGCCGAGCTTGCGCGGATATCGCCTTCGCCGGTGGTTGAGCTCAATCGCGCCGTGGCGGTGGGTATGGCGTTCGGCCCTGAAGCGAGTCTCAAACTGGTGGATGAGCTGACCGAGGAGCCGACGCTCGAGGGGTATCATCTCCTGTCGAGCGTAAGGGGGGACCTGCTGTTCAAGCTGCGCCGGTTCGCCGAGGCAAGGGCTGAGTTCGAGCGGGCCGCTGGGCTCACGCGCAATGCGCGTGAACGGGACCTGATGATGGCGCGCGCGCGGGCGTGCGAGGGCAATGGCGGGGTGGGCTGAATTAGCATGGGGTAGTGATCAAGACATTGAGTTTGGGCTGCCTGGCGATGGCGGCGATCATGTTGGGCGGGTGCGGCGCGGATGGGGAGAAGGCCGTCAAGAAGGAAGCAGCGAAGGCGCTGGAGCCGGTGGGCGGGCAGATGGCTGCGTTCCGCATGTACAGCATGGCGAGGCAGTGGGCCGATGACGCGCTGCTGCTGAGAATGGAGAATTTCGACATTCCGGAAGTAAAGGGCGGGGCAGGCAAATCGGGTGCGTGGCGAGCCGTGTTTGTGTCGCCGCAAATGGGGAAACAACGGGAGTTTTCGTACGCGGTGGTGGAGTCGAAGGAAGTCAACCTGAAGGAAGGAGTTTTGCCAGCTGCCGATGCCGTATCAGGCGAATCCGCAGTTGAGGGCCTTCCTGATGGCGGCGTTGAAGGTAGATTCGACGAAGGCGTACGAGATCGCGGTGAAGGAGAGCGCGGAATACATCAAGAAGCATCCCGACTTGCCGGTGCAGTTCGAGTTGAGCTTCAGCGGGCAGACACCGAACGTGGCCTGGCGGGTGGTGTGGGGGCCATCGGTGAGTCGCAGCGACTACTCGATCTACGTGGACGCTTCGACGGGATACTTCATGCGGCGGAGCCGGTAGGTCAGATTCGACAGGCAGCAAGGCGCTTGCGGCCGGTCTGTGTATCAGATATACAGACCCATAGCTATGCAACAACTGAACGTTGTCCCCAACAGCCTTGTTCACCGGCGGGGCTTTCTGCTGAAATGCGCAGCGTGCGCGGCTGCTCCGTCCTGCGCAGCGTTTGCGAAACCGGTTCCGCCGGCGATTCCCGACCCCCTGAAGCTCGAACCCCAGGCGAAGACGAAGATCAGAGTCGTCTTCACGCAAGCGCCGAAAGACATTCAGGGATGGCCCTATGTGAACTTCGACTATGAATCGAAGAAGAAGGAATTCCTGACAAAGGTCGCGGCGGCGTGTCCGGATGTGGAGTTATTGCCGGCGACATCGATGAGCGCCGCGGAATCGAAGGCGATCCTCGAAAAGGATGCCGAGGTGGAAGGCTACCTCGTGTATCTGATGGGCATCCCGAGCTATGGCGCCGGGACGACGATCGCCATGTCGGGGAAACGCGTCGTGGTGGTGGACCACCTATATGGCGGCACCGGGGAGTTTCTCGGGTGCGCGGGACCAGCCAAGCGGCAAGGGTTGCCGGTGGCGGCGGTTTCGTCGACGCGATTTGAGGATGTTGCGGGGGCGGTGCGCGCGCTTGACGCGGTTGTGAGGATGAAGCACGAGACAATCCTGTGCGTGTCCAAGCGTGACCGCTCGAAGATCGAGGCGGGGATCAGGGAATCGATGGGCGCAAAGGTGGTGACGATTCCGGGGCAGGAGTTGAACGCGCTCTACGATAAGGTGAGCGAAAAGGACGGGTCGGAATGGGCGCAGCGCTGGACCAAAGGCGCGGCGAAAGTGGTGGAGCCAACAAAGGCTGAAATCCTCGAGGGCGGCCGGATGTACCTGGCGATGGTGGAACTGCTGAAGCAGCAGAAGTCGCGGGCAATCACGGTTGACTGCCTGGATCTGTTCTACGCGAAGCAGCTTCGCGCTTATCCGTGCCTGGGGTTCTTCCAATTGAACAACGACAACCATGTCGGAGCGTGCGAGGCGGACCTGACGAGCACGGCGACGATGCTGCTGATGAGCCATGTGGCTGGCCAGCCGGGCTTCATCTCAGATCCCGTGATCGATACGTCGAAGAACCAGATCATCTACGCGCACTGTGTCGGCTCGAACATGGTGTACGGGCCCAAGGGGAAGGCCAACCCTTACGAGATCAGGAGCCACTCGGAAGACAGGAAAGGCGCGGCGGTGCGATCGCTGATGCCGCTGGGAGTGATGACAACGACGATCGAGTTCCTGCCGCTCAAGAAGGAGGTGCTTTCCATCAAGCCAAGACGGTGGAGAACATCGACGAGGATAAGGCGTGCAGGACGAAACTCGCCGCTGAGGTGAAAGACGCCTACAAGCTGATTGAGGGTTGGCGGGACGGGTGGCACCGCGTGACTTACTACGGCGATCAGAGGGCGGCGGTCGAGGCCACGGCATCGCTGATGGGGTTCAAGGTGACGGTTGAGGGGTAGGGCGGCAAGCGCTAGCGCGAGCTCGAACGGGGACAGACTTTTCCAGCCGCGATGCGGCTGGAATTGCGTCAGTCCCCGGCGAGCGGGTTCCCGGAGGGCGAGTCGGCTTTGGCGCCGAGGCGGCCTTTGGCGAGACGGATGTTGAGGTGCTGGCCGGGCAGGATGATAGCGGAGTCGCGGACGATGGCGCGGTCGTCGGTTTCGACGACGGCGTAGCCGCGCTGCAGGACGCCGAGCGGGCTGAGGGTTTCCAGGCTGGCGGCGAGTGGGGCGAAACGCTGGGCGGCTGCGGACAGGCGGCGGAGGGCGAGTTCGTCGAGACGGGCGGCGAGCGTGCCGGCGCGGGCTTTAGCGGTTTCGAGACGAACGCGGATGTCCTGGGCGCGGACGGCGGAGTCGGCGGCGCGCCAGCGCTTGTAGCGAGAGGTGATTGCGGAGCGGAGGGCGGCCGCGATGGATTGTTCGGCGTCGTCCACGCGCTGGATGGCGCGGCCGATGCGGCGAGAGAGCAGGGAGGCAGCGCGGTGGACCCCTTGTTCGACGAGGCGCCTGGATGTGGAGGCGAGGACGTAGCGTGTAGCGCGGACGGCGCGGGATTCGGCGGTGTCGATGGCACGCAGGACTTCGGCGCGGTCTCGAACGGTGAGTTCGGCGGCAGCGGAAGGGGTGGGGGCGCGGAGGTCGGCGACAAAGTCGGCGATGGTGAAGTCGGTTTCGTGGCCTACGGCAGAGACGACAGGGATGGAGGATGCGGCGATGGCTCGGGCGACGGACTCTTCGTTGAAAGTCCAGAGGTCTTCGAGAGAGCCGCCGCCGCGGCCGACGATGATGACGTCGGGCCAGGCGGTTGCGGAGAAGTGGGCGAGTCCGGCGCAGATGCCGTCGGCGGCGCCTTCGCCCTGGACCTGGGTGGGATAGAGACGGATGTGAAGTCCGGGCCAGCGGCGGCGGAGAACGCAAAGCATGTCGCGGATAACAGCGCCTTTGGGGCTGGTGACGATGCCGATTCGGCGGGGGTAGGCGGGGAGGGGGCGTTTACGGGCGGGGTCGAAGAGGCCTTCATCGGCGAGCTTGCGCTTGAGTTGCTCGAAGGCGAGTTGAAGGGCGCCGTAGCCCTGAGGCTCCATGCCTGAGACGATGAACTGATACTCGCCGCGCTCCTGGCGGACCTCGACGGAGCCGCGGGCGATGATGGCGAGTCCGTCGGCCGGCTTGAACCTGAGGTAGCGGATGGAGCCGCGGAAGATGACGCAGCGGAGTTGGGCGCCTTCGTCCTTGAGGGTGAAGTAGGCGTGGCCGCTGTTCCAGACCTTGTAGCCGGAGATTTCGCCGGCGACGCGGACGTCATCGAAGCGGCGAGTGAGAAGACGATGGATCTCGGCGGTGATTGAAGTGACGGTCCAGGTGGGGTTAGCGGGGGCTGGCTCTTCTTCTTCAAAGTTGAAGCTGAGGGAATCCATCAGTCTCAGAGTCGCATAAGGGTCAAAGGAAACGAAAAGCCCCGGCTGCGGCAGCCGGGGCTTTTCGGGTTGATTGGGGGTTGAGGTTTAGAACATGTTCCAGAGGTACTGGTTGTAAACCTCGTGGTGGTACTGCACTTCAGGAGCCTTGACAAAGGTGCCGAGGAGGCGGGGGCAGCGGTCGGCCGAAGCCTGCTTCAGTTCCGCGTAGCGCGCCTTAACGTCGGCGCCGAGGAGCTTGGTGGTCCACTCGGCGTTGTTGAAATTCTGGATGGCGTCGTAGATGTTGTCGGGCAGGTAGCGCTCTGCCTGACGGAGGTTCTTGATCTTGGCGGTATCGCCTTCGAGGCCGGTCTTGAAGACGGAGAGCATGACGAGGTAGGGGTTGGCGTCGGGGGCGACGGAGCGGACTTCGACGCGGGCGCTGCGCTCGTTGCCGATGGGGATGCGGATCATGGAGCCGCGATCGACGGCAGAGGCCTTGATCTGGTTGGGGGCTTCGAAGTGAGGGTCGAGACGGCGGTAGGCGTTGACGCTGGGGTTGAGCAGGAGACAGATATCGTTGCCGTGGGTGAGGATGCGATCGAGGAACTGCCAGGCGAACTTGGCCATCTTCTCTTCGCCCTTGGGATCCCAGAAGACGTTCTTGCCGTTCTTGGTGATGGAGACGTTGGTGTGCATGCCGCTGCCGTTGACACCGACGACGGGCTTGGGCAGGAAGCTGGCGGAGAGGCCCATCTTGTTGGCGACCTGCCGGCAGATGAGCTTATAGAGCTGAATCTGGTCGGCAGCCTGGACGACTTCGCCGTAGCAGTAGTTGATTTCGAACTGGGAGGGAGCGACCTCGGGATGGTCCTTCTCGTTTTCGAAGCCCATAGCGCGTTGGACTTCGGCGGAGTGGTCAATGAACTGGCGGAGGGGGTCGCCGGGGAGGGAGTGGTAGTAGCCGCCGGTGTTGACGTATTCGAATTTGTTGGTTTCGTGATAGATGCGCTCGGCGTTCTCGCCTTTGAAGAGGAAGCCTTCGATTTCGTTGGCGGCGTTGAGGGTGAAGCCGTTCTTCTTGTACTGCTCGGCGGCGAAGCCTTTCAGGACTCCGCGGATGTCGGCGCTATATGGGGTGCCGTCTTTGTCGATGACCTCACCGAAGACGAGGACCTTGCCCGGTCCGAAGATGTCGGCGGGGGCCCAATAGAAGGAGGGCCAATCCATGTGAAGGCGGAGGTCGCTCTCGCGCTGGGCGGTGAAGCCGCGAATGGACGAGCCGTCGAAGGTGAGGTTGTCGTAGCTCTTGACGAGGAACTTCTTGTCATAGTCGAGCATGTGCAGGCGACCTTCGAGGTCGCTGAACAGCACGGTGACAGCCTTAATCCGCTTCTCGTCGTTGAGGTACTTGAGGCGCTCCTCCTGAATCTGGAGGGGCGAGACGCGGTTCTTCCGCTGTTCCTTGGCGTGCAGGTTGAGTTCCTCGAGTTCCGTGTAGGGAATCATGAGAAAGTCTTGCAGTGGGTTGGACATCAAAACTCCTGGTACGTTTCGAAGCTTCGACTCCTCTCGAACGTGGAGAGCGGCGAGCGGTGAGAACCGGCGGAAACTCGGAGCCAGCGTTGGGCGACGGCTCGCGATGCTAACGAGCAGGTCTCTTGAACGCTTATTATCCATTGCCGGGGGGCGGCTACTCCAGTGTTGGGAGTGAGATTGGCCATCGCAATTTTTTATGGGGCTGGTTTGCGGAATTGATTGAGGCAGCGGGGAAGGCTGAATGTATTGTAGAAATGAGACTTAGCATGGCCCGAGCCCATTGAGGCCGGCCAGGAGGACCAACAGCCATGACTCCCAAGGAAGTATTGGAATTCGCAAAGAAGAACGGCGCGAAGCAGGTGGACCTCCGGTTTACGGACCTGCCCGGGCTATGGCAACACATCTCCTATCCGATGGAGCAATTGAGCGAGTCGAGCTTCGAAGAGGGCTTCGGCATCGACGGGTCGAGCATCCGCGGCTGGGCGGCGATCAACGAAAGCGACATGCTGCTGATTCCGGATGCGAAGACGGCATTGATGGATCCGTTTTTCAAGACGCCGACGCTGTGCATGATGTGCACGTGATCGACCCGATCACGCGGCAGCAGCTACGACCGGGATCCGCGCTACATCGCGACGAAGGCGGAGCTGTACCTGAAGAACAGCGGGATCGCCGACACGGCGTACTTCGGGGCCGAGGCGGAGTTCTTCATTTTCGACAACATCCGGTTCGACCAGAACCAGCATTCGGGCTTCTACTTCATCGACGCCGAGGAAGGGCGGCTGGAATTCCGGGCGGGAGACGAACAACCTGGGATACAGGCCGCGGTACAAGGAAGGCTACTTCCCGGTGCCGCCGACGGACCACTACCAGGACCTGCGCAGCGGAGATGGTGTCGGTGATGATGTCACGTGCGGACTGGACATCGAGTGCCATCACCACGAGGTGGCGACGGCGGGCAGTGCGAGATCGACCAGCGGTTCGACACGCTGGTGAAGTCGGCCGACAACATGATGCTGTACAAGTACTGCATCAGGAACGTGGCGAACCAGTACGGCAAGACGGTGACGTTCATGCCGAAGCCGCTGTTCGGCGACAACGGGAGCGGGATGCACTGCCATCAGATCGCTGTGGAAGGGCGGCAAGCCGCTGTTCGCCGGCGACGGGTACGCGGGCTTGAGCCAGATGGCGCTGTGGTACATCGGCGGGCTGCTGAAGCACGCGCGAGCGCTGTCGGCGATCATCGCACCGACGACGAACAGCTACAAGCGGCTGGTGCCGGGCTACGAGGCGCCGGTGAATCTGGCGTACTCGCGGCGGAACCGTTCGGCGGCGGTGCCGCATTCCGATGTATTCAGCGAGTCCGAAGGCGAAGCGAGTGGAGTTCCGGCCGCCGGATCCGTCGGCGAATCCGTATCTGTGCGTTCGCGGCGATGCTGATGGCGGGGCTGGACGGCGTGCTGAACAAGATCGATCCGGGCGAGCCGCTGGACAAGGACATCTACGATCTGTCGCCGGAAGAGCTGAAGGGCGATTCCGTCCATGCCGGCGTCGCTGGAGGAAGCGCTGGAGTGCCTGGAGGAGGATCACGAGTTCCTGCTGAAGGGCGATGTGTTCACCGACGAACTGCTCGAGACGTTCATCGAGTACAAGCGGAAGAACGAGGCCGATGCGGTGCGATTGCGGCCGCATCCGTACGAGTTCGCGCTGTACTACGACATCTAATGCGCGGAGTGATCACGCAAGTATCGATATCGAAGGGGGGCCTGCCCAAGTACGCGGTAGCGGAGGCCTGGGCAGGCCCGCTGGGTCTCGAAGGGGACCTGCATAAACACACAAAGTTCCACGGGGGACCGAGGAAGGCGCTGCTGATTGTTTCGCTGGAGGATGTGGAGACGCTTGCGCGCGCGGGGTTTCCGCTGAGCGCGGGGTCGCTCGGGGAGAACCTGACGGTGAGTGGGATCGACTTCAGGCAGTTGAGGGCGGGGCAGCGGTTTCTGGCCGGCGGAGCGGTAATCGAACTGACGACGCTGCGCCAGCCGTGCGACAGTTTGAGTGTGTACAACACGGCCGGGCACCCATCGATACAGAGCCATTTGTACGATGAGCGGTGCAAAGCGGGAGATGCGACGTCGCCGCGGTGGGCGATGGGAGGCTTCTACGCTGCGGTGGTGCAGGCAGGTTCGATGCGGCCGGGCGATATCATCTCATTAGCCGACTACACAGTATGAACGCCGGGTTGACAGGGCGGGCGCAGCCGCTGAGCGCGCTCGACCATCTGCAGCACTCGATTCCGCCTGATCTGCGACAGGGCCTGAAGATCCTTCTGAGCCAGTCGGCGGACCCGCAGTCGGTCATCCGGCGATTGGAGTCTTTTTGCGGCACGCGGGCGGGGGAGTTTCAACTGCTGGCGTACACGCCCTTCGGGCTGCAAGCGCTTGTGGCAGTGTTTTCGTCGTCGAATTTCCTGTCGGACGAACTGCTGCAGCATCCGGAGTGGCTGCTGTCAACGCTGCAGGAGGGGACGCTGCACCGGGTGCGCTCGGCAGGGGAGCTGGCGACGGAATTGGACGGGTTGCTGGCAAGGTGCCCGGCGGGGGAAGAAGCGCTGGTTCTGGCGACGTTCCGGCGGTGGCAGATTCTGAGAGTGCTACTGCGGGATGTGCTGGGATTCGCGGCGCTGCCGGAGATCACGGAAGAGCTGTCGAACGTAGCGGACGTAGTGATCGAGGCTGGGCTGAGGCGTGTCAAGGCGGAATTGTCGGCGCGGCACGGAACGCCGCGACTCGATGATGGCGGGGAGTGCCGTTTCTCAGTGCTGGCACTGGGCAAGCTGGGTGGGCGGGAGCTGAACTACAGTTCGGACATCGACCTGATGTTCGTGTACGAGGGGGCGGGGGAGACTGACGGCCAGGAGCCTGTCAGCAACAAGGAGTTCTTCAAGAAACTTTCCAATAGGCTGACGTCGCTGCTGGCGACGTACACGGCCGAGGGGATGATCTACCGGGTTGACCTGCGGCTTCGGCCGGACGGGCGACTGGGGGAGGTATGCATCTCGTTGGACGGAGCACTGGAGTATTACGAGAAGCGTGCGCGGGATTGGGAACTGCAAATGCTGATCAAGGCAAGAGTGGCAGCAGGGGAAGCAGGGCCGGGACGCACGCTGCTCGAGCGGATTCAAGGACGGATCTATGCGTCGTCGCTGGATTTTTCGGCGATTGAATCGATGTCGGAGACGAGGGAGCGGATCAACGAGAAGATGAGCGAGCGCCGGAGGACTCCCGGTGTGGATGTAAAGCTGGCACCAGGCGGGATCAGGGATATTGAGTTTCTGGTGCAGTGTTTGCAGCGGGTGCACGGCGGGCGGGAGATGTGGCTGAGGAACTCGTCGACGCTGCTGGCGTTGAACAGGCTGCGGGACAAGGATCTGTTGTCGGGATCAGAGTATTCGCGGCTGATGACTGCGTACCAGTTTCTGCGGCACCTGGAGCACCGGCTGCAATTCGACGACGACCGGCAAACGCACTTATTGCCGGAGGATAAGGACTCGCTGGCCTTGGTGGCGCGGCGGATGCCGGCATCGCTGATTGGCGACGATGCGAGAGGGGAGCAGTTGCTGCGCGTGCTGAACGAGCATCTGGAGCATGTGCAGGAGATCTACACGCGAGTCATTCACGCGCACCAGTCTCCGAGCTATTTCGCCCCGGCGCCGGTGGCGGCGACAGCGGGCTCGGCTGACGCGGAGGAGGCTCCAGCAGCGGCGGTGGAGGCGCCGGCGAGCAATTTGATGCGGTTTCTGGAGCAGAAGGCTCCGGCGTTCGCGCAAGCCGCGGCGAGGGCAAAGCTGGGAAGGACGCAAGCGGCGTTCGAGCATTTTCTGGAGCGTGTCATCCGGCGGGAGGAGTGGATCCGGGCGCTGAATTCCGATGCAGTGTTGTGCGGGTATTTGCTGGAGATCTTCCAGCACAGCCCGTTCTTCGCGGAGCAGTTGATGCGGCAGCCGGATTATCTGGAAGAGATCCGGACGATGAGGACGCGGGGGGTTTCTACGGTCGCCTACGGGGAAGTATTGCCGCTGCTGGAGGACGTGCAGGAAATCCGGCGATTCTATCTGCGGCAAGTATTCCGGCTGCAGTGCGAGAGCATCTGCCTGCGAGCGCCGATTTTCCAGACGATGGGGCGGATGAGCGAACTCGCCGACGCGGCGATTACGTCGTGCTACCGGCTGGCGGTTTCGCAGACGCTGGCGACGTGCGTGCCGGCGGATGCCGGTTATCTGCCGGCAGAGCAGTTGATGGTGATTGCGTTGGGGCGGCTGGGGATGAGCGAGTTCGACCTGGGGTCGGACGCAGATCTGATTTTCGTGCTGCCGGACGCGGATCAGGATGAGCTGCACTTCTGGACCAAGGTCGCCGAAAAGCTGATGGCGATCCTGGGGTCATACACGGGCGACGGGACGATGTTTTCGGTGGACACGAGGCTGTGCCCGAACGGGCGGGGCGGAGCGCTGGTTCAGTGCGAAGGGACGTACCACGAGTACTTTTCGCGGCAGGCGGAGGCGTGGGAAGGCGTGGCGTACATGAAATCGCGCGCGGTGGCTGGAGATACTGACCGGGCGACGAAGTTCCTGGCGGAGCTGCAGAAGGTGGACTGGCGGCGCTACGGGCAATCGGGGCGGTCGAGAGCGCAGGTCCGGCAAATGCGGATGCGGATCGAGAAGGAGCACGGGGAAGGCAATCCGCTGAAGACGGCGTCCGGTGGGTACTACGATATCGACTTCGCGCTGATGTATCTGCGTTTGAGGGGGGCGGGGATGTTCTTCAAGGTGCTGAACACACCGGCGCGAATCGAGGTGGTGGAGCAAATGGGGCACATCGACCAGAACGAAGCGCGGTTTCTGCTGGACGCGGCGACGTTTTACAGGGCTGTGGACCACGGGCTGCGGCTGATTTCGGGGCATACGGAAGGCAGCCTGCCGACCTCCGAGGGGCAGCTGCAAATTTTGACGAGGTTGGTGGAGAGGTGGGTGCCGGAGCACCTGTGCGACCAGCCGCTGCCACTGGAGGTACGGCAGATCCAGGAGCGGACAAGGGCGTACTTCGATCAGCTTTTCGCCGAGTGAACAATCGTGCAGGTAGGAGGCTGCGGACGGGTGCGACCAGGGGGTCAGCCCTACATTGGAGTTCGGCAGATCCCACCAGGCTCACGGGCGGACGGAGCGCTTCTGGTATTTGAAGTCGCGCCAGTTGGTGGCGGCACGGCCGTTCAAGTCCCACATGACGGAGCCCTTGAGAATGGTGATCTCAGCGGTGAGTTTCTTGCGCACCGGGGAACTGGGCTCCGGCGGAGTCGAGAAATCCGAACGTGCCTTCTTCGAGGCGCAGGACAGTGACATCGGCGACGGCGCCTTCGGTGAGGTGGCCGAATTCGGTGCGCTTGATCTCCTGCGCCGGGGCCCACGTGGACATGCGGATGACGTTGGGAAGCGGCGCACCGAGATTGAGGATCTTGGACATGGTGTTGGTCATGTCCTTCATGCCGGAGTTCATGCTGCCGGTGTGGAGGTCGGTGGAGATGGAGTCGGGCCAGAAACCCTGCTGGGTGGCGGGGACGGCGACATTCCAATAGAAGCTGCCGCCGCCATGGCCGACGTCAAAGATGACGCCGCGTTTGCGGCCGTTGATCAGGGCTGGATTGACTTTGCCGTCGAGCAGTTCTTCGCGGTGGCCTGAGTAGCAGTGCGTGTAAATGTCGCCGGGGCGGAGTTTGTCTTCAAGCAGGGTGCGGATGTTGCGTTCGGCGGTAATGAAGCCGAAGTCGACCATGACGGGGAGGTTGGCGAGTTTGCCAGCTTCGAGGGCGCGGTCGACAGAGTACCAGCCTTCGCCGGAGTAGTGGGCGGTCTTGAATCCGACAACGACGTCAGCGTTGGCCTTGGCGACCTTGGCGGCCTCGGCGGAGATCATGCCGGCGGGGTCGTTTTCATCTTTGGCGACGGGACCCATGCCGTCGGCGACGATGTTGACGAGGGCGAGGATGCGGGTCTTGGCGCGGTCGATGACGCGCTGGCGGAAGTCGGCGAAGTTGCGCCAGCCGGCGGTGCCGGCGTCGACCATGGTGGTGACGCCGGAGCGAAAGGAGAGAGGGTCAGGGTAGACGCTGAGGTCGCCTGTGTAGGCGCCCTTGATGCCGGTGCCGGCATAGACGTGGACGTGGATGTCGATGAGGCCGGGGGTGACGATGAGGCCCGAGACGTCGGCGACTTGCCGGGCCTGGGCGGCGGGGAGGTTCGTGCCGACGCGGGCGATCTTGCCGGCGGCGATAGCGACGTCGCGGACTGCGTCGATGTTGTTCTTCGGGTCGATGACACGGCCGCCCTTGAGGAGAAGATCCCAGGTTTGCTGTGCGTCGATATTGGTGGCCATGAGCGTGGCGATGAGAACGCAGTTGCGGAAATTCATGGTGTTGGCTGCCGTCAGATGAAGGCGATGACGTCGATTTCCACGAGCGAGTTGCCGGGGATGCCGCCGGCGGCGGCGATGGTGGTGCGAACAGGGGGCTCTTCGCCGAAACGGCCCAGGAAAACCTCATTCATGCCGGCGTAGTCCTTCAGGTCATTCAGGTAGACATTGCACTTGAGGACCTTGGTCATCGAGGAGCCGGCCGCGACGAGTTCCTTCTCGACTTCATCGAGGACAATTTTGGTGTGGTCCTTGATGTCGCCCGGGACGTGTGCGCCCTTGCCGGCGATGAAGAGCAGGTTGCCGTAGGAGACGGCTCCGCTGAACAGCGGTGTCTTGGCGGGCTTCTTACCGCTGCGGTAGTGGACCTTCTTTTGTGGGGCGGCCGCCGGCTGGGCGGCAACCGTGGTGGAAGCGGCGCCGGCAACGATGGCCGCGCCAAACGCGCGTCGGGATTTGGTCATGAAGTATGGTCCTCGAAGGCAGTCTAGCTCAGCTTGATGGCACGCAGGTCGATCTTCTTGCGATCGGCGACGCCGATACCGAGAGCGCCGGCAATTTCGACGTGCTCGGGCTGCATGCGAACGAAGCCGCTGTCGGCGTCCTTCATGGCTTCAGCCAAGGGCTTCATACCGACTGAGACGCGGTGGGCGTCGAGTTCCTCCCAGCCGATCTTGTCGATCGCCACAGGGTCGGTGGAGAAGAACATCGTCTTGTGTTCCCAGACGTACTTCTCGCGGCTTGGATTCATAACGGGTCCGCCGTGGGCGAGCGCTTTGATGGCGTCGCCAATGTGGAGGACCGCTTTGTTACGGATGACGGGGATGGAGACAGAGGCGGGAATGAACGCGCCGCAGGCGTTCAGCATCGGCGAGGAGTGGCTGCGGTTGACGTTGTTCACGAGCCCGTGCGACATGTTCTTCAGCGCGAAGGTGATGCCGGCCGACTGGTGGTGCTTGAGCAGGCAGAGATTGACGAGCTTGTTCACTTCTTTGGTGATGTAGACGGCGGCGAAGCTGCGGCGTGCCTGGTCGTTGGTCATGTCGAAGCCCGGCAGCGTGAGCTGCATGTCCATGTAGTGGTCGGGGTCGTAGCCGTCCATGCGCTGCTGCGTGCGGTCGTTGTAGTCGGCGGCCCAGGCGACACGGACGCCTTCGGGCAACCATTTGTCGAAACCGGCGGCGTAGAACTCCTGCTTGTAACGGTCGTAGACAACGATGTTCTTGCGCGGGACGCCGGCGGATTCGAGGCCCGAGATGATGGACTGGACGACCTCGGGAGAGGAGATGACGTAGGGGCGGCTGACCGGGTTGAGCTTGATGCCGACGACGTCGGACGGTTCGAAGAAGGCGCGCCAGGCGGCGGTGGAGTCGGGCGCACCGGTGAGTTCAGTCATGCCGCGGTTCATCATCTGCTGGACGGGCTCGCGTTGATAGGCGCCCGAGATGATGGAGCCGGGGTGCTCGACGCGGACGACGCGTCCAGGGAAGAGGCCGGGTGCGGACCACTTGGTCTTTTCGCTTTTGCTGTTAGTGGAGGTGGCGTGTGCAAGAGCTGAGCCTGTCAGTCCGAGCGCGAGCATGCGCTCGAGCCATTCGCGGCGGGATTCTCGAATGATTGAATTCATGTTTGTCCCAGGTTCCCAGTGATGAAAGAAACGCCGGCCCTCGAAGGGAGCCGGCGTTTCGGTTACGGTTGACAGTCAGCCTATTAGAAGATGTACTTCAAGCCGAACTGAATGTTGCGGGGCGCCTGCACCTGGCTGGTGATGGCGCCAAAGCTGGCCGGAGTGCCGATGCTGCGACCGGGAGCGCCCCAACTGACGTGGTTGAAGGCGTTGAAGAACTCCGCGCGGAAGTCGACGTACTGCTTTTCGGTGATGTTGAACTTCTTGCCGACGGAGAAATCGGTGGAGAAGTAGCTGGGCGCCCGTTCGGTGCCGATGCCGGAGTTGCCGAACGAACCATCGGCTGGCTGGCCGTACGCGCAGGTGCCGTTGTTGACGCCGCCGGCGCAGAAGAATGCGGTCGCGGGCGGCCGTGTCAGTGGGCAGACCGAAGTAGTTGTCAATGTTGACCAGGTTCGGGTCGCCATTGAGCTCGCCGTAGCGATTGGCCCGAACGTTGCCGCGGACGGCCTGACCGGTGCGGTCGATCGCCATGATGGTAACGGGGAAGCCAGTGCGGGCGGCGACAAAGTAGTTGATGTTCCAGCCGCCGAGGATGAGGTCGCGCCGCCTTGTTCATGTCGGAGCCGAACTTCTTGCCCTTGCCGACCGGCAGGTCATAGAGGCCGCCGATGGTGAAGTTGTGGGTGACATCGAAGAACGACGGGCCGCGGTTGCCGCGGCGGTCGTATGCGTTCTGCCAGTAGGCGCCTTCACCGGCGGTGAAGCCGCCGCCGTAGTAGCCCAGGTTATCGGTGAGGGTTTTGCCGAAGGTGTAGGCTGCCAGGAACTCGAGCCCCGAGCTGTAGCGCCGGCGGCCAGTCACCTGGAGGGAGTGGTAGTCCATGGTGGCCGAGGCCTCGGTCAAGGCGATGTTGTCGACGTTGGGCAACACGTTGATGAGCGGCCGCCGGAGGTTGAGGTTGGTCCAGGTGCTGAACGGGCCCGTACCGGCGAGGGGCTGGTTGGCCTCGTGCGGAGCCACAAGGTGGGTCCCCTTCTGACCGACGTAGGCGGCGGAGAAGGACGTGGCGCGTCGAGCTGATACTCCATGGAGAAGTTCATCTGGGAAGTAGTCTGTGGGCGCAGGTTCTGGTCCCACGCACGCCCCTGTAGCTGAGGGTTGGTGCCGGCTGACGCAGGACGCGGCATATCGAGACGGATGTCGCCAGTCACGACGTCGGAGAAGCCCGAGGTGATTGTGCCCGGTGTTCTGGCGTCGTAGGTGAAGTTGGTTTCGACGAAGAACGGCGGGTTCAGGGGCAGGCGGAGGTTGGCGCCGGTGCCTTCCATGAAGCTCATGTAGGCATAGCCGGCGCGAATGACCATCTTGCTCTTGAACATTTCCGGCGTCCAGGCCAGCCCGATGCGCGGCATGAACTGTTTCCAGTAGCCCTCGTAGAGCGCGCGGCTGTTGCCGTTCTGGCCCGGCGTAGAGCAGCTTGCCGGTGTAGGTGTCGATGTTGACCTGACGGTCGGCGACCTCGTAGATGGGCTGAGCATACTCCCAGCGAATGCCGAGGTTGATCGTGAACGTGCTGGTGACCTTCCAGTCGTCCTGGGCGAAGATAGCCGTACGCCAGGAGCGGTGGCCCCAAGTTCCCGCAGCGGCGCCGCGGCCCTTGCTCGGCAAGTGCGTCGAGCAGGAAGTCGGCGTAGTCGAGGTTCGGAGTAGGTGCCGTTGTAGGTGAAGAACCCGAGGGCGCCGTTGTTGCCGGCATAGAAGCGGTTCTGCTGATAGCGGGTGAGCTGAGCGCCCATCTTGAGCAGGTGGCGGGCTTTCTGCCAGGTGAGGTTGTCGTAGTAGATGAACTTGTTGTCCGCGGTATTGCTGATGATGGCGCCCGCGCCGGCCGCGGTCAGATCCTGAACCGAGCGAGACGGAGCTAAGGCCGGGGATCGGCTGGCCGCCGGGAATGCCGAAGTGAAGCGTTGCCATCGGCGCCGAGTTTGCCGGACCAGTCGAGGACGGTGTCGTTGATGACGACGCGCGAGTAGGCAGCACGAGCCTCGTTGACGACCGACGGGGAAAAAGTGCGAACCCAGTTGACGACGCCGGACTTCGTCGGACCTTCCTGGCCGCTGTGTCATCTGTATGGCAAGCGGCTGCAGGCTGCCGAAGGACTCTCATAGCTTCCCATGGAGAAACGGCCGGAAAGGCTGTCCTTGTCGGAGAAGCGATAGTCGATCTTTGACGTCGCCCTGGTGGTTCTTCTAGCGTGGTCGCCGTGCTCGAACCATAGTTACCGCTGATGCCAAGGGCGCCGGCTCCCGCTTGGTTCGGCAGCGGGTAGAGGTCGGGGCTTGAGAAGAGTTTCCTGGCGACAGGGTTGACGATTCGTGCCACCGGGATTTGCTTGCCGGGGAACGGATTGCCAGTCAGTCGGGTCAATGATGTTGTTGGGGAACTGGCTCAGGTCGCCGATACGCCACGCGGCTGGCGCCACGCTGGCCGATGCAGGGCCGCCTGTGCGCTGCTCGGTGCCTTCGTAGTCGACGAAGAAGAAGGCCTTGTCACGGACGATCGGGCCACCGAAGGTGCCGCCGAAGATGTTGCGCTTGAAGCCGAGCGCGTCGCCGTAGACACGTTGCGGTTGCGGAAGAAGCCATTGGCGTTCAGCTTATCGTTCTGGAGGAACTCGAAGACGTTGCCATGGAACTGGTTGGTGCCGCTCTTGATCGACATCATAACGGCGGCGCCGCCGGCGTTGCCGTAGTCGGCCGCGGCATTGCCGGTGAGGACCTTTACTTCTTCGAGGGCGTCGACGTTCGGGGAATAGCCGTTCGCGGTTGTCGATGGAGTCATTGACGTCGACGCCGTCGAGCATGAAGTTGTTGGTCTGCTCGCGGTTGCCGTTGACGAAGGGCCGGGCGCCGAAGCGGCTGTTGAGTCCATCCGGGATTGGTGGTGATCGCGCCAGGGATCATCTGGGTGAGGGCCATGAAGTTCCGCCCCTTCAAGGGGAGGGAGGTGAGTTTGGCCGTCGTGAGGGTGTCACCTGTTTGGGTCGTCTCGGTCTGAAGAATAGGAGCGACGCCGGTGACTTCGACGACCTGCGTAGTGTCGCCGATCTCCAGTTTCACGTCAACGCGGGCGGTCTGGCTGCCGTCGAGCCGGAAGGGCCCAATGCTTGACTTCTTGAAACCCTGAGCCGAGGCGGTCAAGTTGTAGTCGCCGATCGGGAGGAAGAGCAGGTTGTAGACGCCGGACTCGTTGGTCTGCGCTTCGGTGCTGATGTTGGTGGCAGTGTTGGTTGCAGCCACTTTGACATTGGGAATAACGGAACCAGATGGATCCATGACGGTGCCCGTGATGGCACCGGTGATCGTCTGGGCAGAAGCCAGCCCACTAGTGATGAGCAGGCAGAGAAGCAAAACTCCAAAGCGATAGTTGATTTTCATATGGGAATAGCCCTTTTAGGCTGGCCTGGGGAGCCCCAGCAACCCAACTTCATTGGCTGCAGATTTGGAGCCATCAACGAGAGACCCTGAGCGTAGCCTATGTTCTTAGTTAACAAAAAGTTAACGTGAAAAGCAAGCCCGCTCTCGGCCCCACCAAGTGAGCCGAGGCTTACTGTTGCATCGACTTTCGGGATTGGTCTATAATCCTCACTAGTCGATACATGACGATCCGGTGCACTATCAGTGCCGTACTTATCGCGTGGATGGGCGTTTGCGCCCAGACCCCCGAAGCACGCGTGCCGGCGGGTACCCGACTGCGACCCAGTCGATGTGCGCGGCTTGACATCGACCATGGATCTGACCACGCCCGGGACGGCGAATCGCACTCATTTGACACGTATTCCGCGCGTCATCAGGCGCTGGGGAACCGGACTGGAACGGGTACGATCAGCGCCGGTCCGGCCGATCCGATTCCGGCAGTACTTGCGGACGAGATCCGTCTTTCCACTCCAGGAATCGCATTCCATTCGCTCGTCATCGCCTGGCACGAGACAGTTCCAGCCCGACTGACCAAGGGCGTCGTTCGGGGCCGAGCCCCTCCATTGTTTCATTCGTAAATCTTCACGCAACCGCCGCGGGTTTCACCGGAGCAGGACCTATTCAGGTCCCGCTTTCACCGACCTCACCCGCGGCTAACCCGTCCAGGAGAGTCTGCCTGAATCAAGGCATCACCTCCAGGACAAGACGCGCGAGTCCCTGCTTGCGCGTGGGCTGCCTAACTGTAAATGGAGATTACTGCAATGAAGAGAATTCTAGATGGACTTTCCCGTTTCCAGACTGAGATCTTTCCCGAGGAGCGCGCGTTGTTTGCGCGCCTGGCTAAATCACAAACTCCCGAGGCGCTCTTCCTCACCTGTTCGGACAGCCGTATCGTACCGGACATGCTCACACAGACGAAGCCCGGCGATCTATTCATCTGCCGCAACGCGGGCAACATCGCGCCTCCATACGGCGAACACGCTGGAGGCGTCTCGGCGACGATCGAGTATGCGGTGCTGGCCCTGGGGGTGAAGGACATCATCGTCTGCGGCCACTCCGATTGCGGGGCCATGAAGGGACTTCTTCACCCGGACCAACTTGCCGCACTTCCCACTATGGCCGCGTGGCTGCGCCACGGCGAACGAGCGCGATTCGTCACCGAAGAGAACTATGCCCACCTTCCCGATCATGCAAGGCTTGCGGCGCTGACTGAGCAAAACGTGCTGGCGCAAATCGACAACCTGAAGACCTATCCCTGCGTTGCGTCGCGGCTGCACAATGGCACGCTCCAACTGCACGGCTGGGTGTACGAGATCGAAAGCGGGGTGATGCGCGCTTATGACCCCAGCGATCGATCGTTCGTGCCGGTCCTGGCTACGCGCGAACATCTTGGCCCGCGCGCCCTGGAGGCGAGAAGTGCCTAGCCTGACTGCTACGACGAGCGGCGCAGCGCCGCCTCCACGCGTCAATAACGCGGACGACACGACACTGCTCCGGCGTTTGCTCTTCTTCATCAACCCAATCGATGCCCGCTACGAGGACCTGCGACGGGGCAACATCGCACTGAACGTGCTGCGCGACTTCGCCGCCGGACTGATCGTGGCCATGGTGGCGATCCCGCTTGCGATGGGATTCGCCATGGCCAGCGGACTGCGCCCGGAACAGGGCATCGTCGGCGGAGCCATCGCCGGAATGATCGGCGCGCTCTGGGGCGGATCGAAGTACCAGGTCTACGGCCCCACTGCGGCGTTCATCCCCGTCATCGGCGGGCTGATGGCCAAGTACGACCACCGTGTGCTGGTGCTTGCCTCGATCCTGGCCGGTGTGATTCTGATTGGTTTTGGCGTGCTGCGACTGGGCCGCATTGTGGCCAAGGTGCCGCACTCCATCGTGGTTGGCTTCACGATCGGGATCGCCATCACAATCGCCTTCTCCCAGGTCGGCGAGCTGCTCGGCCTGAAGGCCAAGATGGGCTACAGCCTGTTCGACAAGGTGGCGGTGATCAGCGCAAACCTGGGCGCGATCAACTACTATGCTGTCGCGATCGGGCTGTTCACCTTCGTGATCACGAAGTACGTGCTCAAGATCTCGGTGTTCATTCCGGCGCCGCTTCTGGCGTTGGGATTGAGCACCTTGATTGCGGCGACCCTATGGGGAGGCAAGGGCCTGGTTCTGGTGAAAGAGAAGTACGGGCAGATCCCGACGGACTTCCTGGTGTTCACGTCGCCGGCCTCGATCATCCCGACTCCGCAGTTCCTGCTCGATCTCGCCTACTATGTGGTGGCGTTCGTTGTCGTGGCAGCCATCGAGAGCCTGCTGTGCTCGCGCATGGCTGACCGACTGGCGGACAATCGCGGCACACCCTTCAACCCCAATAAAGAGCTGTGGGGACAGGGAATCGTGCAGATCGTGATTCCGCTTGTTGAACGGTTTCCCGCACACCGGCGCACTGGCGCGCACCGCCACCAATATCAAGCTTGGAGCGGTCTCGCCCCTGGCCGGAATCTTCAAGTGCATCCTGAAGCTGCTGCTCGCGCTTTACCTTGCACATTTCCTCGAGCTGGTCCCGATGGCGTGCATCGGCGGCATTCTGCTCTACGTTTCGACCGCGATGGTGAAGCCAGCGGAAGTCAGGCAGGTTCTGGCTCACAACTCGTTCCACATCGGGCTGATGGTGTATACGGCGGTCATGGTCGTGGTTACGGACTTCCTGACCGGAGTTGTGAGCGCCGTGGTGATCTGGGCTTTTTTGCAGCGCTACCTCGACAAGCCGGTGGGTGTTCCCGAGCAGGCCGGCGCGGAGGCTTAAGCCGATGCAGCCACACGAACGAGTGACTGTGGCGCTGGCGCGCGCGGAAGGCGACAGTGAACTGCTTGAATTCGCCCTCTGCGTCGCGAAACTCCGGCCCACGGAGTTTCAATTTGTTCACGTGCTGGACTGGCCTGCGGGCGGCCGGGATCCCGCCACAAGTCGTCGGCCACGACCGGGCCCTCGCCGAGATCGTCTCTGAGGTGCGGCGATACTTTCCCGGGGAAGGCGGCGATTGTCACGTCCTGGCTGGGTCGCTACTGGACCGGCTGCTCGAATTTGCGATCGAGGAGCAGAGCGATTTGTTGCTCGTGGGTCACAACCGCGGACGCAGCGGGAGGCGCTCGCTGGCCCGCCGTCTCGCCATGCAGGCGCCGTGCTCGCTGTTGATGGTCCCACTGGGCTCATCGCCGGCGGTTCGCGGCGTTCTGTGCGCGATCGATTTCTCCGAGCACTCCGCGCAGGCCCTCTCTATGGCTACACAGATCGCACAGCGAGCGGGGCTCGAAGAGTGCCTCGCCTTGCATGTCGTCTTCGGCGAAACCCGCGGCCGGGAGCATGCGGCGTTCGAGCGCTTCACTGCGCCGCTTGAACTTCACGGCGTGAGGGTTAGGCCGGTGTTTGAACAGGGGGTTAGCGTTGCTCGAATCCGCCATGGCAATTGCGCGGAACGAGAGCATCGACCTCATCGTGGCGGGGACGCGCGGGCAGAGCCGCTCAGCGAGTATCCTGCTGGGAAGCGTGTCGGAGCAGTTGCTTGGAGGAAACTCCGATTCCGGTGTTGATCGTCAAACAGCGGGGCGAACGCATGAGCGTGCTCGAGGCGCTTTTTGATCGCGACCTGAGCATTCGCCGGGCGCCGCGTTCCGCCTGACTGGGTACAATCGATTGATGTTCCCGTTCCGGCGGGTCCTGGTGGCACTGGCCGGGACCGAGACAGATGCCGGGCTGCTCGACTATGCCGCGATGATCGGCAAACGCAGTTCGGGCGTGGAATTCCTGTGCGTGCACATCGCCGCCTCAGAACAGGCGCTGAAGCTCGCTCTTCCCCTTCGCGAGCGAGCCATCGAACTGCTGAGCGACGAAGGCCGAGCAAACTCCACTATGTGCGAGTTCGTTCATTGGTGAACGCGAGGACAGTCTGCTCGAGATCGCGGCCGAACAGCAGGCAGACGTCATTCTGCTCGGACATCGCCGCGACCGCAGCGGACGCCGGTCGCTTGCCCGACGCATGGCTATGAAAGCGCCGTGCGCGGTATGGATGGCGCCCGAAGGAACGCCCGCAGCAAGTGCGCCGCGTCCTGGTACCGATCGACTTCTCCCGCCGCTCGGCTGATGCCGTCACACTGGCCACGGAACTCGCCGAATCCATGGGGCTTGATGAAGTGTTCGCCCTGCATGTTTACTTCAATGAGGCTTCGGTCAGCTACGACGAGTACGACGAACTGATTGCGGATGAGCATGACCTGGCGTTTCGCATCTTTGTCGCGCCGATAGACCTGCACGGCGTCCATTTGAGGCCGTTGTTCGTCGAGGGCTCAATCGTGGCCCACACTGTGCTTCGGATCGCCGATGAGCAAACGTTCGATCTCATCGTGATGGGAACACGCGGCCGCAGCCGTTCGGCCGCAGTCCTGCTGGGTAGTGAAACAGAGCACGCCATCCGGGAGACGCGTATCCCGATCCTGGCAGTCAAGCACTTCGGGTCGAAGCTCCGATTCCTTCAGGCCTTGCTCGATCGCGGACTGCGAGGCGCGCGGGGAGGCCGGTTCACGTGAAGCCTAGACAGCCGTTGCGGCCGCCTGGGGGTCGACTGTGGCGCCCTGGAGGCCCAATTCAGGCGCGCGGGCCTGGAGGGCGGTTATGCAGAAAGTGATATGGGTGTCGAGGTCGAGGCCGAGTTCGGCGGCGCCGCGAGTGATATCGTCGCGATTGATGGCGCGTGCAAAGGCTTTGTCCTTCATCTTCTTACGGACGCTCTTTGCTTCGACTTCGTGGATGGAGCGGGAGGGTTTGACGTAGCTGACGGCGGTGAGGAAGCCGGCGAGTTCGTCGCAGGCGTAAAGGACCTTTTCGAGGGGGGATTGGCGGGGGACGCCGGAGTAGTCGGCGTGCGAGAGAATGGCGCGGCGGATGGTGTCGCTGACGCCGCGCTCCTTGAGGATCGGTTCGCCGAGCATGGGATGGTCAGGCGACTGGGGATGGATCTCCCAATCGAAGTCGTGGAGGAGGGCGGTGACGGACCATTCCTCGGGTCGCCGCCGAACTGCGGGGCGTAAGCGGAGACGCAAGCTTCGACGGCGAGCATGTGACGGCGGAGGGCGTCGTTTTGGACGAACTCGCAGACGATATTCCAGGCCAGATCGCGGGTCATTGAGATGAAGATAGCACTGACCGGGCACGGAGTGAAGTTGGCCTGGCGAGGGGTGCCGTGGTACATTGACTGAAGATCGACGTGGGCCTGTGGCGCAGTTGGGAGCGCGCTTCCATGGCATGGAAGAGGTCGTGAGTTCGAATCTCACCAGGTCCACCAGATTTCCCCTCCCCAACACGTCAAAGAACGGGCTCCGTTCCCTCCTGAAGGATCGCCAAGTACGCGTCATAGACAAACAGCCGGTGCCGCTGTCGGCCGGTGATCTCCCGCAGGATGCCGAGGCGGCGCATGTGCTCGAGCGACTTCGCCACGGTGGGAGCGGAGAGGCCGATCTTCTGGGCGGTCGTGGGGATCGACACGACCGGGTTGCGCTGCATGTGCTGGAAGACGCGCAGCACCGACGCGGCCGGCCGGCCGAGGGTCTCAATTTGGCGGCGGTGCTCATCGAACAGCGCCACGATGCGGCGGGCGGCGGCGGCGGCCTGATCGGCGGTCTCGCGAACGCCGGTGAGAAAGAAGTCGAGCCAGGCCTCCCAGTCGCCTTTCGTGCGCACGCGTCCCAGCAAGTCGTAGTAGGCGGAGCGGTGCGTCTTAAAGTAGAGGCTCAGGTAGAGGATCGGCTCGCGGATGGCGTTCGCAGCGCAAAGCAGGAAAGTGATCAGCAGGCGGCCGAGGCGGCCGTTACCGTCCAGGAAGGGGTGGATCGTCTCGAACTGCACATGCACCAGGCCGGCTCTAATGAGCAGCGGAATGCCGGGCCTCTCTTCGTGCAGGAACCGTTCCAGCGCGCCCATGCAGTCCATCACCAACTCTGGCGGCGGGGGCACGAAGACCGCGTTTCCCGGGCGGCTGCCGCCGATCCAGTTCTGGCTGCGCCGAAACTCTCCGGGCTGTTTGCCGCTGCCGCGTCCCTTGGCGAGCAGGATCTCGTGGATCTCGCGGATGAGCCGGAGAGACATCGGAAACCCGCCGCGCATGCGCTCCAGGCCGTGCGTCATCGCGGCGACGTAGTTAGAGACCTCCTGGACATCGTGAAGAGGGACGCCGGGCGCTTCGCCGTTCTCGAACAGCAGCAGGTCCGCCAGAGAGGACTGCGTGCCCTCAATCTGCGAGGAGAGCACCGCCTCCTTCCGGACGTAAGTGTAGATGAATAGCGAAAGGTCGGGCAACAGGGAGGCCAGCCCGTCCAGTCGGCCCAAAGCTTGATTGGCTTGCTCCAGAAGGAGTTGCAGGGAATCGAGGCGGACGGAGGGTTCGGCGGGAGCGGGGGCGGGACGAACGCGCGGAAGGACTCCTGCTCTAGCGCCCTCACGATGTATCGCCCAAGCCGAGGGTTGTCTCGGGCTTCCAAGGGAGATGCCCATCCTTTCGTCGGTTTGTATCTAACGAAAGGATACACGACTTTCGTTTTTCTGTGGCAGGTATCCCTAACTCTATGAGGTAACGCAGATCCGCCTATATTCCAGCCAACGCGGCAAGCAGGGCGGCCAGCAGCTTGGGTTCCTGGTTAGGGGCAACAGTGCGGAGATCGATGAGGAGTGTATCGTCTTCGACGCGGGCGATGACGGGGGGAGACGAGGCCCGCAAGGCCCGTTCGAGGGCGGCGGCAGGCCCGCGCAGTGCAATGAGCACAGATGAAAGGGATTGCGCGGGAGTAGAACCGCCGCCGATCAGAGACCGGCCATCACGGACCTCACAGGAGGACCCTCCCAGCTCGCAGGCAATGCGATTGGCGCGATCTCGGAGGTGATCGACGCTCAAGCTCAGCATCCGGTGAACCGGGAGGGCTTCCACTTGTGAGAGGAGATGGAGGCGCAAACAGGTTTCCATGGATTCGATAACGAGTTTGTCGACGCGCAGGGCTCGGAACATGGGGTTGCGGCGGAGACGCTCGACCAGGACAGGGTCGCCGGCAATGACGCCGGCTTGCGGGCCGCCGAGGAGTTTGTCGCCGCTGAAGCTGAGCAGGCTGACTCCAGCGGCGAGGCTGGCCTGGACCGTAGGCTCGTCGATGCCGAGGGCGGACAGATCGGTGAGATTCCCGGAGCCAAGGTCTTCATAAAGGGGAATACCGGTTTCGCGGCTGAGCGCCACGAGTTCGTCGAGCGAGGGACGTGAGGTGAAGCCCTGGATGCGGAAGTTGCTGGGGTGGACCCGCATCAGCAATCGGGTTTGCGGAGTGATGGCGCGGCGATAGTCCTCGATGCTGGTGCGGTTGGTGGTGCCGACCTCGACAAGCTTGGCGCCGGAGCGCTGCATGATGTCGGGAATTCGGAAGCCGTCGCCGATCTCGATGAGCTCCCCGCGGCTGACGACGACTTCATCGCCCTGGCCGGCGAGTTCGTGCAGGGCAAGATAGACGGCGGCCGCACCGTTGTTGACCAGGATCGCGGGACGGCCCAGGAGACGCTCGAGAAGCCGTGCCGTGTGGCGGTCTCGCTTGCCGCGGCGGCCTGTTTCGAGGTCGTACTCGAGGTTGGTGTACCAGGAGCGGGGCGCGGCTTCGGACAGGGGAGCGCGGCCGAGATTGGTGTGCAGGATCACGCCGGTCGCATTGATCACCTCGACCAGGGAAGGGGCGGCGAGGGATTCGAGACCTGCGGCGGCGCGCGCGGCCAAGTCTCCGGCGGGGTGGCCGGCTCGGATGCGGTCGCGGGCTGCATCGATGGCGAGGCGGCACTCGGCAACGATCAGTTCACGCGGAAAGCGGTTCTCGAGATGCGCAAGCTGCCGGGCTAGCGCATCGACGGAGGGCAAACCGCGGAGATCGTTCGAATCGCTCACTTCAACGGGAACATCTTTCTGAGTTCGTCGAGCGGCGGGCGGCGGCCATACTCGCACAGCTCGAAGGTTTCGTACTCCTTGACACCGGCCGGCACATCAGGATGGCGCGTGCGGCGCTCACGGAAGCCTTCGAGCCATTTGCGGCGGGCGGCGACGTCCTTGGGGACTTCTTCGAGACGGTGGTCGACCCAGGGGAGCCACTCGTAGACCTGCGAGACGTGCGCGTCAAGGGCGTCGATCTTCTTCTCGAAGACGTCGTCGATGGGGACGATGATGTCGGCGCGGAATGGCGCTGGCTTCTGGAAGTTGTCCTCGTAATAGAGGAAGATCGGGTTGTTATCGAGGGCCGGCGTGTCGGCGGCAACGTTCGGGACGACGACCATGTAGGCTGCGTCCTGGACGAGGACGCCGGTGTAGCGGTGGTCGGGGTGATAGTCGTTGGGGCGGGGGGCGAAGACGATATCCGCTTTCCATTTGCGGATGGCGCGGATGATCTGGCGCCGGACTTCGAGGGTGGGCAGCAGCTCGCCGTCGTGGTTGTCGAGGACTTCGTATTCCTGGATGCCGAGCCGGCGGGCGGACTCCTGGGTTTCGAGGAATCGGCGCTGGGCGAGGCGCGCGCCGCCGATTTCGTGGTGGCCCGCATCGCCGTTGGTGACGGAGAGGAACTTGACGGCGTGTCCGTCGCGGGCGAACTTGGCGGCGGTGCCGCCGAACTTGATGTCGCAGTCGTCAGGGTGCGCGCCGATGGCGATGACACGCAGTTTTCCGGGATGAGCGGCGGGGGCCTGCGCTCGCACGAGAGCCCCGGAGAGAAACGATAAGACTGCCTGCCGCCGAGTGATCATACGCTACCGTAGAGGCCTTTCCAGGTGGTTTCTTTCTGAGTGTAGATCGCCGTGCGGCCCAGGATGGCAATCATCGTGGAGAGGGCGGAGCGCTCGCCGACGTTTTCGACTTCGCCGCGCTGGATGCGCTCGAGGAAGAGCTCGAAGGCGTCGATAGGTGATGTCGCGCTTGGCGTCGACCTTCTCCATTTCGTTCGGGCCCTTGTATGTGAATCATGCGCGGCGCGCGAGGTGGTGATGGTTCCCTTGGTTCCGGTGAACTCCTCGCCGACCTTGGCGTAGCCGCGCGGGGTTAACTGGTTGGCTTCGAAGTTGACGTGGATGCCATTGGGGAATTCGAAGCAGAGGGTGAGGTGATCCATGATGTCCATCGTGGTGCGGACCTTGCGGCCGCCATAGCCGACCGCGCGGATGGGCAGGCCGCCGAGGAACCAGTGGAGGACGTCGAAGTTGTGGCAGTCCTGCTCGACGATGAAGTCGCCGGAGAAGTCGCGATAGCAGAACCAGTTGCGGAGCTTGTCTGTCTTGGCGTCGGCGCCGGGATAGTCGCGGCGAGTGAAGGGGTCGTTGGCGATCCAGTAGCCGCGGGCGGCGGAGAGTGTGCCGATGTCGCCCGCCTGGAGCCGCTTGTAGGCGTCCAGATAGACGCGGCCGTAGCGCTGCTGGAAGCCGACGGAGAGCATCTTCTTCGGATCGTGCTTGCGGGCGGCGGCAATGACTTTGCGGCAGCCTTCGCAGGTCGACGCCCATGGGCTTCTCGCAATAGACGTGCTTCTTCGCGTTGACGGCGGCCTCGAGCATGCGCGGGTGCTCGAAGGGCGGCGTGGCGATGACCACCGCGTCGATGGAGGGGTTGGCCAGCAGCTTTTCGAAGTCCTTGTAGACGTCCGGTTTCTGAAGGCCGAGGGCGGCAGTCGCCTGCTCGATGCGGTCGTCGAAGGCGTCGCAGAGGGCGGTGATGCGGCCGCGGGGATCGGCGTGGGTGATCTTGGCGTCGAAGGTGCCGCGCCCGCCGCAGCCGATGAGGCCGACCGAGACTTTGGAGTTGGCCTGGCTGCCGCGCACAGCGGAAGGGGCGACGATCGAGAAGGCCGCGGCGGAAGAAGTGATCAGGCCGCGGCGGGTGAGTGCGCTGTCGGAGGGGTTCATGGGCCTTGGGCCCGATTCTATCGCAGGTGGCTGGATGAGGCGGATTCCGCTTCGCCCCGGCGGGCGGCCTCATGGGAATCGGAGTGGTCGCGGGCGCGGCGGTAGATTTCCTTGATCTCCGATCCTGTGAAGGCGAGGGCGACGGCCCCGGCTGCGAGCAGGGGGACTGTGACGGCAAAGAACATCATGCCGGAGACGAGCTTGGCTGTCTGCGCGTCGACGCCGAGGACCTTGTGGAGGGCGAGGTAGCAGAAGAAATGAAACACGCCGACGTTGCCGGGAGGACCGGGGACGACCGTGCCGAGACGAAGGACGACCAGGACGAGGGCGCCGGCGCCCCAGTGCAGGTTGAGGCCATAGCCGACGAGCATGGCGTGCAGGGGGATGATCTGGAGCGCCAGATAGACGGTGCTGAGCATCACCGCGGCCGGGAAACTACTGGAACGGCCCATGAGGTGGAGGCCCTCCACGAGCGAGCGGAGAACGTTCGACCAGCGATGACGTGTCACGGCGTGCTGGGCGAACTTCTTGTTCAGGACTGCGAAGATGACCAACCCGCCGATGCTGGCAACGACAAAGGCGAGGATCCAGGCAGCGGTCTGGAGTTCACCGGGCATGGGGACGAACATCGCGGCAAGGATGAAGCCGGCGATGAGCCAGACGCCATCGATCAGGCGTTCGATGATGGCCGACGAGACGACGATGGGAAACGGGAGGCGGTTCCAGACGGCAAGCAGATAACAGCGGATCAGCTCTCCGCTGCGCAAGGGCAGGACTTCATTGGCGAAGAGCCCAATGTAGATCGCCTGCACGCTCTTGCCGAGAGGAAGGTTCCCCAGGGGGGTGAGGAGCCGGTTCCAGCGCCAGGCCTGGGAGACATAGACGAGAACGTCGGCGGCAACCGCGAGGGCGATCCACGCCCAATGGATTCTGGCCAGGCGTGGGAGCTCGTTCTTCCAGTCGAAGTCGTGGTAGACCCACAGCAGACAGGCCAGTGAAAGCACATAGGCGAACACAGTGCCCCAAAAAGGGGAAGAGTTACGAGCGCCGTTCGCCGAAGTTGCCATCTCTCCTCATCTTAATGTTCTGACGCGGCAGCGCGCGTGTCGGTTCAGAAACAACGCCGTGCAAGGAAAATGGTTCGCCATTGTCCCGGTACCGATGTTTCGCTCGGGAATGCCCGGCACCTGACCGGAGTCCCAGAAACTAAGTGGTTTGGGGGTGCTTTATGGCTTGGAACGTACATTCCGGCGGCGGCGGAAGGCTCCTCAGCTTTTCTTCCCATGCCCTCGGTACCGTTGGCAGACGCGCTCCTGGACCGTAGGGTTGAGAGGAACTCGGAGGAAAAGGAATTGTACTTCACGTACCAACTTGGACGATTGGCGATCGCGGCCCTTATCTGCGGCGGACTCGCCAGTGGGGTCGCCCCTGGCGATTGTCAGCAACGGCTCGATCGGTAGCCAGACCAACAACTCTTGCGAGGTGGCGGGAGTCAACAGCGGAAACTGCGATACACAAAACATCGACAAGCATCCCGCCTGGGCCAACCCATCGACGGGGTCGAACTGGGTTTCATTCGCCCAGACGGGGAACGATAACGGAGCCAGCTTCATTTCAAATGGAATAGACGTCGAGTTTTATCATCCCTTTGTGCTGCCAACGGATTGGGATGCGGCGGAGGGCTCCATCAGCGTCATGGGAGACGACACGGCGCAAGTGCGGTTGAACGGCGACGTGATCTACGATTTCGCGGAAAACAATGGCTATCCGACCTGCGCGCTCAATGGAATCGGATGCCTGGACCAGACCAAGCAGACCATCGATCTGACGCCGGAAATGTTCAATTACGGAGTCGGGAATTCGAACACCTTTACTTTTGTAGTGGCGCAGCGGGGCGGGGGCGGATACGGCTTGAACTATGCGGGTTCGGTGGATGGGTTCGCCACGCCCAATGAGGTTCCGGAACCCTCGACATACATGCTCATCGGAGCAGGTCTGATCGGGCTGTACCTGGCTCGCAGGAGCTAGATACATTCCCGTCAGGAGGAGACGAACGGCGCGCCATGGCGGCGCGCCGTTTTCGTTGACACGGGGCGTTTCAAAACAACCGATTCCTTGGTACCCTGATCTAACTCAAGAAGTACAGATAAGGCAGGTACGGGTATGCAAGCGGTTGGTCCAGTGCAGGCTGAGGAGCGGATTTCGTCGCTCGACACCGTGAGAGGATTCGCCCTGCTGGGGATTCTGTTGATGAACATCGTCGGGTTCGGGCTGGCGTCAGCGTACGATGATCCGACGAACGCGGGCGGGGCAACCGGGGTGAACCTTTGGACCTGGATCGTGATGCACGTTCTGGCCGAAGGCAAGATGCGCTGCCTGTTCTCGATGGTGTTCGGCGCGGGAGTGGTCTTGTTGACTTCGCGCGCGGAGCAGCGTGGGGCGGCCGCTTCGTCGGCCGACATTTTCTACCGTCGAAACCTGTGGCTGCTGGTCTTTGGCGTGGCGCACGCGTTTCTGCTTTGGCACGGGGAGATTCTTTATCCCTACGCGTTGTGCGCGCTGGCGCTGTACCCGTTCCGGCAAGTGCAGCCGAAAACGCTGCTGCTGATCGGCGGGACGATGCTGTTGATCATCGCAGGGGCGAACATCTACTCGGGCTTCGAGCTAAGGCAGACGATCACTCAGGGAACGGCGGCGATACAGGCTGAAAAGAGCGGCGCCAAGTTGACCGGCGAGCAGGAGGAGGCCAAACAGAAGTGGGAGTCAGTGAGGAAGCACGCCAAGCCGACTGCGGAAGAAACGGAAAAGACCAACCGGCGGTGGCGGGGCAGTTTCATCGACGTGCTGAAGGTGCGAGCGGAGTCGGTGTGGCGCTGGCACAGCATGGCCTACTACCACTACTACAACCTCGATCTGTTCAGCATGATGTTTATCGGGATGGCTTTCTTCAAGCTGGGGATCTTCAGCGCTGCGCGTTCGATGAAGTTCTACGCGGTAATGGCGTGTGTGGGCTACCTGATCGGCTTGTCGGTGAATTCATACACGGCGTATGTGCGCGTGTCGAACAACTTCGACCTGGTGGTGAACGCCTATTCGACGGTGACCTATGACATCGGGCGGCTTTCGATCGCGCTGGCGCATGTCGGCGTGCTGATGGTGCTGTTGAAGGCCGGTATTGTGCCCTGGTTGCTTCGTCCGCTTGCTGCGATTGGGCAGATGGCGCTGAGCAATTACCTGATGCACTCGGTGATTTGCTCGACAATCTTCTGCGGGTACGGTTTCGCGATGTTCGGCCGGATGGAGCGGCACCAGTTGTACTTCGTGGTGGCGGGAATCTGGCTTGTGCAGATGATTGTGAGCCCGATCTGGCTGCGGCACTTCCACTTTGGGCCGGCCGAGTGGGCATGGCGGTCGCTCACCTACTGGGAAAAGCAGCCGATGCGAAAGGCCGTACCGGGAACGGTTGCAGAGCCAGCGGTTGCGTAGTGGCCGTAACCAATTGCAGACGGCTTCGTCTGAGGATCAATGATGCGACGACGGGACTGGCTGGGAGCGCCTGCGGCTTTGGCCTTCAGGGCCGATGGGCCGCGGCCGGTGAGCGCGACTTTTCCAACTCAGGCGCCAGAGCTGGCGAAGGAAGTGGTAGGAGTTTCACACGGCAACTTTAAGCGGGTGAAAGAGTTGGTGGAGGCGCAGCCGACACTGGCCGAGGCGACCTGGGATTGGGGATTCGGCGACTGGGAGTCGGCACTGGGAGGGGCATCGCACGTTGGGAACCGGGATATCGCGCTATATCTGATCGACAAAGGCGCGGCGCCGACGATATTTTCGGCGACGATGCTGGGTCAGGTGGAAGTGGTGCGAGCGTTGGTTACGGCGCAGCCGGGGATTCAGCGGCAGAAGGGGCCACACGGGATCACACTACTTTCTCACGCTCGAGCAGGCGGGGCGCAGGCGAAAGATGTGCTCGAATACTTGCAGTCATTGGGGGATGCCGATCAAAAGCCTCCTTTGGCTCCGATCTCAGACGAGGAGAAGGCAGCGATTGCCGGAGAGTATGCCTGGGGCGCCGGGAATGACGAGAGGTTCGTGGTCGCGCTGTCGAAGGGCCAACTGACGATCATGCGGCCCGGCGGAACTGGAACGGCGCGTAATCTCTTCCATTTGGGGGCTTTCGCCTTCTATCCTGCCGGGGCGGAAGCGGCGAAGGTCAGGTTTACTATGGCTTCAGGAAAGGGTGAGGCGCTGAGCATCCACGACCCCGAGCACGTCGTGTCCGCGAAGCGAGTCTCATAAGCATTGAAGATCAGTTGCGAGTAGCGCTCCAGGTCATCTCGCCGCCTTCGGGCATCTCGACCGCGGTGGAACTCCCCTTCATCGACTTACCCTCAATCTTGGCGGTCATCTTGTAAGTCATGGAGCCGCCTTCGGGGCGATTGCGCTTGACGGTGAACTTCAGGGTGTCGCCTTCCACTGTGCCTTCCGTAATTTCGAGAACGCGACTGCCTTCGAAGGTGAACTTGCCCGTGAGTTTGCCGTCTTCCACCTTGAGGGACATGGCAGCCGTGACCTCGCCCTGAGGCGTGTCCATTTTGTAGTTCCACTCACCGGTGACTAAGTCTTCCGCCACTGCGGCGAAGGAACACGCCAGGAACACTACGAGGAGTATGGTGCGGTGCATGGATGGGTGATGCTGTCGATTTGACGGCAGACTCACCAATCGGCGGCTATCTAAAGTCGCGAAGGCTCTCTTTGTCTGCGGTGGGGAAGTCTTTTGGAACCTTCTGCTTGACCTTGCCGGTGGTGGCCCATTCGGCGCCGCGCTGGAGGGTGACGATAAAGCCTACGCAGCGCATGGCTTCCACGTCGTGCCCGAGTGTGGTGTGGAAGATGCGGCCCTTGCCGTATTGGATGGTGAACAGTATCGGCTCGTTTTCGCCGGTACCCTTCTGTTCGACAGAGGAAAAGGCGGTGGCCAGGAGTTCCAGCTTTTCGGCGGGCCCGCGTAGACGGTCATAGAGCTCGTCGATATGGTGCAGGAACGCCGGGGGCAGTCCCTTGGTGATGGGGTGGTTGGGCTCGCGGATCTCAATCTTGAAGGCGTGCCGCGGACCATGGCTGCCGCCGCGGCCGGGGCTCATGTCGCGGAAGACTTTGCCGTCTTTCCAGCGGATATAGGGGCCGTCCTTCTCGCTGCGGCCGCTCCAGCCGCCGAGGCCGATCACCTTGTTGAACTCGGCCCACTTGGGGAAGGCGTTGTCGGCGGCATGGTAGCTGATGACGCCGCCGCCCTTGTTCACAAACTCCAGGAAGGCCGCCTGGGTGGACTCGGGCCAATCGCCGGCGTTCTTGGGGCCGAAGTCGTTGTAGTTGAGAACAATCAGGTCGTAGGCGGCGAAGTCGGGCTTGAATGAGGCCAGCGCCGCGTTGTCGGGAGGCGCGGTGAGCACTTCCACCTTGAAGTGACCGCCCTCTTCCAGGATTTGCTTCAGGACCGGCGTCGTGGTCTTCCAGTCGTGATTGTTGCGGCCATCGATGATGAGGGCCTTTTTCGGCGCGGCAGAGAGAGTGCCGGCCATAACAAGTGAGACGAGGAGGGAAGATGATCTGCCGCATAAGGACTTGAAACTCCTGAACTGAGTGTATACGGCCAGCGACCCATTGAGGCAACTGCATTCATCGGGGAAATCTCCCTGCATAACCTAGGAGTACCGGTACGAAATCACTCGGTTGGCCTCCGCGATGGGACCGATGTCTCTGGCGGCAACTCCCTTGAATTGCTTATCCTGTATTGATCCATCCTTGAAGTTAGTCCCCACGAAGTACCAATGAACAAAACAGCTTTGATTGCAGCAGGCGTCTTTGCCGTCAGCCTCTACGCCCAAATCCCCGGCCCGAATGTCAACATGATCTCCGGAACGACCTGGCCCAATGGGGATCCGCACCTGAACCGGCAGAACGAAGGCTCCGGCGCGGTGTCCAGCCGCAATCCCAGGACCCTGTTCGCCGGTGGAAATGACTATCGGACGGTGGACATACCTTTCCCCGCCGATGACGGGCGCGTCGTGGGCGACGCCTGGATGGGCGCCTACCGGTCCTACAATGGCGGCGAGACCTGGCTGAGTTCGCTTCTGCCGGGCTATCCGCAGGACAATTCTCCGGAAGGGGTTACCTCTCCGCTCAAAGGCTACGCGGTCGCCACGGATCCGATCGTCCAGGCGGGCACACATGGCCTCTTCTACCAGGGTGGGCTGGTATTCAACAGGGGGAATAACGCCGACAGCGCCCTTTTCGTCGCCACCTGGCAGGACCTGAACAACAAGGAGAACGGGGAGCGCATCCGCTACCGCAGGGCGGTGATTCTCGATACGGGCACGTCGGGCACCTCCCTCGATAAGCCGTGGATGGCTACCGACATTGCCCGCGGCGGGGCAGTCGGCTCGGCATCCTGCTCCTTTGACGGAGTGCTCCTTCACGAGCGGGAACCTGTATGTGATCGGCACCAAGTTTGTCGGCTTGGACCCGGGCAAGCCGCAAAACAACCCGAAATCGCAGATCCTCGTCTACCGTTCGCAGGATTGCGGCGCCTCCTTCCCGCTTGTCACCAAGGTGAGCGAATCGATCAATTTGAGCAACGGAGCCGTGGGAGCTATCGACCCTTCCGATGGGACTCTCTATGTTGTCTGGCGGCAGTTGGCCTCAGGAAACCAGGGCGACGGGATCATCTGGACCAAGTCGACAGACGGAGGCAGAAACTTCAGCAAACTGGAAACAGCCTTCACATTCCCGGCAGGCCAGCTTTTCGACCAGGGGAGCACCACGTCGACTTTTCGCGCCCTTTCCCTGCCGTCGTTGGCGGTCGACAAAGCAGGAACGGTGTACATGACCTTCTCCCTGCGAGGGGCCCAAGGCGCCGACGCGCGGGTGGTACTCAGCACGCTCCCCAAGAACGGCAATAACTGGACTCATCCGCTCCAGATCGACAACTATACCGGGCGCGGTCACCAGTTCTTTCCGGCCATCGCGTACGTCGGCGAGCAACTGGGAGTCCTCTTCTATGACTCCCGGGAAGACGGCACCAAAAGCGTCTTGAACTGCAGCGGGACGACGAGCGGCTGTACCGAATCACGCGTTCCAGTGAAGACCGGACTCAACCCGCAAAGCCTTTTCACTCCGTATATCGACGACGCTGGAATGCCAGTGCGACACACAATCGACGTCCGGTTTGTGCAGTTTCCCGCAGGCACGGTGAGCTCCGCGCGCATCGGTCCGGGTTTCGCAATACAAGTACGCGGCGAATACTCTGACCGGCAAAGTCGAGCAGGTGCAGTACAACGCACCCAACTTGCCGATGTTCGTGCAGGGAACAAAGCCCTTTATCGGGGACTACATCTACCTGGCCACGCAGTTGATTGCGAGCGATGGCGGAGGCGGATGGAAGTACAACACCGAGGCGACCAATGCGCCAGTCTTCCATGCCGTTTGGACGGACAACCGGGACGTGCAACCTCCACCTGCACGTTTGGTTGGAGGAATCTGGACTCGGGATTGGAAGAGTATACGCCGCCGGGAACGACGAGCAGGCAAGCCTCTATGATCCGGCCCAGAACACTCCCCTCTGCGATCCGGCCAAACCGGCTTCCGGGACTCGCAACCAGAATCTCTATTACTCGCAAATCACGGGGGGGCTGGCCGTTTCGCTTAGGCAGGATTCCAAGAATCTGACATCCGGCTTCCAGCGGTCCTTCGCTATCACCGTCAGAAACAACTTCAGAGCGGCAAAGTATTACCGGCTCACAATTCAGTCGCCGGTCGGCGTGACCGCATCGTTCTCTTATTTGCAGCCTGAGTTGTCGCTCGATGTCGCCGTCCCGGCTCGCTCGTCCATTTCGCGCACGGTTTTCGTTAAGTCCGGAAACCCGAAGAGCCAGGTTAAAGTGTTGGTGCAGGAACTGATGAGCGTCGGCGGCACTCCTCTTCGGGAGGTCAACAATCTACGCTGATTGTGAATCCCGACATCACCAACCCGGACATCGTTAGTCCGGATATTGTCAGTCCCGACATCGTCAACCCGGACATCGTCAGTCCCGACATCACGAATCCTCTCATCACCACCGCCGAGGTCTACAGCCCGACTATCACGAATCCCGACATCGTCAATCCGGACATCGTCAGCCCCGACATCAGCACAGTTGACATCTCAAGCCCGCAGATCGTAAGTCCGGACATTGTCAGTCCTGACATTGTCAGTCCCGACATCGTCAACCCGGATATCAGCACGTTCCAGATCATCAATCCGGATATCGTGAGTCCCGACATCGTCAGCCCCGATATTGTGAGCCCGGACATCGTGAGCCCGGACATCGTCAACCCGGATATCACGGCTATCCGAATCGTCAGCCCGGACATTGTGAGTCCGGACATCGTGAGTCCGGACATCGGCAACCTGTCGTCAGGCGTGACCGACTTCACGTGGAAAATCACCAACAAGGGCAACACCGGCGTCTCCTACAACGCCAAATTGCTCGAGGCGGGTCCGAAGTTCTGCTGCCCGCAGGGGTGTCAGAGCGCGGGCAACTGCCCAACGGGTTGCTACAAGTGCCAGCTGGTTCTCCGCAGGACGTATCCCACTCCGGCGGCGAACGGATGTTCTCCGACCGTGAGCGTTCAAAACATCCTGGTCTCAAGCGTTCTCAATCCGAGGCTTCTGGATGCCTCTCAGGGCGACACGCCTGACAACTCTCCCGATGAGAAGAACTCGACTCTGGCTCTTGGGCCGGGCGAGGCGGGCCGCATGACGCTGCGGGTGTTTGGCCTCAAGACGGGGACCGTTCCACCCGGGCTCACTCAGCCTGTCGCTGTGTCCGCTTCCGGTACGGCGGCCAGCGACACTTCCGTTACAATCACAACCTTCTCATTGCCGCCAGGCATGCTGGGGCAGCCCTTCAACCAGACCATCACGTCAATCGGCGGCTCCGGTCCACGCGAATCTGGACCGTGTACAGCGGCACACTTCCACCCGGCCTCACTCTGGACCCGTCAACGCAATTGATCGCCGGCACGCCCGTGGCCTCGGCCTCGGCCGTGCTGTCTGGAACCCCGACTCAGGGAGGTACGTTCACTTTCACGCTTCAGGTCAAGGACACGCCGGCCGGGCGCCTGCAGTGTAGAAAAGACAGCGGACTGCGTTCAGCCTCACGTAGACCGCCAGACGTACACACTCACGGTGAACGACTTCAAGCTCTTGTCCGTGACGCCATCCAAGCTGTTTGCCAAGTCGGGAGACACGATCACGGTCACAGCGGCTGTCACTAACCTCGGTCCCGATGCGGTTGCCAATGTCGCAGCCGGTCAGCTTCAGCTCAACTCGAACGGATCGACCGCTTCCGCTTCTTGCGGACCGGCGGCGCCGGTTTCCGTGAGTCTGGCCGCCGGGGCTTCGCAGAACTTCTCCTACGTCTGCTCAGGCTTCAGCGGTAACGGCTCGGTTGCTTTCAGCACGCAGGCGTCGGCCACGCTGAACGGAGGGCCATCATTCCAAACGCCGTCTGTTGTCCTCGGCGCCGGTCGTGGTCGACAACGTGCAGCCAACATTCAGCCCGGCCGTCATCCTCTCAGGCGGCCAACCCTACACTCCTGGGCCAGGCAACTGGACCAGCCAGAACGTAACGGTGACCTTCGCATGTACCGACAGCTCAGGGATTGCCCAACAGCCGCTGAGTCCTCAGACCTTGAGCGCCGAAGGCGCGAACCAATCCGTCTCGGCTACCTGTGCGGACAATGCCGGCAATAGCACAACCCAATCCGTGACCGGCATCAACATTGACAAGAACCAGCCGCTGATCAGCTACACCATGTCAGCTGGCGGGGCCGTCTACACAGCGGGAACCTGGACCAATAAGGCGGTGAGCGTTCTCTTCGCTTGCACGGATACTCTCGGGGGGGCCGTGCTCGCCCCGGCTACGAATCCCCGGGTTCTGACCACGGAGGGCGCGAACCAGTCGGTGTCCGCGACGTGCACTGACATCTCCGGCAAGTCTGCTACGGCGACTGTCTCCGGAATCAACATCGACCTGACTCCGCCGGTGATCACCATCACGACACCGGCCAACGGCGCTTCGTATACGCTGGGCGCGAGCCTGACCACGAGCTATTCCTGCACCGACCCAATGTCCCCCGTGACATCCTGCACCGGGCCAGTGGCCTCGGGCGGAACTCTGACGCTATCCACGGCCGGACCGGGATCATTCGCAGTCAGTTCGTCGAATGCCGCAGGCAATACCGCAACTGCTGCATCGAGCTACACTGTCGTCGCTCCCCCGCAGTTCACCTTCGTCGGGTATCTGACGCCGCTCAAGACCGCCGGTACCTATTCAGGAACGGCGAAACTGGGCTCGGCTGTCCCGGTTAAGTTCCAGATCCTGGACGGCTCGCGAGTCACCGTGTCGAACATTGCTGCGGTTGCTTCCATCCGCAGTATCTTCACTGGACGCCCCACTGGCGGGACGTGCCCCATCAGTCTGGCGGGAACGAGCACGGTGCTTTACGCTCCGACAACCGGCGCCACGGGAGGCAGCACTTTCCGGATCGACACCGGGAACACTTTCATCCTGAACTGGGACTCCACGAGTGTGGCTCCCTTGGGAGTAGGATGCTACACGGTCGTAACCGAACTCGCACCAGCCTACGGGGGACTGGTCCGGTCGACGAGCATTCAATTAACTCGTTAGGATAGGGGACTATTTCGCGGCGAGGCGCTGTTTGGCGTCCGCCGCGAGCAGGTCCTGGGCACGCTGGCGCGGAGCTTTAAGTAGCTGCCGAAGAAATCAGCCGACGAAGGGCTCTTGAGCCCTTCGTGCAGCCGGCCCGAGATAGTAGGGAATCGGGGCACAGTAGCGGAACGTCGGCATCTCGTTCATCATGATGTCGGTGGCTTCGCCCCGGCGTCTTTCGCAGGTGTCCATCTCCGAGCCGGCTTCGGCGAATGCGCCCAATGCGATATAGGCCTTGGCGAGGACGAAGCGTCCGAGCCAGGTGTCGATGAGTTTCTGTCCTTCGATCAAGGCCTCAATGGCGTTTCTGGGCTGGCCGCGCCTCAAATCGATTTCGGCCTGGATGATCTTGGCGAAGGTGCGAGGAACCGGGCCGAGCTTTCGAGCCAGCTCAGCGGCAATCGCCTGAGCTCTTGCCTCCTGGCCCAGACTCCAAATGTGAGATTGCGAGCGACCATGGCGATGCCTTCGTCATTGGTGCCCTCGAGCGCTTTCTGAAATGCAGCGATCGCCGCGCTCCGGTTCCCTTCCATGGCATGTGCTTCGCCGACCAGCGACCATTTCTTGGCGGCAAGCTCGGGAGTGCCGGCTTTCGCCTCGGCCTCAATCGCCGGGAGGAGGACCGCGAGGGCGTCCTGTGGGCGTCCCTGGTAGAGCGCCAGATCCGCTTCCCCCGCGGCGGCAAATGAGGCTCCCTGCTCATTAACCGTCTTCATCTGCTGATAAACCTGGCTCGCCTTATCCAGGCTGCCGAGCAACAATTGGGAAACAGCGTTGGCGAAGTAGCCCTTCATGTACTTCGGATTCTCGGCAATAACCGCGGCGGACTCCCGCGCGGCCGATTCGAATTCCCCGGCGTACAACGCATAGAGAGCCACATTGTTACGGTACGGGATGTTCTTTGGATAGACCTCCAGCGCTTTCCGTCCCTCCTCGAGCGCCCGCTGCATGTCGCGCCGCAGGTAATACGCGTAGGCCAAGTTGCTGCGGCCGGTGGAATCCACGGGGAATTGCTTCACTAGCGCGGTGAATTCCTCGACAGCCCTGCCGGCTTCCATATTGACCAGGTAATATCCGCCACGAGTCCGGAAGCGCTCACGTTCGCTCATGCGATTGATGTGCGCCATCGACTGGCTGTAGAACTGGAGGGCGAGTTCGCGCTGTCCCAGATTGGCGTAAACGGCGGCGAGGCTCGAATAGGCGCTGCCGAATCCGGAGTCGATCTGGATGGCTTTCTTGTATTCCTCGATCGCCTGCTGCGCCTTGCCTGCAAACCTGAATTCCTGGCCCAGAGCATAGCTGTGCGCCGCTTCGATGTTTGTAGTGGTGTAGGTCTCGGCGGCCGCCAGTTTGGCGGATTCCACCGCCGAATCGCCCAGGGCCTTGCGCAGCGGTCCGGAGAGGAGGCCTACCTCGTTGAGGAAGTCCGCTTTCCCAGCAGGGGAGCTGTCGACTTTGGCGATCTCCTTTCCACTTTGCGGGTCCACCGCCCGGACTTCGATCAAGTACCGATTGCCGCTCTTCTCGAGTTTTCCCTCCAGAACAACGGAAATCCCCTCGCGGACGGCCACCAGGCGGGCTCCCGTGCCATCCAACTTGCCGCTCTTCGGATTCAGTTGCTCCACGAGGCGCTTGGCGCGGCCTCGGTCGTATGAATTGACGAAGGACGCGGCCTCCAGGGAAACACTCAGCGTCGATTCCACGGTTCCGTCAAACACAGGTTCTCCTGTGCCGTTGGTAAAGTCCGCGATGAGGAGTGTCACGATCCTGGGTACTCCGCCCTGCCCGGAGTCCGAAGGCCGGTTCAGCAAGTAGTATCCGCCGCCGGCAATCGCTGCCACTCCAGTCGCTCCCGCGATGATCCACTTACGACGTGAGGACGGCCCAGGAGGCGACACCGCGGCGACCGGCACCGAAGGCTTGATTGCCGTCGCAAAAACTGTCGGCATCTGCGAAGAAGTTCGCGGCGTGCGCGGCCGGCCCAGATAGACATCGAGGTCGCCAATGATGTCGTCCACCGTCTGGTACCGTGTGGCAGGATCCATCTCCATGGCATGGCCGACTATCGCATTCAGCGCCTCGGGAATGCTCGGATCCAATTCTATTGGCGGCCTTGCTTTTTCGCGGGTCCGGGCCACAAGAGAGCCGACCATCGTCTGCGACGGGAAGGGAACCTGCCCGGTCAGCATTTCAAACAGGATGACGCCGAGCGCGAAGATGTCGGCGCGGTGGTCGGCGCGCTGGCCCATGGCCTGTTCGGGCGACATGTAGTCCGGGGTGCCCATGATGACGCCGCTCCGCGTCATTCCGGTATTCTCCATCGAATGCGCGAGGCCGAAGTCCATGACGGCCACCCGCCCGCGGCCGTCCACCATAATGTTCTGCGGCTTCAGATCGCGATGGATGACATTCTTGGCGTGGGCCGCGGCCAACCCGAGGCAGACCTCGCGGATGAGAGAGGCGGATTCCTCGGGAGGAAGCCTTCTTTCGCGCATAATGTCCGTCAGCATGCGGCCTTCGACGAACTCCATCGACAGGAAGCGGAGGGAGCCAGCCGTTCCCAGGTCATACACGCGCACTACATTGGGGTGGGCGATCTGGCTCGTCAGGACTACTTCCTGCTTGAAGCGATCGAGCACCTGCCGCTGCGCGGCCAGTTCGGGGCGAATGGTCTTGATTGCTACTTGCCGGTTCAGTTCGCGGTCCAATGCCTTGTAGACCGCACCCATGCCGCCCTGCCCTAAGAGCGATTGAATCTCATAACGGTCCGCCAGGATGGCGCCCACCTCTAGCGAGGCCCCTTGCGGCGCATCGAAGTCGGCTTCGAAGTTGGAAATCCTCGTTTCGGCGGAAGACTGAAGCCCGATCGCGATGGTCTCAGAGCCGAGGCCTGGGGCAGTACCGCCGAACAGCGAACTGCATTTCCGGCACTTCTCGGCACCTTCCTCGTTGACAGTTTGACACTCCGGGCAGATCACCTTCGTCGGATTCCAGAAGCGATACTGGATCTATTGAAGTTACTATCTTCCGTGCTGGCTATCAAGCGGTGGATTTTGATACAACGGCGCCACCGCGAGGGGTACGGCGGACAACGACGGCGGTGAAGTCGTCCGACGCGGTGACCGAGCCGGCGAATGCAGCCACTTCGCGGGTCAGCAGATCCACCAGGTCGACCACCGGGCAGGTGTGGTTGTCCTTGACCAGATTGAGAAGCCGGCCTTCGCCGAACTCTTCGTCGGTGCCTGTCTGCTCGGCTTCGGTGACGCCGTCGGTGTACATCATCAGGACATCGCCGACTTCCATCCGGCAGCAGTGTTGAGTGAAGGCATACTTCGGCAAAACGCCGAGCACGGGCCCTCCGTCGTCAAGACGAACCACCTTGCCATTTGCGCGCACCAGAAGAGGCGGGTTGTGACCCGCGTTGCAGTATGTCACGTCACCGGTGACCGGATCGATCTCGCAAATGAAGAACGTGATGAAGCGGTTACCGGGACAGGTGGTGGTAATACTCGAGTTCAGCCGGGTCGTGAGCGCTGCCATCTCGATCTTCTCTTCCAGCAGGACCTGAACGCGGGCCTGCAGGCCGGTCATCAGCAGGGCGGCGGGCATGCCCTTGCCGGCGACGTCGCCAACGAGGAAAACCTGCTTGCCGTCCGGGCGGAGGAAGAAATCGTAGTAGTCGCCGCCGACGCTGCGGCAGGCCTCGGTGAAAGCAGCAACATCAAGCCCGTCGATGGACGGCGCGGCGCCCGGCAGCAGGCTCTTCTGAATGTCGGCGGCCTGCTGCATATCGCGAGCTATGAGCAGGTCGTGTTTCTCGACCTCCAGCAGCCGCGCGTGCTCGATGCGGATGGCCGCGATATTGGCCATCACCGTCAGCAGGTTCAGATCTTCGGCAGTGAAGGGCCGGACCATGTGCGGCGAGTCGACATAGATGAGTCCGAGCACTGTGTCCTTGGTCTGGAGCGGGACAGCCATCATGCTGCGGACCGCTTGCGCGACGATGCTGGCCTGGGCCCGGAGCAACTCGTCGAGCCGGACGTCGCGAACCAGCAGACTCTCCTTCTTGTTGAGGACCTGGTCGCGGACAGTGTTGCTGATTTTGAAGCCTTCGCCCTTGGCCGCGCGAGTCTCCAATTGGCCGTTCTCAAGGATGAGCAGGACGCCGCGAGTAGCGCCGACAGCCTCCACGGCGAGATTCATGATGATTGGGAAGAGTTCGTTCAACGGCCTGTGGCCGGCCAGTTCCTGTCCCGCCCTCACCAGAGGGTGAATGCGCGAACCGCCGCCAGAGGACCCTCCCGATTGAGTGCTCACCAGCGACTTGCCGGCGCGCATGATGTTGTCCAAATTGGCGATGACGGTGGCGCCGGGCGCGATCTCCATCGGGGAGTCCACGAACTCCACGCTGCTGCCTCGATCAAGCTCCTCGCTCCTGAACTCGACCAGAAGTGAGCCCGCGGCGACGCGGTCGCCAGTGAGCAGCATCCGGCGGGCGGTGACGGCCACGCCGTTCACCTTGGTGCCGTTGCGGCTGCCCAGATCGACGACAGCCCAGGAAGAGCCGCTCTTCTCAAAGGCCAGATGATTCCTGGACAGTCCGGCATCCTCATGAAAACACAAGTCGTTATTGGGCGCACGCCCCAACGTGTAACGTGCCGAGTCGAGGGTTACGACTCGGGTTTGTCCAGAAGGAGTGCGGATGTGGAGTTCCGACCTGGTCATGGGGGCTCCAATCAATGTAGCGCGTTCTATCGCCTGCATGACAGTTGCCTTCACGATGGGGGACAATGGCCGGAGCGGCGCCGGCGGCGAAAGCTGGAACAAGGCGAGGCGCGTTTGCGTTGGTTAGGGAAGGAGGCATATTCATGACTCCCCACGCCCCGTGGCGCTCGATGCGCCCTTAGAAACAACCCGGCGGCCCGCCCGGCCGCACGCGGATCCTTCCCAAAGTCGGCGGTTTCAGGAGATCACAAATGCAGATGTATGTCTACGCGGGCCTGGCCCTATTAGGGCTGGTGCTGCTCGCTGTATTGAGCAAAGTGTTGTTTGGCTGGGTTCTCATCCGGGAGGACCAGGTCGGCCACGTGGTTCGGAAGTTCGGCGCGAAGGATCTGCCGCAGGGGCGGATTGTCGCCCTGGAGGGTGAGGCCGGTTATCAGGCGCGTACACTCGCTCCCGGCGTCCATTTCTGGTATTGGCCGTGGATGTTCAAGGTCGACCGGAAACCAATAGTGGTGGTGAAGCCGGGACAGATTGGCCTGGTGGTGGCCAAGGACGGCGACGCGCTGCCGCAGGACAGGATTCTCGCTCGCCGCGTCGATTGCGGGAACTTCCAGGACGCGGAACAATTCCTGCGAAACGGGGGCCAAAAAGGCAAGCAGAGCGCGGTGCTGACCACCGGAATGTATCGCATCAATCAGGTGCTGTTTGAGATTTTCACCGCCGATGTGACTTCGGTGCCTCACAACAAAGTGGGCATCCTGACGGCCAGGGACGGCGCTCCCATGCCGGCAGGCCAGATGGCGGCCCCGGTGGTGGGAGGCCATTCGAACTTCCAGGATCCGGAAGCCTTTCTGCACAATGGCGGATACCGCGGTTTGCAGGAGCAAATCGTGCTGGCCGGCCAGTACAATCTGAATCCGTGGTTCGTCGACGCCGAACTGGAGGAACTGTATGAGGTCCCGATCGGGCACGTCGGCGTTGTGGTGAGCTTCGTGGGCAGCGACGAGAAGGACATTTCCGGCGAGTCCTTCACCCACGGCAACATCGTCCCGCGGGGAGGCAAGGGTGTCTGGAGCGAGCCGCTGTATCCCGGCAAGCATCCGCTGAACCTGCGCTGCATGCGCGTTGAACTGGTACCGACCACGAACATCGTGCTCAACTGGGCAGACGCCCGAAGCGAGGCGCACAAGCTGGATGAAAAGCTGTCGACGATCACAGTCCGTTCGCGCGACGGCTTCACGTTCAATCTCGACGTCAGCCAGATCATCAACATCGGTGCAACCAAGGCGCCATGGGTAATCAGCCGAGTGGGCAGCGTTCGCAACCTGGTGAATCAGGTGCTGGAGCCGCTGGTGGGCAACTACTTTCGCAACAGCGCGCAGAACTACACGGTGCTCGACTTTCTGTCGGCGCGCAGCGACCGGCAGCGGGAAGCGCGGGAGCACATCAGCCGGGCGATTCTCGAATACGACGTTCAAAGCGTCGATTCCCTGATCGGCGACATCACACCGCCTGCGGCACTGATGGACACGCTGACCGCGCGCAAACTTGCGGAGGAACAGAAGAAGACGTTTGAGGTGGAGCGGGAAGCTCAGGAGAGCCGCAAGACGCTGGAAGCGGAGAAGGCGCTGGCCGAAAAGCAGCGCGAACTGGTCAACGAGGAACAGAATGTGATGATCGCGCAGCGCAAGGCGCAAGCAGCGGTGCGCCATGCCGAAGGCGATTCCTCGGCGATGTCGATCCGCGCCAACGGCGAGGCGGAGGCCATTCGCCGCCGGGGTACGGCCGAGGCGGAGATCTCGGCCATCAAGGGCGAGAACGAGGGCCGGGCGATTCAGGCTGTCGGTTTGGCCCGTGCGGAGGCGGCGCGCAAGGGCGTCGAGGCGATGGGCGAGTACTATGGGCTGCTGCAGATTTTCCAATCGCTGGCCGAAAAAGGCATCCGGCTGACTCCGGATGTCATGGTGGGCGGCACACAGCCAGCGGCATCGGATGCCGTGCTGGCGTTGCTGGCGGCGCAGATGAGCAAAGCGACGCAGCCGAAGCACGATTGAGCCGGTTTCACCGACGGGCGCTCTAAGCCTGTGCTAATTTTGAAGTTTGGCTCCGCTCACGAGGCGGTTTTCGTGCAGGTATTTCTACAAGGCAAAATCCTGGGCGCCGACGGGTTTGTCGAGGCCCACGGAAGTGATCTTCAACAACTCGGCGGGAGTTGTCTCTATATTTCCCTGCTGAGCGAGGCGGTTCCGCGCGGCCTCCTGGACGCGCTTAAACTGTCGCCGGAGCTGCTGGGCTCCAGCGGCGGCGGCCAGTTTCTTGTCCTGCTGCCAGGCGAAATCCTCGCCGAGGCCAATGCCTACCTGACTGAAGCGACGCGACGGCTCGCGGCGTTCTCCGGCAGGCGTTTGAGGCTGGTTTGGGCCTCGACGGAGAACCTGGGAGTATGGAGCGACGTCCGGCGCCGTCTCGACGGCGAGATGGTCCATTGGAGCGGCCTGAACGCATTGGAGCCGGACGGATTGTTCGATCCTTTCGTTGACTCACTGCAGGGCGGCGAGTGGATGGGCAGCTTGTTCGAGAGTCTGCCGGACTCGGCCGCGGCGGTGCTCGATTTCGCAGAACCCGGCTTGCTGCGGCGCGCAGGCGATCCGCACGCCGTGGCGACGCACCGGGCATTGAACGATGCCGGGGATGCGCCTGCCACGCTGAAGGACCTGGCCGAACGAGCGCAAGGGCGCAGCGCCTGGGGGATTCTGCGAGGCGAAATCGACCAGTATGAGTCGCGGCTGCGGCAGGCACAGAGCGTCGAGGAGTACATGCCGCTGACGGCTTTCTTCAAGCCGTTTTTCACCGGAGAAGTTCAGGTTCTGTGCATGCAGGGCGCATTCTGGCGGAAGGTGACGGTGCTATCAGCCGGCGGCAACGGCTTTGCGGTGGCCGGTTCGTGGGACGCGCTGATCGAGTTTGCGCGGGAAATGCAGCGGTTGTATCACCGGACGGCGGAGGAAGTGCTGCGCGAGCAGGCTGGTCCGGAGGCGAAAACGCTCTCGATGGGACTCGCCCTGGCCGCGACGGCGGATTCGGCCCCCGCGCCGGTGTGGGTAGAGGCAGGACGTCAATTGAGCGTGGCAAAGTCATCTTCTCGGGACTCTATCTCGGTATTTGGCCGTGTTGTGGATTCAAAACAGCTCGCCGAAGCCTCGGATTTGAAGAACCTGATGGTTCGCCTGGTGGACGAGTTTGGGGCAAGCCCGCAATTCCTCGGGGAGTTGGGAGCGTTTTACCGCGAAACCGACCGGGTTCTGCCGGCACGCAACCAGCAGCGGCAGGCCGATGCGCAGCAGCGTCCTTGGCGGCTGCATCGCCGGTTGAACCGCGTGCTTGACTCGGAAGGTCGCCACCGTGATTTTCAAAAGGCTCGCGCCGCAGTGCAGGCAGCGTTCCTCACGCGCGGGCAGGGACAATTGAAGCTGAGGCCCTCCGGCCGCGTCGCCCTGGAATGGGCGCGGCTGGCCAAAGAGGCGGAATAATAATGAGCGAAATCGAAGAGCAGAACCAGAATCTTCCGGAAGAAAATCCGGAACCCAGGCCGGAGCCGGCAGTGGAAGCTCCTCAGGCCGCCGAAGCGCCTGCTGCTGAGGCTCCAGTTGCCGAGGTTTCGCCGGCGGCATCGCCCGCGGAAGCTCCGGCTGCCGCCGCCGCACCGGCGGCAGGCGAACCTAGGCCGGAGCGTCCTCCCCGCGGCGAAAGAAGCGATCGCGGACCGCGCCCGGAACGAGGACCTCGCCCTGAGCGCGGTCCCAAGCCTGAACGCAGCGAGCAGCGCCCCGAGCAACGTGGCGGCGAACGTCCAGGCGGCGGCGACCGCGGTGGAGACCGAGGCAGACCTCCGCTTCGGGGCCGGGAAGGTCCGCGCCCCGGCGGACGCCCGCCCGAGCTGATGCTGGACATCGATCTCGAAAAGCTGATTCACGACAGCCTCTATCTGGACAACCAGGCCCACACCGTCGTGGTTCGCATGCGCGACATGGACTCGGGCACCCGCAGCCAGCTTCGCCGGCTGTTCAGCGCCACCCGCCGCGCCTGCCGCGCGGTCGAGTCCGAACGGCAGCACCACTTTGTGATGCTGCGGGCACGCCTGGCCTATACGATTGCGCGCCATCAGTTGCGCAGCCTCGATCCGCTGGAAAAGCTTCTGCTCCAGGTCACGCGAAAGAATGACCCGCGCGGCTACGAGCGTTTCCGCGATCTCTTCGAGGCCATTGTGGCCTACAACGAGTAAGGGCCCAAACGAGGAAGGAGAATCCATGAGTTCCCATACCGCCGATACGAAGCTCGGCCTGATCGGCAAGCTCCTGCTCGATGGCGAGCTGATTTGCGACACCGGCCTGCACATCGGTGCGGGCAAAGGCTCGCTCGATTTGGGCGGAGCCGACAATCCGGTCGTCAAGGACGCTTTCGGGCGTCCCTACGTCCCTGGCAGTTCACTGCGGGGGCGCATCCGGGCGCTGCTCGAGCAGGCGCACGGCCACGCTGTCGCCTCCGATCTGGTCTACTTGTCGCGCCGCCGCGGACAGGAAGTCCGAATTCATCAGAGCGACGATCCGGGTGACGAAATCTGCCTGCTTTTCGGGCGCAATCCGGGCCGCATGGAGCGCGTTTCCGGAGATGCGCTGGAGCCCTCGTCGGCGACGCCAGCGAGGCTCACCGCCTATGACGCTCCGCTGGAGCTGGACTCGATTACAGTGCAGATGCGCGAGAATCTCGACGACGAACTGACTGAGGTGAAGAGCGAAAACTCCATCGACAGGCTGACCGCGCAGGCTCTGGCACGCACATTGGAGCGCGTCCCGGCGGGGGCGAGGTTCCGGGTTCGGTTCGTGATCGACATCCTGTGCGCGGAGGACCGCGAACTGGTGTCGCCATTCGTGGCGGGCATTCGATTGCTGGAAGACGATTCGCTCGGGGGAGGCGGTTCCAGAGGCAGCGGCCGAGTGCGCTTCACGTCGTGGAAGGTCTCCTGGCGGAACAAGTCCTACTACACAGCCGCCGGCGCCGAGGCGACACTGGCCTCGGCCGGCACGACAGCCGAACTGCAAGCCGCGGTCGCCGATCAGGAATTCTCCGGACGCCTGGCCTAATGAACCCCGCCCTGCTCGTTCGTCTCCGGCCCCTCACGCCGTGGCGCATCGGGAGCGATTCCGGCGCCCGCGAGCAGGCGTCCGCCGTGTATTCCAGCGACACTCTATTCTCGGCAGTATCCGGGGCATTCCAGCAGCTTGGCTGGCTCGAGGAGTGGCTCGGGGCCACAGTGCGGGGGGTCGAAGATCCCGCCGTGCGATTGACCAGTGCCTTTCCGTTCCAAAAGGGACTCCTGTATCTGCCGCCTCCCTCGGGGTTGTGGCCGCCGCCCGGAGAAAGCCGTGTGCGCTGGAAGGGCGCCCAACTGCTGCCCGCGCCGGTCCTGGCCGGACTGCTGCGCGGAGAGATGCCTGGCGAAGAAGAGTGGACCATTGATGGCCAGAGCGCTTGTCTCGTGCCCTCGCGACAACGAGGGGCGGCCGGTCCGTATCGATTCCTGCGCCGCTCCCATGCGGCAGTCGACCGGCTTACCGGCGGCATCGCGGAGCCTTATTCCGTCGCTTGCACACAGTTCGCGCCTGAGGCGGGACTCTGGTGTGCCGCGGAGTTCTCTTCCCACACGGCATATGCGATCTGGTCGCCCAAACTACAGGCGGCGTTCCGGCTATTGGCCGACTCCGGACTCGGCGGCCTGCGGAGTCGCGGCTTTGGCCGTTCGCGGACCCCACTCTTCCAGGCGGGTACGCTTGCGGAATTGATCTTCGGGGCCGCGGCGCCAGTGTCTGCCGCCGCGCCTGCCGCATGGTGGCTCCTTTCGCTCTTCTCGCCTGCCGGTGACGACGCGGTCCATTGGGAACGGGGCAGTTACGATCTCGTGACCCGCACCGGCCGCGCTGTTGACGGACGGCTGAAGCTGTCGACTCGCATGGTCCGCGAGGGAGGCGTCCTGGTTTCGGATAAGCCCTTGCGAGGCACGGCGCTCAATGCCGCTCCGCCCGAAGCGCCCCATCCATTGTGGCGCGCGGGTTTCGCCGTCGCCCTGCCGATCGCATGGTCCGGCGCTGGAAGGGGGGTGGCATGACGCGCTACCGTCTCACAGTCTTGACGCCGATGCTGATCGGCGACGGCCAGAGATTGGCCCCGATCGATTACATGGTCTGGAAAGACCAGGTCAATGTGCTCGACCAGAAGAAGATCTTCCGGCTCCTGGCTAAAAGTCCGCGGCTGGACAGCTACCTGTCCCAAATCCGCCGGGCCGACAAGCTGGACTTCAACTCCTGGGGCGGCTACGCCCAGAACTATGCGCTGCGCCGCATTCCGCTCGAGTCCCCGGCCCTGGGCCGCGTGTTTGAGCGCACTCTGCCGGAGCACCTCTTTCTGCCGACTTTCGCCACCACTCCCTCCGGGAGCCTCCATATCCCGGCCACCGCAATCAAAGGAGCGTTGAGGACAGCGCTGCTGACGCAACGGGCGACGAACTCCCATTGGGCACAGTTCTCTGAACGGTTGGAAGCCGCCGAACGGGCGCCCAGAAGTCCCGGCGAGATCCTGGAAGCGGCCGTTTTGGGTTCACAGGGGCAAGCCCGCACTCGGGGGTTCCTGCTGGCCGACTCGGAGCCGCGCCCCGCGGGCGGGCTGACTCGAATCTACCTGACCCGCACGGCCACCCTCGTCGATCGCGGCGGACGACTCGAACTTGGCTGGAAAACCGCGCCTCGCGGCACGCTGGACGGTAAGCGCGCCGCTGACGCAACGCCAGTCCTGGCTGAAATGGCCATTCCGGGGAGTGTGTTCGAAGGCTCGTTCTCCGAGGCGCCATTTTTCCGCCGGACAGAGACCCTGCGCGCCCTGAACTGGAAGGAATCCCCCGGGGCGCTCCGCTATGCGGAAGCCTCAAACGCATGGGCCGCACGCTGTCTCGCCGCTCAAAGGATCTGGGCCGAGAAGGCCGCGATTCCGGCCGTCATCCGTTCACTCGATACCCTGGAAGCACGCCGCAAGGATCTGGAAGCCTCGCGCACTGGCTGCCTGGTCTGCTTGGGGTGGGGGACTGGCTATCTGCCCAAGGCCGCCGATCCGAATCCGGAAGATGAGGTCAAGGACAAAGTTCTGCGCTCGCTTCCGGTGATCGCGTCGGCCATTCGTACTGGCTTGCCCTTTCCCAAGACGAGGCGGATCGTATTCAGCGCCGATCAGCCGGCGACGCTGCCAGGCTGGGCGGCAATTCAGTTCGAACTCTCTTGAAACACAGCGGAAAGCCCGATCATAGTAGTCTAGAAGGATAGTGAAGGGACACCAGTCCTTTCTTGTGGGCGGCTGTCAGCGTACCCAACATGTACAACGCTTTTTTCGGCTTTCGGGAAAATCCATTCAACCTCAGCCCGGATCCCGCGTTCCTCTATCGAAGTCCGCAGCACGATGAGGCTCTCGCGAACCTGATCTACGGCGTTCACAGCCGGAAGGGGTTCATTGTCCTGACCGGCGAGGTGGGTACAGGCAAGACCACTATGCTCGAGTGTCTCCGGGACTATCTGGAGGCCCAGTATATTGAGTTCGCCTTCATCTTCAACTCCAGGATTTCGTCGGACCAGTTTTTCGAGATGATCGCCTACGATCTCGATCTCCGCTGCTCGCACAAGTCCAAGACAGAAGTCCTCTTTGCCCTCAATCACCTACTGATCCAGCAGGCCAATCAAGGGCGCACCACGGTGCTAATCGTCGACGAAGCCCATAACCTCGAGTGGGATGTACTCGAGGAGATCCGGCTCCTGGGAAACCTGGAGAATCCGCGCCTCGGCAAACTCCTGCAGATAGTACTTGCCGGTCAGCCCGAGCTTGACCGGAAACTCGATGCCCCGAACCTCCGGCAGCTCAAGCAGCGCATCGTGCTCAGGTGTTCTCTATCTCCGTTCCAGCCGTCCGACACCGAAGCCTACATTCGAGCCCGGCTCGACAAGGCGGGCATGCCCGATCAGAGCGTGTTTTCGGCTCCATTGATACGGGAGATTCACACGCGAAGTCAGGGGATTCCCCGCATTATCAATGCGCTCTGCGACAACATGCTCCTGACGTGCTTCGCTCTGGAACGACGCGATGCCTCGGCTGAAATGCTCGAGGAGATCTGCAGGGACATGCGGCTCGAGTGGCCGGGGATGCCGCAAGTTCGTGGCGCACGAGGCGGATCGGATCGGCCCGGGTCTGTGGACACGACCGCTTCGCTGTCTTCTCACATGGACTGATCTGGCTATCGAACGGAGACTCAGATAAATCCTACCAAAGTCCTAACATAGGTCTAAGTGTAACTTTCCATTCGCCTTAGGCGTAGTTAAGAGAAAGTACTGTGAGTAATAGTAGGATTAATCCTAAGAGACCTGCCAATAGTTGCATCTTAGGCTAAGGAAGATCCCTTAGTCTGAGGGAATTGCCCACCTGCACTGTTCACTGCGGGCAAGGCAGACAAAACGAAGGTAAAACCTCAGATGTCCAAGCTGCTTGGCATTAGTCTTATTTGTGCTACGCTCCTTTTGATTGGGCTTTCCGCTACTGCGGGAACGCTCCCAATTGGTACGGATGCAAACTCTCTCTCCCTTGGCCGCGATTGCCTCCTCCCGAATCCCTGGGATGATAAGCTCTCCCTCGGCCCGATGCCTCCTCCCGAATCCCTGGGATGATAAGCTCTTCCTCGGCCCGATGCCTCCTCCCAATCCCTGGGATGATAAGCTCTTCCTCGGCCCGATGCCTCCTCCCAATCCCTGGGATGATAAGCTCTTCCTCGGCCCGATGCCTCCTCCGAATCCCTGGGATGATAAGCTAGCAGGCCTTCTCCGCCGAATTTTGCGAACCAAAGCCGACGAGTTTCCCCCCTGGGGGGCAGCCTGTCGGCTTTCATTTTGCTTCCGATTATTATTGTGTAAGCCAAGCTGACCGCGAAAGTGCCTGAGTCCGCTGATTGTCTACGGAGTAGTTGGCATTTCTGCGACGCTGTATGTTTATCTCCTTACTCTCCTGCTCAAAGGGTATGCCCGTTCCTATTTCGGATTGCTCCTGTATGTCGTAGTCTTGACGCTGACGACTGGTGATGGACATGGCAGTTTACAAGTCCGAGGGCTGGAGCAATCTTTTCCTGATCAGTGAGACGGCCCGATGGGTGTGCCCTGTATCTGGTTGTGCACTCATTCGTATGGAAGGCGCTTTCATCCAAGCCGGGCCTGGGGTGGATCCGGCACTGGCTTATCGCAGTCAGCGTCCTCATCGTGGTTCGCAGCGTTGTACTTCACCCACAGCGAAAAGGCATCGATGTGGGTGCTGAGGACGATCAACATTATCAGCATTGCTGGCATGGTGCTGAACCTGATTCTCTGGACATTGCTGGTTCGCTACCGCAATACGGACCTCACATTGTTCCTGGTGACGAGCGGATTGGGAATCCAGGCTGCGATGGAGGCTGCGGCATGGTCGATGCGAAGCCTCAGCATCCGTAGCCTTTTTGGCGCTGCATACTATGTACAGATTCTCGGCCACTTGCTTTGCTTGCTTATCTGGATCATGGCCTTTCGCCGCAAGGCCCCAAGCTCCAAGGCCTGACTACGGCGTGACGGTGTAGCTACCCGTCTGCGGTGAAGGACTGGTGAGTCCGGCTGAATCTGTGGCGTTCATCCAGATCGATTTGGTTCCCGTGAAGCCGGGGATGAAGGCGATATCGAGCATGACGGTGAGCGTGTTGCCCGAGGCGATCGTCCAGGAACCTGATCCGTACACCCGGCATTGGCTGTTCTGCACTGTCTGGGCGGCCCCGAGTGTCAAGGACGTGCTCAGCGCAGCGGCGTCGTCGGCCAGCATCACCTTGCCCGCGGCTATGTCGACTTGCAGGTAGCAGGCCTGATTGGCTTGCTGTACCGAGTTGATCAGGACGCGGGGCCAAAGGATATCGTGAGCTCCGTTGGCATCGGTCCAAGTCAATGTGAACGTCTGTCGCGCCCCGCTGGCAGCAGCAGGGGAAACGCTAACGGAGATGGGCGCTGCCGGCAGATTGCTCATGACATCGTACGTGCCCAATTGGGGCGCGGCGGAGGTGAGTCCGCCGAGATCAGTCGCGTTCATGAATACGGCCTTCAGTCCGTTGAACTTGGCTTTGAAGCGAATGTCGATATAGGCGCTGAGTGTGGAGCCGGTGGCCTGAACACTGGAACTCTGCATTTGTAAAGCGCATTGCGAGTTAGCGACAACGTCGGAGGTTCCCAATCGGCCCGCCTGCGACGGGCTGCCGGCATCGTCGGCCAGGGTCACAAGCCCCGCGGCGCGGTCGATCACGAAGTAGCATCCGCCCGGAGCCTGCTGTGAAGAGTTGATCAGCACCCTGGCTGAGCTGATGTCGTTGGCGCCATTGGCGTCGGTCCAGACAAACTGAAAAACCTGCCCGCCACCGGAACCGGTGGAGGGCGAAACAGAGACCGGAACCGGCGGTAGCTGGGCGCTGGCAGCCACCGTGTATGTACCCATCAGCGGAGTCTGGCTCAGCATTCCCGCCGTGTCGAGCGCGTTGGCCCAGAGGGACTTGGCGCCATTGAAGACAGGTTTGAAGGAGAGATCCAAGCGGGCTACCAAAGTGCTCCCCAGGATCTGTAAGCTGGTTCCGCTTCCCCGCAGCGTGCACTGGCTATTGGAGGCGCTGGCCTGTGCGCCCGCCTGGACCGGACTCCAGGAGGCGCCGTCGTCGGCGGCCAACGCGACGCTGCCGGTGGCAGGTCTTACCTGGAGGTAGCAGCCCCACGCGGCCGACTGCGCCGAATGGATCAGGACCTCCGCCCTCTGAATGTCCGCGCCGCCATTGAGATCGATCCAGGAGAATACGAACACCTGCTCCGACCCCGACCCCGCGGACGGAGTCAGGGACGATGCATGAGGCGCCTGATTGACAGGAACAACGACCGTGTAGCTTCCCATCCAGGGAGAATCGCTGGTCGCGCCGGAAAGGTCCGTGGCATTAGCCCAGACGCTCTTGGCGCCGTTAAATGGACTCTTGAACGAGAACTGGAAGCTGACGCTCAGTTTTGTCCCGCTCAGCAGCAAGGAGCTTCCCGCCGTATGCACGGTGCACTGACTGTTGGACAGGGCGACCCCTGAACCCGCGGCAGCCGCACTCCATCCAGAGCCCGTGTCGTTGGCCAGCGAGACGGCCAGGGTCTGCCGGTCGAACGCGACATAGCAGCCCGCCAGCGAGGTCTGCGAGGAATTGACGAGGACTCTGACGGTCCTGATGTCCTGGGGGCCATTCGCATCGGTCCACTCGGCCGTCAGCGTCGTTCCCGTTCCACTGCCCGAACTCGGGCTGACCGAGAGTGGGACTGGCGACATGTTGATGATGACGGCGACTGAAAACGATCCGGTCTGCTGCCAGCCGCTGGTTGCCGCCGAAGCGTCTTCACCGGCCGTCCAGATTGTCCGGGCGCCGTTGAAACCCGGGAAGAAGGCGATTTCAATACTCCAGTGGACCAGTTGGCCTTCGACCGCGACAGTCACCCCGGCCGGGCGCATCTCACAGCGGCTGTTGGCGACAGTCTGCGATGAGCCGACCGCAGCCAAGAGCCAATCGCTACCGGCATCGTTGCGGAGGCGAAGTGTGGAGGTCCTCCTGTCCAGTTCCAGCAGGCATGCTCCCGAATCCTGGGCCACGTTGTGGAAGCGCATCCTCAGGAGAACCAGGTCGGAGGCGCCATTGCTGTCGGCGTATGTGATCGTGAATCGCTGCAGCGCACCCCCTCCCGCCGAGGGCGTCAACTGAACGAACACCGGAGCTGTGTTGTTGTTCGCCATGGGCGGAAATAGTCCGAAATCGAGATACCCCGTTTGCGCACCAGATGCGTCCGTAGCGGATGCGTAGATCGACTTGACCAGCGGGTTGGACGAGGCGAAGATGATGTCGAAGCCTATTTGAAGCCCGTTGGCCGTAAAGGAAATCACGGTTGCAGCCGGGCGAAGCTGACAGTGGGAATTAGCCAGCGGCGCGGCCGTGCCTGGAGCGGCCGAGTACCACCCGGTTCCAGAATCGTTAACCAGCCTAAGCAGCCCCGCTGCCCTGTCGTACTCCACGGCGCAAGCGCCAGCCTCGACGGGTGAAGTTCCAACCAGCAGGCGGACCTTTGCCAAATCTCCGGCGCCGTCGGCATCGGTGGCGAGCACGGTAAAGACCGCACCGACACCTGACGCGGTAGAGAAAGTCGCGGAGGCGACATCGGGAGGCGTATTGGCCTTGTCGGGTACGATCCACGTCCCGCCGCTGACATACCCGCTTTCGGCTTCGTCCACGGCTCGTGCAGCCGCAGCGATGGAGCGGGAGCCGGCAAAGGCTTTTGTGAAAGACAGACTGAGCCGGATGGAGACGCTCGTGCCTCCAACGGAAACTGTTGAGGTTGCACCTGAGAGGGTGCAGGCAGCCCCGGAGCTCGACGATGCCGTGCCTGGCGTAATGGGGATTTCTGTCGCGCCGCCCTCAGGCAAGACCATCAACTGGCCGGAGGAACGGATCCAGCGGACACGGCAAGTCAGGGACGCTCCGAGCAGATCGCCTAAAGCAAGTTCGACCCAGTTGAATTGGGTGGCGCCATTGGGGTGGGATGCCTGCACTTCGAAGACTCCCTGCTCGCCAGTGCCAGATGCCGGCGTTATCGAATCGATCTGAGGCGCCGGACCAAGCGTGAAGCGAGTGACGAAGAACCGGAGTGCGCTGCCTGAAGGGGCGGGGGCCGGCCCACGCAGGGGGAGGTCGGGCGAGCCGCTCTGTCCGGCCACGACAACGGAGTTGCCCGGCGCCGGGGCGACTGCAAACACCGTGTCCGCACCTGCGCCGCCAATGTAGGTCGAGAATGGAACAGCCGTGCCGTCGGGTGTGAAGATCGTCAGAAACCCATCGGTTGAGCCCCGATAGCTCGTCACGACAGGATCCTGCAAAGGCAGGTTGACGGAAGTAGTCGCACCGCCCACGGCGATTCGCCCGTCGGGGAGCAAAGCCATGGTTTGGATCATGTCCTGGCCTCCGCCGCCAAGATAAGTCCCCCAGGCGAAACCGTTCAGCCCTGGATGGAGTTTGACGAGGAAGCCATCCCGGACACCTCCCATGGTTCCCAGCCACGCGCCCGGAGCCGGGAAATCAGCCGAGGGCGTATAGCCTGCCGCGTAGACATTGAGAGATCCGTCTACGGCCAGGGCCTCGACGCGCTCCGGCATGCTGGCCGTGCCAGCGCTCCCGCCCAGGTATGTGCCGGCAAGGATGAGGCTCCCCGATGAGGACAGCTTGAGGACGAAGCCGTCGAGCGCTCCCCGAAGGGAAGGCTGCGCCGCCCCAGGTGGCACGGGAAGGTCCGCTGAACCCGTTGACCCGCCCGCCAGAATGTCGCCGCCGGGCGCGATGGCGAGGGTCCGGACCAAGTCGTCGCCACCGCCTCCCAGGTAGGTGCTGTACTCCATGGCCCCGCCAAGGCCGTACCGGGCGACAAAACCATCCGTGGCCCCTCGGAGCGCCGTCTGCGGCGCGCCGGATACGGGGAAGTTCGTTGAAGAGGTCTGCCCTCCCACCCAAACTCCCGTGGCCGATGCCGCCACCGAATAGGCTGAATCGTTCTGTGTGCCCCCCAGGTAGGAGCTGAAGAGCAGTTGCGATCCGTCAGCGGCGAATTTCAGCAGGAAGGCGTCCGTGCCTCCCCTGGGTGAGGAAGCCGCACCGGCAACGGGGAAGTTCGCCGAGTTCGTACTGCCTGCGACAACGAGGCCTCCGTCGCTCGAGAGGGCGATCGCCTGCGCGCGATCATCGCCATTGCCGCCGATATAGTTGGCCCACAGAAGTTTGCCGGTTGCCGGATCCAGTTTGATCACGACTGCATCAACCCCGCCTCCACGGGGAAGAATTGCCGCTGCCTGGGGGAAATCGGAAGCGTCGGTGTAACCGGCGACGTACACTGAGCCAAATGAATCAACGGTCATCGCCGTGGCTGCGGAGATCCCGTTGCCGCCGAAGACGCCGCTGTAGTTGATCGCCGGATCGATGATCAGGCGCTCGTCGTTGAGCAGGGGTGCAATGAAGCCGACGGAGTGACCCTCCTGCCCCTGGTGGATTCGAAACGAGACGTCGACGGGCTCGCCTGTCTCCGTCCAGGCGCGCGGCGGATCCTCGCGCCACAGGCCATCGGGCATCTCAATCAGCAAGCCCCCGCCGGGTTCCACGCGAACCGCCCGGGCACCGTCGAAGGCAACCCGGATGACATCGGAAGAGACTCCAGGCTCGACAATGTAGTCGGACTTGATGCGGCCTTCACCGCCCATGAGCCGCAGGGAGATGCCCGGCCAGAGACTCTCAATGAGCAGGCACTCGCCGGATTCAGATGTTTGATGCGGCCGTTCTCCCTCGCCCGTGAACCAGCGGATCGGCGCGCGCTGGCCGGTGCAAAGCTTCGCATGCGGGTGGGCCGCGCTGCCTGGATATCTGATGCGAAGGGTCCTGCCACTGTCCTGGAGACTCAGCGCCGGGCCGTCCGGACCGTTTTCCCAGGAAAGCCGAACTCCTCCGTCGGCTCGCCAGATCCCGGGCGCCGCCTCGAAGAACCACAATGGACCAGTCACTCCCGCGACCCGAGGTGAGGCCCATGCTTGCGACATCGCCAGCAGCGCCGTCAACGCGGCACGCCACGGCAGACCGGTGTTCTCCACGTTGGGCTTATCGACCGCCCCGGACGGAATTTGAATAGTGCCGGCACCCCTTAGCCCGTGCCGCGGGTGCCGTAGCATCGCATTGCATTACAATCGGGGTTCCGGATGCTTCTCTACGCTGTTACGGTCTTTCTCAGCGCCTTCCTGCTCTTTCAGGTCCAACCGCTGATCGCCAAGATGATACTGCCCTGGTTCGGCGGCACCGCGGCCGTTTGGGCGACCTGCCTGCTCTTCTTTCAGTCCGCACTGCTTGGCGGATACTTCTATTCGCATTTCATCGTGAAGCGCCTCTCGCCACGCCGGCAATGGTACATCCACACGGCGTTGCTGCTGGTTGCGTTGGTGTTCATCCCGATCACCCCGAACCAGTGGTGGAAGCCGGCTTCTCCCGACGCGCCGATACTCCGGATTCTAGGTCTGTTGGCGGCCACGGTGGGGCTGCCCTACTTCATGCTGTCGACGACGGGACCTCTGATCCAAGCCTGGTTTGCACGGAGTTTTCCCGGCCGGTCACCCTACCGGCTCTACGCGCTGTCGAACGTGGGTTCGATGCTGGCCTTGCTCACCTATCCCGGCCTGATCGAACCGGCTCTACCACTGGGGGGGCAGACATGGCTGTGGAGCGGCGGCTTCATCGCTTTCGCTGCGCTGAGCAGCCTGACTGGGTGGCTGGCGCTGCGGTTGAGGCCGCGCATTCAAGTGCAATCGGCGGTGCAGGAGCCGGCGGAGGTCCCAGCTCGCGGGCAGAAGCTTCTCTGGATCGCCCTGTCTGCATGCCCGTCCATGTTGTTGCTGTCGCTCACCACTCATCTCACGATGGATGTCGCGCCCATCCCGTTCCTGTGGGTGCTGCCCCTGGCGCTCTACCTGCTGACCTTCATCCTTTGCTTCGACGCCGAAGGCTGGTACCGGCGCGGCATCTTCTGGATATTGGCACCCTTCGCGCTCGGCGGCCTGGCTTATCTGCTCTCGCTGGGACCAGCCGACCGGCCTGATGTCCGCATTGTCATCGCACTGTTCGCCGTGGCGTTCTTCCTTGTGACGATGGTCTTTCATGGCGAACTCGCGCGCCGGAAACCCGCGCCGGCGCACCTGACCGGGTATTTCCTGATGATCTCCATCGGCGGCGCCATCGGCGGCGTGTTCGTCGCGCTGCTTGCCCCGCTGGTTTTTCCGGCCATGATCGAGTTCCACATCACGCTGGGGCTCATGACACTTCTGCTCGGCCTGCTGGCCTACTTGGAGCCTGGCTGGGGCATGCGGGGCGATCCTCTTGGATGGAAGGCCATCGCACTCTTCTCGCTGTGCGCCGCCTCGCTGGGCTATCTGGCGAGCGAAGTGCGCGACTCCACCAAAGACAGCCTGCTGGTGACCCGCAATTTCTACGGTGAGCTGCGCGTGAAGCAGTACCACGGGATGTACGACATGGATGGGTACCGGACGCTTGTGCACGGCGCCATCAATCATGGCGAACAGTACACCCACCCGGCGCGCCGCCGCGAGAAGGCAACCTACTATTGCGAAGAAACGGGCTTCGGGCGCCTCATGCAGGGGCGGAACATCGCCGACATGCAGAGGGTAGCCATCATCGGGCTCGGCACGGGCAACCTTGCAGCCTACTCCCGGCTGGGCGACCTCTACCGCTTTTACGAGATCAACCCGGTGGTGGAGAAGATCGCCAACACCTACTTCTGGTATCTGAAGAACGCCGAAGGCGCTACCGAGGTCATGCTGGGCGACGCGCGGCTCACGCTGGAACGGCAGGAACCGCAGAACTACGACAGCATCACGGTAGACGCGTTCTCGTCGGATTCGATACCCGTCCACCTGCTCACCAGGGAAGCCATCGACCTCTACTTCCGGCACATGAAGAAGGGCGGAGTGCTCGTTATCCACATCTCGAACCGTTTCATCAACCTGAGCCCGGTGATCGAGCGCGCAGCGACTTCCACCGGGCGCGTGGCCGTGCAGGTGGAGACCGAGGACACCGACGACGGACGGTGTTACGGCACCACCTGGGTGCTCATCGCCGACTCGATGGCGCCATTTGAAACCCCTGCCTTCAGGGGGTATAAGAAGATGGAGCCGAACCCGTGGCTCAGCGCGTGGACTGACGACTACTCGAACATCTATAAGGTGTTGAAGTAAGCGGCTGAGCCGCTTTATAGACGGCAAATGAGCAGTTCGCGCTCGTAGACCATCTCGGGTGGCAGGTGGTCGTGAAGGTCGATGAACAGCTCTTCGTGCCCGATGACCTCTGTGCGCCAGGCTGCCCGGTCGAAGCGCTGCAGTTCTTCGAAGGTCTCCCTGGGGAAATCGAGGCCGGTCCATTGGATGCACTCGTAGCTGGGCACCCAGCCAATAGGCGATTCGTTGGCCAGGGCGCGGCCGCGGGCACGGTCGACGATCCACTTCAGAATCCGCATGTTCTCACCGAAGCCGGGCCACAGGAAGTGGCCGGCCTCGTCCTTGCGAAACCAATTTACATGGAAGACGCGCGGAGTTTCGCGAAGCGGACGCTGCATCTTGAGCCAGTGCCGGAAGTAGTCGCCGATGTGGTAGCCGCAGAAGGGAAGCATGGCCATCGGGTCGCGGCGGACCTTGCCCACCTGCCCGCCGGCCGCGGCTGTGGTTTCAGAGCCCATCGTGGCGCCTGTGTACACGCCGGAGGTCCAATTGAATGCCTGGTAGACCAGCGGCATCGTGGTGGCGCGGCGGCCTCCGAAGATGATGGCGCTGATGGGGACGCCTTCGGGGTTCTCCCAATCGGGGTCGATGCAGGGGCACTGAGAAGCTGGGGCTGTGAAGCGAGCGTTGGGATGCGCGGCCTTTGCGCCGGTCTCGTGCGCTATTTCCGGTGTCCAACGGCGGCCCTGCCAGTCGAGACACTCGGCCGGCGGCTGCTTGGTCATGCCTTCCCACCAGACGCCGCCGTCAGGGGTCAGCGCCGTGTTGGTGAAAATCGTATTGCGCACCAGAGTCGCCATAGCGTTCGGGTTTGTGTGGGCCGAGGTGCCTGGCGCAACGCCGAAAAAGCCGGCTTCGGGGTTGATGGCGCGCAGTTGACCGTTCGGGCCGGGCTTGATCCAGGCGATGTCGTCGCCAACCGTCCAGACTTTCCAGCCATCGAACCCCTTGGGCGGGATGAGCATGGCCAGGTTGGTCTTGCCGCAGGCGCTCGGGAAGGCCGCGGCGACATAGGTCTTTTCGCCCTGAGGATCTTCCACGCCGACGATGAGCATATGCTCGGCCATCCAACCCTCGTCGCGCGCGATGTTGGAGGCGATGCGCAAGGCGAAGCACTTCTTGCCGAGCAGGGCGTTGCCGCCGTAGCCGGAGCCGTAGGACCAGATCTCGCGCGTTTCGGGGAAGTGAACGATGTACTTCTCGCGATTGCAGGGCCAGGGCACGTCTTCCTTCCCGGGCTCCAGAGGCATTCCTACGGTGTGCATGCAGGGCACAACGCGCTTTTCGTCCTTGTCGATCTCCTTGAGGACGGGCGCTCCGATGCGGGCCATGATCCGCATGTTCACCACGACGTAGGGTGAATCTGTGAGCTGCACGCCGATCTGAGACATAGGTCCGCCGACGGGGCCCATGCTGAATGGAAGCACGTACATCGTTCGGCCGCGCATCGAGCCGTCGAACAGCGACTTGAGCTTGCGGCGCATCTGGAAGGGGTCCTCCCAGTTGTTGGTGGGTCCGGCGGCGTCCTTGGACAAAGAGCAGATATAGGTACGATCCTCGACGCGCGCGACGTCGTTCGCGTCCGATCGCGCATAGTAGCAGCCCGGCCACTTCTCTTCGTTCAACTTGATGAACGTGCCGGAGTCGACCAGCCGGGCGCAAAGCGCATCACGTTCTTCGTCGGAACCGTCGACCCAATGGATGGCGGCAGGCTTGGTAAGCTGAGCCATTTTTTCGACCCACCGTATGAGGTGCTTGTTCTCACAAATAGGGAGAGAGACGTCGCGTCCCGATAGGATGTTTGGATTGTATGAAGTCATGGGGACGCCTCTGGCGAGGCATCCTAACAGGGTAACAGCGAAGGTCCCGAGTTCACTGCTCAGTAGCTACTGGACAATTCCCTGCTTGCCGCCCTGCGGCTCCAGGCTGATGGCGCCGAAGGTGGCTTCGTATTGCTCGACGTTGGTTTGCAGCACGTTCAGCAGCGCCTTTGCCTGCTGGGGGCTCAGGTAAATGCCCTGGTAGTTTTCGATGTTAACGGCCTCCGGTGTGGTCTGCCGGACTTTTCCGAACAGGAGGAAGAAGTCCCAGAGGCTGGCGCGCAGTTGGACGCTGTTGGAATAGCTTTCCCGATAATCGGCCGAGTAGTCCAAAGAAACGGTCGGAGGAGGACCTTGCACGTGCATAGGCCAACATCCTAACAGGTTGGAGCGAAGGAATCTGGTCTCTACACCGGGGGCACTGCTTCGATGTTCCTCTTTGGACTGCTCAGCTTGCCCTCACCTAAGTTTCATTTCATCGAACACGGACTGGAGAACCGCACCTAGTTGCATGAATTCATCATAGTTGGCGGGTTTTCGGAAGTAGCGAGCTATTCCGAGACGCATCAGTTCTTCTCGTTCCCTCGCGACATCCGCCGAAGTGATAATCACAACCGGAATGTGGGGGCATGTTTTGCTTCCTCGGAGGCGCATGAGCACCTCCTTGCCCGTTCGCTTAGGGAGGTTCAAATCGAGCAGAAGCACTTCGGGACGAACAGCTCCGGGGCTGCAATCAGCACGTTCAAGAAATTCGCACGCCTTTTCACCGTCTTCGACGACATGCAACTCGACCGCAAGACCTTGGAGCTCTATCGCCTCTTCGACCATGAGCACGTCGGTTCTGTTGTCCTCGACGAGCAGCACGACGATTTTACGGGCGCTCGTTGCGCCGGAAGGCTGAGGGTTGAAGCCGGTGCGACTCGAATCAGTTGCAGAACCATCAGCACCACACCAAACAGCATTGATTGCCGATTGCGGATCAAATGTCACGGCCATATTCCTCTCATTAGCCACCGCTCAGGTAGGCTGCTGCGACTTGCGCATAAGCGTGTCATCGAACCGGGACGGAGAAGTAGAATGTGGTACCCCTTCCCGGCCCCTCGGACTCCAGCCAAATTCTTCCGCCGTTCCGCTCAACGATCTTTTGGCATATTGCCAAACCGATTCCGGTTCCTGGATACTTGCCATCCGTGTGAAGGCGTTTGAAGATGCCAAAAACTCGTTCTTTGTACTCCTCCGCAATGCCGATGCCATTGTCACGCACGGAAAAGAGCCACTCCTTCGCGCGTCTTTCGGCGCTCACGTGAATGCAAGGTCTCTCGTTGTCTTTCCGGTATTTGATCGCGTTTCCGATGAGATTCTGAAAGAGCTGCTGCAGCTGGATTTCTCGCATCCGGACGCACGGAAGACTATCCTGGGTGATCTCCGCGGCCGTTTCGCTTACTGCAGCAGAGAGGTTTGCAAGTGCCTTTGCGAGAGCGTTGGACGATTCGGCATTTTCGAGTCCGGCTCCATCGGCGCTGGCACTCTGGGTGTACACCAGAAGATCCCTGACCAGTTGCTCCATTCTCTTTGCGCCCCCGGTCATGAATCCTAGATATTCCTTGGCTTTTGTATCGAGCAGGTGCCCATATCGGCGGCTTAGCACGTCGCCTGAAACGGCGATGTTTCGAATCGGTTCCTGCAGGTCATGGCTCGCCGAATATGCGAATTGCTCGAGGTCTGAGTTCGCCCGTTGCAGCGCTTCGTTGTAGCGCTTCAATTCTTCCTCCGTGTTCTTGCGATCAGTAATCTCAAGTGTTACGCCGACCATACGCGGTGGCGCGCTACCGGTTTCAGGGAGAACGCGGCCCCTGGCATTGATCCAATGGATCGAGCCGTTGTCCCAGATGCAGCGGTAGTCTGCCTCCCAACTCCCTGACTCCTGAATCGCGCGATCAATGATCGCCTGAACGGCATCGCGGTCCTCTGGATGGGTCGCGGCGCGAAAGGCGTCATAGCTGAAAGGCTCAGAAGGTGCGCGGCCAAAATGCGCTTTGCACTGAGCAGAAGAAGTCAGGTCCATGGTCTTCAGGTCGAGTTGCCAGTCGCCCAGTTTTCCCGTGCTGAGGGCGAGCCGCAACCGCTCCTCATTCTCGCGAAGGTCGGCACTCTGCTCGAGAAGCAATCGTTCCGTTCGCTTTCGCTCTGAGACATCGCTGAAGACGACAACGAGACCAGCTACCCTATCAGCTTCCCGCAGTGGGGCCGAGCTATAGACTACGTCGAAGAAAGTTCCATCCCTTCGAATGAAAACGTCTTCGTGGCCGGTCAAAGTTGTTCCCGCGTGCAACACCTGAAATCCAGCGCACTCTTCGGCCGGGAATGCCGTTCCGTCAGGATGCATGTAGTGCGTCACATCGTGCATGCGCTTTCCACGCAGTTCATCAAACGTCCATCCGAACATTGCTTCGGCTGCTGGATTGATTGTGGTCACACACCCGGTGCTGTCGACGGTATAGAGCCCCTCACCCATGTTGTTCACGATTGCTTCGTTAAACTGCGCGGCGTGGCGAAGGGCTTCCTCCGCCTGTACACGGGCGGTGATGTCTTCGCAGAGCTTGATGATGTGCTGAGGGCGGCCCTGATGATTTCGCATCAGGGAGACGCTATTTTGAACCCAGACAATACGGCCGTCTTTCCGGACGTAGCGCTTCCGAATCACAAACCGCTCGATCTTGCCGGCGAGTAGCTGTTGAATCCTTGTTTGCATCTTGGCGCGATCATTTGGATGACTTAGAGAGGTTGTGTCCAACTCCCTAAGCTCGTCTTCGGAGTAGCCGGTAATCGCGCACAATGCCTCATTGGCGTTCACGAACCGTCCTTCAGCCGATAGGATGGCGACTCCGACCGCTGCCGAGTTGAAGACGCCGCGGAATCTTTCCTCAGACTCGGCAAGCTCAGCGCGCGCGCGCAGCTGAGCGGAAATGTCCCGAAAGTAGCAGACCACGCCATACCGGCCATCCGGCAGCACAATACGGTCGGCCCGCCGCTCAAAACATTCGGTCACGCCGCGATCAAGGCGCTGCTCGATACTCTCGAGCGACTCATACGGCTCGCCTGACTCCAATGTATGGCGGAAAATGCGAACGACTTCATCGGCGTAGTCTTTCGGCCACAGTATGTGAGCTATTTCGTCGAAGTCCCGTCCTACGATGTCCGGGATACCAAACACAGGGAATGCCACGGGATTGACTTCGCGGATGCGAAAGTCAGCGTCAACAAGAAAAACCCCGAGCGGCGCCTGGTTGAGCAGAGTTTCATACTGAGTGGAGCGGAAGTGCAGGGCATCCGCGCTTTCGCGGCGAAACCGGGCAAGCGCGACGTGCGATTCTACCCGCGCGACAAGTTCCCGTGCGCTAAAGGGCTTGGTAAGGTAGTCGTCTGCTCCGGCCTCCATGCCCTCAACGCTTGCTTCCTCCCCTGCCCTGGCCGAGAGGAGAATGACTGGAACGGTATTCAGATTGTCGTCGGCCCGGAGCGCGCGCAAGAGCTCAAACCCGTCGAGCCCGGGCATCATGACGTCCGCGAGAACGAGGTCGGGTTTCCGCTCTTTGGCAGCTTGAAGCGCGGTAGCGCCGTCAGCGACTGCGGCAACTTCAAATGATCGCGCGAGGAGCCGACGTACGTAGTCGCGCATGTCTGCGTTGTCGTCTGCAAGGAGAACCAGCGGTCGCGGCAGACCGGCAACGGGAGTATCTGAAGGGCGGCTGCTCGGGACAGTGCCATGCGTTTTCGAACTGTCAGGGGCGTCCTCCGGCAGCCAGCGGGACACTTCTTCGACGAACGCTTTGACGTTCGTAGCGGTCGACAATGAACCGCGGGTCGCTTCGAGGCTTTCGGGCGGCAGATGAGCTGAGCCACGGGGCAGCGACACGGTCAATGTCGTGCCTTTGCCAATCTTGCTTTGAAGCTGAATGTTGCCGCCATGCAGCCTGACAAGCTCGTGAACCAGAGCGAGGCCTATGCCCGTGCCTTCATGCGTTCGGGCCCGGGCGCCGCGTACACGATGGAAGCGCTTAAACACGTGTGGCTGGTCGTCCGGAGCGATGCCGACGCCTGTATCGGCCACTGTGAACAAGACCCCTTCGCCATGCCAGGTCAGGCGAACGGCAATCTCACCTTCAAACGTGTGCTTGAAGGCGTTAGAGAGAAGGTTCAACACCACCTTTTCCCACATCTCCCGGTCCACATAAATCGGTTCGGGTAGTGAGTCGCAATCGATGGTGAACTGCACGCCGGCTTTCTCAACAGCAGAGCGGAAGTTGCTGGCAAGATCCCCGGTCAGCCTGGCGAGGTCGGTGGGCTCAAAGAATGCCTGCACGCGTCCTGCTTCCATTCGCGAGAAATCGAGCAGGGTATTCACGAGCTTTTGGAGCCGGAGCCCGTTCCGGTGCACGACCGCGAGCGATTCAACGGCAACTGGAGGAAGTGCGCCGTCGTCGGAAAGCATCTCCTCCAGAGGGGCGAGCATGAGGGTCAGCGGCGTACGAAACTCGTGACTCACATTAGAAAAGAAGACCGTCTTTGCCCGATCAAGCTCCGTCAATGCGGCCGCGCGTTTGCGCGCCTCTTCAAAAGATCGAGCGTTGGCAATGGCTGTTGCCACTTGAGAGGCAGCAACCTGTAGGAAATTCTCATACGCCTCGTCCAACTTGACACGCGAACTCGCGCCGGCGATGAGAAATCCAACGAGTTGGTGCGCTGTGTTGGAACGAATTGGTAGAACAACAGCTGTATGCGGAGGATCGGGCCACGGGCCAGCGGGGACTGAATCAAATCTGGCGCCTATGTCCTCCACTACCTGCATTTGCTCAGTAGTTTTGCACTCGGCCAGAGGCCATGGTGCATTTTCATCATCGAGGTAAATCAGTTGCGGGCTAATGCTCCTTCCCGAATCCACGCCGCACAAATCCGCGAGATGCGCCTGCCCGCCTTCAGCCGATAACAAATATATGAGAGCGAACGGGACGTCCTTCGAATGCTCGGCCAGCGTTTCGCACACTGCGGCGCACGCTTCTTCGTCAGATTTGGCATCAGAGGCAAGGGCGCCCAGATCGCGGAGAATCTGGAGGCGGCGCGCGCCGATAACCTTTTCCGTTATTTCGTGCACGGTGGCAAGCACGCCGCCAATGCCGCGTGGCGCTGTCTCGTCCGGGACGGGACTGTACGCGACAGTAAAGTGCGTCTCTTCTGTGTAGCCCTTTCGTTGGATATGAAGCTCGATATCGTCCATCCAAGTAGAAGGGCCGCCGCTAAACGGAGTATCGATAAGAGGCTGAAGCACGTGCCAGATCTCCGACCAGCACTCTCTGACCGGCTTGCCTAACGCCCACGGATGCTTAACGCCGAGTATCGGCCGGTAGGCATCGTTGTAAATCGAGATGTAATCCGGTCCCCACCAAAGAAGGAGCGGGAAGCGATTTGCCAGGAGGAAGCTCACCATCATGCGCAGCGCAGGCGACCACGTTTCGACCGCTCCAAGCGGGGTCGCCGACCAGTCGAGCGTGCGCATCAGCGTGCTGATTTCGCTACCGCCGGAGGGGAATCCGGACGGCAAATCAGCCTCGCAGCGAAGAGGGGTTTCATGGGACATTGGGAAAGCCCTCGCGTTGTCTGCGGTTCACTACCTCCCTTACCACTACACCGAGTTCCAAGTAGGAATCGAGGTCTGATGGCTTCCGGAAGAAGATCCCCGAATGACTTCGCACCTCTTCACGATCCTCCGGTGCGTCAGAAGAGCTCAAGGCGACAATGGGAGTTTCACGGCAGCGACGCCCGCTGCGAACGCTCCCGCATGATCTCTGCTCCGTCTCTCCTTGGGAGATGGAGGTCCAGCAGGAAAAGGTGTGGAGCTGGAATCCGGATGTCGCGCTCAAGCTCCTCCAGATAGTGAAGGGCATCCTCACCATCCCTCATTCGGACAAGCTGATAACTGATTGCGTGGGCTTGAAGAGCTTCCTCGATCATCATGACATCTGCGTCGTTGTCCTCAGCGACAAGAATTCGCAGCGTCTTCAGCTCATCCATAAAAGCCGCCTGCCTCTATGACATTCTGCGCCGCTTGCCATTCCGGCTGTCGCTTTGCTTAAGAGCAGCCCCGGGAAGCGACCATTCTCTCCGACCGCTTCCAGCCCCCTTCATCCAGCTTCGGCTAAGGCCTCTCCTCGCATCCCTCCCCGAACAAAAGCCTCTAACCGGGCGCGCGTTATTCCACATTTTACGTGATCTAAAGGGACTTTTGGCAGCGCCGGAGTTTGCGCGGCTACTGCGTGGCCACATCCAAAGTGGCAGTCGTTCGCAAGCTTGGCTCGCCGCCCGGAGAGCAGCCGAGCGTGAGGCGGCCAGCCGGCCAACTCGCTGGGATACGGATGAGCGCGACCCAAAACGCCGGCTCGCTGGAATCGCGTTCGACGCTGACCACCTCTAAGCCGCTCTTCCAGGATTGTGCCGGCTCGTCCCAATGGACCCACTCCAGCCCGTCAGAGGTCGGGCCTAGCCCGGTCAGGTAGATCCGCACGAGCTCGCCCGGCCGGGCGGGGCGGTACTGGTTGATGAGATCGCCGTTGCCGGCGGAGATCGCCACATTGACGGAGCTCCAATAGGAGGCTGTTTCGCCCAAGTCGAAAAGGACAAGAAAGCGCGGCGCCCTGGGGACAACGGTGATCGTCCGCCGCTGCGGCTCAAAGGGAGATGCCTCGGCCTGGACTTCAATTTCTCCATCGCCCAGCGGAGTCGCGGCGTCGGCGACGACGATCAGAGAACGATTTCCCTGGAGCCGGATGGATGCTTCCTGGCCGGCGATGCTGACGCCGGCCCGGCCAAGCGCGTTCCCGGCCAATGAGAGCCAGCTACCCGGGGCGATCCGTTTGGGGGAGGAGGAAATCGAGGGAGTTTCCGCCAGCAGTTGGCATTGCCGGAGATGGCGATCGCGGAGAGATCCTGCTCGACCTCCGTAAGAAAGCTCCGGGTGCGATACCGGAGGTCCAGCATATGCACCTTCGAACTGAGCCCGTTGAGTTCATCCTGCCGGAGGAAGAGCCGGCTGCCATCGGCTGTAAGGGCAATCGGAAGAGGAGAGAAGCGATAGTAGTCCGGGAGAATCTGGGTCGTGCGGCCGGAGGCGATGTTCACTGAGTAAAGAGGCAGTGGACCCTTGGCCTCGTCCTGCTGGACAACCGCCGTTGTGCCATCGCGGCTGTACGCCACGACGCGCGCAGCGTGGAAACCAAGCTCGATCCGCTTGGGGGCAGCCTCGGGCGAGAAGACGCGCAACTGTGTGCCTTCCGCAATCGCCACACTGCCGTCGTCAGCGATTGAATCGACAGGCAAGCCGCCTTCCGGCAACGGGTACTCCTTCTCCGATTCGAGGTTGATCCACAGCGAGCGCCTCTGGCCGTTGGATGCATTCGGCTGGCTGAACAGGGCCCATCGCCCGTTCCGGCTGACGCCGGCGTAGCCCGGTCGGTTCAATTCACTGTCGAACCAGCGGGTGGCTTGAGCCACAACCCCTTCGACTTCGGAGACTCGACCTGGAATTGCCGGAAAGTCCGTGACGATCGAATAGGCGAACGTCAGGCCATCACTGCTGACGCTGGGCTGGATGATCGAAGTGGGAGGAAGAGGGCTGGATGGCGGGGACGACGGGGCTCGAACCCGCGACCTCCGACGTGACAGGCCGGCGTTCTAACCAGCTGAACTACGTCCCCGCATTGCGGTAGGCAACACCTTTAATCTAACACACAGGCAGATTCGGGTTCAAAGCCGCGCACCGCGGTTGAGTTCGGCTATTGCTTCTTCCGGTGCTGCTCGCGAAGGAACGACGGATCGTCCATCTTGGGCGAAGGCGCGGGGTCGATGGGGTCCTTGGCATTCTCCGGAACAAAGATCTCCGGATCCGGACGCAAAGCCTCATAGGGAGAGAAGTCCGGATTTGTGGTCTGGAAGCAATCCGACAAGTCCGGCGCCGTGGCGTCGTAGAGATTCAGGGGAGGCAGACCCAGCAGCCGGAACGCTGTCTTCAGCAAGCCAGGGAAACTGACATTGGTGCGGGACGCGTAATTCCGCTTCGCCCACGGGCTGGCCACCAGCAGCACTGTCCTGTGCGAATCGACATGATCCACTCCCCCCTGCGCGTCGTCCTCAGTAATGAGAATTGCCATGTTTTTCCACCAGGGCGACTTGGACAAATACTCGACCATCCGGCCCAGCGCGTAGTCGTTATCGGAAACGTAGGATGCAGAAAACGGATAGCCGTCTTCGGGCCGCGGCTTGGCCATGTGGTCGTTCGGCAGATGGATGAACAGGAACCGCGGCAGCTCCCTGCCTGGCTTTACGTACAGTTTCTCCACCTCGCCGATGAACTGCTCCACGCGGTATTGATCCGGGATGTTCATGTTGTACTGCGCGTACTCCCGCGAGGTGTTTCGCCACAGCGGGTCCGGCATCGGCACATTGGTCATGTAGCGTGCGCCGGTGGGCATCTCGCCCGGGTCCTCGACCACGCCGGCCAGTTCGAGCCCCTCGCCGTAGTTTCGGAACGGAATGCCGTGCCGCTCGAGATGGTGCCAGAGCGCGCCCTGCTCCAGTTGCTCCTCGGGGTGTAGGCTCGAATTCGACTGCGCAAACAGCAGTCGCCCCGGCGCTGTCGTCGGAAAACGGAAGTCCTTCTGTCCGCCGTATGATGCCATCAGCGAACTCTCGGTCCATGCATTCGGGTACGAGCCCACGATCCAGTGGTGGCCGTCTACCGATACTTCGCTATCCACATAGAAGTTGTCCGAGAATGCGTATCGCTCGGCCAGCGAATGATGATTTGGCGTGATGTTGTAGAACTTCTTTTCGAGGCGAGCTTTCAGCGCGCCGGGTTCCGGGTCAATCCAGCCTCGACGTCCGAATCGCGCCAGCTCGGGCGCGCCACGAAGTTCATCGCCGCGGTCACGCTCCAGGTCGCCGAGAACTTCGTCATAGGTGCGATTCTCTTTGACGATCACCACGACGTGCCGGATCTCCTTGGGCAGATCAGGTGGCGGTTCCGTCTGCGGCTGGAATCCGTTGACGGTCGTCACCTGATGGCTCAACACTCGCAGAACTCGCGGGAATGGCATTGGGTACACGCTCACCAGCCCGCGCCGCAGCTCCCCCTGGAAAGAAGATTCGAGCGGCGCTGTTTTGGTCGCATTCGGCCCCGTGCCCAGACCCTTGGCGCTGGCGACGAAGACCTGACCTTCCCGTGTGGCCACCGACGAAGGGAACCATCCGGCCGGAATCCGTCCAACCACTCTGTTGCTCGACATGTCGATGACGGAGACCGCGTTGATGCCCGCTTCTGCCACCAGCAGGCGGCTGGAGAGTACATCGATCGCCAAGCCGATCGGCAGGATGCCGCGATAATTGGCGAGCCCCTCGATCCTCAGCTCAATCGTTGCCCTCGGCCTGAGTGTGAGCGCGTCGATCACCGTCACCGAGTCCTGATTCGAGTTGGCTACATAGATGGCGCTCGGCGTCACGGCCAGGCCCGACGGGCCGGATCCGCCCTTGCTCCAGACGCCGAACGGCTCGCCTGTGCGAATGAACTTCACGACGCGTGGCGCTGCCGGATTCTCGACGTCGACAACGCACAGCGAGTTCGATTCGTCCACGTTCGGGTCGCCCAGACCGGGGATGTCGACTTCACCGGTGCCGGTGCTGCGTCTTGCTCCCGTCTCGGCATCCCTGGATGGGAAGCCGAATGCCGGATATTGCAGCCCGGTCTCCCGCGCTCGCTTCGGATCGGCCCCCGGCACGGGCTTGTACTCGAACATTCCCACATTGGTCACATAGAGACGCCGCCCGTCGGGCGAGAGTGCCGCGCGAAACGGCAGCCGGCCTGTCCGCACGCTGGCCAGCATTCTCCGCGAACGTGTGTCGAAGATGGCCACCCGGAAGTTCGCCTGGTCTACGACATACAGAATGCGCTTCTTTCCGTCGTAGGCCAGATCACCTGAATAGCCATCCCGCCACGCGCCCTGATTCAGGCTGAAGAGGCCCTGCACCCGGCCGCCCGGGATCGTGATCTCCCGCACACGGCCGCTATTGCCTTCGCTGGCGAACAGCCGCCTGTCGTCGGCAAACTGCAGTCCCATGAAGACGCTGCGCCAGTCGTCCTCGTCATTGTCGGCTTTTTCGTTCTTGCGCTTGGTGGCCAACGTGCGCGTCTGCCACGGTTCGCTGGTCATGTCCAGCAGCGTGAGCGAATAGCGGTTCGGGCCGCCGTCCGATGTCACGGCGAATTCGCCATCGGGACTCACCGCCAGGCCGAATGCACCCGGCCCGGTGGGGAAATGGCGCCCGTGCGGAGCGATCATGCGCCCGCCAGGCAGGATGCTCTCCGCGCCCGGACGCCTGCTCGCAGGCCTCGTGCCCGCCGGCGTTCTGTAGTCTTCGGCCCAAAGGGTCGCCGCCAGCGCGGCCAGCCAGAGTAAACGCATTCCTGCTCTCAACATCAAGCGTCTCAGAGCGTCCCCCGGCTGCGCAATGGCTGCAGCGCGTTTACTTCGGGGCGGCGGCCGGACCGGCGCCGCGATTCGCCAGCTTGTTCAGGCCGTCGATATAGGCCTTGACGCTGGCTTCGATGATGTCGGTGGATGCGCCGCGGCCCATGACGCGGACGCCCGGAACCTCCAGTTGCACGGTCACTTCGCCCATCGCTTCCGTGCCGCTGGTCACCGCTCGAATCTCGTACCTGCCGAGTTTCGCTGAGCTGCCCGTCAATTGTGAGATTGCCTTGTAGACGGCATCCACCGGGCCGTCGCCGATGGCGGCGCCTTCCTTCACCTCATCGTTCACGCGCAGCCGGACGGTGGCCGTCGGTATCGCCGCTGTGCCGCTGTAGATGTGCAGGTAGTCGAGCTTGTAGGTCTCCGCATCGGCGTGCAGTTCATCGCGCAGGATGGCGACCAGGTCTTCGTCGAAGACCTCCTGCTTCTTGTCCGCCACAACCAGGAATCGCTGGTAGGTCTGGTCAAGTTCCTCCGGCGAAATCGCGTAGCCCAGCTTTTCCAGACGGTCCCGCAGGCCGGCGCGGCCGGTACGAGCGGTGAGCACCACGCGGCTCTCCGCGGCGCCGACGTCTTCGGGCCGCATGATCTCGTAGGTCTCACGGTTCTTCAGGAAGCCGTCGACGTGAATGCCGGAGCTGTGCGAGAACGCGTTGCCGCCGACTACGGCTTTGTTGGCCGGGACAACCATGCCGAGCATCTCCGAGACCAGCCGGCTGGTACGGATGAACTCCGTCGTCTCGATGCCGGTCTGAAGCCCGAAGTAGTCGCCGCGCGTGCGGATGGCCATCACGACCTCTTCCAGCGCCGCGTTGCCGGCTCGCTCGCCGATGCCGTTGATGGTGCCTTCCACCTGCCGCGCGCCGTTGCGAACGCCGGCCAGCGAGTTGGCCACCGCCAGGCCCAGGTCGTTGTGGCAGTGAACGCTGATGGTGGCCTTCTCGATGTTGGGCACGTTGTCGCGGATGGAAGCGATCAGCGCGCCGTACTGCTCGGGCATCGCGTAGCCGGTCGTATCGGGAATATTGACCACCGTGGCCCCGGCGTCGATGGCCGCCTGCAGCATCTCGAAGAGGTAGGCCGGATCGGAGCGGCCGGCGTCTTCGGCGTAGAACTCCACGTCGTCGGCGAACTGCCGCGCCAGCTTCACCGCGTCTGCCGCCATCTGGACGAGGCGGACCTTCTTCTCGCCCAGGGTCTTGCCGTACTTGTCGTCGCCGAACTTGCCGATGATGTGGATGTCGGACACGCCGATGCCGGTGTGGATCCGCGGCCGCTGTGCCTTTGCCAGCGCCTTGCCGCAGGCCTCGATGTCGGAGGCCACGGCGCGGGAAAGGGCGCAGATCGCGGGGCCTTCGATCTCCTGGCCGAGCAGTTGCACCGCCTCGAAATCCTCGGGCGACGATGCGGGTATCCCGCTTCGATGACGTCCACTTTGAGGCGGGCCAACTGCCGGGCGATGGTCAGCTTCTCGCGCCTGCCCAGCCGGGTCCCGGCCGCCTGCTCGCCGTCTCTCAAGGTGGTGTCGAAAATGAAAACTCTATCGGACATCGGGTTACACCAGTGCCCTTGAGTGTAATACCCGGCCCCCGGCCCTCGCGCAGTCTAGCCCAGGACTTCGGGATTCACGGGGTTTGCCGGCCGCTCATCCGACAGGAAGGCCGCGGCATTCTCCGCGGCCATCATCGACATGCGCTTGCGCGTCGCGATGGAAGCTGACGCGATGTGCGGGGCGACGACGACGTTGGGCAGGCTCAGGAGTTTCGCTTCCACCCCCGGCTCGCGCTCAAAGACGTCGAGGCCCGCCGACCAGATGCGGCCCTGCTCCAATGCGTCTGCCAGTGCGCGTTCATCGACGACGGGGCCGCGAGCGGTGTTGATGAGAACCGACGTGGGCTTCATGATGGCCAGCTCGGCGGGGCCGATGAGGTGTTTTGTTTCCGGCAAAAGCGGAACGTGGAGCGTGACGAAGTCGGCCTGACGCAGCAGTTCCTCCTTCGACACGAACGTAACCGCAAGTTCGCCCTCGACGTTCTCAGGCAGACGGGTCGCATCGTGGTAGAGGATCCTCATTCCGAAGCCACGACCCCGGCGCGCCACAGCCTGCCCGATGCGCCCCATGCCGAAGATGCCGAGCGTGGCGCCATGGACATCCTGGCCCGGCGAGAAGATCGATGAGCCATGTTTTCCATCTGCCTTCGTGCACAAAAGCGTGCGCTTCCGGAATGCGCCTGGCGGCGGCCATCAGCAGCGCCCAGGCGAAGTCCGCCGTAGTTTCCGTGAGGACGCCGGGCGTATTGGTGACCAACAGCCCGCGCCGCGTCGCGGCTGGCACATCGATGTTGTCGTAGCCCACGGCCACCTGGGCAAGAACTTTCACTGAGCTGTCCAGTTGCTCAATCACGTCCGCGCTGAGCTTGTCGGTCAACTGCGAAACCACTGCGGCACAGCCCTTGGAGCGCGACAGCAGGCCGGCAGTGTCGAGCCCGGTGTCAGTGGATTCATAGTCCACCTCGAACCGCGACTGCAGAAAGTCCACCGCCTCCGGGTAGACGCGCTTGGTTATCAGAATCCGCTGGGCTGCCATATCAATTTCCGCCACGATTGTCGCACGGTGATTGTGGCCCGTGGGCGCGGCCTCCTACAATTGAATGCTATGGCACAACTCGGCTTTCTTGGTCTCGGCATTATGGGCTACCCGATGGCCCGGCATCTCCTCCGCGCCGGCCACTCCGTCGCGCTCTGGTCCAACACCTCTTCCAAGGCCAGGCAACTGGCGGAAGAGGAGAAGGGTACCTTCTGCGAAACCCCCAGGGAGGTCGCGGAGAAAGCCGACGTCATCTTCCTCTGCGTCGGCGACACCGACATGAGTGCCCGGGTGACGCTCGGCGAGGGCGGGCTCATCGAGGGCGTTCGTCCCGGCTCGGTCATTGCCGATTGCTCAACTATCTCCCCCTCCTACGCCCGGCGCGCGGCCGAAACCCTCAAAGTGAAGGGCGTTGACTTCCTCGATGCGCCCTGCACCGGATCCAAGCCCGGGGCGGAGGGCGGCACCCTCACCTTCATGATCGGCGGCGACGAGGCGGTCTATGAAAAAGTGAAGCCATTCTTCGAAATCATGGGAAAGCGCCTCTATTACTGTGGTGGCACCGGCCTTGGTCTGCACGCCAAGCTGACGCAGAATCTTATTCTTTCCAATATCTTACAGGCATTCAACGAGGGCATGGTGCTGTCCACCAGCGCAGGGGTGGATCCCGAACTGATGCTGGACATCCTCGACAACAGCGCCGCCAAGAGCGGACTGATCGCTTTTAAGGCTCCCTACGTCTTCCGCCGGGACTTTTCTACCAATTTTTCAGTGAGATGGATGCACAAGGACATTGGGCTGATTCTGGAATCAGGCGAATGAACTAGAAGTTCCCCTGCCGTTGACCGCTGTGACCGCAGCAACTCTTTCAGACGGCAATTTCTCAAGGGCTCACAGATGAGGATATGTGCTCTACTATCAAGGTTTTAGAGAAGATGACGGGGGTAGAGGTCAAGTCGATATCCAAAAAATCATAAAAAACTCTTGCAATCCATGGAATCAGTATCTTACTATTGGAATCAAGCCGGGGAGGCAACTCCCACCAAAGCGAGACTAACCTCAAAAGACCCCTGAAGCATTCCTCCCCGGCGCCTTCGGGTCTCTCGCAAAAATCAAACAAAGCCGATAGAAGAAGAAACGGGTCGCATCATGCGCGCATCGGTCAATAGCCCGCGTGTTCGCGCCGCAATGATAGGATGGCGGTTGCGATAGCTCCATGAGTTCCTTGCAGCCTTATGCACTCCAGCGCCTCACGATTCTCGGTTCCACGGGCACCATCGGTGAAAGCACCCTCGATGTGGTCCGGCGCAGCCCGGAGCGCTTCCGGGTCTACGCTCTCGTCGCCGGCCGCAATGTCGCCTCTCTTGGCCCGCCAGATCCAGGAATTCCGGCCCGAAGTGGCCGTCATGGCCGACGAATCCTCACTTGGGCCGCTGCGCGCATGCGCTGCATGCGCTCGGCGCGGCTGGCCGGAACTGGATTTCGGCGGCGACGCGTACGTTCGAGGCGGCCACTTCCCCGGATTGCGACACCGTCATGTCTGCCATCGTCGGCGTGGCCGGCCTGGAAGCCACCTACGCAGCGATCCGGGCCCGCAAGCGCATCGGCCTGGCCAACAAGGAAACGCTGGTCGCCGGCGGCAGCCTGGTCATGCGGGCCGTCCGCGAATATGGAGTCGAGTTGCTGCCGGTCGACAGCGAGCATAATGGCGCCCACCAGTGTCTTCGCGCCGGCCGCCGCGAAGAAGTTACACGGCTGATTCTGACTGCCTCCGGCGGCCCTTTCCGTAACACTCCCAAAGAACAGCTGGCTAAAGTGACACCGGAGCAGGCGCTCAATCATCCAACATGGCAGATGGGCCCACGCATCACCATCGATTCCGCGACACTCATGAACAAGGGTTTCGAGGTCATCGAGGCCTGCTGGCTTTTTGATTTGCCCGCGTCACAGGTCGAAGTTGTTGTTCATCCGCAGTCCACGGTCCATGCGATGGTGGAATACAATGATGGCAGCGTGATTGCCCAGGTCTGTGCGACGGACATGCGCATGCCGATTCAGTACGCGCTGACTTAGCCCGAACGGGCTCCGGCTCCTGTGCCCCGACTGGACTGGACGTCCAGCCGGACATGGGATTTCCATCCGCCGGATTTCGAGAAGTTCCCTCTGCTCAGGCTGGCCTACCAGGCGCAGGAGGCTGGAGGCACGGCAACGTGCACGCTGAATGCGGCGGATGAAGTAGCGGTCGAGGCGTTTCTCGATGGCGAAATCACATTCCCCGTCATCGCTGAAGTGGTCGAAGAGACATTGGAGAGGATGCCGCGGCGCGAGGCCGCCGGCGTGCCGGAAATTTTGGAAGTAGATCGGCTGTCTCGCTTGCAAGCGCGGGAGGCGGTCAAACGGAGCGCTCAGCGGTCGGTTGGGGTTGCTGTGCGCGATTGACTCCGCTCGCAAAACTCGGACGAGCGGTAGACGTGAGAAGAGAGACGAAAGGATTGGCGGGGATGGCCATTTTCGAGAATATCGGCGCCTTGCTCGTGCTGATCGGGGTCATGATCGTGATCCACGAGCTGGGCCACTATTGGGCTGCGCGATGGTTTGATATCCGGGTTGATACATTTTCACATCGGCTTTGGCCCGCGGATGTTCGGCTTCCGCAAGGGCGAGACGGATTTCCGCATCGCCTGGATCCCGTTCGGCGGCTATGTTCGCATGGCGGGCGAGCACCCGGGCGACGAAAACGATCCGCGTGGTTTCCTGGCAAAGCCTCGCTGGCAACGCCTGATCGTGGTCTTCGCCGGGCCCGCGATGAACATGGTTCTCGCCGTCGCCTTGCTGGCGGGCCTGTTCATGTTTCAATACCCGAAACTGGCCAACGCAGACGGCCCTGCCGTCATCGGGTACGTAAAGCCGAATTCAGCCGCAGCCCAGGCGGGCGCTGCGGGAAGGCGACATCATCGTTCAGGCTGACAGCACGACTCACCCCACGTGGGAAGATGTCCTGCTGAAGGAAGTTGTCAGCGCCAACAAGGCGATGGCAATCCTGGTTGAGCGCGGCAACGAACGGCTGCCCTTCACGGTCACCCCACAGCTGGACGATAAGACCGGGGTTGGAGTCGCAGGCTGGGCAGAGAAAACCGAGATCGAAGTCGGCGGACTTGTCGCCGGCATGGATGCGGCCCGCAAAGGACTGCAAGCCGGCGATCTGCTGGTCAGCATCAACAGCCGCCCTATCAACACCGCCTTTTCCATCCACGAGGAGCTCAAGCGCTCCGACGGCAAACCGGTCGATCTTGTCTACAGGCGCGCCGGCAAGGAATCAACTGTCTCCATCACCCCCAGCTTCTCCACCGATCTGCCTGGCGGCAACCGATGGATGATCGGCGTCGAGCTGGCGCCTCGCGTCACCTTCTCCCGGCTCGGTCCTGTTGAAGCCGTCCGGGAAAGCGTCAGTCAGAACATGAAGGGCGCAACGCTGATCTACCAGTTCATCCACGCCCTGCTTGAACGCCGCTCCTCGCCAAGTCCATCGAAGGGCCTATCCGCATCGCCCAGCTTTCGGGCGAAGCCGCCCGCCGCGGTCCGGCCTCATTCGTCAACCTGATGGCGACAGTCAGCCTGAACCTTGCCATATTCAACCTGCTGCCCATCCCGATTCTCGATGGCGGCGTCATTCTGCTTCTGCTGATCGAAATGCTCATGCGCCGCGACCTGAGCCTGCAAATCAAGGACGCCGTCTTCAAGCTCGGGTTCGTCTTCCTGATGGTGGTGGTCGTGTTCGTGATCTACAACGACATCAGCAAGATCCTGCCGGGATGATCGACTCCTGATCGGGGCATAGCACATACGCCGAGTTGGGGCGCCCGCGTCCCTGTGAGATCATGATGGAGGTTTCCATCATGAGCCGCATCCTTATGGTCTCCAGCGAGGCCACCCCATTCGCCAAATCCGGAGGCTTGGCCGACGTGGTTGGCGCTCTCCCCGCCGCGCTCCAGGAGCTCGGAGATGAGGTGGCGGTCGTCATGCCCCGCTACCGCACCATCCCATGGAATTCCACGGCAAGCGCCTACGACAACATGGTGGTCTACGCGGGAGCAACCCCGTATCGAATCGATATCCGCTCGCTCGACGTAGACGGCGTCACTTTCTTCTTCGTTGAAGCCCCGTATTTCTTCGACCGCGAAGGCCTGTATAACTTTCGCGGGTCCGATTTCCTGGACAATCACAAGCGTTTCGCCCTCTTGAGCCTGGCTGCTATCGGTGTCGCACAGACGATTTGGCCGTGCGATGTCATCCACTGCCACGACTGGCAGGCCGCGCTCACTCCTATCTACCTCGCCGATCAACAGCATGGCAACCCTGCCTTCGCCGGTGTCAAGACGCTGCTCACCATCCACAATCTCGGCTACCAGGGCCGCTTCCATCGCAATGAATTCCCTGACCTCGGGCTCAACTGGGGCTGGTTCGCGCCCGACAAGCTCGAGTATTGGACCGACGTCAACTTTCTGAAGGGCGGCATCGCCACGTCCGACTGGATCTCCACGGTCAGCCCACGCTATGCCCTCGAGATTCAGACACCCGAGGGCGGCTTCGGCCTCGACGCAGTGCTCCGCCAGCGCTCGGCGGCCACCAGCGGGATCCTCAACGGCGTCGACTACAACGAATGGAGCCCTGAGAAGGACCGTTTCATCCCATCGCCCTACTCCTCCTCCGACCTCGCCGGAAAGCGCGCCTGCAAGCGAGCGCTGCTCGAAGAGTTCCACCTTCCCACTGATAACCTCGACAGGCCGCTGATCGGCATCATTAGCCGTTTTGCGGAACAGAAGGGATTCGACCTGATCGCCGGACTCGGCGGACCTCTGTTGAACGACCTCGACGCGCAGTGGATCATCCTCGGCAGCGGCGATGGCGCCTACGAACGGATGTTCAACGAGTGGCAGCGTTGGCTGCCGAAGAAGGTGGGCGTTTGGATCGGCTTCAACAATGCTCTGGCTCACCGCATCGAGGCCGGCGCCGACATGTTCCTTATGCCCAGCCTCTACGAGCCCTGCGGGCTCAACCAGATCTATTCGCTGCGCTACGGCACGGTGCCTGTTGTTCGGGCTGTCGGCGGCCTGGACGACACCATCCAGGAGGACACCGGCTTCAAGTTCGTGGACTATTCTGTCGGGTCGCTTTACGATGCTTTGCGCATCGCCGTGGGCGCATTCGGGAATCGGGATGCCTGGACTCAAAGAATGCTGCGAGGAATGGCTAAGGATTATTCATGGCACGCCTCGGCGCTCAAGTATTCGGCGCTCTACCGCAATCTCCGCGGCAAGCCCGCGCAGGACGCCTGAATCCACGACCGTGAATCATACATCCAATCTTTGGGAGAAGGAAGTCAACAGAATGGCCGGAAAGAACACCTTAGAGATCACTGATACGAATTTTGATACCGAAGTCCTTGGATCTGAACATCCAGTGTTAGTCGACTTCTGGGCCGAATGGTGCGGCCCCTGCAAAATGATCGCGCCCACCGTCGAGGCGTTTGCCGACGAGTATGAGGGCAAGATCAAAGTCGGCAAAGTTGATGTCGACAACAATGGCGCCACGGCCGCCCGTTACAGCATCCGAGGCATTCCCACCCTGCTGTTATTCAAGGGTGGCAAGGTAGTGGATCAGCGCGTGGGCGCTGTGGGCAAAAGCGAGCTTGTGAAGATGATTGAGCCGCATCTCGCCTGAGGTGCGATGATCCGTATTCAATGCCCGCGGCCGCAGTCCTTGGGCTCCGGCGCGGGCATTTCTTTTTGCGAGTTGGGTCATTCGTAACGAAGGCTGACGATAGGGTCGAGTTGTGCCGCGCGGTTGGCCGGCCAGTAGCCGAAGAAGAGCCCGGTGGCTGCTGATAGACCCACTCCCATGGCCGCCCAGAATGGGCTGACCGCCGCCGGAATCGAGGGCGCCAGTGTGCGGACAAGCCAGGCGATGGCCATGCCTCCGAGAATGCCGAGCAGGCCGCCCGCCATCGTCAGCGTCACTGCTTCCAGCAGAAATTGCACACGGATATCCGCCGCCCGCGCACCGATCGCCTTCCTCACGCCGATCTCCTTCGTTCGCTCCGTCACCGAGATCAGCATGATGTTCATCACTCCAATTCCACCCACCAGCAAGCCAATCGAGGAGATCACCGTCGTCAGAAGCACAATTGCCCCCGTGAGCTGATTCCAGAGCGTTGTCAGAAAGTCAGAAGCGAACACCTCAAAATCGTTCTCTGCGCTGTGCGGCACGCGACGGATTCTGCGCAGCGCCTCGGTAACCTCCTCGCGCGCCAAATCCCCGGCCACATCGCGGCGCGAAGTGAACGCCAGAAAGACTTCCTTCGACTCGGGATAGTGCTTGCGATACGTCGATATCGGCATCGCAATGAACTGATCGACCCCCGGGCCTCCCAGCATCCCCGGTTCCGGGGCGAAGACACCGATGACTTCAAACGGCGCACCGTTCAGTAGCACCGTCTTGCCGAGAGGTTCACGGCTGCCAAACAACGAGTCGGAGATGGCGCTGCCAATGACGATGACCGCGGACGCGCGATCCACCTCTCCCTGGTTAAAGAACCGTCCGCGCTCAATCACGAACATTGGGATGACATCTGGATAGTCAGGCTCGCAGCCGCGCACGATGATGCGCTCGACACGCTCGCCCTGGAATCGGACTTCGTTCGTGCTCCCCAGGAACGGCGCTCTCGTGGCCATCGTCGTGATTCGATCAATATTCCGCGCCGTTGCTCGTACCTTCTCAGCGTCGTCGTACTGCAGCAGGCGTCGAAGGCGAATCTTCTCGGGCATCTGGGTGGGATTTGTGCCGATAGGCCAGCGCGTGACGAAGAAAGTGCGCGAGCCCATGCCCTCCACTTTCATGGCGACAAAGCGGTTCAGCCCGTCGATAATCGCCGCGACCGCGATGACGCTGGTCACACCGATCACAATGCCCAATAGGGTGAGACCGCTCCTCACCTTGTGCGCGCGCAGCGTGGCGAAGGAAACAAGCAGGTTTTCACGGAACTCGGCGCGGGTCATGCCGTCTCACTCCGATCGGAGCGCCTCCACCGGATCCAGTCGAGCCGCGCGCGTCGCCGGATAGATCCCGAAAAACAGGCCAACCGCGCTCGACAGAACCACGCCCATCACTGCGACGCGCCCCTGCACGGCGGCCGGGAAGGTCGTGAGATTGTTCAGCATTTCAGCCGCTCCGAAACCGAGCGCGATGCCGAGAACGCCGCCCACCAGGCACTGGATCACGCTCTCGGTCAGAAACTGCCGAAGGATATCGGGACCCGACGCGCCCATTGCCCTGCGGATGCCGATCTCCTTGGTACGCTCCGTCACGCTCACCAGCATCACGTTCATGATCACGATGCCTCCGACCAGAGCCGAGATGGAGCTCACCATGATAAACACCGCAAAGAAGGCCCCCGAGATCTGCTGCCAAAGCTGGATGTAGCTGTCTTTTGTCCCGACAAAGAAATCCTCCGTCTGGGCGGGACCGATGTGCCGCCGCGCGCGGAGAATCTGCCGCGCATGGTCCATGGCCCGCTCGAAGCCGGCCGCCGGGCCCGGAACTCTCACATTGATTGTCAAAGACGAACGAAGGCCGCGCATTTGCAGGAAGGTGCTCAGCGGCACGATGGCAAAGTTGTCAGTGTCCTGCCCCAGCACGCTGCCATTCTTTTCGTACAGCCCGATGACCGTGAACTCCTGGTTGGCCAGCCGGATCACCTGGCCAACGGGATTGGAGCCGGCAAAGAATCGTTCGCGGAGGGTCGCGCCGATCAGACAGACCCGCGCAATCCGCTCTTGCTCCACTTCAGTGAAGAACCGGCCCAACTCGATCGTGCGGGTATCGATCCTGTCCATCGAAGTCGTCTGGCCGGTGAAGTTGACGTCCATCACCTCCACATCGCGATGGCGCGCGCGCGCCTGGGCCGTGCCGGACGCGCCGGTGATTGTGCACTCCCAGCAATCGCGCTCCACCGCCCGGTAGTCGTCAAAAGTAATGTGCTTGTACCGCAATGCCTTGAGAACGAGTTCGAAATCGGTCACGGCAAATGGCGTTCGCGCGAGTTGGAACACGTCGGTCCCGAGGCCTGCCACCTTTGTCTCGACGTAGGCATTCGCGCCTTGAATGATCGTCACCACCGTGATCAGCGTCGTGACGCCGATCATCAGGCCCAGCACCGTCAGCGACGTGCGCAGCTTGTGGGCACGGAGGGCGTCGAAACTGAGCGCAAGTGTATCGCGGGGCCGAAGCACTCGTCCCTCCTAGACAGAAATACGTTTCCAGCGCTTCCCTGTTCGCAGAATCCATTCGCCTGCGGCTATCTTTTCGGATGGGTTCTTCCTGGGTGACAAGTCCTCAGATCCTGCCGCCGCCACGCTCACAGCGCCGGATTTGATCAGCCGGTCAGCCTCCGACGTTGATGCAGCCAGCCCAGTCGCCAGCAGGATGCGGTTCAACCTCGGGTCCGAAACCGCCTCTAACGCAAGGTCCGACGGCATCTGTCCCTCGCTGACGTCGCGCAGCCAATGCTCTCTAGCCGCCTTGGCATCGGCCGCCGGGTGGAACCCGGCCACGATCGCCTCGGCTAGCTCCAGCTTGATATCCCGCGGATTGCGCCCACTTGATTTCAGCGTATCGATCTCGCTCGTCCGCTTGTCGGTCAGCAGTTCCCAGTAGCGCCACATGAGGTCGTCGCTGATCGTCATGAGCTTCTTGACCATCACGTCGGCCGGCTCGCAGATGCCAACGTAGTTGCCTTTGGACTTGGACATCTTGTCCACGCCGTCCAGGCCTTCGAGCAGCGGCACCGTCGCCACGATCTGGGGCTTCTGCCCAAAGTCGCGCTGGATATCTCGCCCGACCAGCAGGTTGAATTTCTGGTCCGTGCCGCCCAGTTCCACGTCGCACTCCAGTGCTACTGAGTCGTAAGCCTGGGCCAGCGGGTACAGAAATTCGTGAACTGAGATGGGTATGTTCTCTTTGTAGCGCTTCGAGAAATCGTCGCGCTCCAACATTCGAGCCACCGTGTAATGAGAGGCCAACTTGACCAGTTCGATGAAGGTCAGCGGCTCGAGCCACTCCGCGTTGAACCGGATGACGGTCTTCTCAGGGTCCAGAACCTTGAAGACCTGAGTCTTGTAAGTCTCGGCATTCTGGCGGATCTCTTCCCTCGTCATCGGAGGCCGGGTGATGTTACGGCCGGTTGGGTCGCCGATCAGGCCGGTCATCTCGCCGATCAGAAAGATCACGGTGTGGCCGAGGTCCTGAAAGTGCTTCATCTTACGCAGAAGCACGGTGTGGCCCAGATGGAGGTCCGGCGCCGTAGGGTCAAACCCGGTCTTCACCTTCAGCGGAATGCCGGTCCTGGCCGACTCCAGCAGCCGCTCCTTGAGATCTTCCTCGCGGATGATCTCAGAGAAGCCTTTGCGCAGGTAGTCTAATTGCTCGTCAACGGGAGGAAAAGTCACAACTCTTCCATTGTAGAGGGAGCGAAGTGATTCACCGGTCCGCTGCCGCCTCCGAGCCCCGGATTCGTCTCGATGGCCAGGGTGATGAATCGCTTGGCTCGACCCACGGCCTCAGGCAGCGGGAGCCCCAGCGCCAGACAGGCGGTGATCGCGGCCGAGTATGTGCATCCAGTGCCATGCGTGTGCGGCGTATGCACCCGGGGAGCCGTGTAGTCGTGGAACTCGGCCCCGTCGTAGAGGATGTCCAGCGCCTCGCCCTCCAGATGCCCACCTTTCACCAATACTGCGGCGCCGGTCAGCCGGTGAATCGCCAGCGCCGCCGCCCGCATGGCATCGGCCGTTTCAACCGGGATGCCGGCCAACACTCCGGCTTCGTGCAGGTTCGGCGTCACCAATCGTGCCGCGGGCAGCAGGCATGCCGCCAGCGCCGCTCGCGACTCTTCGGCCATGAGCGGCGCGCCGTGTTTGCTGATCATCACCGGGTCCACAACAAGCGGGAAGGGAAACGACGATGCCAGTTGCGCAACGCTCTCGATGATTGCCGCCGTGCCCAGCGCGCCGGTCTTAGCCGCCGCCGGCGGTATGTCTTCCACCACAGCACGAATCTGTGCAGCAACCAGGTCCGGATTCAGGCACTCCACCGCGAACACATTCTGCGTATTCTGAACCGTCACCAACGTCACCACCGCTTCCCCGTACACCCCAAACTGATGGAAAGTCTTCAGGTCCGCCTGGAGCCCGGCCCCTCCCGATGGGTCCGACCCGGCAATCGTCAATGCGGCGGTGAGCTTCACGCTTGTCAGTGTAGCCGGGAGCGCCGCCCTTGAGCGGCGGCCTCCGCGAGTGCCACCATCGGAGGGTGGCGGATTTGAATCTCCTTGACGTGCTGCGGAAGTACTGGCGCCACGACGCATTCCGTGCCCGGCAGGAGGACATCATCCGGGCATTGATCGCCGGCCGCGACGTCGCCGCCGTCATGCCTACCGGCGGCGGCAAAAGCCTCTGCTATCAGATTCCACCAGTCGCCACGGGAAGACTGTGCATCGTCGTAAGCCCACTCATCGCACTGATGCGCGATCAGGTCGCACAGCTCGAATCCATGGGCATTCCCGCCGCCGCAATCAACAGCGCGGCTTCCGCCGAGGAAAAGCGCGAGGCTGCCCGGCGTGCGATGCGCGGAGAACTCCGCCTGCTCTATCTGTCTCCCGAGCGCCTCGCCCAGGAAGGCGTTCTGGCATGGCTCGGCAGGCTCAACCCCGGATTCTTCGCCATCGATGAGGCTCACTGCATCTCTGAATGGGGTCACGAGTTCCGTCCCGACTACCGCCAACTTCGCGTCCTCCGCGAGAGCTTTCCCGAAGTTCCCATTGCGGCCTTCACGGCCAGCGCCACTCGCGCCGTGCGACAGGACATCGTGCGGCAGCTCAATCTGCGCGACCCGGCCAGGATAGCCCGCAGCTTCCGGCGCAGAAACCTCCGCTATTTTGTCCGCAAGCTGACGACTCGCGAGCAGATGCCCTGGCTGCAGGCAGCGCTGCGCCATTATGCCGGCAGCGCCATAGTCTATGCCCCGACAGTCGCGCAGGTGGAGGAGGTGGCTCTCACACTGCAGCGGACCGGCTTCCCTGCCGCGCACTATCACGGTCAGATGGGCGGCGCTCAACGCGACAAGCAACAGGAGGCGTGGATGTCCGGCAAGGCCACGATCATGGTTGGCACGCTCGCCTTTGGCCTCGGCATCAATAAGCCCGACGTCCGCGCAGTCATCCATCTCGCCCTCCCAAAAAGCCTCGAACAGTATTACCAGGAGGCCGGACGAGCCGGACGCGATGGGGAGGACGCCGACTGTATCCTCTTCTGGCAGGCGTCAAATCTCGCCTTGCTCGCGCACTTCATCGAGGAAACCGAAGATGAAGCGGAGAAGCGCCGGGCCTGGAGCCGCTGGCGCGACATCCGCAAGTACGCCGAGAGCTCCGAGTGCCGCCAGGCGCTCATCTGCCGCCACTTCGGAGAGGACCCAAAATGGGGTCAGTGCGGCTGTTGCGATCAATGCGGGTTCCAGCCGGAGTGGCTTGCGGCTGCCAGATCCAACGTGCCCAAGCCGTCTAAAAGCAAACGACGACGACGGTGATGTTGTCGGGACCGCCTGCTTCGAGGGCCGCGCCAAGTAACGCCTCCCCCAGGACTGAGGCAGGCTCGGGCCGCGCCAGAATCGCCGCAATTGTCGACTCCTCCACCGGCCCGTGGAGACCGTCGGTGGAGAGAAGCAGTTTCGATCCCTTCGGCGGCTCGACAGTCGACGTCGGAACCCGAATAACCCCTTCGATCCCCAGCGCCATTGTCAACATGTGCCGCATCGGATGCCTTGCAAGATCCACATCGGAGAAGCCCAACCTCCGCCCAACTTCTTCCACCCAGGTATGGTCGGTCGTGAGCTGCTTTAGTACGCCGCCATCGAACAGATAAGCGCGGGAATCTCCCACGTGCGCCACCCCAAACCGCCCGGGGCTGAGTTCCACCGCCACCACCATCGTTGTCCCCATCCCGGCGAATGCCATATTCGTTCGGGATGCCTGCTGCACCTGCAACCCCGCCAGGGTCACCGCCTCCGCCAGAACCTCGAGTGACAACTCCTCAGCCGACTTCAATACTTCCACAACGACGTCCGCCGCCATTTTCGAGGCTACTTCGCCTGCAGCCGCCCCGCCCATTCCGTCGGCCACCAGATACAGACCCAACTCCTCGTCCACCCGGTAGGAGTCTTCGTTGTTCTTTCGGATCCTGCCGACACTGGTGCAGCCCGCAACATCTGGCATGAGGCTCCCCCTTCCTGGACCGCCTAAAGGATCAGGCGGATCCCCAACTGAAAAACGCGGCCATCGTTCAGCGCGTTTGTGATCTTGCCAAAGCTCGTCGAGGTCAAGTTCCGCTGCGGTTCATCAAATTGCGGTGTGTTCGATAAATTATACGTTTCTGCTCGCAGCTGCGCTGTCCAGTCGTTCGGCAAACGGATTTGCCGGGTCAGGGCCGCGTTCCAGTTCCAGATGCGCGCCTTCCTGAACGTGTTCCTCCCAAGATTGCCCCGGGACTCTCCTGGGACGATGGTGGTAAACCGCTCCCGGCTGATGATCAGGGGCGCCTCGTTTGGATGGCTCACGGTTTTTCCCAATATTGAGGGATCGAGAATCCCAGGCCTGTCCGAGGAGCCCCCGTCGACATTTCCAAATCCAGGAGAATCACTGCCCATGAAAAGCGTTAATGGCGTTCCCTTTTTCCACAAATTCGCGCCGCCCAGCTGCCAGCCTCGAGTCAGTGCGTTGATCCAACTTCTTGTGCCGTGCGAGCTTGGGAGTTCCCACGCGTAGTTCACCACAAAGGCGTGGGTGCTGTCAAAATTCGACAACCCTTTTCGATCGGCAAAGGATTCATATTGCCCTTGACTGCGCTGCGTTAATAGGTCTCGATTGGCCGCTGTCGCTGAAAAATCGGGCCCTTGATCGAGAGCTTTCGAGAACACGTAGCTGGATTGGATGGCAACACCACGCGTCAGTGGGAGATCCCAGGCGATGCGCGCCGCGTCAAACCACGCGATGCCGCCGTTCACGATCATCCGGGTGTCGTAGTAGCGCGCATCGGGCCTGCGCTGGTCCACTGTGGCCGTCGTGAGCGGGATGCCAGGCACTGGTATGGCGCGATTCAGAATGAACGAATTGGGGAGCTTGATCGACCGGCTGCCGATGTATTGCAGCCGTACGAGCGATCCTGCCGGTGCGGGATGCTCGAGGCTCAGGTTGTATTGGTGGGTATAAGGCACGGCCAGATCGGGCGATAACCAGGTCGGAGAATACCGCTGGTTCGGATCCGTCATGTCTATGCCACGCAGCGGATCAATCAGATCCGGGTTGTTGACCATCACGTAGCGCACGAGCGGAGGGTTGTTCCGTATTTGCTGGTAGGTCACGGGCAGAATCTGCGAAAAAGAAGCGGTGTAGGCGGCGCGGGCAACCCAATCGCGCCCGGCCCGCCATACGAGCGCAAAGCGGGGAGAAAGGTTGTTCCAGTCGGTGTCGTAAGGAATCCTTTCCTTGTCATGGACTTCAGTGGGCTTGCTGTCCAGGAACCATCGCAGACCAAGGTACAACTGAAGCCTGCTGCTCACCTGCCATCGGTCGGCCACGTAGCCGTTGAGCATGGAGTTGCGGTACCCGCGCGAGAGGTCGCCCTGCGCGACTTCGTAATTCGAAGGAACCCCATAAAGAAAGTTCTCAATCGCCGTCCGGCCGAAGTTGTTTGAGAACTGGTAGTATCCCCGCTGATTCGCGCTTTCGATGCCGTTTAGTTGGAACCGCGTAAAGTCTCCGCCCCACGACCACTGGTGCGCCGCGCGCATCTGCGTCATCGCAATGCCGTAGCGGAAAGTGTTCGTCGCGCGGTCGATTGGAAACATCGAATCCGGGCCCAACTCCTCGATCTGATAGCCGAAGCGGACCCGCGGTCCCACCGCTCCGGCGGACGAAAGCAAGGCGCTGCGAACGTGCGCAAACGCCGCCGCCAACTGCATGTGGGTCGAAGCCGACAGGGACTTGTCCCAAGCGAGCCTGCTGCGTTGAGAGTGAATGTCGGTATCCGGATTCTGGCCTGCAACAAGTTGAAACGCCACCGTCTTGGAGCGGTCGATGGTGTGCGAGGCGATCAGTTTCGAGCTGTCTTTCAAGGGGCTGTCCAGCCGCAATGTCCCCGCTATCGAGTCGATTCGTTGCGGCGAGTTCGTGTTCAGCATCCGCGAATCGAAATCTGATCTGTTGGGAAGCTGGTCGGGGAAGGCCTGCAGCCAATCCTGGATAAGCGCCCGTTTCTCCGGATCGTTCGTTCTCGGTGTCCGCTCATCAGGCAGTGGCACGAGCACATTGCCATTCACCATGCCGCGAATGTCGCTCTGGCCGTAGATCGCAGTCAGGGCGCCGATCTTCGGGATATTACCTGTCATGCGCCCGCCCCATAGGTTCCTGCGAGATGGCTCTACTGAGCCCACTTGAAAGAACGTCCGCGCGTTGAACACCGAGTTCTGGTGCGACCAGAATCCCTCGCCATGCCATCCTTGCGGTTTTGTTGCTGGCCGGATGGCCAGCACCTCGGACGCTGGACGGCCGTGTTCACCGGCATAGTACTGTGTTTCGGCGCTGGGGTCGGCGATGGCCGTTGTCGTTGTCCCGACACGGATATTGGCTTCCTTGATGGCGTTGGTATCAATCTGTTGAACGGCCACGTTTTCGTTCCGCTGCGACGAGGCGTTCATTCGCTGTTGAGACGGGCGAAGGATAACCGGGCTTGGTTTGGCCGCGGCTGGGCTTTGCGCTCCATTTTGAGCGGCAACGCCGCCGGCGAGAATCATCGTCAAGGCGGCTGCGCGCCGCAGGAGGGCCATCGACATCCATGTTACAGTTTCCCGCTTATTCTTTCTCTTTCCCTCGCAGCATTGTCTTGAGCGCGAGGAACGCCGCCTCGTTGTAGGAGGTCTTCAGCCTCTCGGCGGCCTCAGTCCGCAGATCGCCGGGGCGCGGGCCGACTTTCTGTAGACACCGGCCCAGAATCAGAGTCGCCAGGTCGTCCTCCGTCCTGCGCTCAAGCGACTGCCGCAGATTCACGGCAGCCTCATCAAATCGTCCTGCCCGCCAAAGCGCGTAGCCCAGGTTGAAGTAATACTCGGGATCAGACGGGTCGGTCTCCACCGCCTTCTCAAAAGCGCTCACCGCGCCCTCTTCGCCGGCCCTTGACATCGCAGCTCCCAGGTTGTTGAACACCTCACCCATCGGAACCTGTTCGCTCAAGGTACGCAAAGCTTTCACGGATGCCACGAAATCCCCTTGGTAGTAACGAGCTAACCCCATGTGGAACAGGGCTGCTCTGCCCCTCGGACTTCCCGGCGGCACACGGCCCATCGCCTCGGCGGCCGAACGATACTCCCGCCGCCCGAATAGAGCCAGCCCCAACTGGAATTGCGCTTGCCCGTAGGTCGGCTCCAACCTCACCGCAGCGGAGAATAGCTTCAGTTTTTGATCCGGCGCATCCGCCAGAAGCCCACGCACATAGCTCTCAAGCGCGTCCAGCCGGATCGCCGGGTGTGCCTGTGCGAATGACGCCTCTGTCGCAGTCGAACTCGTGGAAATAGCTCGCAGCGCCTGCCATGCCAACTTGTTCTGCAAGCTGGAGAGCAGATCCAGCGCTCCTCCTGCATCAAACTCGGGTCCGTGGCGCACCCTTCGCACTTCGATCACCCGCGCCTTGATGCGGATTTGCTTTGCCCCTCCGGACGCTGTGAAGACATCATATTCGCCGGAAACCGCGATGCCGGCGCTCATTGTCAAAGCGACCTCGGCGACACTTGCCTGTGTCAGGACTGCGTTCCGCCGCACTCCCGCCTCGCCCAATGCCCGGTCTCGCTGGTCGTTCTCCACAACATCAACGCCTTCCGATGACAAGGCCTCGATGAGAGTCTCCGAAATACTATCGCCAATCCAATCCAGATTTTTGGTTTTACTTAAGTTGAAAAACGGGAGTATTAGGACGGTTTCTGATTGGGCGGATGCTCCGAAGCACAGGAGCAACAAGCCGCAAATTGTCCGAAGGACTGGTCGCAGGAACACCGCTGGCAGTATACCACCGACGGAAAGTGTCCCTAAACGACAACCGGCGGGGCCGAAGCCCCGCCCGTTTGACTCAAGTCATTGATTCCGAACAGATTAGTTGAAAAGAAGCTTGGTGTTCGTGCCGCCCAGCCGGATCTCGGTCACTTTCATCTTGCCATTCTGGTCAGAGTAGCGCACTGAGGTCGAAGCATACTTCGAATCAGCCGACTCGACCTTCACAGTCGCTTCTACCTTCTCCTTGCCCTTCTGGATCACGACTTTATCGTTTTCCATCATGAGCTTATAGTCACCGGCCTTCAATTCAGTGCCGCTCACGGTTGAGGGCTGGAAGAAGGTCACAGTGTGGGAAGAAGCGGCGCTGGCAGCGAGCGCGAGAACGACAAACAGAGCGAAGAACTTTACGGTCTTAGTCATCGTGGACTCTCCTGTCTCAAATTATAGATCTATATGCTGGCCTTATGGCAAGCCGTCGACGAAAAAAATCTTCGAAGATTCTGAGTTGATCTTCGAGTATTCATTTCGTCATTTAACCAGCCATTGGGCACTCAGCACTTCCACTGTATCTATACGGACGTGCATCGCAAATAGTTTGGTAATTATTGAGACCTAGGGTAAAAGCGTTACGGACAGGTAGCGGCCGGCGTCTTCAAAGGCGGCACGAGAGTCTCCGAACTCATTGATTCTAAGTATGTTATTGCTCCGTCTGAACCACGTCTCCTGCCGCTTCGCGTATTGCCTCGTAGCGATCGTCACCTTTTCCCTCGCCTCTTCCTCGGTGATTTCACCCCGCAGCAGCTCAAGGCATTCCTTGTAGCCTATTGATTCAAAAGCCTTTGCCGAGGCGGGTACACCCCTGCTCAGCAGCTCCGCTTAACTCCTGCACGAGTCCGGCAGCGAACATCGCATCCGTCCGAAGAGCAATCCGTTCATGCAGGCTTTGCCGCGGGGGTGACAGAATCACCTGGGCTACCCGGTAGCCTTCCAGCGGACGCATCGGGGCCGCCGCGAAATGCAACCGAAGCCGGGCGCCGGGCCAGGAGACAGATCTCTAGTGCTCTCAATAGTTTGTGGGTGTCATTGGGATGAATTCGCGCGCCGGTGGCCGGGTCCAGGCGGCATAACGACCGGTACATCAACCGGGGCCGGGCCGCCTCTCTCGCCAACAACTCCGCGCGGAGCGCGTCGTCACGCTTGGGCGATTCGGAAATCCCGTCCAGCAGCGTGCGAATGTAGAAGCCGGTTCCCCCGACAATAACGGGCAGGTTCGCGCGCTGGTGAATCTCCCCCAGTACCTCGCGGGCTGCGGCGGCCCAGTCGCCCGCGCTGAATATCTCTTCCGGATCAAGGATATCGATCAGGTGGTGGCGAATCCCACGCCGCGCGTCCATGGGGAGTTTTCGCCGATCCGATGTCCAGACCCCGGTACACTTGGACGGAATCGGCGTTGACGATCTCTCCGCCAAACTCCGCGGCAAGTCGCAGGGCCAACTCCGACTTGCCGGCCCCCGTTGGCCCGGCAACGATCAGTAACGGTTTCCCTTTCTCGCCCGTCCAAATTGGCATACGGCTCGACTTCAGTGTACGCAGTGGCCTGGTGGGCACGCTTTCCGACATCCCGCGAACGTCCTGGAGCATCGTATATAGTGTGATTTGGAAGAAGACGGGGGGCGTGCGTGAGAATTGTATCCACCGCCCGCCCGGGAGAGGGTGGGCTTCACCTGTGAAGATTCGTCAACTCGGCATCGCGTTCCGGCTAGTGGCAGGATCCCTGCTGGCGGTGGCACTCGTTGCCCAGACGCCCGCTGGCGGCACCGACAAAGCCTCTGCCTATTACCATGCGGCGCTCGGCCATCTTTACTCCGAACTCGCCGCCCAGTACGGGGGGCGGGGCGAGTATGTAAACAAGGCGATTGAGAATTATCGCCTCGCGATCAAAGCCGACCCAGACACTCCCGTTCTGGCTCAGGAACTCGCCGATCTCTTCGCCCAATCGGGCCAACTCCGCAGCGCGACTGTGGAGTTCGAAGAGGCCGTGCGGCGCAATCCCAACGACGTCAACGGCCGCAGGATTCTCGGCCGGTTCTATACCGCGCGCATCCGCGAGGGCCAGCAGGGACGCCCGAATCTCGACATGCTGAAGCAGGCGATTGTTCAGTTCGAAGCTGTCGGAGAACTCGCTCCCAAGGACATTGACAACTGGGTGATCCTCGGTCGTCTCCAGAAGCTGGCCCAGAATTCTCCCGCCGCCGAACGCGCCTACAAGAAGGCCCTGGAGGTTGAGCCCGAAAACGAGGATGCCCTCACAGGCCTCGCCATCGTCTACAGCGATTTAGGCGACTCAGTCAACGCCAGCCTGATCCTCAAGCGCGTTGCCGACCGCAATCCCAATCTCCGCACGTTGACAGCGCTCGCCGCCGCCTATGAGCAGATGAAAGAGAACAAGCTGGCTGCCGAGACCTACAAGCGCGCCTACGAGATGAATAAGGAAAATCCCGATCTCAAGCGCGCCTACGCCGCCTCGCTGTTCACCTCAGAGGAGTTTGATGAGGCGTTGAAGCTATTCGACGAGTTGCAGATGGAGGACCCCAACGACCTCCTCGCCGTCCTGCGCCTTTCGCAGATCTATCGCCAGCGCCGTGATTACCCCAAGGCTCACGAGTACGCACGCCGCGCCCTCAAGATCGATCCCAACAACCTGGAAATTCTCTACAACGAAGTCGGCCTGCTCGAAGCCGAGGGCAAGGTTCCGGACGCGATCGCGCGCCTCCGCGAGATCCTCGACGGCATGCCCAAGAAGCCGGATTCCATCGCCGACAAAAACAATCGCATCATCCTGCTCGAGCGTCTTGGCTATTTGTATCGCGTCACGGAACAGACCCCGAACGCCGTCGCCTCCTATAGGGAGATCGCGGAACTGGATCCGAGCGCGGCAGCCAAAGCCTCGGCACAGGTCGTCGACGCCTATCGCGCCGGCAAGGACTACCCGGCCGCGGAGAAGGAAATCCAGTCAGCCCTCGACAAATATCCGAACGACCGTATAGTCAAGCTGCTGGCGGCCAACGTCAAAACCGATCTCGCGCAATTCAAGCAGGCGGAGTCGATTCTCAAAGGGCAGTTTGACGGCAAGAACGACCGTGAAACCTGGATGGCACTCGCGCAGGTTTACGAGAAGGCGAAGGACTGGAGCAAGATGGCCGAGGCTCTCGACCAGGCCGAGAAACTCTCCAAGGGCGAGGACGAGATCGAGACAATCGTCTTTATGCGCGGCGCGATGTTCGAACGGCAGAAGAAATTTGATCAGGCGGAGGTTGAGTTCAAGAAGGTTCTGAAACTCAATCCGAAGAACCCCTCGACCCTGAACTATCTTGGCTACATGCTCGCGGATCGCAACACCCGCCTGCAGGAGGCTCTCGATCTCATCCAGAAGGCGATCGCCGAGGATCCGCATAACAGCGCATTCCTCGACAGCCTCGGCTGGGTCTATTTCCGCCTGAACCGCCTGGACGACGCCGCCGATCAGCTCCAGCAATCCATCAAGCTCGGAGGCCGTGACGCCACGGTGCACGATCACCTGGGCGATGTCTACCTGGGGCAGAATAAGTTCAAGGAAGCGATCTCCCAGTGGGAGCGCGCAATTGTGGAGTGGCAGTCCAGCTCGCCTGCCGAAGCCGATCCCGCCGAGGTGGCCAGGATTCAGAAGAAGGTTGAAAACGCCAAGGTGCGCCTGGCCCGGGAAACCAGCTCTCGCAAGGAAGACGAAGAGAACTAACCGGCCGGGCCCGGCCTGCCTTCACCGGTGTCGGGCAGTGTGAAGCAGCTTGAACAAGGCAGATGGATCCTGATGATCGTGCCATGTCCGGGTTCGCTCTGCACTGTGATGTCCCCCCCGTGTTCCCGCACCATCCGGCGGAAGCTGAACATTCCCCAGTTGCCGCTTGCCACCCGAGTGCCGGCGACTTGAAAATGGGGCTCGAAAAGCAGGCTCAGATCGTTCTCCGGAATGCCCTTGCCGTTGTCTTCGATGGTGATGTCCACATCGGGCCCGTTGCGCTTGCTCGTCACGCGAATCAGACCGTTGTCGCCGTCGCGCTGTATCGCCTCGATCGCATTCGTCAACACACCGTGGAAGACGGCTGAGAGCTGCTCAGGCCGGCACAGCAGACGCGGCAGCTCATCGTAGTTGGTGACCAACCGGGCCTTGGCCGGCAGCGTCGCGCGAGTCAACTCCACCGCGCTGCCCAGGATCTCGTTCAGATCCGCTTCATGAATGCCCGCGCTATCGAGATTGGCGAACCGCTGGATCCTGCCGACCATTTGCGTCAGCCGCGCAGTTGAGTCCTGGACCGTCTTGCGCAGCTCCGCTTGTAGCCTTACCAGCCGCGCCTGCTCCTCCGGCGGGGCGGTCGCTTGCCGGGAGCCCAGCAACAGCAGCGTGTCCACTGCGCTCTTTAACGCGCCGATCGGAGAGTTCATTTCGTGGCTCATCGCCGCTGCCAGCCGCCCGAGCGTGGCTGCTTGCTCGGCCATCATCATCCTCGCCTCGATCTCGCGCAGTTCCTCGGCGGCATGCAGGCTCTGCTGGTAGTTCCGGTAGCTCACGTAGCGCTGCCTGTACACCACTGCCGCCAGCGCCGTGCAAAGCAGCGTCAGCATTTCGATGAACAGCAGGTTCACCATCAAGGGCCCGCTGCCCAGGTAGAACGTGCTCTGAATCACCCAGGAGAGCCCCAAATAGCTGCAACAGAGCAGTGATCCCAATAGGAAAGCCTGTGCCGGCCTCAGCGGGAACGCTGCAACTCCTACCAGCATGATGATCGTCGCCTGCCCTGGAATCGAATCGGCAAAGCTGGGCGCCTGCTGGCTGATCAGGATCGAGAAGAGGAACAGCAGGGTCGCCAGAACCACCGCGAAGACGATGCCGATCGTCCGCCCGCGCCGCGCTGCTACCTCCCACTTGGAAGCCCCCAGCGCCGCCAGTCCCGCCGCTATCACCGCCCCGGTCTCCACCGACCTGAGCAGGAGCGTCTCCACCTCGGCGTCGATCAGGATCCGTCCGAGATAGAAGAAGACGGCGGTCCCGATACCCACCCACCCGGCGACACGAAGTCCTGTCCGGGCGATTCGCTGAATCTCGTCGCGAAAGCCCGGGTCCTTCTCCGCGCCGCCCGGGAACAGGTAGGCCTTCCACGGGCGCCAAGTCATACGAATCTACTGTAACTTGAAGCGTCGCCCCAACGAAGTCTCGTTCCGGCCTCTGTTACACTCGAATTCTCTCCAGGACGCCTTGATCACCCGACTTCTGGCCCGACTGCGACAGCTCGTCGAGGTCCGGCGCGACGAAAGAGCGCGGACCGCGCTGATGTTCCTGTTTCTTCTGTTCGTCATGATGGCCTACTACGTCCTCAAGCCATCCTCCAGGGCCCTCTTCCTTGATCGCTTCGGAGAAGCGGCACTGCCCTACCTCTATCTCGTCGGCGCGGCAAGCGGCGGCATCATGGCCGCTTTCTATGCCCGCATCGCTTCCCGCTGGTCTCTCCGTCGCGCGCTCGAAGGCTCCATGGCGATCAGCGTCATGTGCCTCATTGGCCTCTGGCAACTCCTCCGTCTCGACGCCGGCTGGGTCTACTATGTGTTCAACGTCTGGGTAAGCCTCCTGAGCCTCGTGCTTGTCTCTCAAACCTGGCTCTTGGCCAGCCACATTTTCGACTCGCGTGAAGCGAAGCGTCTGTATCCGTTGGTCGCAACAGGCGGTGTTATCGGCGCAGCCCTGGGCGGCTCGTTCACCGCACAATTCGCCAACAACTTCGGTACGCGAAACCTCGTTCTGGTCAGTTCAGTCTTCATCGTATGTGCTTTCGCGGCTTTTCGAGCACTGCTGCGCGCCCCGGGCGTCAACCTTGCCGGAGCCAGTGCGGAATCGGCCCCCGAAAGCGGCTACAGCCCGCTCGAAATTCTGTCCAGTGTCGTCCGAGTTACCCATCTGCGCGTCATCGTCGGTCTGCTTCTGGCGACTTTCATCGTTGATACTCTGGTTGACTACCAGTTCAACGTCATTGCCAGACAAGGCCGCCAAGGCGACGATTTAACCGCCTTCCTCGGCGGGTTCTATGGCATTTGGCTCAACCTGGCGACTTTCATCCTCCAGCTATTTGTCACTTCTCTGGTCGTCAATCTGACCGGCGTCGGCGGGACCCTGCTGATCATCCCCTCCGCCATCGCAGCAGCATCCATCTTCATGCTCGCCAGTCCAGGCATGATAGCCGCAGGCGCTGCCCGCATCGTCGAGGCGGCCATGCGGTATTCCTTCAATCGGACGGGCATGGAACTGCTGTACCTGCCGCTTTCCGACGAGCTCCGCCAGAAGACCAAGACCTTCGTTGACGTCTTCGTCGACCGCGCCGCTCGCGGTCTCGGCGCTCTCCTGCTCCTCGCAGCCACCTGGCTCTTCCCCGACAACCTCGCCGCCATCACGATCCTCGTCCTGCTGCTATGCGCTGCCTGGGCGACCCTCGCCGTATACGCCCGCAAAGAATACACTGCCACTGTTCGCAAGCGCCTTGAATCCCGTCGGCTCGACCTCGAGTCAATGCGCATCCCGTATCAGGACCCGGGCCTCTTGCAGATGCTTGCGGCAGCCGCCCGTTCGGATAACGCCCGGGCCGCGGGCTATGCCATCTCCCTGCTCGACGAGGTACCCAATTACCCGCTCTACCCGCTCGCCATCCGCCTCATCGACAGCGCGCCTGCCGAAGTCAAAACCAAACTCTTTGAAATCGCCCTCCGCCGCCAATGGCCGGATCTGCTTTCCGCAGCCCGCCGCGAAGTCAATCTCGGCGCCGGCCCGGCTCTACCCGCTGCTCTCCGATTCCTGTCGCTTTGCGGCGACGATGCCGACAAGGCCCGCATCCCTTCCTTCCTTGAGTCGCCCGACCTGCGGCTCGTCGAGGCGGCTGTATCCGCCGCCAGTTCGCCCGATCAGTTGCCGCTCGCCTGGATCGAACGGGCGATTCTCTCGCTTGACCCGGCCGTGCGCCGCGTAGGCGCTCTCGCCGTTTCCTTTTACCCCGAGGATTCCGCCCGGCTCCTGATCCCGCTCCTGTTCGACCGCGACTCCAGTGTCCGTCTCGCCACGCAGGACGTTCTCGCCGCACACAGTGGCTATACTGCCCCGGCATTGGCCTCCATCGTCACGAAGCCAGACGCCACACTCCCAGTTCGAATGGCCGCTCTCCGTACCCTCGGCCGCTCCTCCACACAGGAGGCGGTAGACGCTCTCCGCTCCCTGATGATCTCCGGTGACCTCGCTGTCCGAGGGGCCTCAGTCCGAGCTCTCGCCCGCATACAGGACAAGCACCCGGGCAACCACTTCGCGCTCGGCGATGTCAGCGCCGGAGTCCGGCTGGAAGCTCGCGAATATTTCTGGCTGCACTCCGCTCTCGCCGGCCTCCGCGAACGCCACGCTGATTCATCAGCTCTCAGACTTCTGTCGCGCACCATGGAGGAACGCATGGTCCGCAACGTCGAGCGCGTTTTTCGCCTGCTTGGCCTCCGCTACCCCCCCAAGGACATCGACGATGCCTGGAAAGCCTATCGCCGCCGCCAGCCAAACCAGATGGCCCACGCGCTGGAATTCCTCGACAACATTCTGGACTATGATGTCAAACGTTTCGTCCTCCCCCTGCTGGAGGAAGATACTCTCGACCGTCAAGCCCTCCTCTTGTTCGGCATCCAACCGCTCTCCGCCCACGACGCCCTCCGCCTGCTCATCCGCGAGGGCGATCCCTGGCTCGCGGCGTGTGCCATAGCCGCCGCCGGCGATCTCCGCTTGCGGCAAGCCGAACCCGATATACGAGCCATTCTCGACAGGCCCGCCATCCTGCTCCGCCCCGTTGCCGAACAAGCGCTGGTCCGAATTGCCGCTGGAGCTGCTACATGAAGGAACTCAACATCGTCGAAAAGGTCATCGCGCTCGAAGGCGTCGATCTCCTCAAGGGACTCTCCCCTGAACAGCTCTCCCGCATCGGCCTGATCGGCCGCCAGGAACAGGTGCCGCCCGGCCACGTCATCCTCGACCCCGACGAGCCCCTCGACGCCATGTACGTCATCCTCGACGGCAGCGTCGAGCTGCTCGAAGGAGGTGAGCGAATGGAAACCGCCGGGCAGAACGAGGTCCTCGGCTCCTGGGCTCTATTGGACGCCTCCCCTTTGCCTGTGTGCGCCGTCGCCATCGAGGACACGACTCTGCTCAAAATTACCCGGGACGATTTCTTCGAACTCCTCGCCGATGCCCCGGAAATTGTCTCAGCCATCCTCTCCCGTCTCGTTTCCCGGTTCCGCGCGCTGCTGGAAAAGCCCGGCTCGGCCTGAGACCGAGCCCGCGCTCTGCTCCCATCGCTCTACTGGCATAATGAGTCGAGGGAGGCCGTCAGCCGGAGCATTGCGCATGACAGACCCCGCTGCGCCGAACCTGGAAGGGCTTTCCAGACAGATCGAAGCCCTCAAGGTCGAACTTGCCGATTCCAATAAGAAGCTCAACGACGGCTACCGCCTGATCGCGCTCGGCCAGCTCGTCGCCGGCGTCGTCCACGAGATCAATAACCCGATCGGCTCCATCGTCTCCAATAATGAAGTTTCCATTCGCGCGCTGGATAGCCTCAAACAGCGCCTCGATGACGCTCTCGCCGCCGGCCAGCCGCCTCCGCAAAAAGCTCTCGATATGGTCGCTACCCTGATCAGCCTCGCCGGCGTCGACCGCATCGCCTGCGAACGAATCTCGGCCGTCGTTCGCAGCCTCAAGACCTTCGCGCGCTCCGATGACGGAGAGGTTCGGGCCAGCTCACTGAATGACATCCTTCGCGACACCGCCAAGCTGGTCGACTGCCAGTACCGCCGCCGGATCACTCTTGAGATGTCGCTCGGCGAAATGCCCGCCATCGAGTGCCACCCGCAACTGCTCAGCCAGGCATTTCTCAACATCATGGTCAACGCCGCTCAGGCCATCGAAACCGAAGGCCGCATCACGGTCACGTCACGACTGTTCTCCCCCACTGAGGTCGAGGTCGCCATTGCCGATACAGGCAAGGGAATCGCTCCGGAGAATCGTCCGCATATCTTTCACGCAGGCTTCACCACCAAACCCATGGGAATCGGTACCGGGCTCGGCCTGGCTCTCTGCCGCAAGATCGTCGAGCGCACCCACGGGGGCAGGATCTGGTTCGAGTCGGAAGTCGGCCGCGGCACCACGTTTTTTGTTCGCCTCCCCCTGGAGGCGCGGCGCCACGGTGTTGTCGAAGGCGCCCTAAATCTTGATTCGGCTGGGAAGGAGTAACGGAGCTTGGAGAACGGACACCTCCCGCATATCGTTCTGGTTGACGACGAGGAGATGGTGCTCACCAGCATCCGCGCCTTTCTCAGCCTGGAGACCGACTACGACGTCTCTACATTCAGCAACCCGGCTGAGGCTGTTCAGCACTTCTCCAAACGGCCCGTTGATGTCGTCGTAACGGACTACCTCATGCCTCAGATGACCGGTCTCGACCTGCTTCGGAAGGCCAAGGAGACTCAGCCGTCGGCCGCCCGGATCCTGCTCACCGGCCACGCCGACAAACAGAGCGCGATTCAGGCCATCAACGAGGTGGGCCTCTATCAGTACCTGGAGAAACCCTGGGACAACGCGCAGCTCCTTCTGAGCATCAACAGCGCCATCGAACGCACGCGCCTGCTCCGCATGCTGGAAGTCAAGGTCCTCGCCCTCGACGCCGCGCATGGGCAGATCAAGGACGCCCAGCGCCGCTTGATCAAGGCGTTTCTCTGATTCAGCCGCTCTGCCGGCTTGCACCAAAGGTGAGAACGCGCCTCGCCTTCCGGTACAATTTCACCAATGCGCAGCGCTCTGGGTTTCCTCGTCTGCACTCTGCTCTGCGGCCAGGATTGGCCTCATCACGGCAACGACCCTGGCGGCAAACGCCACTCGCCGCTCAAGCAGATTACTCCCGCCAACGTCGCCTCGCTCAAGCCGGCCTGGACCTGGAAATCAGGCGACGTCAGCGACGGCAAGACCTGGCCCGTGCGTTCCGCTTTTGAGTCCACACCGATCATGGCTGCCGGCCGCCTCTTCGTCACCACGCCATTCGCAAGACTCGTTTCCCTCGACCCCGACACCGGCCGCGAGATCTGGTCGTTCGACCCTCAACTCGATCGCAAGAAGCCCTACAACCTGTTCATCAATCGAGGCGCTGCCTACTGGACAGACGGCAAGGCCGAGCGCATCCTCTACGGCGCCCTCGACGGCCGCCTCTTCTCCATCGACGCCAAAACCGGCAAGCTAGACCCCGAATTCGGCGCCGCCGGCACAGTCGATCTCCGCAAGGACTTCGCCGAGAAGTTCGCCCAATCCGGAATGGGCATCACGTCGCCTCCCGCCATCTTCAAGAATCTGGTTATCTGCGGCTCCCTCGTCTCCGACCGCGATCCACAAGGCCCTCCCGGAGATATCCGCGCGTTCGACATCAGAACCGGGAAGGAAGTCTGGCGCTTCCACGTCATCCCTCGCGCCGGCGAACCCGGCAATGAGACTTGGGAGAAAGACTCGTGGCGCGATCGCGGCGGCGGCAACGCCTGGTCCATCCTCAGCGTCGACCACGAGCGCGGCCTCGTCTTCCTTCCGCTCACCTCGCCCTCGTACGACTTCTGGGGCGGCGACCGCAAAGGCGCCAACCTTTACGGCAATTCGATCGTCGCCCTCGATGCTGCCACCGGCAAACTCCGCTGGCACTACCAGACCGTGCACCACGACGTCTGGGATTACGACCTCCCCGCGCAGCCTGTCCTGTGCGATGTCATGCGCGAAGGCAAGCTTGTCCCGGCCGTCGCACAGATCACCAAAATGGGCTTCACCTTCGTGCTCCATCGCGAAACTGGTAAGCCGCTGTTCGACGTCGACGAGAAGCCGGTCGCGCCATCCCCCATGCCCGGCGAGCAGGCTTGGCCCACTCAGCCCATCCCGCGCCTTCCCAAGCCCTTCGCGCGCCAATCCATGAAGGCTGAAGAACTCACCAACGTCAGCGACGAGTCCCGCGCCCACTGCGCCAAGCTGATGGAAGGAGCGACGCTCGGCGCGCTCTACACGCCCGTCGGCCCCAACACCACCATCCTGTTCCCCGGCACCAATGGCGGAGCCAACTGGCCCGGGCCCGCCGTCGACCCCGAAACACGCACCCTCTATGTCAATTCCATGGATGTCGGCATGATCTTTCGCATGGAGCAGCGCGCGAGCGACTCCATCGTTCCTTACCGCGCCCGATCCCTCGGGCCCGGCGGCGACCGCTTTTGGGACCTCAAGATGAATCCGTGTCAGCAGCCCCCCTGGGCGCACCTCACTGCCATCAACCTCGACACCGGCGAGTTCCGCTGGCGTTCCGTCCTTGGCGTGGTCGACGAACTCCTCGACAAGGGCCTGCCGCCTACCGGGACTTCCAACCTCGGCGGCCCGCTGGTCACAGCCGGCGGACTCGTCTTCATCGGGGCCACCAACGACTCGCGTTTCCGCGCCTTCGACAAGTCCACCGGCAAGGAACTTTGGGTTACGAAACTTTCCTCCAGCGCTCATGCGTCGCCGATGACCTACGCAGGCCCCAAGACAAAGAAGCAGTTTGTCGTGATCGCCGTGGGAGGCGGTAACAAATACAACTCCACGTACTCGGACGAGTTGGTTGCCTTCTCGCTGCCCTAGGTTTCGCCGCGATCGCAGCCGACCCGGTCCCCTTCAGCCACAAGAAGCACGGCGTCCTGCGCCGCCCCTGCCTGGAGTGCCACGACGGCGCGGAAACCAAAGAACGAGCAGGGTGGCCCTCTGCCGCAGCCTGCCACAAGTGCCACACAGCCGAAACCGCCGTCACGCCCCTGATGAAAACGGTGGCCGCGTGGCCCGCCGCTGCGCGGCCCTATCCCCAAACCCGCCTCTATAGGAATCGCGACTTCGTCATCTTCTCCCATGCCCGCCATCACGCCGCCAAAATCGCCTGCGCGGCCTGCCACGGCGCGGTGAACTCAATGGAACCGCTCAAGCGTCACCGCGAAGTCACCATGCAGGCCTGCGTCGATTGCCATAAGGAGCACAAAGCCACTCTTGTCTGCAACGCCTGCCACGACCTCGGCCAGTAGTTTCGCGCGATAATCGGAGTCATGAAACTGATTCTTTCAATAGTGCTCACGGCCACTTTGGTCTCCGCAGCGGCCGTCAAACTCGGCGCCCCTCTGTCACAAAAAGACCAGATTGCCATCGCCTCCCTCACCGCCACGCCAGCCGATTTTGTCGGCAAGACCGTTCAGGTGAAGGGCAAGGTCACTGAAGTATGCGAAAAGATGGGCTGCTGGATGATGCTCGTCGACACCGCCAGCAAGGCCAAGGTCCGCATCAAGGTCAAGGACGGCGAGATCGTCTTCCCCAAGGACTCGATTGGCAAAGTCGCAGTCGCCGAAGGCAAGTTCGTCAAGATCGAGATGACCAAGGATCAGGCAATCGCCCAGGCCAAGCACGAAGCGGAAGAGAACAAGAAGAAGTTCGATCCTTCGACCATTACAGGCCCCACCACGATCTACCAGATCGCGGGCACTGGCGCGGTCATCGAATAACTCCTCCTTCGCTCAAACACCCCGGCGGTCCGCCCCCAATGCGGACCGCCTGTCGTTTTTTGATAGCATCTTGTCGCTATGCTCCTCCCAGCAGTCTGTCTCGGAATTCTCGTCTACGGCATGATCGCCGCCATGTTGGGCACCATCCTGCCCGAGCTGTCCAAAAGGTTCGGACTTAGTCCGAAGCAGAACGGCACCATCGGCATGACTCAGGCCATCGGCCTGATGGTCGGCTCCTTCTTCATCGGCCCGCTCATGGACCTGCAAGGCAAGAAGCTCGGAATCCTTCTCGCTCTGGCCCTGATTACCCTCGCGCTGTTCGGCCTCCGCAGCGCGAAGGGATATGGCTCCATCGCCGGATTCATGTTGATGCTTGGCACCGGCGGCGGCGCGCTCGTCACCTCCGCCTTTGGGCTGGCTGGCGAAATCAACGTCACCTGGTTGCAGGGCGCCGCGGTCTTCAACGCCGTCAACCTCTTCTTTGGTCTTGGTGGACTCATTACCCCGCTCGTCGCCGCGCGCATCTTCCAGAACAACGCCAACCGCCTGCTCTTCTTCGCCATGCTGATCGCCGTCCTCGCATTTGCGGCGAATTCGTTCGTCGAGGTGGCTCCACCCTCCGGCAAGATCGCCTTCCAGGCCTCGTCAGTCTCCACTCTCCTCGGCAGCCCGATCCTGCTCGTCCTCTCTGCCGCGCTCTTCCTGTATGTCGCCTGCGAGGTCGGCGTCTGGAATTGGCTCGCGCGCCATCTCATCGCTCAGGGCGTGCCTGAGGGTAAGGCGCTCACCATCCTCTCGCTCGGTTTCGCACTCGGCATCCTGCTTGGCCGCGTCGCCGTCGTCCCCGTCCTGGGCAGCGTAACGCCCAAGAGTGTCCTGATCGCAGCAGCGCTCGGCATGGCGATCACCACTTACCTGATGCTGCAAACCAAGAGCGCCGGCATGGCCCAGGGCCTTGTCTTCCTCTCCGGCATTGCAATGGCCCCGGTCTTCCCCACCGCGCTCGGCTTGGTCGGCGGCGCTTTCAAGGCCCAGGGCCTCGACGCCACCGCCACCGGTATCGCCTCTGCCGCCGGCTGGCTCGGCCTCATTGTCAGTTCGCCCATCATCGGCGGCATCGCCGGCGAAGACCCCGGCAAGCTCAAGAAGGCGCTGCTGCTGTTGCCTGCAGCCTCTATTCTCATGGGCCTCGTGCTCTTCGCGCTCTAGCGGCAATCACGGGCGCACTTGCCCAACCATCCGCCCTTCATATAGGCTCAAGTCAACTTCTCGCTCAGGAAGCGTCAACTATGTCACTACTCATCCGCATCGCCGCCACGGCCGTCATTATCTCCGGCTTGCTATCCGCCCAGTCCGCTGAAGCCACCGTGAGCGGGTTCATCACTGACCAGTCCGGCGCCGCCGTGGTCGGTGCCGCCGTCTCCGCCGTCAACACCGCCACCAACCAGAAGACCCCGGCCACGGCCGACGAGAACGGCTTCTATAATCTTCGCGCCCTCCCCATCGGCAGCTACCTCGTCAGTATCGAAAAGGCCGGCTTCCGCAAGTACCTCCGTGAAAACCTCGTCCTCACTACCGGCCAGCAGCTCACCCTTGACGTGCGTCTCGAAGTCGGTGCCGTCACCGAAAGCGTCACCGTCAATGCCCAGGCTTCGCTGCTTGAAACCCGCACCTCCGAGCAGTCCCAACTCGTCGAGGCGCGCAACATCGCCGACATGCCCTTGGGCGACCGACGCACCATGAACATCATTCAGATGACCGGCGCTGCGGTGTTCATCAACTACGACTCCGGCGGCAAGCCCAACTTCTCTCTCGCCGGCGGCCGCACACAGTCCCAAAACTTCTACATGGACGGCGGCACTATCCAGAACATGCGCCTCGGCATCGGACAAGTCGATACGGACCCTCCCGTCGAAACCGTCGCCGAGGTCAAAGTCCTCTCCAACAGCTTCTCCGCCGAGTACGGCGGCTCCGCCGGCGGCGTCATCGTGGCCACCACCAAGTCCGGGACCAACGCTCTCCACGGATCAGGCTACGAGTACCTCCGCAATGAGAAACTCGACGCCGGCAACTTCTTCGCTCCGTGGGTCGACAACCAGAAGGTCCGAGCTCCACTTCGCTACAACGTCTACGGAACCACCGTGGGCGGACCCCTCGTGATCCCTAAGCTGTATAACGGCAAGGACAAGACCTTCTGGTATTTCGCCTGGGAAGGCTCGCGCCGCAGCCAGGGCAGCACCGATCAGTTCACGGTCCCCGACGCCCTTCAGCGCGCCGGCGACTTTTCCAGACCTTTGCGGCCAACGGCACTGTAGTCCCGATCTACGACCCTCTCACCACTCGCGTGGAAGGCGGCCGCACCATCCGCACTCAATTCGCCGGGAACGTGATTCCCTCAGCCCGCATCGACCCTGTCGGCAAGGCACTTGTCCCCTTCTATCCAAACCCGAACCGTGCTCCCGGACAACATCACCGGCGCGAACAACTTCCGCACCAACTACACCGAGAAGCTCACGCGCGATGCGTACCTTATCAAGGGCGATCATGCCCTCTCCGACAAGGACCGCATCAGTATGCGCTACATGTACAACTCCGACAATCTCGACTATTCCACTGTGATGACCGACATCGCCGCCGAGAATCGCATCCCGGCCATCCGCCACCAGAATTTTTTCTACGGCACATACACCCGAGTCTTCTCCCCGTCGGTCATCAACGAGTTCCGCTTCAACTACGGCAACCGCATCAACCACACGCGCGCCTATGGGCTTGGCGGCAATTGGCCCTCGAAGCTCGGCCTCAAGGGCGTCCCCGATGACGCTTTCCCCACTTTTGCTGTCACTGGTTACCGGACCATGGGAGGCTCCAGCCATGAACGTCGACAGTTCCCCATTCAGCAGTTCATGTACAGCGACAACCTCTCAATCATCCGCGGCCGCCACTCGATGAAGTTCGGCTTCGAATACCGTCCTTCCTACAACTACGAAATCAACCGTCCCTCCGTCTCCGGCAGCTTCACCATGAGCCCTCTGACCACCGGACAGCCGGGCACCACTGCCAGTGGCTACGGTATGGCTTCCCTCCTGGTCGGAGCGCCCTTGAACATGAGCGTCCGCGAGACGGAGATCCTCGACCGCCAAAGCAACTACATCGCCTTCTTCGCGCAGGATGACTGGACCGTCACCCGCGACCTCACCCTCAACATTGGCGTCCGCTGGGAAACCGACACGCCCATCAAGGACTACTCGAATCGCATGAACGGTTTCGAATCCGCCGCAATCAACCCCGTCTCCGGAACCCCTGGCGTGATCAAGTTCATGGGTGTCGACGGCTACCGCACCTCCCCCTACGACACCGACTACAACAATTTCGGCCCGCGCTTCGGCTTCGCCTGGAAGCCCGGCGGCGACTCGAAGACCGTCATCCGCGGCGGCTTCGGCACTTTCTTCGCCCACCCCTTCGACGCCGGTGCTCCCACTGCGGCCTCGCTCGGCTTCGAGCTCGTCTTCGACCATCGCCTCGCCCGACAACGGCGTCACGGTGCCCTTCTATCTCAAGGACGGCGTCCCAGGCCTGAGCCTCACCAAGCCCCCGCTCAACGACAGCTTCGGCTCCGTTCGCGTCGGACAGGCGCCCAACACCGCACCTACCTTCTTCGAATCCGATCGCCGCACGGGATATTCGCTGCAGTACAACCTCGCCATCCAGCGCCAGTTGCCCTCCAACATCCTCGTCGAGGCCTCCTACGTCGCGAATCTCTCCCGCAAGCTCGCCAGCTCCAACATGAGCATTAACCAGGTTCGCCCTGAGTTGCTCACGGCCACCTCCACCCAGAGCAACCGTCCGTTCCCGCAGTTCACCAACGTCAGTATCCTGCTGCCCTCGCTCGGCGTCTCCAGCTACCACGCGATGATGCTGAGAACGGAGAAGCGCTTCGAATCGGGCTGGAGTTTCCTCGGCACCTACACATGGTCCAATTTTCAGAACAACACCAACGACGGCGGCTCGGTCGTCGGCGCTGAAGGCGGCGTCTACTCGAACTTCTACAACCGTCGCGCCGATTGGGGCCCCAGTGAAAACGACATCCGCCACCGCCTCACTTGGAGCGGCGTCTATGAACTCCCGTTCGGCAAAGGCAAGAAGTACCTCACCGATTCGGCTCTCCGGTACATCTTTGGTGGTTGGGGACTCGGCGGCATTATGACACTGCAGAGCGGCGCTCCGTTTACCGTCAACACGCAGGTCAACTCTGTCTATTCCGCCGCCGGCGCATTGCGCGCGGACGTCACCAGCAATCCCAATCTCCCCAACGACGCGAAGACTCTGGCCCGCTGGTTCGACACATCTGTCTTTTCCCAGCCCGCTGCTGCCAAGTTCGGCAATCAGGGCGTCAACATTCTTCGCGCCGACGGCGTCATCAACGTTAACCTGAGCGTCCAGCGCAACTTCGGCCTGTGGAGCGAGCAGTCAAAGCTGCAGTTCCGCGCCGAGTTCTTCAATCTGGCCAATCATGCCAACTTCGGCATTCCCGGCCGATCCTTCGGCGGACCCGGCTTCGGCCTGGTCGGCTCCGCCGGCCCGGCCCGCTCCATCCAACTCGGCCTCCGCCTCGCCTTCTAAGTAGGGACAGACACTCCTTATTCCGTGGAGTATTCCTCCGGAAGGACGGACTAAGGGGTGTCTGTCCCTCCGCGCCTATAGCCCTTCCTGGAACCACGGCGTGTCCTTCACCTGCGCCTTCTGCGCCGCTGCTTCGTTCATCTCCACTCCCAACCCGGGACGGTCTGTCACCGTCACGAACCCCTTCTCGATGATGTCGCCCTCTTTCACGAAGTCTTTCCATAACTGCAGCCGCTGGATCCAGTGCCACTCCAGGATCAGGAAGTTCGGCACCGCCGCGCAGACGTGCGCCGACGCCATCGTCCCGATCGGGCTCACCACGCAGTGCGGCGCGAACGGCACGTAGTAAGTGTGCGCCATGTCGGCGATCTTCCGCCCCTCCAGCAACCCGCCCACCTTCTGCAGGTCCGGCATGATGATGTCCGCCGCCCGCTTCTCCAGTATCGTTCGGAACCCGTGCCGCAGGAACACGTTCTCGCCGCAGCAGATCGGCGTGCTCGTCGACTCCCGAACGTCGCGCATCGCGTCGACGTTCTCCGCCGGCACCGGCTCCTCCAGGAACAGCAGCTTGAAGGACTCAACTTCCTTGGCCACGCGCTTGCCCGTCGTCATGTCGTATCGCCCGTGCATGTCCACCGCAAGGTCCGTCCGCTTCGGCAGCAGTCCGCGAACGAAGCGCACCTTCTCCACCATGTGGTCGATCTCGGCGTTCGAGGCAGTCCAGTTCACACGGTCCCACCGGTTCGGATCCGCCGCCTCGTCGATGTCGACTTTTACAGCAGTGAAGCCCATTTCGTTGATCCCGGCAATTTTCTTCGGCGCTTCGGGATCGTCCGGATGCTCAGCCTGCGAGTCGCAGTACAGCCGCACCTTGTCCCGGCACTTGCCGCCCAGCAACTGGTAAACCGGGAGCCCGATCGCCTTGCCCGCCAGATCCCACAGCGCCGTCTCCACTGCCGACAAGGCCGCCGTGTACTGCCCTCCCTGCGCGCCGGCGAAGATCCCCGACGTCCGAATCCGCTCCCACAGCGCCTCGACGTTCAGTGGATCCTGCCCCACCAGAAATCGCCTGAACATCCGCACCAGTGGCGCGCCTCCCTGTACCGCATCGGTCCCTTCCCCGTGCCCGAAGATCCCTTGATCGGTGTAAATCCTCACGTGCAATTGGAGCCCGTGCCCTTGCACTTGCGCAGTCCTCACATCGGTGATCTTCAGCTTGGGCCGGGCATATGCCGAACTAACCCGCTGAATCGCCATCCCCAGCGCAGGCAGCCCCAGCACACCGCGCATTGCTTCTCTTCGAGTCGTCGTCTTCATGGCTCCGGCTATCATATCCCTCTCATCAACCGGGCGCCATACAAATCCCCTCAACATGAACAATTCGTTGATTTCCCGTTTCCACCAGTGTTAGTCTCTACCTAATCGATCGCCTAGAGGGGCGATCCATCTTCGATTCTGGGAGTCCAACGTGAAGGGGATTTTGTACACCGTCTGTACGGCACTATGCCTGTGCCTGCCCGTCTCCGCCCAAACTCTGGGCGAAATCACCGGTATCGTCACCGATTCCACGGGTGCTGTCATTACCGGCGCCCTGGTTTCCGCGAAGAACATCGGCACCGCGGCAACCCGCGAAGCTTCCACCAACGAGTCCGGGATCTTCTCATTCCCCGCTCTGAACCCGGGCAACTATGAGGTGAGGGTCAGCCTCAAGGGCTTCAAGACCGCCGTCCGTAGCGATGTCAACCTCGAGGTCCAGCAGAACCTCCGTCTCGATATCCAGATGTCAGTCGGCGACATCGCCGAATCGGTCTCTGTCTCCGCGGGCGCCATCAGCCTTCAAACCGAGAACGCCACCGTCGGCACCGTCATCGAGAACAAGCGCATCGTCGAGCTTCCGCTGAACGGCCGCAATGCTCTCTCAGCTGGTCGCGCTCGCGCCCAACGTCAGCTTCGGCTTCCCCAGTCCGCCGGCCAGGCCGGCAGCCGCCAGGGCGGCATCCGCGCCGACCAGTCCATCTCGGTCGGCGGCCAGCGCGCCCAGTACAACCGCTACACGCTCGACGGCGTCGAGAACACCGACCCCAACTTCAACACCTTCGTCGTCCTGCCCTCCGTCGACGCGCTCCAGGAGTTCAAGGTCCAGTCCGGCATCTACCCGGCCGAGTTCGGCCGCGGCGCCACGCAGATCAACATCCTCACCAAGTCCGGCACCAACGACTACCACGGCACCCTGTTCTACTTCCTGCGCAACGACAAGCTCGACGCCAAGAACTACGCCTTCACCGCCGCTCGCCCCCCGAAGGATCCCTTCAAGTGGAACCAGTTCGGCTTCACGCTCGGCGGCCCCGTCACCATTCCCAAGCTCTTCAACGGCAAGAACCGGCTGTTCTTCATGGCCAACTACGAGTGGTTCCGCCAGCGCCGCGCCGTCCAGGCCATCTCCAGCGTGCCCGTCTGCCGCCATGCACGCCGGCAACTTCTCCGAACTGCCCCTCGGCACGCCGGCATCTTCGACCCCGACACGCGGACCACCGTCAACGGCCAGATCGTCGCCACGCCGTTCCCGGGCAACATCATTCCCGTCGACCGCATCCACCCGATCTCGCATCAAGCTGCTCGAGTTCCTCCCGCTCCCCAACGTGCCCGGCGCCGGCCTCCGCAACAACTTCCAGCAGGCCCAGGGCCGTCCCATCAACAGCGATCAGTTCGTCCGCCGCTTCGACTTCGTCGAGTCTCCAAGTCCCAATGGTTCGGCCGCTACAGCTGGGGCGACGAGAACCAGCTCACCGAAGCCCTCAAGCTGAACGGCGACAAGATCGTCACCAACTTCAACCAGTACATGGTCTCCAATACGCCGCGTCCTCACCCCCTCCATGGTCAACGAGGCCCGCTTCGGCTACACGCAGTTCTACAACACCACCGGACCGGAACTCGCTTTCACCCGCGACGTCGTCGGCGAACTCGAAGATCCCCGGCCTCGCCAGCGGGCCGCCCGTGCAGTGGGGCATTCCCAACGTCTCCCTCCAGGGCGTCTACGCCGGCTTCGGCAACGACTCCGAAGGCCCCTACGAGAACAACAACACCGCGCATGCAGTTCATCGACAACATGACCATCGTCCGCGGCAAGCACACCTTCAAGTTCGGCGGCGAGGTCCGCCACGACGCGTACAACCAGGTCGGCAACCAGTTCGCCCGCGGCCAGTTCACCTTCCAGCGCAACGCCACCAACAACCTGGCACAGACCGGCGTCAGCGGCGACCCCTTCGCCGACTTCCTGCTCGGCGAGACCTACCAGGCCGAAGCCGCGGTCTCCATCGCCAACGCCAAGTTCCGCTCCACCAGCTTCGCCTTCTACGTCGACGACACCTGGAAGATCAGCCGCAAGCTCACCCTCAACCTGGGCCTGCGCTACGAGTACAACCCGCCCTGGGAAGATCAGACCGGCACGCTCTTCAACGGCATCGTGCCGTTCGATGCCAAGACCACTCTGGCCGCCCCCAACGTGGCCGACCAGAGCCTCTATCCCTTCTTCATGCGGCAGGGCGACGCGCGCCAGAATTGCTACGAAGGCATCAACCTCCGCTGGCCCGACATCGCAACCCGCTGCGACGGCTCGCTCGGCAACCGCCTGGTCGGCATCGACAAGAACGACTTCGCGCCCCGCATCGGCATCTCCTGGTCGCCCAGCGAAAAGTGGGTCGTCCGCGCCGGCGCCGGCATGTTCTACTCGCAGGACACCGGCAATCCCCGCTTCGACATGGCGCGCAACCTCGCCGGCCGCCTGCGCGACAACTCCAACCAGCAGTTCCCGCAATTGAACTGGAACAATGCGCTGGCCTCCATCGCCGGCGGTGTCGCCAACGTGCCGCGCCCCTACACCTTCGCCAATCCCTACGACCGCCGCACTCCCTACGCCATGCAGATGATGCTCAACGTGCAGCGCGAACTCGCCGAACAACACCGTCGTCGAAGTCGGCTACCTCGGCAGCATCAGCCACCACCTCGAGTCGCTTCGCGCGGTCAACGAAGCGCATCCCCGCCGATCCCGCGCGTCGACAGCCGCGCCGTCTTCGAACGCTCGCCCTTCCCCAACTTCGGCCGCATCCAGTTGGTCGACAACGGCGGCAACGGCAACTACAACTCCCTCAGCGGCAAGCTCACCAAGCGCTACTCCAGCGGCCTGACCTACCTGGTCAGCTACACCTGGGCCAAGTCGATCGACACCGCTACCGCCATCCGCAACCAGGGCGGCGACACGCTCTTCCCCCAGAACAGCTACTGCCGCTCCTGCGAGCGCGCGCGCTCCAGCCACGACGTCCGCCAGCGCTTCGTCACGTCCGCGCTCTGGGACATCCCCTTCGGCAAGGGCAGGAAGTACAACATCGACAACGCCGTCCTCGACGCCATCGCCGGCGGCTGGCAGCTCGGCAGCATCCTCACGCTCCAGACGGGCTTCCCCATCACCGTCGACCAACGGCCAGGACACCTCCAACACCGGCGCCTTCTTCGACCGGCCCAACTCCACCGGCGTGAATGCCGCCCTCCCGCGCGGCTCAGCAGGACCCGCAGCGCTTCTTCAACACCAGCCCGTTCTCCGCCAACCTGCCTGGCACCCACGGCAACGTCGGCCGCAACACCCTCGATTCCCCCGGCATCATCGGTTGGGATTTCTCGCTGCTCAAGAACTTCCGCATGCCGGCCGAGAGGCACACCCTGCAGTTCCGTTTCGAGGCGTTCAACTTCCCCAACCACCCCAACTGGGGCAACCCCGACACCAACGTCACCTCCGGCACTTTCGGGCGTATCACTGGAACCCGCACCAATATGCGCAACCTGCAGTTCGCTCTGAAGTACGTCTTCTAGAGGTCATCGCCGGCTCACCGGAATGTTCGATTCAAGCGCCCTGCCAGCCCAGCGCCGGCAGGGCGCCCTTCCCGCGGCGTCCAGCGCCAACTCCGCACCCACCTCCCCGCTCCTGCGAAGATAGAATAGATGTCTCGCCCCGCCGTCGCCTGGAAGCTCAAGGCTGAAACCCTCCGCCTCTGCGATCGAACCCTGATCGCAGGTGCAGTCCCACTCAACGCCTCCGACGCCGCGGCTGCGGTCGACCGCGCGCTTCAACTCGAGGCCCAGGGCGCCGACTTGATCGAACTCCAGCCCGACGTCTGGCAGCCTGGCAAATCTCCCATCTCCGCAGAGGCCGAACTCCTCCGGGTTATCCCGGTCCTGAAGAAGCTCCACGGCCGCATTCTCATACCAGTCGCCGTCGAAACCTCGAAGCAGGAAGTCGCCCGCCGGTCCCTTGAACTCGGCGCTCAGATCATCGCCGACCCTTCCACTCTGACATTCGAACCAGAACTTGCTCGCGCCGTCGCCGAAGCCAACGCCGGCCTCATCCTCCGTCACCTGCGCGGCGTTCCCGAACAGTGGGCCAAACTCGGCACGCCTAAGGACATCGTCCAGGCTGTAGTCGATGAACTCAATGCCGCCATCTCCCGCGCCGCCCGCTTCGGCCTCACCAAATCCGCTATCGCCGTCGACCCCGGCCTCGGCCTCGGCAAGCGCAAAGAACAGAACTCCCTGCTGCTCGCCGAACTCGGGATCTTCCACCGCCTCAAGACGCCTCTCATCCTCTGCGTGCAACGCCAGACCTTCGTCACGCTGCCGGCAACTGACCCCAGCGCGGTTCAGGCCACAGGCATGGCCGTCGCTGCTGTCCTGAAAGGCGCTCACATCATCCGCGTCGAAGACGTCGCCTCAGTCCGCGACGCCATCCTCGCGGCAGATGGACTGCTCGCCGCCGCGGAGCCCCAACTTCCCCTCACCGGCATCCGCAAGAACCCAGCCGCCACGCCAATGAACGAACCGCCTCCAGAGCCGCGCCGCAAACCCCTTCGGCCGCCCGTCAAACGCTGAGACAAGCCCTATTGCGTGGGCACGTCCTTCTTCTCGTCCTTGTCCTTCGCCTTCTTCGGCACCACCGGATTCACGAAGTCAGGTTGCGGGTCGCCCCAGATGTAGTGGTTGAACCAAAGCAGGTTGTGCTCCAGCACCGCCCGACGCGCCTTTGGCTTCGTCACGCCATGCCCGAAACCCTTGTAGACCACCATCTCCACCGGCACGCCGCGGTCCTCCAGCCCCTGCCTCAGCTCATATCCGTTGGCGATCGGCACCCGGCGGTCGTTCTCGCCGTGCTGGATCAGTGTCGGCGTCTTCGCCTGCTTGATGTAAGTCATCGGCGACGTCTTGCGGTAAATCTCCGGATCGTCCGCCGGATCGTCGCCCAGGTACTGAATCGTGAACGGCGTGATATCGGTGTTGTAGTAGTAAGTCGCCCAGTTTGAGATGCCGGCTCCCACCGACACGGCCGCAAACTTCGTCGAGGTGGTCGTCAGGAAAGCCGAGATGTAGCCGCCCTGGCTCCAACCCATTACCCCAACCCGTTTCGGATCAACCCAGCCTTTGGCGATCAGGTGATCGACTCCGCTCTCAACATCCCACGCGTCGCCCACTCCAAGATTGCGTACATTCAACTGCCTGAACTTCTCGCCGTAGCCCATGCTGCCGCGATAGTTCACCCGCAGTGCAAGCGCTCCTCGTGCCGTCCAGAGGTCAATCGGATACGATCCGGCATGCACCTTCTGCGGCGTGTCGATTCCCGTCGGCCCTCCGTGAATCACGCACAATAGCGGGTACTTCTTCGACGCATCGAAGTCGGCCGGCTTGGTCAGCACACCTTCAATTACCGTGCCGTCCTTGCTCTTCCAGGAAATCACCTCGCTCACCGGCAGCGTCCACTCCCGCACCTGCGCCGTCATGTCGGTGAGCTTCTTCGTCGACCAGCCGGCCAGGTCCGCCACATACACCTCCGAAAGTTGCTGCCCGTCGTCCACCACAATGGCCGCGCGTTTCCCATCGGGCGTCAGCGACATCCCAAAACCCGCCGGCGACTTCGAGACTCGCGCGATTTTGCCATTGGCCGGGTCGGCAAGGAAAACGTGCATTTCGGTCTTCTGCGCGCCCATGAAGTAGACCCCCGCAGGGGTCCACTCCACCAGCATCGGCTGCTCGTCAAACGCATCCGTGATCGAACGCACCGCTCCGCCTTCGGCCGAAACCACCGCCAGCCTGGCATTGGCGTGAAAGAATTTCTCCTGCCCCATCGCCGAACGGAACACAATCGACTTTCCGTCCGGCGACCATTGCGGCCCATTGTCCGGCCCCGGTTGGCTCACGATCTTCCTGACCGCCCCGCCTTCCAGCGTGAGCACATAGATATCCGACGTCTTTCCCTGCACCAGGTCCGGATTTACCGTCGCGCTGAAGGCGATCCTCTTGCCGTCCGGTGACCAGTCAAAGCCGCCAACCGTGAAGCTCCGTGCCCCTTCGTGACCTGCTTGCCGGTCACCGGCGCCTTCATCGCTTCGGCCACCTCGAATGTCCAAAGGTGCGAATGAGCATAATCTCTTCTCACCACCTCGAAGTCGCCCAGGTGATTCTTACGGTCCTCAGATCTCTTGTCCGCCGCAGTGTAGGCGATGGTCTTGCCGTCCGGGGACCAGTCAAACCCGTTCACCCCCGTCTCGCTCTTGGTGAGCTGAACAGCCTCACCACCATCCGGCCGGATCGCGAAGAGCTGGTTCTTGTCGCCTACACGGTCGCTGGTAAACGCCAGCCAATGTCCGTCAGGCGACCATGTCGCCCCGCCGGCGGACTTCTTGCCGCGCGTCAACTGCCAGTTGCGGCCCGTGCTCGTGTCGGCCAGCCAGATCTGCCGGACAAACGCGTCCTGCTCCCAGTCGGTCTCCGAGACCCCGTAGGCCACCAGCCTGCCATCTGGCGAGATCGCCGCCCCGCCCGCCCTTTTCAGGTTCAATAAGTCGTCAACCGTGGGAACGCCGCCCCATAATCCGGCCGTAGCCAGCGCCAAAACCAGCACTCGCATGACATCCTCCTACTTGGCTGCTTCGGCCGCTGACTTCATCTGGGCCAGCCCCTTCTCAAAGTCAGGACCGATCATCTTGTCCATCCCGCCCATGAAGAAACAGAACGCCTTGCTTATCAGGTTGTTGTTGCCCGTTATCACCCAGTCCAAGTGTGTCCCGCTCCCCTCGGGCTGGAGCACGAATTCATTCGTGGCCGTCGACTCGAATGGCGCGGTGAAATCGAGCTTGATCCGAACCATCTCGTTGGGCTTGCTCTCCAGAATCGTCATCTTCCCCTCCCCAACGTCGCTGTTGCCGGCCCAGGAGTATATCGCGCCTTGTCCGGATCCCGGCCCGTCGTAGGTCCTCTTCATGTTCGTGTCCAGCTTCTCCCAAGGCGACCAACTCTCCCATTTTCTGAAGTCGTTGATCATCCCGAAAACAGTATCCGGCGGCGCGGCGATTGAGGCCGACCGCACTACGCGGTAGTCGGACGGCTGCATGGCGATGATTCCAAACAGCCCGACCACCACCAAGAGAACTCCAGCGACAATCTTCATGATCATAAATTCATCCCCCCAGGGCATTCAAAATATCAGATCCTGACCGCCGTTGCCAGCTCTCAAACTCACAACCTAAGTAACAGAAAGAAAATGTGATATCTTCTGATCCTGTTTACCCCAATCGGAGGTGTTAATCGTTATATACTACAGTCACAAATGCTTCAACGTCTGACTGCATTTATATTCCGCGGCGCAGTTGTGCTTTCTCTCTGCGCTGTCGCTGCTTTCGGCCAAAACGGCACCATCATGGGCTCGCTCATCGACCCCTCGGGTGCCGCAGTTGCAAATGCCATGGTTCGCGTCGTCGACGAGTCCAAAGGGGTCGTCGCCCGTGAGTCGGCTACAGATGCCAGTGGAGCCTTCCGCCTTGTCCAACTACTTCGCGGCACGTACACGCTGCGCGCTGAGGTCAAGGGCTTCAAGACAATCGAGCGCAAAGGCCTGGTCCTCGACCCCAACCAGATCATGGACCTCGGCAACGTCACTCTCGATCTCGGCGCGACAGCCGAGACCGTGACGGTTGAATCGGATGTCCCCCTGGTTGAAACTTCCACCTCCAACAAGAGCTTCACCATCAGCTCCCGCCAGGTGACCGAACTGGCCCTCAACGGCCGCGACTTCCAGTCGCTCATGCTCACCTTGCCCGGCGTGGTAACCAATAGCGCATCGAACTTCCGGCTGGCCTTCAACAATACCGATGGATTCAACGTGAATGGCCTGCGTGGTTCGATGAATAATGTCTTCCTCGACGGCTCGATCAACACCGACGTCGGCGCCAACGACGGCCAGTACACCCAGTTGTCCATGGACGCCGTCGGTGAGTTCCGCGTGCAGAATTCAGTGTTCTCGGCCGAGCACGGCCGCAACCCTGGCGTGCTGCTGTCGGCCTCCACCAAGTCCGGCGGCAAGGACTACCATGGCACCGTCTACGAGTTCCTGCGCAACGACAAATTCGACACTCGCCGGCCCTTCGACACAACCGGCAAGGCTCCCGTCCTGCGCTTCAACCAGTTCGGCGGCAACATCGCCGGCCCTGTGATCCTGCCCAAGTGGTCGACCAAGTCGAACAAGACCATGTTCTTCTTCTTCAACTATGAAGGCACGCGGGCCTCCCGGCCCACGGGCGGCAACTTCGTCGATTACGTCCACCCCGACCTGCTCAATGGCGACCTGTCGCGGCTCTATCGCCCCGGTACCGATTCCTTCCACGGGCTGCAAAACGGCCAGATATTCCGCCCGGGCTCGATCACCCGCGATTCAGCCGGACGCGTCACTGGCGGCGATCCTTACCCTGGCAACATCGTCCCGAAGTCGGATTGGGCGCAGAATACACCTGCCTTCCTGAAGGTGATCAGCGGCTTCAATACCGCAGGCGGCGTTTCCCTCGCGCCTACCAACCCCGAACAGATTCGTGTTCCCTTCCAGGACGTTTACCGGTTCAACAAAAACCAGTACGTCGCCCGCTACGACTGGAACATTTCGCAGAATCACACGTTCTTCTTCCGCGGCGTGTGGGATCCGCAGAAGGAAGATCAGCAGCGCGGCATTTTCGCCACCCTTCCTTACCCGATTTACCCGATGTACCGCGAGAAGCCCGGCAAGAGCTTCGCCGGTAACCTCATCAGCGTCATCAACCCCACTCTGACCAACGAGTTCATCATGACCGTTAACGATCTCAACCAGATCGTCGACGTCACGCCGGGTACGGACCCTGGCCTTTACGACCGCGACACCCTCGGCTTCAAGTTCAAGGAACTCTACTCGGGCGTGAACCTGAACAACCGCTTCCCGCGCTTCAATTGCGGCGTCGGAACCTGCAACTTCACTAACTTCTCGTCGGGTTGGCTGAGTGAAGGCACCACCTTCGCACTCACCAACAACACAACGAAGATCGCCGGCGCGCACACCTTCAAGTTCGGCGTCTTCTGGAACCAGAACAATAACGGCCAGCAGCCGACGTGGGTTGACCAGGTTCAGCTGAACTTTGGCCCCAACGCCGTCAATACCCGTGACACCAACAACACGTTTTCGAACATGCTCACGGGGAACTACACCGATATTACTCAGTCGGACGGGCGCTATTACGCCGCCTATCGCTTCCGGGGCTTCGAATCCTATTTGCAGGACTCCTGGAAGGTCAACAAGCGGCTCACTCTCGAGCTTGGCTTGCGGCACGTTTGGTACGGACCCACCTACACTCTCCCGGACGTGTTGATGTGGTACTTTGACCCGGCTCTATACGACCAGTCCAAGGCCGTGAGTATTGACACCGTTTCGCCCGCACCATTGCGCGGCCGCATCATTCCCAACTCCGGCAACCGCTTCAACGGTATGGTCCAGGAGGGATCGGCCGGCGTCGACCCCGGCTTCACCAAACCGCGATGGAACCAGGTATCGCCGCGCATCGGCATCGCTTTCGACCCAACCGGCGATGGCAAAACTTCAATCCGCGCCGGCGGCGGCATCTTCTGGGAACGCATTCGCCAGAACAACCTGAACTTCGACGGCGTGCGCAACCCGCCGACCGAAACCCAACCCAGCATCTATTCGGGACGCGTGGACGATATCAGCCCAACGCTGGTCACCTCCGGTGTGCTCTTCCCGCCGTCGGCTGCAGTTGCCGCATGGGCGCGAGAAGGCAAGACGCCGACCATCTATAGCTGGTCGGTTGGCATTCAACACCAGTTGCCCGGCAGCACCGCGGTTGAAGTTTCCTACGTCGGCAACATCTCCAATCACTTGATGGACGTGCGCGACATCAACACGCTCCCCCTCAACACGACCACTGGCAGCAACGTCCTCGCACAGGCCAACAACGTTGCTAATGCGATCCGTCCCTATCGGGGATACCAGGGGATCAACTTCACCGACTTTGCGGCGAATTCCAACTACAATGCGCTGCAGGCTCGTGTCAGCCGCCGGTTCTCGAAGAACCTCACGTTCAACACCAACTACGCCTACTCCAAGGCCATGGGCCAGACAGCAGCCGATGGTGACAACATCGGCTACTTCCTCGACCGGCGCCGCAACTACGGCCCGCTCAACTTTGACCGCACGCAGGTCCTCTCGTTCGACTACGTCTACCTTCTGCCGGAGTTCTCCAGGAGCATGGGCGGCAACGGCTTCGCCAAGGCCGTCTTCGACGGCTGGCAGGTCAGCGGAATCACCCGTTTCTCTGATGGCTCTCCATTGACCATCACATCCAACGGCAACCCCGGCACACTGGGCAGCGGCGTCCGCGCCGACTACGTCGGCGGCGACATCGCCCCTCAAACGCAGGACCGGTTCAACTACTTCAACGTCTTCGCCTTCGGGCGCCCCGCTGAAGGCACCCTCGGCAACACCGGCACCGGCATCATCCGCGGACCCGGCATCAACAACTGGGACGTGTCCCTGTTCAAGAACACAAACATCACGGAGCGAGTCCGCTTCCAGCTCCGGTTTGAGTTCTTCAACCTCCTCAACCAGACCCAGTGGGCCAGTGTAAACACCGGCTTGAGCGTACCCAACCCGTCCACCGCCGTCACACAAGCGACGCGCGGCAGACTCGGTGAAGTCACTGACACCCGTGACCCCCGCCAGCTTCAGATGGGGATCAAGCTCTTCTTCTAAGAGGGAGATGCTGCTTACCCTTCTGCTTCTGTTCCAACTTGGGCCGCTCTTCGAAAGGGCGGCCCAAGCTCTTCAAACCGGCGACTACGAAGCCGCTGAGCGCGATCTGATTGAAGCCCGCAAGCTCGCCCCGGCTAACCCGGCAGTTCTCTCCAATCTCGGCGTGGTCTATTCGAAGACGGAGCGCTACGGCAAGGCCGTTGAAGCCTATCAGGCCGCGCTCAAGTCCCGACCCGACGACCCACGCCTCCTGATCAACCTCGGGCTCGCCCATCTCAAGCAGGAGGAGTATCGGAAGGCACTGCCACTCTTCCGCAAAGTACCAACTCCACAAGCTCGCGAGCTCGAAGCCGGCTGCTTGATCTTCACGGGCGAACCACGCAAGGCAATTCAACTCCTTGCGGCGATGTCATCGAACGAGCCCAGCGCACTATATCTTATGGGGCTGGCTCAAATGCGTGCGGGAGAAACAGACAAAGGGCGAAAGACCCTGGATCAATTGCTCACGCGCGCCGTCTCTCCCGCGCAGGCCGAATACTTGATCGGCAAGGCGATGAACGAGAGCGAGTACTTCGAGCAGGCAGTTGAAGTGCTCGCTCGTGCCGTCCACCGCGACCCCAATCTCGTCGAAGCCCGCCTCGAACTCGCCAAGGCCAACGTCAGCCTGCGCCGGAACGAGGAGGCCGAGACGCTGCTCAAGGAAGTGCTCGCTTCTCGCCCTTCTGACCTCGAAGCGCATTACTACCTCGGTGCCCTATACACTCAACTGGACCGTGAAGCCGAAGCTCTGCCGCACCTCGACAGGTTCTCGCCGCCAAGCCCGGCTTCTGGGGCGTGCACTACTACTACGGACGGCTCCATGCAGCGGCCAGGCGGTACAAGCAGGCCTTGCCATTTCTTGAAGAAGCTGCGCGCCTGAACCCGGACGAGATGTCCGTCTGGTATCAGCTCACGCGTACCGCCAAGGCCCTCGGCATGGAGGCTCGCTCCAAGCAGGCCCAGGCCCGCTACGAAGTGTTGCGCAAGGCCAATATGGCCCCTGACTCCAACAAGCCCCTCATGCCGGAATCGGTTCCACCACCTCGCCGCTGATCCGTGTCATCCGCACGTCGAGCCCTTGATTTTCCACCCGCTGATTCTCCATCCTCTCCGCAGGTGTTGCCTCTGAGCGATATAATCGCCAGGCATTGAGGCTCTATTTCAAGTATCTATTCCGTCCTCGAGAGCACAGAATGTCGATACGCCTGCTGATTCTCTTAATCTCCGGAGCCGCGATGGTTTTCGCGCAGCTCACCGTTGAGCAGAAACTCGCCGAATTCGAACAACTGGCAGGGCAGTTCGCCAAAGGCTACGGACCGCACGATTGGAAGAAGCAGGCGTTCGGCATCGACCTGTACGACACTGCCGGATGGCGCGCCAGGATTCAGGAGAGCAAGGACGACACCGGGTTCTTCGATGTCATGACGCAGTGGGTTGCGCAGCTCAACGATGCGCACGACAACTACACGAACTCTTCGAACTTCGTAGCCCAGCTTCACTTCGCCGTGGACATCTACGACGGAAGGCTTCTTGTCGACTTTGTGGATCGAACGCGTTTGCCGGCGAGCCAGTTCCCGATTGTGTATGGTTACGAGCTGGTTTCCATCGACGGCGTCGAGGCGGCGAAGGCTCTCGAAAGCCTGCTGCCTTACGGTACTGCGGCGAACCCGCGGAGCACGCGGCGCTCGGCTGCGGAGCTGCTCACATACCGCGCGCAAGCCGTGATGCCGCGGGCCACCGACGTTCCCGAGGTGTCGACGGTAGTCTTCCGGAGATTCGACGGCGGCCTGGAGACTTACAAAATGCCCTGGACCCAGGACGGGCGTGCCGCTGACAGCGGTGGGCGTCTTCCCGGGATACACCCCGCTGGCCGGAATCGCCGCCACCGGCGAAGACACAGAACCAGCGCCCGAGATGCCAGTTGACGCGATGAACGCGGCGGATCGTCTGCTGAATTTCCGGCTCCCCCGCGAACGGGCGATCGTCAACTACGGGTCGGTGGCACCCGTTTTCTTGCGATCGCTGCCCGCGAGCTTCGTAGTTCGACTGGGACGCAGTGCCGCCGATCCATTCTATTCGGGGACATTCGAAGCGGACGGCTTTCGCATCGGCTACATTCGTATTCCTACTTTTGCGCCGCCCGACTTCATCGGGCCGCTGACCCTCTTCGCACGGGAGATCGCCTTTTTCCAGGAGAACACCGATGGGCTGATCGTCGACGTGATGCGCAACGGCGGAGGGAGTTCCAGCTATGCGAACGAGCTGATGAACCTTCTGATGTATTACCGTTGGCGCACGCTGGGGGTGGAGATCCGGGCGACGTCCACATGGATCGCGAGCATCTCCTCTACGCTGGCAAGCCTGAGAGCGCAGGGGGCGCCTGCCGAACTGCTGCGCGGATTCGAAGATACGCTCGACGCGCTGATCGAGGCCAACCGTTCCAATCGCGGTTTGACACGGCCGGTTCCGTGGGACTTCAATCCGGGGCTCGAGCGCGACCCGCTGCTGAATCAGAATGGATCCCCGGCCGCCTACACGAAGCCGATGCTGCTGGTGACCGACGACTTCTCCGCGTCCGCGGCGGACGGCTTCGCCGCCATTTTCCAGGACAATGGCCGCGGGCTTCTGTTCGGCTGGAGAACGATGGGCGCCGGGGGAAATGTTACGACGCGGATCGCGGGCGCGTACTCCCAATCGGTAGTCAGCGTGACCGAATCGCTGATGAGCCGGGCCGCGGAGCGGCTCGAACCCGGGGGCTATCCCGCAACGCGGTACGTGGAGAACGTCGGCGTTCATCCCGATATTCAGGTGGATTACATGACGACCGCGAACCTGCTGCAGGGCGGGCGGCCTTTCGTGGACGCGCTGGTCGTCGCGATGGTGGAGCAGATACAGAGGAGCCGCTAGGAGAGCGCCATGAGGAAAGCACTTGCACTCCTGATCCTGCTGGCGGCCTCCGCCGCGGCACAGAACCTGACACGCGAGCAGAAGGAAAGCGACTTCCGCGACGTCGTCAATACCATGAACGGCTGGTACGCTCCCCTCGATTGGAAGAAGGAGCTGTTCGGCTTCGACGCATTGCAGATCCAGCCGTGGCTGGACCGCGTGGGGCAGACCAAGACCGACCTGGAGTTCTACGAACTGTGTGTGGAATACTTCGCCTCGCTGAAGGACACGCACTCCTATTACGCGCTGCCGACGGATTTTGTGGCGCGGCTTGGCTTCTCGGCGGACCTGTTCGAAGGCAGAGTTCTGATCGACTCGATCACACGGACCTTGCTGCCCCAGGCCGACTATCCTTTCGCAGTGGGCGACGAAGTGGTATCGGTCGACGGCGTAGCGGCAGCCCAGTTGGTGGAGCGGTTCATGAGGTATACGCAGCGAAGCAATGAGATCGCGACGCGCCGGCTCGCGGCTAACCTGATTGCGACGCGGGCACAGTCGCGGATGCCGTACGCCGCCGAATTGGGTGACCAGGCGATCGTCGAGATCAAACGGCAGAGCGGGACGACGGAGACATACACGATTCGGTGGTCGAAGTCCGGGACGCCGCTCGAAGTTGGACCTGTGCCATCAGCACGCAACAGCGTCGCCAAGCGCCCCCTCATGTCTGACGGCGATGGTTATCTGAGCGAGCTCGAGCGGCTTCGGCACTCTGGCATCGGCCGGCAGGATGCCGAGCTCGGCGTTTTGAACTATGGCTCTCGAACCCCCATTTTTCTCGGCGGCCTCGGGTCGAACTTCACCAGGCGCCTCGGCGGCGCCACGTCCGACTTTTTCTACTCGGGCGTGTTCCAGTACCAGGGAATGACGATCGGCTTTCTGAGGATACCCAGCTACTCGCCGGCATCGACAACGACTGCGTTGCAGCAGCTCGACCGGGAGATCGACTTCTTCGAGCTGAACACGGACGGGCTGATCGTTGACCAGATGCGGAATCCGGGCGGCAACCTGTGCTTCGGAGAGAACGTGATGCAGCGGCTGAGTCCGGACAGCTTCTGGGTGACGGGCTTCGAGTTGCGCGCCATGCACTGGCGGATGCTTACGTATTACAACTTGATGATCAACGCAAAGGCCGCAAACGCGCCGCCCGAGGTCATCCAGCAGTACGAGATCCTCTATCAGGCCATGGTCGACGCGAACAAACGGAGCCGCGGCGTCACCGAGCCCATCCCAATTTGCACCTCAAGCCTCTGGCTCGAGCCGTTCAGGGCGGCGGGCGACGGCCACGTCGTCGCCTACACCAAGCCGATCATGATGATGATCGACGAACTCTCCACCTCGACTGGCGACTCAGTCCCGGCAATGTTCCAGGAAAACAAGCGCGGGTTGCTGTATGGGATGCGGAGCAATGGCGCCGGCGGAAACAACACCTCGGTTACGGTCGGCGCGTACTCGGAAGCGACGGTGGGCGTGTCAATGGGCATTCAAGCGAGGCATTCGACGGTGAGCGTTCAAGGCTACCCCACAACCAACCGGCTCGAGAACGTTGGAGTCCATCCTGACATCGTCAACGACTACATGACCCGCGACAACCTGGTCCAGAACGGAGCCCCGTTTGTTCGGCAGTTCCTCGACCAGATGGTGAGCTACATCCAGTCCAAGCGGTAGTTAGGCCGGAATGCACAACATCGTTTTCTTTACGCCAGAATCGGATCCACCACCTCGCCGCTGATCCCTGTCAACCGCACGTCGAGTCCCTGGTACTTCACAGTCATCCGCAGGTGGTTGATGCCGAGCAGGTGCAGCATCGTGGCGTGCAGGTCGTGCACACTCACTGGATTTTCCTCGGCGGCATAGCCCAGTTCGTCCGTCGCGCCGTAGACGATGCCCGGCTTGATCCCGCCGCCGGCCAGCATATAGCTGAAACCCTTGATGTGATGGTCGCGCCCGTCGCCGCCCTGCGACATCGGCGTCCGGCCGAACTCGCCGCCCCACACCACCAGCGTGTCGTCGAGCATCCCGCGCTGCTTCAGGTCGTTGATCAGCGCCGCCGTCGGCTTGTCCACCTCCTGCGACTTCATCTCGACCCCGTACTTGACTGCCGCATGATGGTCCCAGTCGCGATGGTAGAGCTGAATGAAGCGCACGCCGCGTTCCGCCAGCCGCCGCGCCAGCAGGCAGTTGGATGCAAACGAGCCATCCCCCGGCTTTGCCCCGTACGCTTCGAACACCGACTTCGGCTCCTTCGACATGTCCATCAGTCCCGGCACCGACGACTGCATCCGGAACGCCATCTCGTACTGCGACACCCTGCGTCAGAATCTCAGGGTCTTCCACTTCCTGATACCGCAGCTTGTTCAGCCTGTTGATCGTATCGATGGAGTCCTTCTGCAGCGCGCGGCTGATGCCTTCCGGCGTCTCGACATGCAGAACGGCGTCGCCGGTTGAGTTGAGCTTAACCCCCTGGAACTTGCTGGGCAGGATTCCCGCCGACCACTGCCGCGCCGCGATCGGCTGGTTCTGCCCGCCCTTGCCGCTCGACATCAGCACGACGAAGCCGGGCAGGTCCTCGGTCATCGAGCCCAGGCCATACAGCAGCCACGAGCCCATGCTCGGCCGGCCCGGCAGAATCGAGCCGGTGTTCATCAGCGTGTGCGCCGGATCGTGGTTGATCTGTTCGGTCCACATCGAGCGGATCAGGCACACTTGGTCGGCCAGCCCGCCCATCTGCGGAAACAGCGATGAGAACTCAAGTCCCGATTTCCCGTACCTGCTGAATGGAAGTTGCGGCCCGTAGCAGACCAGCGGCTTCCCCTGGAGCTGCGCGATCTGCTGGCCCTTGGTGAACGACTCCGGCATCGGCTTCCCGTGCATCGCGGCCAGCTTCGGCTTGGGGTCGAAGGTCTCGAGGTGCGACGGTCCGCCCGCCTGGTACAGAAAGATGACCCGCTTAGCCTTGGCCGGATGATGCAGCGGGCTGACCACGCCCTTGGTCTCCGCGCGCAGCATCGAGCGGAGAGCCACCATGCCGAGCCCCGCCGCGCCGTTTCTCAGGAATGTTCTGCGTTCGATCATCAGTTCCTCGTAATCGTCTCCGACAGATTGAGCAGTACGCGGGCAACGACAGTCATCGGGGCGACCTTCGTGCCGCCGGCCTTGACGGCGCGGTCGTACAGCCCCTGAAGTTCTTTGCGCTCGGCCTCGCTGGGCAGCCGCCCTGTCGTGCGTTCAAATGCCCAATCGATGCGGGCCGCGGTGGTTGGCCCGCCCTCGCTCAGGATGTGCGATGCGAAGACGCGGGCGGCCTCGACATAAATCGGATCATTGAGCAGCACCAGGGCCTGAAGCGGTGTGTTGGAGGATGTGCGATTCACCGTGCACTCCTCTCGTGATGGCGCGTCGAACGTCATCAGGCTCGGGTGCAGGAACGTTCGCTGCCAGTGGACGTACAAACCTCGGCGGTACAGGTCCGCCCCCCGGCTGGCCGAGTAATCGCGCTTGGGGAAATTGAGTGCGCCGAGATAACCGTCAGGCTGCACGGGCCGGATCGACGGCCCGCCGAACTGCTCTGTCAGCAGTCCCGAAACCGACAACGCAATGTCGCGAACCGTTTCCGCGTCCACCCGCAGCCGGCTCTGCCGCGCCAGCAACCGATTGTCCGGGTCCTTCTCCTCGGCTGCGCGATTGCCCGTCGACGCTTGCCTGTATGTGGCGCTGCTCACAATCTGCCGGACGGCCCGCTTCATGTCCCAATCGGTCATGAAATCCGCGGCGAGCCAGTCGAGCAGCGCCGGGTGCGTCGGCCATTCACCCTGCGATCCGAAATCGTCGAGACTCTTCGAAAGCCCTGTACCGAAGAACTGCCGCCACATACGATTCACCTGGACGCGCGCCGTCAGTGGATTCTCTTTCGAGGTCAGCCACGCGGCCAGGTCCGCGCGGTTGGCGGTCCGGGAGCCAGTGTCGAGCTTGCCCAGGAACCCGGGGATCGCCGGCTGGACGATTTCCCCCGACTCATCCAGGAAGTTGCCTCGCGCCAGGACCCGGGTGGGCTCAGGCGTTTGCGCGCGCGTGATGACAACGCGCGCCACCTGATAGTCGAGGATCGCGCACTCCGCTTCGAGTTTGGCCAACTCCGCGTAAGCTGGCTGCGTGGAGTACCAAAGCTCCTTCATCAGTTCCTTATTCGGGATGGGCTCCTGTGTGGAGAGAGTCTTTAGCGAGACGCGCGCGACCAGCGGCGGCGCGAGCGCGCTTTCGCTCAGCGCGAGGCGGAAGCGCCCGAGCACTCCGCGGCGCGTTTCAGACTCGTGCTTAATGCGCACCAGAATTCGCGAGCCCGGCGTGGTACGGACCGCTTCGGAAAAGCGCAGCGCGAGCAGAGAGTTGCGCGCGTCGCGATACTCCGCAATTCCCCAACCTGTCTTCGGGTCGTTGTCCAACACGGCCATCGCCGGCAGATAGTAAGTCATCGGGGGCGATTGCGCCAGCTTGATGGCCAGCGGCTTACGCCGGCCATTCTCGAGCAGTTCGGCTTCCACGGCTGTGATGCAGAGCTTGTCGCCCCCGCGGGCCACGCGGCCCATCGGAAGAGCGTCGTCGAGCACAATCTCCAGGCCGAGCGAGCGCCACTGTCCTTCGCCGGGCGCAAGCGTGACCTCGTACGTTTCATTGTCCGGATTCTTTCCTGAAGCCGCGACAAGCCCCGTTGCCCAATTGGTCTCCGTGCGCAGCGAGCCCCCTGACTCGAACGTCGTCTCCATCCGGACATTCCCGGAAATCGTCAGCGTTGTGCCATTGAGCGCCTTGGCCGCAACCGGCTGCTGGAAGCGCCACAGGTGCTTCTGGTGCCTGTACTCCTCCGCCATTCGTTTCGGCCACTCTTCGGGCATCGGCGCGAGCGCGTATCGGCCGACCTCGATTCTGCCATCGAGTTCGTCGAGTCGGGCTTTCTGTTCCGGTGTGGGCCTGGCGAGCTTTGCGCCCCACGCTTCGGGTCCCCTGTCGATGGCCAGGCCTGGTTCCTCGACGTCCGCGAAGAAGGCCTTCATCGAGTAGAAGTCCTTGGAGCGAATCGGGTCGAACTTGTGGTCGTGGCACTCCGCGCAGCCCATGGTGGCTCCCATCCAGACTGCCGCCACGGTGCGAACACGGTCGCCCGCGTACTTGGCGAGGTACTCCTTGGGCTGCAGGCCGCCCTCGGCCGACATGCGCGAGAGCCGGTTGAAGGCCGAGGCGGTGAGTTGGTCGTCAGTCGGATTCGGCAGCAAATCCCCCGCAAGCTGCTCGCGCGTGAAACGGTCAAACGGCATGTTGTCGCGAAAAGCGCGCAGAACATAGTCTCGATAGGGCCAGGCCGGAAAGGGATTGTCGCCGTGATAGCCGACGGTGTCGGCGTAGCGCGCCGCGTCGAGCCAGTGCAGAGCCTGCTTCTCGGCGTAGCGCGGCGAGGCCATGAGCCGGTCGACTACACGCTCATAAGCCCCGGGAGCCGTGTCGCCAATGAACGCGGCGATCTCGGCCTGCGTCGGCGGCAGGCCGGTAAGGTCGAGGCTCACGCGGCGCAACAGTGTGCGGCGGTCAGCTTCCTGTGCCGGCGCCAGGTTCTCGTGGGCAAGCCGCTCTCTGATGAAGGCGTCGATAGCGTTACCGTCCTTGGTGGGCACCGCTGGCCGCGTGACCGGCTGCCACGCCCAGTGGCCCTCGTACTTCGCGCCTTCCGCCACCCACTGCCGGAGCGTTTCCTTCTGCTTCTCGCTCAGGACCTTGTGCGCCGCCACCGGCGGCATGATCTTGGCCTTGTTGCTGGCGAAGACCCGGTCGATGATCTCGCTCTCTTCAGGCTTGCCGGGAACGACTGCGACCTTGCCGGAACGTGTCTTGCGCGAGACTGCTTCCTCCCTCATGTCCAGTCGCAGTTGCGCCATCCGGCTGGAGGAGTCCGGTCCGTGGCACCTGAAGCACGTATCGGACATGATGGGACGAACGTCCCGGTTGAAGCTGACTTCCGCGTTCGCGCCCAGGCTGACAAGGCCGAGCACGCACAGTATTCCACGCTGGATCACAAATGCGCCCCTTGGGACTCATTCTACTACCGGCGAAAGGGCGGGAGAGGTGATTCGAACGCGTTTGTATGCCACGTTTGGGGACATACAATTGGGAAGATCAAATGCCGATCCCCCAGGCTCAGAAGCGAATTCTCGTGCCTTCCCTTGTCCTGTTCGGGTGTGCCCTCACACAGGGCCAGGTTCTGGCTGTCCCGGAGGATAGCGCCCTTGACCTTCCAGCCAGACTCGACCACCTGCTTGCCCGTGAATCATCCGGCAAGCTGAAGCTTGGAGTCGAATTCCGCTCACGCGTCGAGCGCAGGACCGGACAATCCTTCGGCGCAGCCCCGGATCTGGATTTCGCCCTGATCCGCACGCGCCTCAGCTTGACGTACGAGCCTGCCAAGTGGTTGAAGTTCTCCGCCATGATGCAGGATTCTCGCGCTCCAGGCTATGGGTCCGATGCTCCGGCCACATTCCGCGATCCCTGCCGATCTGCAGGAGTCCTATTTCGAGATCGGCAACCGGACCGGCTTCGGCGCAGGCGGCGGGCGTGCCATGTTCAACTACGGAGAGACACGGCTCATTGGTTCGCCTCAGTGGAGCAATGTCACCCGAACCTTCGACCACGCGCGCGCTTTCTACCGGCAGGGATGGGGCCGGCTCGAGTTCCTCTTCCTTTCGCCGGTCAAAGTACTTACCGACGGCTTCAATCGTCCCGTGCTGGGCGACCGCGTCTGGGGAACCTACAATTCTTTCCCGAAAGCATGGCGTCAATCGTTGGTTGAAATCTATGCCCTACGTCACGACCAGAACCGCCCTGGCGGCTTCACTGGTGGGAGCACACAGCTTGGCACGGACACCCTGAAGGTGAACAGCTTGGGGGGACGTTGGGCCGGCAACATTGTCGCCGGGTGGAGGTACAGCCTCGAAGGCGTCCTGCAGAATGGAAGAGTTGGTCCGGCCTCACATCGCGCCGGCGCGTGGTTCTCTGGGGTGAGCCGCAGATTTCAGGCCGCCAAACTCCCGCTCGACATGTCCGCTGAGTACAAGTACGCCTCCGGAACCGACAATCCGGCCAATCCCCTGAAGGTGGGCACGTTCGATCAGATGTATCCCGCCAACCACGACAAATTCGGCCACGAGGACCTCTTCGGCTGGCGCAACATCCATAATGCCCGCTCCGTGGCCATCCTCGGCTTGACCAAGGTTCTTGCCCTCAACGTGATGTACGACAGCTTTTGGATCGCCTCGGCCAAGGACGCTCTGTACAACGGCTCGGGGAGAGCTATTGCACGCTCGCCGAACGGCGCCGCCGGCCATTTTGTCGGCCAGGAAATCGACACTTACTTGACGCTGAAGGTGAGGCGGCTGACCTTTGGCGGCGGCTACGGGCACTTCTTCTCAGGCGGCTTCATCCGCAAAACAACTCCTGGGGTAGGCCCGAATTTTCTCTACTTCTTTCAGACCTACACCCTGTAGCCGGAGGTTCACTCGCGTTGCAGGAGTTCGCCGATGTCGTCGTGCCCTGCCTGTACCGCCACTTCGGAGGACGAGAGTTCTCCCGGCAGCTCATCGAGCAGATACGGCACTCGAACCGTCGGGTCCGCGCCGCGCTCCAGCAACACCTCCACTGCCTTCCTGCGCCCCGCCTTTGCCGCCGCATGAAGCAGGAACTTGTGCCGCTCATCAAACGGCAGCGTCCGTGCCGCATCCCAGTCCGCTGAAAAGAGCGCAAAACTGATGTCCGGCGTCGCTCCGGCCATGGTGAGCCGGTCGACCATCCAATCATCCTTGCCCGCCCGGGCCATCGCAAGTGCCGAAACTCCCCATCCTGACAGCGCGTTCACATCCGCCTCGCCGTCGATCAGCACTTCGGCCATTTCGCGATTGCCCCGCACCACTGCCAGGTGCAGCGGCTGCTGCCCCTGCCCCACAAACCCGAGCCGTTCCGAAACGATTCCCGGCTCCTCCTCAATCCCCGCGCGCAGCCGTCCCGCCTCGTTCAGGATCACGGCCGAGAACGGATCGAGCCGCACGCCCAGCGACAATAGTTTCTCCGCGGCGCCCTCACGGTCGTTCCTGAAGTCAGGAGCCCAATCGACCAGGGTCGCCCAGCCGAGCGGAGCGAGGTTGTACCATCCGTCCGTCGCCGCCAGGTCGGCGCCCTTCTCAGCCAGGATGTCGATCAATCCGGGGTTTCCCGCCTCTGCCGCCCAATGCAGCGCCGTTGTGCCGCTCGCGCGCTCCCGGGCATTGACCTGCGCTCCAGCTTCCAGCAGCACTTCCACGACCTCGCGATACCCTCGCTGCGTCCCCCATCGGTGCGACGCAATGATCAGGGGTGTCGAGCCCAGGAAGTCGTCGCGTGCCTCCGTCTGTGAGGGGTCGCGCTTCAGAATGGTTCGAACCCATTCCGCATCGCCGCCATAGGTCGCGCCGATGATCTCCGGCGTGCCCTCGATTTCAAGGGGTTCGCCCTGCTCGGTGTCTTCAATATCCGCCATCGCTCCAATCTACTACCGCGAGATGGCCAGCCGGAAATCCGCCGGCCGCGTCAGTCCAAGAAAAGGCCCCGGCACGGTCATCTCGCCGGTTCTCTCCCTCCCGGCGAAATCCCTGTCGCAGCCCTTCACCGCGGGCGCCGGCGGCAGAGCCCCCTCGGGATGCCAGGTGAGCAGAAGCTCCTTCTCACGCAGCCTCGTCTCTCCCTGAATGACGACGCTATGTGTCTCGCCCGGAAGCGGCTTAATCAACCCCGCTCCGGTCGTGAATACGTACACGTTGTAGTCGGCGGTGTTACTTGTGTCGCCGAAATTGATCGGCCGTTCCGCGTCAACGAAGATGTTGTTCACGACGCGGTTGCTGTTGGAGGTGAGCTTCCGGCCTCCGAGTGACCGGTCCGTAGCAACCCTGGCCAGCACCAGGTCCCCCCTCACCTGCCCAAAGAGGTTGTGCGCGACCACCGTGTAATCGCTGTCCGCCACCCGCACGCCCTGTCCGTCGACATTCCAGAACACGTTGTGGTCCACCATGTTCGGCTGCTGCGAGGCTTCAACGAACACCGCCCCCTGCACACCGCTGATGTCCCTGATCACGTTCCCGGTCACTCGCGAGTTCTTGTTGTTCCAGTCGAGCCAGATGCCGCCCGCACCCTCAATCCGCGCGATGTGGTTGTCGCGCACCAGTGTTCCGGTATTGATGAGCAGCTTAATGCCGGCTGTCTCCCAGTGGTACTCGGCATCCTGCCAGCCGCAGTCTGTGATCTCGTTGTGCTCCACCAATGCGAAGTTGTTGGTGTGGCCGCGAATACCGGCCGTGCCGCAATCGGTTATTGCATTGTTTCGGACAATGGTGTGTCCCAGGTTCGGATCCTGCCGTTGCGTGTACCGTTTGTCCTTCCGTTCGAAAACTTCGAATCCGATCTCGATTCCGACCGAATTCGCATGACGGACCGTATTGCCCTCGATGATCCAATGATGTCCGCCCATGGTGAAAAGCGCCCCGATTCCGGTCCGCAGGAAGCTGTTGGCGCAGTGCTCAAGGATGAGCCCGCTCACCCGGATGAAGCCGAATCCGGCGCCTTGCGGCTTGAATATGTGCGGCTGCACGGCCGCCTCAAACAGCCTGCCGTTCGGGTCTCCGCCCTCGAACGGATGGATGTGCACCGCCCTTCCGTCAGCCGCCACCCAATACGAACCGGGTAGGCGCACGAGGTCTTCGTAAGTGGCCAGTTGCGCCATGCGGCGCCCGTCCTGAAACAGGAGTCCTCGCGGAAGGTTGTAGGGCAGCCGGCCTTTCCAGTCCAGCGCCCACGGCATCAGGTCCATTTCCTCGTCGGTCGCGTTCGGTGTCCGGAAGGCATTGTAGCCCCCTTCAAACAACGCATCGGGCAGCGTCATCATCCAGAGCTTCCTCGAGTATTGGCTGACCCTGTTCCCGCCAATCTTCTGGCTGGAACGCTCCCATCGACTCTCCAGAACTCGAGACCCTTTCAGGATCACTTGCTCGCCCGGAACCGCCTCGTAGGCGATCATCCGGTCCGGCCCTTCTCCCGCCAAGCGAGGCTCGACCATTTCGCGGTAGACCCCCGCGTGGATCCAGACGCGCTCGCCGGGCCGCACAACCTGTGCTGAGCGGTTGATGGTTCGGAAAGGGCAGTTGCTCTGTGCCCGGATTGTCATCCGATGCGCGCGGATGCTGCTGGTCGACGTGATAGGTCTTCGAGTAGCGCGTCTGGTCGGACCAGCTCATGTACGGGGAGCCGTCCGGCATGATCACCTGCGGCGTCAGCGGAGTATGAGTCACATCGGCTGCTTCAACCCGCAGCACAAGGCCGCACAAGCTCGCAATCAGAAATCCAAGTCGCATAGGAAACCAACCCGAGCATATATCAGCGCGGTCCAGGAGACAGACCTTCTTCGGATCGAAACGCTCCCTATGCTCCGTCCCCCATCCTGCCGGGCCAACATCCACAAGTCCACACGGTCGATCGCAGCCTCAATACCGGCTCTCCTGCAATTCTGGTGGCGGGAGGCGGCCACAACACCCTGAATGTCGGCAGCGAAAGCGCCGATTTCGTGCCCTTCTACTACATTTACGGCGTTAATACGATCATCTTGCGGAATCGCCTGCGCCGGGACGGCTACGAGCCGCGGACCGACGCGGTCAAATGCCCTCCGGCCATTCGCCTGGTTCGCGCCTGCGCGAAAGAGTGGTACATCGATCCGAGCAGGAAGCTTCGCCCTTCGCCCCCAACCGCACGCCTCCGCCGATTCCCCGCAATGTCCCCCCGCCTTCATCACCTGTGCCGGCTCGGGCGATCGCGGACATGCCATCGTCTTGCTCCGCGATCTCGGCTTCCTGCAGAAGCCTGGTCTGCTCACAAAAGCTGCCGCGGACGTGGCCGCATTTGTCGCCGATCCGGAAAAGCGTTAGCCGCCGCTAGCTGACACGTTCCTGGTAGGCGCCTTCCGACGTGTTCACCCGGATCACGTCGCCGATGTTCACAAACGGCGGCACGGCCACCACCAAACCAGTCTCCGTCTTTGCCGGCTTCTGCACATTCGAAACCGTCGCACCCTTGATTCCCGGCTCGGTCTCAATTACCTTCATGTCCACCGTTTGTGGAGGCTCCACGCTGATCGGCTTGCCGTCGTAGAACACTACTGTCACCTTCAACTGCGGAATCAGATAATCCACGCAATCGCCCAAAAAGTCCTTGGTCAGGTGCGTCTGCTCGAACGACTCGGTGTTCATGAAGTAGTAGAACTCGCCGTCGTCGTAGAGATATTCCATATCGTGCTCGTCGAGGATGGCCTTTTCGATCTTGTCTTCGGACGAGAATCGGTGCTCCATCATCGAACCTGAACGCAGGTTGCGCATTTTCGCCTGGACGAAACCCCGGAGATTGCCCGGCGTGCGGTGTGTCATCGAGAAAACGGAGTGCAGTTCGTTGTTGAACTTTACCACCATGCCTGGGCGCAGTTGGGTCGCCTGAATCATAAGCGCATCGAACTCCTGTAATGTCGCTGGGAACTTTCAGTTTACCAGATGGCGGCAAACTTGAATGCCGCCCGGCCGCCGAGTGTTTCGCAAGGAGGCCCAGCAACAAAGGAAAGGGCCAGCCCGAGGAGGCTGGCCCTTTGCCGAATCGGGAAAGCGACTTAGGAGTGTCTGCTGCGGCGGTAGAAGGCCAGACCGAGCAGGCCGGCGCCGAACAGCGCGTAGGTAGCCGGTTCGGGCACGACAAGGTCCTGAGTGTACGTGGTCGCAAACTGCTTGATGCTGCCGAGTGCTCCAGGAGTGCCAGTGACGACGACATCCAGGAGCGACGCTGAGTGGGTTGTCTGCCCAGAGGTGGCCAGAACAGCCACGATGGGATCGACGGCTCCTGCCGGCGAGTTCGTCTGGCTCACGGTGCCGAGGGCAGCGCCAGGGCCAAGGAAGGTGGCGTCAAGCTCGATGGCGCTGATATACCGTGCTGGGTCCGTGACCTCGACCGTGTACGACAGGACGAATTGCGACGTCCAGCCGACGCGCACCGGCCTGGAGTGCTATCCCGTGAAACTCCAAGGTGCCTATCGCTCCGAATTCAATGTTGACTGCAACAGCAGACGGAGCCACTCCGCCGTCCGGGTTGTAGACAAAGTTGGTGTACTCCTTGTCCTGGTCAACGCAGCCATTCCCGACACCGGCGTTGTCGACCGTCAGTTGGGACAGGTTGGTGATCGTATTGCAGTTCACGATGGCAGCGCTGGCCAGTGAAGTGATGCCCAGCAGCGCGGTCAAAAGCAGTGTTATTTTCCTCATTGATCCTCCGATCGGTTCGTCGCCCCCGATGAGCGACTTGGAAAGTATGCATTGCAGCGGATATCAATAGCAATACCTCTACGTATTGATTCGTACTGAGAGTACTGTAGTCTCAGGGATTCCCTGTTGTGGCATAAGACCTTTGCGTGCGGCTTGCTGACAAAGTTTAATGTGTTCCACAGGGTGCGGTTGGTAAATCCTTGTTCCAAACAGCGTTAATGCCTGCCCCGGATTGACCGTCTTTGCTCGCAATATTCCCCAATTGGATTCCGCATTTGAAGACGGTTGAGGATGGCATTGAGACCAAGCGGGAACTGCCGCCGTGCTCAGCCTTCCGAGCGCATCGTAGGAGTACGAAGCCTCCTCCCCTGTCACCCAATCCTTCCTCTGCCACAGCCTGCTGTCATTGGCCCCCGCGAACCGGGACTCGAAGTCCACCGCCAGCGTCGCCCACCCGTTCAGCGTCTGCCTCGCCATTTGCCCGGCCGGGTTGTATTGAACGTCTCGTCCCGTTTGGTTTTGCGCGTGAGCGATCCTCCGCTGCGCCGACGTCAACTGCCCCGCCGCGTTGTACTGCATCGCGCTGGCGTGCACCCGCCCCTGATCGTCGGTCATCGACACCACCCGGCCAGCCGCGTCAAACCCATACGTGTACACCCGCGCCGGATACACCATCAGGCCTCCCCCGTCCGGCCCGGAATGGCCCGGCCCCGTCATCGTCGTCCGCCGTCCTTCGTCATGCCCAAACGCTCATCTTGTCAGCACGCACATCGATATTCCAGCCAGCAACTGGCATCGCCCGGGCGATCTGCCGGGCCGCTTTTCAGCAAACTCAGGAAATACTTTCGCGTTCCAGTGCTCCTGGCGAGTGAGCTGAATCACTGCTCACCAGTGACGACATGTATGGCGATTCAGAATCACTTGGCGGCAGTCCCGCTACTTGATCGGATAGATCTGCACTTCTTCCATCGGAAAGTCTCGCACGTTCGCCGTCACCAGCACCGCGCCATTTTCGATGGCAGTCGATGCAATCAACAGATCGGGCAGATGGAGCGTCCGCCCTTTCCCCCGCCATTCCCTCGCCATCTCGCCCGCACGTTTCGCCGCGATCCAACTCGTCTCGAGCAATGTCAGACTCTTGAGCAACCTGTCGGTCTTCGCTTCTTCATGCGAACGCATTCCCGCGTACACTTCCGCTACGTTGATCCCCGTGCACGCCAGCAGCCCTCCCTGCCCAGCCAACCGCAAGACGAGCTCGGCCCTCCCCCTCCGGTCGTTCAGGACATCGACGATAACATTGGTGTCCAGCAGATAGGTCACTCTTCCCCTTCCTCCCGCGCCTGCCGTTCACTCCATTGTGTTCGCATGCCGCTCTGCCATTCGCTTGAGTTCTCGGCTAACTCAGGATGATCCTCGTGCCTCCACGCCCCGGCCGCACCCCGGACCGCTTCCATCTGCTCCAGTCGCCGCAACTCCTTCAAGCAGTTCTCGATCACAAATCTTTGTCTGTGCTTTGCACCCACTTGCCCGTCGATCTGCGCCGCAAGCTCCAGGGGTAGCACGACCACCGTCTTGCGCCTGCTGCCTTGAGTCGCTCTATTGGTCGCTCCACTGGTCGCTTCACTGGCTAGCTTGTCAGTCGCTCTATCGACATGTTTCTTGGTCGCCATCCTGAGCCGCTCCTTTCTCCAACCTACTCACATCCACAGTCGGAGTCAATCATCACGTCCTGCAGCAGGAAATCTTCGTTTTCGATTCAATCACTTGCAACGATCGGGACTTCTTTCCTCTGTTGACATTCCTGACCGTGTTTGCCGGAGGGACAAATGAAATGTCCAGACTCGAAACAAGATGGAAGAAGTCTCGATGTTCAATCAAAACGACCGCCCCGTGCCCCAATCCCTCCTCTGCTCCGGGCCTCTGCCTACTAACGAACCCAAATCTCCAATATTCCCAATCACATGGATCCCAAGTACAAACCGCATCCGGACCCAGTCGGGTTACGACCGAACCCAACTTCGGGTTGCCACGAACCCAGGAACCGCACCTCTTGATCCACTCCCCTCCCATCCCAGCTACGCTGGAAGAACATGATCCACGAGATTCTGCCAGTGGGGATGCTGGCCTGCAATTGCTCCGTCTATGGTGACGAAACCACACATCAGGCTATGGTGGTCGACCCCGGGGACGACATCCCCAGCATCGTCGCCATCCTCCACCGCCACGCCCTCAAAGTCACCGCCATCGTCATCACCCACGCCCACATCGACCACATCGGCGGCGCAGCCAAACTGAAGGCAATCACCGGCGCCCCCGTCTACATGAACATGAATGACGAGATGCTCTATGATCGTCTCGATGTCCAGGCCGAATGGCTCGGTATGGAAACTCCCGACACAACGGAAATCGATCAGCCACTCAAGGACGGCGACATCCTCAAACTCGGCCCATGCGAGATCTCCGTCATCCACACTCCAGGCCACACACAGGGTTCCTCCTGCCTCCACGCCGCTAGCGAGAAACTGCTGTTTGCCGGCGATACCCTCTTCCACGAAAGCATCGGACGCACCGACCTGCCCGGAGGCGACGGCCGCCAGATCCTCCGCTCCATCAGCAACAAGCTCTTTGCCTTGCCCGGCGACACCAACGTCGTCTGCGGACATGGGCCGTCCACCACCATCGATCACGAGATCCACCACAATCCCTTCCTGAGAGGTGTCTGATTATGCTCATCCAACTCGGAGTCCTGCTGCTTGCCCTCCTTTCAGTTCCACTCGCCGCTCAGGAGACCGCCCTCGACCGCTACGTCCGCGCCGAGGACCCGAGCTATCAATGGAAGCTGATTAACACCATCTCCAGACCCGGCTCCACCACCGACGTTCTCGAAGTCACCACCCAGACCTGGCTCACCACGGCAGAAGTCGACCGCCCAGAATGGAAGCACTTTGTCCTCGTCACCCGCCCCGGCGAAGTCAAGCACCGTACCGCTGTCGTCTTCATCGATGGCGGGAGCAACTCCGAAAACGCGCCCACGGCCAACCCGCTTCTCGTCTCCCTCGCCACCGAAATCAAGGCCGTGCTCGTCGAGCTCAAAACCGTCCCCAACCAGCCCCTCAAGTTCACCGGCGATACCAAAACCTCACGCAGCGAAGACGCCATCATCGCCTGGTCCTGGAAGAAGTACCTCGAAACCGGCGATGAGCGCTGGCCCGCCCGCCTGCCCATGACCAAGGCCGTCACCCGCACCATGGACGCCGTGCAGGCCCACTGCGCCACTGCCCAGGGCGGCAATCTCACCATCTCGAACTTCATCGCCGCAGGCGGCTCCAAGCGCGGTTGGACCACCTGGAGCGCAGCCGCCGCCGACCCCCGCATCGTCGCCATCGTCCCCATCGTCTTCGACGCCCTCAACATCGCCAAGTCCTTCCCCCATCACAAGAACGTCTACGGCACTTGGTCCACCGCGCTGCAGGACTACGTCGACGCCGGGATGGAAAGCTGGTTCGGCACCGAAGGCTTCGCCAAGCTCCTCGAAATCGAGGACCCCTACCTCTATCGCGAACGCATGACCCTGCCTAAGTTCGTCATCAACGCCAGCGGCGACGAATTCTTCCTCCCCGACTCCACACGCTTTTACTGGAATGATCTGCCCGGCGAAAAGTACCTCCGCTACATGCCCAACACTCCGCACGGCATCGCTCCCGACGCCGCCCTCGACATCTTCGCCTGGCTCGACGCCGTCCTCAGTGGGCGTCCTCGCCCCCGCTTCTATTGGCGTCTCGACCGCGCAGCCGGCGAGACCACCCTCCACACGCTCGACAAGCCCAGCGAAGTCCGCTTCTGGCATGCCTCAAACGAGAACGCCCGCGACTTCCGCGTCGACACACTCGGCCCCAACGCCTGGTCCAGCGAACGCATCGAAGGTGTCAACGGCATCTATCGCGTCAAGCCCGCTGCCCCCGCCACCGGCTACGCCGCCTACTTCCTCGAACTCACTTTCGATAGCGGCGGCACTTTCCCCTTCAGATTTACGACTGAAGTCGTCGTAACTCCGGATACACTGCCATGATGGGGCTGTTCAATTCGCGCAAATCCTGGCTTGTCTTCGCCGCCGGCGCATGTTGCGCCGCCGTGCTCTGGTCGCAACGTCAACCAACCGCCGACATCTTCGAGCAATTCAAGAAGAGGTCCGCCGAATTCGAATCCAAAGGTCTCGCCGAACCCTTCAAAGGCTTCAGCACCTCCCAAGGCATCGAGCCAAACCTCTGGGCGATCCGCTCCACCGGCGTCTCCACTGAGCCCGTTCGCAAGGCTGCAGAGGCCTTTCTTGCCTCCCTCAATGCCGACCAAGCGCAAGAGAGTCGACCTTCGATGTCGACGACGACGAGTGGCGCAAGTGGATGAACCAGCATTTCTACCGCCGCCAGGGCGTCTCCTTCGACGAGATGTCGGAAACCCAGCGCGGCGCCGCCTTCAACCTCATGAAGGCCTCCCTCAGCGCCAAAGGCCTCCAGTTGAGCCGCGACATCATGCGTCTCAATTACACGCTCGGCGAACTCAACAAAAACAACTTCGTCGAATACGGGGAATGGCTCTACCACATCACCGTCATGGGCGCCCCATCCAGGAACGAACCTTGGGGCTGGCAGGTCGATGGCCACCACCTCATCGTCAATTACTTCGTCCTCGGCGACCAGGTTGTCATGACCCCTTCCTTTTTCGGCTCCGAGCCCGTCATTGCCGCCGCCGGCAAGTACAAAGGCACCGTCATCCTGCAGGACGAGCAGAACAAGGGGCTCAAATTCGTCAACTCGCTCACCGAAGAGCAGCGGCGCAAGGCCATCCTCGCCTCCGAAAAGAAGGGCAACAACAACGTCGGCGAGGCCTTCAAGGACAATGTCGTGCTCGACTACGCCGGACTCCCCGCCAAGGAGATGACCGACGCCCAGAAGGAGCAACTGGTCGACTTGGCCTGGGAGTACATCCGCAACACCGACGATGGCCACGCCAAGATCAAGCTGAGCGAGGTCCGCCAGCACCTGGATAGGACCTACTTCGCCTGGATCGGCGGCTACGGGCCCTGATTCGGTGTTCTACTACCGCATCCACAGCCCGGTGGTCCTGATCGAGTTCGACCACCAGACGCCCGCCGGCCTCCGCCACATGTATCCCAACGCGCCTAACAAGGAACACGTTCACGCCGTCATTCGCACCCCGAACGGCAACGACTATGGAAAGGACCTGCTACGGCAGCACTACCTCAAGCACCCCCACCCACACAAACACTAATCTTCCCTGACTTGCCCGTGGGGCAGGCCCCCTGGCCTGCCTTCTTGCGGACAACTCCTGACTTCTTCGACGACGCTCTGAAGAAGTTCCTTGGCCTGCAGGATCCCGTTCTGGATCATCTGCACGTCCATGGCAGGCTTGCCCGGCTGCCGGGCGCTCTGGCAATAGACCCCATGCTGACCAACCAGAATCAGCGAATCCGTCAGCACGTCGAGCGCAACAAGCAGACGGCCCGCCGCGGCCCCATGCTGGAACTCGCTCTTTTCGATCTCGTCCTTGAGTTCGTCAAAGACACTCCGTTCAGATCGGGAACCTTGGGCCATAAGTCACTTCGTAAGATGAGAATGATGAATTGGAGGACTCGCAATCATGCCTGGTGAGCGGCTGAGAATATCGCACGTGGGCGTCCGCGGTGTCGTCGGCGAAGGTCTCACCGCCGCGCACGTGCTCGACTTCGCCGCCGCCTTCGCCACCTTTCTCGGCGACCCCGGCGAGGTCGTCGTTGCCCGCGACCCCCGCGCCAGCGGCGTCATGATTCGCGAAGGCGTCGTCAGCGGCCTGCTCGCCTGCGGCCATTCCGTCGTCGACCTCGGAATCGCTCCCACTCCCGTTCTCCAGCACGAAATCCGGCGCCGCACCGCTGTGGCGGCGTCTCCATCGGCGCCAGCCACAACCGCGCCGAGTGGAACGCCTTGAAGTTCTTCGGCCGCAACGCCACCTACTTGTCCACCGGCGAAGCTGGCGAGTTGCTCGATATCTACCACCTCAAGAAGTTCGCCTTCGTCGAGTGGGACCGAATCGGCAAACTCGCCGCCGAAACCGGCGCCGTCGAAGCCTACCTCGACACCCTCGCCGAGGTCTTCGACTTCGACAGTCTCCGCGGCTACCGCGTTCTGGTCGATTGCACTAATGGAACGTCCTCCATCATTCTCCACCGCATGAACGCCCGCTTCGGCACCGAGTTCATCCTCATCAACGAGCGCATGGAGGGCCGGCAGTTCGCCCATGATCCCGCCACCACGGGCAAGGTCGTCGAACTCCAACTCGCGCCGCTGGTGCCCCATGTTCGCGCCGACGCCGGCTTCCTCTTCGACATCGACAGCGACCGCGTTGCCTTCGCCACCGAAACCGGCGACGCCGTCAGCGAGGAGATGGTGCTTGTCCTGCTCGCCGACGCCGCTCTCGAAGACGGCCCCGGCAACCTGGTTATCACCAACGTTTCCACTACCGCCCTGCTTGAAGAAGTTGCCGCCCGCCACGGCGGCAAGGTAATCCGCGTCCCCGTCGGCAGGCAGGCGGCCATCGATGCCCTCTCCAACTACAAGCCCGAGCAGGTGGCAGTCGCCGGCGAGGGCACCGGTGCGGTCATGCTCCCCAGGTTCCGCTTCGTCTACGATGGCATCGCCTCCATGCTTCGTATCCTCACCATCATGGAGCGCCGCGGCGTCACTCTGAGCGAACTCGTCGCAGGCTACTCCAAGTACTCCATTCTCAAAGGCAAGATCCCGCTCGAATCACACCGCCTGCCGGAAATGCTCAACGAGATCGAGTCACGCTTCCCCGAGGGCGCTGCAATGCGGCTGGACGGACTGCGCATCGATTGGCCCGGCCGCTGGGTTCACGTCCGCGTCAGCCAGACCGAGCCGCTGGTGCGCGTCATCTGCGAGCAGCGCGGCGATCCTCCGCGCGAATTGTTCGACCAGGTCATGGACGTCGTGAGGAGCTACACCGCATGAGCCGCGCACACCAACTCAAGATCGGCGTCAGCGGCATCCGGGGAGTCGTCGGAGGCTTTCTGACGCCCAATCTGGCTGCCGCCTTCGCCCAGGCTTTCGGCACCTACGTCGGACCCGGCCCCGTCGCTCTCGGCCGCGACACGCGCTCCAGCGGCGAAATGATCGAACACGCTGTGGCCTGCGGACTGCTCGCCGCCGGCTGCGAAGTCGTCAAGCTCGGCATCCTGCCCACGCCGACTCTGCAGGTCTACGCCTCGCAGGCCGCGCTGCGCGGAGGCATCGCGGTCACCGCCTCGCATAACCCGCCCGAGTACAACGCTCTGAAGCTGTTCAACCGGAAAGGCCTGTTCTTCAATCATTACGAACGAGCCGAACTGCTTGACCTCTATCACCAGAGCGATTTCCGCCAGGCAGCCAACCACGAAATCCGCCGCGTCGTGGTCGACACCGAAACCGCCGTCCGGCTCCACATTGAACGCGTCCTTAAACACGTGGATGTCGAGCGCATCCGCGGCCGCCGGTTCCGTGTCGCCCTCGATGGCGTCAACGGCGCAGGCTCCCGTATGAGCGTCATGTTCCTCGAAAAGGTGCTCGGCTGCGAACTGCACGCCATCTCGGTCGACCCCACCCTGCCGTTCCCTCGCGAGGCCGAACCAAAACCCGAAGTGCTCGGCGACTTGCAGGCTCTGACAAGAAACACCGGCGCCGATATCGCCTTCGCTCAGGATCCGGACGGAGACCGCCTCGCTGTCGGCGACGAAACCGGCCGCATCATCGACAATGACGACGTGCTCGCTCTCGCCGTCGACATCGTGCTGCGCCGTACCCCCGGACCCGTCGTCGTCAACCTCACCACTTCCAGCGCCATCGACGATATCGGCGCCCGCCACGGGTGCTCCGTCTACCGGGCTCCGGTTGGCGAAGCCAATGTTGTCGAGCGCATGATGCGGTCCGGCGCTGTCATCGGCGGAGAAGGCTCAAACGGCGGCATCATTTTTCCCGGAGTGCAGTACTGCCGCGATTCCTACCTGGGCATGGCACTCATCCTCGACCGCATGGCCGAATCCGGCCAATCCTTGAGCGCGCTCGCCGCGGAACTCCCGCGCTATTACCGCCGCATGGGCAAATCCGGCTTCGAGCACGGCCGCCTCGGCCGGATGATGCAGGATCTCGAGTCGCGCTTGCCCGGCGCCCAGGTTGATCGCACTGACGGACTCAAGCTGCGAGTCGATGATGGCTGGATCCACGTGCGGGCATCCAACACCGAGCCGATTCTGCGAATCGCGGCCGAAGCCCGCTCGGAAGGGAGGTTGAAGGAACTGTACGCTGTCGCCGCCGGAGTCTTGTGACCAAAGTCCGTTAAGGCTTGGGTTCTACTTTCTCTTCCAGGTAAATCAGTGTTTCGCCCGGCTTCACCTTGTTCAGGTGCCGGCGGATCTCACGGGCGCGCACTTCCGGGCTCTTGCTGACCTCATTGATGAAGTTCTGTTTGTCCGCGATCTTCGCATCCAGGTCCTTGATCTCATTTTCGAGCTTCTGAACCTGGCTCGTCCGATCAAGCATCGCGGGAATCCCATTCGGTCCGCGCAGCACGACAAAGGCGTAGAAACACGCCATGGCAACTGCTGCGACGTAACCAATTTGGCGGAGGAGAGCCAACATGCCTTCTCTTGTTTATAATCCCTTTGGCCCGTCGAGGTCCAGAGATCGATTTAAGTTTGTCGGTCAAGGGCTGCCATTTTGTTGTAGCTTGGGTGTCTTGGAGTTTTGCGGAAGATGACAGATAAGCTGGTTGTCCTGACGACCTGCGGTAGCGAGGAAGAGGCTGCGCGTCTCGCTCGTCTTCTCGTGGAAGAGCGTCTGGCCGCGTGCGCGGCGGTGACCCCGCGCATCCGCAGCTACTACCAGTGGCAGGGAAAGTTGGAGGAGAGCGAGGAGTGGGCGCTGACGATCAAAACCAGCCGCGGCCTGTTCTCTGCCCTGCTCGAGCGCATCAAGGGCGTTCACAGTTACAAGGTGCCTGAAGTCCTGGCCTTGCCCGTGGTCGAAGGCAACCCCGATTACCTCGATTGGATGCAGAGGGAGCTCAAACCGGAATGACAACCGCTCAACAGCAGACGCCTAGTAAGGCCCGGTACATCGTAGTCGTGTTCGCGGTGACGCTGGCCGTGCTGGCTTATATCGACCGCGTCGCCATCTCAAAGGCCGCCCCGTTCATCATGCAGGATCTCGGCATGACCAAGAAGGAAATGGGTCGCGTCTTCTCGGCCTTCGCGCTGGCCTATGCCCTGGCCGAAATCCCGGGCGGCTGGATGGGCGATGCCATGGGCCCACGCAAGGTGCTGATGCGCATCGTCATCTGGTGGAGCGTCTTCACCGCCTCCGTGACCATGATGTGGAGTTCGACGGCGCTCTGGATCAACCAGTTCCTGTTCGGCGCGGGCGAAGCCGGGTGCTTCCCGAACCTGACCAAGTCGATGACCATCTGGCTGACTCAAAAGGAACGGGTCAGGGCGCAGGGAATCATGTGGATGTCGGCGCGCTGGGGCGGCGCGATTACCCCCTTGCTGTTCGCGGCGCTGTTTCAGATCATGCCCTGGCGGGCCGTCTTCTTCGTCTTCGCTTCCCTCGGCGTCATCTGGGCAGTCTTGTTCTATCGCTGGTTCAGGGATGACCCCGCGACGCACCCGTCCGTCAATGCGGCGGAGCGTGAACTCCTGGCTCCCAACCGCGGACTCGCAGGCGGCCACGGCGATGTGCCTTGGGGGAAGATGATCCGGTCGCGCTCGGTGTGGATGCTTTGGGCGCAGTACTTCCTCGTCACCTATCCCTGGTATTTCTACATCACCTGGCTGTCGACCTACGTGCGCGAATACCGCGGCATTCAGGACGAAATGAAAGGCGGGATGTACGCCGTCTTCCCGCTGTTGTTCGGCGGCATCGGTTGCCTGGTGAGCGGATTCATGATTCCACGGCTTGCGAAGATCGTCGGAAGCACCGGACGCGCGCGGCAGATCATGGCGGTCACCGGATTCGTGGGCGCCGGACTATTCCTGCTGCTTTGCATGAGCCTCAAAGACCCCCTCTACGGCATGCTGGCCATGGGTATGTCGAGCTTCTGCAATGACTTAACAGTCCCCTGCGCTTGGGCGACCTGCATGGATATCGGCGGCAAATACGCCGGCACCCTATCCGGCTCCATGAACATGATGGGCAACCTGGCGGGCTTTGTGGCGCCCCAGGTGGGCGGCATCATCCTCGAGCAAACGAAGGATTGGAACCTGTTCATCGCGACCATGGCGGCGAGTTACTTCATCGGAGCGTTGTGCTGGCCGTTGATTAAGCCGACAACTCCGCTCGATGCTAGCACCTGCAGTCGAAAATCACTGAGAGTTCGCCGTTTCTACGCCCACTGATTGGGCATGGAGACGACACCCATGCTGAGGTCCTTTGAAGAAGCTCGCGGCAAAATGGAAAGAGCCGCGGCTCACGACGAGATGACTGAGGCCCTTTGCCTGCTTCCCTCCGCCCAGCGCGCCTTCGACTCCTCGATGCAGGCCCTGCGCGACAGGCTGGCAAAAGTGCCGGCACCGATGGAGCAGCGTTTCGAAGTTCCCGAAGTGCCTGAATTCATGGCCATCGAAGACGCACGGCGTGTCCCCGTGCATGTGGCGGGCTGGTTCTGCGGCGCCGTCGCACTGGCGCTGATGACCAGTTTCGCTCTAGGATTCTTCGCGGCTCGCGGCGGAGCGTGACAGCAAAAGCCGCCGGCAGGTGTCGAGAGTGAGTTTGACGAGGTTGCCACCGAGATAGCCGGCGACAGATTCCTCGTTGAAGCAATCCGGCCGTAGTCGGAGTCGCTTGTCTGTGTGACGCGCGCCGTCCATCAGGGAGCGGAACATCCAGCGATAGCCGCCGAAGTTCCAGGTCAAGCGGCCATAAGGGGCGTCGGAGGCGCACATGAGGTTGCGGCAGAAGGGCTCGCCGGCGAGTTGGTAGGTGATCAAGTCGCTTTCGATGTGGGCATCACGTTTGGCGCTGAGAGCGTAGCGGAGGTTAGGGTATTTGAGGCCGAGCAGGCGGGCTTTGGCGTAGAGACCCTCGGCTTCGAGGTAGCCTGCGCCGCCGCCTCCCATGTGAATGGCGAGGAATGGGTGGCCGGGGTAGCGAACAAGGAGATTCTCCAGTCCCTCGGCGGGGGTGTACGGGGTGTCAGCACCGAAGTGGAAGGCCGGGACGGCACCGAGTTCGACGATGCGGTCGAGGACGGCGATGACTTCGGGCGAGTCGATGGGATAGGCGTTCTGCGCCGGATTCATCTTGACGAAGGGGAAGCCGAACTCGCGGACGCAGGCCTCGGCGATGCGGCGCGCGCCGTCGACGCCGCACGCCTTGGGGTCGGTCCAACCGCCGGGGATGATGCGGCCTGGATACTTGACGGCGTTGAGGTGAACATAGCGGTTGGCGGCCAGCAGCCGCTCGGCGTTGGCATCGAGGTCGGCGGTGTAGGGTGTGGTCGCGGGGTTTTGCCAGCAGAGCGCGGCATCAACGCGGGCCATCTCCATCTCGCACAAGAGGTCCTCCGCTGAAATGGGGCGGCCGTGGTAGTAGTTGGGCGAAGCCTCGTAGCGCTCTCGCAGGGCGTCCTGCATGGAGACGACGTCGGTGATGTGGGTGTCAGCATCGGCGACCAATCCGGGGCCGCTCCGGTCCAGGAAATCGGCGAGTTCGGCGAGGAATTTGGAGGCGGTTTCCTGCATGGCGATGGCTCAAGGTTGCAACAGAATGTGGATTGGGTCCGGACGGGCCGCGGTTTCGATCACTTTGAGGGTCTCGAGGCCTGGCAGGGCGAGTTGGAGGATGCGATTATCGCCCTGCGCCGAGACCAACAGGCTCTGGCCGTCGGGATGGAGGGCGATTCCCTCGGCGGCGGCGCCGGCCTTGGCGCGGCGAATCTCCAGTTCGGTCCTGGTGTCGATGACGGCCACCTCCCCTGACTCGAAGAGGCTGACATACAACATGCTGCCGTCCGTGCTCAGCGCGAGGCGTGCGGGCTGACCGGGAACGCCGATCTGGCGGCGCAGGCGGTTGGCGACAGCGTCAATGACCGCGACGGTGTTGCCGGAACGGGTGGAGCAATACAGGCGTTTCTCGTTCTGGGCGAGGGCGAGACCCATAGGCACGCCGCCCACATCGGCCTGTCCGAGCACCTTCTTCGTGCGGATATCGACGCTGGTGACGGTGCCCGAACCGGCATCGGCGGTCCAGGCCTTGGTTTCGTCGGCTGAGATGGCGATCATATGCGGCAGGTCGCCGGGGAGAGGGATGGCGAATTTGACGCTGCGCCTGCGATGATCGATGACGAGCAGGGCGGAAGGCTTCTCGGTGGAGACGTAGAAAACGCCACTGCGGCCGCGTTCGATGCCGTGAGGGCGATGGTACTGGCCGAGATCGATCTTGCCGGCAGGCTGACGTGTCTTAAGGTCGATGATGGTGATGGTGTTGCCTCCCTGCTCGGCGGAGGTGTAGGTGTCGACGCCATAGTCCGTGACGAAAGCGTAGCGGCGGTCCGCGGTGAGGCCGAACTCATGCGGCTTTGCGCCGGTTGGAATGCTTGTGACGGCCCTGCCGGATTCAAGATCGTAGATGCCGAGCGAGTCGGCGCGCTTGTGGATGGTCAACAGCAGTTCGGCGGCGAGCAGGAGACCGAGAGCAATATTCAAGGCGAACACCCTCCGGGTACCAGCTTAATTCGCGAAGAAGGTGGTTGCCGACCCTGGTGGGACGCGATGCTCGATGGCGCCGGAAACCACGTGTTGGCCGCCAGCGGAATGTGCTTCGCTGCCGCGGCAGGCGTGTTCGTACAGAACGGCCTTGTCCTGGGAGAGGGAGCGGGGCGGACATCGCTGATGTTCAGCAAGGAGCGAAAGGAGGTGGAGCGGCTTGAGTTCGATGTCGTTCGCGGCTGCGGCCAAGTGGCGGGCGGAAGGAAAGGGATTGCGGAGCCCGGGATGTGCCAGGCCGGGGGGCCTGGCCTGATTCGAGGAGGGCAAGCAACGACGGCGAAGGAAGGATGGGCCGGTACCTGTTCGTGGCGGTGGACGGCAGGCAGGCTTCGAGCGTGGGGATGACGGTGTCGGAGCTGCCGGTGTCGATTGACCGGCTGGGGAGTGTGGTCAGGCACGGGACGACTAACTTCCGCTCTTACCCGCGCGGGGAGGAGATGGGCGGGGCGCCGGTACTGAGGCGACAGATGGAGGCGGTCCGGCTGGAGTTAGACACCAAGGGGTGAGGAGATTCAGGCAGCACCGGAGATCCAATTGAGCAGGAAAGGTGTAAGGTTGTTACCGTCGGGGGTAGCGGATTTGGAGTCAAGGAGGAGGACGCGGTTGTGGTCCTCGATGGCGAAGAGCGTTGATGGTGCGCTGTCTGGTAGCGGGGAGAGTCCCTGGGCGGAGAGATGGACGTACTCGGAGAGAAACAGGGCGTCGATGAGCGAGCCGGCGGGGTCGACTTCGTCACGGATGGGATTGCCGGCATTCTGGTCCTCGAACAGGACGACACTGCTGAAGGGCTTCAGTTTCTGCCGGAGGCCGAAGCCCGCGATGAGGACCTGCGGCTGAGCGCGGCGCAGTGCTTCCGAGGCGCCCCACTGGACGAAGGAGTTGTCGAAGACGAGCGAGCCGTTGCCGCTCAGGAGGAGCGACCTCAGGAACTCGCGGACCCGAGGGCGGTTGTTGAGGGAAGGGGGGAGTAGCCGGCGCAGGTCGAGGCGCTTGAGTTCCTCGGTGGTCTGGTCGGCGGACTTGAGGTCGCGGCGAATGGTGTTCAGGCGGCTGAGGAACTCCTTGCGCACCGCGGCGAGCGCGGACCAGGAGAGCGCGTGGCTGCCGGCGGGTTCGGCGATCGCGGAGAACGTGGAGCCGCATTCGACGACCCAGAGGCCTTCCTCGCGTTCAAGTCCGGCGGGAAGGTCCCTGGATACGAGGGAAGTCATCAGGCTCTGCTGGAGCTTGGCGAAGGGATGCGGCAAGGTGATCCATTTGCCAAGTTGCGCGAGATCGGGCCAGAGAGGCTGCTCGTTTAACGGGAGGCCGGCGGGGAGGACACAGATGATGAGGCGCGGCCAATGCCTGATGGAGCCCGAGGCGGCAACGGCGTCGTCCACCTGTGCGAAGACCTTTTCCACTTCGGTGCGCCATTGCGGGTAAAGAGGCGAGCGAGCCAGAAAGCCGACGTCCTGGATGGTGAGACCGGGCTTGTCAGGCTGCCAGCGGGACAGGTCCATGCGGCCCTCGATTTCAACGATCGAGGCGAAGAGCTTCTTCATCCCGGCAGGCGGCAAGGAATTGAGGTAGTCGAGCTGGGCTGTGAGCTGACGCTGCTCGGCGGGGAAGAGAAACTCCCACTGGCGGAACTGATCGTTGAGGGAAGGGCCGAAAGTCCTCGGCAACCGCGCGATCAGGTCCTTGTAGGACGGAGGGGCGACGGAGGGGTCACAGGATCACCCCGCGATCTCCGGCAACCGGACGCCTTTGCTGTTCTCCACTTCGAAGCCCATCCAGGAGGCGATGGAGGGAGCGAAGTCGATCTGGCGAACGGCCCGCTCGACGACCTCATGCTTCCGGACGGCCGGGCCGAGCACCATGCTCCAGGCCATGCGGCACGACTCGGTGTTGGTGCGATGGTTGAAGAAGCCGTTGGTGCTGGAGCCGTCGGGATCGCGGCCGAATTCATTCATGATGAGGAGCGTCGTGGAGTCCTTGAGGCTCGGGGTGTTCTGGATGAACTGCCAGAGGCGGTGGCAGAGCATGTCGGAGCGGCGGATGCCGCCGAGGTGGAGCGAGTACGAGCCGGAGTGCGCGACTTCGACGTCGGAGAAGTTCATCATGAGCATGGACGGGCTCGACACGCTTGAGCACTTCGCAGCCGACGGTGAGGGTGAGCTCGTCGCCGCTGACGGGCGCGCCGGGGCCGTGAATGAAGCCGGCGAGAGCGTCGACGAAGGTCTTCTTGATGGCGGGGTCGCGGAAGGTGGAGGTGGAGGGCACGCCCCAGCCGATGCGCTCGTAGTCGGTTTCGAGGACTTCCTTCATCTCCTGGAGGAGTTGCTCGCGCTCCAACTGGCGGCGAGAGCTTTGGCCCATGATGATCCGCTCGACGGCCTCGATGAGTAGTTGCTTGGCGAGGACGACGTTGACGCCCGGGCTGATGTTGGCGGTGAGCTGCTTGTTGCTGGTGACGACCCAGCACTCGTTGGGGTTGGGCGGTCGAGTTCCGCTGCCAGTATTCGAAGAGGGTGGGCTGGGCCGGTTTTTCGGAGCCCCAGTCGTCGACGCGCTGCCAGACGCCGGTGAGAATGCTGGCGATGGCGTTGAAGTGGGAGGTGACACCTTCGTTGACGGTGTAGGGATAAAAGAGCGATTGCGGCAGGAGGTCGTTGAAGAGGCGGGGGACGTTGACGATGCCTTTCTGCGAGAAACTCTCCTGGCGGCGGATTCCGCCGATGGTGACGAGGACCAGGCGTCGCGAGGGCTTTGGGGCATTGGCGGCGGGGAGGGCGTTGAGTCTCTGGGCGATTGCGGCGGCGAGAGTTTTCAGCAGCGTTCGGCGGTCCATGCGCTTCCCCTTTCCATGTGCCCCTTTGGCCCAAGCTTACCGCTCGGGCTCCTTCACCTTCAATACCTGACCGGCGGCGACATCTCGAAGTTGCTGGACGATCCCGGAGGGCCAGCGGATTTCGATCAGGTCGGCGCGAGCGGCGCGGCCAAGCCCGAAGTGCACCGGCCCGGCGCTGGAAGACGCATAGCCGGAACAGGTCGTGACGTGATTGTACTGCTCGGCGCCGCCGGAGACGACCTTGATCCGGGCGCCGATGGCCTGGCGGTTGCTGCGGACGCCCTCGAGGGAGAGATCGATCCAGTTCCCCGCGGCGGGACTCTGATTGATCCAGATCTCGGCGGGTCCGCTGATTGAAGAGACCACGACGTCAGGCCGGCCATCGCCGTTCAGGTCGCCGACGGCGGAGCCGCGATGGCGGCGGGGAGGCACAGCCGCGAGCCCGGCTTCGGTGGTGTAGGCGGTGAACTTCATCCCGCCGAGGTTGCGGAAGACCGAGTTGTGCTGCTCGACGGTGACGCGGGGCGCAGCCTGAAGCGACTGGACATGCCCTCGCGAGACGAAAACATCCTTCCAGCCGTCGTTGTCAAAGTCGAAGATGACGGGTGAGTAGCCTGCCATCGGGAGGCTCAGCGGGCCCATGCGGCTGGCTGAAGTGAAGTCGAGGAATTCACCTTTGCCGGTGTTCCTGAAGAGAGGGAACGTCTCATCGTCGAGCGCGACGAGGGAGATGTCGGGGAGGCCGTCGTTGTCCAGATCCCGGAAATCGACGCCCATGCCGGAGATGAATTCGCCGCTGTCGATGAGCGCGACGCCGGCATCGAGAGCGGCCTCCTGGAATTTTCCGCCTGCCGATGTTGTGGAAGAGAAAGTTGTAGACCTTGTCGTTGGCGACGAAGATGTCCATGCGGCCGTCGAGGTCATAGTCCGCGATGCCGGCGCCCATGCCCTTGCCGGGATGTGCGCGGATGCCGGACTCCGCGGAGACGTCCTTGAAGGTGCCGTCGCCGTTGTTGAGGTAGAGCTGGTTCGGGAGCCTCTTGTACATCTTGGGGTGGCAGTACTCGCGGCGTCCCCTGTCGTCGCAGGCGGGCTCAGTTTTGGCGTCCCAGCTCAGATAGTTGATGACGAAGAGGTCGAGGCGGCCGTCGTTGTTGGCGTCGAGCCATGCGCCGCCGACGGACCATAGGGGACCGAATTCGGTGTCGGGGCGGTTGAGCCCGGCCTTGGAGGAGACATCGGTGAAGGTTCCGTTGCCTTCGTTGTGATAGAGCGTGTTGCGGTGGACGCCGCCGACGAAGATGTCGAGGTTGCCGTCGTTGTCGTAGTCGCCGACGGCAACCCCGTTGTCGAAGCCGGTGCCGGCGAGGCCGGCGTTCCGGGTAACGTCGGTGAAGCGAGCCTTGCCGTCGTTGGCGAAAAGGCGGTTTGAGTACTTGGGCAACGATTTCTTGAGAGTGCGTATGTCGGCGCCGTTGGTGAAGAAGATGTCGAGGTCGCCGTCGTTGTCGTAGTCGAAGAGCGCGACGCCGCCGGCCATGGTTTCGGGGGCGTGGCGTTCAGGGGTCTCGCAGCTCTCGAGGGTGAAATCGATGGCCTGAGGGGCGAACCGGATGGGCTGCTCGCCGGCCGGCGGGGCCAGCACGAGCAGGCATATCGCGGCCGGAGCGAAGGCAGCCATCATGGGACGTTCAACTCCTTGAGGGCCTTCTGGGCAAGGGCATTGCCGGGTTGGCGTTCGAGCAACTCCAGCATGACCTCGCGTGCTCTTTCGCGCTGCCCGCGCTGGATCCAGATTCTGGCCAGGTTGAGGTACAGCATTTCATCGCCGGGCGCCACCTGGATGCCGTACCGGAAAGCCGCGATGGCATCGTCCGGCTGGCCGATGTTCATGAACAGGACGCCGAGATTGTTGATGGCCGAGGAGTCGTCGCGGCGGATGGAGATGGCGGATTCGAAGAGCTTTCGCGCTTCCGCGGTATGGCCCTGCTTCGCCAGGAGCAGCCCGAGGCCGTTGGCGGCATCGCCATTGCGGGGGTCGACGGCGAGGAGGCGGCGGAAGAGGCGCTCGGCTTCGGCGGCGTTGCCGAGCTTGTCCTGCGTCTGTGCGGCATTGAGGAGCGCATACGGGAGATCGGGGGAGAGGGCCAGGGCCTTTTCGTAACACTCCAACGCCTGGGCGGTGCGGCCGGAGAGAGACTCGACGCCACCCAACTGGTTCCAGCCTTCCGGCAGCCGTGGATCCACGGCCAGGGCATGCTCGATCACCTCACGGGCCTGCTGCAGGCGCCGGGCCTCGTAATGAATCAGGCCGACGGCCAGGAGTGCGCGGGGATTGTCCGGGGTGCCACGCAGCATCTCTTCCAGATAGGGAAGGGCCTGCTCCGGGTAGCCGGCTTGAAGGAGCGCTCCGCCAAACTTGTAGTAATCGCGGCGTGGACTGCCAGTGAAATAGCCCCTCAACGGGAGTCCGCGGTCGTCGGGGACTGGAGCGTCGATCGTGCGGATGTCGGAAAGAACAGTTGCGGAATCAGGTGCCGTGGCGTAGATCTTGCGGACGCGGCTGGCGGCATCGACGAGCAGCCAGAGAGGCGTTTCCAGGTCTACGCGGTAATCGAACAGATAACGGCGGAAGATGGCATAGGCGGCGGCGAGGTCCGGAGAGGCCTGCCGGAGATCCAGGGAGTCGACCGGCGCATCGAGTTTCGGAAGGGGCTCACCGGCGTGCACGGCCAGCAGGACGGGACCGCGGCGCTTCTCGGGCAGGGGCACGGGTTCGCGGAACCAGGTCGTATGGAGGCGCGCCTGATTGTCGGGCCGGAACGGGACATTGTCCGGCAATTCCGCGCGGGGGCGAAGCGGGGTGGAGCGGACTTTCGTCGTCTCCTTCGGTTATTTCGTGGAGAAAGCCCGCAGGACAAGTGGCGGCAGTTTCTGACGGTAGTCCGGAAGGCCAGAGGACACGAACATTCTCAGCGAGACGCTTTGCGCCGAGTCCGAAGTGGAGACGCTTGGTGTGTTGCGAGAGATATCCCGAGCCGGCGGTGACCCATTTGGCCTGCCCATCGACCTCGACACGGGCTCCAATGGCGTCGCGATTGGACTTGGTTCCGCGAAGAGCGAGGACAAGCGTGCGGCGAGGCGGTGCCGCAATCGTTCTGGAAGACGCGGACCTGCGGGCCCATGCGGCTCTTCAGGACAATGTCGAGGTTGCCGTCGCCGTCGATGTCGATGAACGAGAAAGAACGGCTGTCATCGGCACGGTCGAGGCCGCTCACGCCGGAAAAATCGTAGATAACGGCCTGCACGGCGGGCGAAAAAGACGTTTGGCTCCGGGCCGGCCCAACTGTAATCCTGGCGGACGAGTTGGTTTATGGCGTTCCAGCCGTTTTCGTATTCCGGCGCCGGCATCTGTTTAACTGGAGATTTGGCGACCACCTGACGGTAGAAGTAGCTCATCAAATCCGCGGGTTCGTTATTGGAGATCATCCCGCAGGCGATGTAGAGTTCGGGAGTGCCGTCGTTGTCAAGGTCCGTACCATCGCAGGACCACGACCAGGGGCAGATTTCGATGCCCTGCGATTCGCCAGTGTAGGCGAACGTCCCATCGCCGTTGTTGCGGTAGAGGGAGTTGCCTTTGACGTGGTGCTGATATTTCGCGCGGAGGGAAGGGTCTTTGAGGGCGGGGCCGAAGGCGGGATCGTTGACGATGCGCTGGCCGCAGGAGCTCCACATGTTCGAGACGAGCAGGTCGGGGCGGCCGTCGCCGTCGTAATCGAGCCAGGCGGCGCTCATGCCCGGGCCGAGGTCGACTACGCCGGCTTCCTCGGCGACATCCTTGAATTTTCCCGCGGTGTTCCGGTAGAGGTTCTTCCGGCCGAAATCGTTGGTGACGTAGAGGTCGGGCCAGCCGTCGCCGTTGTAGTCGCACCAGGTGGCGGCGAAGCTGAAGCGGTTGTTGTTGTGATCCATGCCGGTCGCGGCGGTGACGTCTTCGAAGTGGCCGGGCGATTCGTGGAGGCGGTTGCGGAAGAGGAAATTGGGAGGACCGTTCTGCGCGTCGTGATAGGGGACGGGGTAGCGATACTGCGCCTCGCTCTGGAAGTAGACGTAGCAGCAGAAGTAGAGATCGAGCCGGCCATCGCGATCGAAGTCTGCGGCGGCGACGCTGGTGAAGGAGCCCTGCGGCTTGGCTGGCGAAGCGGAAGGCGTCCGGCAGTTCGGTGAAGCGTCCCTTGCCGTCGTTCAGAAAGAGCATGGGCGGTTGGAGCGGACCAGCACCAGGTCCTGGCAGCCGGAGTTGCGCAGGTCGACGAAGAGCGCGCCGGCAGTGTCGTCGAGGATGTCCGAGCCTGGCTTCCTGCGAGATGTCGCGCAGGCGACCACGGCCGTCGTTCTTGTAGAGGCGGTTGGGCAGGCCACCGGGCTGGCAGACGTAGATTTCGTCGAGGCCGTCGCCGTCGATGTCGGCGACCGCGATGCCGTTCTCGCCGTAGACGTCGATGCCGCAGGAGGGATCGAGGCGCGCGCGCCAGTAGGGCACGCCGCGGAGCAGTTGATCCGCGGAATGAAGGCTCGCCTTCGAAGGCGTAGCCAGTGATCTCGCGAAACCAGGGCTTGGCGGCGTGGACGAGGGTTTCATCGACCGGCTCGAAGCTGGTGATGCGGCCGCCGCTCCAGGTTTGCTTCCAGTGGCCGATGCGGTGCTCGAGACGTCCCGATTCCGCGAGCGGATGTCGTAGCGGATGACGCCGCCGGGAAGTGAGTAGAAGCGGGCGGCGCGAATGTCGCCGAGCCCGGCCTTCCACTTCTCGAAGCCCGCGGCGATGGTTTCAGAACCTCCGAACAGCGCCCTGGCAACATCCGGACCGATCTCCTGGTAGCTGCTGGGGGCTGGCGAGGCGCCAGTGCAGCCGGGGGCAAGCGGCAGGTCGCCTACGCGGACGAGATTACGCAGGCGCGCTTCCACTTCGATGGCGGCCTTCTCGGCGGGGAACTCGTCGAGGCCTGGCTCGGCCAGGTCCAGGAGGCTGGCGTAAGGCGGCAGTCTCTCGGAACTTGATTCAGTGGCGCGGCCGCGTGGCCGAGTTCGGCGAAAAGGCACCCGCCGGCGAGACCAGCGAACAATTCGCGGCGATTCAGGCGGCGCGTCTCCATTGAAGAGTTTTTATTCTCACAGAAAGGCCCCACCCCGAGGGGTGAGGCCTTGTTAACCGCCTGCTGATGCGCGCGGCTCAGAACTGCAGCCGGAGGGCGAACTGGATGTGGCGTTCAGAGCCGCGCAAACGTGCTGGTGACCTTGCCGAAGTTGGCGTTCTGCATGTTGTTGTCCGGTGTGCCCCATTGTGGCGTGTTGGCGAAGTTGGTCACCTCCGTGCGGAACTGGACTCTCCACCGTTCGGTAATGGGGAAGTTCTTGAAGATGGAGAAGTCCAGTGTTCTGGTCGCCGGGGCGGTATTGGATTGGTTGCCGAGGTTGCCGCCGGTGAGCGGGGCAGCCGCTGTGACGGCACTGGTGTCGAACCACTTGTCGACATTCCTGCCGCCGGCGGGTTCGGCCTGCGGGTCCTTGCCGGCGACGAGGTCCGGCCGGCAGGCGTTCCAGACGCCCTGGCATCCGTTCCATCGCAGAGTATATGGATAGCCTGTGTGCAGCGTGAGAATGCCGTTGACCTGCCAGTTGCCGAGGACCGCATTGGCAACAGAGTTCATGTTGCTTCCGTACTGCTTGCCCTTGCCGAAGGGGAGGTCGTAGTTGAAGTTGGCAACGACATTGTGGCGGAGGTCCCAGGCGGCGTGGAATAGCTGCTGGAGTAGTTCCGGGGGTCGATGATGCCGAAGCCGGTTGAGCCGCTCAGCGTCGTCCCGGTGTTGGCCAGTGCGTGGCCGTAGGTGTAGGCGGTCATGAACTGGAGACCGCCGGAGTAGCGCTTCTCGTACTTGGCCGTCATGCCGTGATAGTCGCCGAAGCCCATCGATGCGGTCCCGGAGATGCCGCCGATGTATGGAGTCGGGCGGATGGTGTTGCAGCTAATCGCCGGCAGTGGTTCCGAGGTTGGGGCAGGCGTTCCAGTCGGGCTGGAACAACTGGTGCGCCTGGTGGTTGCCGACGTAGGCAAGTTCAAGGGAGGATCTGCCACGGCAACTCGTGTTGGATCGCGAAGTTCCACTTGTGCACCAAGGGAGTTCCGGAAGTTCGGCTCGACGCCTCGGAATGAGACGGGCGCCGGGAGCGCGAAGACGTTGCTGGGGAATCCGCCGTGAAACCCGCCGGGAAGAACGGATTGGTCTCAAAGATGCTGGCACTGCCGGGCGCGCCAGGTCGGTCGACTGATTGAATGGCACGGATTCGCCGCGGTTCGGGTTGCCTCCCTGGTTTTCCTCGCCGCCGTAGAAGATGCCATAGCCGGCGCGGAACACGGTCTTGTCGCGCCAGTTGTAGGCCAGGCCGATACGCGGACCGAAGTCCCACTTATCCCAGGGGATCATGTACTTGTCCACTTCACCGCGCGACACCTTCACGTTGGGGAACGCCGTGGCGAAGTTGGGCGGCAGGGGAGCGTCCTGGTCCTTGCCCTTGGGAATGTAGAGCGTCAGGTTGTTGTAGACGAAAGTTCGACTGGCGGGCGAACTTCTCAGAGATCGGCGAGAAGAGTTCGTAGCGCAAGCCGAGGTTCACGGTCAGCTTCGACGTCACCTTCCAGTCGTCCTGCGCGTAGAACGCCCAGGCGACCTTTTCGGAAGAGATGAAGTTGTTCGTGGAGATGCGGCCGTTGTTGATCGTCCCGAGCAGGAACGACGCCATGGCATCGCCGGTGAGGGTGTTCGACGATCCGGCCACTGAGGGATACGCCGTCTCATTCCTCTGAAGTTCATTTCTCCGTGAGGATAGGGAACCTGGAAGAACGGGAATTTGATGGGCCGGTATTCCGCGCCGAACTTCATGGAGTGGTGACCTTTGATGATGGACGACGCTCTGGATGAAGTCCCAAACGTTGGAGTACTCTTTCGAGGGCAACCAGTCGTTCGCGCCAATCTGCGTGTAACTTGCTGTTGCGTCAAACTGCATCTAGGCAAGCCGCCATTCATGACTGTCATCGGGTTGTATCCGCCGATCCCGAACTCTTTGTAGAGGTCCTTGTCGGGGTTTGCGCCGACGCGGGATGTCACCAGACGGCTGAAGGCAACGCGGTCTCGGTGATGATGGTCGGGCTCCAGACGCGCGTGTAGCTCAGCATCGCGTTGCGCCCGAGGTCCTCTTCAGTTACGGCGTTGAACGGCGTGCCCGTCGAGGGCGCCCGGAAGGAACGGGTCGTTGACCTTGTTCAGGTCCGACCAGCTCAAGGATGCCGAACAGGCGTGTCCTTGTCGCTTAGGCGGTAGTCCACGCGGGCATCTCCCTGGTCCGTGTTCTGGCGTCCTGCGAGTGGCGGTGAAGTAGTTGTTCTGCGGGAACCGGCCGTTCGGGACCAGCCACGTTCGACGCCGGGTAGAGTGCCGCGATTTTTGCCGCCGATGGATCCAGCCGGTTCGTCGGGATATGTTGCCCGGGAATGGGTTCGCGTCAGTTGTCCGTTGACGGTGCGATTGGAGGTCGGGTCGAAGATGGTTGGCCGATCTTGCCGCCGGAGCATCAGTTCCCGACCGACCGCCCAGGAGCTTGGAGAAGTCGCCCTTCGATCATTTCCGGCGTCGGGATGGTGTAGAAGCCGCCGTAGCCCAGGTTCTGGACGGCGCCGCCGAAGGAGCGGATGCGGGTTCCCTGGTAATCGCCGAACATGAAGAGCTTGTTCTTGATGATGGGGCCGCCGATAGCCGCGCCGAACTGGTTCTGCCTGAAGGGTCCGCGGTCCCGGCTAGCCTTGTTGTATTCCCAGCGGTTGGCGTTGAGCTTGTCGTTCTGAAAATGTCGAACAGGACACCGTGAACTCGTTCGTCCCTGCTTCAGGTTGACGTTGACGACGCCGCCAGCGCCACGGCCATATTCGGCGTTGTAGCCGTTGGTCAGATGCTCATTTCGCCGATGGCTTCGACCGAAGGGCCGACTACGAATGCCGTCTGGTTCAGGAAGTCGATGACGTTGACGTTGTTGTCTACGCCGTTCAGCAGGAAGTTGTTCTGGCCGTTGGAACGGACGCCGTTGGCCGAGAAGCCACCTCCGACCGCGTCGCGCGCACCCTGCTCGGCGGTCAGTATGCCTGGGGAGAGCCCAGCCAGGATATGAGAAGGTCCGCTCTGACCGCCCAAAGGCAACTCGCTCACCGCCTTGTTGCCCAGGGAAGCTCCGAGGGTTGTCGTCTCGGTCTGGAGGAGCGGGGCTGCTCCGGAGGTCACTTCAATGGACTCGGTGATGTT
>CAVQOO010000069.1:0-368744 GCA_963714395.1 Bryobacteraceae bacterium
GGAGGAGAAATCTTCATGCAGCGCTCGGGCGGATCTGCGCGACTGTCGACGGCTGGCGGCAACATCCATGTCGGACGCGCGGCGCGGAACGTTTTTGCGCACACTGCTGCCGGTTCGATCGAGGTGAATGAGTCGGGAGGCATTGTGACGGCGGAAACGGGCTCCGGGGGCATTCAGATCGGCAAAGCCCGCGGCGTGCGTTGCGAAACCGGCAGTGGCATCATCCGGCTGGTGGAAGTTTCCGGCAGCGTTCGCGCCTCCACAGTCTCAGGTAGCGTATTTGCGACGTTCGCCGCTGGCGCCCCGATTGAGCAGTCCTATTTGGCCACCAACCGTGGTGACATCACGGTACTTCTTCCGTCTACTCTGGCAGTGACTGTTAAGGCGATGAATGAGTCGGCGGGATGGGTGGGCAGGATGAACTCCGAGTTCGATGAGATTCGCTCCACAACCGGTGCCTGTGTGGGGCAAAGGGCCGCTCCTGGCTGAAGGCAGCCTGAATGGTGGCGGTCCGCTCCTCATGATGACGACCAGTAATGGGACGATTTCGCTTAAGCGCCGCAAGTGAATCCACTCGGGGGAAGGCCGGCAGAGCCATCGAGGGATTCGCCGCGGCCATGCGAGAAAGGGCGATGAGATGTCGATGAAACCAAGACCGGTCTTCCCCAATGGGTCGCTCGTGCTCGGGTGTGGTGTCCTCGCGGCTTTGCCCTCGTTCGGGGAGCGATGCCCGAGCCGCAATCGCCACCCACTCCTCCCGCTGCGCCCTCGGCGCCCGCTCCCATGTTCAGCCAAGCCCCGGTGGTGGCGATGATTGGCAGCGGAAGCTATCTTGGTGTCGGCGTAAGAGAGATTGATGAAGAACGTGCCAGGACGCTGAAATTGAAGGAGGCCCATGGAGTGGAGATCACCAGGGTCGACGATGAGAGTCCCGCTTATAGGGCCGGACTCAAATCCGGCGATGTTGTATTGGAGTATAACGGCGATCGTGTTGAGGGGATTGAGCAGTTCGTGAGGTTGGTGCGCGAAACGCCGGCCAATCGCACCGTGAAGCTCTCAGTTTTCCGGGAAGGGTCGGTACAAGCGCTGACGGCGACGGTTGGAGCTCGCAAGGGTCCTAAAGCCATGGCGTGGAGCTCCATTCCGGATGCTCCCAACATGGAGAAATTCAAGGTCTACGTCCCGCCCATGGAAATGACGATGCCCGATATCCCGAAAGCCATGATGTCCTGGCGCAGCACGATGCTTGGGGTGGAGGGCGAATCGCTAGGCAATAGCCAGCTTGCAGAGTACTTCGGAGTCAAAGAAGGCGTTCTTGTTCGCAGCGTCATCAAGGGCACTTCTGCTGAAAAGGCCGGGATCAAGGCCGGCGACGTATTACTCAAAATCGACGATACAGCGTTGACATCACCCAAGGACATCACCACCACCATCCGGACCGCGCGAAGTGCATCAAAGAAGACGCTCTCCGTCGTGCTGATGCGAGAAAAACGCGAAATGTCATTGCCTCTGACGTTGGACGATGAATTGGAGAAGATGCCGGGCCGAGGCCAGCGGGTCACGATGCAGCGGTTCTGACCCCTTCGGCTTGTTCGATAACTGCGTGGTGGACCTTGAGCAACAAGTCCACCTCGTTGCGTGGAATATGGAGCGTCGCCGAGATTTGATCGGGTGTTTCGCCACGCCTGTGCATGCGGAGGGCCAAGCTTCTCTTGCCGACGTTGACCGATTGAACTTCTGTCTCAGGGTTGGGGGCTCCTACTTGGGTTCTGTCCTCGGCCGAAGCCAGTTCGAGGGCTCCCTGCAAGCGAAGCATGGAGCTTCGAAACTCCTCCATTTTCCCTATCGTCATCCGTCGGTCGTGCTCCAGGATCTTACGCAGGTTGGTGTTCTCTTTCTTCAGCGAGACGAAGAGGAAGAGGCAAAGGACCAACCCCGTCGCCAGCAGTCCATAGAATGTAAGCGGCTCTGCAATCCAAGCCATAGCCTAGCTCCTCCACCAATAGTCGGCCGAGTACCTCGAAGACTTTAGTACTACCCAGCGGCGAATCAGAAAAGAGTCCTAAGCCGCTCTTCGCGGCTGATGATCTCCTTGATTCGGACGCCATAATTTCCTTCTACAACAACGACTTCCCCGCGAGCGATAACGCAGTTATTCACGATGATCTCCACCGGTTCGGTGATCGTCCGGTTCAGCTCTACGATGCTGCCGGTGCTCAGCTTCACCGCGTCCTTCAGACGCATTTGGGTCCGGCCGAAGCTGACGCTTACGGGCAGTTCAACTTCAAGCAGGAGATCCAGTGTTTTCGAGCCGCGCCCGTTGGTCGCTCGCGGACCCTCTGTTGGAGGGTGCTCAGTAGCTTCGGGTTGCGATTGGTGGGGAATGTTCAGCGCCGAAGCCAACTCGGTTGCCGCCGAGATCCACAGTTCGCCGAGCCGCTCGCCTCGCAATTCCAGGACCACGCCCACCCAGTCGGATAGAGCTTCCGGCGTAACCGTTTTCACCCAGCTCCCCGCGTTGACTTCGCGTCCCACCAAGGGGCCGATTGCCTGGGCGAGTGGCGAAAGGGATTGTTGGAGAACCTCCAGGAAGGTGCTCTCCAACTCGGCGGGATCGGCCTCGTCGATTCCAGCGGCGGCAAGCACTGCCTTGCCGACGCTCATCCATGTGCTCTCACCGATCGCGACCGCGACGCGCGCTCCCGGTGGAACGTCGAAGCCGAAGACGCCCGATGTGGTGCCGCCGGCCTCGCCGGGATGCGGCAGATGCTCTTCCACCCGCGCGGACGATCGCTCGCCTGTCATTGCGCTGACTGCGGGGCCGAGCCTCGCAGCCCATTGTTCAGCCAGCCAGACGACTGCATCTCTCATGCTCGTTCCTCCCCTTAACTCATCCGACGCTGCCCCCGGTCAGACGCCGCGACTGGTGGGCCATTTCTGCCGCATGAAGGACCGCAACCGGACGATCGCCTGAGTCTTGAGCTGCGAAACCCTCGACTCATGCAGCTTGACTACGCGCGAGATCTCCCGCAACGTGAGTTCTTGCTGGTAGTACATCCCGAGTACGGTTCTTTCGATATACGGCATTCGCGAGATCGCCTGAGCGAGGAGCCGTTTCAGCTCCGCTTTTTCGAGCAGGTGTGATGGCCAGTCATCCTCTTTGTCGGCGATGAACTTGAGGAGGTCTCGTCCGTCTTCGTCCCCAGGCGCATGCTCGAGGCTTCCGACGTTCAGGCCGCGGATTTCAACGAGCCATTCGTGGTACTCGGCAAGATCAAGCTCCAGTTCGGCGGCGATCTCCTCTTCACTGGGAGCCCGGTGAAATCGCTGCTCCAGGTGGGACACGGCAATTTCTATCAGCTTGCTGCGCCGGCGCTGCTGACGAGGCGCCCAATCCAATCCCCTCAAGCTGTCGAGGATGGCGCCGCGGATCTTATATTCCGCATAGGTCTTCAACTTTACGTTTTGCTCAGGGTCAAAGCGGTCGATTGCTGAGATGAGGCCGAGAATACCCGTCGAGACAAGGTCCTCGATGTTCACGCTTTCGGGCAATCGTTCATGGATGCGGCGCGCGATCAGGCGTACCTGCGGGAGGTGCTCGAGGATCAACCTTTCCCGCTCATCGGAAGTCAACGCGGTAACAGTTGCATATGGGTTCATTGCCGTTTTGGGCCCACGGGGTGTCCCGGGACCTCTCTCCTTCACGTCAGGCGGCCGTCCCAATGGCGCCGGTCTCACCAATTAACAGTTCAAGCAAACGGGCTTTGGTCGCGGGTTCAATATCCTCAGGGATCCCCTGTCCGTTGGTTAGATAAGAAATAGGAAGGCGCGCCTCAACACTGGCCGCCAGCAGGCCTCCGAATGCCACGGCTTCGTCCAAGTGGGTGAAGATGAGGCGGCTGGGCTGGAGGCAGCGATACTGCCGGACCCATGAGGCCAATTGCCAGTGGGAAGCCGTCGCCGGCAACACGACCTGGATCTCAACATCGGACTCCGAGACGAGCCGGGGCACCCACGCATGCCACCATTCCAACTCCGCTGGTCCAGCGCCAGGTGTATCGATGAACACCATATCCCGGTCTTTTGCGTCGTCAAGCGCACGACGCAACGCGCCCGGCGTTTCACACAGGCGGAACGGCACACCAAGAATAGTCGCCAGACACTTCAGTTGTTCGGCGGCTCCAATGCGAAAGACGTCCAAGCTCAGGATCATTGCCTTCTGGCGTCCGGTCACTCCGTGACGCATGGCGAGTTTGGCGATCGTGGTTGTCTTGCCGGCTCCCGGGGGCCCGGCCAACGCGACCGCCTTGGGCCGGCCACTCTCCCTGCCAAATCCAGGCCGCACGTCGAGCCTCGATTCCACTTCGGTCGCAAACGCGCGACGAACCACCTGCGGTGCGAAACTCGTCGAGACCGCCGGGTCCACATGAAGTCTGCGAGCCGCAGAGTCGGAGATCGTCTGCACCAGAGACGCGGGTACATCCACGTCCAATAGCTTCCGAATCCACGGAGCGAGTTCGGGAGTCTGCGACAGCGCGGAGCGGTCCAGTGCCGTTCGGGCCGCAAGCGCCCCGACCGCATCCAGGGATTCCCGCATCGAACGCAGTTCGCTACGCAGCCTGTCGAGGCCCACCAGGTCGGCTTCCGGCCGCGACAGTGGCATTTCGTGAGCCGCTGCTCCCCACTCCGATTTCTCAGCCGGTGGACCGATCGCGATGACCCGGAAGGGTCCGCGCGAGACCTCATCGGGAGATGACGCCCCCGCCTCCACGAGCATCGTCTCTTCGCCGAGAGTCGTCCGCGCCGCGTGCAACGCGGATTCGACGCTATCGGAATAGAAGGTTCTCTGCATGATGGACTACTTGCTTCCTTTCAAAACTCCGAGTGACACAACTTTGGTTCCTGGCGGCACCTCGCCATGGGAAAGTACCGTGATCTGGGGGAACTGCGATTCGACCAATTGGCGAATGAAGTATCGCCCGCCGCTCCCGGCCAGGAGCACCAGGCCGGTTCGCTGCTCTGCCGCCGCAGTGCGAAGCGCTTCCATTAATTCACCCACTCGATCAGGCGAGAGATTCAGATGTGAGGACTGCTCACCATGTTCGACCGCCTGCTCGATTGCCCGTTCCAATACAGGATCGAGAAAATAGACATGCAATTCGCCTGAAGCGGCGACGTGAGGTTTGATCAGCATCCGTCGCAGGGATTGCCGCACGAATTCGGTGAGCAGCACCGGGTTTCTGGTCAGCGCCGCCGCCTCGCCCAGGCTTTCCACGATCGCCGCCCCGTCTCGAATGGAGACCCTCTCGCGCAATAGGTTTTGCAGCACGCGTTGAACGGTGGACATGGGTAACAGCTTCGGGACGAGATCCTCGACTGCCTTCGGGTTTTCCTCGCTCACCCGGTCCAGGATCTTCTTCGTCTCCTGGCGGTTGAATATCTCGTGGCTATGGCGTCGGAGCAGTTCGGACAGGTGCGTCCCGATAACACTGACTGAATCCACCACTGTGTATCCTCCAGATCGAGATTCCGCGGCAATGTCGGCTGGAATCCAATAGGCCGCCAGGCCGAAGGCCGGCTCGCGCGTCGGAACGCCCTGTTTCGGGGGTTTTGCGGCACTTTGCGGAATGGCCAGCTCACAGCCTTGCATCAGCTCGAACCGTGCGAGTTCTACTCCGCGGAAGAGGATTACATACTCACGGGCCTTCAGAGTGAGGTTGTCCGTCACGCGCACCGGCGGCATGATGTAGCCGAGTTCGGCGACCAGTTGGCGGCGGATTCCGGAGATTCTCCGAATGAGGGGAGACTGAGACCCTCCCTCGGCCAGCCTGACCAATCCCAGACCAACTTCAATAGCGAGGGGCTCAACTTTGAGCAGGCTTTCCAGGCTTTCCTTCACCTGTGCCGGCTCAGCAGCGGGTGTGGGCGCCGCTTCTGTGTTGATCCTGGTTCGAATCCTCCATCCGGCGTAGCTCACGAGGGAGCCCAGAAGAATGAACGGAATCTTGGGCAGGCCCGGGAACAGCGCCATGACAATGAGCACGCCTCCAGCCAGGGTGAGAGGTTGCCAGTGCTGGAAGAACTGCTTTTCCACATCGGCCCCAATCTCCTGTTCTGAACCAGCGCGAGTGACAATCAGGCCGCCGGAAATCGAAATCATGAGCGCTGGGATCACCGTGACCAATCCGTCGCCGATGGTGAGAACCGTGTAGGTTTCCAGAGCCTGGCCCAACTCCATGCCATGCTGAATGACGCCGATGAGGAAGCCGGCGAAGATGTTGATAGCGGTGATCAGGATGCTGGCGACCGCGTCCCGCTGCGTGAACCGGCTCGCTCCGTCCATGGCGCCATAGAACTCGGCTTCCGAAGATAGAGCCTTCCTTCTCGCCTTCGCCTCCGCCTCGTTGATCAGGCCTGCATTCAGATCGGCATCGATGGACATCTGCTTGCCCGGCAGGGCGTCGAGGGTGAACCTCGCGGTGACTTCGGAGATGCGGACGGCGCCGTGGTTGATGACAACGTACTGGATTGCAATCAACACCAGAAAAATCACCACGCCGATGACGAAGTTGCCGCCGACTACGAAGTTGCCGAAGGACTCGATCACCTCTCCCGCGGCGGAGGTGCCGCGGCTGCCGTTGAGCAGAATCAAGCGGGAACTTGAGACGTTCAACGCCAGGCGAAACAAGGTCATCAATAGAAGTGTCGTGGGGAATACGGTGAACTCGGCGGGCTTGCGGATGTACATCGAAACCAACAGGATCACGGTCGAAATCGTGATGTTGGTGCTAATCAGAATGTCGATCAGAAAGGGGGGCAGCGGGGCAATCATCGTGAAGAGAATGCCGAGCACCGCGATCGGGACCGCTACTTCGGTCTTGGCGAGGCTGCGGAGGTCCATGCTTTGCCCTCCGCCGCTCTTCGGTTTGGGTTCGGCACCGCGCTGGTGTCTTGCTGTCGACGGCGCCATCTGTGACGGTGGCGAAGACAGGACCGGGGATGTCATTCGATTATCCTCATGATGTTTCGCGGCTTACTCAACGCCCGGTAGCCGGCCTCCGAGCATGCGATAGATGTAGGCCAGGACCTCAGCCACCGCCCTGTAGAGATTGGGGGGAATCTCCTGCCCGACATCCACTTGCTTATAGAGGGCCTGCGCCAACGGTGGGTTCTCAATCACAGGCACCTGGTGGTCAAGCGCTTTCTGCTTGATGCGGAGTGCGAGGTAGTTCTTGCCTTTGGCCACAACTCTTGGGGCCCCAGCCGAAGAACTGGAGTACTTCAGCGCGACCGCAAAGTGAGTCGGGTTCATGATGATGGCGGTCGCCTTGGGCACTTCGGCCATCATTCTCCGCTGTAGCATCTGGCGTCGCATGCGGCGGATGCGCATCTTCATCTCGGGATTGCCTTCCTGCTGCTTGAACTCCTCCTTAATTTCCTGCTTGGTCATCTTAAGTTCCTTCTCGTAGCGCTGCTTCTGGCGGAACCAATCGATCGCCCCCCAACCCACAAAGCCCAATGAAGCCTTCCAAAGCAGCCCGCCGATCATGGCGGCTACGACAGCGACGCCCGAGTTCAACTCAAGCAATGGCACGCGGAGACAGGCCGCGATCTGATCCGAAATGACGAACCAGGCAAGCCCCAAAAGCAGCGGAAGCACTACGACAGCTTCACCGAATGCCCGCCTGTTCCTGCCGGGCAACTCCTTCAGGTGGTTGATGGGGTTCAAGCGACTAATGTCAGGCGCGAGCTTCGCGCCGGCAAAGCCGAAGCCGGTCATTGCCAGTTGAGTCAGCATGGCCACCGACATGAGCGCGGCGCCACGCTGCCGCCAGCGCCCAGGCACGCGGCGCCAGGTGGTTGTGAAGCAGGTGAACAACGTCTGCCTGGCTCCACGCGGGTCGAAAGGCGAGGACAAGTGACTCCCGCATCCACTGGCTGCAAGCCGGCCACCAGCGCTCAGTCATCCCGCACGCGAGGCAAGTGAAGACCAGGAATTGTATTGCGGCCACGGCTTCACGGCTAACCGGAAAGCGCCCTTCCTCTCGGGCCTTACGCTGGCGGTGCGGAGTCGCTTTTTCTGTGCGTTGGTCGCGGTCAGACATATTTTCCCCCTAGGGCATCCACCTGCCCAGAAGCTCGGTGGCTTGGAGTGCGCCTCGCCGATACACGCTGGGGATGGTCGCCGACAGGGCCGCGAACACGGCCAGGGAACCCAACATCTTGATCGGAAATGCCAGGGAAAGAAGCTGGAGCTGATTGTTCAGCCGGCCGAGCAAGGCCAGTGTCAGGTCTGTCAGCAACAGGAGTCCGGCAAATGGGAGGGCCAGCCTGAGCGACAACTCGAATACTGTTCCGCCGAAACGAATGAGCGCCTCGGCGGGCGCCTGGCTCTCCCAGAAAGTTCCCGGCGGCCAACTGGAAAGGCTTCGCTCGAATGCCTGGAGGAGGGCGGCCGGCATGCCCACTTGAAAGAACATCAAGGTGGAAGCCAGTTGCGCGAAACTCTGCAGCACATTGCTGTCAGCTTCGCTGTTGGGGTCGATCGAGGACGCGTAGCTGTAGCCGGCCTGCAACGCGAATGCCTGGACAGCCAGGATCAGGAGGTCCCCAAGCAAACCGGCGATAACTCCGGCAAGCAAGCCGAGCCCAAGCTCACTGAGGGCGATCAGCAGGAACGACCCGGCCGAGGGCGCAGCCGCAAAAACGGGAGGGCGGACCGACAGCACGGCAAGAGCCAGTAGAAGCGCGCAGCCGACACGTATCGGCGCGGGGACAAGCCTCAATCCGGGAATCGGCACAACCACGAACATCCCCGATAGCCTGAACAAGACACACAGGCTTCCAAGTGCGCTTCCGGCCTCCCACGTGAGATTAGCGGGCATAGCGGCCGAAGTCTCCCAGCAGTGAGATGGTGTACGCGCACATCCGTCCCAGCATCCAGGGCAGCAGGAGCAGTAATCCCACCAGGAATGCAATCAGACGTGGCACGCCGCCGAAGGCAGGATCCTGGACGGACGTAAGAATCTGGATGAGGCTGATGACGATGCCAGCGACGAATCCGATCGCGAGTAGTGGCAAGCTGACCCAGAATGCCGTCATCAAGGCATCGCGAAGAACTGTGACGATCGCTTCGGCTGACATACGTGACCCTTAAAAGCTCCTCATGAGGGACCCGACCACGAGGTTCCACCCGTCAACCAGAACGAACAGCAGGATCTTGAATGGCGCCGAAACCATGACCGGTGGCAACTGCACCATGCCGATCGAGAGGGTGATGGAAGCGACGACGATGTCAATAATGAGGAAGGGCAGGAAGAGAACGGCGCCGATCTGGAAGCTGACTTTGAGCTCTGACAGGACGTAGGCTGGCGCAATCACGTTCAGGCTCAGGTCGTCTGGAGCCTTAGGCCGCGCCCCCTTGGTGAGCGACAGCATGAGCGCGATGTCTTTCTCTTTCGCGTAGCGCAGCAGAAACTGCTTGACGGGCCTGGTGCCCGCTTCCCATGCCTGCTCCCGGCTCACCCGGCTTTGCTCCAGCGGCAACCACCCGGACTCATAGCTTTCCTTCAGAACGGGCTGAATCAGCAGGATCGTGAGAAAGAGAGCGAGGCCGAGCATGACCTGGTTGGAAGGTGCGGTCTGTGTGCCAAGCGCCTGCCGCAGGAAATGCAGTACGACTGTGATCCTCAGAAACGGTGTCAGCGAAACCAGCACCGCGGGCAGCAGGGTCAGAGCTGTCAGGAGAACGACGATCTGCAGTGGAAGAGCCAGCCCGTCCTTGCCTGAGGAGCCGAGCGAGAAGCCGGGCAGGGAAGTAGCCGGCGCAGCGGTCAGGGCCAAGGACAGGAACATGTGGCCCAGGCAAATGCGAATCATGACTGGCCTCCGCCTGCGGGGCGAGCAGTGGCCGTGTTGCTCACCGAGGTTGCGAATACGGTGGCGAAGTCGCCACCCCCGGAGTCGACGGCCAGAGAGGCACCCTGGGGATGCGTAGCGATGAGATAGGGCCGCCCGTCAAACTGAATCAAATGCAGCGAATGGCTTGGTGTCAGGGGGAGGCGTTCAACCAGTTCAAGCCTGCGGTTGGAGGTCCGCAGCCGCAGCGCTCCACGCAATAGCGGCAACCCTTTCTTCTGTCTGGCGGCAATCCAGGCCGCACCGAAGAGCAGAGCCATGACAAGCCCGACCCCCGCGAGTGGTTCCATCCAGTTCAAGTGAGCCTTCCCCGGCAGCAGGTTCCTTCCCGCGGCCGTTCACTCCTCGATGTTGAAGTCCGTAATCCGGACTCCCATCGTGTCTTCGATGATGACGATCTCTCCGAACCCCACCAGAGCGCCGCCAATGACGATGTCGATGTTCTCTCCCGCCGACCGAGGCATCCGTATGACGCTGCTCGCCTCGAGTTCAAGTAGTTGGCGAAGCGTCATCATCCGCCGGGCCAGTTCGATCTGGACATCAAGCGGAACATCGGCCAGTGTGGCGATGCGCTCAGAGATCGAGATCGGGACGATTGCGACCGCGCCCACTCATTGCTCCTAGCGCTTCAAATTGATGGTTTCCTGGCTGATCTCGTCGACCGCCGTCACCACCCTCGCATTGGCCTGATACCCGCGCTGCAGCACGATCAGATTCGTGAACTCGCGCGCGATATCGACTGTCGAGAATTCGACAGAGCCGCCCATGATCGAGCCGCGGCCGCCCGTGCCGGGCACTCCGACCGCAGGCAGAGCGGAGCGGGCGCTCAACTGATAGTTGTTGTTGCCGACCGCGAGCATCGACTCGGGATTCCGAATTGCGGCCATGGACAATTGACCGACCGCGACCTGCTGGCCGTTCGAGTATTGGGCCAATACTCTGCCGCCATCGCCGATTCCGACACGTACCAACTGCGCTGCTGGGAACCCGTCCTGCGTGTTGGCAGCAACCGCCGAGGGCTGCGAGAACTGAGTCAAGCGCGGGGTTGTGCCGTTGTACAGATTCCAGGTGAGACTCAGGTCAGCTGCTCCGTTCTTCAGTCCGGTCACTGCCATCACCGGCATCGCAGCCCCGGCAGCCGGCGTTGTCATCTTGCCAGAAGGGTCGAACGCTATTGCGCCCGTGACCGCGGCAAATGGCGGCGTGGCCAGGTCAGAATTCGGGAAGGACATTGCGAAGTCCCACTCGCCCGGGTCAGCCGTCTTGGTGAAAGTAACGGAGATGACGTGCGATCCCCCCAATGAGTCGTAGGTCTCGATCGAGGTTGAGAAGGTGGTTGGCGGCGGACCCGGCACGGCAGACGCGTCCAGGTTCAAGTCGAAGGAAAAGGCTTTGCTGGCCACCGGAGCGCGAAGCGAACCGACTGGAACCATGACGTCTGTCGGCGGTTGGGTCGTGTCCAGAACGCCGTTGACCTCGTTCCATCCCTGCACACGGAAGCCGGTGGCCGTGACGAGCTGACCCTGTTTGTTGATCTGCAGGTTACCGCCGCGCGTGTATAGGACGCTGTTGGAGACCGCCTCGCGGACGACCAGGAAACCGTCGCCCTGAATGGCGACGTCGAGAGGGCCGGAACTGGCCTGAATTGCCCCCTGGGAGAACTGGCGGATAGTCGTTGGCCGGGCAACGCCGAATCCAACTTGCGTCTCTCCGAGTCCCGCCCCGAGCGACTGCGTGACCAGGTCGCTGAACGAGACGATGCTCGCCTTGTATCCGGGCGTATTCAGGTTCGCCAGGTTGTTTCCAACCACATCCACGGCGGTCGTGTGTGCCCCAAGCGCGCTTAGCGCTGTTGAAAATGAAGTGAACATCTCTATAGCTCCTCCGTAATTGCTCAGGCCTTGGTGGCCGATTGCCCTTCGTCCGTGCCTTCGCCTGTCGTCGAAACAGGCGGCTCCAGCAATTTCCTGATGGCCTCCAGTTCTTTCCGCGACTCGATCGACTGCTCGAGTTGGCTGAACTGAGTCAATTGGGTCATGAACTCCACGCCATCAGCCGGGTTCATCGGGTTCTGGTATTTCAACTGCGCTACCAGCAGCTTCATGAACACATCCTGGTTAGCAAGGCGTTCCGAATTCTTGGTGACCGATTCGACTGATTCACCGCTACTCTGTGTTTCAGCCGCGGCAGCTCTCTGCGGCAGTCCAATGCTCATTGAGGTCATGCATTTCTCCCATTCTGAAAGCGGCGCAAAGCCGTCTCATCTTCTCTTTCGGCGAGGAGTTCGAGCCAATCAGGCATTGCTCTTCCGCCTTTCTGGTGACTGTTTGAGTTGCTCTTGTTTGCTGTCCGGTCCTGTTCGGCCGATGCGGGTCGTTCCTGGGATTCGTTGTCGTCCCGAAGGAACCTCTCCGAAGAAGTTGCGGCCGGTTCGACTGTCTCCGGAGCCGCTAGCCAAGTCTCCGCCCGGGAGCCGCCGGTCTCTATGGAGCGGTGGAATTCATCGAGCCCACTAGCCAGCCGTGTCGAGGCGCCGGGCTCGTTACTCCGCACGATCACGTGAACCTCTCCGCCGCGCTCTACGAAACGGACGTGCAGCGGCTGGGCTTCCGGCAGGTCGAGTTGGAGCCGAATCTCATTGGGTGCCGCCGGATTGACCGGCCGCTCAGGCGCTTCGACTACCCGATGCGCGGGTACGCTCACAGCTTCGGTGCGAGGCGGGCGAGCACTTGCAGACTGTTCAAAAGGGCGCCTCGGATCGGCGACGGCATAGCGCCCCGCGTTAGAAGCCGAAGGCTCGGAAACCTGGAGTGCTCCCGGCATCTCGCGCCCTGCAGAAGCTTCCTGCCGCAGCTTGGAGTGGGCGGTGACTTCATGCAAAGCAGGTGTGTGCGGCTCTACGCCGCTGCTTTCGTCAGAGTTCCCGCCGGGTGTGTCCTCAGTGCGCAGCGGCTCAAGTTCGTCTTGAACCGGACGTACCGGCGCGGATGTGGCAATCTCAGCCGGTGGGCGAAACCGCTGGGCCACGTCGGGTGATACCGTCTCGCCCTCGGCCGGTTCCGTCATTGCGGTCTCGCTGGGTTCCGACTGCCCCCACGAGGTCGTGACGGACGTTGAGGACAGCCCAATAGACCCCAAAACCTGCCGATGCTGAACCTTCCCGCCCCGAACTGGCGCAACCGGCCGTGGGGCCTCTGGAACCTGGGCGCCAGCCTCCGCGGAGAGTGTAATTGACGCACTCGACTGGCCGCCGCTGAGTCGTATCGCCATAACCGGTCTCGCTGAGGACCGGTCTTCATTTATGCGCGGCTGGAAAGGCGGTGGGTCGGGGAGTCGATCTCGAACCAGCGGAGCTGGTCGATCGGACTCTTCCGCCGCCCCGGCAAGGTGACTTTCGGCGATCGAAGGGTCCATCTCCTTTGTGAAAAGGGGCGTTGTGGAAGCGACGAGCACCTCCCCGTTCCGCCGGTATGGTGTTTGTGTGTCCTGCGCTGCTGTAGCCTCATCGCGCGTGGGCGATCCCTTGCTGATTGCAGATTGTGCGAAAACGCGATCAGCTGGAGCACTCTCCTGGACATGCCAGGCAACCGCGATTGATTCCACATTTGAGGAAGTAGGCGGTGGCGGGGGGACGTGCCCGGTGTTTGGATCGAGCGACGATTCGGATTCATCGGGGAGTTCGCTCTCGTGAATGTCCTGATCAGGACTGATGCTCGGATTGGGGAGCACCTCCAAATACTCCTCGAGAAGCTGCGGCTCGGCGGGAGGAATAGGAAGAGACATGGCCAAGACAAAGTCGGTGCGCGGCAAGAGCCGCCTGAGCGGAGAAGTGCGAATGGGCGATTGGGGGAACGGGGGCATCAGCTCGGTCTCGTCCTCGCCGGCCAATTGCTCGATCATCGAGGACCACGATTCGCCAACCTCCGTGTCTTCTGCCTGCTGATCGGGAGACCTCGAAAGCGTGCCGGAATCGCCGCTCAGCGCGCCTTCCATCAGGAAGTCGACGCCGAGAGTCATTTGGCCAAGACCGGTAAAATCGCCGTTCACGGGATGCGAAATTGCAAACTACTGGCCAAAAGCCGCCGATGAGGAAACTGAAGGCGTTGGGCCAGATCGAAGTGATTTCAACCGAGCCGGGTTTCAGTCTGGTACGTCCGATACGGAACACGAATTCCGAATCGGTTCACAGCCGAAGCATTTTCCGGGTTAAGTCCATTCCATTCGCCGCGGGACCTTGGCAATCACATTGCATGTGTGAATGCGGAGGTCGAGATGGACCCACTGACAATAACCGCGGGTGCCGGGCTCCGTTCCCGGGCTGAAGCGCTGGACATGTTGGCGAACAACCTCGCCAACGCGTCCACTTCAGGATTCAAGGCCGATCGCGAGGCCTACACTCTTTATCTCGGCGAAGAGAGCTGGCAAACCGCATCGCCTTTCGTGGAGCAACATCGAACCGACTTCTCACAAGGGCAGTTAAAGCTGACGAGCGATCCGCAGGATGTCGCCCTTGAAGGTTCGGGCTTCTTCCTGGTCGACGGGCCCGACGGCCCTCTGATGACACGGAATGGCTCCTTTCATGTGAGCAAGGAAGGCAAGCTGACAACCCCGGACGGCTACGAACTCGCCACCGTGGAACCCCGGCGGATCCGGGCTGTGGCGGGAGAGCGAATCGAGATTGACGGAGAGGGGGTTGTGCGCCAGCGCGGAGAAATACTCGGCCGGCTCAAGGTCGTCGATCTGCCGCAGGACACTCAACCGACCAAGCGGGAGGGCGCCTATTTCTCTCTCGACAAGCGGGACCTGTCCGGCCTGAGCGCGTCTCGGGCTCGCGTTCAACAAGGTAAGCTCGAAGCCGCGAATTTTTCGCCGGCAGAAGCCTCCATACGGCTCGTGAACATTCTTCGGCAGTTCGAAACCATGCAAAAAGCCCTTCAGATCGGCGGAGAAATGGGCCGGCGCGCAGTCGACGAGGTCGCCCGCGTCCACGCCTAGGCAAGTGCAAGGAGATCCCAACCATGATTCGAGCTCTTTTCAGCGCGGCCAGTGGCATGGAAGCGCAACAGACGAATGTGGACAACATCGCCCACAACCTTGCCAACTCCAACACGGTGGGCTACAAAGCGCGGCGCGCGCAGTTTCAGGACCTGCTCTACCAGACGATGATTCAACCCGGAGCGGCAGCGGGTTCCCAAACGGTCGTGCCGAGTGGGCTGCAGCTTGGCCTCGGTACGAGAGTGGTCTCAAACGAAATCTCGTTCTCGCAGGGAAGTTTCTCTCAGACCAACAATCCGCTGGATATGGTGATTCAAGGCAGGGGATTCTTCCAGATCCGGAGGCCAACCGGAGAGATCGGTTATTCGAGGGCGGGCCAATTCCACCTGGACCGGGATGGCAACATGGTGACCAGCGAAGGCGACCCGCTCGAACCTCAAATCACAATCCCGGCAGAAGCGCAGAGCATCAGCATCGGGTCCGACGGCACCGTTAGCTTCACATTGCCCGGCCAGTCGACGGCTCAAGTTGGTGGTCAAATCCAGCTTGCGAACTTTTCCAACCCGGCGGGGCTCAATAGCATCGGTCGCAATCTCTATCTGCCAACCGACGCGAGCGGAGAGCCCACAATCGGGAACCCTGGTGGCCAGGAGGGGCTCGGCAGTCTGATGCAAGGCTATGTCGAGCAATCCAACGTGAGCGTGGTTGAAGAGTTCATCAACATGATCGTGAGTCAGCGAGCCTACGAGTCGAACTCCAAAGTCGTCAAGGCCGCCGACGAGATGTATCAGCAAGTCAACAACATGAACCGATGAACATTGCCATCCTTCTGATGCTGTCGCTCGCTCCCGGTTGTCTGGAGGTCGTTGACGCCAGAATCACGGCCGGTCACCTCAAGGCACTCGTTTCGGAACTCGCCCCGATCAATGACGGAGTTGAGTTCGGGTATGCGCCTGCGCCCGGGACAACGCGTTGGATCCGAAGTGCCGAATTGGCCGATTTTTCTTCCAAATACGGCGTGGGGATTGAGCATGTCCCAGAGATCTGCGTGACCCGCAGGGCTCAAGTGCTGACTTCCGAATCAGTGGAATCCGCAATCCGGCGTTCGCTAGATCGTTTGATTCCGGGGGAGAAGGCCCACATCGAGATCATCGACTACGTCAGGCTCCCGCTGCCGAAGGGGGAGATAGTGTTCTCGCCTCGAGGTATCTACGCGGCGCCGAAGGGCGCGTTTCTTTGGCGGGGGAAGGTCGAGTACGACCACAACAGGAGCGTCCCAGTCTGGGTCACTGCGAAGATCACGGTCCACCGGCCAGCTCTCCACGCCAGGACTGCGATTGCAGAAGGACATCTCATCAGTGACGAAGACATGGAGACGCGGAGCGCGGCGGTTCCCCTGGATGAAGCTCTGAAATCCAAGGAGACATTCGAAGCAGCCGGCATGACGGCCATGTTCGACATCGAGCCAGGACAGAGGATCACGCAGAGGTTGCTGACGCGGCCTTTGGCCGTGAATAGAGGCGACTCTGTTCGCGCGGTCTCCGAGGCCGGCAGCGTGCGATTGACGATAGATGCCCTGGCTTTGCGCGCTGGTCGGGTGGGGGATGTGATTCCCATTGAAAACAAAACAAACAAGCGGACACTGCGCGCCACGATCATGACGCCTGGGCAAGTCCAGATCCTGCAAGAGGGGAATGAGAATGAGAAGAATCGTCGCGTTCGCGATGTTGGTGGCGCCAGTTCTGCCGGGGGCAAAAGACAAGACGGCGCCGAAACCGACGCCTCTCGAGGCGCTCATTGAAAGTCAGGCGCCGGCGCATTCCGCCCCGACGTCCTCTCCAGGCAGCCTTTACGAAACCGCCGGCCGCTTCGCTGACCTCGCTCGAGACCAGCGAGCTTCCCGCGTCGGCGACCTGATCACGATCATAGTCAGCGACAGCGCATCGGCTGTCAGTCGCGGAGCCACTTCCGCCAACAGGAAGTCCGATGCAATCGCCTCCGTAACGGCGCTGGGGGGGCCGACTCGCGTCGCCGGTCCGCTGAGTTCGATGGCACAGTTGGGTGGTGAATCGAAACTTGACGGCGCAGGAGAAACGTCCAGGGAGTCGTCGCTGAGCACCACTGTTTCGGCCTACGTCAAGCAGGTCATGCCCAATGGCAATCTTGTCCTTGAAGGGACCAAGGATGTCATGGTGAACTCAGAGCGCCAGCGGGTGATCGTTCGAGGCATGGCGAGGTGGATCGACATATCTCCTTCCAATCGGATAGCCTCTGACCGGCTCGCCGCCCTGGAGATCCAGATTCAAGGCAAAGGGGTAGTGCAGGACGCTATCCGCCGGCCCAATATTCTGTATCGGATTCTACTCGGGATTCTGCCCTTCTGACTGGAATTGCAATGCGGCACTTTCTATTGCTATTCATTTGCGCACGCCTGATGCCGGTTCACGCCGCGGTCAGGATCAAAGACGTTGCCGCGATCGAGGGAGTTCGCGAAAACCAGCTCGTCGGATACGGAGTTGTCGTCGGCTTGAACGGCACCGGAGACAAGCGGCAGACGTTCTTCTCGGCCCAGACTCTGGCAAACGTTCTGGACAGGATGGGAGTGCAGGTTTCGCCGACAGCCATCCTCGTGCGCAACACGGCTGCAGTCATGTTGAGTGCCAACCTGCCGCCCTTTGCCCAACCTGGAACCAGGATCGACGTTCACGTGGCGGCGATCGGCGATTCCACAAACCTCCAGGGCGGCCTGGTCATTCTCACTCCGCTCAAAGCCTCCAATGGTGAGGTTTTCGCAGTGGCGCAGGGTCCGGTCGTAACCGGAGGCTTCGTTGCAGGCAAGGGCTCGGGCAATTCCGTGACGGTCAACCATCCGACCGCCGGCCGGATTCCGAACGGCGCGATTGTCGAACGGCTTTCGCCTTCCATTGTTCCTTCCTCGGCCGTTCGCATCCAGTTACGCACGGCCGACTTCACGACATCGGCTCGGCTGGCCGCCGCGGTCAATCAGAAATTCGGAAACCAACTCGCCCGTTGTGAGAGCGCAGGGCTGGTCGAGGTAACGATCCCCGCCGAATGGGCAAATCGACGAGTCGAATTCGTTGCCGAGGTGGAGGGCTTGAGTCTGGAGACTGACCGCCGAAGCCGGATCGTCATCAATGAGCGATCGGGCACGATCGTCGCGGGGAGAGAGATCCGCATCCGGCCTGTGGCCATTCTGCACGGCAGTTTGTCGGTGGAGGTGCAGACCTCTTTTGATGTTTCACAGCCTGCACCCTTCAGCCAGGGCAAGACGACTGTGACTCCTGATGTCAATGTAGGAGTCAAAGAGGAGCAGGCCAAGAGCATTCAGCTCAAACAAGGGTCGACAGTTGATGACTTGGTTCGCGCATTGACCGGCATTGGGGCGACGCCGCGCGATGTCATAGCGGTGCTCCAGAACCTCCAGGCCGCCGGAGCTCTTGACGCTGAAATCGAGGTAATCTGATGCGGGTCGAATCGAACCCAATGACGCTTCAGCCTTCCGCGAACTCTCAGGAATCGAAGATTCGTGAGGCTGCGATGGACTTTGAGGCTCTTTTGATTGCGCAAATGCTCCATTCGTTTCGAGGCGAAACTGACGGAAGCGGCCTGAGCGGGGACTCCGACTCCTCCTCGTCCACGACGATGTTGGAGTTCGCCGAGCAGCACCTCTCTCAGGTCATCAGCCGCCAAGGTGGACTTGGCCTGCATGAACTCATCGTTCAAGGGCTTGTGCGGAAAGAAGAATCAGCCGGTGAAACTCAAGCTGCCGACAGCCTCACTGTCGCCCCCCCAGCCGGACAATGATCCAGCCTGCTCGAGGTGACAATTGCCTTGATCTGCGATGTCTCGCCAGGCATCCGCCAGAGGGATAACCACCGCTTCTGCATTGGCGAACCCTTGCTCCTGCTGGCACCTGTTGCCTTCGTTCACCTGTTCGACCACATACGCGTAGATGCGGCGGAGGTTCCGGCTTAGTTCTGCGCCACGATCGTCATCAAGCGACCGCGCCAGCTCCCCGGTCACCTCCACGGCGCGGCTGGCGCTGAGACACCGCTTCCCGACGTCACCCTCATGCAAGCAGCGGCGAGCGGTTCGGATCTCAAGCAGGAGTTTCTCAAAGAGCATTCTCGTCAGTTCCACGGGACTTGCCGCGAGAACCGACACTTCAAGCTGATCTCCGTATGGATTCCCCATGATTCGTGTTTTCCGCCCAGGCGTCAGCCCCGCTCGAGTTCGTCTGCAAGACGCAGAACGTACTCCGGCGGAATCTGCCGGATGACCTCTTTCGTTTCCTTGTCTATGATCTTCAACACAGGCTTCTTGCTTTGCCGGTCCATCGCGAAAGTCAGTTCCTGCCCCTGACCGAGCAGTTCGGCCTCGTTGACGGATTTGACCGCCTGGACCAGTTGGTTCTGTTCCACCCTCTGTTGAGGGGACAGTGGCTGTATGACAGACAGAGCTGGCAGCTCCGTCATTGGGTTGATTCTGCCAATCTCCATGGCCTAACACTCCCTGGGGACGACATCGCGTCCCATCAACCCTATCGGCAAACTGGGCGGGTGGTTTGAAGGGAAATCCTTCGTTGGGGATCAGGATAGGTTCAGGACGTCCTCGATAACGCCCTTCTGATTCTGGATCTTTTCCTGAAGGAGCATGATCGCGTAGATCAGTTGCTCGGGGCGCGGAGGGCAACCGGGGACGTACACATCCACTGGGATGACTTGATTAACGGGAATGAGCGCGTAGTTGCTGAAGACACCCGTGGAAGTGGCGCAGGCACCCATCGAAATCACCCATCGCGGCTCGGGCATCTGTTGATAAAGCTGGCGGACGACGGGAGCCATCTTATTGGAAACACGCCCAGCGATGATCATGAGGTCAGCTTGGCGGGGGCTCCCTCGGAAGACCTCTGCGCCGAACCGCGCAATGTCGAACCTCGAGGCCGTCATCGCCATCATCTCGATCGCGCAACAGGCCAGGCCGAACGACATCGGCCAGATGGAATTCTTGCGGCCCCAATTGATGGCGGAATCGACCGTGGTGAGAATGAAGCTGTCGCGGAAATCGTCGGCGACGTCCTGGTCAATGCGCGTATACAGATCGGCAGGCGCCTCGCCGAGCTGGAGCTGATTCTCGCGGATCCTGTCTTCCATATCCCCTCATCTGTGATTATCCCATGCCTTCGGGCCGCTACAATGAAAGATCCTACCCATGCCGCCTACTCCCGTTGAATGGCTCCGCCCCAGTTGTCTTTCCCTCGGCATTCAGACCGAGTATTACGATATTTGGGGCTCCCATCACACGGTTCCCGAGTCTGCTTTGCTGGCGATTCTTGCCTCGCTCGGGTTTGATACTGCGACACCCGCGGCTCTCCGGGGCTCCCTCATGGAGCGGAAAAGGCAACTCGAACGAGCGCCGCTGGATCCTGTGAAAGTGCTCAGCGTTTCGGACTCCGCACCTACGGTCCCCATCAGACTGCCGTCCGGCGCACTCCTGCCATCCCGCGTCTCGCTCGCACTATATCTTGAAGATAATACTGCTCTCCGGCACGACATCGATCTACCCGGACAAGGTGCGTCTGAACTCCCCCTGCCACCCAATCTCCCCCTGGGCTATCACGACCTGGAGATAGCAATTCCGCGCACAACCGGCGAACCCATTCGCGCCTCGATGCGCGTGATCATCACGCCCGACCGCGCGTGGCTCCCTGAGCCGCTCAACCGGGACGGACTCTCCGCCGGCCTCGCCGTCTCCCTCTACGGACTCCGTTCGAACCGCAACTGGGGCGCCGGCGACTTCACTGACCTCCGTCATCTGGTTGCCTGGACAGCGGAGCGGCTAGGCGCCGGATTCGTAGCCCTCAACCCGCTGCATGCGCTGCACAACCGAGAGCCTTACAACACAAGCCCCTACCTTCCTCTATCGGGCTATTACCGAAACTTCCTCTACCTCGATGTGGAACAGGTGCCGGACTTTGAATCGTGCCCAATGGCAAAACGCTTCTTGGCCAGCCCCAGGTTTCAGTCTGAACTGGCCCGCCTCCGCGAGTCTGAGTTTGTCGAGTACGAATCTGTCTCCAAGCTAAAGCGCCGCATCCTGCTCATGCTCTTTCGTCGTTTTTGGCGCGAAGAATGGCTCAAGGAGTCGGCCCGCGCCAGGGCCTTCCGGAAGTATATTGCCGCGGAAGGTGAACTCCTGGAGACGTTTTCCACCTATTGCGCGCTCGACGAATCGCTGCATGCCGCCAACCGCGACCTGTGGATCTGGCCGGATTGGCCTGAGCAATACCGCGATCCGCATAGCCCCGGTGTCCGCCAGTTTGCCGACTCCCACCGCAAGCGGATTCTGTTTCACCAGTATTTGCAGTGGCAGATCGATCTGCAATTAGCGGACGTCCAGCGGTCCGCCCTCCAGGCAGGCATGCCCATTGGGCTCTATCACGATCTTGCCCTGGCCACGGATCGATGCGGAGCGGACCTGTGGGCCTACAGGGAGTTCTTCATCGAAGGCTGCCGCGTCGGCGCCCCGCCCGACGACTTCTCGCCCGACGGCCAGGATTGGGCCTTCCCGCCGCCCAATGCCTTCGAGCACCGTAAACACTCCTACCGCCTGTTCATCGAGTCCATACGCAAGAACGCGCGTCATGGCGGAGCATTGCGCATCGACCACGTCATGCGCTTCTTCCGCCTCTTCTGGATTCCTCCCGGCAAAACCGCCAAAGAGGGTACGTACGTCCACGAACCGTGGCGCGACCTGCTCAGAATCCTGGCGCTTGAAAGCGTCCGGGGCCGGTTTCTTGTTGTTGGCGAAGATCTCGGCACTGTGCCTCCTGAACTCCGCGACGCAATGGAAAGTTTCGGGATGCTGAGCTACAAGCTCTTCTATTTCGAGAAGGACCATGCAGGACTGCCGCTCCCGCCGCGCGACTATCCGCGCCACGTCCTGGTGTCCTCGACTACCCACGACCTCCCGACGCTTGCCGGCTTCTGGGCCGGCCGCGACCTCGAATCGCGCCGCGCCGCCGGTCTTCTGCAGGACGATGAGCGGTTTCGCCAACAACTCGACCAGAGACAAGTTGAGAAGTCCCGCATGCTTGAGGCCCTCGTCCGTGACGGCTTTCTCCCAGCCGATTACCCCCGCTCGGCCGCCGAAGGACTGGAACTCAGCGGCGAACTCCACAATGCGATCATCGGCTACCTGGTCTCGACGCCCTGCCTGCTCATGCTCCTCAATCAGGAGGACCTCACCAAGGAACTCGACCAGCAGAACCTGCCTGGCACGACCTGGCAATACAAAAACTGGTGCCGGAAGATGGCGTTCAGCCTCGAAGATCTCGACTCGCTGCCACGCGCTTCGGACTTCGCGGCCATGTTCCGCTCATGGTTGGTAAAGACCGGCCGCGCTATCTCGCCGCGCCCGTAGCCAGGTCGAGTCCTGCAAATGTTTCGTTGGTCACCGCGTAGGGTTCCCAGCCTTTAAAGTCGAAGTGCCACCACTCGATTGGAAACACCTTGAACCCCTGCTTCTCCATCTCCCGCCGCAGCAGATCGCGCAGTCTGCGCTGCTCCGCGGTGCCTCCGGGATAGCTCGGTGAAGATCTCTCCGACATTTCGTCGTAGAGCGAAGGCATATCGACCGGCTTCCCCGTCTTGCGTTCGTAAAGCGTCAAATCCACTGCGCATCCGCGGTTATGCCGCGACCCTTTGGCGGGATCGGCGACGAAATCACGCTTGTCAGGCGGAGTCGCCTGCCAGAAGATCCAGGTGACCCGCCAGGGCCGATAGGCGTCGTGGATGAGCAGGCCATAACCCGCCTTCCACAGCGCGTCGAGTGCCCGGCGAAGCGCCTCGGCAGCGTCCTTGTGCAGGTACGCGCGAGGCCGGTCGTAGACGGGCGTGCCCAGAAAGTTTCTGTCGGTCGCATAGCGGATGTCCAGACGAATGCGCGCGTCGATCGCGCCGAGACTCACGAGTTGCGGCCGCTTCAAACCGCGAACCAACTCTTCCGGAACTGGCCTTGACGGCGGCCTCACGCTCCAGTTCCGCAACTGGCCGGACCGGGTTGATGCGAAAGAACTTGGCTTCCTCCGCGGCAGCAGGCCCCCCAACGATGAGCGAGGCGGCTAGAATGAGGCGAGTCGTAGTCGACATGAGAATTCCTTCTATTGTGCTTCTTTCCGCCACCGCCGCGGCGATGGTTCAGGGCCAACAGGCCCCATTGATGCTGCAGCGGCCCGCCATCAGCAAAAGCAGTATTGTCTTCACATACGCTGGAGACTTGTGGCGCGTCTCTCGAACCGGAGGCGACGCAGTCCGCCTGACCAACGCCCCTGGCATGGAAACCGGCGCGGTCTTTTCGCCTGATGGAAACACGATCGCTTTCCTCGGGCAGCACGACGGCAACCTTGACATCTATACCGTCCCAGCCAATGGAGGCGTTCCCAAACGGCTCACTTTCCATCCGGGGCGGGACGAACCCATCTCCTTCACTCCTGACGGAAAGCAGATTCTCTTTCAGTCGGCTCGAACTTCGCCGTACCGTGCTCCGCGGCTCTTTCTGATCGGGATCGACGGTGGACCCGAAACCGGCGTCCCCCTGCCGATGGCCGATAGCGGCAGCTTCTCGCCCGACGGCAAGAGACTCGCCTACACTCCCCTGTCCCCGGCTTTTCAGGCGTGGAAACGCTATCGCGGCGGCCGAACCTCACCCATCTGGCTTGCCAATCTCGCCGATTCCAGCGTTGAGAAAATTCCTCGCCAGAATTCAAATGACTATACACCGATGTGGTGCGGAGACCGCGTCTACTTCCTCTCTGACCGCAACGGCTCGATGACGCTCTTTTCATACGACCTGAAAAGCAAGCAGGTCGCCGAGGCGATCAAGAATACCGGCTTCGACTACAAGAGCGCTTCGCTGGGGCCCGATGCGATCGTGCTGGACCATTTCGACCGCATCGAAGTCCTTGACCTGAAGACTGGCAAGACCGCTCCCGTTTCCATTCGACTGAACGGGGATTTCCCCAGTGTCCGCCCGCAGTACGCCAAAGCAGCGCCGTTCATTCAGGCCTACGGGCTCTCCCCTACTGGCGCAAGGGCTGTCTTTGAAGCTCGCGGCGAGGTGGTCACCGTTCCCGCGGAGAAGGGCGACATCCGCAATCTCACCAACACGGCAGGCATCGCCGAACGAATGCCCGCATGGTCTCCCAACGGGCAGAAGATCGCTTATTTTTCCGACGAGAGCGGCGAGTATCAGTTGCACATCGTGCCGCAGAACGGACTGGGAACCATCGAGAAGTTCGACCTCGGCCTGAAGTCATTCCTCTATCAACCGCTGTGGTCTCCCGATGGGACGAAGATCCTCTTCCGCGACGCGTTGGTCGCCGTGCACATCGTCGACCTCGCGACAAAGAAGGTGACGCGGATTGACAGCGACTACTATGACGCCCCCGACCGGGACGATCTGAATCCTTCCTGGTCGCCCGACTCGAAATGGGTGGTCTACACGAAATACCTCAAGAACCGTCAGCGCACTGCGTTTGTCTACTCCGTAGCCGAGAACAAGACGTATCAGGTCTCTGACGGAATGAGTGACGCGCGCCACGCCGTTTTCGACGCTGGCGGGAAACACCTCTTCTTCACCGCTTCCACCAACACTGGCCTCTCCACCGGTTGGCTCGACATGTCATCCATCGATCGGGTCACCAATCGCAGCGTGTATGTCGTGGTACTCCGCAAGGAGGATCCTTCGCCGCTGGCTCCCGAGAGCGACGAGGAGAAGGCGGCACCGGCCAAGGATGAAAAGAAGGATGAAAAGAAGGACGAGAAGAAGGAAGTCGAAGTGCGAATCGACTTCGACGGAATCGGGCAGCGGATCCTGGCGATGCCGATTCCGGCCAGGAACTACACAAAGGTGCTGGCCGGCAAGACCGGCATCCTTTACCTGCTGGAAGCTCCCGCTGTGCCGCCGCTGGATGGGCCGCCTCAATTGACCTTGCAGAAGTTCGACCTGAAGACGCGCAAGACTGAGCAGGCCACCTCTGGCATCGTCGATGCTGTCCTGAGCGCGAATTGCGAGAAGTTGTTGCTCGCGCAGCCGAACAGGCGCTTTGTTATCGCTTCGGCGGCGGCTCCGATCAAGCTGGGGGAAGGCGTTCTCAAGGTAGACCAGATGGAGGTCCGCGTGGACCCGCCAGCGGAGTGGCGGCAAATTTACCGTGAGGTTTGGCGGATTGAGCGCGACTACTTTTACGACCCGAACCTGCACGGCGTTGAACTCGCCAAGTTCAGCCAGCGCTATGAGCCGTTTCTGGCCGGCATCGCTCACCGCGAAGACCTCAACTACCTCTTCCGGGAGATGCTCGGCGAGCTTTCCGTCGGCCACCTTTATGTAGGCGGCGGCGCAATGCCGGAGACGAAGAACGTCGGGGGCGGCTTGCTCGGGGCGGATTACACCATTGAGAACGGGCGTTATCGTTTCGCCAAAATCTACAACGGCGAGAACTGGAACCCCGAGTTGCGTGCGCCGCTGACGCAGCCTGGCGTGAACGTCCGTGCCGGCGAGTATTTATTGGCCGTCAATGGCCGGAATATCGCCGGCAGTGATGAGGTCTACAGCTTCTTCGAGAACACTGCAACCAAGAGCCTCTCTCTGACAGTGGGACCTAACCCGAATGGTGATGGCTCGCGCGAGGTCACCGTGGTGCCCGTGGCCAGCGAGACGAACCTCCGCTATATGGACTGGATCGAAACCAATCGCCGTAAGGTCGAGCAGCTCTCCGGTGGACGCCTGGGGTATGTCCACCTGCCCAACACGTCACTTCAGGGCTATAGCAACTTCAATCGCTACTTCTTTGCGCAGGTCGGCAAGGAAGGCATCGTTCTCGACGAGCGGTTCAATGGCGGCGGTTTTGTGGCCGACTACATCATCGATTACCTGCGCCGGCCGCTGCTCAACTACTTCACGACGCGGGCAGGGACAGAATTCTCCACGCCCATGAACTCCATCTTTGGTCCCAAAGCCATGATCGTGAACGAATGGGCCGGTTCCGGCGGCGACGCTATGCCCTGGATGTTCCGCAAGCTGAAGATCGGTCCGCTGATCGGCAAGCGCACCTGGGGCGGGCTTGTCGGCATTTTCGGTTTCCCGCAGCTCGTCGACAATGGGAGCGTCACTGCCCCCAATCTCGCCTTCTACAACACGGAAAAGGAGTGGGAGATCGAGAACTTTGGTGTCGCCCCCGACATTGAGGTCGAGCAGGACCCGGCCCTGGTGCGCAAGGGACAGGATCCGCAGCTGGAGAAGGCCGTCGAGGTGCTCCTCGAACAACTGAAGAAGAACCCGCTGCCAAAGCACGAGAAGCCGCCTTACCCGAACTATCACCGCACGGCCGGGCCGAAGCCATGACGATCCTCGAACCGAAGTTCGTCGAGCGCCCCTGGGGACGGAGTGGGCTGGCTCCGCTCTTTCCGCAGGCGCCGGAGGGCAGCTTGTTCGGCGAGGTGTGGTTCGAGCCTCCGGGCGGCTCCGGCCTGCCGCTGTTGAAGTTCATCTTTACCGAGCAGAAACTCTCCGTTCAAGTGCATCCCGAGGATGACTACGCGCGACTTCATCACAACGGTTCCAACGGCAAGACCGAGGCTTGGTACATTCTCGACGCGCGTCCGGAGTCCCGGCTGGGTCTCGGCCTCACACGCCGGCTGTCGCGGGGGGAGGCGCACGCAGCGTGTCTCAATGGCGAAATCGAGACGCTGCTCGATTGGCGTCCTGTTCAGCCCGGTGATGTCGTTTACGTCCCGGCGGGAACCATTCACGCTATCGGCGAGGGGATCACGCTCTTCGAGATCCAGGAAGAGTCGGACATCACTTACAGGCTTTACGACTATGGCCGCCCCCGGGAGTTGCACCTCGAACACGGTTTGGCGGTGAGCCGGCTGGAGCCGTTCGTTGCTGGTTCTACACGGGAAACGCTCGCGCCCGGCAGAGAACTGCTGGTCGATAGTCCCTGGTTTCGTCTCGAACTCCATACGTTGACAGAAGCAGGCGCTCTGCCGCCTGATCGGCTTTGGCGAGCTATCGTGGGTCTCGATGGGCGAGCCTGCGTATTGACTCCAGGTGAACAATCGTTGCTGCCTGCTGGAAAGCACTTGATCGCATGGGGAACGCGGCCGTGACCCGGAGTGAAGCGGTCCATGCAGACCGTTCAACTTCGCTTTGTCGCAACAAGGCCAACGGAAGCCAAAAAATCTCCAAGTTACTGGAATGAAACGTCTTCCAGGGGTGCTGTCGTAGAAAAGCGTTCATTGAGCCGCCTCCGGGATCCCGGGGCAAGTTGATTCCGATACCTCCGTCTTATATATTGAATCTTGGGTCGCTATCATCAATCCATTTCAGGTCTGATTGTCTGTCGGGTGGAGACCCATCACCCATCAGTCAGGACAACCCAACAGACCGGGAGGAACCGTTCGATGCTCTCCACAGTCGCCGTGTCACCCATGAGGCGCTCGGCAAAATCGCTCAACATCCTGCTGCTGCTTTTGACGCTCATCGCCGCCTGCGCGTTGCCGCTCGCCGCTCAGCCTGCCGAACAACACGGCGGTGGTGAAGCGAACCTGATTCTGCCCGATCTCAGCACCCAGAGTTTCCTCAACGGCGCGATCGACGGAAAGACTCTGCTGCTCATCGGCATGGCCATCAGCGCCCTCGGCCTGGTCTTCGGCCTCATGATCTACAGCCGCCTGAAGAACATGCCGGTGCACAAGTCGATGCTCGAAGTCTCCGAGCTGATCTACGAGACCTGCAAGACCTACCTGCAGACGCAGGGCAAGTTCCTGCTGATTCTCGAGTGCTTCATCGGCGTGATCATCGTCTTCTACTTCGGCTTCCTGCAGCACATGGACGCCTACAAGGTGGCGATCATCCTGCTGTTCAGCCTCATCGGCATCGCCGGCAGCTACATCGTTGCGTCGTTCGGCATCCGCGTCAACACGTTCGCCAACTCGCGCACCGCCTTTGCCGCCTCGACGGCAAGCCCTTCCCGTGCTACGACATTCCGCTGCAGGCCGGCATGAGCATCGGCATGCTGCTGATCTCCGTCGAGCTGCTGCTGATGCTGTTCATCCTGCTGTTCGTCCCCGGCAATCTCGCCGGCTCCTGCTTCATCGGCTTCGCCATCGGCGAGTCGCTCGGCGCGGCGGCCCTGCGCGTGGCCGGCGGCATCTTCACCAAGATCGCCGACATCGGCGCCGACCTGATGAAGATCGTCTTCAAGATCAAGGAAGACGACGCGCGCAACCCCGGCGTCATCGCCGACTGCACCGGCGACAACGCGGGCGACTCGGTTGGACCCTCGGCCGACGGTTTCGAAACCTACGGCGTCACCGGCGTCGCGCTCATCAGCTTCATCCTGCTCGCCGTCAACGAAAAGGTGGCCGGCCCCAACTTCCCGGTTCAGGTCCAGCTTCTGGTCTGGATCTTCGTCATGCGCGTCATGATGGTGATCGCCTCCGGCGTCAGCTACTTCATCAACGACGCCATCGCCAAGGCCAAGTACGGCAACAGCGACGAAGATGAACTTCGAGGCGCCGCTCACCACCCTGGTGTGGCTCACCTCGATCCTCTCCATCGTCCTCACCTACATCGTCAGCTACATGATGATCCCCGACCTGCATGGCGACCCGAGCCTGTGGTGGAAACTCGCCACGGTCATCAGTTGCGGCACGCTGGCCGGCGCGGTGATCCCCGAATTCGTGAAGGTCTTCACCTCCACCGAGTCGCGGCACGTTCGCGAGATCGTCACCGCCAGCCGCGAGGGCGGCGCGTCGCTCAACATCCTCTCCGGCCTCGTCGCCGGCAACTTCACCGCCTACTGGCTCGGCTTCGCCATGCTGCTCGCTGATGAGCATCGCCTACTGGGTCAGCACCATGGGCCTCGGCATGCTGATGATGGCCCCGGCCGTTTTCGCTTTCGGTCTGGTCGCCTTCGGCTTCCTCGGCATGGGCCCGGTCACGATCGCCGTCGACAGCTACGGCCCGGTCACCGACAACGCCCAGTCCGTCTACGAACTCTCCACCATCGAAGCGCTCCCCGGTATCGAGAAGGAGATCGAGAAGGATTTCGGCTTCAAACCCAGATTTGAGATGGCCAAGGACAACCTCGAGGAAAACGACGGCGCGGGCAACACCTTCAAGGCAACCGCCAAGCCTGTGCTGATCGGCACCGCCGTCGTCGGCGCCACCACCATGATCTTCTCGATCATCGTGATGCTGACCAACGGTCTCGATCCGGCCATGCTCCAGTACCTGTCCATTCTGCACCCGCCGTTCCTCTTCGGCCTGATCGCCGGCGGCGCGGTGATCTACTGGTTCACCGGCGCTTCCTGCCAGGCGGTCTCCACCGGCGCTTACCGCGCGGTGGAGTTCATCAAGCAGAACATCAAGCTCGAAAGCTCTGAGAAGGCCTCCGTCTCCGACTCAAAGAAGGTCGTTGAGATCTGTACCCAGTACGCCCAGAAGGGTATGTTCAACATCTTCCTGGTCGTCTTCTTCACCACGCTGGCGTTCGCGTTCCTTGAAGAGTTCTTCTTCATCGGCTACCTGATCTCCATCGCGCTTGTTCGGCCTTTACCAGGCCATCTTCATGGCCAACGCCGGCGGCGCTTGGGATAACGCCAAGAAGATCGTCGAAACCGAGCTGAAGGCAAAGGGCACTGAGCTGCACGCGGCGACTGTCGTCGGCGACACGGTCGGCGATCCCTTCAAGGACACCAGCTCGGTGGCGCTCAATCCGATCATCAAGTTCACCACGCTGTTCGGCCTGCTGGCCGTCGAGCTTGCCGTAGCGTTGCGCAAATCAAACCCCGAGTCTCCGCTCACCATGATCCTCGCGGTGGTGTTCTTCATCATCTCGACTTACTTCGTTTACCGCTCCTTCTACGGGATGCGGATTCAAAGCTAACCCCTTCCGTTACAGATAAATAGAGCAGGCCGCAGGGCCTGCTCTTTTTTTGTGCCGTGAGTCAGCGAGTTTCCCGGGACAGACGCCCACCGCCCCCGGAAACATCATGGACCCCAACACTTTCGTGCATAGACTTAAAAAATATGATCAGAAAACACTCATACTACTTGACACAACATGCAATATGATTATATTCTCGTGAGTGAGGGGGGATACCTCCCGAACAAGATCCCCGAGAAGGAGAATCACAATGAGCAACATTGCACGGCATTCCAATTTCCCGGCTCTTGAGGGCTTTCCGTTCACGGACATGAAGGTCTTCGAGGACACGCTGAATCGGTTTTTCGACCAGCCCGCATCGGCCCGGCCTTGGTCGCCGCCGGTGGACATCGCGGAAAACGAGAATGAGTTGACGCTGACGGCAGATCTGCCTGGCGTGAAGATGGAAGACCTGGACATCAAGATCGAAGACAGCGTGCTTACGCTGTCGGGAACGCGCAAGTTCGAAGGCGAGGAGAAGAAAGGCGGCTATCACCGCATCGAGCGGGCTTACGGCAGCTTCCGCCGGGCCTTTTCCCTGCCTGACACTGTAGAAGCGGAGAACGTGGCTGCGCGCTTCGACAACGGCGTCCTGAAGGTGACCCTGCCGAAGAAGGAAGTGGCCAAGCCGCGCAGTATCAAGGTCAACGTGGGTTGATCAGGTTAGAGGAGTTTCGTCAGGCCCGGCGCGTAGACCGGGTAAGAACCATCGGGCCCCGGCTTGACCGGGGCCTCGGTGTCTTCAGTGACCTCTTCGGCGCGAGGCGGATAGAAAAAGGTTGAGGCGTTGGCCTCTTCCCAGGTGATCTGGCGTCCGGTGTAGCAACTGAGCTGGCCCATGATGGTGATCATGCAACTGCGGGCCATATAGTCGCCGTTGTTCAGGGGCTTTGATGTGCGGATGGAGTCAAACAGGGCGACGTGTTCGAGGTCATAGGCGGGATTCTTGGACTTGCCGAGCTGGGACTCGAACGGGTTCTCGCCGGTGATGCGGAGGTTGAGCAGGTCGCACTGGCCCTTGGTGCCGAGGATCAGGCTGGAATTCTCGTTGTAGCAGTTGTCGATGGTGCGGCAGATGGCATAGACGCGGCCGCTTTCGCCGAAGTCATACACGACTGAATGGTGATCGAAGACGTTGCCGTAGATTTCGCCTTTGAGAGTGGAGCGGCCGCCCATGCCGTAGCAGCGGAGGGGGGCCTTGTTGCCGAGGGCCCAACTGGAGCGGTCGAGGTTGTGGATGAGCGTCTGGGGGACGTCGTCGCCGCAGAGCCAGTTGAAGTGGTACTGATTGGAGCCCTGCCAGACGATTTCCTTCATGTTTGGGCGCCGAGGATAGAGCACGTAGGGCGGGCGGAGCCACGTCTCCTGGATGGCGACAATGCGGCCGATGGCGCCGGAGTGGACGCGCTGCATCAGTTCGATGTAGCCGGGGTGGTAGCGGCTCTGCAATCCGCTGACGACGGAGAGGCCTTTTTTCGCCGCCAGCGCGGTGGCTTCGCGGAGCATGCGGATTCCGGCCGGGTCGATGGCGTGGGGCTTTTCGAGGAAGACGTGCTTGCCGGCTTCGATGGCGGCTTTCAGGTGGACGGAGTGAAACTTGGCGGCGTTGGCGACGATGACGACGTCGACGCCGGAGGCGATGACCTTCTTGTAGCAGTCGTAGCCGCCGAAGAGGCGGTCGTCCGGAGACATCGACCTGGCCGGGGTATTTCGACTTGAGGGCAATTCGCTTCTCTTCGGCGCGGTCGCGCAGGAGGTCGCCCATGGCGGTGATGTGTACATCCTTGCCCGCGTTCATGGCGTTCATGGCGGCGGCTTCGCCGCGGCCTCCGCAGCCGATGATGCCGGCCTTGATCACGCCGGAACCTTGCAGGAAATAGCCCGCCGCGGGAGCGGCGAGGAATTCGCGTCTTTGCACGGGGTGTGTCTCCTTAGCGGCGGCGTCCAGCCCACTCGATGGCGTTTCTGAGCAGCCTGCGGAAGCCGGGGTTTTCCATGGTGTGGGCCGAATGACCGAGTTGGATGTAAATGGCCCGGGCCGTGGCGTTGGGGCCGATGTAGACCACCGGGCGGTCGTTGAGAGGGTTCTCCGTCTCCATGAGGACTTCAATCTTCGGCGACTGCCACATGTCCTTGTACATTTCGTCTTCGACCACGAGGGGCGGGACGCCTTCAAGGACGGGGTGCTTTTCTTTGCCCTTGGCGGCGGTGACGACGAACTCGACGTCTTCCTTATAGCTGCTCTTCTTGTAGCCTTCTTTGGCCTCGACGAAGTACTTGCCGCCGATGACCTCCTGCCACCACCAGGGCCATTCGGTGTAGTCGACGATGGAGTGGTGGACGCTGACAACACCTTTGCCTGCGGCTACCCACTGTTCGAGGACCTTTTGCGTCTCGGGCGAGACTCGCTCATACATGTCGTGCAGCAGGAGGACGTCGAAGCGGTCGGTTATGGGACGTGCGGAAAGCTTCGGCGTGCGAACTGGCGTGCTTCCAAGTGATGCCGGGGGTTTCGGCCAGCATGGTGTAGAAGGCCTCGGGATAGGCGTGGCCGCCGGTGACGGCGAGGACGCGCAGGGGCTTGGAGGAGGTGGCAGGGGGGGCGGCTGTGCCCGTTGCGGCCCATTCGGTGGCGCGGGCGAAGAATCGGCGGACCGCGGGCTGATAGAGGGCGGTGGCGTCGTGGCCGAGGGTGGTGAAGAAGACGCGGCCCTGGCCATAAGTATTTGTCCAGGCGATGGGTTCGACTTTGCCGGTTCCGCGGACTTTGGTGTCGCTGAAGGCGGTGGCGACGACCTGGGTGGATGGTTTGAGGTCGAAGCGGTGGTAGAGTTCGTCGTTGGCGGTGAAGGGGGAGGGGTCACAGGCGGGGTGAGCCTGGCATTTGACCTCGAAGGGCCCGCGGAGGGTGTGGCCGAGGAGTTCCGGTTTCCAGCGGGCTCCGATGATTTCTTCCCAGGCGGTCCAACCGCGGCTGCCGGTCTCCTCCCAGCGGCGTTCGCTGTTGAAGCGCTGGCCGAACCATTCGCCATAGAGGCCCTGGTGGAAGCTGACCAGGCCGCCGCCGCGCCGGACGAAAGCCTCTATGGCATTCTCCTGCGCGGCGCCGAGCCTGGGTCCGTTGTAGTTGATGAAGACGGCCTGATAGCCGGATAGAGCCTCTGCCGTGACAGCGCGGGCGTCTTCGAGGACGCGCACCTGGCAGGGCGTCAATTCGCGGATGGCTCCAACGATCTGCGGGGTCGTTTGTTCCCAATGGTGATAGAGCGAATCCGTTTGCCCGGTGACGAGCAGAACCATGCAGGCCGCGAGCATGCGCGACTCCTTTGCTATCGGCTACTTGGCGGCCGGGGCGGCTGCCCCGTAAGGCTGGTAGGACTCGTCGGCGCGTTTGATGTCCTCGCCCTTGAGTTCGTGAGCCTTGTTCAGGAAGCTCCTGAGGCGGGAGGCCCATTCGTCGAAGGCCTGGCGGGCGGCAATCGATTTTTCGTGGCGGGAGATGTTGCCGGCGGCGATTTCGGCGCCGTCGCCGAGGGGTTCGCGGTCGACTGCTGCAGCGATCTGTTCGCCGGTGACAGAGTCAACCAGCTCGATCTCGACGCCAACCTTGCCGATGTTGGCAGCGGTGTCGACGGCGTCATTGGCATCGGCAGGCTTGTCAGCGGCAGCGACCGTGCCACCGACATCGACGCCGATGATGGCGGCGCGCAGGCGCAGCACGAGGGGTCCCGGCTGGTCGACCGGCGCGAAGGCGTCAGAGACGGCATGGGTGAGGGCGGCGCGGAAGTAGTTGGCCGCGGCGGCGCGGGACTTTTCTGGAACCTTGGCGTCGTCGGCGTCGGTGGCGAGATAGACCTCGACCGGGTCGACGATGACGGCGACGTAGTGGTGAATGTTCTTCTGCGCGTCGGCGTTGACATAGGTCTTCACCGCGCCTTCGAGGTCGGGATTGGCGGCGAGCTTGGAGTAGTCCTTGAGGAATCCCGAGTACTCCTGATTGGCCGGCATCTTCTTGACGCCAGGCGTGGTGGGCTTGGTGCAGGCCGCGGCCGCCAGCATGAGCAGCGCGATGAGACAAAGGGATAGGAATCTGAATGAGGAGGTGTTTCTGGTGGACATTTGGCTTCTCCTTGAGGACAACGCAGACGGCGTCAACCCTTCTTCTCCTGGGGACCAGTCACGCGCAGCAGGTTGACGACCTTGAATGCGCTCGGCACGCCGTTGCACTGCATGTAGGCCATGTCGGAATCCGCCTTTGTAGTGACAGCGCCGAGGAGGATGATGGTTCCGTCCTTGACGATGATCTTGATGTCTGAGCCGCTGCCCCAGAAGTATCTGGAGAGGGTCCGCTGGAGGGCGGCGCGGGCGCCGGCGCGGATCTGCATGTCGAAGCTACCCATGGGGAGGACTTCGATGTTGTTCACGATGCTGGTGATCCCCTCGATGCCCTTGATGCGGTTCTGGGCTTCGCTGCGGTTGGTGATACGGACGGTCCAGCCGGTGAGGATCACGTCTCCCCCGTTGACATTGAACGAGATGAAGTCGAACTCGCTGATGTAGGGCATCATGGCGAGCTCGTGACGAATCTTCTCGTGCAGTGCGGGCCCGCCGGTGGCCTTGTAGGTGCGAACGTCGAGGAGCTTGCGGGCCGGATCGCCGGCCGGGATGGCGGAGGCCTCCAGGGGCTTGACCTCCTTGAGCTTCATTTCGCCATCCTTCGCCTTCACTTCACCGGTAGCCTCGGCCAATTTGCCGACGTATTCCTTGACCATCTTCGGTTTGTTGACGTTGTAGACGGCGCCATTGGTTAGTTGGACCAGAACGGGCTCATCGCCTTGCTTGAAGGCTTTTCCGCTGCACTCCATCCGCTCGGTACCAATAGCGCCAAGCAGGAGGTGCGAGCACACATCAGTATCCACGTAAGCCTTGATCGTGGTGATTTCGGCCGCTGTGATCAAGCCGGAGACTGCCAGCGCGAGGGGCAATACGAATGCCACGCATTTCATAATCTTGTGCATCCTGTCATCAAAATCGGGCCGCCGGGTCGGCCCGCACGGCCCCAAGTGAGTATACACAAACGAGTTGGTGGTATCCATCCCGTGTAGGGGAATTCAGCGGCCTGTGTCAGTCGAGGTTCTTCAGAACGAATACTTCAGAGCGAACTGAATCTGCCGCAACTGGCTGGTGGAACGGATGCGGCCGAATGCGGCATTGGGGTTGGCACCCTGCGAACCCCACGCGGCCGAGGGGCGGCCCCAGGCAGGATGGTTAGGAGCGTTGAACATCTCCATCCGGAATTGGAGCGTGTGGTTCTCGTGGATGCGGAAGTCCTTCATCGCGGAGAAGTCGACGTTCCAGGTGGAAGGCGCGCGGAGGCTATTGCGGGCGCAAGTGCCGAACTGGCCGGCGGTGACGTTGGTGAAGGCATCGCGGACGAAGTAGCGGTCTGCAGTGGGGTTGTCGGCGACCGGGTTGACGCCGGCGACACAGTTCAGGCGGTTGGAATGCGGGAAGCCGGCGCCCATGCCCGCGGAATCCCACGACTCGGGATTGATGGTTGTGCCGCTCTGGATTTCCGTGATGGTGCTGAGCTGCCACCCGCCGGCGACCGCGTCGACGACGGCGTTCGAGTTCAGGAAGGGCTGGCCCTTTCCGAACGGCAGGTCGTAGAGGATGGACATGACGAAGCGTTGCGGAATGTCGTAGCCCGAATAACCGTAGTCACAGGAGCGGCAGCGCTGGTTCATCAGGGTGAAGTCGGAGCCGGTCCCGCGGATCGCACTGTTCTCGTCCAGAGCCTTCGACCAGGTGTAGCTGAAAAGGCCGGTGAAGCGGTTGGCGAAGCGCTGCGTGAGCTTGGCGGAGAAGGCGTTGTAGTTGGCGATGCCGTCGCCGGTCAGGAATTGAATCCCATGCCATTCGGGGTACGGCTCGCGCGAGTCAAAAGTGGTCACGCCGGGCAGCGGCGCGTTGGCGTTGACCAGAAAGGCCACCTTGCGGCTGACGTTGCCGGTGTAGCCGAGTTCGACGACTGAGTTCTGGCCGAGGGTGCGCTGCACGTTGAACAGGTACTGCAGGGCGTAGGTGGTGCGCAGGTTGTAGTCGGCGCCCCATGTGAGTCCAGGAGCGAACCGGACAGGCAACTGCGAAGCGTTGATGTAGTTGTCGTACGTCAGCGTGGGGACAGCCTGCTGATCGATAGCGGGTTGGCGCGGCCGCCAGTGGCGCGGTTCATGTCAAAGATGGAGTTCTTGCTCTCCTGGGAAAAAAAGACGCCGACGCCGGCGCGGACGGTCCACTTGCCCGAGGGGCTATACGCGATGCCGATGCGCGGGGCGAAGTTGTTGCCGTCGGTGGTGATGAGCCGGTCGCCCATGCGGCCGTCCCTTGCGAGCTGCACGGGACCGGTGAAGCGGAAATCGAGATCATCGTAGAAATCCCCCTGGCCCGTGCGCACGAAGACCGGATGGAGGTTGGGATCGGCCACGTTGGCTGTGGATGGCAGCGCCTGCCTGAGTTGGAAGTTGGGCTGGAGACCCAATTTGTCGAGCAGCGGTTGAGCGAACTCGTACCTGAGTCCGAGGTTGACTGTCAGCCGCCGGGTGACCTTGTATGTGTCGTCAATGTAGAGGGCGACCTCGCTGTTGCCGAAATCGCTGCGAGCAAGCGCGACTGCCGTCTCGATTACGCTTGGCGCGCCGAGCAGGAAATCGGCGCCGTTGTAGCCACCGGCCAGCGTATTGCCGTTGCCGGTGAAGCTGCCCGTAAAGGTGAACCTGCCGCGCGCAAACTCGTTGCCGACCTGCGGGAATTGGTTGTAGCGATACTCCCCGCCGAATCGGAACGAGTGTTTTCCCGTTATCAGCGAGAAGTTGTCCACGAACTGATAGATCTTGTTATCGATCGTGAACGGCCCGTTGGCGTCGTTTCCGTACCGGTTGAGTGCGCTGCCGGTGAGATTGACGTCGGGGATGCCCCACGAGTTCGGGTCGGTGACCTTGATGGGGGTGTTGAGCTTTTCGTTGACGTTGGTCACGCCGGCGAGTTCCTGGCTGATGTTGTTGAACAGAGAGTTGTATCCGAAGCGGAACTCGTTCACCTTGGACGGCGAGAAGACGCGCGTGTTGGAGAGCATCCACTGGCTGGCCCGCGTGTAAAGACCGGTCCCGTTGAGCTGAACGCCGGGGGTGATGGTGAGTTCGTCGGTCCAGGAGTAACGGCCGAACCACTGGGAATTGGGGTTTTCGTTGAAGTCGATGCGCCCTGTGAATTGATCTTTGTCAACCGGCGTTTTGGCCAGGTATTGGTAGTTCCGGTTGGGGAGGCCGGTCTGCGCGATATTCGGCAGGGGGGAGAAGGTATCCACCAGATACTTGGAGCCTGCGCTGATTCGAGCTGCAGGGATCTGATTTCCCGGGAATGGAGTGGAAGTGACTGTGAAGCCTGAACCTGAAGGGTTCGGCGTCCGGACCCGGGTATTGGGATCCTGCAGAGGGGTGGGCACGGCGGAGAAATCGCCGGCGCGCATGGCAGGAGTCATGGTGGTGAAGAAACTGGGGACGGTCCGGCGCGACTTGAATCCCTCGTAGTTGGCCATGAAGAAGAGGCGGTCTTTCCCGTCGAAGAGTTTAGGAATTTGGACGGGTCCGGAGAGGGTGCCGCCATACTGATTCTGGCGGTAGGGCGCCTTGAGTGGCGCGGTCTGATTGGGACTTTCCGGGTCTTTGAAGAAGTAGGGGCGGGCGTCGAGCATGTCGTTGCGGAGGAACTCGAACAGCGCTCCGTGGTAGGCGTTGTTGCCGCCCTTGGTGGAAACGTTGATTTGACCGGCGCCGCGGCCGAATTCGGCGGGATAGATGCCGGTCTGAACTTTGAACTCCTGAAGGGCTTCGACCGAAGGAAGGACGATGTAGAGGTTGAAGTTGATGTCGGTGTTGGTGATGCCGTCCAGCGTGTAGTTGCTCCAGGCCGACCGGGAGCCGGCGACGGAGATTGTGAGCTGTGAGCGTGAGCCGCCCTGCCGGCCGGCGGCCTGTGCGGCCTGCGCGAAGCCGGTGGTGACGTTCGGGCTGAGGGCGACGAGGCTGAAGAAATTGCGGCCATTGAGCGGCAATTCGGTGACCCGTTCCTGCTCGATGACGGTACCGACGGTGGCGTCTTCGGAGGCGAGCAGCGGCAATGCGGCTCCTACCTCTACAGTCTCGGTGACCTGGCCGATTTCCAGGTCGAAGTCGACGCGGGCGGTCTGTTGGACCTGCAATTCGATGCTGGTGCGGCTGGCGACCTTAAATCCGGGCTTTTCGGCCTTGACGTCATACATGCCGGGAACAAGGGCTGGGACTGTGTAAACACCGTCGTCATTGGTCACCGTGCTTCGGAGACCGTTGGTGGTTGTATGGCGAACGGTGACACTTGCCCCAGCGACGGAGGCGCCGGAAGCGTCCTTGACGTCGCCGGTGATGGTACCCAGAGTCTGTGCATGAAGGCCGGCCATTCCGAGTGACCCAGCCAGGGCGGCGCGACAAAGCAGCCGCAGGATCGATGTGCGCATGGAAAATCCCCTCTAATCCGGTAGCTCCCAGTGCCTGCCCGGATGGGGCATAGTGTACACCTACTTGCGGGGCTGATTCCAGAACATTCAGCAGTTCACAGCGGATTGAGCCTGAACGGCTTCGCGGATCCAGGCGAGGCTGCGCTCGATCATGGGGCCGGCCTGGCCTTCGCATTCCAGGCTGAGGACGCCCTCGTAGCCGTTCTGCTTGAGCATGGCGAGGCAGTCGCGGATATTCTGCGCGTTGACGCCGTCGCCGATGGCGCACTGAGACACTGCGATGCCGGTCAGGTCGCCGCGGGCGGCGGCGGCGAGAGTTTCGCTGACGTCTTTGATGTGGACGTGGCTGACTTTGCTGACGAATTGGCGGAGGAAGGCCACGGGGTCCTGTCCGGCGATGAAGGTGTTGCCGGTGTCCATGTTCATGCGGAGGTACGGGGAGGCGAGGAAGTCGAGCATTTCGGCCATGAACTCGGGCTTGGTGGTGAAGTAGCCGTGGGGCTCGATGTTGATGGTGATGCCGTAATCCTCGGCGACGGGGACCACCTTGCGGTAGATGCGGCACATGTGGTCGAGGGCCTCGCGGTCGGTGACGCCGACGGGTTTGAACCGGTCGTCCGTGGTGTCGACGCAGGGGCAGCCGGCGAGGTGAGCCCAGCGTATGGTGTGGAGAATGTACTCAACGCCGAGGGTGGCGCCTTCTGGGATGGAGAGCGGGAAGGCGGCGTCGATCTGAGAGAAGCGGATGTCCATCGCCTCCATCCTGCGGCGGAGGGCGAGGGGGTCCTCCCAAAGAGCGACGTGGGGCTGGTAGCCGAGCCCGTGGATCCAACTGACGCCGTCGATAGCGCCGCATTCGATCCAGTGGAGGCTGTTCTTCTGGGCCCAGTCGAGGCATTGGTCGAAGGACCAGTAGGCGGAATTGAAGGCGTCGGTGTGAAATCCAATTTCAGGCATGGGGTCCACCAAATCGTATCTCAGAGTGGCGGCCGAGGCCTCGACACTGCCGCCGTCGCGGTAAAGACAGCGTCATTACGCAGTGTTATGCTGGAGGTGAGGTGGTTCCATGCGTGTTTCACATCCCGGAAGCCGGCAAACGCGAGGCTCTGAACCTCCGCATCAAGCCGGAGATTCGGGGACTCATCGATCGGGCGGCTGCGCTTGCGGGAATGAACCGCACCGAATTCGTGCTCGACGCAGCACGGCGGGCAGCGGAGGAGACACTGCTGGACCGCACCTTGCTGCTGCTGAGCCCGCAAGCCCACCGCGAATTCATCGCACGTCTCGATGCCAAACCGAAGCCGAACGCGAGGTTGCGCAAGAGCCTGCGAACGACCTGCCTGCAAACGGAGGCGCCCTGGGAGTGAGCGCGCCTGTATCGCCGCCCGTACTGCTTGATGAAGATCATGAGCTCGCAGCATTCGACTCGGGCGAACCCGCCCTCGACGACTGGCTGAGGCGGCGGGCAAGGGCCAACCAGGTAAGCGGCGCCACCAGGACATACGTGGTGTGCGAGGGCAAGAAAGTTACAGGCTACTATTCCATCGCTTCCGGCGCAATCACGATAGAGACCGTGCCCGGCAGATTTCGAAGGAACATGCCAGATCCCATCCCTGTGGCAATACTGGCTCGTTTGGCTGTGGACCGCAGCCAACAGGGGCGTGGCTTGGGTCGCGCGCTGTTTCGTGACGCTGCGCGCCGCATCGTCAATGCCGCTGACACAATCGGAATCCGCGGGATCGTCGTTCACGCCATATCAGAGGAGGCGCGGAGATTCTATGTCGCACTGGGATTTGACGTGTGTCCACGTGAATCGATGACGTTGGTGGTCACACTGCAAGACTTGCTGGCCGCGCTAAAGGGTTGATCGACACACCCAGGCGTTACCGCGAGCGGTAGCGCCTCTCCGAGTTGATCGAGAAGAACGGGCGGGAACGCTCACCGGACGAGCCGAGAACGGCGAGAGCTTGCGATCCGATTGCTTGAGGCCGCGCGGCATCAGGCCTCCGGCTGAGGTTTCCTGAAGACGGCAATGGCTTCGATCTCGATGAGGAGGTCGGAGCGGCAGAGGATGGGCTGAATTCCGGTGGAGGCCGGGTAGGGGTTCAAGCCCTGCTCGTCGAAGAACGAGGCTGTTCTTCTGGGCCCAGTCGAGGCATTGGTCGAAGGACCAGTAGGCAGAATTGAAGGCGTCGGTGTGAAATCCAATTTCAGGCATGGGGGTCTGCCTGATGCTATCGCAGACAGGCTTCGGGTGCGATCCTGTGCTGATGGCCGTCCAACTGGATCACGTTTTCATTTGCACTGCGGTTGGGGCCCCGGCGGCTGAGCGCCTGAGGGAGTTTGGGCTCACAGAAGGATCACCGAACAAGCATGCAGGGCAGGGCACGGCGTGCCGCCGGTTCTTTTTCCGGAATGCGATGCTCGAATTGCTCTGGGTGGAAGACGAGATGGAAGCGCGGAGCGAGCAAACGGTCCAAACGAGGCTTTGGGAACGATGGTCAGCAATGGGCCGGGGCGCCTCACCATTTGGGATCATTCTCAGACCTCAATCAGGGGCACCCACCGCGTGTCCGTTCAAGTCGTGGGAATACCGGCCTCCAACAATGCCTGATCTGATTATTCAGATCGCCGATGGCACCGGGCTGGAAGAGCCGATGTGGTGCTGGCTCGAGGGCGGCCGAGCACCCTTGGATGCGCCTCCGGAGCGTCGCCAGCCGTTAGAGCATACATCGGGCTTGGGCGACCTCACGGGTGCCCGCCTTACATCTCCTGCGATCAAGAAAACTTCGGTCACGCAAGCGATGGCGAATGCTGGCGTCATTATCTTGGAGGCCGGCGACGATCAACTGCTCGAACTGGCGTTCGACGACATGCGGCAGGGCAGAATGTTCGATCTCAGGCCGGATCTCCCGCTCGTGTTGCGATCGTAGATCGCACGCTTCCTAGAGTTTCTTGAAGACGGCGATGGCTTCGATCTCGATGAGGAGGTCGGAGCGGCAGAGGATGGCCTGGATGCCGGTGGAAGCGGGGTAAGGGTTCAAGCCCTGTTCGTCGAAGAACTTCGTGCGCTCTTCGTTGAAGGCGGCGTAGTCGCGCTCGATGTCGCGGAGGTAGCAGGTGGTACGGATGATATCCTGCCACGTTGCGCCTTCGGCGGCAAGAAGGCCGGTGATATTGTCGTAGGTCCGCTTCTGCTGGGCTCGGAAGTCGCCCTTGTGGACGGTGTTACCGTGCTCGTCGATGGAGGCGGTGCCGGAAATGAGCAGCACGACGAAGTTGCCGAACTCAAGACGGAGGCCGCGCGAAAACGCGGAGCCATACACCGGCGCCTCGTTGAGTACACTGGCGTTCGAGATCGCCTTTTTCTCGATGGATTGAGCCGCAGACAGCGCGGCGATTGCTTCCTGGATAAGCATCAGTATGATTCCTTTATACGACCATTCGGGCCGAAATTGCGCGCGAGCTCGTCACGCAGTCCTGTTGGATCACCGCCAGTTTTGAGCAGTGAAGAGCTCAAGAGGTTGATTGCTTCCGCCCCGAGCAAGCGGTGATCGACGGCGACGCCGGGGGTAGCGAGAGAGAAGATCCACGGCACGCCGGCCTGATTGGCGGTCAGGTCAGTTGAGGCTGGATCGATCAATGGCAGGCGGAGTTTGAGGGCGATCTGCTCGGCGAGGTGGACCGTTTTTGGGTCCGGTCCGGCGATAATGGCCACTGGTTTCTCGCTGAAGATGGCCTTCACAAGTGCAGCGCCGCCATCCTTCCATGGGGATTCGTTCCAGATGGTGATGAGGCGGAGGGAGGCATTCGCGGCAGCGCCGCGGACGCCCTCGCCGAGCGGGGAATCCGGAGGGCCGAAGAAAACGACGGTTTGCTGTGCTACGCCGGAGGGGGCATCAGAACGAGAAGGGACATTGTTCTCGATGGTGCGGCCTCGCATGTCGTGGTAGGCGGTCTGATTCTCGAGCCCTCGCGAGATGCGATCGCGGCGAGGCATTGGACCTTGGGGAATGTCCCAGGATTCACGCGAATTGTAAGTCCATTTGCCCTTTGTGAATTGGGCGAGGAAAACTTCGCCCGCGTCGTCCAGGACGGCTGATAAGGGGATCTCGCCTGTGACGCCGAGCCAGGGCGAGGAACGCGTGGCGAGGATGTCGCGGATCTTGGCGCGATTGAGTCCGGCGATCTGCGTGGCCCACATCAGCATGTTCATGCCGTCGTAGGCGTGAGAGGCGTAGGTTTCGGGCTCCTCGTTGAAGCGGGCCATATAGCGTTTGCGGAATTCGTCGAAGCGCGGATTCTTAGCCTCAGGGTTCCAAGGGTAGCCTGCGATTGTTCCCTCAGCGTTAGCGCCGGCGAGCGAGGCGAACTCCGGGCTAACGGCACGGTCCGAGCAAAAGTAGGGCTGCTTCATGCCTGCGGCGCGCAGCTGATTCAGGATCAAGGCGCCTTCACGGGCGTCGCCCCAGTGAACGATGGCATCGGGGTTCATCTCCTTGACGCGATCGATTTGGAGCGAGAAGTCGTCGCCGCCAACTTTGTAGGCCATCTCGATCACGATAGGCCTGCCGAGACGGCGGGCTGAATCGCGAATTTCGCGCACGCCGAAGCGTCCGTAGCGGTTGGATGCGCGGATGATGCCGATGCGCTGATACTTCATCTTGCGGAGCATGTAGTCAACCAGCAGGTAGCCCATCTGGCGGTCGTCGCCGAGGTTGCGCATCGTCCAGGGGATGTTGGTCTCGATGAAGGTGGGGTCGGTGTCGCCGGTGTTCATCATGAGGGTTTCGGCTTTGAGCGCCACTCGGATGGCGATGTGGGAGTTGGCCGAGTCGATGGTGCCAAGCATGGCCCAGACGTTGTCTTTGTAGACCATGTTGATGACTTCGTTGCCGGTGGAGCCCCATAGGCCGTTATCGTTGGCGACGATCAGTTCGAAGGGAATGGCGCGCCGCAAATAGCCGCCGCGGGCGTTGGTTTCCTCGATGGCGAGACGCGCGCCCTGGAGCATCGCCTTGCCAAGAGCCTCTTCATGACTCTTGCCGCCGGTGGCGACTGACACGGTGGGCATGATGGGGCCGATGAAGCCGATCTTGACGGTCTTGACGGCGCCGGGGGCGGGTTCGGGGATTGTGCGGCCCGGGCCGTAATATTGCATCTGTTCGAGGAAGTGTTCCTTGTAGGGCTTCACAGCGCCGAACGGTTCGACGTCGGTGGCGGTGCGGCCGTAGTTCTGCTCGCGGAGGAGTTTCAGGTCGGGGGTTTCCGATGGGGCGGCGGAGTTGATGCGGCGGAGGACTTCGCGGGTGTTCGCGTCAGCTTCGATGCCGGGAGGAATGTCGTTGGGGCCTATGGCCGGAGGCGCGAGCAGGGCGAGCAGGAAAATGCTGAGCATGGCCTTATCTCCTCTCCGCAAGCACTTGAGGCCGCTCTTTGAGACGCGGATAGTAGCCTTCGCCCACGCCCCAGGCGAGGCCCTTTGCGGTGCCGATGAAGACATCGGGGCCTTCAATATCGACGGAAATGATGAAGTTATTGGGCAGGTTCAAACCCGTCTCGACGGTTTCGATGACCTTGTGGTCACGCGTTACCACGGCCTTGCCGGTGGGCGACTTCGGGTCGCGCGTGTAGGTGACCCAGGTGTTGGTGTCGGCGTCGACGATGGCGCCGACGCCCTTGTCGGTGGCGAACCAGGCTTCCTGCGCGGAGCGGCCGCGCAGGTTGTTGTTGAAGTTGGAGGGCTGGCCGGAGTCGAAGTCGTAATACGCGCGCCATTTGCGTCCGTCGTAGCGGCAGACGCCGAAGTAGGAAGAGACCCAGAGTGTTTTCTCGACATAGTTCGCGCCCGTGGTGATGACGTGGACGATGCCGTCGTCGCGGTAGAGGTCGATCTCCATTTCGCCGTCGGGGTCGAGGTAGTCCTTCCACCGGCCGGTGGCGACGTCGTACTCGAGAACGCCGGAGCCCCACACGGCAAGATGGACTTTGCCGTCGGCGTAGTGGGCGGCGTAGTTCCAGATCTCCTCCATGGGGGCGTTCTTCTCGGTGAAGATGGTCCACTCGTTGGTGATGGTGTTAAGGCGCGATGCGCCTGCGGTGGTAGCGGCCCAGACGTTGTCGTTCTCGACGGCGACGCCATAGACGACGTCGTTCACGATGCCTGAGTTCATCTGGTGGAAGTGATCGAAGCGGCCGCCGGAGAGGCGTGCGAGGCCGCCGCCGAAGAGGCCCAGCCAGACTTCGCCTGTCTTGTGGTTGACGTCGATGGCGGTGACGGCGCGGAAGGGGAGTCCGTCTTTCTCGCGCCAGACTTTGACGACCTTGCCGAGCTTTTTGTCGATGAGGGCGAGGCCGTTCTCGGTGCCGACCCAGAGGCGGTTGCCGTCGCTCTTGACGGCGAAGATGTGTTCGTCGGGGAGACCGTCTTCCTTGGTGAACTGTTTCCACTTCGTGTAGACGAAGGGGAGGTCGGCTGCGCGGTGGCGATGCCGGCGAGGCAAGCGAGCAGGACGAGCGTGCGAGTCTTCATAGCGTTTTGAGGTACTCAATCAGGTCGTTGAGCTGGTCCTTGGTCATGTCGTTGGTGTAGCCGTGCTTGTCGTACGGATTGAAGACAGTCCAGATCTCTTCGAGGGTGCGGGCGGAACCGTTGTGAAGGTACGGCGCGGAATCGTAGATGTTGTTGAGGTGCGGCACGTCGAAGAGTGCCGGTGCGGTCAGTGTCGTGCTTCGTGCCGACATCGAACTTGCTCGCGGTTGGTGTAGTAGGGCGGCATGTGGCAGAAGCCGCAGCGGCCTTCGTTGGGAATGGGGCGGCCGTCGTTGGTCATGGAGCGGTAGAAGACGACCTTGCCGCGACGTTGGGCGGCGCTGAGATCGGCTCCCGGTGGGCGATAGCGATTGGGCGGGCGGGGGATGGTGGTGATGTAGTGATCGATTGCGGCGAGCTGTTCCTTGTCGAAGGGTTGAACTCGCGTGAAGAAGATGCTCAGGCGCGCGCCGCACTGGCGCTGGAGCGAGGGGTTGGTGCCTTCCCACTTGAAAGGGGCGGTGTCGTTGATGCCGCGCAGAGTGCGGTTGTCGACAGGAGAGACCCCGATGCCGTCGCCCTCAATGTCGTAGGCGACCTGGTCGACGTGCCCGTCGGGATGACAGGAGTGGCAGGAGAATTGGCGGCGGAACGAGACATTGGCCGAGTGGAAGAGGCGCTCGCCCCGGCGGGTGAGCGAGATCTGCGCAGGACCGCCGAGGCTGATGGTTCCGGCGGGGACGAGCGTCTTGAGGTTGAAGACGGAGATGGAGTCGTCGAGAGAATTGGCGGTGTAGGCGAATGCGCCGTCGGGGCTGACTGCGACGCCTCGGGGGGAGCGGCCAGTGGGAAGGAACTTCTCGACGAACTCGGTGGCGAGGCCGAGTTGGTTGGGGAGGCGGCGGGCGCGGTCCTCTTTGGTAGCCGTGGTGATGAGCCGGGTGAGCTTTTCGGTGTCGATGATGGCGAGGCGGTCTGTGCCGGACGAGGTGACGAGCGCGTGGCGGCCGTTGGGGGTGAAGGCGACGGCGGTTGCATCGGCGAAGCCGAGGCCGGGCAGGTCGAGCAGAACCTGATCGACGGAGCCGTCGGAGTGGATGACGGCGAGGCCGTTGGTGATGGTCCAGCCCTGCATCAGCCGCGTCATGGGGATGAGGTTCTTGGTGCGGTTGAGGGTAGCCAGTGCGTATTCGCCGGAAGGGTGCCAGGCGATGCCGGTCATGAGGTTGGCGTCCGGCGCCATGATGCGGTCGTCGACGATGGCGCGTGCGGTGTCGATGACGGTGATTTCGGAGCGCATGGGCTGCTGGAAGCCAGTCATGAGCGAGTAGAGATTGGAGGCGAGCAGGCGCGAGCCGTCGGGGGAGAGGGCGAGAGCCCAGGGTGCGCGGCCGGCCTGGAGTTTCTTTGTGCGCTCGAAAGTGCGCGCGTCGTAGATGGAGATGTCGTCCGAGGCGGTGTTGAGGACGTAGATGAGTTTGCCGGGACGGTCGGTGAGAATGCCGTGGGGCTCGTCGCCGGCCGGGACAGTCTTCAGGCAGCGGCGCGCTGCAGTGTCGAAGATGGCGAACGTGTCGTCGAGGCGGTGGGTGACGTAGGCGCGGGAGCCGTCGGGCGAGAAGGCGATGGCAGTCGGTGCACCTCCGCTGGGGAGTTCAGCGAGGATGGCGCGGGAGGCTGTGTCGAGAATGGTGACAGTTCCGGCGGCTTCGTTGGCGACCCAGAGTTCGCGTGTGCGAGGGCGGAAGGCCAGGAAGAGAGGGTTCTTGTAGACGGGTTCGCGAGTGGGGGGGAGCGAGGCGCGATGGAGCGGGGCAGGGCGCTCCTTGACGGGGATTGCTGAGATGTGGTGTCGCGCGAGTGGGCGATGCGCGACCAGAAGGCCTTCTGGTCGAATGGGGTGACCTTGAGGACCTTGGTGTGAGAGTTCTTTTCGTTGTGGCAGCCGATGCAGTATTCAGTGGCCGGTTTGCGCAGGCCCGCAGCCATGGCCCGTTTGGGATCGCGCATGATGTCGGCTTCGGCGTAGTCGGAGCCGGGGCCGTGGCAGCCTTCGCATTGCAGGCCATCGATCGGACGGAAGGTATCGTCACGCTCCCACTTCTCGGTGTCGAAGGCAGTGGAGTGGCAGCCGAGGCAGATGGGGGATTCCCAGGGTTTGGCGGAGATACCCGAAAGACGCGCGATGGTCCAGGACTCGGGATTGTAGAGAGTGTCGTAGGCGATGGCGTGTTTGGTCGTGAGCCATTTGGCGTGCGCGGCAGCGTGACACGAGCCGCAGACTTTGGCGCCAATGTAGACCGGAGACTTCGGGGCGGGCGCGGGTAGCGCGAGCGGCAGGAGCGCGAGGACAGGAAGGAGAGCGAGTGCGCGCATGGTCACTTATGAATCAGCGTGAGGATCTGATTCGCCTTCACAGCCTTGTGGAATTCTGTTTTGCCGTCGGGCCAGCGAATTTCAACGTCGGCGGTCATCTGACCGGCGAGGCCGAAGTGGAGGCGAGGGTCGCCTTGGCCGAGATAGCCGCGGACGGGGTTCACGTCGTCGATCTGGGCGAAATCGGGCGTCCGCACGGTGGCGCGGGCGCCGATAGCAGTGCGGGTCTTGCCGTTGGGGAGTTGGAGGCGCAGGTCGAGCATCAGCCATGGCTGGCGGTTGCCGCCGTCGTTGCGGAGCAGGTGGGCGGCGTCGTTGAGATTGGCGACGAGCAGGTCGATGTCGCCGTCGTTGTCGATGTCGGCCCACGAGCCGCCGCGGCCGACGTACTTCTCCTGGAAGTACTTGCCGGATTCGCGCGAGACGTCGACGAACTTGCCGCCGCCGGTGTTGCGGGCGAGCGTGTCCTCCTGAACGTATTCGTGGTGGGCATTGCCGTGGACGGTGAAGACGTCGGGCCAGCCGTCGTGGTCATAGTCGAAGACGACAGAGGCCCAACCGGCGTACTGACCCATGATCTGCGAGACGCCCGAGCTGTCGGTGGTATTGCGGTAGACCTTCTCCTTGGGGTCGTAGACCTGCAGGGAGCAGTAGTTCAGGTTGGGGATGTAGAGGTCGATCCAGCCGTCGCGATTGACGTCTGAAGGCACGGGACCCATGGAGGCAACGCCTTGGCCGTGTTCAGAAAAGGCGAGGTTGAGTTCCAAAGCGCGTTCGACGAAGGCGCCTTTGCCGGTGTTCTGAAAGTAGTAGTTCTCCATGGCGTCGTTGGCGACGAAGATTTCCATGAACCCGTCGTTGTTGAAGTCGGCCGAGGTGACGCTCATGGCACGGCCGTTGGGCTTGAAGACACCGGCCTCCTTGGTGATCTCGGTGAAGGTGCCGTTGCCGTTGTTGCGATAGAAAGCGTCGGGCTGGCCTGCGTAGCGAGAGCGGGCCGGGATAGCCCTGGGCCGGGTAGAAGTCGCGGAACTTGCCGTCGTCGTAGAGGAGATAGTTGGCGACGTAGACGTCGAGGTCGCCGTCGTTGTCGAAGTCGAGCCAGACGGCGTGGACACTCCAGCGCGGGTCGGCGAGTCCGGCTTGTGCGGCGACCTCAGTGAATGTGCCGTCGCCGTTGTTGCGCCAGAGCTGGTCGGGGCCGTAGTTGAGCAGGAAAAGATCGACGTCGCCGTCGTTGTCGTAGTCGGCCGCGGTGCAGCCGGAAGTGAAGGTGTCGGCCGCGATGTGCGACTTGGCTGTCACGTCGGAGAACTTGCCCTTTGAGTCGTTGTGATAGAGGCGGCCGGAGAGTTTGCCGCGCAGTTCGCGACCGTCATTGGCGGAGACGCCTTTGGTCCAGACGCCGGTGGGGAAGAAGATGTCCTGGAAGCCGTCGTTGTCGTAATCGAAGAAGCAGGCGCCGGAGCCGGTGCCTTCGACGATGTTGTCGAGGTGGTGATCGCCGTATGAGTGGCGAAAGGTGATGCCGGCATCCTTGGTGATGTCGGTAAAAATCGGCAGTGAGGAGAGCAGGAGAAGGAGCAGCTTCATTGTGTGGTCCCGGTCAGGTCAACTGCCTTGTGGCGAAGAGCTTCGATGGAACGGTTGTCGGGAGTCATCTCGGGGTTCTCGTGGCACCCGATGCAGCCGCGGTTCTCTTTATTGCGGACCCAGAAGTTTGCAGAGCGGCGGATGGGCTGGCGGGCCTCGTCCAGGGTCTCAACCGAGATGGGAGTATTGGCCGGGAGCTTCAGATGGAAAGAGCCGTCGGGGGCGAGTTCGCTAGTGGAGGGCGCGCGGCCGGGGATATGGACGCGAACGAACCTGGCGCGAGCGGCGTCAGGGTAATCGGAGGTGTGTGCGGACAGGCAATAGAGGACGCCGGACTGATCTGTGGAGTCGACGACGGATCCTCGCCCATCGGGAAGGGGACGGCGGGCCAGCAGGCGAGGCTGGCGGATTGGGTACGCGGTCTTGAGGACCTGCCGAACGGCGCCGGTCGCGGGGGTGAGGAGAACCAGAGTTTGGCCCCGGGCTGCGAGGATGCCGCCATCGGGAATCGATTCAGGGTGTGCCGCGCCGGCTGCCAGAGGCTTGGCGGCCAGCGAGGGCCGAAGCAGGGACAGGGACTTCAGAGAACCGGCGAGGGAGAAATAGAGTGAATCTCCAGTTGTGGTCACGCGCGCGGGATCGACGGATTCGTTGGAGAGCAGGGCGAAGTCGGTGCCGTCGAGATTAACGGCGAAGAGGCGCGTGCCCCCACCGGCGGTCAGAGGGTAGATGACACGGCCGTCCCAGCCGACCGCGGGCGGGCCGGCCTGTTCAGAAGGGGGATGAAAAGTGATGGGATGGCAGTCCTTGCCGTCGAGCGTGCAGGTGTGGAGATTGCCTTGGCGGAGAAATACTACCTGGTCCCAGGGCGTTGGTGCGTCGAGCGTGAAGATGCGCGATTGGTAGGCGGGGAAGCGTGCGCCGCCTTCGCCGTTGGTGATCTGGCGGGTCTTTCTGGTGGCGAGGTCGAGTTCGAATATCTGCCAGGGGTCGGCAGCGGTTTTCATGCCGGAGAAGAGTACGCGCTTTGCGTCGAATGAGGGTTCAGGATCGCTGGTGGCGTAGAAGGAAGGCAGCAACGGGCGCGCCGATTGAGTCAGGATTTCGATTCGAGGCTGGTCAGCAGGGCCCGCTGTGAACAGGATCGGCGCCAGGGCAAGAAAAAGGAGCATGAGGCCTTGAATTCAGATATCTTAGTGAAGTTACCACAGATGGGGGTTGGGATCCAATGCCAGCAGCGTACTAGTCGAAATGCGTTACCACAGGCTCGCGTGGCTACTTAAGCGACTTATAATCAAGTCTTTAGACGCTTGAAGACGAACTCGGGCAGGAGCTTGATGACGAGCAGAATATACCGCCAGAAGAACGGAAGATAGACGATGTCGCGGCCGGATTCCATGGCGGCGACGATACCTTGAGCGACGTCCTCCGGCTGGGCGAAGAGCGGCGTCTTGGGCAGGTGTGCGGTCATCGGGGAATCGACGAACCCGGGTTTGAGGGTGATCACGCTGACCCCGGCATGGAACAGGCGGTTGCGCAGGCCCTGGAGGAAGATATCGAGTCCGCCTTTGGACGCGCCGTAAACATAGTTGGACTGGCGACCGCGGTCGCCGGCGACAGAGCCGATTACAGCTATGACTCCGCTTCTGCGCTGCTCGAACCAGGTGGAGATGGGGGCCAGCATAGCGGCGACAGAGAGGAAGTTGGTGACCAGTATCTCGGTGGTGTGGGCTGCGTCGCGGCGAGCGCGGTCCGCGTCGCCTAGAATGCCGTGGGCGATCAGGACGGAGTCGGGTTCGCCGAGCGCGGAAAGGGCGGCGGGCCACCATTGCTCGTGGCCGGAGGTGGAGGCGAGGTCGGCAGTGGCGGTGTGGACGGCTTTGGCGCCGAGTACTCGAAGGTCCGCGGCGACGGCATCGAGCTTGGCCTGGTCGCGGGCGACGAGGAAGAGAGAAGCGCCGCGGCGGGCGAGGCAACGGGCGGTTTCACGGGCGATAGCGGAGGTGGCGCCGACGATGACGGTGCGCGCGAGGGAGTGTTTCGACATTCTCGTTATTCCTGAGGACTCATGACGCGCCTCCAGAAGCTGGAACTGAAGGCGGGGTCGATGTACTGCTGGAACTCGCTGAAGCGAGGGTAGAAACGCTTGAAATGCGATCCCCTCATGCGGGCGTCCTTGGCGGGATAAATGCGGCCTCCTGCCTGGACGACAATTTCGTCGAGCAGATCGAGAAGGGGGAAGATGCGCGCGTGGCGGGCGGGGAAGTCGAGGGCGAGGGTGACGCCGGGGGCGGAGAAAGAGAGCATGCCGGCGGGCGGTGTGGCGCCCATGGTCTTCATAACAGAGAGGAAAGAGGCCATTCCGGAGGCCGCGATGCGGGTAAGGATCTCGCGCAGCGCGTCGCGGGCGGTTTCGAATGGAACAACGCACTGCCATTGCAGGAAGCCCTGTTTACCGTAAGCGCGGTTCCAGTCCTCGATGGCATCGAGCGGATAGAAGAATGGCTCGTAGCTGATCGTGCGCGCGGAACGGGGAGCAAGCTGCTTGTGAAAGAACAAGCTGTTGAAGAGGCGGACGGAGAGCGGGTTGAGGGCGAAGCCGGGCAGGTCGATGGGCAACCTGGGTCCCGGTTTTGGCCTTGACCAGGGGGCTTGGGAGCCGCTGTGGTTGCCCCGGCTGAAGAGGCCGCGGGCGAGATTGCTCCCGGAGGAGGCGCAATCGACCCAGGCGACGATGTAGTCGTGGGTCGGCTCGGATTCGCGGGAAAGGGCCAGGAACTCGTCGAGCCCGTGGAATTGGATTTCTTCGAGGTCGATCCACGGGCCTGGGACCGGCTTCAGTTTGAACTCGACCCAGGTGATCAGGCCAGTGAGGCCCAGTCCGCCAATTGTAGCGGCAAAGTAGAGCGGGTTCTCGGTCGGAGAGCAGAGAAGCCGCGTTCCGTCGGAGCGAAGCAACTCGAAGCGCTCCAAATGGTTGCCGAAGGCGCCCGAGACGTGGTGGCTCTTGCCGTGCACGTCGTTGGCGATGGCGCCGCCGAGAGTGACGTGCTTGGTGCCGGGGGTGACAGGCAGGAACCAGCCTCTGGGAACGGAGAACGCGAGAATATCCGCGAGCGAGACGCCCGCCTCGGCGCGGAGCAGGCCGGTGGCAGGGTCGAAGGAGAGAAACCGGTTGAGCCTCCAGGTGGCTATTAGAGTCTGTCCATCATTCAGGCATGAGTCGCCGTAGGTGCGGCCAAGGCCAAAGGGAAGAACAGATTGGCCTGGATTCACGGCGGGAATGGGATCGGTGGGCCACTCCAGGTGGTGCACCTTTTGATCCGTTTTGGGATATCGACCCCAGGACTGAAAAGAGGGACGCATGACCTCGAATCACAAGCCTATCACTGTGGATCTGATCGGCGGATTTTCGTGATATCTTTGCCCGCGAGGCGCACTATTTGATCGGTGACGCGAATCATGCAACGAAGACGATATCTGGCCGCCGCGGCCATTCTGCTGGCGGGCGGCTGGTTGAGTCATGCGCAACCTGCGAGCCAACAGCCGTTTCGGGGTCAGCAGAGCCGGACTCCGATGGCAGATGCCGGAATGGCGAATCTTCCGGGACAGCCGATCGGAGCCTTTGATCTGCTTGCCGTGTCCGTGTATGACGCTCCGGAGTTGACCAGGACAGTGCGGGTGAGCGAGGACGGGTTCATCGCGCTGCCGATGGCCGGCAAGAAGTTCAGGGCCGCGGGACTGATGCCGGCGGAGTTGGAGACTTCGATTGGAACGCAGTTAAAGGTGGCCGGGATTCTGGTGGAGCCGGTGGTGGTGGTGACGGTCGTTGAGTATTCAAGCCGGCCGATCTCGGTGGTGGGAGCGGTGAGAAAGCCTCTGACTTTTCAGGCGGCGGGGCGAGTGACACTGTTGGACGCGATTGCTCGAGCGGAAGGGTTGAGCGGCGAGGCGGGGACCGAGGTTCTGCTGAGCCGAACGAAGGGCGCGGATGGAGAAAGGGAGCTCATTCGCATACCGGTCATTGAGTTGATGCAGATGGCCAAGCCCGATCTGAACTACGTCCTCAAGGGAGGAGAAGAGATACGAATTCCCGAAGCGCAGAAGGTGTACGTCGTCGGCAATGTGAAGAAGCCGGGGGCCTACACGGTGCGTGACGGAACTCCGATGACGATTCTCAAGGTTCTGGCGTTGGCCGAGGGGCTGGAGCGTTACGCGCAGAAGGACGCCTACATCTATCGCGCCGAAGGCAGTGGCGGAGCCAGAAAAGAGATTGTCGTCCAGCTCAGCCGGTTGATGGAGCGCAAGCGGCCGGATGAGTTGCTGCAGCCGGAGGATGTGCTCTACATCCCGGAGTCCAAGGGGAAGAAGGCGACTCTCGGGGCGCTTGAGAAGGCGGCATCGTTTGGGATGGCTACAGCCTCGGGGGTGCTGATCTGGCACTAGCGCGGATGCCTGTCCAGCACGAGCCAGTGTGGAGGGCGATGAGAGCTGTTTGCCCGCACTGCGGCAGTAACTATGTCCATCGAACTCCGCGCATGGCGATGGCCGAACACGCGCTCGGTCTTGCGGGCGTTCGATTGTATCGCTGCAATGATTGCGGCAAGAAGCACCACGGTTTGAAGTGGCTCAAGCTCCTCGCCCCGGTTTCTGGTGGAGTGGGGAGTCTGCACCCTCGCCGGACGGGCGGCTGGAAGCAGCGGTACCTTTCGTGGCGCTTGCGCGAGGGCCGCCACGCGCACAAAACCCTCGTCCTTGCTTTAGTGCTTCTAGCGGCGGTGGGCGGGTTCTTCCTTTACCTCTGGAACTCGTCGATCCTGCTTGCCGGTTGACGGTGTTTCGGCCAGCGGTTCAATTCTTCCATTGGAGCGGAGCCGGTAGACGCGATTGCGCCACCGGACGGTGCGGCCCAGCCATGCGGCGAGCCAGATGGTGAATCCCCATAGATCGCATAGGGGAAGGAGAGGCGCCAGGATGAGGGCTGACCCATGGCGCAGAACGACGAAGCCGGCGTAGGCACCCATGACGGAACGGGCGAGCCACAGAGTGAGCGCCATGGGCCATAGGCCATTCGCGGCGCAGAGGATGGCCCACACTCCGGCGTGAGTGACCGGGAGGCCCAGAAACCCATCGGTCCGGGAGACACGAATCGTGCGGGCCCAACGGAGCTGATGACGCCAGACATCGAGCCATGTTGGGTCGGAGAGAGTCGTTTCGACGACAACTTCGGAGAGCGTTGCTCGTTTGCCGCTTGATGTGATGGTCTTGGCCAACTGGTAGTCGTCGGCGATGAAGTCGCCCAGGGCTTCGAATCCGCCCTTTTGCTGCAGGTCCGCGGCGCGGAAGCAGAGCGTCGAGCCGAGACCGAACTCGCGCACCCCAACCATAGGGGCGACCAGCGTTGACGGGATGAAGTCTGTGGCAATCACAAGCGCTTCAAACCGGCCGGCCCACGACGACGCGCTGGCGCGATAGAGACATGTGACCAGGCCCGTGCGCTCGTCATCGAGCGGGGCGACCACCCGTCGCAGGTAGTCTGCCGGCACCGAGATGTCGGCGTCATTCACGAGCCATACGGGATGCCGCGCCTGTCGGGCGAGATCGACGAGAACGCCGACTTTCCCGTTGGCCGCCTCGGTGGGGCAGAGCAGCACGCGGAGATGGTCGTTGGGATGCTCACGTTGAAGTTGTTCGAGCACGGGCCAGGCGGGGTCGTCCTTGGAGCCGATTCCGATGAGGATTTCGAACTGGGGGTAGTCCTGCTTCAGATGCGAACGCAGCGCTTCCAGGAGGTTGTCATCGAGTCCGCGAACCGGTTTCAGGACCGAGACGGGAGGGAGCGATGAGAGCACCGGCCGGCTATAGCGCAGGTCCCTCTTCGTAGAGAAGATGATCGACGCCAGGAGCGCGAAGGCCTGATAGGCCAGCGCGATTGCGGCCGGAATCAGCAGCATCCATTCGAGCGTCATATTCAATGCGCGAGCAGCGCGACTCCGAGGGCGACGAGAAAGGCGCCGCCCCACCTGCGTTGGTCCACTGTCTCTTTGAGGATCCAACGGGCACAAATGGTTTCCAGCACGATGCTGGAGGCTGTTGCTGGAACAGCAAAACTCATGTCTGCGACCTTCAGCAACTGCATGAACGAAAAAAACGAGAGGGCCATGAAGAGCACCGACAGCGGGAGTTTCCATGCCCGTCCGCCGTGGCGCATTCCGTGTGATTGCAGTAGATCACAAACGACGGTCGTGAGCACGACGCCGGCAACCAGAAGCCACGCCTGGGTCATCGGCGGTCTTCCTTGGCGGAGGCAGGTGGAGTCAAACCGGTCAGCGCGGCGCCTGCCATGATCAGCGCCGTGCCGGTCCAGCGCAGGACTGAGACATTCTCGTGCAGAAAGGCCGCGCCGAGAATGGCGTTCAGAACATAGCCGACGGCGGTGACGGGCAGGACGTAGCTGAGGTCGGCCCACTCGAGCAGCTTCATGCGCAGCAGAGTCCAAAGGATGAGCAGGGCGATGCCGAGAAGTACCCACGGCTGCAGCAGGGAAAGTATGGGTCCGAGGCCGGCGGGCGCCTGCTTCATGCCCAAGCCCAGATAGAAGTTGCCGGCGGTGTTCAAGAGAACAACGATGGCAGCGAGACTCAGAGTCTTGAGGCGCATCTGGCGGCTAGTCGCCGTGCGCAGCCGCCGCGGAGTTTTGGCGCTGATCGGCGACGAACTTCTTCCGCTTGGCGCGCAGGGAGAGATACTCGCGGGCTTCCTTGTAGAGGCGGCGCCGCTCGTCGTTGTTGAAGATGGCCTTGCGCATGACACGCCAGGCGGCCTTCGGCCGGAAGTAGTATTCGCCGTAGAATCGCTCAACCCAGTCCACGAGTTCCGCGCGATCCAGGCCCGGATAGACGACGGTGGGCAGTTGGTGACCCTGATCGTCGGTCATCGAAGCGCCGAGCTGAATCAGGCCGTTGTTCTGGGCGTAGTCGTAGAACTCCGTGCCGGGGTAGGGGTGGGCGATGGAGACCTGAATCGTCTCGCAATCGAGTTCCTTGGCGAAGTTGACTGGTGTTGCGGATGGATTCGCGCGATTCACCGGGCAGGCCGACGATGAAGTCGGCGTGAATGGTGAGGCCGAGCTTGTGGGCGTTCTGGGTGAAGCGGCGCGCCATGTCGACGGTGGCGCCCTTCTTGATGTTCTTGAGGATCTGCGGGTCGCCGGATTCGTAGCCGACGATCATCAGCCGTGCGCCGGCGTCCTTCATGGCCTTGAGGGTGTCGTAGTCGGTGGTGACGCGCGACGTGCAGGACCATGTGACGCCGAGCGGCCCGAGCTTCTCGCAGAGTTCGATGGTGCGCTTGCCCTTGTAGTTGAAGGTGTCGTCGTCGAAGAAGATCTCCTGCAAGCCGGGGAAGTTGTCCTTGGCCCAGTCGGACTTCGTTGACGACATCGTCAACTGAACGAAGGCGCCAACGGTGGCCGGAGTGGGTCTGAGGCCAGAGGCAGAACGTGCACATGGCCGGGCAGCCGCGCGACGTGTAAAGGCTGATGGCCGGATTCTTCAGGAACGGGACGTTGTAGCGGCGGAAGTCGAGATCGCGCTTGTAGACCTTGGTGACCCAGGGCAGCTCGTCGAGGTTCTCGATGTAGGCGCCCTCGGGGTTGTGTTGGATGCTGCCGTCGGGACGGCGGAAACTTGCGCCGGGAATCTCGCCGAGCGGTTTGCCGTTGGCGTAGTCGACGATCTGATAGTCGAACTCTCGGCGCACGACGAAGTCGATGGCCTTTTCGCGTAGGGCCTTTTCGGGCTCGACGGTCACCGGCGGACCGACGAAGCAGACCTTGAGCTTCGGGTTGACGTCCTTCATCATCCCGGCCATTTTGACGTCGACGTGGAAGCCCGGGGTGGAGGTGAAAAGGACCAGTAGCTCGAAGTCCTTGGCCATCTCCACGGTCTGCTCGATGGAGATCTTGTGCGGCGGCGCATCGACGACTTTGGAGTCGTGGAGCATCCCCGCGGGATAGCAGAGCCAGACCGGGTACCAATAGGACTCGATTTCGCGGGTTGCCGGCCAGCGGGAACTTGCCCCGCCGTCAAAGCCTTCAAACGAGGGGGGATTGAGAAATAGCGTGCGCATGAATCTCCCTTGCCCCAGATGACAGGGGAACTTTCAGTGTACCAATGGAAAAGGGCTGGCTCCGCGAGTCGGACCAGCCCTCTTTTGTCCCCGGACTTTCGACTAATAGATGCGGTCCACTCGATAGCGCTGACGCGCGGCCTCTCCGCGTTCGGCGCGCATGCGCATGCCTTGACCTGAAGCACGCTCACTCCCTTGGGAGAGTTCTGGCTGAATCAGGCCGAGGGCCGCCGCCTGGCGAACGGCAGGCATGAGTTTGGCCGCCTCTTCGAGCTTCTTGAGCTTCTCACGCTGTTCAGGTGTGAGAACGGCGGATATGCTATCGCCGCGCTCGGCGCGCTTGGATTTCAACTGTTCTCTCAGGTTCTTGAGATCCACTGAGAGTTGACCGACCTTTGCCTGGTCTGGCGATTCCTTCTTCATTTCTTCGCGCAGTGCATTGCCCTTCTCGCGCATTTGGTCGGCGATGGGCTTCACGCTTTCGCTCTGCTGCCGGGCGATGTCGCGAATCTGCTGAGACTGAGCGTCGGTCAGATCAAGCGCCTGTTTGAGCGCGTCGGATTGTGGGCTCCGCCGTCCTCGATCGCCGGCTTGCCCAAACATCAGGGCGGCTCCAATCATCCCCGCCAGCGCAATTCGATTCAAGTTCATGGTTTCTGAACTCCTTCCACTCCCTGATGACGAGCAACCGGCGATGCGGTTTACCTGCCTCTGTAAACGATGCTGAGAGGAAGGGGGCGTGCCCCGCACCAAATGGGTGTGGCGGACGAGCAGGCGGACACATTCGGGACAGAGTTAGACCGGCTTGAGCGCGTTCTCGCAGGCAAGGAAGCTGAGTTGCAGCGGCTGAAGAACGGACTTGGCTCTCAAGACGTTGTACGTAGACGAGTTACAGGCCACCTTGGATGCTCAGGCAAGAGAATTGGAAGCCTTCGACACGCGACTCAGGCAAATGGAAACCAGGGTGGGCAGAACCCTGCCGCCGGACATCGTTCCCAGTGCGATGGCAAAGCCACCCCGACAGGATTCGACCAAAGCAAGTCGTCCATTCCCTTTGCTGATTCGAATCCGCAAAGGGACGCGAGAATAGTCACCAGCCGGCGCCCTTGGTGGAGGTCTTCAATCGGGCAAGGTACATGTCGGCTGTGATGTAGAGAGTCGAGCCGTCGTCGCCCCAGGCGACGTTGGCTGTCGCTTCGCCCGTCGCGATGCGTCCGAGACGCTTCCCCGAAGGTGAGTAGATATGAACTCCACCGGGGCCCGTGGCCCAGAGGTTTCCTTCCCGGTCGACCTTGAGTCCGTCGGGGAGCCCCGGCATGGCCTCTCCCACCATCGATGTGACGTCAGCTAGCACGCGGCTGGGGCCGAGTTGACCATCCGGCTTGACAGGAAACGCGAGCCAGACCGCGCGTTTAGGGTCGCTGTTGGCAACGTACAGAGTCTTTTCATCGGGAGAGAAGGCAATGCCCGTTAGGCCGCGAGAGTTCGCGCGTGAGCAATGTCAGTTTTCCTTCGTGATACCTGTAAACGCCGCAGAAATCGAGTTCTCTCTTGGGGTCGTCCGCACCTTTAGGCAGCCCGTATGGCGGGTCAGTGAAATAGAGCGCTCCGGAGGAATGGAGGGCCCCGTCATTCGGGCTATTCAGCCGCTTGCCCTCGAATCGGTCGACCAGCGTAACCTTGCCTGAGCCGGGTTCCATGACAGCCACACGGCGGTCGCCGTGCTCCATTGTGTAGAGCCTGCCCTGCATGTCGAGCAGGAGTCCGTTCGAGCCTGGTTCGAGGCTATAGTCGCCGACCCCCGTAAACCCCGAGGGCCTCATGAAAAGCTCGATTCCCTTGGCTTGAGTCCACTGATAAATAGAGTTACGCGGGATGTCGCTGAACAGAAGCCGCTGCGAGGTGCGGTCCCAGACTGGGCCTTCCGACCATTCGAGTCCCGCGGCCAAGACCTCCACCAAGGCGCCAGGAGGGATCAGCTTGTCCAGGGCGGGGTCGTCGCGGACAATCTTGCCCAAAGCCGGGAAGGAATGTGGGGCCTGCGCGAGCAGCATGCAACAGGCAAAAATCAGCGCCGGGGTGAGAAATCGCATGGCCCTCATTGTAGTAGGGAAACTCAGATTAAGGTAAGTTTACTCTTTCAGTCGCAGGGCAAACCTGCTATTCTGTCCACGTATTCTGGATGCCTGCGAAGTTAGGTTCACGTTCGGCTCATGTCTGACCCGCCTGATCGAGATCCCCTTCTATGCCTGCAAGCCTGAATACCACTTGTTTTGCCCGGGCCCGCATGAGTGGGAAGGGGCGCCAGGTAGTTCGATTGTTAGGAGATTTGAGTGAAGAACATTTTTGTCGGCAATCTCAGCTTCAGCAGCGGCGAAGACTCGGTGCGGGGCTTGTTTGAAACATATGGAACGGTTGACCGGGTGAGCATCATTACAGACCGCGAGACCGGCCGGTCGCGAGGCTTCGCTTTCGTTGAGATGTCGAATGACGAAGAGGCCGAGCGCGCCATCAACTCGCTGAATGGCTCCGAGATCGGTGGACGCCGGATCAATGTCAACGAAGCGCGTCCTCGCGAGGAGCGCGGCTTTAGCGGCGGCGGCGGTGGTGGCCGAGCGGCGGGCGGCGGCAATCGCAGCGCCGGCGGCGGCGGTGGTTACCGTCGCGAACCGCGCTGGTAGTTACTCCAAAGCGAATTCGAACCAAGGTGACGGCGGCTGGTTTTCTCCATTCAGACGGAGACGCCAGCCGCCGTTCAGTTTTTGGACGGCAGATTCCGCCAAGGGCGCAAGCCGCTCGCCTCTTGCACCGAGAGGATAGACGGTTAGCTTTGCCGCCCGATGCCAGAGCGTCAGGGTGAGATCGATGCGCTCCATCCAGACCGGCTTGCCAGAAGCCGTCCCGCCTCGAGAGCCTGACGGACGGCCTTCAATGGCCGAGGGGAAGGTGAACCAATCATTCGTGCCCGGGTAGTTTACCAACCGGAGGGGCTGGGCAGGCTCGGTTCCGGCATTGGATCGCCATGTCGCGCCCGGCAGCGTGAGGAGCATGCGGTTGGAGGTGGAGAGCGGTTTGCCGTCCACGGGAGTCAACAGGATAGTGGCGAAGTCTCGCGATGCGCCGTTCAATTCCAACTCCATGGGCCCGGTGACGATTTTTCCTCCTGCGATGTGTCCGGCCACGCCCGCAACATTCGGGGCGTGTATCAGCAGCAGGCGGGCAACGGGGTCGTAGGTCATTTCTCCCGATTCGGCCACAATCGGATTTGATGGCTTCTCGGCCCAGGTCTTCGGCAGCGGGCCGTCATCGTTGGGGTTGAGCCGCACGCCTTGGCGGAACGCCTGCAATGCGTTGAAGCCCTGCGATTCGTAATACCGCATAATGCCGCCAGCCCGCCGCTCGCGGGTGAACTGCAAGCGGTGGGCGGGTCCAGCGGGCAGTTGAAGCATGGTCCGAGCCGGCGTGAGAACACCGGTCCGGAAGAGCCACGCGCTCTGGCCAATGTTGACCAGTTTGGTCCAGTCGGCCGTGAGGTCAAAGCCGTTGGGGAGTCCGCGGTCCCACTCGCGATTGTGCGCATAGGCGAAGTGCATGATGGAATCCCAATCCTGGAAAGCGCCGATTGCCGAGAGCACGACATCGATCTCGCTTGCGTTCGTATTGGGCCAGTTTTCGTTGAACTCGCTTACGGTGTAGGGCTTGCCCGAAGGCATTGCGGCAGCGACGGAGAGGATCCGGCTGAGGCCGGACCCGGCGGCCGAGCTGTTTCGGATGCGCCAGTCATTGTCGTCCCAGGACCGGTTGGGAAAGTTGTAGTGGTCGATGTAGAAGTGTTCGTCGTGGTAGTCCATGCTGGCATGCGAATCGAGCAGCATGAGCCCGGAGAAGCCCATTTGCGTGCCGGCGACGGGCACGAGGTTGTCGGTCGATTCGCGCGCCGCCTGGCGCATGGCGTCGAGGTAGGCGCGGTCAAGGCCGGAGAGGAAGGCCGCCATGTCATTCTTCACGCCTGATGAAATCTCCTCTTTGACGCCGCGCCAGGGAGTGTCGGAGCGCTGATGGGACGCCAGATAGCTGCTCCATGCCTGCTGAAGAATTGTGTTGTATTCGCCTTGCAGGCTGCGGTCGAGCGACCCCGTCATCCAATGCCAGAGCAAGGATGTTTCGTTGTTGATCTCGATCATGGCGAGCATTGGGTCGCCTTTCAGCTGCAATTCGCTCAGCAGGCGGCGCGCGTAGACCGTCTGCAACTCGATCATGCGCGGATGCAGCATGTGCAGTGGCTTGCTTTGGATCGGGATGGGCTCGGCGCCAGGCAGGGCGGGTACCCGGTCGACATCCGGCCGAAAACGGTAGCCCACATGGAGATTGATGTTGGCGTAGATGCCTTCGTTCTTCAACGCAGCGAGGAAGACTCGTAGCCGTTTCATGGAAACGGGATTGAATGTGGGGTAGGGGCCGGTGGTAAGAATGGAACGCGCATCTTCAGGATTGGCGTCCGGGCTCGAATCCATGTGATGAAACCGGACGAGATTGACTCCAATGCGCCTCAGACGTTTAGCGATTCGGACGGCGTCGCGTTCCTCGGGGAAGTTGCCCGCAAAGGCGAGGTTGACGCCGAACATCCTCACGCGAACGTCATCCTCGGTAAACGGCTTGAGATCAGCGCCGACCGCATGGAAGTGGCCGTCTCGAACGAAGATGCGATCCGCCGGTGTCAGTGAGTGGTTCAGGAAGCTGAAGTCAGCTGGACCGGCGAGGCTGTCGGCATCGATCGAGAAGGGAAAGACAGGCGGATCGGTCGCGGCAAGAGTAGTAGCGAGCAGGCAGAAGGCGAGAATCAGATGCGGAAACATGGTTCGGCTCCGCTGCCGATTCTATCGCTTGTGATGTTGAGCTAGTGGGATTCGTTCGACGGAACAGGGGTCTGTGCGACTCTCGGACCTTCCTGCCAGCGGAAGCCATCGTAAAAGATGTCGAGTTCTACCTGGCCCCACAGTCTGGTGAGGACAACGGTATTCATCTTCTTGGGTACGGAGAACCCATCCTTGATTTCGTATTCGCGAGCGAAATCCACGGTCTTAAAGAAGACCGAAGGGCTCTTGACGAATCGTCCGGACTCGCGCACGGGAAGATCGGTCTCGGAGTCGATCCATATCTCGCCCTTGAAAAGTCCCATCCGCTTGGCACGCGGCGTCACCTCGTACACGTTCACCGAACGGCCTTCAGTCTGGATCTGGCCTTTTCGTTTGAACTTGTAGTTGGCTGGAGTCACTGCGACGGCTGAATTATCCCGGGTTGAAGTTTCCTCCTCGCCACCCATGAAGCGGAAGATGAGGTCCTTCTGGATGGCGGCATCGCCTTCCCGATTGGTCACATCATATGCGATTGCGCCGTCAGAGCCGATGCGGCGGATCGCCTCCACAGTTGCCGTCTTGCCGTACTTGGGAAGTCTGCCGGCGAACTTAGCGGCCATAACGCCGCCGCGGAGTATGTTTCGCTTGCTGGCCTGCAGGAAGCGAACGATCTGGGCGTCGCTTGTCCCCTCGGGACTCTTGGCTGGCCCGACTACGGCTGTATCCGATGGGTCACAACCTGCGAGTGCAAGTACTAGAACCAGGAGTGGTGAATAATTCCGCAATGACATCCTCAGTCGATCAGATGAGACTATTCGTTAATAGGACGCTACAGATTGAACAGCGGTTCCCGCGGTGCGGCTGATTCCACGCGATACCATGATGACATGAAAGCCATCCCTCTGGGGACAACCGGCACTCACCGTCTCCTGGTGACACCGGAGGTTGCCATTGACTTCCTCGGGACTGACGAAGCGCGGGTGCTGGCGACACCTTTCCTGATTGGTTACATGGAGTTGACAGCAAGAAACGCGATTCGTTCAGAGCTTGAGGCGAATGAGGACAGTGTAGGAACAACGGTCAGTATTCGTCACTTGGCCGCAACTCCCATAGGGATGAGCGTGGAGTTCCGTGCCGAAGTGACGGCGGTTGAGGGTCGGCGGGTTGTGTTTCGGGTTGAGGCGCGTGACGAAGCCGAACTGGTGGCGGAGGGGACCCACGAACGCTTTGTCGTTGACATACCGAAGTTTATTACACGGCTCGCCGCCAAGCGCGCGGGCAGATAACAGAGAGGATTGCTGTGAGTCGCTTGTAGCCTGATGATGCTTCTGGCGCTGCCGGTGTGCGCCCAAATGGACCGGATCGAAGGCGGACGGATCCGCGCCCACGTGAGGTTTCTCTCCAGTGACCTGCTCGAAGGCCGTGGTCCGGGCACGCGGGGAGGAGAACTTGCAGAAAGTTACATCGCCGCGCAGTTCGAAGCCGCAGGACTGAAGCCGGGCGGTGAGAACGGCACATTCTTCCAGAAAGTGCCTCTTCGCACGGTGGAGGTAGAGCAGGGTGCGGAACTGACCGTCTCCGGACCGGGAAAGTCATTTCGATTGAATTGGTTGGACGAGTTCGTCGGAACGTCGACAGTTCAGGAGCCGTCGGCGCAATTCAATTCCGATGTGGTCTTTGTGGGCCATGGTATCGTCGCACCCGAGTTCGGCTGGAATGACTACTCCGGCGCGGACGTCAAGGGAAAGATCGTGGTGATGTTCACGAGCGAGCCAAGCTCCGAAGACGAGAAGTTCTTCAAAGGCAAAGCGCTAACTTATTACGGCAGGTGGACCTACAAGTACGAGGAGGCGGCCCGGCAGGGTGCTGCCGGTGCATTGATCATCCACACGACCCCCACGGCCAGCTACGGTTGGCAGGTGCTTCGGGCAAACGGCCGGCCACAACCCCAGATTCGGCGAGCGGCGGGGACCCCGGGGCTGGCGTTCGCGGGATGGATCACAGAGGAAGCGGGTGGGCGCATGCTGGGACTGGCGGGCAAGTCGGTGGCCGAGGCGCTGGCCTCTGCGGGCAAGAGAGGCTTCAAGAGCGAATTGCTCAAAGATGTGAAGGTCCGCGGCTCATTCCGTTTCGGCCTGAAGGACACAGAAGGGCGGAACGTGCTGGCCAAAGTGGAGGGGTCGCGGTCGAATGGAGAGGCGCTGTTCTTTACGGCCCATCACGATCATCTGGGGATCGGCGAACTGGTCAACGGCGACCGGATCTACAACGGCGCCGTCGACAATGCCACGGGCTGCGGATTGTTGATTGAGATGGCGCGCGCCTGGGCTTCGATGGAGCCTAAACCACTGCGGACTGCCTACTTCGCGGCTGTGACGGCCGAAGAGAGCGGTTTGCTCGGAGCAAAGTATCTGGCGCAAAATCCGCCTGTGCCGGCCGGGAAAGTGATGGCAAATCTAAACTTCGACTCGTTCTCGCCCTACGGTCGGGTGAGGGACACGGTCGTGACGGGCGCCGACCGGACAACGCTGTGGCCGATCGTGGAGAACGTCGCAGAACGGCACCAGTTGAAAGTCAAGCTGGATCCCCGGCCCGCGGCCGGAAGCTTCTATCGGAGCGATCACTTTGCGTTCGCTCAAGCCGGAATCCCAGCCTTCAGCGTGAACATGGGGTCGGACCTGATTGGCAAGCCGCCGGAGTTCGCCGCGGGAAGGTCCAAGGACTACGCCTCGAAGTACCATCAGCCGACGGACGAATATTCCGATGCCTGGGACTTCAACGGGATGGAGCAATTCGGCCGATTCGGATTTGCACTCGGGCTCGACTTTGCGAATGCACCCAAGTTGGCGAGCTGGCATGAGGGTGACGAGTTTCTGCCCGAGCGGATCAAGTCCGGGGTGAAATAGAGCGAGGCACGAATTCCACTGGCAGTAAAGGATTACCTGATAACTGCCGAAGAACTGTTTGTGGAAAGGCGGAGCCTCGCAATTCGCTTGCACTCAGGACATTGGCAGATGAGACCCACCCCCTTCGGGATGAGAAATTTGTTGCAGGCCGCGGCTCTGGCGATCGCGCTCGGCACTGCGGCCGGAGCAGCGGACTTCGACTTGGGGGCGACGATTCGGGCAGGCAGAATCAACGGCAGCGACTGGGAGTTGGGCATCGGATCAAGCATAAACAGCACACCGATTCACTCCCGTGTCGCTAATCCGTACTACCCGAATGGGACGCCAAATCGCTTTGAGATCGGCTACACAAGCGCCACCAACACGGCCTACTTGAGGTACTACTACAGCGCCTCCAACTATCGTCAAGTTTTGTTCGCTCCAGGGGGTCCGGGACTAGGAGCGTATTCGGTTTGGACGATTCCCACCGGGTCGCTGTTCGTTGAGGCTACATCCCGTCCCACGCCAACGAGCATAACGATCTCCGGATTGACGCTGGGCGGCGGGGTGCAGGTATTGCAGCCCTTTTCGTCCACCACCCTGACTGCCTCGCAAAACCGTACAGATTCCTTGGTAGGCTCGACCGCGCCGGTGCAATTCCGTACAAGCGCGAGCGGGAATTGGCTGGTGAGCGGAAGCATTGCATTCGCAGGGTTGCGGGCATACGTCAACGGTGGTGCGGTGGGCGAGCAACTCAGGATGGGGGCCGAGTTTTATGGAACCAGTGCGTCGACACCTGAGCCTCGCGTGGCGGGGTTGATCGCGTCGGGATTGGTGTTGCTCGCCGCATTGGACCGGCTGCGCCGAAGATGCAAGGGCGAGCTTTGCGCCTCGAAGATTCCACCCACTCCGTTTCAGCAAACACCTTAGTAGTCTCCGGTATTTTCGTACCCCCAAGGGCCTACAGAACAATGCGTAGCCCGTCGATAGACGCATGTACTCGTATAAGGACTACTTCTCGGCTCAGTGAGGTTCGCGGGATATGCTCGGACACACATTCCGACTCTTGAGGGGACTGGCGGCCGCCATTTTTCTGTTCACAGCCACGGCAACCAGTTGGGCCGCGGACTTTGGACTTTCTGCGACCATTCGGGCGGGATCGACCAGTTCTGCCGACTGGGAGTTGGGAATTGGGCCCACCGGAAACAGTGCCTCAAACGGTACGAGTCTCCAGCCATACTACCCTGACGCTCAACCACGCCGGTTCGAGTTGGGCTACACCAACGCAACGAACACGGCGTTCCTGCGGTACTACCAAACCGCCACGACTTTCCAGCAGGCAATCTTCTCGCCGGGCGGTCCGGGATTGGGGGCGAATTCGCTGTGGACCATCCCTCTTGGTTCCATGTTCGTGGCGGCGACTCCACGGCTTTGGGCCACGTCGATCACCGTTGATCAACTGGCGATGGGAAGCGGTGTAGACGTCCTTCAGGGGTTTTCGACGACGACGCTGACTGCGACACGCGGCCTCGCGAACGTGCAAACCAACATGCCGGGTCCGGTCGTGTTCAGGACGAACGCCGGAGGCAACTGGCTCCTGAGTGGGAGAGTGTCCTTCACGGCGTTATCCGCTTATTCGTTCTTGGGGACGCTGGTTCGGAGCGCAGGGATCGGATCTTCAGTTCGGCGCTAACGCCACTGGGACGAGCAGCACTCCTGAGCCACCGGCTTCAGCGCTGTTGGCGGCCGGTCTGATCTTCATCGGCCTGCGGGCCAGGCGGCAGCGAATGGCAGGAGGGGCCCGTTGACCTCAGGTCATCGCCAGGAACAGTGGGACATTGCAGGCGCGCTCGAGGTGCGCGACTACCTGCATGGCGTGTGGGCGAGCAAGTGGCTCATCCTCAGTTTGGGAATAGCGGGCCTGGCGGCTGCGGCGGTCTGGCTGAAGTTCTACCCGCCGGAGTACTTGTCGAAAGCGGTCATCCGGTTCATTCCACCTAAGGTGAGCGAGAAGTACGTCAGCACGAGCGGGGATTCCTGGGCCGAGCAAAGAACCGCGGCGCTCTCCCAGTCTCTGTCGAGCTCGCTGACGGCCCGAAAAATGGTGGAGGGCGCCAAGTTGTACCCGGAGATGCGGCGTTTCATGACGGCCGCGGACCTGGTGCCGCGGTTTCAGAGCGCGCTGTCAATCCGGAGCGTGGCGTGGAGGGGAGCGGCCGGGGCACGGCCCGTCGCTTCGATAGAAATCAACTTCAGGTACTCGAACCCCGACGTTGCCAAGCAAGTGGTGCAACAGATGGTTGAGACGGTGTATGAGACGAACGAGCGCTACCGCGGCGACCAATCGCTTGGGACATCGCAATTCCTCACCGAGCAGACCGAGGCGGTGCGGATGAGGCTTGAGGAAATGGAGACAGAGCATCGGGGGGATGCAAAGGCCCGATCGGGTTGCGGGCGACCACAAATGGGCGCTGAATATCCAGAATCTGTACGGCGTGGAGAACCGGCTCGGCCACGTTCAATCGAACTTGCGCGTTATGCGTCGGGATCTGAGCGACAAATTGACCGAAATCGCTGCAGTGGAGCAGGAGACTCGAAGGGTGCCCCAGGTCATCACAGCGAACAGCGAAGCTCTGACCGTGTCGGGTCTGCAGCTCAGGTCAATGTTCAACGACGGTGAGTTGAGGGTGCAGATGTTGGGGAAGCGGTACACGCCGACGCATCCGGACATGATTGAGGCGGTGAAGCACTTAGAGGAGCTGAGGGCCCAGATGGATCTGCAATTGGCGATCGACGTGGAGGCCGCGCGCGCTCGCGCGCGCCGCCAGTTGCAGAACAAGCTCGACTTGCTGCGTTCAGACAGGGACGCGATGTACACCTCGATTGCGGGGTTGGAGGTGGAGGAAGCTTCGCTCACGCGCAAGGCGGCCGAACTGCGCTCGAACGCATATACGTCAGGGGAGGAGGACACCGATTTCCTCCGGGCGAGCAGGGAGTACACGGCCCTATCGGACTATTACAGGGCTCTCTACAGGAAAGAGAGGGACGCTGAGATCGCATCTGAAGTGGATCGTCAGGGGCAAGGAGAAATGGTTGAGCTGCTCGATCCGCCGACCGTGCCGACCGCGCCGGAGTTTCCTGCTGCGCGGTCCAAACTGGCGATTGGGGCCGGGGCAGGACTCGGATTGGGGATCCTGCTGGGTGTATTGCGCATGCAAGTGAGGCCGACCCTGAGAACCGCCCGACATCTCAATTACTGGCAGGGAGCGGTTCTGCTTGCGGATCTGCCGGCGGGCCGCCTCGGAGATGCCGATGCAGGACCGGGAGCCGGGCGGAAAGGATGGATTCCGAAGCTGACTCGCATTACGGGCTTCATGCTTGCGATGATCCTGGCGGCTGTCATGACGACGGGCTGTTCGACGAGCCCGGAGAGAGCGAAGGCAAGCTGGCTGAAGGCGGCGGCGGGTGCGGCACGGGATGGCGACGTTTACCGGGCAATCACGTGCTACCGCAATGTCATTCGACTCGACCTGCGCAACGGAGAGGCGCACAAGGCACTGGCTGGAGCGCTGCTCAGCATCGGTGAAGTTGAAGAGGCCCTGGGCCATCTCATTCGTGCCGCGGAACTTGCCCCCGGCGATAAGAAGGTTCAGTCGGACCTCATCAATCTGCTCTATCGGATCTACCATTCCGATCCTGGGAAGTCGCGAGGCTTCCTCATGGAGTTGGAGGAGCAGGCTCAAAGGATGATGGACCGTTGGCCGGGTGAAGCCACGGGATACAGAGCGATGGCCGCGGTGTTGTGCGAGCGTGGCAGGACCGGAGAGGCTTGCGACCTGGTCGTGCGAGGACTTGAGAAAACCCGGCAGGATCCCAACCTGATTGTCGAGCTTGCCTCACTGAAATACAGAATGAACGAAAGGGATGAGGCCGAATCGCTATTACGCCAGTTGACGGACAAAGGCAGCAAGTTCGGCCAGGCATATGACCTGATGTATCTCCAGTTCAGGGATCGAAACCTGACGGAGAAGTCGAGCGAAGTGCTTCAGAAGAAGTGGCGAGTTATCGGGGACGCCGACTCGGGGATCCAATTGGCGGCCCATCTGGAGTCAGTTGGCGATCGGGCGGGGATGATCGAGCAAGTAGAGGAAGTGAATCGGAAGCTGGGAGGGCAGGCCGAGACCGTGGAAGTGATTGGAGCTTTCTGGGCCAGCCGTGGGGAACAGGATATGGCTCGTCGGGTATACGAAGGCGGGGTAGGCCGGTTTCCATCGCAACGGAGCACTTTCATCGGCAAGCTGGCCGAACTGGAAGTGGCTGCAGGCAAGCGAGGGGAAGCGATGGCGCGCATCCGCGCTGCGCTCGCGATATCCCCCCACGACATGACGCTGTTGTCCTACAAGGCCGCGCTCGAAGTTGACGCTCCGGGACAGACTGAAAGCAAAGCCTCGCGGCTGGAATTGGAGATGCTCATGAAACGAATGCCCAAGTCGGCATTCGTGCGATTCCATCTGGGCCGCTCCTACATGAAGCTCGGGGACCTGTATAGAGCGGGAAAGGAACTTGAACGATGTGTCCGCCTGGATCCGAACTACGCTCCCGGCTGGCTTGCCCTGGCGGAAAACGAATACCGCGCAGGGAACATGGTGTTATCCAAGTCGACTTTGGAGCATCTCCTGCAAAGGGCACCAAGGTATGCAGGCGCTCTGATGTTGAAAGCTCGAATACTGAACGATCTCGGGAATCGAAGGGAGACAAAGCGCACGCTGGAGCAGGCCGCAGAGGCTGGAGCACCCATAGGGGAGGTCGCCGGTGAGCGAGCGCGGCTGCGCATGAGAGAAGGCGATTTCAGGGGCGCGATTGGCTTGCTGGAAGAGGCGATCCGAAAGGTGGGATTCCAGACAGGCCTGGTAGTGGCGCTGGCTCGGGCAGAGGAAGCTCTGGCCAACGGAGACAAGGCGCTGGCCATATTAAGGAAAGCGGCGGCATCAATGCCGGATTCGCCGGAGATCGAAGCCGCTCAAGCAGGCACTCTCGCTCGCCTGGGCCGGCACGAGGAATCGGCGGGCATTTATCGTCGTCTTTCGGCGTCTGCCCCCACCGCGCTGCAATATGCGGCAGGGCTCGCGGATGCGCTGGCAATGTCAGGCAAGCTGAAGGAGGCGCTGGCCGAATACGAGCGCGCCCAGACCCTGCCCGGGGCGCCAGCCGACGATATGGGTCAAATCGGCGGCAGTACATAACGCGCTTGGCGATCCCCGGTCTGCCCGGGCCGCCTATGAAGCGGCGGTAGCGCGTGACGGTGGCAATCCTTACGCGCTCAACAACCTTGCCTATTTGCTGGGCCGAAGCGGCGAACGCATGGATTACGCGCTGCAGTTGGCGCAGAATGCGGGCCAGATCATGCCTGACTCGCCGGAAGTCCAGGACACGTTGATCTACGTCACTCTGCGGATGGGGCTGAAGCAGCAGGCGCTGGAAATTCTTGATCGTGCCGCCGCGCGTGCCAAGCCCCCCAACAAGACTTGGTTTCAAAGCCTGCGGGCGCAACTGGGCAAAGGGACGGCGGAGGAAGTGCTCAAGCGCATGGAGGATGCGCGGCGCGAGAGGAGAGAGTCGTGATTCTGGGCATCCAAAAAGAATCCCGAACCCCGACCATGGCCTCGGCCGGTTCCATTCCGCAAGTCGCCCCGGACGGCGCCGTGCAGCATGGGATGTCACTTCTGGACCAGGCGCAGCGCACACACGGCGAGCCGTCGAGCCGCGTTCGCACGGTTGGCGCCCGAAAACCTGCGCGCGTTCCAACTCCTCCGCAAGAACGTGCCTGAAAAATACCTGCAGGAGTTCCGCCAACTGCGCAGCAGGCTGCAGCAGGTACGATTCCAACGGGAAGCTCACGGTCTCAACACACGGTGCTTTGCTGGTGACCAGTCCGGCCGCGCGGTGCAGGCAAGACATTCGTCGCGATGAACCTGGCACTCATGATCGCGGTCGACCCAACGGCGAGAGTCCTGCTTGTCGACCTGAACGTGCGCCGGCCGTCCCTGCAGGCGCGCTTCAAGTTGCCGCATGGGGCGGGTTTGGAAGAGTATCTTGCAGGGGCAGAGTGGGAAGATGCCGTCGTGGTGGATGCCCGATACGCAACTCTATCTGGCGACGCTCAGCAATGCGCCGCGGGACCTGATGGATCCGCTGCACTATGACAAACTGTCGGCACGTCTGGGGCAACTGGGCGCGCTATTCGATTGGATCATCCTGGATGGGCCGCCGCTGCTGGAATCGCCCGATGCAGAGATTGCCTCGCTGCTGGCCGACGCCACTTTGATGGTGGTCCGCAAACAGAAGACGTCCTTTGCAGAAATGGACGAATGCACGAGCAGACTGGCGCCGGGCCGGTTGGCAGGCGTGGTCTACAACTCCTTCGGCCGCTGATTCCACGATCCTTCCTGCCCGGATGATAAACTCAATCTGACAATCAGCGCCTCCACATATACTCGTAAGTTAACTCTCTTTAATGTGGTGGCGCCCGACTGCGTGCAATGATGTTGCGACAGAGGCCTTAAGGGCGTAGGAGTAATGGGATGAAGATCGTATTTCCCGCATTGTTACTGACGACAGCACTACTCTGGACAGGATGCGGCGGCAAGGACGAGGCATCGAAGAAGGCTGCCGCTGCGGCGGCAGGACCGGCGGTTTCGGTGGTCGTCGCCCCCGTGGAGCAGAAGACCGTTCCCGTATACAGCGAATTGACGGCGCGCACGGACGCGAACGACTCGGTCGAGATTCGTGCACGCGTGAAGGCCTTCCTGCAGGCGCAGAACTACCAGGAAGGCACGATGGTGAAGAAGGGCCAGCCGCTCTTCACGTTGGATAAGCGGGAATACGAGGCCCAGATGATGCAGGCCAAGGCCCAACTGTCGAAGGCGGAAGCGGACCTGGCCGAAGCGAAGGAACGGACACTTGTCGGACGTCGCGGCCGCGAACCTGGAAGTCTCGATGGCCAACTTGAATAAGACCGATCAGGATGTGAAGCGGCTGAAACCGCTGGCGGAAGTGCAAGCGGTTCCGCAACAGGACTACGACAATGCGCTGGCGGCGCAGCAGCGCGGCCAAAGCAGACGTGGAGGCGCAGGAAGGCGTCGTTGAATACCTCCAAGGTGAACCAGACGGCGGCAAATCCAGCAGGCGCAGGCGGCGGTGGAAGCCGGCAAGGCGAACGTCCACAAGGCGGCACTGAACCTGGAGTACTGCAACATCACCTCACCGATCGACGGCATTATCGGCACGCGCCAGGTGGCGCCAGGGAACCTGGTTGGGCAGGGCGAGGCAACGCTGTTGACTACGGTGTCGAACGTCAATCCGATGCGGGTGTACGTCAGCATCAGCGAGCGCGAATACCTGCTGTACTCCAAGATGAGGGCCCAGGGGAAGAGAACAGGCGGAGCGGAACTGGAACTGATCCTGGCCGACGGGAGCACTTTCCCTCACAAGGGCCGCATGATTATCGCGGATCGCGCGGTGGACGTGAAGACCGGCACGCTGAGCATCGTGACCGAGTTCCCGAACCCGAACGCATTGCTCAGGCCGGGGCAGTTTGGACGAGTGCGGCTGGCTGCCACGGTGGTGGAGAATGCCCTGCTCGTGCCGCAGAAGGCGGTGACGGAGATGCAGAGCGCGAAGGTCGTCTACGTGGTCGGCAGTGACAACAAAGTGCAGCTGCAGAAGCGTGGTTCTTGGCGATCGCGTGGGCGAGGATTTCATCGTGACCGAAGGGTTGAAGGCGGGCGAGCGGATCATCGTCGAAGGCATACAGAAAGCGCGGCCGGGGGCGACCGTGACTCCAACCAGCGCACCCGTGAGCACCGAAGCAGCCGGTTCGAAGAAGGGAGAGTAGCCCATGGCGAAATTCTTCATTCATCGGCCAGTCTTCGCGATCGTCATCTCGCTGATCATCCTGATTGCGGGCGGCATCAGCATCGGGACACTGCCGATCGCGCAGTATCCGCAGATCTCGCCGCCAACGGTCGAGGTCGAAATCAACTACCCGGGCGCAAATGCGGAGACGGTGGAGCAGTCGGTCGCCACCAACGTGGAGGCCGAGGTCAACGGCGCCGAGAACATGATCTACATGTCGTCGAAGTCCTCCAGCGACGGCCGCTACGTGCTGACGTGCACATTCAAGGTGGGCGCGAATCTCGACATGGCGAATGTGGACATCAACAACCGTGTCAACAAGGCGCAGGCCAAACTGCCGAAAGAGGCCGTTTCAGCCGGTATCTCGGTGAAGAAGAAGTCGCCGGACATGCTGCTTGTGATCTCGGTCTACTCGCCGGACAGCACATTCGACGAGACGTTCCTTTCCAACTACACCTCGATCAACCTGGTGGATGCGATCGCGCGAACGCCGGGCGTCGGCTCGACGATGATCGTCGGGCAGCGCGACTACGCGATGCGCTTCTGGGTCCGCCCCGACAAGCTGGCCAAGCTGGGCCTGACCGGCACCGACCTCGCAAACGTGATCGGCGAGCAGAACCTGGTGGCCGCGGCCGGCCAGGTGGGCCAACCGCCAGCCAAGGCGGGCACGCAATTCCAGTACTCGGTGAACGTGAAGGGCCGCCTGACCAGACCCGAGCGAGTTCGAGAACATGATCGTCCGCACTCTGCCGGACGGGTCGATTCTACGGATGAAGGATGTTTCCCGGGCAGAGCTCTCGGGAAAGAGCTACACCAGTTTCGGCCGCAAGGACGGCATTCCGGCTACGCTGCTCATCGTCTATCAGTTGCCCGGCGCCAACGCCATTCAGACGGTGGAGAACCTGAAGAAACTGCTGGAGGAAACGAGCAAGACCTTCCCGCCCGGGCTCCAGTACCGGATCTCGCTGGACACCACGAAGTTCGTCGAGGTGGCGATTCGACGAGGTCTTCCTCGCCCTGCGTGACGCGATCATCCTGGTGCTGATCGTGGTGTTCATCTTCCTCGGCAACTTCCGGGCCACGTTCATCCCGATGCTGGCGGTGCCCGTCTCGCTGGTCGGCACGTTCGCGGCATTCGTGGCGCTCGGCTTTTCCATCAACACGCTCACGATGCTCGCGGTGGTGCTTGCTGTCGGCATCGTGGTGGACGATGCCATCGTGGTGGTGGAGGCGGTGGAGCACCACATCGGGCACGGGCTCAGTCCGCTGGAGGCCACGGAAAAAGCCATGGACGAGGTCAGCGGCCCGGTGGTCGCCATCGGCCTGGTGCTGTGCGCCGTGTTCGTCCCGGTGTCCTTCATGGGCGGCATCGTCGGCCAGCTCTACAAGCAGTTCGCCATCACGATCTCGGTCTCGGTGATCCTGTCGGTGATCGTGGCGTCTGACGCTGACGCCGGCGCTTTGCAGCATGTTGCTCCGGCCCGCGAAAGGAGATCCGCGGTCCGGTCGGCGCGTTCCTGCGAGGCTTCAACAAGGTCTTCGACAAGACAACCGGACGGTTATCTCTCGGGCGTGTCGTTCTTCCTGCGGCGCATGGTAATCGGCCTGGCCTGCCTGGCCGGACTGTGGTTCGGCGCGGGAAGCCTGCTGATGAAGGTCCCCACGGGTTTCGTGCCGAACGAGGACCAGGGCTACTTCTTCGCCGTCTTCAATCTGCCCGACGGCGCATCCATGGAACGGACGGACGCGCTCATGCGGCGCGCCGAAGCCGATCTGAAGGGCGTCCCGGGCGTGCAGGAAGTCATCGTCATGGGCGGACTCAACCTGCTCACCAACGCTTACATCTCCAACAACGCTTCCATCATCGTGATGTTGAAGCCTTGGGAAGAGCGCAAGAGCGAAGAAGAGCAGCTCAAGGCGATTCTGATGGGCATGCACCAAGAAGTTCGCCGCCTATCCGGAAGCGGTCATCGCTCGTATTCCCGCCGCCGCCGATCAACGGCCTCGGCAACGCGAGCGGATTCGTCTTCGAACTGCAGGACAGGGCGGGCCGGACGCCGGCAGGAACTGGACCGAGACCAAGGCGAAGATCATGCAGGCCATGGCGCAGAGGCCGGAGATCACGGGCATTTACTCCGGTTACAGAACCACCATTCCGCAGATCAAGCTGGACATCGACCGCGACAAGGCGCGCACCCTGAACATTCCCATCAACGAACGTGTTTCAGGGACTGCAGATCTATCTCGGCGGCTTGCAGGTGAACGATTTCAATCTCTTCGGGCGCACCTACAAGGTCATGCTCCAGGCCGAGCAGGATTTCCGAAAGATCGCCGGAGAGCATCAACGACATCTATCTGCGCTCCGGCGACGGGTCGATGGTGCCGATGTCCACCATCAGCAAGGTCAACATGATGACAGGTCCGGACATCCTGCAGCGCTACAACATGTTCCGGACCGCCGAGATCAACGGCGCCAACGCGCCGGGCATCTCAACCGGCGAGGCGCTGGAGGTCATGGAGGATCTGGCGGCGAAGGAGTTGCCGCAGGGCTATGGCTTTGAGTGGACCGGCATCGCGTTTCAGGAAAAGGAAGCAGGCGGCATCGCAGGGGCCGATCTTCGGCATGGCCATGATCTTCGTGTTCCTGGTGCTGGCCGCGCAGTATGAGAGCTGGGCGGTTCCCTTCTCGGTGCTGTTCGGACTGCCGATCGGCGTCTTCGGCGCGTTTCTCGGCGTCTACCTTGTCGGCCTCGAGAACAACGTCTACGTGCAGATCGGCATCGTGACGCTGATGGGCCTGGCGGCGAAGAACGCGATTCTGATCGTGGAGTTCGCCAAGGAGAGCCACGAGAGAGAAGGGATGAGTCTGTACGACGCCGCCGTGCACGGTGCGAAACTCCGCTTCCGGCCGATCATGATGACGGCGTTCGCTTTCATTCTCGGCGTGGTGCCGCTGGTGATGGCGAGCGGCGCCGGCGCGGCGGCTCGCGTCAGCATCGGCTTGGCGGTGTTTGCCGGCATGCCGATGGCATCGAGCGTCGGGTTGTTCTTCATTCCAATGTTGTACGTGCTGGTGCAGGGTCTGGCTTACAAAGTCAGTGGAAATGCGAAAGCGGCTGAGGGCCGACCTGGCGGAGTGCCGGTTCTGGAAGGGGGGGCACATTAATGCGGTGGATGATGTTAGTCGCCGCTTGCGTGGCGATGCTGGCAGGCTGCACAGTGGGGCCAAAGTACCAACGTCCCAGCCACTCCCACAATGCCCGCTTACCGAAGCGCTCCGGCTCAACAGGCCGCGGCCTCTTTTGGAGACTTGAAGTGGTTTGAGGTCTTCAAAGACGAGAAGCTGCAGGCGCTCATTAAAGAGGCGCTGCAGAAAAACTACAATGCTCAAATTGCGGCGCAGCGAGTGTTGGCGGCCCGCGAGCAAATCACGATTGCGAAAGCTCCAATATTTCCGCAGATATTCGGTGAGGGCAGTCTCAACCGGCAGTCGGGCCTAAGAGTGAACACCAACACCGCGTTTGGTGGCGGCGGTGCCAGTTGGGAATTGGACATTTGGGGCAAGATCCGCAAGGCCACGGAAGCGGCGCGAGCCGAGTACTTGAGTCAGGAGGAGATCCGGAACGGGGTTATCCAGACACTGATTACGGACTTGGCTTCCGCCTACTTCAGGCTTCTCGAAGCCGATCAGGCGCTGGCAGCTTCGCGGAGTTCGCTCAAGTCCCGTGAGGCTTCGCTCAGGCTGGTGGAAGCGCGGCTTCAGGGTGGCGTTGCTACGCGGCTGGAAGTCGACCAGGCTAAGACTCTGGTCGATACGGCTAAAGCTCAAATTGCGGATCTGGAACGTTTTCAGGAACAGCTCGAAAACGCAATCAGCGAGCTGTTGGGCAGGGTCCCTGGACCGGTTGAGAGAGGAAAGCCTCTCACGGAATTCGCCCTGGATGGCGTTGTTGTTCCGGCCGGGCTGCCGTCGTCGCTGTTGGAGCGCCGCCCTGACATAAGGCAAGCGGAACAGGCGCTCATCGCTGCGAATGCCCGTGTCGGAGTCGCCAAGGCTTCCATGTTTCCTTCGATCAATCTCACGATCAGCGGCGGCTATCAGAGCGGCGAGATCACGAGCCTGTTTTCCGCCAGCGGCACGGGTTTCGCATGGGGCGGTTCGGTTGTTGCTCCGATATTCAACGGTGGTCAACTGTGGGCCAACTACAAATCGTCCAAGTACGTCCGAGAGGCTGCGATCCTGGGGTATCAGCAAAGCATCCTCAACGCCTTCCGCGACACATCGGATTCGCTGATCGGCTACCAGAAGGCTCGCGAGTATCTGACCCACAATGAGAATCTGGTCAAGACCTACCGGGATCAGCTCCAACTAGCGACTCTGCGCTATCGAGGAGGGGTGACCAGTTATCTTGAAGTTCTCGACACTGAGCGGTATGCCTTGGACGCCGAGATCAATTACGCAAGTGCTTACAGGCAGGAACTAGACTCCGTCGTCAGGCTTTATAAGGCTCTCGGCGGGGGTTGGCAACAACCGTAAATCGCCCAAACCGGAATCTTCTGCAAAGTTGCGACTGTTGAGGATTGCCGGGCCGGATTGTTGCGTGATATTCTAAAAGGGCCTCATGGACTGCTCTTCGCGCCGAATCAGTCCCAAACCGCGACGGAGTTAATTCCCACCTCAATGAGTTCGACCGTCTTTCTCGGCAATCTTCCGCCCTGGGTCACAGCTGACGACATCAAGTCGTGGCTCGTGGCGGAAAACCTGGTGGCCGATTCCGTGAAGGTCATCCGCAATCCGGAGACCCAGGAATCAAAAGGGTTTGCCTTTATCGAAGCGCCTAACGAAGAAGAGATGCACTCAATTATCAAGCGCTTTGATAATGCCCCTCTCGAGGAGCGCCTTTTGCGCGCCAACCCCGCTCACCCACCCAAAGGGAAGAGCGAGGTGCGGCGTCCGCTCCCCGGACAAGGCCCGGTTGGACCGCCCCCGCCTCCGAGCGTCGGCGTCCAGGCGGCTGAACGGCGTCACCGCGGCGGGCGTAAGCACCGCAAGCAGGGGATGCCTCAGACAACCTTGGCCGAAGAGCTGGCGAAGGCGTTGTAAGCCCACTTCAACATTTTCTACTCCCCCTGCCCCAGGCAGGCACGACAGAAGAACAGGGCGCCTCGTCCTCAAAGGCGCCCTTTTCGCTGCATCCGGAAGAATACCCGATCCCCTTACCCTGTGGGCCGGTGGTATACTTGCTGCGCAGTTTATAGTGCGTGTCCTCTCTTGGGCGTACAGTTTCATCCTGGCCCGCGCCGGAGGCGCGGAATGGAGTAGTTGTGATTGATCTATACGTTATTCGCGCGTTGTTCGTCATCTTCCTTTCGGCGGCTGGCTGGTTCCTGACGCCATTCAATCTAACTCCCGAGATCGCCTGCGCAGTGGGCGCTGTGATGGGCGCTGTGATCGTGTTGTTCGAAGTACGCCTCAAACAGGTGAGCCTGAAGAGGTTGATCGGTGCGGCGGCGGGCTCGATCCTCGGTATCGTCGGCGCATTCCTGATCGCCATGATCCTGGCCTGGGCGTTGCCCGGTGGGAAGGGCACGGTCAGCTTTTTTCAATTGATGATTCTCTCCGTGATGGCCTACGTAGGTCTTATCGTGGGCGCGACCAAAGGCGACATGCTGAACCTGGCCGCACTAGGGGGGCTCTTCGGTGGGGAGAATGCGACCAAGCAGAGCTTTAAGATCCTCGACACCAGCGTGATCATCGACGGCCGAATTGCCGATATCGCCGAGACAGGGTTCTTTGACGGCACCTTGGTCGTTCCGCAGTTTGTCCTGAGGGAACTGCAACTGGTGGCAGACTCCGCGGACTCGATGAAGCGCAACCGGGGACGCCGCGGTCTGGACGTCCTCCAGCGGTTGCAGAAGACCGCGGCGCTCAGCATTCAGATCCTCGAGGATGATTTTCCCGCCGTCCGCGAGGTAGACCTGAAGCTGATCGAGCTGGCCAAAGTTTACTCGTGCAAGATTGTCACCAACGACTTCAATCTCAACAAGGTGGCTCAATTGCACGGTGTTGAGGTTCTCAATATCAATGAGCTGGCAAACGCCCTGAAGCCGATTGTCCTGCCAGGTGAAACGATGAGGGTCTTCATCCTGAAGGAGGGCAAGGAATACAACCAGGGCGTTGCCTATCTCGACGATGGCACCATGGTGGTTGTCGACAATGCCAAACGGCTCATTTCGAAGACTATCGATATCAGCGTCACCAGCGTCCTGCAGACGACAGCCGGCAAGATGATCTTCGGCCGGTTCGACGACAGGGTCCACCACGTTTACGACAAGATGTCGGGTGAGAAGCCGATGGCGCCGCCTCGTCCGGTCGACAGCGAACCGCCGGCCAAAGAACGAGCCGCGCCGGTCCAGCCGCAAAGTTAGCAGCCACCGCAGCTGCCGCCAGTCACAGTCCGAAGAAGGGTCCATGAAAGTCTCTGTTATCCTCCCCGCCGCCGGTCTCGGCACTCGCATGAAGGCCGGTTTCGCCGAGATCGCCGGTATCAGCCGCAAACAGTTCATGCTGTTGGATGGCGCGCCGATCCTCGTTCACACCGTGCGCAAATTCCTGGCTTGTCCACTGGTTGACGAAGTGGTGATTGCGCTCCGCCCGGATGATCTGGAGTGGGTCGGTGAGATGCTCGCCCCTGAGAGGTTCGGCAAGCCGGTGCGACTTGTTGCCGGCGGCGAATCGAGGCAGCAATCTGTTGAGAACGCCTTGACCTCACTCGCGCCAGACGTCGATATAGTCGCTGTCCACGATGCGGTGCGGCCGTTTGTTGCGGCGGCCACCATCGTTGAGGTGATTGAAAAGGCCGCAGAAACCGGGGCAGCGATTGTCGGGATCGTGCCGGTCGACACCGTCAAGCAAGTGCAGCGCCACGCCGTACAAGGGACTCTCAATAGGGACCGGCTGGTGCTGGCCCAGACGCCGCAAGTTTTTCGCGCTTCCATTCTGCGATCCGCCTTCGAAAGGGCCCGCGAGGACGGCTTTATCGGCACCGATGAATCGAGCCTGGTGGAACGGCTGGACAAGATCGAGGTCACCGTGGTGGCCGGCAGTGACCGCAACATCAAGATCACCCGCCAGTCGGACATCGAACTCGCGCACCTGTTCCTGCGTGAAGAGCGCGCCAGGGAGTCCGGGGCGGAATGAGCCCCGGAACTGCTTCCGTCCGCGTCGGACTCGGCTGGGACAACCACCGGATCGCACAGGGACGACCCCTGATTCTGGGCGGCATCCATATCCCGTGCGAATTCGGCTTGGACGGGCACTCTGACGCCGATGTGCTGGCGCACGCCATCACCGACGCCCTGCTGGGCTCCGTGGCTCTGGGCGATATCGGTTCTCACTTCCCGGATTCCGACCCTCGCTGGAAGGACTGCGACTCCATGCTGTTCTTGAAGCACGCGGCAGCGCTGGTCCGCCAGAAGGGCTATTACATAGGGAATGTCGACTCGACGGTGATCCTTCAGCGACCCAAGCTGAAGGAGTCACCGGGAAGCGATCCGCGAAAACCTTGCGAAGGTCCTGGACCTGGAGGTCGACGCAGTGAGCGTGAAGTTTAAGACGGCAGAGAAGGTGGGGCCTGTGGGGGAGGGTCTGTCCGGGGAGGCCCAGGCTTCAGTTCTGGTTCTTAGAATTACTCCGGCAGGAGACTGACTGAATGATTTTTTTTCATTCAAGAAGCACTCTGAAGCTTGACTCATCCCCTGCCGATACAACAAAATAGGGAAGTCGTGCGAGGCTGCCTCGCTTGCGAGGGAGTGTGTAGTTTTTCTGTCGCCGGAAGGTGGAATGAAGCGAAACCTCCTGTTTTTCATATCTGCATTTATAAGTCTGGCAGTCTTCACTGCCTCTGCCGCATTTGGTGCTACTGCAAAGAAGGGCACTACTGCAACAACCTCTAAGGCGAAGAAGGCCTCCGCGTCCACGGCGCGGTCCAGGACTACCACCGCCGCAAAACCGAAGACTGCCGTCACCACGACCAAGGCGACAGGTTCAGCCACAGCTTCAAAAACGGTGAAGGTGCGGTCGACAACACGAACCAGGAGCCGGGCACGCCGTTCGTATTACAGCCCCTGGATTACGCCCACGTTTGCCGATTCGACTCTCGGCGACACCATTGACGGTGAGGACCTGACGGTCCGGAGGGCTGCCGTTGCCGCCATCGGGGGGTATAACGGCAGCGTGGTTGTCGCCGACCCCACGACGGGCAGAGTATTAAGCATCGTCAATCAGAAGCTGGCTCTGACGGGAGCTTACCAGCCCTGTTCGACCATCAAGCTGGTGGCTGGGCTTGCCGGGTTGAGTGAGGGGATCATCGATCGCGACACGAACCTTCGGCTATCGCGACGTTCGTCCATGAACCTCACAACGGCCTTGGCGAAGTCCAATAATCCGTTCTTTGCCAACATCGGGGACAAGCTTGGTTTCCAGAAGGTTCACTACTATGCCAAGCTGCTTGGACTGGGCGAACGATCCGGCTTCGAAATCCAGGGCGAAAGCCCCGGTATCTTCCCGTCGGAGAAACCGTCGGGCGTGTCTGTCGGCTTGATGACGAGCTTCGGTGAGGCCATCGGCCTGACGCCGCTTCAACTGACTGCAATGGTGTCGGCAATCGCCAACGGCGGCACCCTGTACTATCTCCAGTATCCGAAGAACCAGGATGAGCTCGTGGCATTCACGCCCAAAGTGAAGCGCCAGCTCGATGTGCAGCAGTGGCTACCTGATATGCGACCCGGGATGCTGGGCGCGACTGATTTCGGGACCGCCCGCCGAGCATTGTATGACGCCAACGAGCCGATCTACGGCAAGACCGGCACCTGCAGCGATGCCCGCACCCACCTCGGTTGGTTTGGCAGCTACAACGAGATCAACGGCCGAAAGCTCGTCGTTGTAGTGCTACTGACGGGAGGCCGGCCCGTGAATGGCCCGGTGGCTTCCGGCGTGGCTGGACTTGTATACAAGAACCTCTCCGAACAGCAGTGGTTTGCCCAGCACTCACCGACTATTGCCGGTCCGATCGTGACCAGCGCCGCCACAGGCGCCTCGCCAGAGGACTAGCACCCGAGCGTCCTGCGCCTGCGGCCGATCAAACACCACTTCGTCAAGAGAACGTCACTCGTTTGCAAAGAAGTGTCAAGACGGGCAACCTCAAGAGATTGCTGGGCGTCCTGAGAGAGTCGACCGAAAAGAGAGACCTTTCAGAATGCTCAAGCCATCACTTACTTTGATACTTCTTTCATTTGCCGCACAGGCGCAAGTCGTGCCGGCCACACCCTGTTTTCGACCAGGACAAGGTACACACAATCAGGATCCGCTTCGCCGAGGCGGGCTGGTACGAGAAACTCGCCGCCGACTTTGAGGCGAACGAGGATGACGTGCCATACACCGAAGCCTCGCTGGAGTGGGGTGACTGGAAATTCGACTCCATTGGGATCCGCTTCAAGGGCAACAGTTCCTATCGCGGCGCGACGACGAAGAAGAAGCCGTTCAGGATCAAGCTCAACGAGTTCACCAAGGGACAAAAGATCGAGGGCATTGCCTCGTTCAGTCTCAGCAACGGCATGGAATGATCCGAGTTTCGTGCGGGAGAAGGCCTACTACGAGTTCGCCGCGGCGGCGGGCTTGAAGAGCCCACGCTCAGGTTTCGCTGCCCTGTACATCAACGACGAATACTGGGGTTTGTACATTCTGACTGAGGTCGTAAACGGCGATTTTCTGAAGACCTTCTTCGGGAAGGGCGAGGACGGCGGGAATCTCTATAAGGCCGACATCGGCACCACGTTGAACTATCTCGGCGAGGACCCCGCCCCATACAAGCAATTCCTGGAGAAACAGAGCAACGAGGAAGCCGATGATTGGTCCGATGTCATCGCTCTGACCAAGACGCTCACGCAGACGCCAATCGAAGAACTGCCGGCGGCGCTCGAGCCGCTGGTCGACATCGACAGCGTGCTGACGGCCTTGGCGGTGGACAACCTGACTGTCAACCTCGACAGTTACGTGGGCATGGGTCAGAACTTCTACATCTACCGCCGGCCTTCCGACAGTCGCTGGGTGTGGATTCCCTGGGATCCGAGCTTGGCATTCGGGGCCCTTGCACAGGGACTCAGTGTCCAGCAGATGAAGGAACTCCCTCTCGAATGGGTCGCCACCGGCGGCTTCGGAGGAGGCGGGGGTATTGGCGGCGGCGAAGGGGCACCTGCTCAAATCACGCGGCCGCTAGCCACCCGGCTTTGGGAAGTGCCGGCCTACAAAGAACGATACAGAACGATCTACAAGAACCTCGTGGATAACGTTTTCTTTCCGGCCAATATCTCCAGCCGGATGACCGTGCTGCGAGACATGATCCGCCCGTTGGTGGAAGCTGACACACAGAAGCTCGTCACGCAGGAGCAGTTCGAGCAAGCCATGACCACGGACCAGACCCAGGCGCCGGCGGCCAACCGGGCATGCCGACTCTCCCGGAGACGCCAGGGACTCCGCCAACATTGCCCCCGGGCAACCTGGAGTGCCTCCCGGTACGCCGCCGACTTTGCCGCCCGGAGTGCCTCCCGGTCTCCCCGGTCTGCCCGGTCGCCCGGTCTGCCCGGTCAACCTGGCCAGCCGGGTCAGCCAGACCGAGGTGGGATGGGTGCGGCACCGGGCATCACTCCCTTTCTCGAAGGACGATTGGAGTCAGTGAAAGCTCAGCTCGCCAATCAATAGTCGCAGGACTCAGGCTTCAGACGGATTTGATGGCTTGAGGACTGCGGCGGCGGTGGCGTGGATGAGCTCCGGCAAACCCTCACCCGTCACCGCCGAAATCCTGAAGAAAGGCAGGTTGCGGCGCTTTGCTGCGCGCTGAAGCTTCTGGACGCGGGTCTTGTCCTGGGCTACGTCCATTTTGGTTGCTACGACGAACATCGGTTTTGCCGCGAGGGCCTCGCTGAAGCTGCCGAGTTCCTTCAGGATCGTCTTGAAGTCTTCGAGTGGATCACGGCCGCTCATCGGGCTGACGTCAACCAGGTGCAGCAAGAGTCCCGTGCGCTCGACGTGCTTGAGGAACTGGATGCCGAGGCCATGCCCTTCGTGCGCGCCCTCGATGATCCCCGGGATATCGGCTACGACGAACGATCTGAGGTCTTCGGTCTGGACCACGCCGAGATTGGGTTCGAGCGTAGTGAAAGGATAATCTGCGATTTTGGGCTTGGCGGCTGAGATTCGACTGATCAGGGTGGATTTGCCGGCGTTCGGGAATCCGATCAGTCCGACGTCGGCAAGTAGCTTGAGTTCCAGGTGGATGCGGCGTTCGCGGCCGGGATGGCCGGGTTCGTGATGCGTTGGCGCCTGGTGAGTGGAGGAGGCGAAGTGCTGATTGCCGCGACCGCCGCGACCGCCGCGGGCAACGATGAACCGGTCTCCGTGGGCGATGAAATCGTGCAGGAACTCACCGGTAATCCCGTCTGTCGCGATCGTGCCCACAGGGACTTCCACGATGGCATCCTCGCCACATCGTCCGGTCTTGTTGGATCCTTCGCCGTGGCGACCTCGCTCGCCCGTATGCTCGGGGTTGAATCGCAGATGGAGCAGGGTGTTGTGATGCTGGCTGGCGACCATGACGATGTCGCCGCCGCGGCCGCCGTCGCCGCCGCTGGGGCCGCCCCGGGGGACAAATTTTTCGCGGCGGAAGGCCATGCAGCCGTTGCCGCCGTCGCCTGCCTTGACTCGAATCGTTACTTCATCGACGAACATGGGTCACCAATAGAGAAGCCGCCTGGGCCGTGGGCCCCAGGCGGCTCCGGATGCCTTTTCAGGCGGTTTAGTTTTCGGCGACGGGCGCGACGCTGACGTACTTGCCCATTCTGCCGCGGTCGCGCCATTCCACAGTGCCGGGGACGCGAGCGTAGAGAGTATCGTCCTTGCCCACTCCGACGTTCTCGCCAGCCTTGTAGCGGGTGCCGCGCTGCCGGACGATGATGGAGCCGCCGGTCACCAACTGTCCGCTGAAAATCTTGATGCCCAGCCGTTGCGCATTGGAGTCGCGGCCGTTTTTTGAACTACCAAGTCCTTTTTTATGTGCCATTTGTGCTTCTCCGCTCTCCCGATCTAGGCGACGATGTCGGCAATCTTGACCCGCGTCAGGTTCTGACGGTGGCCGATCGTCTTCTTGTACTGCTTCTTGCGCTTGAACTTGAACACGACAAGCTTGACGCCGCGTTCCTGGGCCTGGATGGTGCCGGTCACCTTGACGCCTGTGGCGTCGGAACCCACGCGCAACTCGCCGCTGTCGGTCCCGAAGGCCAGGACCTTGTCGAACTCGACGGAAGCGCCGCTTTCGCCTTCCAGCCGTTCAATTTGAAGGACATCGCCCGGGGACACGCGGTATTGTTTTCCGCCGGTCTCAATCACTGCGTACATAACTCGGTTCCTCGAAATAGTTTCCGGAGCTTGCGGGGAAGCGCGACCCGGGAGGAGTACGCAACCACACGAGGGCACAGACGTGCCTTGGGCAGGTGCGCCAATTCCCTACGATAGCACGGACCTGGGGGCGGCGCAAACGGCGGGGGTCGCGTCAGCGTTGGAGGGCTTCCCGCACCTTGGCCAGCAGCTTCTCAAACTCAAATGGCTTCTGCAGGAAGTTCAAGGTTGGCTCGAGAACGCCATGTTTGACGATGGAGTTTTCGGTGTAACCGGAAAGGTACAGCACCTTCAGGCTCGGTCTCTCCTTGTGCAAAATGTTCGCCAATTCCTGGCCTCCCATATGTGGCATGACTACATCGGTGACCAGGAGGTGGATCACTCCAGTGTCGGCCCGGCTGATCTCCAGCGCCTTCATGAGGATCCGGCGCTTCGAGCACCCTATAGCCGGCCATTCGCAGAACCGTGCAGACCACGTCGCGAACGCCTGTTTCATCCTCTACGACAAGAACAGTCTCCGTTCCACCACTCTCTTTGGCGATTGCAGCCTGAGTTCGGCCCATCTCGCCCCCGCCGTCGATTCTCGGAAGATAGACCTTGAACGTCGACCCAACGCCCAACCTCGCTGTAGACCCAGATATCGCCTCCGTTCTGCTTGACAATTCCATACACCGTGGCCAGCCCCAGCCCCGTTCCGCTCTCCTGGGGCTTCGTCGTGAAGAACGGCTCGAAGATGTGCTTCTGCGTCTCGGCGTCGATGCCTACCCCGGAGTCGCTGACCATCAGCAGGACGTGCGGTCCCGGTTTCACACCGAAGTGTATTCGAGCATAGTCCTCTCCCAGATCAACGCTGGTGGTCTCCACGAGCGCGCTGCCTCCATTCGGCATGGCGTCGCGCGCGTTAACGAGCAGATTGAGCATCACCTGATCCAATTGCGACGGGTCCATTCTTACCCGCCCCACGTCCGGTCCAAGCCGGTAGACCACTTCAATTCCTTCGCCCACGAGGCGGCGCATCAACTTTTCCGATTGACGGAGAGCTTCGTTGATGTTCAGCACCAACGGCTGGATGACCTGCCTCCGGCTGAACGCCAGCAACTGCCTGGTTAGCGCCGTTGCCCTTTCAGCCGCTTTCATGATTTCCTCGGCATATGCCCGCGAGGGGTCCAGGGTTGAAAGCTGGTTCAACAAAAATCGGTCGTTGCCCGCGATGACCGTCAACAGATTGTTGAAGTCATGTGCGACTCCTCCGGCCAATCGGCCCACCGCCTCCAGTTTTTGCGACTGGAACAATTGCTCCTCAAGCGTCTTTCGCTGCGTAATGTCGGACACGAAGGCAATTGCCAGCATTTCGTCGCCGGTGCCGACATAGCTCAGGCTGATCTCCACGGGGAAAGTGGAGCCATCTTTCCGGCGAGCCACCAGGTCCAGCCCTTCCCCCATCGGCCGAACGCGGGGGGATTCCACGTAACCCTCTCGGTGCTGCTTGTGCTGACTGCGGACCGCCTCAGGCACCAGCGTATCCACAAGTTCTCCCTGTAACTCCTCGGCCGTGTAGCCGAACATCGGCTGTGCGCGCGCGTTGACCGCGCGGATTCGTCCATCGCGCCCCACAGCCAGGATGCACTGAGAGGCAGAGTTCAGAATCGCTTCCAGGACTCGCGTGCTGCGAAGGGAACCCCACGACGATTTGGGAGTCGATTCTTTCTTCGCCATCTGGATGTCCCCTTTTGGGCGAAGTATACTATACCGCCGAGTATCGATTAAGCAACATCCATGATATCGCCCGTCGCTCGGGGAAGGGCAATGTAAACTGAAGAATTGGAGGTTTCCTCGATTTGAGTCGCATTGGAATGGCTTTCCGCGCCTTCTTCGCCGTGCTCGGCGGCAGTCTGCCGGAAGAAATAGCGCGCGCATTTGGCTACACGAAGAGCGCGACCGAGAAGAAAGCGGCTCCAGCCGTAACGGTGGTGAAGCCGTCGGACGGAGCGCTGCAATTGCTGGGCCTGCTGCAGAAGGAGGCGCGGCTTCTGGACTTCTTCATGGAAGATATCGGCTCGTACTCAGACGAGCAGATCGGGGCAGCCGTTCGGAACGTCCATGCCCAGAGCCAGGAGACTCTGCGCAAGGTTTTCCGGCTTGCACCGGTAGTTGACGGGGTGGAGGGCACACACGTCAAGGTGGAGAGCCTGGGCGCATTGGGCCGGGATGCCGGAGCTGTGAAGTTCATCGGGAACCTGCCCGCCCAGGGCAAGCCCACTGGGGGCACATTGCGACATCGCGGCTGGCGCGCGGACAGCGTGGAACTGCCCGCGGTGAGCGGCAAACAGAATCTCTCGATTCTCGGCGCGGCCGAGCTGGAAGTCGAATAGGCCTTGCGATTCCTCGGTATTGATCTCGGCACGACGAACTGTTCCGTCGCATTTGCGGCGGAAGACGATTCAGCGGTTGAGATCTTTTCAATCCCACAACTGATCCACCCCGGCGAGACCGGTGCGGAGGCACTGCTGGAAAGCGCGCTCTATCTGGCACGGGAGGGCGAGTTCGCCGAGGGTGCGCTCGATCTGCCATGGCGGGAGTCGGCAGGAGAAATCACGGGACGGCTTGCGGCGCGGCGCGGCTCTGAAACCGCCGGACGGCTGGTGACTTCGGCGAAGAGCTGGCTGTCGGCCACAGGCATGGACCGGACGGGGGACATTCTGCCGGCGGGCGCGCCCGAAGGCTCGCCGCGCGTTTCTCCGGTGTATGCGTCGCGGCGATATCTTGAGCATCTGCGCGAGGCCTGGGATCACGTCCATCCCGAAACTCCTTTCGATTCGCGCGGCATCGTGCTGACGGTGCCGGCTTCGTTCGATGCGGTCGCGCGCGAGTTGACGGAGCAAGCCGCCGCGCGAGGCCGGATATCCGCCGCTGGTTCTGCTCGAGGAGCCGCAGGCCGCGTTCTACGCCTGGATCGAGCGGCACGAGGACTGGCGCGAGCGCATAGGCAAAGGCGATCTCATCCTGGTTGTCGACATCGGCGGCGGCACCACGGACTTCACGCTGATCGCCGTGACGGAGCGGGACGGCGAGCTGGAGCTGGAGCGCGTGGCCGTCGGCGAGCACCTGCTGCTGGGCGGCGACAATATGGACCTGGCGCTGGCGCACTCGTCGGCAGCGGAATTGGCCGCGCAGAACCGCAAGCTCGACACGCTGCAGATGCCCGCGCTCTGGCAGCAATGCCGGCTGGCCAAGGAGAAGCTGCTGGGCGACAGCAAGTCGCGCGAGGAACCGGTGACCATCCTCGGACGCGGGTCGTCGACTGGTCGGCGGCACGATCAGCGGCAAGCTGCGGCGCGCTGATGTTGAGACACTTCTGGTTGACGGCTTTTTCCCGCGCTGCTCGAGCCAGGACATGCCGGAGCGGCGGCGGCGCATGGGGCTGATCGAAGTCGGCCTGCCGTACGCGCCCGACGCCGCAATCACGCGGCACCTGGCGCGGTTCCTGCGCCAGCAGGCATCCTCGGCTGAGCATGGCGCAGTGCGGCGCGGGCCTCGGGCCTGGCCTGCCCCACGCACGTGCTGTTCAACGGCGGCGTGTTCCGCGCCCCACACCTGCGCGACCGCGTGATCGAGGTGCTCAACGGCTGGCTCGAGGAAGAGAGCTTCGGCGCCGTCGATCCGCTGATCGGCGAAGATCTGATGCACGCGGTTGCGCGCGGCGCGGCCTACTATGGGCGGGCTCGAGCGGGCCGCGGCATTCGCATCCGCGGCGGTGTCCCGCGCACGTACTACGTCGGCATCGAAACCGCGATGCCGGCGGTTCCCGGCATGCCGCCGCCGTTGAAAGCGCTCACCGTTGCGCCGTTCGGCATGGAAGAAGGCACGAGCGCGTCGATTCCCTCGGGCGAATTCGGCTTGATCACGGCGAACCGGCGGAGTTCCGCTTCTTCTCTTCCGCCCTGCGCAAGAACGACGAAGCCGGCGCGATGCTGGAGGATGTCACGGAGGAACTGGAGGAACTCGCGCCGATGCAGGTGACGCTGCCAGCAGCCGGCGAAACTGGCGCAGTAGTGCGGGTCACGCTGGAAACGCGCGTGACGGAGACCGGCGTCCTTGAGTTGTGGTGCGTGGCGCGCGACGGCCGGCGCTGGAAGCTCGAGTTCCAGGTTCGCGAGCAAAAAGGCAGACCATGAAGATCGGCATCGACCTCGGCACGACCAACTCGGCGCTGGCCTTTATCGACCCCCGCGAGGCGGAGGACATGGACTTCCCGCCCGTCCACATCCTGCCGCTTCCGCAGCAGACGCTGCGCGGCGCGGTGGAGGCGCGGCGCACGCTGCCCTCGTTTCTGTATCTTGGAGGGCGAGTGGCGTGGTGGGCGAGTACGCGCGCGAACAAGGCGCGCTGGTGCCGACCAGGCTGGTGCACTCGGCCAAGAGCTGGCTCTCGAATCCCGACGTCGACCGCCGCGCGAAGATCCTGCCGTGGGACGCGCAGGAAGGCGGCCGCGTGCTGTCCCCCGTCGAGGCTCGGCGCGGTTTCTGGCGCACATGGCGAAGCGTGGGAAGCCCCGGTCGAGGTCCGATCGCCGAGCAGGACGTCGTGCTCACTGTGCCGGCCTCGTTCGACGAAGAAGCGCGCGAGCTGACGGTGGAGGCGGCGCGTGAAGCCGGCATCACGAATCCACTCTGCTCGAAGAGCCGGCCGCGGCGTTCTACTCATGGATCGCCAACCATCTGGCGCAATCGCAGAAGACGCTCTTCGACGGCATGACCGTGCTGGTGTGCGACGTCGGCGGCGGCACTTCCGACTTCACGCTCATCCGCGTTGGCAGAACGGGGACCGCGTCGAATTCACGCGCACCGCCGTCGGCCGCCACCTGCTGCTGGGCGGCGACAATCTCGATCTCACGCTGGCGTGGCTGGTCGAGACGAAGCTGAACACGACTCTGAGCCTGCGGCAGCGCAGCGCGTTGCGGCGGCAGTGCTCGTCGGCCAAGGAGCGGCTGCTGGCTTCGCCCGGCGAGGCAAGCTGCGAGATCACGGTGCTCGGCGCGGGCACGTCGCTGGTCGGCGGCACGCTGAAGACCGAGATCCTGCGCGAGGAGGCGCTCGAACTCGCGCTCGAAGGGTTTCTGCCGTTCTGCGATCTCGACGAGAAGCCGCAGGAGGACAAGAAGAGCCTGTTCCGCGAACTCGGACTGCCCTACGTATCCGATCCGGCCGTGACGCGCCACCTGGCGGCGTTCCTCTCGCAGTCGCAGGCTGCCGCGCCTGACGCGATTCTGTTCAACGGCGGCTTCTTCATCCCGGAGGTTCTGCGGCAGCGCGTGGCGGATGTAGTGGAGCACTGGTACGGCAAGCGCCCGCTGACGTTCGAGAACAACGACCTCGATCTGGCTGTGTCGGTCGGCGCGGCTTATTACTCCTACGTGCGCTCGACCGGAACGGCGTGCTGGTGCGCGGCGGGCTGCCACGCACGTACTACATCGGGCTCGACTCCCGACGGAAAAGCTGCGCGCCGTCTGCCTGGTGCCGCGCGGCGCTGAGGAAGGTTCGACTCAGACATTGGATCTCGAGAACCTGCAACTGGTCGCCAACAAGCCGGTCAGCTTCCGGCTGTACAGTTCGCTGACGCGGACCGATGACGAGGTTGGGCGGCGTGGTCGAGTTCGATCCCGCAGTTCTCGCCGGCGACCTCCACCAACACGCGCCGCTGGAGGCCGTCATCCGTTTCGGCAAGAAAGCCGAGGAGCGGCTTGTGCCGGTGAAGCTCGGCGCGCACCTCACCGAGATCGGCACGCTGGAGATCTGGGCCGAATCGAAGATCAGCGAGAACCGCTGGCGGCTGCAGTTTGAGCTGCGCAAGAAGGTGATGGCGGAGGAGCGGCGCAGAGTGAAGCCGGCGGCGGTCATCGGGGCGGACGCCGTTGAGCAGTCGATCGCTGCCATCCACGACGTTTTCGAGCGCGGCTCGATTGCCCCTACTGATTTGCCCTCCCGGCTGGAACAGACGCTCGCATTGGGCCGGAACTCCTGGCCGCTCGAGGTCATTCGCCGTTTGGGCGACGCATTTCTCGAACTGGCCGAGGGGCGGCGGAAGGGCGCCGATTTCGAAGTGCGGTGGTTGAACCTCGCGGGCCTGTGCCTGAGGCCGGGATTCGGACATCCGGGCGACGACTACCGCATTGAGCGGGCGCGCCGCGTGTGGGCGCAGTGGATGGCCTTCGGCAACAAGGTCGAGGTTGAGACTCAGTGGTGGATCTTCTGGGGACGCGTTGCGGGCGGCCTGAACAAGAATCAGCAGGCTGATGTCTACCAACGGCTCAGTTCGACGCTGCTGCCGAAGGGCAAAGGGCAGCGAGTGAATTCGAGCCTGCTGCGTGAAATGTGGCGGTGCGCGGCCAGTTTGGAATTGTTGCCAGCGGGGACGCGCACGGATCTGGGCAACGCTCTGGTGCGCAGGCTGCGCAACAACGACGGAGGCGCCAGCGAGTTGTGGTGTCTGGCCCGCATCGGCGCGCGCAGGCTGTTCTACGGTCCGGCCAATCAGGTGCTGCCACCGACCACGGCCCTTCGCTGGATCGAAGCCATCGGCAAGGTGGAGGGATCTTCTGAAGCCATTGCGCGGCTTGGCCAGTCGACCGGCGACATGGCGCGCGACTTGCCTGGGTCGTCGCTGGAATCAGTGCGCCGCCTGTTGGCTTCCAACACTGAGCTTCTCGCAATTTTCGAGGGCACCGAATCGGGCGACCTCGACTCGCTCGGCCGGGTGTTTGGCGAGGAACTGCCGTCCGGCCTTGTCCTGGCCCAGGAGTGAAGCCTGTGAACGAACTCGATGCTGTCCGGGCGATTCGCCGCCATGCGGGTGCGCCGTTGTCGCGCAATGTGGTGTTGGGCATTGGCGACGACTGCGCGATTCTGCGCCCTCCTCGCGGGCACGACCTGCTGTTGACCACCGACTTCCTCATTGAAGGGCTGCATTTTGTCCGAGCGAGGCAAACCGCATCCGACATCGGCTGGAAGGCGCTGGCACGCGGTTTAAGCGATATCGCAGCAATGGGCGGCGCGCCGCTGGCTGCGCTCTTCAGCATTGCAGCGGCACCGTGGGTTTGTGAGAGTTTCCTTGCTGATTTCTACAAAGGCGCACGCAGGCTCGCCACGCTCCACAAGGTCTCCATCGTCGGCGGCGACCTGAGCCGCGCTTCGAAGTTCATCTGCGATGTGACGGTGATCGGGAGCGTTCCGCGTGGGAAGGCGCTTCGTCGCGATGGCGCGCGGCCGGGCGATGTCATTGTGGTCAGCGGCCCGCTTGGCCGGGCGGCGGCAAGAAAGTACATCGAGCGGCCCGGGCCGAAGCCCCGCTTCGATGCCGCCAGACTTCTGCTCAAAGCAGGCGCCACATCCTGCATGGACCTGAGTGACGGCCTCGGCATGGACTTGCACCGGCTGGCGCTGGAAAGCGGCGTCTCGGCGTCGCTGGATGGAGTGCTCCCATCGGCACCTGGAGCAACGCTTGAGAACGCCCTCTTTGGGGGCGAGGACTACGAGCTGTTGGCCACACTCCCGCCAAGCAAGAAGCTTCCTCGAGGCTTCTCTCGCATCGGCGAGATGGTTGAGGGCAAGGCCGGCCGGGTCCTGTTCGCCGGCCAACCACTTCCGCCCAAAGGCTGGGACCCGCTGGCACGCTGAATCGAACACCCGATCCCAAATCCGGACAGCCATCTTTGAAGTCAGGCCAAAAGACCTGTATTTCCGAAATAGAAGATGGCACCACAATTGCTTCGCCGAGGTCATGTCCACTCCTCTGTCGGATCTGCGGTTTGCGATCAGATCCCTCAAGCAGACCCCCGGTTTTACACTGGTTGCGATTCTGACGCTGGCATTGTGTATCGGTGCGAACTCGGCTGTATTCAGCCTGATCAATGCGGTTCTCCTGCGTCCGCTCGGATTTGAGCAGCCGGATCGCTTGGTGCTGGTTTGGGAGAGTGCTCCGTTCTTCGGGCTGCAGGACAGCCCCGTGGCCCCGGCCAACTATTTTGATTGGGCAAGCCGAAGCCGCTCATTCGCGGCGATGGGCGCACTGGAGGACCAGTCCTACCGCTTGACAGGCGATGGCGAGCCGGAGGTTGTGTCAGGGGGTGTGGTGACTGCCAGCCTTTGGCAAGCGCTCAAAACGCGGCCAAGTCTTGGGCGGGTGTTCGGCGAGGAAGAGGACCGGCCTGGCGCGGCGAGAGTTGCAGTGATCAGCGACGGATTCTGGCGTAGGCGATTCGGGGGCGATCCCGACGCAGTGGGCAGGACACTGCAGATCAACGATGAGCAGCATACCATCATCGGGGTTTTAGGGCGGGGTAGCGAGCCGCCGTCAGAATACAGTTCGAAATTAAGCGAGATCTGGACGCCGCTTGGCGGTGCTTACACTCCCAAGGAACTGGGGAATCGGGGCCGTCACAACTGGATGGTGATTGCCCGGCTGCGAGACGGCGTCAGTATGGCGACCGCCGATGCTGAGATGAAGACGATCGGAGCGAGCCTGGCCAGGGAATACCCTGACACGAATGAAAAAGTCGGGACGTTTGTCGCCCCGCTGCGGGACCACTTCGTACGCGATGGCCGCAAGCCCATGTTCCTGCTGCTGGGCACTGTAGCCGTGCTCCTGCTGATTGGCTGTTCCAACCTGGCGAATCTGCTGTTGACACGTGCGGCGCACCGCGCCAAAGAGGTGGCGCTTCGGACCGCACTTGGCGCGGGGATGTGGCAGCTTCTTCGGCGGTTCCTGTGGGAGAGTCTTCTGTTGTGCGGGATGGGAAGCATCGCCGGATTGATGCTGGCGCCTCTGACTTTCGAGTTTCTGGCCCATTTGGCCCCGGGCGACATGGCAGGGCTGAACTCTCTCGACACGGACTGGCGCGTAGTGGGCTTCACGATGGCGATCGCCGTGTTGACAACGGTTGTGTTCAGCGTTTTGCCAGTCCTTCAACTGAGGCGACTCGATGTCGGCCACTCGCTGAAGCAGAGCGCCCGTACGATCGCTTCGGCCGCGGGGTCGCGAAGGCTGCGGGCCGTCCTCGTGTCCGTGGACGTTGCGCTCGCCTTTGTCCTGCTCATCGGTGCAGGGCTGCTGCTTCGGACCTTTGCGAACGTTCGCAACGTGGAGCCGGGTTTCCGCTCGAACAACTTGCTGACTGTGCGCATGCCAATGTCGGGGAAAGAGCGTGATTTCAAGCAGATCGTTGCCCGCCAGAGTGAACTGCTGAGAGCGGTGAAGGCGGTTCCGGGCGTGGAATCGGCGGGCTTCACCAATCGGATTCCGTTGCTTGAGAAGGGCAACATCAGCGGCATCGGGGCAGAGGGTTACGAATCCGGGCGGCGCTTCCAATGTAATGCGCGGGTTGCCGGGCCCGGCTATTTCGAAACGATGGGGATTCGAGTTGTTCAAGGACGCGCTATCGATGAACGGGACGTGGAGGGCTCGCCGAAAGTTGCGATGATCAACGAAACGCTGGCGCGCATGTTGTGGCCTGGAAGGAGTCCGTTGGGCCGGCTGCTGCTGATGGGGACCAATTTCGAAGTCCCTGTGGTTGGCGTGATCGCCGATATCCATCAATCGGGCTTGGAGGTCGCGCCCAGCCCCGAATTCTATATCTCGTCGCTGCAGGCCGGACAACCTTCAGGGTCGCTCGCGATCCGCACCAGGGTTGATCCGCTCAGCGTGGCCGGAGAGGTTAGAAAGGCGATCTGGTCAGTGGATCCCGATCAGCCGTTGAGGGAAATGATGACGATGGAGGAGGTGTTGGACAAAGAAGTGTTTCGGCGGCGAATTCAGACAACTCTGCTGGCTTCGTTCGCCGGATTGGCACTGCTGCTAGCCTCGCTGGGCCTATACGGCGTACTGTCCTACGCGGTGAGCCAGCAGACAGCGGAGATCGGACTGCGCATGGCGCTGGGAGCCGCGCCGGCTGACATGCTGCGGCGGGTGATGGGCCATTCGATCAAGCTGACGATACTTGGGCTCGTGGCCGGGCTGGCCGTGTCGTTCGCGGCGGTTCGCGTGGTGGCGAGCCTCCTGTTCGGGGTTCAGTCGACAGACTTGATGACCTATGGGGCAGTGGCTGCATTGCTGCTGGCGACCGCCGCGGTCGCGAGTTACCTTCCTGCCCGGCGGGCGATGCGGGTCGAACCGATGGAGGCTCTGAGGGAGGAGTAGATGCGTTATCGTAGGGCCAGCAAGAACCATGACGAGACGAGAACTCCTGCTCAGCGGCACCGTCGCGGCTGGGTTTGCCGCGCCCAAGCGACCCAACTTCGTCTTTCTACTGGCTGACGACCTCGGTGGATCCGATCTCGGCTGCTATGGCAGCAAATTCTACGAGACACCGCAGCTCGACAAGTTCGCGCAGACCAGCATGCGCTTCACACAAGCCTACTCGGCCTGCCCGGTGTGCAGCCCCACGCGCACCGCGATCATGACCGGCAAGTACCCGGCGCGAGTCGGCCTCACCGATTACCTGCCCGGACTGCAGCCTAAGGACAGGCGGCTGCTCTCGGTTGAGGACCTCGACGAGCTGCCGCTCGGGGAGATCACTATCGCCGAAGCCCTCCGCGAGGGCGGCTATCAGACCTTCACGCGCGGCAAATGGCATCTCGGCGAACGCGGCCCCGAGCAGCACGGCTTCACGGCGAAACTCAAGGCGTCGCCCAGTAAGAACCCGCAGCGGGATGCCGGCACGGTCGAGGATTGCCTGCAGTTCCTCGAAGAGTCCCGCAACGATCCATTCTTCCTCTATCTCGCATTCACTTACCCGCACACTCCGGTTCAGGGGGTCCCTCCTCACGTCGAGCGCTTTCGCTCCAAGCTGGCCGGGATGAAGTACCCAGGGCCTCGGCTGGCAAAGGAGCGCAACGGCAACACACGGCTGTATCAGGACAACCCCGAGTATGCTTCGATGCTCTACGCCATGGACGATCTGGCCGGCAAGGTGTTCGCCAAGCTGGACGAGCTGAAGCTCAGCGACAACACGGTCGTTGTTTTCACCTCGGACAATGGCGGGCTGTGTACTCATGGCAACGCCGCCGGGGGACCGACGGCAAATCCTCCGTTCCGATCAGGAAAGGGTTGGTGCTACGAAGGCGGGATCCGCGTCCCGCTCATGATTCGCGCGCCCGGAATCACGCGAGCCGGCGCCACCTGCGACGTGCCTGCCATCAGCACCGACTTCTATCCGACGCTGCTCGATCTGGCCGGATTGCCACCGCGCCCGCAGCAGCATTGCGACGGGCTGAGCCTGGCGAGGCTCCTGCGCGGAGAGACGAAGCTCGACCGGCAGAATCTCTACTGGCACTACCCTCACTACCACGGCAGCACATGGGCTCCAGGCGCAGCGATTCGCTCCGGCGAGTGGAAGCTCATCGAGTTCTACGATGAGGGCAAGGCAGAGCTATACAACCTGCGCGACGACATCGGCGAACGCACCGACCTCGCCGCGAAGGCGCCGTCTCAGACCCGCACGCTCCGCGCTGATCTCCGCCACTGGCAACAGAGTGTGGGCGCTAAGATGCCGCAAGAGAATCCGGCCTACCGGCCTACTTCCGGGTAGAGTTTGCCGTGTTCGCTGTCGGAGGTCCGCCTGGGACCTGGTAGTTCGGGTATGCCGGGCGCTTCGGCTCGACAAGCGGCTTCTTTGCCAACTCTGCCATGACGGTTTCGATGGCCTTCTCCAGTTGCGGGTCTCGGCCCTGACTCACCAGTTCGGGATCGTTCTCGACCTCGATGTCGGGTTCGACACCGACGTTCTCCGCGATCCACTTTGAAGAGGCCGGATCCCAGACTGCCGAACTCGGCGCGGTGACGATACCGCCGTCCATGAGTTGCGGTGCGCCCGGCGCGGCCGACAAGACCGCCCCATGTTCGCTTGCCGACCAGCGGGCCTGCGCCTGCCCGGCGGAAGTACCAAGGCATGGCGTCGCCGCCTGAGCCCGCCCATTCATTGATGATCATCACCTTGGGGCCATAGATGGCGCCCTGCGGCTGCAATTCGTCCTCGCCGTCGCGCGTGGCGACGCGGCTGAGCGGCTTGCGGGTGAGCATTTCCGCGATATCCGTGGCCAGGTTTCCGCCGCCGTTGTAGCGCTCGTCGACGATCGCCGCTTCCTTGCCGACCTGTGCGTAGAAGTAGCGGTTGAAATTGGTGAGGCCGCCGAAGGCGGTGTCGGGCATGTAGATGTAGGCGACTCGGCCGTTGGTTGCTTTCTCGACCTTGCGGCGGTTGTCTTCGATCCAGGCGAGGTTGCGAAGGCCCGATTCCGAGGGCACCGGTACGACTGTGACATCGCGTGCGCCGGAACCATCGGGGTTGGCGCCAACCCTGATCACCACCTGCTTGCCCGCCTTCGCCTCGAAGAAGCTGTAGACGCTCTCTTTCGCGGTGACGTCGCGGCCATCGACCGCCAGCAGATAGTCGCCGACGTTCACATTGATGCCGGGCTGCGTGAGCGGCGCGGAAAGCCCCGGGTTCCAGTTCTCTCCATTGAAGATGCGCTTGAAACGATAGCGGCCGTTGGCGACCTCATAGTCGGCGCCAAGCAGGCCGGTCAGGACGGTTTTCACCTCGGGCTGTTCTCCCCCTACGACGCCCAAGTGGCCGACGCTGATTTCGCCCATCATGTCCTGCATCAGGTAGGTGAGCTCCCGGCGTGAAGAGATGTTGTTCAGATAGCGTCTGTACTTGGCCTGGAAGTCGGCGACATTAACTCCGTGCAGGCCGGGATCGTAGAACATCTCGCGTTGGATGCGCCAGGCGTCGCGATACATCTGAGCCCACTCTTCACGCGGTTTGATCTTCACCTCGATATCGGCGGTTTTCAGCGGAGTCGGGGGAGGGCCTCCGGCTGCGGGCGCAGGCGGCGCGGTCCGCGGCGGCAAGGGTCGAATGGGAGCGATGATCCAATTGGCCGCCTGGCGATAAAGAGCCTTCTCCCCATTGCTCGCCAGAAGAAAGCCACTCACGCCGTTCAGCGGCGCGTCACCGCGGCGCTCCTTGAGATCGAAGCGGTGGATGGTGAGTCCTGGGGGTCCCGGCGGCGTGCCTGGTGCGGCGAGAGGCGCTTCCACGGCGAACAATGTGCCGGCCTTGCCGGCCTGCAGGCCCACATAGCGGCGTGGCGGCATCGGCAGCGCGAGGACTCGCTGCAGCAAATTATCGAAGTCGATTTTGACCTCGGCGACCTTCGGTGCCGCCGGCGGCTTCGATGCTTCCGGTTTGGGCGTGTCAGGTTTGGGTGCATCGGCCTTTGGAGCGTCAGGCTTGGGGACATCGGGTTTCTTCTCGTCCGCGGCCTTCTCTTCATCGCTCTCGGGGGCAAATGGCGATGGGTCGGACTTCGAAAGAACAATGAGGTAGATGCTTCCCGTCACGGTGCGGGCGCCGGATTGAATGTCCGGTTGGATGGCCGGGCCTGAGTCAGTGGATGCCGTGAAATAGAGGTACTTGCCGTCGCGATCCCAGACAGGGCTGCGCGCGTCGCTCATGCCGTCGGTGACTTGAGTACTCTTGCCCTCGGCCAGATTGTGGACGAAGACCGCACCCATGTAGTTGCGCAGCGTCTTGGAAAACGCCAGCCACTTGGAGTCTGGAGACCAGGAAGGCGAAAGCGGCCGGCCCCACACGCGGTTCTTGTCGATCTTGGCGGCCTTGCCGGACTCCACTTCGACAGTCCAGAGGTTGAGGTGTGCGTCAGTGAATACGATCTTCTTGCTGTCCGGGGACCAAATGGGATCGTTGTAGAAGGTTGGCTTTTCTTCGATACGGATCTTCTTCGGCTCCCCTTTGCCATCCTGCGACGCGATATGGAGTTCGTATTCGCCCGAGGCGTCCGAGAAGTAGGCGATGGACTTGCCGTCGGGCGACCAGGCAGGGTCACGCTCCATTACGCCGGTAGTATTGGTGAGGTTGCGAGTATCGCCCTTCTCGGCAGGCACGGTCAGAATCTCGCCGCGGCCTTCGAAGACGGCGCGCATGCCGGTGGGCGAGATGTCGGGGTTGGTGAGCCGTGTGCCGATCCTGACGAACCGCTCGCGGACTTCAGCGAGATCGCCTTCAACTGTGACTTTCAGCGGCGTGAGTTTGTTGGATTTCAAGTCGAACAGGTGCAGAGAGCCGAGTTGTTCGACGACGATGGCGTCGGGGCCGGCGGAGGCGGATTTGAAGTCGCCGCCTTTGTTCTCGACAGCACGGACGACTTTCTTCGATTGCGGGTCGTAGTTGAAGAGCGACACAGACCCTTCGCGATCGGAGAGGAACCAAACCTTGCCGCCCGTCCACATCGGGCAGTAATCGTTGGAATTGTCGCGGGGGACCTTTTCGACTTTGGAGGAGGCGAGGTCGGCAATCCAGACAGGCGTCGTCATGCCGCCGCGGTAGCGCTTCCAGGCTGCGAAGGCGCGGCCCATGGGGACGTAGGCCAGGCGTTTGCCGTCCGGGGAATAGGCGGCCTCGTAGCCGACCGGAACCGGCAACTGCGTCTCCTGCCCGCCATCGATGGGAATGGTGAACAGTTGCGCGTAGCGCGGAGAATTGGCGGATCGGCTCGATGCGAACACGACGCGTTGGGAATCGGGGGTCCATGCGACGGCCTGGTCAGGGCCCGGGTGCCAGGTCAGGCGCTTGGGCACTCCGCCGCTGGCAGGCACGATGAAGACGTCGATGCTGCCGTCGTACTGGCCGGTAAAGGCGATCTTCGTGCCATCAGGCGAGAACTGGGGGAAGCCCTCAGTGCCGGGGCCGGAAGTCAACCTTGTGGCGGAGCCGCCTGTGCGCGGTGTGATCCAAAGGTCATTCGCATACTCGAAGACAACGTGTGTCCTGCTGATTGAGGGATTGCGAAACATCGAAGGCGCGTCCGCGTCGGAGGTGGTCTGGGAGAAGCCGGCGAGGGAAACGAGCGAGAGGGCGAGCACGTACCGCATGAGATACCTCTTCCGAAGAGGATACCCCGTGCTGCAGTGCCAGGGGCGTAAACATTCCCTGCTTGAGAGTCCCGCCCAGGATCAGGACGGGCGGCCGGGTTCCCAGGCGGGAATCAGATCGGTCCTGCTGAAGTCGTTGCCCTTGAAGAGAAGTGGTTCCCGCTTCTCCTTCGCCAAGGCATAGGTAAAGCAATCGCCGAAGTTCAGCCCGGCCGGATTCATGCCCTTGCCGAAAAATGTGAATGCTCGTCTCGCGAGTCGAGCCTGCTCAGCGGTCACCGGCTCAATATTGATGTTGAACTCCGCAAGAAAATCGTCCAGCACCTGCCTTAGGATTGCGTCTCTGCTGCCCTCGATGACGATTGCGGCCTCCAGATAGCTTGCTGCCGAGATCCGCGCCACTTCAGCGTTGCCCACTACTTGGGTGAAAAGCTCGGCTTCCTTCTCACGCAGAAGGATTGCGAGTAAGGCCGAGGTATCCAGAATCACTTCGGCAGTCCGTCCTCGCCATAGAGGATGTCGCCATGGTCGGTGGATTTGAGATCCGTCGTTATCTTATCGGCGTAACGATTGACGAACGCCATCATGCGTTCCGCAGTCCTGCCCTTGCCGTGCTTCTTCTCCTCCCGTGCGATCCGTTCTTCCAGCGAGCGCACCACGGCTGTCGTCAGGCTTTCTCCAGTCATTTTCGCCAGTTGGGCGGCAAGTTCATGCGCCCTCGGCTGCTTGATGTTGAGGCTCACTAGAATTCTACCCTCTGATGGTAGAATAGCAGAAATCAGCTACATCTTCGGCACGGCGAAGAAGTATCCGCCGAAGATGGCGTAGGCCAGCAGCAGTGTCCACACGACGTTGGCAGCTTGGCCGGTGAGGAAAGCATAGAGCGGCCTGACCATCCTCCATCTTCAACAAATCAGTGAACTTAGTCTCCAGACCCGATCGAGACGAAGGCCATCGCAAACCAAGTTGTTCGAAAGGCTCCGATGGACGCTTTCGTCGCCTTCACGACCGCGGGGTCGACCAGGAATGAGTAGACCAGCGAAGCGGCTGCGAAGCCGATAACGAACTTTGGGAAGCGCTCCCAAATCACCGCCGCGCTCGGTTTCTGACCCGATGCCGACGATTTCTTCATCGTCCACCAGACAGACAGGCCAAAGGCGGCGAAGCCGATCAGCAGGTTTTGGGCGAATTTCACGATCGTGCCGATCTTCATCGCTCCCTCGCTGATCAGCGCGCCGGCCGCGACGACGCTGCCCGTGGTGTCGAGCGTTCCGCCGAGCCACGCGCCGCCGACGGCGTCGGGTATCCCGAAGCTCTTCACAAGCCATGGCTGCAGCACGATCATCGGCACGGCCACGATCAGCACGATACTGGCCACGTAACTCAGGCGCCTCTTGTCGCCTTGAATGGCGCCACAGGCAGCGATGGCCGCGCTGACGCCGCAGATCGAAACCGCAGTCGAGAGCATAGCGGCAAACTCGTCATCCAGCCGGAACTTCCGGCAGACCCAAAACGTGAAATACCAGATGACTCCGACCACGAGCACAGCTTGAAACATGCCAAGAAACCCGGCCTCGACGATGTCGCTGAACAGGATAGTGGCGCCCATGATAACGAGGCCCGTCTTGATGTAGTATTCGGTCCGCGCGGCTTCCAGTAGCCATGCCGGCGCGCCCAGTCCGTTACTGATGAACAGACCCAGCAGCAACGCAAAGATGACGTATTCGATGCCCCACTTGGAGGCGACCGAATTGCCCGCCACCCACTGTGCGAACCAGGCCAAAGCGTAGACACCCACGAAGCCTGCCACGAAGCGCCCTGCGCGCAAGCCCAGCGCGAGCGCTCCAGGAAGCGCCATGACAGCGAGGATCCCCAGCAGGAATAATGAGGCCTGCAGATTGTCGGCGGAGAAAGGCTTCGAGACAGCCGACAAGTCCCATTTGAAAGCCGGCAGCGCCGGGCGCAGCCCCAATGGAATCGCCGCCAAGGTCGCAGCCCCAAGCCATACCGCCAGCCAGTCTTCGTGCTTCCACCACGCCGGTTTCGTTTCTGCCATGTCTTAGAGCAACGTACCACGGCGGACAGCCCCCGCCTTGTCTACACTAGTGGAAGCCCCGGCGGGGCAGGGGATCCCCAACTCAATGAACCGCGAACATCACAAGTGGTGGAGCCCGAGGCTCAACCGCGATATGGAACTGCTCGTCTTCGGGCACGGCGGCCAACCCGTGCTTGTCTTTCCGACGTCGATGGGCAAGTTCTTCGAGTACGAAGACCGAGGCATGGTGGATGCCATCGGTGGCGCAATTGCAGAGGGGCATGTTCAGCTCTTCTGTGTGGACAGCGTCGACACGGAGAGTTGGTACTGCAAGTGGGCGCATCCCTCAGGCCGCGTTTGGCGGCACATGCAATACGAGGATTACGTTGTGCACGAAGTCCTGCCTCTGATGCGCCAGCGCAGCGGGCGGCACCGGGTCGCGGTGACAGGGGCCAGCTTCGGCGGATTCCACTGCACCAACTTCGCGCTGCGCCACCCCGACTGCTGTCTCACACTGCATCTCGATGTCCGGCGCCTACGACATTCATTCGTTTCTCGACGGCTATTGGGACGACAACTGCTACTTCAACTGCCCTGCCGCATACCTTCCCAATACGGGCGACCCGTGGTACCTGGATCAATACCGCAGCGATATCCGCTGGATCTTCGCTGCGGGCGAGCATGACATCTGCCGGGCTGCCAACGAGCAGATCTCAGGAATGTTCAATGCAAAGGGCATCCCGCATTGGTACGATTTCTGGGGTCTCGGCGCTGTGCACGATTGGCCCCTCTGGCACGAGATGGCTCGCAAGTACTTCGCTTAAGGAAAAACGCACTGATGAAGAAGATTGCCGTTCTGTATGGGATGGAAAACACTTTTCCCGGCGCGCTCGTGGACCGCATCAACTCGATGAAGGTGGACGGCGTCAGCGCCGAACACCTGCTCACCGGCGCTTTTCGCGAGGACCGCGGCGCTCCCTACGATCTGATCATCGACCGCATCTCGCACGACATCCCGTTCTACCGCGCCTACCTCAAGAATGCGGTGCTGCACGGGACTAAAGTAATTAACAACCCCTTCTGGTGGTCGGCGGACGACAAGTTCTTCAACTACGCACTCGGCGCAAAACTCGGCGTCGCCGTGCCGAAAACCGTGATGTTGCCGCACCATTCCCATCCTCCGGGGACGAGCGGCGCAATCGATGCGCAACCTCATGTTCCCGCTCAACTGGGATGAGGTCTTCGAGTACATCGGCTTCCCCGCCTTCATGAAGCCGCACCAGGGCGGCGGCTGGCGCAACGTTTACAAGGTCGACAACCCCGAGGAGCTGTTCGCGGCCTACGACCAAACCGGCGATCTCGGCATGGTTCTGCAGGAAGGCATCGACTTCACCGATTACTACCGCTGCTTCGTGGTTGGCGGGCAGGATGTTCTCGTGATGCCCTACGATCCGCGCCAGCCGCATGAGCACCGCTATGTGCGTGATGTGGACGTGACCAAGGACCCGCTCTACGAGCGCATCTGCGGCGACGCCCGCAAGCTCTGCCAGGCGCTCGGCTACGACATGAATACTGTCGAATTTGCCGTGCGTGACGGTGTGCCTTACGGCATCGACTATCTCAATCCTGCGCCCGACGCCGACCGGCACTCGGTCGGTGAGGACAACTTCGAGTGGATCGTCTCGAAGATGTCGGAATTCGCTGTCCGGACCGTTCTTGATCCTGCGCCTGCCAACACCGGCTATCGCTGGGCCAATTTCCTCGATCGAACCCGCTGAGCGGCCACGGAGAACCAACCGGCAATGGACAACCGGCCGAGTTTCACAATCGGTATCGAAGAAGAGTACATGACCGTCGACCCGGTGACGCGCGAGCTTCGCTCTCACATCGACGCCGAGATGATCGAGAAGGGCAAGCTCCTGCTGCGCGAGCGGGTCAAGCCCGAGATGCACCAGTGCGTGGTCGAGGTGGGGACCGAGATCTGCCACAACGTTCAGGAGGCGCGCGAAGAGCTAACTACGATTCGCAGGCAGATGGTGCAGCTTGCCAAGGCCAACGGGCTGCGGCTGGCCGCCGCAGCGACGCATCCGTTTTCAGACTGGCGGAAACAGGGCATCTATCCCGACTCGCGCTACGCGCAGATTGTCGAGGACATGCAGATGGTGGCCCGCGCCAACTTGATCTTCGGCCTTCATGTGCATGTCGGCATCGAGGACAGGGAAACCTGCGTTCACATCATGAACGCGGCGCGCTATTTTCTGCCGCACATTCTCGCTCTCTCAACGAACTCGCCTTTCTGGCTTGGCGATGAAACGGGCCTGAAGAGCTATCGCTCGAAGGTCTTTGACCGGTTTCCGCGCACCAATATCCCCGACTATTTCGGCAGCTACAGCGAGTACGAAAACTTCGTCAACCTGCTGGTGAAGACCAACTGTATCGACAACGCCAAGAAGATCTGGTGGGACCTGCGTCCGCACCCTCACTTCTCGACATTGGAGTTTCGCGTCTGCGACCTGCCGACACGAATGGAGGAAACTCTCGGCCTGGCCGCGCTCATACAGGCTACAGTCGTGATGTTGTGGAAGCTCTATAACAACAATCAGGGCTTCCGCCTATACCGCCGCATGCTGATCATGGAAAACAAGTGGCGGGCGGCACGTTACGGGATTGAGGGAAAACTTGTCGATTTCGGAAAACGAATCGAGGTTCCCTTCCACGACCTGATGGACGAGTACTTCGAAATGATCGATCCAGTCCTCGACGAACTTGGCAGCCGACGGGAGATCGAAGGGCTTCGCCGCATTCTCAAAGAGGGAACCGGGGCCGACCGCCAACTTCAGGTTTGGCGGGATACCAAGGACCTCAAGGCGGTGGTCGATTACATCATTCGCGAGACGGAGTCCGGGCTGGAATGATTCCATTCGATCCAGAACTGTCACAGGGCGCGCGCAACGCAGTCCGTACCTGTCTTCGCATCCAGCCGTCGGAGAAAGTCACCGTCATCACCGACAGCCAAAGCCGCGAGATCGCGGCGGCGATTGAAGCGGAGCTCGATTCGCTCGGCGCGACTCACCAGGCATTCGTGCTCGAAGATCTGGCGCACCGGCCACTGACCGATATGCCCGGCGAGGTTCTCGAGGACCTCGAAACCAGCCAGGTTTCCATCTTCGCTGTGGTCGCGCAGCGCAACGAGTTGCGCAGCCGGATGCAGATGACTGATGTCGTCAACCGGCGCAAGATCCGCCACGCGCACATGGTGAACATCGAGAAACGCATCATGCTCGAAGGCATGCGCGCCGACTATGAGGCAGTGGATGCGCTCAGCGTCCGGCTGCTTGAAATCATGCGAACAGCGCGGGTAGTGCGGGCCACCAATCCGGCGGGGACCTCCATCACGGCACATGTAAATCCGGACTATCGGTGGCTCAAGACGAGCGGCATCATCAGCCAGAACACGTGGGGCAATCTGCCAGGCGGCGAGGTGTGGACAACGCCTGGAGAGGTGAACGGCATCTTCGTGGTGGATGGGGTCGTGGGGGATTACCTCTGCGCCAAATACGGGGATCTGCGGGAAACCCCACTTACGCTCCGAATCGAGGCGAACCGGCTGGTCTCCGCCACCAGCTTGAACAAAGAGCTGGAAGACGAGTTCTGGCATTACTGCCATACCGACGAGAATTCTGACGCAGTGGGCGAGTTCGCGATCGGCACCAATATTGGCGTTCGGGATGTGATTGGCAACATTCTCCAGGATGAGAAGCTGCCTGGCGTGCACATTGCATTCGGCAACCCATACGGCGATCACACCGGCGCCCAGTGGTATTCCTCAACTCATATCGATGTCGTGGGGCGCGCCTTCAGCGTATGGGCCGATGACCGGCAGATCATGCAGGATGGGAGTTTCGTGCTGTGACCGGCGAACAACTTCGGCGCCAGTTCAATCAGGGCTTCTCAGAATCCAAGTACGCGCGTTGCCTGGCGCTGGCGCGTGAGCGCTGCGGCGTCGAGGTTGGGTTCCGCCTGTCTGAGACTCCGTGCTTCTTCGATTGGGAGTTCATGCACCGCCTCTCAAGCGATGGCTGCGACTTGCTCGACCAATTGACTACCAGCGAATACATGCGCTTGAGTGAGCGGGCAGTTCCTACCGAGTTTCGCGCCCCAAATGAGCCGCACCTTCCGCTGTTCGCCGTTGTCGACTTCGGCGTGGTCCGCAACGAAGCGGGCCTGCTCGAGCCGCGGCTGGTCGAGATTCAAGCATTCCCCTCGCTCTATGCCTTCCAGCCCGTGCTGGCCCAAAGCTACATCGACGCATACGAGCTGCCCGGCGACCTCCGCTATCTTCTCGAAGGTCTCGACATGACGGCCTATCGCAAGCTGCTTGAGGAGTCGATTCTCGCCGGTCATGCTCCGGAACAAGTCGTGCTGCTCGAAATCGATCCCGGCCACCAGAAGACGCGCTGCGACTTCACTGTTACCGAACAGATGCTGGGCGTCCGGCCCGTCTGCATCACGCGCGTGCGCAAACGAGGCATCCGGCTCTTCTATGACCGCGACGGGCGTGAGATTCAAATCAGGCGCATCTACAACAGGGTCATCATCGATGAGCTGATTGCCAGACGCGTTCAGCCGGCATTCGATTGGCGCGACGAACTCGATGTCGAGTGGGCGGGCCATCCCAATTGGTTTTTTCGGATCTCGAAGTTCTCCCTTCCATTCCTGAAGCATCCTTCGGTTCCTCCAAGCCATTTTTTGGCCGACGTCGCGCAACTGCCCGAGGATCTCGACCGCTGGGTGCTCAAGCCGCTCTATTCGTTTGCCGGCCGCGGAGTCACGCTTGGCCCGACGCGCGAGCAGATCGCGGCCATCCCGGCGGATGAGCGCGATCAGTGGCTGCTGCAACAGCGGGTGGACTTCACCCCGGTCATCGAAACGCCCGTTGGCGCAACCAAGGCAGAGATTCGTGTCATGTACATTGGCGGCCGTCCAGTGACCCACATCATCCGCATGGGCCGGGGGGCAATGATGGGCGTGGACCACAACAAGGACCTCACGTGGGTCGGCGCCTCCGCGGCTTTGTATCATGGTGGGGCATGACGCCCGCAGACAGCGAGTTATTGGAACACATCGTCGATCACTTGTGCGAAGAGCAGCCGGAGGCCGTCGCGGATCTGGCGGACAGGGAAATAGAGCGCAGGGCCGGATTGGGAATCGAGCGTGCCCGCGCAGCCGGTTTCAGCCAACCCGAAGAGATCACGGCCTTTGTCACGTTGATGTTCGTCGTTGCGCCGGATTTTGATGCGCACCCGAAGATCGCAGCGGCGCTTAAGGTGCTGAGCGGCCCGAAGCGGCTGCAAAACCTCTTCGCTCAGACAAGCGAGGAAGATTGGGCAGATGCTGCCGAGCAAAGCGGCGGCTGGGACCAAGTACACTGACGAAGGCCCAATGGGTTCGACAACCTACCTCCTTCCGATCACGCTACAATTCGATCAAGCGCGCCCGTAGCTCAGTTGGATAGAGCGTCTGGCTTCGAACCAGCAGGTCGGGAGTTCGAGTCTCTCCGGGCGCGCCAGTTAACTCCCTCACGCTCATTAAATTACGGCTCTCCCATTCTTGGCCGTTCCCGAATGTGTATTGTGCGCGGACACTTGGGATATCCGGGCAGCTTTGACAACATGGCCCCAGGGTGCCTGTAGAGCACCCTGAAGCCAATGTGCGTTTCTGTGCCTACTGAGTGAGCGCCATGGCCACGGCGTTCTGCGCGTTGACCATACCGGCGCCGTATTTCGCGTCCCACCCTGCGGGACCTAGGTTCGTTGTGGATTTCTTGAGAACCGACAAGGCGCTGGCTGCGGTTAGCTTCGGATTGGCAGAGTAGATCAGTGCTGCGACTCCTGCCGCTATAGGTGCCGCGTATGACGTCCCGCATCCCGAACTGTAACCGAGCGTCATCGTGGTTGTAGAGCCGTTGCATCCTGGCGCAGTTAGATCGATGTTATTTCCCCAATTTGACCAGGAGTACAAGGTGTTGGTGGAGATGTCTGTTCCGCTGACGGTCACGATGTATGGATTGTCGGCAGCTGAATCGTAGGTGCTGGAATTGCCGGCTGAAGCGAACACCAGGCCGCCCTTGCTCATAAAGTACTGGGCTGCGTATGTGACCGCGCTGCTGGCGCTCACCTGATAGCTAATGTTTGCCACGCGAGCCCCATGATCGGCTGCCCACATGATTCCCGCTGGCCAACGCCGAGTATGATGCGTATCCATTGGGTTGGCTTGCGCGAATCGGCATGAGCATGCAGTTCCAGCAGATCGCAGCCACACCGCGGCCGTTGTTGGTCGCAGCAACCACCGTTCCCGCCACCTTGGTGCCGTGACCATTGACATCGTTCGAATTGGCCGTGTTGTCATACGTGTTCCATCCGGGCACCAGCCTTCCGGCGAAATCGGGATGACTTCCATTTACTCCGGTATCGATCACAGCGACAATCACCGACGGGATTCCCGTCGTCGTCACCCACGCCTTCGGGGCCTTGATGGCGGTCAGGTGTGTCTGCTGCGCAAAATTTGGATCGTTAGGAATCACGTCCGATGGGGGCACAATCTCGTCCAACTCGGCTGCCAGGACTCCGCGGCGTCCGCGCAATGTGCGCGCAGTCGATTCTTCGTCTTCCCCTGCGTCGAGTTCCACGACGTGAAGCCCGATTCGCGGGTCGGTCTCAACCGAACGTCCCCTGGCCGAGCGGATCGCGTTCTCTTTCTCATTCTCGTCCGCTAAAGGATCCATGATCACCAGGACACGACCACGTGCGTGGTCGCGAGCCCGCAACCCGATTTTGGCCTTGCCCGATGGCGATTTGACCGTCGTCCGATATCTCCTGTGAATGGATTAGGTTTGCAAAAAGTAAGGACACAGCAATCAAATAGGAAAGTGTGCCAATCTGGCGTTTGTTGGGGAAGTAAAATTTCATCTAAGGAACCCTTTTCATAAAAAGTCAGAGTTGTCTCGCTCGTGCATTCATCGGACGAGCAGATTACCAGCCTGAGTGAGCTTCATCAGAGGCTCTCTGGCAGACAGGCAGGAAAGGGGAATGATTCTGCTTCGCCTGTTGAGCAAGCTTCCCTCTCGCAACTGCCCTTAGGCGGCCGGATGGGGCTTCACTCCAGACTCAGCGATTGAGACCCGGGCACTTCCGCCACGCGGCGGCGCCCACGGGTTAGTGCATAAGATAGGAGACCGAATCTCTTCCTTGCTTTGGCAGACCACCTGAGGGCCGAGAATACCTGAAGGTCCTGCCTGTGGATTGCGGTCGAGCCTGAACCAGGCTCAACGTCGATGACGATGATATCGCGATCCCGCTCCCCTTACCGCCTATGAATGCGAAGTCGTTTGTAGAGGACTTCATCTCGCGTGGGAAGCAAATGGCTGTGATACCGTATTCCACCATCGATTGCTCAACGTATACGTTATCACGTAGAAATACATTCGGACCAGAATAAATCGCTTTCCTGCTGATTAGAATAATTTGATATTCGGGAACGTACTATCGGACCACACACTAAAGGGCGTATCGCGAATAGAACTGCTCGAGTCACGAACCCAAGAATGTCTTGCCTTACGATCACATCCCCGTGGTCGATGACGTCGGTAAACGCTGGCTGGCGGCTGGCCAGTTGTCGGGACGCTTTACTTGCAAAGCGATCGGGTGGAATTTTCTACCGCAGCCTCTTGCCCGTAAACCTTTGATTATTAATAGCCCTGGGATTGGCAACTCCCGTGCAAGTATCACGGGGTAATTTTGTCTATTCCCGACTGCACGGTCACCGATTCATGATCGACAAGTTGACGAATTTGCTGTTTCGCTGTTGGCATCGGCGATTGTCGCGTCCAATGACTCTTGCACCCAAGCCCGGAGTCCCTGACGAAGGCGGTTACGTGATTTGCCTGGATTGCGGCAAAAAGTTCAGCTACGATCTCAAGACGATGTCGATAGGCAAGCCCGTCGAGAGCCGCACTTCGAACTGATGCCGACAGCTTCGAGCAGCAGGTCGCCGATCTGGCCGTACCCCTCCGCTTATCGATTTTCCAGCCAGCCACCCGGCCACGGTGCATTATGAGCGGCATCACTGAAATGACCTCGTTGTGCGAGAGAATGATTTTCAATGAAGCACGCTGTCCGGATGTCTGTTCTCACGATCGCTCTCAATCTTGCCGCCTCGGCCGCCGACCCCATCGTTTTCGCATTCTTTCGTTCCAATGGGGAAAGCGGGGTCTTTCTCGCCTCCAGCCGCAACGGATTGAGATGGCAGGAACTCAATGGTGGCAAGGCCGTGATCCTGCCACCCGAAAAGGATGCGCTCATGCGCGACCCTTATCTCACTCGCGGCCCGGATGGCCGGTTTCACATGATCTGGACCTGGAGTTGGACCGTTCCCTACATCGGCTATTCTTCGTCGCCGGACCTGAAGAACTGGGCGCCGGTCAAGAAGATCCCCGTGTTTGCCGGCGTCAGTGGAGTGCGCAACGTCTGGGCGCCGGAATTCGTCTGGGACAAACAGCAAAAGCAGTGGGTCATCTTCTGGGCATCAACGATCGATGGCCGCTTCACCGAAAGCGCTGACAGCGTCGATCGGGGGCTCTCTCATCGCATCTATTCGATGACCACTCCAGACTTTGAGAAATTCACCGAGCCGGGAGTCTGGTTCGACCCCGGCCATCCGGTGATCGATTCGACGGTAGTCCAGGACGGAAGACGTTGGCTCATGGTCTACAAAGACGAGCGGGTGCGCCCGCTGAAGAAGCATCTGTTGTTGGCCGAATCCAAGAGCGTGAACGGGCCTTGGAAACCGTTTGGCGACGCTTTTACGGAGACGTGGTCGGAAGGGCCATCGATCCTTAAGGTCGATGGCAAATGGCATGTTTACTATGACCACTATCGAGAACCGGCAGGCTACAGACTCATGGTTTCCGATGATCTCAAGGCGTGGCGCGACGAGACTGCAAATTTGAAGATGCCAGAAAAGCCCAAGCATGGCAGCTTCCTCCGCGTGAAGGAGAAGGTCGTGCGCCAATTGGAGCAATGAGGCGATGGAACGTCGCACGCTCCTTGGTCTGCCGGCTCTCTTTGCGGCTGAGTGGCCCCTCTTTCGCGGTGCGAACGGCGATGGGGTTTCACACGAAGCGATTCTCATCCAGTGGCCCGCGGAAGGCCTGAAACTGCTTTGGCGAGTTCCAGTCGGCGACGGCTATTCCGGCCTGAGTGTAGCTTCCGGGAGACTCTTCACCATCGAGCAGCGAGGCAGGGATGAAGTGGTGGCAGCCTACAATCCGGCCACCGGCAAGGAGTTGTGGAAGAGTGCTTGGGCAGGAGAGTTCAAGAGCTTTATCGGGGGCAACGGACCGCGCTCGACTCCCGCCTGCCAAAACGACAAGCTCTTTGTGGCTGGAGCGCTCGGTGAAGTGCGCGCACTCAATGCCGCAGATGGCCGCTTGCTCTGGCGCAAGGATTTGAGGGAGGAGAAGGGAGCAACGGTCCGTTGGGGCAACGCGTGGTCGCCGCTGCCTGAAGGGAATGTCGTTTACGTACTGCCCAACGCAAAGGGAGCTTCCGTGGCCGCACTCGAGTCAGCCACCGGCAAGCTGATTTGGAAGGCGCTTGAAGACGAGCAAGGCTACACCACACCAATGCTGGTCGAACTCGGCGGCAAACGCCAGTTGCTCGTCGTGACGGCGGAGCGTGTGGCCGGGCTCAACCCGACCGACGGCAAGCTGCTTTGGAGTTACCCATGGAAGACCGACCACGGAGTCAATGTCGCCCAACCTATAGTCTCTGAAGGGAAGCAGGTAATGCTGTCCGCGGGGTACGGACACGGATCCATGCTGCTCGACGTCACCTTCAGCGGGGCCTCTTGCCAGGCAAGCATGGTTTGGCAGAACAAGAACCTCAAGAGCAAGTTCAATAGCCCAGTGCTTTGGAAGGGCCATGTGTACGGACTCGACGAAGGAATTCTCACCTGCATCGAATTGTCTACCGGAAGCCGCAAATGGAAGGCCGGCCGGTACGGGTACGGGCAGTTGATCCTCGCCTCGGGCCATTTGGTGGTCGTTACCGAACAGGGTGAGGTCGCATTGGTGGAAGCCAGACCCGAAGCGTACCGCGAGAAAGCGAAGTTCCGGGCTCTCGAAGGCAAGACGTGGAACATGCCGGCACTCTCGGATGGAGTCCTCTACATGCGGAACGAGAAGGAAATGGCAGCGTTCCGGATAGCACCTTGAGCGGGTTCAGTCCTGCGAGTCGCCTCCCGCCTCGGCCTTTGCGGGCGCAACCGCTTCGTCGCGCTTCCTGCACGCATCCTGATAGGAGCAGAAGCCGCACATCTCCTCGTCGGCCGGCATAACGCGAATGTCGCCCTGGGTGATCTGAAACGCCGCTGAAGACGCCTTCATGGCGGCAAAGTCCATCCCCGCTTGAACTTCATCCGGCTTGTCGTAGGTCACCATCACAGTGTCGCCGCGCAGGCCGACGATGCTATAGGACGAGGGCTCCAGGCCGCGCTGCTGCAGCGCGAGCGCATACAGCGGAGCCTGCACGGCGAGTCCAGCTTCCACTTTGCCCTTGCGCTTTTTGAGGCCCGTCGCGCCAACGAATTTGAACTCCAGCACCCGTGCGTGGTTCGCCGAATCGCGATCCACCCTGTCGGCCCGGCCTTCAAAACGGTATCCTTCGATGGAAAAACTGATGGGCACTTCGGTGGCAATGTCCCATCCGGGCTCCGGAAGGCCCTTGGCCATGTAGAATCGAGCGCTACGCTCCAGCAGCAGCCATTGCGTCTCCGTGCGCCATGTCAGAGGCACGCGGAGCCTGGCCAACTCCCGCCGCCATTCGGCTGCGAGAATCTCGGGCAGGCCGCCGCGCTGTCCACCTGCATGCCAGCGATCGATAGCCTCGTGAATGACTGCGCCGAGCGTGGCCGGATTCAGCCGCTCTTCCGGTCCTGCGGGCCGCTCTCGAAGACGCAGGATGCGCCTGGCGAAAAATCGGAAAGGGCACTGCAGATAGTCCTCGAGCGAGGTCGGCTTGAATGTAGCTTGCTCGCTGCGAATCGCCTTCAGAATATCGGACGACTGCAGGTTATATCGCTTTGCCGCCACAACCGGCGCCGACGGTGCAACGCGCATGGGCCGCGCCGGTTCCGGGCTCCCTGAAAATGAATCCAAAGCGAACGCCCGCAGCGCTGGCTTCCCGTCGGAAGAAAAGAGCGGATAGGACAGCGTCAGATTTGACGTTGCGCGCGTCTGCGCGAATTCGCAGAGAAATGCCTCCTCGCGATCCCGATCGGCTGAGGTGAGCAGAGGATACCCTTGCCCTTGCAGTTTGAGGCGCAACTCGTCACCCAGCAAGGGATCGGCCGAAGCCCGGCGGGGAAACGCTCCTTCCACGAGACCGCATACAAAGACGACAGGCAGCTCCCACTGCCGAGCCTCGTGAACATCCATCACGTGCACTACGTCCCTGCGCGAGTCGCGCTGGCGAACCGTAGCCGTAGCCAGCATCGACGATGCCGAGCGCCAGAACACCTCCAGCGGGATTGGGGCTTTGGCGAGGAGACGTGCTGTCGAATCCAATGCCTGCTGCGTCGACAGTAGGGCCGCCGCGCGCAGCCTGTCGCCATCCAGTTGCCCGCGGGACACCTCGGACAAGAGCGGCGGCGCGCTGATCTGCGCAATGATCCGGCTGAGCCTTCTGGCCCACTCGGACGGGGATACGCTTTCCAGCGCCCATGTCGACAGCTGCATCCAGCCTCGCAACTGATCCTGAATCAACACAGTCCCTGGGAGCGCGACTTGACCGGCTAAAGCGATGAACTCCTCAAGACCGTTCCCCGGCAGGTTCTCGATGACGACCCGCTCGAGGGCACTGGCTGCCGGCGTTCTCCCCGCCGCGTGGGCGACCGAGCAAATTGCAGAGAGCGTTTGGCGGTGTTCCCAGCCGGACATCAACGCCCTGATCAAATCGTCGAGGAATCTGAATGCGCTTGTGCCCTGCAAAGGTTGGCCGAAATAGGAGCGCGAAGGAACGCCGGCCCTGGCGAAGGCCCGTTCGATCAGCGGAGCGTAGGTTTGGGCTGAACGCATGATGACGCCCATGTCGCGCCATGAATGGCCCTCCCTGCTGGCCTCCAAGACCCGCAGAGTGATCTCTTCTGCCTCCCGCTGGGGGTCGACGGCGGCAACCAGGGTTCGCTGCGGCTGCAGCACGCAGTGCTTTGTGCTGCACAACCTCGCATCGCTGTTTCTCGAGCACTTGGCGAACCGCGGCGGCCCCGGGCCAGTCAGGCAGACGTGACAGTCAGATTAGTCTTCCGGTCGAGCGATTGCAGCAGCTCAATCTCAAGCCTGCTGAACGTAAAGAAACCGTCTACGAAGACAGCGCGCAGGGGAGTCGGCGACAGGTTTCGCCGGACGGAGGCGGCGGCGTTAGCAATTCGGTCAGCCCGCAGTTGGAGCCGCCGTTCAGCTAGAACTTGCTTGACGTCGTCCCAGACTCGCCCGAACTCGGAGAAGACGCTACCCCGCCAAAAGCCCATGCTTCCCAGCGCCGTCCACTCCAATGGGCCGCAGCCACTGTTGGCCAAGTCCTCAATGGCGCTTGCGACCGTCCTAGCCAGTCCAGGTGTCTCCAGCAATCCAGCGAATGCAGGGAAAGCGCCGCTTGCCAGCCTCTCTGCGACAATCAAGGCCAGTTCTTCGCCGCCGATCTCCTCGCTGTCGGGCGTTAGCGACGCGACCAAAGCGGAGAGCGTCACAATTGTGGCGGGACGAACAACCAACGCTTCGCGAGCCAGGGCGTTGCGAAGATGCTCTGCCATCGTCGAAGAGGGAACCACGATCCGAAAGCCCGCGTCACCGGACTCTATGAATCGCCGCGCCTCTCGCAGGATCGCTGTTGTCTTTCCGGAGCCGGGCGGGCCGACGAGGAGAAGCATGGCCTCAGCCTAATACGAGCGTGGTCAGGTCCGCATTCGAGTCAGCAGCCAGGCGGCCGCCATCGTGAACAACGCCAGGGGCGCCCAAGCGGCCGCCTCCGGCGGCAGCAGGTTCACATTGCCTAACTGCTCGAACAAGTAGTTCATGGCGAAGTAGGCAATGGCAATCACAAAACTCACCGCAACCCCCGTCATCGCTCCTCGTCCGCCGGTAAGAAATGCGAACGGCACGCTCACCAGAGCCATCACCAGCGCGAACAACGGAGCTGAGAACTTCCGCTCGTATTGCACCTGGAGAGGAATTGTATTGAAACCCGATTGCTGCAGTTCCGCGATGTAGTCCCTCAATTGCAGATAGTTCATCTGCTTGTATGTCTTCACCTCCTTCAGGAACCAGGAAGGCGGCTCGTCGAATTCGCGGAATGTGGCGGTGGAACCTGTAAAGTCCTGATAGTCGTCGTCGACACGTTCGCGGATGACGCGAGACCAGCCGTTTTGAAAGCTCCAGGTGTTCAGCCGGGGCTCCCAGCGCGCACTTTCGGCGTACACATGACGCTTGAGTTTGAACGTGGCCGGGTCGAGTTCGTACACGCTGACGCCGCCAAGCAGCCCGTCTGTCTCGTTCAGGTACTTGTAGTAGTAGATACGCGAGCCGTGGCCGAAAATCAACTTTCTTTCGGGGTTGAGATAAGTCTGGGTGGGCCTGCCTTTGATCTTGTTGCGCAGCGCGTCCTGAATCAGGTTGGCGTGGATGACCACGTAGTGGTCGAAGACAAAAAGACCAGCCGAGAGCCCCAGGCTGGCGACGAAGACCGGCAAAGCCAGACGGTGAAGGCTGACCCCGCAGGCCTTCATCGCGACGATCTCGTTGTTCTTGGCCATGATGCCGAAGGTGACCAGCACGGCAACCAACACGCTGATGGGCGCCGCGTCGAAGATCAGTTTCGGCGCCAGGAAGAAAAGGTACCTCAACAATTCTCCAATTGGAATGGCATTGCGGAACGTGTCGCCCAGCAGCTCGAAGAAGTTGAAAACTTCGGTGAGCATGACGAAGCTTGCCAGCATGAGCGCGAAGTAGAAGAGAAAGCTGGAAACGACGTAAAGGTCGACGACCTGCGGCAGCAGAAAGAACTGCGCGCGCGTCAGGCGGCCCGGCAAGGCCGAGGAGCGTTCACCCGTCTTCGAAAAGAAAGCGCGCAGCCGATCCCAGTGAAGTCGCACCCATCCGGAGAACGTGAAGGCGAACCCCCGGTCGCCAGGCCTTTCGAGCCTGACAAGCAGGATCATTGCGGCCACCGCGAAACAGGCATTGGGCAACCAGACAGCCCAAATCGCCGGCACCTTGCCTTCGCGCGCCAGGCTGATCAAAGTAATCAGCGCCATGTAGTAAAGGAACGCAAACAGCACGGTGATCACGAAGGCGGTCGATTTGCCGCCTTTGCGGCTGGAAACGCCGAGTGGCACGCCTGTCAATGCCAGCAGCACGCAAGCCAAGGGCAGGGCCAGCCGTTGATGCAACTCCACGCGCGCTTCCAGTGAAGCGGAGGCCTCGGGGACGAGTTCCATTGTCGGTGTGGCGCTGAAAAGCTTGGCGCGCCGCGCTTCCCGTTGACGAGCCTCCAGAACTTGATCTCCCTCCGGGTAGGACATCCGGTAATAGTCCTTCGGATCAGGCGCAGCTTCGTAGGAAGACATTCGCTTCATGCTCATCTGCAGGCGGTTGTTCTGGTTGTCAACGCGAACAACGGCCTCGCTCGCGATGGTGATCCGCGGGCCTTCGCCCTTCTGCATGACCGCGGCGGCGCGATTCTCGCCAGGAGGTCCAAGGTCCATCATGAAGACGTTCCGCCAGCGGACGGGCGACCCCGAAAGGACGTCACCGACGTAGAGCGCTGTATTGGGAAAGCTCTCGTCGAAAACGCGAGGTTGAATTTCGGCGGTGAGCTGAGCCGCACCGATCTGGTTCACGATGCGCACCGCCTCCGCGTTGCACCACGGGGTCAGCCAGAGGCTGCACGCGCCTGTCACGACCATCGCCAGGGCGGAGAAGAGGGCCACCGGGATAGTCAGTCTCCTCGCCGGTATGCCCGCCGCGCGCATAGCCGTCACTTCGCCATCGCCGGACATGCGGCTGAGAGAGATGAGCGTTCCTACCAGCGCTCCAAGCGGCAAAGTCAGCGGCATCGTCGATGGCAGTATCAACAGGAAAAGGTAGCCCACGGTGGCGGGCTGCGCAGTCGAGTTGACAAGAATGGAGAAAAGCTGGCTTGCTTTCTGGAGGAACAGCACGAAGACGAACAGCAGCGCGCCGAGGGCGGCGCTCGATGCGAGCTCGCCGAAAAGGCTGCGAGCGAGAATCCCCATGGCCTGCTACGCCGAAACCGGCGGTGGGACGACCGGCGGCTTGGTCAGATCGTCTGTTGCGACTTCCAGTTCCACCTCTTCAAACAAGAGGCTTGGCGCCGCGACGGAACAGCCGATCACATAATTACCCGCCCCGACCATCGCCAGAGGGGCGCCGTTGTCGATGTAGCTATGGACATGCTGCCTGTCTCCAGCAGCCAGCAGATCGCGGAAAGAGCGGATGCCGAGTCCCCGGAATCGAAGGCCGCGGACAAGCTCTTCGCGTCCATCGGCGTACAACCGGAAAACCAGAATCGGCGGAGCAGCCGGTCTGCCCCCACCGGCGCGGGCGGTTCTCTGTCCGATCCGGCGCAATTCTTCCTGGGGCGCGAAAGAGGGGAAGTCAACTTTGCGGACGACGAGCACGAACGGACGGTTCGTTCTCGCCGCCTCTTCCAGGGCCTTTTTCCGGAGTTGCTCCACTCCCAAACCATCTTTTGCGTTGAAGAGGAGATTTGATACCTTCGGTCTCTTCACGCCAAAGTTACCGGGCATTCGTCCGTGGCCGTTAGGGCCCTCGATGCCTCGAACCGGCTGACGCGAAACCAGGAGGCTCTTGAGCACGCCGTCCCGAACCAGTTCAACCCGCTGTGCCGCGTTGCCCTCCATATCCACTTTGTAATGCCCGATCAGCCGTTCGCCGCCAAGCTCGGTCAAAGCTGGATCGTCCGTCAGCGAGGCCCAGTCCGGCAGGACCCGCGCGTTGAGCCGCGATTCCAGATCGCTGCTCATGAAAGGAAGAGTCCGTCCCGGCTCAGCCACTGGTTTGCGGTTGACTCCCAATTGATCGCCCCAGACTTGAGCCACCATCTGGGCGGCTGCCACGCCCTCAAACAACACCGGCCCAGTATAAGCTTCGCCAACCGGCGCCGCCGCGAGATCCCGGATGTTCTTCGCCACTTGCTCGACCGCTGCCTGCTGCGCCGGCTCCGCGGGCAATGCAATGGGGTCGAGAGAGGCCAGCATGGTGCCGTCGTACACCACCATCCCGTCGCCGGCCTGACGCGCACCTCTTGTCCAGAGCATAGCGATTGAGTCCGGAGTGCGAACAAACGTCTTGTTTGTATTGACGGTATAGACGAGGCCCGTCGAGGAATTGAATTCGACGCTCGACAGTGTCGTGGCCGGGTCGGCCGCGAACACAGAGCTTAACTGCTTCACGCGGCGTGTCCAGTACTCCCGATCGACTTTGATCTTCGAGGGCGGATCGAACACTTGAATTGGCTGACCGGGCCAGAAATCCGGCAGCGGGTCCTTGACAGTGATTCCGCGGATCGCGGCCCGCTTACGGCCGATCGCTTCGACTGCCGTCCGGTATGTACGATCCAGGGCGAGCCAGATCTCATTCCGCAAGGCGAGTGGAGTATCGTCCAGAGGCAGGCGGCCTGAATCGAATCGGGTGGAGGAAGAATAGTCCGAGAAAATCGAGTTGGTGTTGTCGAAATCAGGGCCTCCAACTCGTACGGCCACGTGCAGCGGCCGCATTCGTTGCGAGGATGACGGGAACCCCGCTCCCAGGGACGCGCTTACACCAAAGGCTTCCGCGTCCTCCACCGTGATTTCAACGAAATAGGGCTTCTCACCCATCACGACGCTCTTCAGGAACCGGTTCATCTCGATGAGGATTGCATTGAGAACCGGATCATTGGCCAGCGCCTTGGAAAGAACATCGTCGGCCAATGGCGCCGCTTGCTGGGCGCCCGCCGGAAGAGGAAGCCAGCAACAGCCGGCCAGCGATGTCACGAACGCGCGCCGCCTCATTGCCGGAGCCCCTCCAGGAGACTGGGGCGAGGAGCCATTGGCAGCATGTCGCGGCTCTCCGGCTTACGCTGAATCTCAATTTCAGAGACCAGCAACGCAGGCGCTACTGCCGAAACGGGCACGCTGCCCGATTCGGCGCCGCAATAGCCGTTAAACACGCCGGTGGAATCCGATGTCGCCAGGATCTTTTCGAAACTCGCCAGAGGCGTCCCCACGATGTCGGCCCCTCGAACCAATTCCTGCTTGCCATCAGGGTAGATGCGGTAGACCACCAAGGGGATCACAGTGAAGGCCTGCAAGCCCGCCCGCCGGGTTGTCGTGTAGCCCCCTGTGACCTCTTCGAATAACAAGCCGTAGGGCTTCTTTTGGCGCACTACTTCTTCGATCAGCATCTCCTTCAGTCGCGCCATCGGCACTTTCCTGGAGGATTCCACAATAAGATTCGACTGTCTGGAAACCACCTCGAGCCCAGGCTGCTTGCGCCCATGGCCGTTCGATTGGGTGATGCCGGCGACTGGGGAACGAGACATCAGGAAGGTCTTGAGCACCCCTTTCTCGACTACCGCCACGGGCCGGGCCGAGATTCCCTCGTCATCAAAATCGTACCAGCCTAGCAGAGAGGTCTTCCCGGAGAGCTTTCGAGTCGGGTCAAAGGTGACGTCGAGGAAAGGGGGTAGGACAGGCTTGCCGGTGCTGGAAGAGAAGGTGTTGCCTTCGGTCTCATCCCGCAGGCGGTGGCCTTCGATTCGATGACCGAAGATTTCGTGAAAGAAAACGCCAGCCGCGCGTTCGGAAAGAATCGCCGGTCCGACAAACGGATCGGCAGGTTGAGCGCGGAGCAGGGCGGCCATTTGCTTGCCGGCGTTTCGAACTGAGGCTGCTATCACGTCGTCCTTTGGAAGGCCGGCAGGCTCATCGGCTTCAAAACTGCTGGAAGTCACGAGGTCCTGGCCATCGTAGGTCTTGCCGCGGATCGTGATCTGAAGGCGGGCGAATGTGCGGCCATGTTCGATTCGAGTTCCCTCGCTTGTCACCAGGGTGCGCACTTCGCGGTGGTAGTTGAGTCCCACATCGGCATCCAGGATTCCCGAAGTCCGGTCCACCTCCAAAGACAGTTTCCTCAATCGGGCGGCCCATTCGTCGGGATTCCACTTGTGCTGCGGTACGGTCCGGACTGACTGAACCGGCTGCTCGACCGAGAATTCCGCAATTGGGCTCGCCTTGGACTTCACCTGAAGAGAGGTCTTAACCTTCAGGTAACGCCCCGCGGCGGCCCGCCAGGCTTTGTCGGTTTCGCGCCAAGCCGTCTGAGCGATCGCCAGCGGTTGGTTATCGATCGGCAGTGGTGAGGCCGCCGCGAATCGAGGGCGATCGCCTTCCAACAGGTGGTAATTGTCGAGCTCACGGCTTCCTAAACGAATGCTGACGTCCAAAGAGCGGTTCCGGCCCTCGCCTCGGCTGGAGAGCGCTCCCCAGGAAGCGTTCAAGCCGACGTTTTCCTGATCGACAACCTCGTAGCTGAGGAAATACGGCGCAGGGTCGGTCTTTTCGCGCAGGATCGTAAAGTTTCGGGTCAATTCCCGGGCGAGAGTATCAATCAGCGGGGGGTAAGCAGATTCCTGAGTTTTCGGCGGCGCCTTCGACGGAGGGGCACCAAAAAGGCCCACGATCGACAGCACCCACAACGACAGCAGGGGCCGAACCCTGCCCCGCAGAGGCCCAGTGTTGTTCACAGTCGTCAGGATATCATCCGGTCGGCTTGGGGTTCCCCGGAAACGGCTCAATCTCCAGCTTCTGCGAGAAGCTGTGGCATTCTGGCCCTGGCGACTCCGGCACGCTGGTGCAATTGTTCGAGCGCGAGTCCGTATCGGCCCCGGACTCCCTTTTTCTCAAAGACGTGCTTCAGGTGAATTTTTACTGTTCCGGGCCGAATCCCCAATTCGAGAGCAATCTCCTTGTTTTTGAGTCCTTTCTCCACTAGTTCGAGCACTTCCCGCTCCCGAATGGTGAGTCCCGAGCGGTTGTCGTGAGGGGTATCCTCCAGCGGGAGGATGTCGACTAACCAGGACCCCCCTTGTAGCAGACTTCGAAAGCAGTCTGTGATGGCCGGCAGTGCAGCTGTTTTCCTCATCAGACCCCTGACGCCGGCCTGCAGCAGCCTCAGAGCCTCCGGCTCGGAAAGCGTCGCTCCCCATACCAGGACGGGCACTTCGGGGGCGAAAGTCCTCAAATCGGAGATGGCCTCAGCTATGGCGATCTGGCCAAAGGCTTTGTCAAGAACCACAAGCGATACTGGCTGTTGTCGAGCCAACTGAAGTCCAATAGCAAGATGTGCCACCGCCCACCGGCAGTCTAGATCCAACGTTCGCTGGAGATAAAGGCGAACGCCTTCTGCTGTTGCTGGTTGGCTCTCGCATAGCCCAATCCAGGTTTTTCCTGGTATGTTTTCCGTCATTTTGATTGGGTGGGTAGGCCCCCGCAAGCTCCGGGTCGCCGCTTTGTCCCCATTTGGTTAGTTCACATTGGCGGGAAGCCTCTCAAGTTTTTCGCTGATCGGTCCGATAGGGTAAGTGAGAAGCGTCCCCAAAGGATACGTCAGCAGCAAGATGGCAAGCTCGTCGAATGGCCGTTCCTTCGGCCAATGGAAAATCCTGCTGGTCTGCCCACACCAAACGATGGGCTCGGAACTGGCACCCCTGCTTGCCGAATACTTGCCATTTTCTCCCGTCACAGAAGTGCGGGACTATCCCGGCAAGCAGATGCTGAACGAGATGCTCGAAGAGCACGGCGTAAACCTCTGCCTGATCGATGCGGAATCAAACAGCGACTGGGCATTCGCTCTCATGTCAGACCTCACGACGGGCGAAACGAAGGTGCCTGTCATCGCCCTTCTGGAACGTGCGGAGACCGATAACATCCTGCGCGCTCTGAGGTCCGGCGCGGTTGAGTTTCTCTCCCGTCCGTTCAACGCTGAGCAATTTATCCCGATGATGGAGCGGGTGAGCGCGACGCAACGTTCCCGGAGCGGCTTCCAGGAGGGCAAAGTCGTCGCCGTTTCGCCCGTCAAGGGCTCATGTGGCGCGTCGACCATAGCTGCCAACATGGCGCCTCTTTGGAAAAAATACGGGGCCAAGCGCATTCTCCTGCTCGATCTCGATCCCTTCACCGGAACCATCTCTTTTCTCCTCAAACTGAAACAAACTTATAGTTTCCTCGAAGCCCTCAATAGAAATGGCCAGATGGACGAGGACATCTGGAAAGGCCTCGTGATGCGGACCGCGGGCATCGACGTGATGTTGAGCCCGGAGCAGCCAGCTCACGGCATAGAGGAAGTCCACAGCCCTGCCAACCTGATCGACTTCGCGCGGACAGCTTACGATGTCGTACTTGTGGACACCCATGGCATCTATGGGCCTTGGAATATGGTCATAGCCCAACTGTGCGATGACCTGCTTCTGGTCTCCACCAATGATCTGCCGGCGCTGCAGGCCACCCAGCGCGCCCTCGCCTACCTGGAGAGAAACAGGGTCGAGCGTTCCAAAATAAAGATCGTCGTCAACAGGTATTCGAAAAACGCTGGTCTGAGCCAGGATGTCATCGAGGCGGCGCTGCACACCGACATCTTTCAGGTCATCCCCGACGAGCCCGATTCCATCCAGCGATCGCTCATGGAAGGGAAACCGCCGGCGCCCAATACCGGTATCGGGAAAGCCATCCTCTCGCTGACAGAGCGGCTATCGGGTAAAACACCTGTTACCGCTGAGCCCAAGAACGGCGGGCTGAATCGGATCTTCTCCACGATTCTGGGTAGATAAGGATCCTGGGTAGACGGGGATTGGACCAGGGAAAAAAGCGCGAGGCGCGGGATCGACGGGAGCGGAACGCCTGTGAGGATAGAAGTCCGCCATCTAGTGGAGTGGACCCGTCCATCTATTTCCAAGGTCACATCACGGACTGACCGTGTTGCCACCTGATCGCCTCGCCTCGCTTGCTTCGGAACCCTAGTGCGCCGCTGACGGGATTTATTCTCCGGCAGAAACGGACTTAGCACCCTTGCCCACCTTAGAAGCGGTTCGCCGGCCCCGTCGTTCAGGTTTCAAATTGATGGTTCCCCGGCAGGTTGGCGCGCCGCACGCGCAGCGCACTTTGGGAACGTCGGAGTCAAAGCGGTAATCGATTGTGAGCTCCTCTCCCGGGAGGATGTCCCTGGCGGCCATGTAGAGGATGTGGCCTTTGAAGATCCAGGCGAAGCAGTTTGGATTGCACGAATGATTGATGAACTCAGCCCCGCTGCCGCCGACGCTGCCATCCAACGTCCAGTAATTGTCTAGCGTGAAGAGGTAGTTCAGGGCTGCATCCGCCCGCCTGGAAGTTTCCTTGCGGCTTATTCGCTCCCCCGTGTATTCAATGACTTTGCGACCCTTGGGGATCCTTTCCTCAGAGAACACCCCCCAGCGGTGGATCTCGGACGGACGCACGACGATTTTGTATTTGGTGTGCGCCCGATTGACTGCGGGCGCGCTGTCCTGCCGGACAGGATGAGAGTTTTGACTTTTTGACACGAGTCGAGTTGGAAACTGATTTAGATCGTCACGCTGCGAAACCGTCCGGCCGCGGACGACCTCGCTTTGAATCGTCAAATCAGGACTTAGAAGTCGTCCTGAGTGGTATCTTTTTTCTTCGACTTGCGCCGCATCATGATGACGGCGACGCATAGGACCGCCAGCACTCCGCTGATTATTCTCACCAGGTTCTCGTCCAAAACAAATCCTCCAGGAGATCGGGTCGAATTCGATCTCGTATTGTATCTGATCGGCGGTAGGGAGGGCCGGCGTTAGTCAATCGGTTGCCAAGTTCCTCATTCCGATGCGATCGAATCAGAGACCGGTTTTCTGTTTGAGAACGTCGATCAGTTCGTGCACCGCTGCCGCGCTCTTGTCCAGTTGCGCCTTTTCCGCTGCTTCAAGCTTCACTTCGAAGATCTTCTCGATCCCGTTCGAGCCTAGCTTGACGGGCACTCCCACGAAGATCCCCTGATGCCCGTATTCGCCTTCGAGCAGAGCAGCGCAGGGCAGCACTTTCTTCTTGTCCTTGAGGATGGACTCCACCATTTCGACCGCCGCGGCCGAAGGCGCGTAATAGGCGCTGCCGGTCTTGAGGTATTTCACAATCTCCGCGCCGCCGTCGCGCGTGCGCTGCACCAGGGCGTCAATGCGGTCCTGCGGCAGCAGTTCGCTGATGGGAATTCCGCCGATGGTGGTCAGCCGGACGATGGGAACCATAGTATCGCCGTGGCCGCCCAGTACAAGAGCCGTGATGCTCTCCACCGAGACACCCAACTCCATGGCGATGAACGTGCGGTAGCGGGCCGTATCGAGAACGCCCGCCATGCCGATGATACGGTTCCGCGAGAACTTGGAAACCTGCTGAGCCACCCAGCACATGGCGTCCAGGGGATTGGTGACCAGGATCAGGATCGCGTTCGGAGAGTACTTGATCGACTGTTCGGTGGCCGTTTTCACGATCTCATAGTTCGCCAGAAGCAGGTCATCCCTGCTCATCCCAGGCTTGCGCGGGAAGCCGGCGGTAATCACAACGATGTCGGAATTGGCTGTTGGCTCGTAATCGTTCGCGCCGGTCACCATGACGTCGTAACCTTCGACGGGTCCCGACTCCAGGATGTCTAGTCCCTTTCCCTGGGGAATCCCTTCAACGACGTCCACCAGAACCACATCGGCAAGCTCTTTTCCGGCGATGCGGAGAGCGCAATTCGCGCCGACGTTTCCGGCGCCCACAACGGTGACTTTCTTACGCATGGTCGATCCTTCCAATGGCTATGAGGAGGCTAGGTCCGCTCCGGCATCGCGCCGGTCGGCGGCCTGCCATGAGTTTAGCAGGAGCGCGCGGGAGCTAGAATGGGTTTTTCATGCAAGTTCCGGAGTCGGCCCAGGCGTACTTCAGCCGCCAGACTGCGCGCCTGAGGTCGATGCTCAAGAAGCGGCGAATCGTCTTCCCCGAAGGTGATGATCCACGCGTGATGGATGCCGCTAGCCGGCTGTGCACGGAGGAACTGGTGCTGCCCATCATCATGGGTAAACCGGCACAGCGGCTGGCAGGTTGCGTGGAGGTCGGAACCCCTGCCGATCACCCGAAACTCAAGGAATACGCGCGGTTCCTTCAGGAAAGGCGGCGCTCGCGGGGACTGACAATGATCGAGGCTGAAAAGACCGCCCTGAATCCTCTGGTCTTTGCCGGCCTGATGGTCGCCTGCGGCGATGCGGACGGCTTTATTGGCGGCGCTGCCACCACGACAGCGGAAACGTTCCGGGCGGCTCACGCCACGATCGGCATGAGGACGGACATCAAGACCGCTTCCGGCGTGATGATCTGCTGCACGCACGCGACTGAATGCGGTGCGGACGGCGTCCTGGCCTTCGCCGACCCGGCCCTGGTGATCGACCCCAGTGCTTCGCAATTGGCCGATATTGCGATTGCGACCTCCGAGACTACGCGTAGCGTCATCGGAGTCGAACCGATCGTTGCGCTACTCTCATTCTCCACCAGGGGGAGCGCCAAACATCCCTGGGCTGAAAAGGTGAAAGAAGCCAGGCGCATCGTCGAGGCCCGTCGGCCTGACATTCACATCGACGGCGAGATGCAGGCCGATGCGGCGCTGGTGGAGAGCGTTGGACGGTCGAAGGCGCCCGGATCAACAGTGGCGGGGCGCGCCAACACACTCATCTTCCCCGACGTGGCCAGCGCCAACATCGCCACAAAGATCGTCGAACGGCTCGGGGGCGCAGTCAATACCGGGCCGCTTTTCCAGGGTTTCAACAAGCCGGCCAACGATCTCACCAGGGGCTGTCTGGCTGAGGACATCTATCGTTTGGGAATTCTCACCGCCCTGCAGGCCCAACGCTGATGGCGCTCCCGTTTCCGCTTATCTATCATCCGGAATACGATCTCAACTTCGGAACCCACGTCTTTCCCACGGTGAAGTACCGGCTCGTTCGGGAACGCCTGCTGGCCGAAGGATTTGCCGAGCCGGGGGACTTCATTTCGCCCGAACCTGCCACCCGGGAGCAACTCGCCCTCGCGCACGACGTGGAGTGGATCCGCAAGCTGGAGACCGGCACCCTCTCCTACCAGGAGATCGTTCAACTCGAGGTGCCATATTCCCGCAAGATGGTTCAGGCCTTCTTCCTCGCTTCCGGGGGAACGCTGGAGGCCGTGCGACGGGCCCTGCGGCACCGTATCGCATTCAACATAGGCGGAGGCTTCCATCATGCCTTCCGCGGACACGGCGAGGGCTTCTGCGCCATCAACGACATCGCTGTCGCCATCCGCGTTCTCTCTTCCGAGGGCGCACTCCGCCGCGCCATGGTCGTCGATCTGGATGTTCATCACGGCAACGGCACAGCTGCGATCTTCGCGGGAGACCGCGACGTGTTTACTCTCTCTATGCACCAGCAGAACAACTATCCGCACGTGAAGCCGCCATCAACGATCGATGTGGGCTTGCCCGATCGAACCGGCGATCATGAGTACCTGGCAAAGCTGCGCGCAGTCTATGAGCCGGCTGTGGCTGGCTTCCAGCCCGACCTTGTCGTCTTTGTCGCCGGTTCGGACCCCTACTTCGACGATCAACTCGGCGGTCTGGCTCTCACTATGGAGGGCATGCGCGCCCGGGATCAGGTTGTGTTTGATGCCGCCCTCCGCGCCGGTGCGGCGGTAGCCGTCGTACTGGCAGGGGGATACGCCAGCCGGCTGGAAGACACAGTCTCACTGCACGCCCAAACTGTTCACGCCGCTCTGGATTCGATTACCGAGGTTGGAGTCCGCCATGCGCGTTAAGCAGGCGCTGATTTGGGCGGTCGTCTTCTACTATGCCGTTGCCCAGTGGCCGGGAGGCCACGCGCCTATCGATACAGGGTTGGACGCCTCCTGGATTTACGGGATGAATGTTCTGTTCAACGCCGGCCCGGTTTTCGGCCGGGAAGTTTCCTTCACTTACGGACCACTTGGCTTCCTGCTCAACCCATGCGCCGTAGAGGGTAACCTTGCCCGAGCCCTCTTCTTCTGGATCGCCGTCCATCTGGCGATTGTGGCGCTACTGGTCACCGCTGTGCGGCAAAAGCGGAACTGGCAGGCATGCGGGATGGTGGGGCTGGCCACTTTGGCCCATGCGCTGGGGGTCTGGCAGGAGTATTGGGCTGCCCTGACGGTCGGCATCTTCGTTCTCGCGGCCCTTCTGCTAACAGGCAAGAGGACTTGGGCATGGGCACTCGCGGCGGGAGGGTTGGCTGGGGTCCTGGCAGCGATCAAGCTGACATCGGGGGCGGCCGCCATTTCCATCCTGATCCTGGCGTTGGCGTTCATTTCCGCTCCAATCGAACGCAAGAAGCGTGTTGCGATTCTGGCCGCTGCCGCCCTGGTATGTGTATGGGTGCCCATCTTTTTCAGCTTCTTCGATGGCGTTGGGTCCTTTGTCCGGTGGATTGAGTGGAGCGCTGAAATCAGTTCCGGGTACACCGCGGCGATGAGCACCCTCGGCCTGGTCGAGACCCTTTGGAACGCCCTTGCCGTGGCATTGGCGTACGCCACTTTCATTGCCCTGGGCGCTGACCGGCAGCGCAGGCTTGCCGCCGCATTCGCCTTTATCCTGTTCGTTGCGTTCCGGCACGGATATGTCCGCCAGGACAGTCACAGCACCGGGTATTACACTACCGCCTTCGCGATTCCGGCCTTGCTCTTCTTCTTCGCCGAAAACCGACGGGAACGCCTTGCTGTGCTAGGGCTCGCGGCGGCTTGCTTAGTGGTCATGGTCCATCATTGCAACCGCCCGAACTCGGGCATGGCCCTGAATTGGTCGGCTACGTGGGACCACATCTCCCTGCAGAAAGGCCTGCGGCGGGTCGGCGAGACTCTCCGCCTCAACGAGGAGACTGAACGTCTCGAAAAACTCAGTGGCAGCGTGGGTTGGTCCGGAGTGCCGCCCGGCCGGTGGCCGGAGATCATGCGCGCAGACTACGGCCGCGTCGCTGCGCTTCCCTGGGAGATTACCGGGTTGCGCGCCGCCGGCCTTTCCTGGCAACTGCTCCCGAGCCTGCAACTCTACTCCGCATATACGGCCCGATTGGATATCGATACCTCAGCGGTTTTCGCCCGAACGGAGCGCCCGAAGTGGATCTGGCTCATGAATACATCCATTGACGGGCGGACCCAATTCTCCGACAACCCGGAAACCTGGCTGGCGATCATTGATCACTATGAAGTGGTTGCCGCTGACGGCCGCAGAAACCAAATGCTGCTGCGATCGAAGGCATCCAGTGAACCCACTCGGACAGGGCCTATCATCCGCCGGTCCACTGCGAAGGCAGGAGAATGGGTGGATGTTGAAGACAGGGGCCGGCTCATGCGCGTGGAGATCGATCTGCGTCCGACGCTGTGGGGCCGTCTGGCCAGACTTGTTTACCAGTGGCCGGCAGTCTCCATGGAAGTGCTTCGAGAACGGGGTGATGTTTGGAGATTCCGGATGATCCCCGACACGGCGCGCAACGGATTGCTGCTTCCGCTTCAGCCGGCAACAGTGGAAGAAGTCGCCGCGGCGGTCGCCAACCGGCCCATCAATCGCGTGAAGCGATTCCGCATCCTGCCGCCGGAGGGGAACTATTTCAATGAGTCGATTCCACTGAGTTGGCGGGAGACATCACGCGTTTTCAACCCGCCGCAGCCGTAGCCGCCAGGTACCTCCAGACTGGTTTTGCTAACCGAGGACCTGAGGTCTTTCTCTGGGGCTGGTTGCATCAGGGTCGTTGACCAGCGCCCCCTTCGGCGCCGCAACCGCGCCACCGAGTAGAGGATCGTCCGTCGCTTTCATCCACTTCTCCATTCGGCTCCGCATGTCGTCCAGAGCCTTGGCGTGAGCCGGATCCGAGGCAAGGTTATGGCGTTCGTGAGGATCGAAGACAAGGTCGTACAACTGTTCGCGCGCGGGAGCCTGTCCGCGCCACCCCTGCTCGACCCAATACGTCTTGCTCAGCCCGTCGTCGCAATTGGGCAGGTTCGGCGATTTGCGCAAGTCGAACCGACGCACATAGTTGAAGCTCCTCGTTCTGACCGAGCGCTGCGGATCATAGCTGGCGTGATAGTTGATCTCGGCAAAAGCTTCGTCGCGGATCTCGTCTTTGCCGTCGAGCAGGGGAAGCATGGACCGGCCTTCGAGCCAAGCGGGTTTGGTTAATCCGGCTACATCGCAAATGGTCGGGAAGAGGTCGACCTGCGACACCAGCGCATCGCTCACCTTTCCGCCGGCGAAGCCTCGCGGACCGCGTATCATCAGCATGACGCCTGTCCCGTGGGCGGTCAGATTGCACTTCATGGCAGGAAATGCGACGCCATGATCGGTTGTGCAGATGACCAGCGTGTTTGAGGCGAGGCCGCTGCGCTCCAATGCTTCGAATACCGCGCCCATTGCCTCGTCAAGCACGCGGGCGGAGGCTTTGAATGCGGCCATGTCCGTGCGAGTCTGTGAGGTGTCCGGTAACGGGGCCGGCGGCAGGGTGTAGCGCGGATCCTCTCTGGGGCCGGGTACGGGGAACTCCCGATGAGTCTCGGTGAACCCGCAGGCCAGGAAGAACGGACCTCTCGGCTGGGACTTAAGGAAGTCGCTCGCGGCCGAGGATACGTTCATTCCGCGGCTGTCCTTAGTAGGAAGGATCCTGCTGTATCCAAGTGAACTTCGCGTCTGGGCGCTCGCCTCGTGCTGCACCCCGGCCAGCGCAGTCTCGTAGCCCTGCGATTGAAGAAACGAAGCCAGATGCCGCTTCGGGTCCGCCAAGCTGAAGCCTCGATGGGCGAGCCCCAGCATTCCGCTGGAGTGCGCTGACTGGCCGCACAGCAAAGCCGCCCTGCTCGGGCTGCACGTCGGCGCCGCGTCGAATGCCTGTCGAAACAGGATTCCCTCCTCGGCGAACTTCTGGAGATTGGGTGTCGGCACCGCGTGACCGTAAGGCTGAATGTAGCGGCCAGTGTCGTGCGAGTGGATGTAGACGATGTTCGGGCGCGCCGCGACTTGTGCGCCTCGCGCAAAGGCTGCCGTCGATCCGAGCATCGTTCGTCGTGAAATCAATGTCGTATTCCTTCCGTTTCATCACTCTACACCCGGATCGGCGAAAGTCCTGGTACAAACTATTTCGTACTACAGTACGCCACACCCGGCGGTTAGGCTTTATCATCATCCGAGGCCGGATCGAGTGTGATCGGCCAATGCTCCACTGGGAGGGGCCGAGGTTCGATGACGCTACAAAACTGCAAATTGCGCATGCTGGAATGCCGGTCATGAAGTCGTTCCAGAAGGCTGCTTCAAGGCCTGTTTATGGTCGCGATGGCTGCCAATATCGTCTGGGCGGACACGACTCCCCTGACGATTCTTGATCCGAATCTTCAGGTCACAACCGTTCTCAACACCGGCCTCAGCCAGCCCATTGGAATCGTCTTCCTCGGACCGGGTGATTTTCTCGTTCTCGAGAAGGCTTCGGGGCAAGTCAAGCGAGTGATTGGCGGCGTGGTCCAGGCGACTCCCGTGCTCGACCTGGCCGTGAATTCCAACTCGGAGCGAGGCCTATTGAGCATGGCACTGCATCCGAACTTCCCCTCGACTCCATACGCTTACATCCGCTGGACGGTGAGCAGCACGGGCGCCGACAGCAACGCCGTCGCTGACGTTCCTTTATTGGGCAACCGAGTGGACCGGTATAGCTGGAACGGCTCCACGCTCACATTCGATCGGAATATCGCGCTCCTGCGATCGCGGCAAACCGATAACGTTGCCGTTCCTGGCCACCCGGGCACCAGCAACAACAATGAGCAGGGCAACCATAACGGCGGCGTGATGCGGTTCGGGCCGGACGGCAAGCTCTATCTCTTTATGGGCGACCAGGGCCGTCGCGGTTGGCTACAGAACCTGGCTAACGGACCGTTTCTCACAGCACCATTCGCAGACGACACATTCGGCGGGCCGGCGCCGGACAATGCACACCTCGCAGGAGTCATTCTGCGGCTGAACGAGGATGGCACCGTTCCCGCAGACAATCCGTTCTTTGCCTCCGGAGCGGCCATTGGCGGAGAGGTCGGCGCCAACCTGCAGAAGGTCTTCTCCTACGGCCACCGGAACGGTTTCGGCATGGCCTTCGACCCCGCCAGCGGCAGCCTCTGGGAGACGGAGAACGCGGACGACGCCTTCAGCGAACTGAACCGCGTGATTCCCGGAATGAACGGCGGCTGGATTCAGCTGGCTGGTCCACTCGGCCGCGTTGCACAGTTCAAGTCGATCGAGACGACTCAGTTTGGCAGCTCCCTCCAGCAGGTTCGCTACCCGCCCACCAGAATCGCCTACTCGGCATCGCTCGCTACCGCGCGGATGGTGATGTTCCCGGGAGCCACTTACGTGGATCCCGACTTCAGTTGGAAGTACGAAATCGGCCCTTCCGGCGCGACATTCGTCCAAGGAACCGCCCTCGGCGCCCGATTACGCCGGCACTCTCTGGATCGGCTCGTCGCGTTCCTTCCAGCAAGTAGGAGCCAACGGCGGAAGTCTGTACCGCTTCAAGCTGACAGCAGACCGGCTGCATGTCGACGTGAGCGCAGATCCCCGACTTGCGGACCGCGTCGCGGACAACCTGTTCAGGGCCCAGAAGTTTGAAGGCACGGAAAGCGAGACTCTTCTGATCGGCACGGGATTCGGCACAACGGCCGCGATCGAACAGGGCCCGGACGGCAACCTGTACGTTGTCTCCATAACTGACAATGCCATCTACAAAATAAGCAGCAAGCCTTGATTCGAACCGGACAGAAGGAGATCAACATGAAAACTCAAAACACTGCACGGGCACTGTGGCTTTGTGCCGCGATGGTCAGCGCCATCGCCTTGCCGGCGAGTGCCAGCGTCATCACCAATGGAGGTTTCGAATCAGGTTTCACGGGCTGGACCACAGTCGATCAGACCGGCGGTGATGGCACTTTCTACCTGCAGACTGGAGCCTCGAGCCCGGCCAACTCCTTCCCTGTACCCGCCCCTCCGGAGGGCATCGCCGCCGCCATGACCGACGCATTCGGACCGGGAAGCCACCTGCTCTATCAGGATTTCGTCGTACCAAACGTGGTCACGGCGACATCGATCCGTTTCTCCCTCTTCCTGAACAACGGCAATGACGCACCCGACTACTTCATGCCCGCGCATCTCGATTTCGCAACTCCGGACCTGAACCAGCAGGCGCGAGTCGACATCATGACTACCACCGCCGACCCATTCAGCGTTGCGTCCTCAGATGTTCTCCAGAATCTGTTCCAAACCAATCCCGGGGACACCCTGGTCTCCGGGTACAACAATTTCGTAGTCGACATAACGGCATTACTGCAGGCTCATCAGGGTGAGACCCTGCGACTTCGCTTCGCTGAAGTCGACAATGTCGCGCCTTTCAACCTTGGCGTCGACAACGTCAGCACCGGCACTCCCGTTCCAGAGCCCTCGACTTTGCTGCTCTCCGCTGGGACGTTGCTCACGCTTGGGGCGCTCCGGCGTCGTCCCACTTAAGACTGCCTATCCCGTAGGATCTTATCCGCATCTTCAAGCGCCCGGATCGCATCCTCAACGAGGAGAGCCGATTTCGGGAAGTGCTAAATAATTCTTGTCAGGATAGAATGGCATTCAAGGAGCTATACGCTCCGCTGGGTTATTTTTGCCTGATTCTGGGAACCCCGTGAAGAACGATTCAATGTCTCACTGGCTGGCGGTGGCGCTTGCAGCTATCTCCTTGCTGCTCATCGCCTCCGGTGCTGTGGAGACATCGGTTAAGCCCGGGGTTCACAGTATATTGGGGGTTGTCGCGTGCTCCTTAGCCGGTATTCTGGCGTGGCGGCTACGCTCGCGAGTTGCCATTGCCGGCCTGCTGTTTGCGGCTGCAGGCGGGCTTCGCCTCATCGAATTTGAACCTGTAGCAGCGATTCGGGTCGCCCACGCAATGGTTTCCCAAGGCCTTCTGGCCGCCGCTTGCATTGCGGCATTTGAAACTTCGCCACGCTGGTCTGCCGCGGCCCCATTTTCCGATGGGGGCTGGCCGAGCCTGCGACAACTTGCCTGGGTCACTCCCGCTGTGACCCTCCTTCAGATTGCCCTGGGGGCGGCCTACCGCCATAAAGCTATTGGACTCGTCCCGCACGTCTCATGGGCTTTTGCCACCGCCATTTGCGTCATGATGGCAGGCGCGTTTGTGCTCAGCCAAGAGGGTACAGGTCCGCTGTTGCGCCGTGTTTCCGTCTTGCTGCTCGCCATGACCGGTCTTCAGGTTCTCCTGGGAGTGGCCGCCTACCTTGCCCGAGTCGATGCAGGGGCCGTCTGGTCGGGTGTTGCACCTGTAGCGCACATTGCCACGGGCAGCCTTGTCATGGCCCAAACCTGCGTTTGGTCAGCACTCGTCCTGCGCGACGCGAGACCGGCGCCCCAATCAGTCGCTTACACCTCCGGACAGCATTCATGAACGATTACCTCGCGCTAACCAAGCCCCGCATTACATGGCTCATCCTCATGAGCACGGGCATTGGCTATTTCTTCGGCCAACCCGGCGGGTTGGATTTGGTCCTGCTCTTCCACGCCCTCGCGGGAACGGCGCTGCTGGCCAGCGGCACGGCGACGCTGAATCAGTGGTACGAGCGTGATGCGGATTCGCGGATGAACCGGACCAAGTCGCGGCCCATCCCCGCGGGCCGAGTCCCGGCGGCCAACGCCTTGCTGTTCGGACTTGCCCTGATCGTTGCAGGTGAACTTGAACTGGCGCTTGCCGTCAATCAGCTCACCGCCTGGATCGGCTTCGCCACCGTTGCCAGCTATCTGCTTCTGTATACCCCGATGAAGCAGCGCTCCTGGTGGTCCACGACGGTTGGCGCTTTCCCCGGCGCCATGCCGCCGCTCATCGGATACGCCGCCTCCAGCGGTAACTTGACCATTGATGCATGGATTCTGTTTGCGATCATCTTTTTGTGGCAGTTCCCCCACTTCTACGCGATCGCCTGGATGTACAAGGACGACTATGCCAAGGCAGGGATTCAAATGCTGCCTGTGGTGGAGCCCGACGGCGCATCGACCTCACGGCATATTTTTGCCTTCGCACTGGTGCTGATCCCCTGCAGCCTGTTGCCGAGTTTTCTCTCAATGACCGGCCATTGGTACTTGGGCGCCGCGCTCGTGCTGGGGGCCATATTCCTTCGCTCGGCGACCCGCTTGAGCCGGGATCGTTCGGCCCTCAATGCGCGAGGGGTGTTGAAGGCCAGCGTGCTTTACCTGCCGCTGCTCTACGCCGCCCTGATTCTGGACGCACGCAAACTCTGGATGGACTGATGCCCTTTCCGCGCCGGCGCTTGCTCGCGCTCGCGCTGCCGCTCGCCGGCTGCCTCAAGACGAATCTGCCTGATCTTGGGAATGTCCCGGCTTTCCGCCTGACCGCGCAGAACGGCGCCGTCTTCCTCAGCGAACGGCAATTGCGCGGCAGGACTTGGGTGGCCGCCTTCATTTTCACCACCTGCAATGGACCCTGCCCGCGGATGACCGCCCAGATGCGCAAAGTCCAGGAGGCCACCCGAGATCTGCCGGACGTTGCCCTGGTCAGCTTCTCAATCGACCCTTCGACCGATACGCCCGCTCGACTCACAGAGTATTCTGCCCGGTTCAAGGCGGACCCTGTTCGCTGGTCCTTCCTCACAGGGGACGAAGCTGAAATCAGGAAACTGGGCGTCGACGTCTTTCATCTCGCCGATCCCCATGAGAAGCTAGCCCACAGCTCCCGATTTGCGCTGGTAGATCGCAAAGGCCGCATTCGGGGCTACTACGACACCGCGCTGTCCGGGGCGATCGAGGAGATCGTCGAAGACATCCGGAAAGTGAGAAGGGAATGGCTGTGAACCCTCCCAGCTGGAGCTCGCATGGAACTACGTGACCTGCCGGCAGTCAATGCCGGGCTGAATTCCATTTCCGCCCTGCTTCTCGTCATCGGCTACCGTTTCGTGCGGCAGCGTCGGCTGGAAGCTCATAAGCGGGCGATGCTGGCAGCCTTCGCCGTATCCACGCTTTTTCTTGCAAGCTATCTTGTCTACCACTTCAATGTCGGTTCGGTGAAGTTCCTCAAAACAGGACCCATCCGGACGGTCTATTTCACCATCCTGATCACTCATACGATTCTGGCGGCCGCCGTCGCTCCGATGGCGCTGGTCACTCTCTATCGCGCCTGGACCAACCAGCTCGAAAAGCACCGCAAACTGGCGAGGATGACACTGCCCATCTGGCTGTACGTCAGCCTGACCGGTGTTGTGGTCTATTTGATGCTTTACCGCATGTGAACACCGCCGCAGTCCTCCTGGAATGGCTTGCCCCGAAGCCCGGCGAGCATGTGCTCGACCTCGGTTGCGGATTGGGCCTGCACGCGGCCGCAATCGCAGCTTGCGGCGCCCACGTGACCGGGATCGATCCGGAGGGCCATCTGCTCGAGCAGGCTCGCCTGGCCTGCCCGCAGGGCGAGTTTATCGCAGTGGGACTGTTCGAGTATTCGCCGTCCCGGCGCTTCGACGCGATCTTTGCCAACGCCGTTCTGCATTGGGTTGCGCCGCCCGATGCCGCACTCCGCCGGCTGTTCGAACTTCTCCGTCCGGGTGGCCGGATCGCCGGGTCCTACGGAGCTCGGGCGGACGAGGCTGCCAATCTGGTCAACTATTATTTGCCGGACGCCGCCCGGTGCCGGGAGTTGCTCCTCTCCGCTGGGTTCACCCAGATTCATGTTGAGGAGGCCGCCACCCGGCTTCGATGGCGGGCTGTCCGGCCGGTAACAGGCTGATGTACCCAAAACTGATCGAATTCGGGCACTTCTTCATTCCTTCCTACGGCGTCTTTGTTGCCTTGGGCTTTCTGGCCGGCATCTGGCTGGCGCGCCGCATGGCGCGCCGTACCGGGGCAAACCCGGACAGAATCACCGACCTTGCCATTTACTGCGCTCTGGCGGGACTGCTCGGTTCTAAACTGCTGATGTTCGTTCTCGATTGGAAAGACTATGCGGCCGACCCCTCTCGCCTGTTCTCCCTTGAAACCCTGATGTCGGCTGGGGTCTATCACGGAGGGTTTGTTGCCGCGGTGGTTTTCGCCTGGTTCTATTTGCGCCGCCAGGGGATGGATTTTCTGCGTACTGCGGACTTGTTATGTCCCGGTCTGGCCCTAGGCCACGCCGTAGGGAGACTCGGCTGTTTCGCCGCCGGTTGTTGCTGGGGAAGAGAATGCGACAGGGCGTGGGCAGTGACCTTCCGCGACCCTGACGCCGCGGCACTGACTGGTGTTCCCCTGAACCTGCCGCTGCATCCTACACAGCTCTACGAAAGCTTCGCGACCCTGCTCGTCTGCCTGGTATTGCTGCTTGTTTTCAATCGTTTGACTGTCCCTGGACGTGTCCTGGGGCTGTATCTGGTGCTGTACGGCGCCGCACGCACAATTTCGGAATCATTCCGCATGCACGACCAGTCCCCGCCGCTCGCCGGACTCACCTGGACACAGTGGATAGCGATACTGCTCGCCGCACTGGGCGTCTGGCTTCTGGCTCGGCGGGCGCCTTCCAAGGGATCGTCCGCCTCCGCATAGCTAAGGTGTTGGCCTGATTGAACGTTTCCCTTTCTCGGCCCAGAATCGAGAGAGAAAGGAAGTTCCGATATGGGCCACGGGGGGGATTCTACGGATCCACGCAGGCGGCGTGTGCTTGGTTCACGCGGCGGGGCGATCATCGAAACCGCCCTCTGCTTCTTGCCGTTCATGGCCTTGTTGCTCGGCATCACCGACCTCTCTCTGGCCATGTTCATTCGCCAGACGATGCAGCACGCCGTTCGCGAGGGAGTTCGCTACGCGATCACGTACCAGGTGGAAGACGGCCTTTGCCATGTCCCTTCCATCAAGGCGGTGGTCAAGAAGAATGCGATGGGGCTGCTGACCGACCAGAAGGTCGAGGACTACGTGAAGGTCAAGTTCTACAAGCCCGACGGCTCGGCCGAATCCGGCCAGAACCGTCCGGGCCACCTGGTCGAAGTCTCGGTCGAGAACTTGGAATGGAAATGGATCGCGCCTCTTTGGAGGGTCTCAACGCCCATGAAGGTGACGGTGAGGTCGAGCGACAGGATGGAAGGGCTTGGCGGAGGAAACGACCCGCCATGTCTGGTGACCCAATAGCCAGGCTCTGCCGACAGGAGGGATGAGACATGGGAAAAAGTACGACGCCGACAACTCGAAGCCGGCCAGCGCGCGGCGAAGAAGCCAGCGCGGCAACGTGATGATTGAGTTCGGTCTCGCGATGGTGTTTGTTGCTCCATTGATGATGAGCACGTTCAGCTTCGCGTTGAACATGACCAAGGCAATTCAGGTGGCGCAGGTTGTCCGCGACGCGGGGCACATGTACGCTCGTTCAACCGACTTTTCCACAACCGGAAACAAGAAGATCCTGGTCCGCCTGGCTGAGGGATTAGGGATGACCGAGGACGCCGGCGACGCCGTCGTGATTCTCACCAAGATTTCCTACATTGAGAATGCGGATTGCGTTGCCGCAGGTCTCACCAGCGGCCAGTGCACAAACAAGGATCACTACGTGGTTGTCCAGAGGCAAATCGTCGGCAACCCGCTGTATCACTCGAGCAAGTTCTGCTCGCCCCCGGACACCAGCCTCGCGCTGCCAGTCGGGGACGCATTGGATGTCTTGAAAGATCAGAATCTCCAACTGGTGAACACAACCGATCTGCCGACCCTCAAGACCGGCGAGTACGCCTATGTGGTCGAGGGATTCTTCAAAGGCACAGGCTGGGCTGTTCCGGACATGGGCCTTGGCAACCTGATCGCCTCCAGGGCAATTTTCTAGCAATGAAGGAGGATGACGGCATGTTGAGGAACTGGAAACAGAAAAGCGTGCGCGAGAAGGGAATAGCGGTCATGATGACCGCCGGGCTGATGTTTCTGATTGTCCCGATTGCCGGCCTCGCCGTCGATGGCGGGATTGCATACGTGTTGAAGACACGCTTGTCGAGTGCCACAGACGCTGCCGCGCTGGCAGCGGCGCGCAGCTTGAACGTCGGTTTGACGCTGTCCGAACAGGAAGCCGAAGCCAAGGCCAGGGCGCTGGATTTCTTCGATGCCAACTTTAAGGACGGCTCGTACGGCACCAAGAACCTGAGTGTCGGCGCAGACGTGGCCGAGACTGAGGCCAAAACCCGCTCGGTCACCGTCACGGCCGCGTTCGACGCCCCGCAGTACTTCATGCGCTTGTTGGGCTTTGAAAAGGTCAGGATTGGGGCGATGGGCCGGGCTTCCCGGCGTGACGTCAACCTGATTCTGGTTCTCGACAAGAGCGGTTCAATGCAAACGGGCTATAGCGCCGGCGACCCGGATTCCCCCTGCGAAAAGATGAAGGAAGCGTCGAAGTACTTTGTGAATCTCTTCGCCGAAGGACGGGATCGCCTGGGAATGATCACCTATGGCTCAACCGCCTTCAGAGCCTATGTGCCAACGATGAACTTCAAGACAGCCTCCCCCAAGCTTGTGGAGACCATCGGAACTATCACCTGCTCCGGGGGCACGTCAACGGGCATGGCCATGCAAAAGGCCTGGGACGAAATCCCGGCCATTGACGAGGCAGGCGCCATGAACGTGATCCTGGTGTTCACCGACGGGTACGCCAACGCGGTCACGGCCGATTTCCCTGTCCGGACAAGAAGCGACACGCGCTACGGCTACACAAATAGCTCGAATGGCTACAAGGCATACAGCACCAGCACCAAGACCTTCAGCGGCACTGCCACCTGCACCAGCACAAACTCGACCTGCACGATGGAGCCAAGTCCCTGCAAGGATGCGCAGGGCGACCAATGGGACCGTAACAACGGCCAGACCTAGCGCTACTTCACGGCGCCCAACTGGAACCCGAACTGGACTCCAGCCGCCATACGGGGCGTCCTGACGCAGTCGGCGAACGATCACAACGACATCGCCATGGGCGCCACCTGGGGACTGATTAGACACACGACAACCAGCATCACCGCTGCCGATGTGACTCTCTCGTCGACTGGATGCTCCTTTTCGACGGCAAGCTACCTCTCGAACAACGGCAGCAACGGCGGCCCGACGACGGTGCGCCGTGACATCGCCTACATGCCGGACGAAGACATCTACGGGAACTCGACCGACGGCTACAAGAACATCGCCACCTACTCCTCTGGCCCATACGCCGGCGAGAAGCGCGTCGACCGACCTATGGATGTCACCGCTGCCGGATTCAACGTCACCGACAATCTGGCTCGCACCATCCGCGAGAATGCAACTTATTCGCCGGTGGTTTATGTGATTGGCCTCGGCGACGTGGACCATGTGCTGTTGCGCCGGATCTCCAACGATCCAGCCAGCCCCATCTACAATCAGGACTATCGCGATGGGCTCTACGTCTACGCTCCGGACCAGGACAAGCTGAAGGACGCCTTCGCCCGCATCGCTGGCGAAATCCTCCGCATCTCTCTTTGATCGTTACTTGCGCCACTCTCGGGGAGCGCGCCAATAGGTTGGGCGGTGGTTCTCAGGACTTGAGAGCCGCCGCCCTTCCTGTTTTTGTGGACTCCAATCGGACGTCTTGGCCACTTCCACTGGCTGAATTCTTGACGATTCTGTCGAGAAAGAAACCGCCGTCGGAAATGCACTCAGGCTCATGGAAAGGCGAAAACCTCTGCCTGTGAGCATTTTCCACGTGAACCTGCTGCATCCTGGAGGTCGCGTGCGGCATCGATAACCGATGCGGGGGGCGATTCGCACACGCGCGCCAGTTGTGGTACGCTTCCTCCACATCAGAGGACTTCCCAGAGAAGTGTGAGACAGGCGCAGATTTCGGAGGGCACGGTGAGGCTCTTGAGGACCTTGAGGCCGATCTTCACGGTTGGCATGATTGCCGCCGCGGTTGGAAACCTGTTCGCCGCCGGTCTGGCGGACGATGTACGGCAGATGGAGGCCCGCGGCGAAGCCCGCGCGGCCCGGAGGGCGGTGGAAAGCGCCCTGAAGGCCAACCCGCGCGACACGGCCACGCTGGCACTCTGGGCCGAGTTTCTGGACACCCGGCGAGACCCGGCGGCTCGTGACGCCTGGGAGAAACTGCTCGCGGCGGCAGGCCCGTCCACCGAGCATGGGAGAACTGCGCTCCGCCGCCTGATCGAATTGGACCTCATCGCAGGAGATCGCCAGAAGGCCTCCGACTGGCTCGGCAAGCTCGGCTCTGGCGGTGCGACTCTCCGGCTCAACCCCAACGCGCCGCGGCCGGCCTCGCTGCCTGCTGGAATAGTTGAGATCCCAGGCCCCATCCGCAGCTTTGCGCGGATGGCCGCTCTCTCCCCCGATCTGGCCCCAGAGGACATCCTGCTCGCCCTGGCCCGCAACGTCGTCACCAACGGGTACCAGGCCGTCAGCGGCAGTGAATCGCTCGAGCCGACCGAATACCTCAAGCTGGTCATCCGCTACCTCTCCCAGGCCCGGGAAATTGAAAAGCTGGCCGGCCCGGACAAGATCCTGAAGATCGACCAGTGCGACTCCTCCCAAACCGGCGAGCTCCTGAAAATCCTCGGCTTCCGCATGCGCGGCGGCTGCGGCGCCGACGTTGTTCTGGAAACCGTGAATGCCACCCGCGCCTTCCTGTCCATGGACTCCGGATTCCCCATCGCTGAGCTCGAACAGGCTCTACGCACCAACCGCCCCTTCAGCTACAACTATGCGGCCACCAAAGTGCCAGTCCTGTACAGCTCGGAGTACTGGCTCTCTTCGAGGGAAAGGACCGCGGGAGAACTGGTTGATGCGATGATTGGCGATCCGTCCATGTGCCGCCTCTATCTGGGCCTGGCCAAGCTGGATCCTGAAACCGCGGCTGAAGTGCGTAAGGCCTTGCCCGTTGTCAGAATTCGCGCCTTCGCCCACGTCTTCGATTTCTTTGGAGGCATGTTCCGGATTCGCAACGGGAAAGCAAACGTTCCGGGGGGTGCCCGCAGCGCTGCGGCCTGGACCGATCTCGTCGGAGCGTCTCCAGACCAGGGGGTTGTGTTCATCGAAAAGCTCGTCACCAAAGACGACGGCTGGCTGGCCTCTTATTTCGACGCCCTGCTGCGCATCAACGGGCCCACACAGGAGTACCTCACCGACCCTGCTCGCATGAAGCGCTTCTACTACGGCACTGCGCGGCCGCGTCACCAGCCCCGGCCCGGCACGTCCCGTCTTTCGCGCCAATACCGATCTGATGCTGTTGACCGCGCGGCTGCGCGTTGCTGACGGCAAGCCTCTCATCCCGGGCGGCCTCGACATCTGGAAGAAACTCTTCACAGATTCCCCCAATGGCAAGTACGACGGCAAGCTCACGAAAGCCGCGATTGGCTGGAAGGAATCCGATGATCTGCTCGAGGCGCTGTTCGGCCTTTCCCGCAAGGCCGTCGAGAATGAACCGCTCAAGATCTTCCTGGCGATCAGCGACCTGGAACGCCACCGCGCGAAGCCCCTCGCCCCCGCTACGGTCGACCGCCTGGCCCGAGCGTGGCGCAACTACGGTGCCCAGTACGCCCTGCTCAACGAGAGTTCGGCGTTGTCGGATAAATCCATTCTCGCCTTCCTCGACACCGCCCAACGCATCTCTGCTGTCGGTGACAACGTCGCTCGCGCCGATGCCGCCGGCATGATGCAGGCGTTGGCCTCACTGTGGCAGGTATTCGTGCGCCACCGGCTGATCCCGGAGTCATCCGCGGACGCCACGTTTAAACAGATCCTGCAGCCCTTCATGACCGGCAAGAACGTGAGGGATCTCTTCGACGCCGGTCGCGGCGGCGTCAATGTGCTGCTCAGGGCGGCGTCGGTTCCCGCTGACGCCAATCCGCATGATCGGCTGATGGATCTCCTGGCCGGTGCTGTCGCTCCCAAGGATGACGATACCCACCAACTTCTTCTCGCCGAAATGATGAAGATCTTCGAGGCCCAGAAGCTGGTCCAAGTGAAGACGCTTTTCGATCTGGCCGATCATTTGGAGTCTCTCTCCAAAGGCGAGAAGCTGAACACAGCACTGCTCAACCGGCTGGCGGCGCGCGTTTCCGACCTGAACCTGCCCAAGGCCTCGCTTTCCTCACAGGAAAGAAACAGCTTCGCATTCGGTTACTGGACTGAAAAGCACCTCGATGCGCAGCGGAAGCTGAACTTCCGCTCGGTCGTCGAAAAGGCCGCCGGAGACCCCGAACGGCTGAAGGACGCCCGGGGCTTGTTGGCGCCCTTGCTTCGCGACACACTGGTCGGTCTGCTCTACGTCCACTACGCTCCTCCTGGGGCGCAAATCCTCTACACCAACCCGTTGTTCGCCCGCAGCCACGACTTCATTGGCATCCAGGGAAACAACCAGACCTGGAAAGGGACTGAGGTTCTCGGCTCAGGCTGGCCCTCCAGCGCCGGCGGCCGTCTGGTTGGCTCGCTGGCCCAGTTGCCCTACGCCCTGGCCGAAGCGGAGCAGAACTTCCTGATTCCGACCCGCGAGCAGGCGCTGATCTGGGGCGACCTGGTTCCGCAGATGCTCGTCAGCGCAAAGCTCCCGCGCTTTTGGAGAGTCGAGCCCGTCCAGACCCACTTCATCGCGCTTCACCTGCGCTTGGGTGAGAGCGCCGTCGCCACTGCCGCTCTCGACGAGTCCCTGCGCGACAAGCTGATGGACGAACTGGACGACCTGGCTCCTCCGGCCCGTGTTCGGCTGGTTGGCGATTACATCGCCGCGGGCATGGTCAGGGAAGCTCTCGAACACGTCACCCCGGCAGAGCTGTATGCACTGGGCCACCAAGCCGTAGCGACGAATCTGGCCGTGGGGTTCAACGGTGCCGCCCGCATCAAATCGCTCGCACAAGCCCATCCCACGCTTTGCGACCCTGTGGCGATCTCGGAGGCCTTCGGCACACCCAAGCCCACCCTCGCCAACCGGCAGCGGCCGGAATTGCTCAACCTCCGCACATTTCCCACTCTGATGGGATACTCCAGCCGCATCCTGGCGGAAAGCTGGGAGTCCAACAACCTCTTCTTCGCCGCTCTCGCCGACGAATTGTCGCTTCAGCCGTCACAGCTGAACATACTGCTGCCGGAGTGGACACAGAAGACCGTCGAGCAGATTTTTGCCACGCACCTGGAAGACTGGCCGGCGCTGCTGCGTTCCATGCGGGTGATCGCCGACAAGGTTCGCGCCGACACGCTGCGCGTCCAGGCGCTCGAGACTAAGGCATCGCTTCAGGAATAGGAGCCCAGCGAATGAAGATATCCCGCAGACATTTCTTTGCCGCCACGGGCGGAGTTCTTGTGCCCACGTCGGTTCCGCCGCTGCTGTTCGCGCAACAGGAGTCGGGGCGTCCGACATTCCGGGTGAAAGTCGACATGGTCGTGCTCAGTTTCACCGTGACCGACTCCAAGGGACGCTACGTCAACGGTCTCGAACCCACTGACTTCCGCGTCCTGGAGGACGGCATCCCCCAGCGCGTAAACACCTTCGCCGAGGGCAACCGCCCTCCCCTTCAGATTCTCGACGACGGCTCGACGCGCCCGCTTGAGACGGCGCAGGCGGACCCGGAGAAAGGCGGCATCTCCACCGACGCTTTCGTCGGCACCAACGTCTTCGTTCTTTTCGACACCTCCAACTACATGTACCGGGGCTTTGTCTACGCCTCCGATGCGATCGCCGACTTCGTCCGCGGTCTGGACCGCGCCGACTCAGTCGCTGTCTACACCTTCTCCCGCAACCTCACACGCGCCGCCAGCCTCTCGCGCGAACGCGGCGACGTGCTCGAAGGACTTCGCAAGGCTGTCGCCGGCGACGACGCGGCCCTCTACAATGCCCTGCTGCTGACTCTTCGCGACGCCGCCAAGGTGCCTGGCCGCAAGGTGGTCATCGTCTTTTCCAACGGACCCGACTCGGCCTCGATGGTCGCGCCCGACGACGTTCGCGCCGTGGCTGAAGACGAGGGCATTCCGATCTACGTCATCTCCACCAGCGACGTCAGCCGGGACCCCATCTCCAGCGGCGTCTTCCGCCGCCTCGCCTCGCGCACGGGCGGCAAGAGCTTCTTCGCCAAGACCTGGCAGAAGCAGGTGGAGGCCTTCGAGGCCATTCGCGAGGACCTCGGCAACTCCTACACGGTCACCTACTACCCGGCGCCGAATCCGAACGAGGGTTTCCGCAAGATCACAATCGAGGTGAAGAGCGACTCTTCGAAGAAGTATCGCATCAGTGCGCGCCCCGGCTACCGGCCGCGCACCGGCGTCTGACCGGCCTGACGCGATATCATGGCGGTTTCCGCCATGCTTCGCATCGACACCAGCCTGACACCGGCTGCCCTTAGTCCTCAGCTCGCGCGTTTATGGGAACTTTCTGCGCGCAAGATACGCTCCATCGAGGACGCCTATAAGCCCGAGAACGGTACTCCTGTGTTCACTGTCGGAGGCCGCTACACGAGCAGAGGCTGGACCGAATGGACGCAGGGTTTCCAGTTCGGATCCTCCATCCTGCAGTTCGACGCCACCGGAGAGAGAAACTTCCTGGACTCGGGCAGGCAGCGGACCCTGCAATTGATGGCCTCGCATGTGACGCACATCGGCGTGCACGATCACGGCTTCAATAACGTCAGCACCTATGGCAACCTTCTGCGCCTTCTCACCGAAAGCGCCTATGAAGGGTCGGAATGGGAGCGCAACTTCTATGTCATGGCGCTCCAGTCCTCCGGCGCGGTGCAGGCCGCTCGCTGGGCGGCCATCAACGGCGGCGGCTACATCTACAGTTTCAATGGACCGCACTCGCTTTTCGTCGACACCATCCGCACCGTCCGGGCACTCTGCGTCGCCCACAAACTCGGCCACGCGCTCATGGGCGAAAACGACAAGCGGTTCTCTTTGCTGGGCCGCGCTATCGATCATGCCCGCGCCACGGCGAAGTATTCCGTTTATTACGGAGAGGGGCGCGACGCCTACGACGTCCGCGGCCGTACCACCCACGAGGCCGTCTTCAATCGCAACGATGGCAACTTCAGGTGTCCCAACTCCCAGCAGGGTTTCTCCCCCTTCACCACCTGGACCCGCGGGCTCGCCTGGGCCATCTGCGGCTTCCCCGAGCAGTTGGAGTATCTCGATACCATCGCCGATTCAGAACTCGAGCAATTCGGCGGACGCGCAGAAATCACAGCAATCTACCGCAAAGCCGCGGAAGCCACCTGCGACTTCTACATCGCCAACACCACCCTCGACGGCATTCCGGCCTGGGACACCGGCGCTCCGAATCTCTGGCGGCTCGGCGATTACCAGAATCAGCGCTCCAACCCTTACAACGATTTCGAGCCAATGGATGCTTCAGCCGCCGCAATCGCGGCGCAAGGACTTCTGCGCCTGGGCGCCTGGCTTGCCTCCAAGGGCGAAGTCGAGCCCGCCGCCCGTTACCGCCAGGCAGGACTCACTGTGCTGTCGACCCTGCTCGACGAGCCATACCTGAGCACGGACGACTCCCACCAGGGGCTGCTCCTGCACTCCGTCTACCATCGCCCCAACGGCTGGGACCACATCCCCGCAGGCCGGAAGATCCCCTGTGGCGAATCCAGCATGTGGGGCGACTATCATCTCCGCGAGGCCGCGCTCTACGTTCAGCGACTGGCGCAAAACAGACCCTATCTTCAATTCTGGTGTTAACACAATGATCATCGCCGATCTCAATCAAATGGCCGGGCGCACTTATCCGGCCCGCCGCCGCACGCACAACCTGGTCGGCGGAGCCTCTCCCATCCAGGCCACCAACTTCTCCATGGGCTACGTCATGCTGGAACCCAACGGCGGGCAGGTGCCCTGGCACAACCAGGAGCAGGAGGAGGTCTACTTCATCGTGGAAGGCACCGCGGAGATGTGCCTCGGCGCCGAACGGCAGGTCTTGACCTCGGGCCAGGCCGTCTACATCCCACCCCCGACTTTCCATCAACTCACCAACATCGGCGACACGCCGCTGATCATGATCTACGTGCTACGGGCCGGCCGGCGACGTCGCCCATTGGCGGCAGGAACTCGACGGCACGCTGCCCAAGGCGGGCGTCGAAGCTCCGCCCCTGCCCGAGGGCGCCCGGCCGCAGTGCACTGAGAAGCCCAAGGCCTAGGATTTCTTACCCATGAGCGACATCAAGATCCACAAAATCGGCATCATCATGAACGGCGTCACCGGACGCATGGGCACCAACCAGCACCTGCTCCGGTCCATCTACGCCATCATGCAGCAGGGCGGCGTGGCCATATCGCCCACCGAGCTCATCATGCCCGAACCGCTGCTGGTCGGCCGCAACGCGCTCAAGCTCGAGCAGCTTTCCAAACGCGCCGATGGCATCCCCTTCACCACGGACCTGGACGGAGCGCTGGCCGACGCGAAGTATCAGATCTACTTCGACGCCAAGACGACCGACCTGCGCGTGCCGACCGTGCAGCAAGGCGATCGCCGCCGGCAAGCACATCTACTGCGAAAAGCCGACGGCCGGCAACACGGCTGAGGCACTGGAGCTGTATGAGCTGGCGAAGAAGGCCGGCGTCAAGCACGGCGTCGTGCAGGACAAACTCTGGCTGCCCGGGCCTGCTGAAGCTCAAGACGCTGATGGACACCGGACTTCTTCGGCCGGATCTTCTCCGTGCGCGGCGAGTTCGGCTATTGGGTCTTCGAAGGCTCACCCGTTAGCGCGCAGCGGCCCTCGTGGAACTACCGCAAGGAAGACGGCGGCGGCATCATGATCGACATGCTGTGCCACTGGCGCTACGTGCTCGACAATCTCTTCGGTGCTGTTGAAGCTGTATCCTGTCTCGGCGCCACTCATATCCCGCAACGCTGGGACGAGAACGGCAAGCCCTACAAGTCCACGGCCGACGACGCCGCTTACGCGACATTTCAACTGGCGGGCGGTGTTATCGCCCACTTCAATTCGTCATGGTGCATGCGCGTCCGGCGCGACGATCTGCTGACCATTCAGGTCGACGGCACACACGGTAGCGCCGTGGCCGGCCTGCGCAACTGCTGGGCGCAGCACTACGGGACCACTCCTCGACCGGTTTGGAATCCCGACATCGACCAACCGCTGAACTTCTACGACGGCTGGCAGAAGGCGCCCGAACAGGAAACCTACGACAACGCTTTCAAGGTGGAGTGGGAGTTGTTCCTGAAGTACGTCGTCAAGGGCGGCGAATTCAAGTGGGATTTGCGTGAAGCCGCCAAAGGCGTCCAACTCGCCGAGAAGGGCATGGAAAGCTGGGCCAAGCGGGCCTGGGTGGACATCCCCGAGTTGCCGCTGTAGCCGCGGGCGAGTGGTACCATCGCTCCCAAGTATGTTTCGCTGGGTAGTTTTCTCTCTCGGCGCGGTTCTTTCCGCGCAGCAGGATCAACTCGTGGCGTTGAAGGCCGCGCGACTGTTCGACGGCAAGGCCTCCAGCGTTGTCTCGCCTGGACTGGTGGTCGTCTCTGGAAGCCGCATCGTGCAGGTGGGCGGCCTGCCGCCTTCGGGCGCACAGAGTCATCGACCTCGGCGACTCGACATTGCTGCCCGGCTTCATGGACGCCCATACGCACCTCTCGTTCAACGCACAGGAGTTCACTCCTGCCGGTCGCAGCGCAGCGCAAGGCCGGACTACGGCTGAAGTGGCGCTGCAGGCCGCTGACTACGCCCGCAAGACTCTACTTGCGGGCTTCACCACCGTGCGGGATCTCGGGGCGACAGATTACATCGACATTGGTCTCCGCAACGCAATCCTCCGGGGACTCACAACCGGTCCCCGCATCCTTTCTGCCGTCAAAGGCCTCGGCACATCCGGCGGACACTGTGATCCCACCACCGGATTCCGCCCGGGCTTTCTTCCTGAACCCGGGCCGCTGCAAGGTGTCGCGAACTCGCCTGAGGAGTTCCGCGCTGCCGTGAGGTACATGGTGAAGGCCGGCGCAGACGTCATCAAGGTTTGCGCTACCGGCGGCGTGCTCTCCTTGAACAGCGACGTCGAATCCCCCCAGTTGACTCAAGCGGAATTGAACGCCTTGGTCGACGAGGCGCACGCCAAGGGCAGGAAAGTCGCCGCCCACGCCCACGGCGATGAGGGCGCACGCCGGGCCACGCTCGCGGGTGTCGACTCCATCGAGCACGGGTCGTTTCTCAAGGACGACACTCTCGATCTGATGAAGCAGAAGGGCACGCGGTTCGTGCCGACGCTGCACGCCCTCGACTCGATCATGCAGGGCCTCAAACAGGGCGTTCAGATGGATCCGCGCAACGTGGCCAAGGCGAACAAGGCAGGCGACAGCCTTGCTGCCACTTTTAGGCGTGCCGTCGATAAGGGCGTTGTGATCGCCTTCGGAACAGATGCCGGGGTTGGAGCACACGGCACAAATGCGCGCGAGTTTCGCCTCCTTGTCGCAGGCGGCCTCTCTCCTCTTCAGGCGCTCAAAGCCGCTACTTCCGTCGACGCGGAGCTATTCGGAATTGCGGCCGAAACCGGGTCTATTGAGTCAGGCAAGCTGGCGGACATTGTCGCCGTTCCGGGCAATCCCATCGACGACATCACTGCCACAGAGCGTGTTCTGTTCGTTATGAAGGAAGGTGTGGTTTTTCGTAACGACCGGAAGTAGGTTTGGGGCATCCTAATTCCTATGCGGCTTGCTCTTCTGGTTCTCTCTCTCTTCGCCATTTCCGGCTGCACGAGGATCTACTACGCCTCAATGGAGAAGATTGGCAAGGAGAAGCGGGATATTCTCGCTTCGCGAATCCTGGATGCACGCAAGGACCAGGAAAAGGCCAAAGAACAAATCAAGACCACCATGGAAGCCTTCCAGGAACTGACCGGCTTCCAGGGCGGCGATCTCGAGAAGGTTTACAACCGGCTCAATGGAGAGTACGAAGACTCAGCCGGCAAGGCCAGGAGGCTGAGCGAGCGCATCGACTCGATTGAGAAGGTCTCGGCCGACATGTTCCGCGAGTGGGGCTCTGAGATTGATTCGATGGGAGACCGCAATCTCAAGACACGCAGTCGCAAGATGCTTTCTGATACCGAGCGCCGCCACGCCGCGCTGATGCGCAGGATGCACGACGTCGAGAAACGGATGCGGCCAGTGCTGCAGACGTTCCATGACAAGGTGCTGTTTCTCAAACACAACCTGAATGCGCGCGCCATCGCGAGCCTGAAGCAGACTTCTCTCGAACTCGACAAGGAGGTCTCGGCGCTTGTTCTTCAGATCGACGCTTCCGTTCAGGAGGCCGATGCCTTTATCGCCACGCTGAAGGGCCCAGTGGCTGCCTCTTGAGCGCGCGAATCATTCCTGGCACCTCCAGCGCCTGCGTGCAGCAGGCAATCGCAGCCGCGGCCGGCATCTCCATCCAGCCGATGCCGAACCGCCGCCGGCAGCGGAGCAGGTCCCCCCAGCGATGGAGAAGCTTGCCTACCGCAAACAATGGCAGAGACGCCCAACCCAGCGCCAGCAGCCAGGAGAATGGCTGGGTGGGATCGAGACGCCGGCCATGAATCGTGATGAACCCTGTGTTGCGGCGCAGATCCCGTTCCATCGCCCATCCCTCGAATCCGTGCGTTACTGAAGCGCCGGCAACGAACCGGAAGCGATGGCCCGCGCGCAGCAGCGCCTCCGATTGGATGTGGGCGGTGAACGCGCCGGCGTCCTCCGTCAGAGGGAAGGCAAGGTAGACGTCACGCCGCATGAGACAGTTGTTGTTGGCGATGTAGCGGGTCTCTGCCTCCACGCCTGGGTCGAGATAGCCGCGCGCCAGAAGTGACAGGACCCGGCTGGTGAGATCCCGCCCCGCGTAGTACGTTGGACCAGAAAATGCGATGCAGGAGGGGTGCGACTCTGCCGCCTGAATGAGGTTGGAGAGCCAGTCCGGAGCCGGCACGCAATCGCCGTCCAGGAGTGCGATCCACTCTCCCTGGGCAGCCGCGACGCCTTCGTTTTTTCTGCGATAAGAGCTCTCCGAGGAGCTGGTGATCACCTTGAGCCCAGGTAGAATCCGGGCGAACGCCGGATCGCCCCTCTCGTGAACCAGAATGAACTCCACAGGCTCCTGGATGTCCTGCTGCGCCAACGCGGAAAGGACTGCCACTAGTTCTTCATCGGCACGCGCTCCGCTCCCGTAGTCGCTAACGAGTACCACGCTGGCGCTGTTGCCCATTCCACAGATTCTGGCACAGCGGACGCTTTAGGCGAAAACTCCGCCCAAGTCTAGGATTGCTGGCCGCGGTGCTTAGCCTGTTCCATGGCGATCTCGTTGACGTGTGCCAGGGTTCTGGAGCCGGATGCGCCCTCAATGGCTCGGACCGCGATCTCCTGCACCTGCTTCTTGGCCTCGTCCACTTGCTTCTGCATTTCCGCGATCTGCGTGGCCTGTCGCGCGGCCAACTCTTCCAGCGTCTTGATCTGCAATTCAGCCAGCCGCTTTTCCGATTCGCTCTCTTTCTTCAGCAGAAGCGTTTGCTGGTCGGCCTGCTGCTTCGCTTCTTTCGCCGCCTGCGTAACGGCGCGCTGAACCTCCCGCTCCAAAGTGGCAGGAAATTCGGCAGACTCCTTTCGAAGCCGGGCCAGTTCCTGCTCTTGCTCACTGAGCGCCGCCCCGCGTTGCGCCCAATTCTTCTCCAGTTCTTCCTGGCGCTCCTTGTTCTTCTTCTCCGTCTGCCGGACCTCTTCGTCGTACTTGTCCTGCGCCCGCTTCCGCTCCAGGTTCTTCTTGTACTCGTATTCGTCGATGTCACGCTGCCTTTGCTTCTTCAGCGTTTCTTCCTGCTCCTTGCGTTCACGCTCGGACGCCTCGACGCCGGCTTCCCATTCCGTGCGCTGCGCCTCGATCTCGGATTCCAGCTCCTCTTTCTGCTTTTGGTAGTCAAGTACCATCTGGTCCAGAGCCGCCGCCGCGATATCGATCTTGTGAAGCCGGCTCAACTCCTGGCGCTCGAGTTCGACGGCTTGGCGCAGAGTCGCAAGCCGATTGACTTCATCCACCAGTTTCTCCGAGACGCCGCTCAAAGAACGCGCGATATCAAGCCCAAGACGCGAGATGTGCTCGACAACGCCGTCTACGCTCACCCCCTCGACCGTGCGGCGAACCTCATCGTCCTTTTGTCGGCCGAGTTCCTCGGCCTTTGCATCGGCCGACTCTCGAGCGGATTGAGACTCCTCTTGAATGGCCGAGAATTCTTTCTGGATTTCTGCCTTGGCGCGCTTCACCGGCGTTCTTGGCTTGGCAATGACTTTTGGCATGGCTTTGTCCAATCAGATTACCCCCTTTCGAGTGTGAAGAGGGAACGCCCGCGGGCTCTCACTCCTGCTTCTCGCCCAGGCTCGACGCGCTCACATCCTGGTCGGGGTCGAGCCACGACACGTCGGAGGCGTCGTCGGAGAATCGCTTCGCGCCCACAGCTTTGATCATTTTGTCCTCCACCTTGCTCAAAGGCGTGTACCGCGGGTGGTGTGCGTCTTTGTAGGGGTCATTTCTTGCGGCGTTGTAGCAGCAGATCATCGACCACCGCGGATGGTCTGAACAATTTTGCGCGCTGCGATGAAGCAGGTTCGCGTCGAAAAAGATCGCGTCGCCAGGTTCCATCTCCACGTGCACGAGTTCCAGCCGCTTCTCCAATTCGCGGACCCGTTCCAGGTCCGCCCCGGCTTGATCTCCTGTCAAAACGTGATCGATCCTGCCCGCCATATGAGACCCCTTGAGAACCTGCAGGCAACCGTTCTCCCGCGTTGCGCGGTCCACCGCGATGAACACGCTCGTCAACAGCGGGAAGAGAACGCCGTTCTGATACCAGTAGCCATAGTCCTGGTGCCAGGCCCACGCGCCGCCCACCTTCGGCCCCTTCATGATCATCTTCGAGTGATAGTGGTAAACCTCGCCTCCCAGCAGCCGCTCCGCGGATTCCACCACCGACCTGCAGCGTGCGAACATGCCGTAGATCCCGTCACCCGGGTGATTCCACAGAGAAAGCCGGATCACGCCTCCTTCACTGTCGGCCTTCCCAAAGGCGTGATCGTCGAGCGCCTTGTCAGCCTTTGCCGCCTGCTGCAAATGCGCGATCTCTTCTGTATCGAACATGCCGCGCACAAGGACGTAGCCGTCCGACTTGTACTGCTCCACCTCATTGCTGGTTATGGGCCCGCGCGCCATCGTGAGTCCTCCCTCTGGTTACTTCCTGATTCCCAGCGCCTGCATCATCCTGTCGGTCTCGACGTAGGCTTCCTTCACCCAATCGACGATTCCGTCCGGCTCCGGCGAGTACTCCAGCTCAATGCTGATCGAGCCGTCGAATTGCGCTGTTTGCAGCGCCTCCAGATACGGCATAAACTGAACCACGCCACGGCCCGGCGGCAGGTCTCCGTGCTTCTTGCCGTCGCAGTCCGACAGGTGCACGTGGGCGATGCGTCCGGCCAGCTTCACAACGTCCGTGGCCTCTGTCCGCGACAGCGCCAGGTGCGACACGTCGACGTTTGCCTTTACCGCCGGATGGCCCACGTCGTCGAGAAAGCGGATCATCTTCGGCAGGTCGTTAATCAACGAAAGCTGGAAGGGCTCCAACTCCAGGGCGATCTCCAGGCCAAGCGACGCGGCATGTTCGCCCAGTTCCCTCACGTGCTCTACCGCCCACTCCCATTGAGCCTGCGGCGGTATCACCTCCTGCTGCCAGATGTACTCGCCAAGCACGAGCAGCAGGTTTCGCCCCTCCAACTCGTAGGCCAAATCCAGATACGCCTTGGCCCTCTGCACGTGATAACGCCGAACTGGGGCGTTGAAGTCCGCGATCCCCAACGCGCAGCACACCGTCGAGACGACCGGCAGGTTCACCTCCCGGCAGGTGTCCTTGATCAACCGCCGCTCCCGCACGTCGATCTCCGTCGGATCCGCGAAGATGTCGATCGTGTCGAAACCGATCTCCTTGGTCAACCGGATGCCTTTGGCCGTCCCCACCGGCGACCCGAGCCACGCTGAACTGATAAGCCCAAGTTTCACTGTGCCCCTCCCGACATTATGTCCCCGATGCGAATCGGCCGATGTTCGTCCAGCGACCGGTAGCAAGCGTCCACAAGTGCCATTGTGCCAAGATTCTCCCGACCGCTGATCGCAGGCGTCCGGCCCTCTTCCAGGCTCTTCAGCAGCTCGCCCATTGTCCCCTGAAATGCGTCGGGAAACCACACTTCATCCCACTGGGGAGCCAACCAGACGCCTGGATTCATCTTCGTCGAATACCGGATCGTGCTCGGCACCGCGTTCGGATAGCCGGGCCAGCCGATGGTGCCCTGAGCCAGGCCATCGGTGCCCTCCACGCGCCACTTGATGTAGTTGTCCGCCGCGGCGCCTTCTCGAACCGGGCCCGCCCAGACGTCGTCCCACGACGACGCCCTCAACCCATTGGCGTACTCGAGAATGTAGAGCGCGATGCCGTCCCGGTGCGCAAACTGCGTCCGCGGGTCATTCCGCGCGCTCGCATAAACGAACTCGGGATCGCCGAACAAATAGCGGAAGCAGTCCAGATGATGGATGCTCATTGCAGCCAGGGTCAGCCCCGGATAGTCCCGCAGCCATGGCTGCCAGTGGGGAATCGCGCGCATCTCGATGGTTGCCAGAACTGGTTCGCCGAGGTCCCCGCGATCCAACAGCGTCTTCAGCGCGCGGATCGACTGGTCGTATCGCATGTTCTGATTCACAGCCAGCGTGATGCCCGCCCGCTCGCACGTTTCTACAAGTTCCAGCGCGTCTCGATAGTCCATCGCCAGCGGCTTCTGCGCGAGGATCCCTCGAATATGGCCGGCGTGCCGAACAGCCTCGGCGATCACCTTCGGCTGCACGTCCGGCGGCACGGCGATGTCGAGCACCTCGATGGAAGGATCGTCCATCAGGGCGGCGTATGAGTCATAAACGCGCCCGATCCCGCGCGCTGCCGCCACTTCCTGCGCCTGGTCCACCGGCTGGCCTGTGATGGCCGCCACTGCCAGGCCCATCTTGCGGTAGGCAACCAGGTGGACGTCCCTCATGATGAAGCCGCTGCCGATCGCGCCAATGCGCCAATCGAGTCGCTTCGGCGGCTCAGGCATATGGTTCAGTTGGTGTTTGGTCATCTTGGTCCCAGGCTTCAGAAGGCTATTCGCCAGATCCTAACACGCCGCCGCCCCAGCAAACGACATTCCCTTGATCGTTGATAGAATCATGAATCCTCATGTCCAACGATAAGAAGTCCATGTTCGTCCTCGATGACGGCCGGAACGTGACGTTCACGTTCATCCTCGTCACCTCCTTGTTCCTGCTGTGGGGCTTCTGCAACGGCATGATCGACGTCATGGACAAGCACTTCCAGGACGAACTCGGGCTCACGAAAGCGCAATCTGCCTGGGTGCAGTTCGCCCACTACCTCGGCTACTTCCTGATGTCGATTCCTGCCGGCTGGCTGGCCACGAAGCTCGGCTACAAGGGCGGCATCATCACCGGGCTGCTCATCGTTGCGCTCGGCGGCTTCTGGTTCATTCCCGCCACGACGATCAGCAACATGGTCAAGACCGGAGGCGTCTCCCCCAACACAGCCTTTGTCGCCTTCCTGTTCGGTGTCTGCCTCATCGCCACCGGGCTCACTTTCCTCGAAACCATCGCCAACCCTTATACGACGGTTTTGGGCGACAAGCGATACGCCGCCACGCGCATCAACCTGGCGCAGTCGACCAACGGCATCGGCTGGATCTTCGGCCCCATTGTCGGAAGCATGTACTTCTATTCGAAAGACGCCATGGGCAAGAGCACTGGTAGCCAGACGCTCTATGTGCCCTATGTCGGCATCGCCATCGGCGTTCTCGTGCTCGCCGTCATCTTCTACTTCTCCAACATCCCGGACATCAAGACCGAAGACGACTACCACCTCGACGATGCCTTGCCCGGGGTCTCGCACTCAATTTGGACGCACTCGCACTTCGTGCTTGCCGTTGCCGCCCAATTTCTCTACGTCGCCGCTCAAGCAGGAATCTTCAGCTTCTTCATCAACTATCTGACCTCTGAAGTCCCCGCAATTCCAGCCTCGTGGCAAACCGGCCTCGCAAGCGTCTCGGCCAATGCCGGCTTTTTGAGCGACTGGCTTAGCGGCTGGTTTCGAAACCAGCAAGCAGGGGGTGCTTTCCTTCAGCGACAAGGGCGCCTCGAACATGGCTTCGCTGGGGTTTGTGTGCTTCCTCATCGGCCGGTTCAGCGGAGCGGGTTTGCTTAGGAAGTTCTCCGCCCACAAAGTGCTTGGTCTCTACGCGGTGATGAACGTCATCGCCACGTTCATTGTCTTCCTCAAGTTGGGCTGGGTCTCCGTGGCCTGCGTCTTTGCGTCCTTCTTCTTCATGTCGATCATGTTCCCGACCATTTTCGCGCTTGGCATCTATGGCCTCGGCGCGCGAGCAAAGAAGGCTTCGGCCTTCATCGTCATGGCGATCATGGGAGGCGCCATCCTACCAAAGGCGATGGGAGCTGTCGCCGACCACTACGACATGTCACGAGGCTTCATCGTGCCCGATGGTCTGCTTCATCTTCGTCGCGTTCTACGGCTTCTACTGGCCGCGATTCAGCAAGGCCGAATCGCTTACCAGCGTCAACGTCACCCGCGGACACTAGTCTCTCTTAGCCTCTGTGCAGCGTTGCTCAGAAAACGATACGGCCGGATAGCTCGATATTGCGTCCGCCGACCTGAGCACCCGTGATCTGGCCAAAGAATGGGTTCGCGAGGCTGGTGACGGGATTGCCCCGGCCCGCGCGGTTGATGATGTTGGTGAAGTTGGCGCGAATCTCAAAGATGCGTGTCTCGGTCCAGCGGTACTGTTTCTGGACGCCGATGTCGTGCCCGTGGAACATGGGCCCGCGGACGTTGGGCAGCAGGGGGCCGAGCGTTCCCAGTCGGGCGATGATGTTGCGGCCGCCGGCTTGCACTGGCGGGTCCGCAAATGCGGCGGAGTTTAGATAAGCCTCGCCGCCTGTGAAACCGCGGAAGGCGATCTGTGCGCTCGAATTGGAGATAATCTGCTGGTCGAGGATCAGGTCTGGACGGGATGCGCCGAGCGGATTGACGGCACGCACAACCCCGATGCCCAGCGGGTCGCCCGAGCGGAATTGATGGATGCCCGTCAGATTCCAGCCGCCCACGATCTTGCCCCAAACGCCTGGGACATTGATGGCCTTGTTGGGGCCGATGGGGAGATCGTAGATCCAAGTGAACTTGAGGAAGTGCGGGTAGCTGTAGCTCGCGATCGTCTTCTCGATACTCCGGTTGAACACGTCCGCCACGGAATCGGAATCAATCGCATTGTCGGCGACATTGTTCGTTGCCTTTGACCAGGTATAGGCAGTGAGGATCGCGAGTCCCTTGGTGAGGTGGCGGGTCAACTGGAATTGCAGCCCGTTGTAGTTTGAAGTGCCCAAGGTTGGGAACGCCTGGCTGACGCCGGTGAACTGTGGGTAGGGGCGAAGGGCCTGCAGATTGTTTCCCCGATAGCCCGAGTAGGGCTCTGGAATGCCGCTGGCGGCGCTCCAGTTGTCGAGTAGGGCATTGCCATACTTGAGCGCATCGGGCAGCGGAACGTTATTCATTGCGTCCATGCCGCGAGCCAACAGCCGGGTTCCCTTATTGCCCACGTAGTTCACTTCCAGGACGAACGAGGCCGGCAACTGATACTGGAAGCCGAAATTCCAGTTCTGCGTGTAGGGCAGGCGTCCCGAATTCGGTGCGGTGTATTCGATGCCCAAACCATTGGAGAGCGACGGGCTCTTGTTGGGCAAGGTCGCCGAGAAGTCGGGGTAGGGGTTGTGAAGCAGGAAGACCGGATCTTCGGGATAGGTCAGCGGAGTATTGGCGGAATTGAGCGAGATGCTGCCGTTGAATCCCAGGGTGCCGCCGAAGCCGAAGCCGTTTGAGACGGTAGGCGTATTGTTAATGCCGTATCCGCCGCGGGCGACGAGTTTTTCGTTGATCGCGTAGGCGAAGCCGAACTTGGGCGAGAACTGCTTCCAGTACATGTCCATGAAACCCTTGCGTCCCAGGTCGTCTACAAACACGAGGGCGCCGGGGCGGTTGCCCGCGCCGGGGTTCGGCATCGTCAGGTCAAGACCTGACATGCGGCCCGCGACCTCGTACAGGCCGCCGACGATCTCCCACCGCAGCCCCAGGTTGAACGTGAGCTTGCGGTTGACCTTCCAGTCATCCATGAAATAGAAGGCATTCTGCCGCCATCGATGGCCGAAGTTGGCGGGAGAAACCGCCCGGCTGGTGGAGTTGACGACACCGAGCAGGAAGCTGGCAAAAGCATGTCCGGTTTCGTTGGTGAACTGCGGGTGAGCCGTCTGCAAGGGGTTGAAGAAGAAGTCTCCCGAACCGGACTTGTTGCGGGTGTTGTAGTAGTAGGCGCGATATTCCCAGCCGAGTTTGAAGTTGTGCCGGCCATGGATGAGCGTCACGTCATCCTGGGTGATCGTGGAGCCGTTGAAGCCCGCGCCCCGGTTGGCGGAACCGAGGCGGCCGCCTGCGCCGACGCCGCCGCCCTGCAAAGGCGTGCCCTGGAATTGAAGGGTAGGGAAGTGGGTGCCTGGAACATTCTGGAGGCCGATTTTCGAGGGCCAGTCCTGATCGACGTAGACGCTTTCGTTTATGTTGCCGAAGCGGTTATAGCCGATGGCAAAGTGGTTGAGGACGCTTGGGCGCACGATCCAGTCGGCGGCGAGCCGGACCATCGTGCCCGGTGTGTCCTGATTCTGATAGACGCCCGGTGGGCCGGCCCGGTGGCGTGCCCCAACGGCCTGTCGGCGAGTTGTTGCGGACGCGGAAGTTGCGATTGAACAGGCCCGAAAGGCGGAAGAGCGAGCTGAAGTTGTGATCGCCCTTGATGGTGAGCATCTTCTCGTCAAAAACCGGGCAGCACGCTCCCAATGCGGGAGTGTTGTTCAGCATTGTGTTGAACAAGGGGTCGTCGATGCCAACAGTGTCGAGGATGCTGGTTGCGACGGGGCTCCAACGATTCTTCGGGACGAAGTTCCCGGGGAAGGGGTCGCGAACGCGCACGTTGCCTACGGAGCGGATCGTGGTTGGATCATAGATTGCGCCAAATCGGACGCCCGCGCCAGCGGCGTCATTGCCGAGGTTGGTGCCAGAGCGCGCGTTGCCGGTGAAGGCCGGGTCGAAAAGGCGTGGAGAAGTCGCCCTGCTTGTAACTCGGGAACAGGAAGCGTGGTGAAGCTGGTGGATCTGTAATTCTTGGCCTGGGTGCGTTCGAAGTTGTGGAAGAAGAATGTGCGGTTGCGTCCGTCATAGATCTTTGGGAGCACGACCGGCCCGCCGATGGAGTACCCGTAGTTGTGCTGCTTGAACGGCTGCCGCGGGATTCCCGCGGCATTGTTGTTGAAGCCGTTGGCGCGGAAAGCGTCGTTCTGGTGGTAGTAGTAGGCGGAGCCGTGGAGTTCGTTGGTGCCGCTCTTCGTTGCGAAGTTGGCGATTGCGGTTTGAGCCCCGCCGTACTGCGCTGAGACCGTCCCGGTCTGGAGCTTCATTTCGGAGATGGCTTCGGCGGAAGGAGAAAACTCGTTGTTGGATCCGCCCAGCAGGTCCATGCGCCCGAGCGGGATGCCGTCGATAAGGACCTCGTGGGAGAAGTTCTGTCCACCGTTGATGGAGCCCTGCCAGGTGCTGCCGACGGCGCCGGGCAGCGAGTTGAAGATGAACTGCTGAATCTGCCGGCGCCCGTCGCCGACCAGCAGCGGCCACGTATCGAACTCCTTCTTGGAGACGTAGGTGCCGATCTCCGCTGTTCCCGTCTCGAGCAGCGGTGTCTCGGAGGAAACTGTCACCTGTTCGGTGAGTTGGCCGACCTCCATCGTGAAAGTCGACGGTCAGAGTTTGCGCCACGGCCAGGATCACGTTTTCGCGGGTGGACTGCTTGAAACCCGGGGCGGAGACCGTGATGCGATAAGGCCCCGGGGGCAGATACGGCATTCGAAAGACCCCAGAATCCGTGGTCTCCACAGCCGTTTCAATTCCCGTGCCCGTGTTGACTGCCCGCACGACAGCGTTGGGGACGGATGAGCCCGAGGCGTCAGTAATGGAACCGTTGAAAGTGCCGCGTTCACCCTGTCCAGTAAGGAGCGCGGACAGAAGCATGGATACAGCCAGAGGTCGGAGGGTCATGGGGACTCCCAGTCGCGAATTTCCCGGCCAAGCTTTGGCTTAGAATAATCGGGGAATTGCCGGCAGTCAATACAAAAAAGCGCCAGGATATTGGGTTGTTAGCGACTCCGATAAGCTGCCTGTGGAGTGATGATGTCCTCGGCGGCATTCGGGTCGCCTTTGGCAGGCCCGTGCCAGACGCTGCCGCCGTATGTCGTGATGTAGATCATGGCGCGATCGGCTGGATCCGGAATGACCCTGTGGCCCCATTTGAAGTTGTAGCCCGGGATGCGCTGCCAGGTCTTGCCGCGGTCGGTTGAGCGCCAGGCGGAGGATTCGAAGCCGCAGGCGTAGAGTGTTCGGGGGTTGCGAGGGTCGATGGTGACATCGTAGATGTGCTGGTCGCGATCGAGAACCGGGCTCCATGTGCGGCCGGCGTCCGTGGAGAGCCAGATGCCGCCCATGACGGCTGTCGGAGAGGCTCTGCGCCCCCAGGCCGCGAGGTAGAGGCGCTTGGGATCACGTGGATCGACTGCCAGGCCATTGGGCCCATTCAGGCCCTCAGGCAGGGTCACCTGCTGCCAGTTCTCCGCGCCATCGGTCGACCGATACAGCCCGCCGTCCTCGGCATTGCCGAATGTGCCGTTCTCGGAGCGCCGCGCGATGATGACGTAGAGCGTGCGGTCGGGCGCCAGGACGAGTCGCCAGGCGAAGGGTTCCTTCTCCGGCAGTCCCTTGTTCTTTAGAGTCCAGGTAGCGCCACCGTCAACGGACTTGTAGACACCAGTGCCGAAGCCCGCGGCGTAGATGATGCGTGAGCTGGCGGGGCTCTTCGGGTCAAGCAGAATGTGCGTGACCGCGGTTTGGGGGAGGCCGTTGGTGAGGGGCGTCCAGTTGACGCCACCGTCGTCGGAACGCAGGACTCCCCCGCGGTAAGAGGCGGGTGAGGCGGAGCGCCACATCTTTGGACGAGGTAGGTCATGCGTGCCGCTCATCGCAGCCCACATGCGGCCACGGACTTGCGGATCGAATTCCAGCCAATACGTGGTATTCCGCCACTCCCGGGGGATCCCGGCTGGTAGGGGTTCGGCCCAGGATGCGCCGCCATCGTCGCTTCGGAACAGCCCGATGTCGGTGTAGGAGATGAACATCCGGCGGGAGTCGAATGGATCCCAATGGACTCCGTAGTTGGTGGTGACGTCGAGACCAGTGCTGCGGAACGTCCCTTCCGGGGTTTTACGAGTGTAGGCCGCCCGCCAGGTCTTGCCCGCGTCGGTTGTCCGAAGGGTGCGTCCGTAATCGGTGCCGTAGCAGATGTCGGGATTGCTGGGAGAGACGCCGAGATCCAAAGGGCCTCCGCCCCAGCCCGGACCAAACCGGGCGCTGAGCCAGCCGTCATCGACCTGCGGTGACTTTCGTGGTCGATTCCCGCCAGACAGGGTCCCAGGTTTGGCCGCCGTCAGTCGTTCTGGCGACGCCGAAGTGGAATTCCTGGCCGGAGCGCAGACCGGCGTAGGAAACGTAGGCGATGTGCGGCGCGCGCGCAGAGGTGGCGATGGCTTGATATCGGCGGGCCTCGAGGTTGCCAGAGGCGGGGCGCCAGGTTGCGCCGCCATCCTCCGTGCGTTGGATGCCGCCGGCAATAGCCCAGGCGTGAAGCTTGCCACCACCCGGCGGGAACCCCGCTGAGATGCTCGTGAATGGTGCGGGGGCTGCCGCGCCGGTGCGCCACTTGCCCGCTTCGCGGGTGCTGATCGAGTTTGAGCCGATGACGTAGAGGGTGCGGTCCTCCGGCGGCCGATGCCGGGTCTATGAAGGATCTGGCGGGCTCCGCCAGCAAGATTGGAAAGCTCGCTCCAGGTTGCCCCGGTGTCCCGGGAGAGCCTCAGCGTAACGCCGGAAGCCGATGATGAACGCTGCATAAAGGTGGGCGGAGTTGGATGGATCGATCGCCAGGGCGACAATCGACTCCCTGGCGACGGTGAGTTGCGGGACAGTGCCCTGGCGTGGTCGTCCTGATAACCGATTCCCGTGATTGTGGCTGGATTGGGATGGAGCAGCGACCAGGTCTTGCCGCCGTCGGAGGAGCGAAACAGGCCGAAGCTCTGGGCATAGATGACGTGCGGATCGACCGGATCGAAGACAAAGAAGCGCACCCGTCCCCGCAGATTGAACATGCGCCATGAGGCTCCGCCATCGTGGGTGATGTAGGAACCGGTCATGTCGCAACTCACGAGTACGCGATTGGGGTCGTGCGGGCTGACGGTGGGAAGGAACTGCGCGCCTCCGCCACCAGGCCCGATGATCCTCCATTTGTCATTGCGCTGAGCCATCAGGCCGGTTGGGGCGGCGAAGAGCCACAGGCAGAGGACAGAGAGCACTTTGCGCATCCTGCGATCGTACTGCTGAATGGCGATCAGTGCACGTGGTAGTGTAGACAGGGCCGGAACCTCAGCCGCCATGCTTCGTCGCGCTTTTCTGTTCAATGCCGCGCTCGCGGGCGCGGCGCAGATGCCAACATACAAAGGGCTGCAGTATCGCGACTACTCGAAGTGCTGGCCGGAAACACTGCGGTTGTGGGCGGAGGAGGCGGCGCGGCGGCGCAACGCGGCTCTGGCGGTGATTCGGACCCCCAATCAAATTGCCGCCCGGCAACGGTGGGCGCGCTCGACGTTCTGGACTCTGATCGGGGGCGAACCGGAACGGACCCCGCTCAACTTAAGGACGCGAGGAGAATTGGCGCGGGACGGGTATCGCCTGGAGAAGCTGGTATTTGAGAGTTTCCCTGGCGTGCATGTGCCGGCGAACCTGTACGTCCCTTCCGGCCGCCGGCCTCCGTTGCCGGGCGTTCTCTTCCAGTGCGGCCACAGTCTCAATGGGAAATCGGCGGATACGTATCAGCGGTGTTGCCAGGGATTGGCGAAGCTTGGATTTCTGGTCCTGACGATTGATCCGATGGGGCAGGGCGAACGGACCGCCTATCCGAGACTCGATGGTTGGCTGACGCGACTGGGTTCGGCCGATGACGAGCACACCGTGCCGGGACGCCAGATGCTTCTGGCCGGAGATACGGCGACCCGGATGCAGTTGTGGGACACGGTGCGCGCGCTGGACGTTTTGGCCGCACACCCGCTAGTGGACCCCAAGCGCATTGGAGTCACGGGCCAGTCAGGCGGAGGGACGCTGTCGATGTTCCTGGCCGCGGTCGACGACCGTCCCGCGGCGATTGCGGTTTCCAGCGGAAACACCGAGAACTTCGCATGTCTGGGTTTCGACGCACCGGGCTCGACCGACGATGCGGAGCAGAATTTTCCAGGAGCGGCGGCTGTCGGGTTCGATCGCTGGGATACGCTATACCCCTTCGCCGGGAAGCCTCTCCTGGTGCTGGTCAGCGCGAAGGACTATTTCGGCACGTACTCGCCGAACTACATTCGAAACGGCTGGGAGGAGTTCGAAAGGCTGCGCGCGATGTATGCGCTGTTGGGAGCACGCGAAAAACTAGCGTGGGAGGACGTAGCGGTTCCGCATTCCCTCGGATATGAGGCGAGGCTACGGGTTTACAACTGGTTGATGCGTTGGCTTCAGCCTGGGTCGGCGCCGGTGGAGCGTGAGCCAGCGGTAACGCCGGAGCCGGACAAGGAGTTGTGGGTCTCAACCGAGGGGAGTGTCGCGCGCGAGTTTGGCGCATTGACGCCTTATCAGTGGAACCGCGACAACTCACGCGGGGTGAAGACCCCGGATACTGCGGATGGATTGGGCAAGTTGCTGGCGGTGACGCCAGCGCCCGCCGAAACCAGGCTGCAGGTGCTGGCGCGCACACGAACGCGGGTGGGAAGCCTGGAGGCGGTGGAGGTCCGGAGCGGGGCGGCAATGTGGGTGCCGGCATGGTTGGCCCGGCCCGAGTCGAGGGAAGGGAAAAGGCCGCTTTGCGCGATAGTACTCGATCCGTCGGGACGAAACACGCTCTGGCAGGAAGGCGGCGTGTTAGAGACGCTGACGGCTGCGGGCTGGTCGGCTTGCGCTCCTGACCTGCGCGGGATCGGCGACTTGCGTGGGGAGTATCCCCGCGGCTCAGTCCGTCATGCGGCCGATCATGCGAATGAGGAGGCGTACGCGTGGGCGTCGCTGTGGCTGGGCAGGCCCGTGCTCGGGCAGCGTGTTTCGGATCTCCTTGCACTGGTGAGAGGCCTGAGAAACCAGGCCGGGTGGACAGAAGCGCGGATCGTGATTGCGGCGACGGGGCAGATGACCGTCCCTGCACTTTTCGCGGCGCGGTTGGATTCGGCAATTGCGGGTTTGTATCTGGCAAACCACCTGGTGAGTTTCAGGGACATCGTCGAGAGCGAACTGTACAGGCACCCGTTCTCGAACTTCGTTCCAGCCGTACTAAGAGTGACTGATTTGCCGCAAGTTGCCCGCTCGATCGCTCCGCGGCCGGTGATTTTGGCCGGTGTTGTGTCAAGCGAGGGGAGGCCTCTGCCAATCGGGGAGGTTGAGCGGGCATACGCGGGCGGCGAGAACCTCCGTATCCTGCCTGCGGCCCAGTGGAGCGGCGCGGCGATCCTGGCCAACCTAGTCGAATCGCAGCGCTGACATCGGCTCCACTCGAGCCCCGCGGCGCGCAGGAAGCCAGCATGCCCCTACCCCGACTACTACCAGCAGCAGCGCAACCGTGCCTAAGGTCACCGGATCGAACACCCGCGCCTTCCACACCATCTGTGCCAGAAGCCGCGATGTGCCTAATGCTGCCACCGTCCCCAACGCGACACCGATCAGGAGAAGCTTCGCTCCTTCGCCGATCACCATTCGATAGATGTCGCTCTCGGCTGCGCCCATTGCCATGCGGACCCCGATCTCGTTGGTCCGGCGGCTCACCGAATTCGCCATCACGCCATAGATTCCCACCGCCGCAAGCGCCAGCCCCAGAAACGCGAACACGCCAAACAGGATCGCGTTGAAGCGGCGTCCTGCGAACATCTGTTCGCTCATCCGCGCCTCGATTGCCTTCACGTCGGTCACCGGCTGATCCGGGTCCAAAGCGCGGACGGCCTCCCTCACCGCGGGGAGCGCTGACATCGGGTCCTCACCCGCGGCACGCACCGTCAGGCAGTTGGAAACCCCCGCGATCGTGTGCGGAAAATACAGCTCCGGCCGCTCATCCTCAAGGCCCCCGCTGGCTGTGTCCGCCACGATTCCGACAATTTCCATTCGGTCATCGGCCAGCCTGATTGGCGGCTCTTTCAGTGCGGGAATGCTCACCAACTGCCCCAGCGCTTCGCGGCCATCAAAGTAGCGCCGGACGAACCTCTCGCTTACCAGCGCCACGTGCCGCCCCTGGCGAACGTCAGCTCGCGTCAGGCCCCGGCCGCTTTTCAGCGGGATTCCATACACGCCAAGATACCCGCTGCTCACCGGATTGAGCGTGACGCGCCGGCTATCCTGCTGCGCCCGCGAAGGAACCTGCACGGGCACTGAGAAGTTTCCCAACGGATGCCACCACGAATTCGCGGCCGCCGCTTCGACGCCCGGCGCTCCCTCCAGTCGCTCCAGCAGATCCTCGATGACCGCGGCCCGGCGCGCAGGTTCCGGATACTTCGTCTCGGCCAGGGGCACCCGCAGGGTCAGAAGCCTGTCGGTTCTCACTCCGAGCCCCGCCATCTGGGCCTGCATCAACGTTCGAATCATGAGCCCCGCGCTCGTCAGCAGGACTACCGACAACGCCACTTCCGTCACAACCAGCGCACCGCGCGCCAAGCCATGCCCCTTGCCGGCCACCGCCCCGCGGCCTCCGAGCCGCAGCGCCTCGGACAGATTCGCCTTCGCTGAGGCCAGTGCCGGCCCCAGCCCAAAGATCACCGCCGTCAACATCGTCGCCGCGAGCGAGAAGGCCATGACGGGCAGATGAATCCGCACCTCGCTCTCGTCTGGAATCGTGAACGGCGGAACCACCGTCAGGATGGCCTTCATCCCCACCCAGGCCAGCAGCACGCCAACAATGCCGCCGCTCAATGCCAGCACCACACTTTCGGTCAGCAGTTGCGACACGAGCTTGCTTCTTGAGGCTCCTACAGACATCCGAACCGCCATCTCGCTCCACCGTGCAAGGCCGCGTGCCAGCAGCAGGCTCGATACGTTCGCGCAAGCGATCAGGAGAAGCAGACCCACGGCCGCCAGCAGCAGCCAAAGCTCCTCCCTGATGCTGCTGGGAAATGTCTCGGCGAATGATCTCACTCCGACCCTGTACTTTTCAGGAAAGGCGGATGGCTCCCGCCGCTTCAGCTCCTCAATGATGGGCTGCAGGTCAGCCTCGGCCTGGGCCGCCGTCACACCCTGCTTCAGCCGCCCCACGACGTGAACGAACCGGACACCTTCCGGCCGCTCTCCGCGCCGCAAGTGCAGGGGCAGGTAGACATCGGCCCCGCGCCACATGAACCTGGGCGGCATGACGCCGAGAACAGTCCGCGATTTCCCGTTCAGGATAAAAGAACGTCCGACGACCGAGGGATCGCCGCCGAACTGCCGCTGCCAGAATCGATACCCCAGCACGCAGACCGTCTCCGCGTTGTCCGCCCCATCAGCCTCCCCGAAGATGCGGCCGGTTACCGCGGGCACGCCCATCAACTCCAGACCGCCGAATGTCGTGTGGTTGCCGCGCAACTGCTGCGGGTCGCCGGCTCCGGTCCACAGCACGTTGCTGATTGTGGAAACCGAGACTGAGCTGAAGATGCGGTTGCGCTCCTGGATCTCCAGAAACTGATCCAATGTGTAGCCGGTTCGAAATCCCCGCTGCCCCGGCTCCTGGATTGCGATCGACATCAGCGAGTCTACGTCCCGATAAGGGAACGGGTCGAGGATCACGCCATGGATGACGCTGAAGATCGCCGTGGCCGCGCCGATGCCGAGAGCGATGGACGCAATAGCCGTGATGCTGACTCCGGGCCACCGCCGCAACTGCCTGAACGCAAATCGAACGTCAGAAGCCAGGCTCATAAAGATCCAATACGTGTCTCCGGCCGGGAAGTTCCGCCATTTCAGGGAAAGTCCATTGGATCCACGATAATGCAGTTATGTCACTGGCAGTCCAACTGCTGATCGAGCGCTATGGCGATGGCGCTGCGCCTGAGGAACTGAAGGTGCCCGGGCGGGTGAACCTGATCGGCGAGCACATCGACTACCACAATTTGGCCGTACTGCCGATGGCCGTTCCCCGGGCGATCCGGATCGCTTTTCGCCCGGCTGCGAAGAGAGTCCGGGCGGTGAGCGCCGACGGTTACGGGGAGATAGATCTCGCGATTGATACACCGTTGGTGCCCGGGCCTCCAGGCGACTGGGAAAACTACGTGAAAGCGGCTGTCCGGGCGGTCCAGGGGCGCTGGAAGCTTGTGCGCGGCATCGACGCCGCGGTAGTTTCCGATCTCCCGCCCGCCGCCGGGCTCTCCTCCTCATCGGCCCTGCTGACGGGTTTCACCCTGGCGCTGCTACGGGCCAATGAGATCGCGGCAAGCTTTGAAGACCTGATGGAAGTCCTGCCCGAGGGCGAGCACTTCGTGGGAACTCGCGGAGGCGGGATGGACCACGCCGCCGTGCTGGCCTCGCGCGCCGGCTGTGCGCTACTCGTGGGATTCGCGCCGGCCACGGCGACACCCATTCCCGTTCCCATAGGCTGGGAGTGGCTTGTGGCGCACAGCCTGGTCACTGCCGAGAAGTCAGGTGCAGTGCGAGAAGAGTACAACGCCCGTCGCACCGCCGGGACTGCTGGATTGCGGCGGCTTGGTTTCGACTCGTTTCCCGCCGCGCTGGCAAGCGGATCTATTGATGGCCTCTGCGCCAGCGCCCGGCTGGCGCTACACGGAGAGGAACTGCTCTGCTTCCTGCATGTCGTCACCGAGGCAATGCGCGTCCAGGACGCCGTCGCCGCGCTTCGCTCCGGCGATTTGCCCGGTTTCGGACGGCTGCTGGACGCCTCGCACACCAGCATGCGGGACCAGTTGAAGATCAGTTGCCCTGAGCTGGACACCCTCGCGGAGGCAGCGCGCGACGCCGGCGCGGCGGGTGCTCGACTGACGGGCGCAGGTTTCGGCGGCTTTGCGGTCATTCTCTGTCGCGAGGGCGAGCGAGTCCTCGTGCGGGAGCGCCTTATCAATGGCCACTACGCCAACAAGAGCGGGTTCGACCCCGCGCGCCACCTGATTAATGCTGAACCCTCGGCCGGAGCACTATTCGTCTGACGCCGCCGCTCGACGGTCAATTCCAGAGGCGGCGGACGATGGCCACCAGCCCGAAGCCGGATATTGCGAAGACGACCAGCAACAAGAGCGCGGTTTCGGTGCGCCCGTACAGGAAGTTGCCGACAGTAAACAGCGCTGACCAGATGACGGCTGTCCCACAAAACCAGCCCAGCAGGGCGAGAGGGAAATTCTCACTCTTGGCGAAGGAGGCTGCCTCGGCGTCCGAAACGCCTGCTGCGCGCCGGATTACCGCCCAGCCCGGCCCGACAGGATGGACTTTGTGATAGAAGTCGATGAGAGTCTTCCGGTCCGTCTGCGGGCCAACATAGGCTGTAATCACCCAGCAGAGCGTCGTGGCGATCACTGTCAGGAAAAGCTCCTGATGCGTGCCGATGGACACGCCCCCCTTCCGCATCAGCAGGAACAGGATCGACACGGCGAAGGAGCCGATCATCGCCGCGATTTCGCACCACGCAGTGATGCGCCACCAGAACCAGCGCATCAGGTAGAGCAAGCCTGTCCCTGCGCCTACCTGCAGCATGATGTTGAAGCTGTCCTGGGCGGTTTCAAGAACGAAGACCAGCGATGACGAGGCGAAGAAGAGGATGACGGTAGCGACGCGTCCCGCGGCGACATAGTGCTTCTCGGTCTCGTTCCGGCGAAGAAATCGGCGGTAGTAGTCGTGGACGAGGTAGGAAGCACCCCAGTTGAGATGGGTCAGTATTGTTGATGAGTTCGCGGCGATCAGGCCGCCCACCATCAGGCCGATCCAGCCCACGGGGAGAAACTTGAGCATCGCCGGGTAAGCGATGTCGTGCCCCACGAGCGACGGATCGAGATGGGGGAATGCCTTCTGAATGTCGGACAGCTCTGGATAGATGATGATTGAGGCGAGGCCGACCAGGATCCACGGCCAGGGACGCAGGACATAGTGGGCCACGTTGAAGAACAGCGTCCCGCCGAGCGCGTCCTTCTCCGACTTGCGAGGCAAGCATGCGCTGGGCGATGTAGCTGCCTCCGCCGGGCTCTGCGCCGGGATACCAGACTGCCCACCACTGGACGGCAAGCGGCATGATGAAGACCGCAACCGCAAGATCCCAGTTGTTCGTGAAGTCCGGAAGTATGTTCAGGTAGTTAACGCCGTTGGGTCCTCTCATCGTAGAGAGCTTGTCGACCAGGCCCGTGAGGCCGCCGACCTGCGGTAGCTTCAGTGCAAAGTAAGCGGCGGCTACCACGGCGGACATCTTGATGAAGAACTGGATCATGTCGATGACCAGCACTCCCCACAGCCCGGAATGGGCGGCGAACCCTACATTGAGCAAACCCACCGCGGCCAGAGTCTGCCAGCGCTCGAGTCCGAACAGCACCCCCGCAATTTTGCAGGCGGCGAGGTTCACTGAGGCCATGATGATGCAGTTAAAAAAGAGACCGAGGTAGATGGCGCGGAAGCCGCGTACCGCGCTCGCGGCGCGACCCGAATAGCGCAGTTCGTAAAACTCGAGGTCGGTCAGCACGCCGGACCGGCGCCACAGACGGGCATAGAAGAATACCGTCGCCACGCCCGTGAGCGTGAAGGCCCACCATTGCCAGTTGCCCGCGACCCCTTGGGTTCGGACGAAATTGGTTACGAGATTAGGCGTGTCGCTCGAGAATGTGGTGGCGACCATCGAGATACCGGCCAGCCACCAGGGAACCGCGCGGCCCGAGGCGAAGAACTCGGAGGTGTCTTTTCCCGAGCGCCGGCTGAAGAACAGGGCGGGCAGAAAGCAGATGAGGACGGACCCGATCGCGATGACCCAATCGATGGTTTGAAGATGCATAACGCCTGACCGCTGAGCGTACCGCACTTCAGCAGGCCGTCGCTAGGCTCCAATGCCTGTCAGGCGGACTTCATCATCTCGTCCCAGGTGACCTCGCTCTTGCGATCGATGGCCATCTGGCCCAGGATGCTGGTGAGCGTGCTCTCGGCGGCGCGGACGCCCACGTTTTCCGGCTTGCCCTCGGACACCCGGCGAATGAACTCAGCTAAGGCGTCCTGCGTGATGTCGTGCGCCGACTTTTCGGTCACCGGCCCGGTGCCTGTGTTGTAGGTCCAGTACTCGCGCGCCGTCTCGATGAAGCCCTTGTCGCCGATGTACCGTTCGCGGTTCGAGCGGAAGAACCGTGGCGTCATTTGCGAGCCAATGAAGGTCGCCTGCACGTTGCCCGGGTAGTCGTAGGTCACGCTCATGTGGTCCAGCAGGTCGCCGCGCTTCTCAACGGTCCTTCCCCCGGTTCCCAGTGCCTTGATGGGGTGATCCCCCAGGAACCAGTTGATCGCGTCGAGGTTGTGCACGTAGGTTTCGACGATCACCTCCCCGAAAGTGCTGCGCCACAGCTTCCATTGGCTGAGCTTCTCGGCCTCGGTGCGCGGAAGCGGCGGGATGGGCTCGTCACCCTGCAGCGCAAACTTGAGGAACTCGCCATGAACTTCTCGGATCTTGCCGATGGTCCCCGCGTCCAGCATCTGCTTGGCCTTGACGTAGACGCCGCCGTAGCGCTGCTGGAATCCGAAGGTAATGTTCTGCTTGCGATCCGCTCCGTCGGCGATTCGCATGACGCGCTTGCAGCCGGCGACGTCGAGGCCAGCCGGTTTCTCCATGTAGACGTGCTTGCCGGACTTAACCGCTGCCTCGAAGTGATCCGGGTGGAGGTACACCGGCGTGGCGATCATCACCGCGTCGACATCGCTGGCCAGAAGATCCTGGTGCCTCTTGAAGGCTTTGGCTTCGGGCGCGGGTATCTTCTCGCGGGCTGCGGCGATCTGCCCGTCGACGACGTCGCAAATGGCCACAACCTTGGCCCGCGGGTCTTTGGCCACGGTCCTGGCGGTGTAGGTTCCCCGGCTTCCCACGCCGATGACACCGATCCTGACTGCGCTGTTCTGTGCCGAGCCGCGCACTGCCTGAATGGGCACGAGCGCAGCCGTTTGGACCATCGAGCGTCTCGATAATTGCGCCATGGGGATGCTCCTCTGACCTGTTTACCCGAGCATACCGCACACGCGGAGAAGCGTCTCATGCGTGTTCAAGTCGTGCTCCACGGAGTACGTGGGGCTCGCGCCGCCGCGGATGACTGCCGCCATCTCGCGGAAGTCGGGAGTGTAGCCGGGGCCCGGCGGCGCAGCCAAGTCGATCGTCTGCATCCCAGCCTTATATGGTCCCGCAGCTTCGGCGAGATCGACGGTGAGTCGCGAAGGGAATGCATACGGCTGTAACCGCGCCGATCCGTTGAAGCCCGAGATTTCGACAAAGCGGTGACTCGTGCCGCGCGGATGAAATCCGGCAAGCGAGATCTCGGCCAATGCGTGTTCGTACTCAAGGATGGCCAGAGTGCTGTCGGCAAGCTGGTCCGGAATCGTAGCATCATGCCGCAGGATCCCGGTCACCTTGCGCGGCTTGCCGAGCACGGCCACGGCGCAATCGATTAGGTGGCATCCCTCGGAGAACATCATGCCGCCACGAAACTTGGCCAGATGGCTGCGCTCTTCGGCCAGGATGAGCTTGTCGATGGAGGCACGGAAGCGGTAGAGCCGTCCCAGCCAGCCCTTCCGGGCGGCCTCCATGACTGCCTGAAAGGCTGGATGGTAGCGCCACTGGTAGCCCATCTGCACAACACGTTTGCGCTTGGACGCCTCGGCAAGCAGGTTACGCAATCGTGCCAGGTCCGCGCCCGGAGGCTTGTCGAGATGGACGAACTTCCCGGCTTGAACGCACTGTTCGGCGTAACCCAGGTTGCCGTCTACGTCCGCCGACTCGATAGCCACCAGCTCGATAGCTGGATCATCAAGCACTTGTTTGAGCGGTAGCCACTTCAGCCCTCTCAGTGCGTCGCTTTCGGTTGGTTCGCCTGGCTGGGCGCACACCCCGGCCAGATCAAATTCTGACATGCTGCGAAGGGCGCGGATTTTGCTGATCGCGTGGCCGTGGCCTGTGCCAATCACTGCAACACCGATCTTCTCCACCGGCGCTGAAAAGACCGGGACGGCCAATGCCGCGTTGAACGTCCTTCGCTGCACGGCTACTTTTCGCCCGCAACCGGCGGAGCTTGGATCTGAATCACTCGGGTTTCCGCTGCGCCTGGCGCGCCGCTCACGGTCAGCTCCGCCGGGCCTTGAATGAAGACACTATCCTTCTCGCCCGCCCGGTAGCTGCCTTTCTTGTCCTTCACCTCGATCTCCCCTTTCCACACAAACAGCACCTGTTCGCCACCGGCTTCCACCTTCGTCGCAAAGCTCTCGGACGGCTTGAGCTTACGGTGGGCGCCCGCGCCACGGTTCGAACCGACGGCAGGAGAGGTGAAGAAACCGTTCTTGTCAGCGAACTTCATGTACTTCACAGCTCCTGGAGTGATGAGACCCTTCGGCGCGGCGGCGCCGGCCTTCTTCGAGTCGCGCGCTCCCGTGTAGAGGATCAAGTCGGGCGGATTCTGAAAGCTGATCATGATCGCCTCGCCCGTGCCGGCTGTGACAGTGCCATGGATCTGCCCTGCGGGTATGAAGGCGGCTTCACCGGCGCGGAACATATGCAGCGAATCGCCCTGTCGGAGATTCACATCGCCTTGCAGCACGAGAATCGTGTCGTCGCAGCCATCGTGAACATGCTGCGCAAACTCGGCCCCCGGCCGGGACACGGAGTAGTTCAGAGTGGTCTTTTTGGCCCCTAGATCGGGATGGACGATCCGGCGCGACGTGACGTCGCCCATCGTGAACGGTTTGCTCTCACTGAATGCGATCACGCGGACTGATTGCGCTTGGAGCACGGTGGGCAGCGCGGCGATGCCGGCAAACAGGAGCAGAACGGCGGGTCTGGACATGGCTGGCGGAGTTCCTTAGTGACCGATGATACAGTAGATCGGATGCTGCGTCGAGACTTGGTAAAGCTCTCCGCACCGCTGGCTCTGGGGCTGCAAAGACCGGGCGGCTTCAAACTGTCGGTCCGCGTGGAACCGCTGTTTCCGGGCCTGTCTCTGGAAGCCCAAATCGAGAAAGTAGCCGAAGCCGGCTACCAGGGATTCGAGTTCGGCGACTGGCGCGCCGCGGACGCGAGCCGAATCGTCAAGCTTCAGAACAAGCTGCGGCTTGAGTGCGCCTGCCTGGTGGGAAACGTCGGAGTGAACCCTAAGGGCATGGGCCTGTGCGATCCTGCCGAGCGCGAGGGTTTTCTCGCGGAGATGCGCGCCTCTACCGAAGCGGCCAGGCGATTCGAGAGCCGCCGGCTTGTCGTGCTGAGCGGCTTCAAGGTTCCCGGAAGGCCACGCGCCCCGCAGCATGATTCGATCGTCGAAGGGTTGAAGCGCGCCCATGACGTGGTGAGCCCGCACGGCATCACGATGATCGTGGAGGTTGTCAACACCCTGGCGCCAATCGAGCCGCTCAACCCGCGCGGCAACAACCACGCCGAATACTACCTGGATCGGACAACGGAAGCCTTCGAGATCGTCAGGAAAACAGGCAGCCCCTTCGTCAAGGTTTTGTACGACACTTACCACACGCAAATCATGGAGGGGAATCTGATCGAGACCCTCCGGAAGAACATCGAGCTCATAGGGCACATCCACATCGGGGACGTTCCGGGACGCCACGAGCCGGGTACCGGCGAAATCAACTTCCCCAACGTTTTCCGCGCGATCCGCGACGACTGGCTTTTCAGACTTCGTGGCGATGGAGTACATCCCCTCCCGCGACGCGATGACCACTCTGAAGGAAACCAAGGCAATGGTGCTGGGAGCATAGCCGGGCTTGAGTCGAGCTATCGCGGCCAGCGCTCTGCAAGCTGCGGAAAGGGCGGGAAGGCCATGTGCGGCTCGGCCTGATACCAATAGGCGACCGATGCGATGTCATCCGCCAGCGGTTGATAGCGCCGCGTAGGCCACCAGCCGAGCGCCTGAATGGTCAGTTTGAGGTCTTTGTGGAAGGCCACTGGGTCCACGATGTGCCAGCGGTACAGACTCCACTTCGGAGGACCTTCTTTGCCTTTGTGGTCCAGCGTGCTGCCAACGTATGCGGTGGAGAAGACCTCCGGAAAGCCGTAGCTGCCGCCGAAATAGTCCTCGGTGCCCGTGCCGGCGAGAGTGGGGAACTTGGTGTCGCCATCGATGTAGAACTTGACCTCGCCCTCGCCGAACCAGCCGTCGGAGAGCTGTGTCCAGGCCAGAAACGTGCCGACGTAGCGGCCTTCGCCCTTAGCTTCGAGGATCGTGTAGTCGGGGTTCTTGCGGTCAGTGACGGCGCGGCGCCACTGCGCGTGGAAGTAGCCGGCATCGGCCGGGACAGGCTGTTCGGAGTAATCGATCTGCCAGGTGAGCAGGTCGAGTTCCTTGTCTGAGTCGTTCGTGAATGTGGCGCGGGCGGACTTGCGGAAGGGCATGGGCCAGTAGCAGTTGAGCGAGGACTTGGGAAGAACCACGACCGCCGCGGAATTGACGCGCGCAAAGAGATCGTGGCCGACAGCGAAGAAGTCGGTCATCGGGACCTCTATGGACGGTGTCGCCTCCCCGTCCCAATAGAAGCGCAGGACGGAGGCGCGACCGTTGCCTTTCCAGTCAGGAGCGGTAGCCATCCATATGTGCTGGATGATGCCGGGGCCGGAGACATCCATGAGCGTGACTGTGGTGTGCGGCTTGACCTTGATGAAGGGGCGAACTTTCCAGCCTTGGCCGAGGTCCACCGCGGCGTTCGAGAACGCGAGGTCGGGGTCGGCGGGGTTGGGGATGGCCATGGCGCCCTGGCCTTTCCGCCCCGTAGGATTCTCGGGCGAAACCATACGGTTGTTGGCGTTGGGCGTCAGGGTGGGGAGAGAGGCTAGGGGAGATTGAGCTGTGAGAGTCAGGGTCACCAGCGCGAGGAGCCCGAAGGCGCGTAGCAGCATTGGTCGATTATGCCACCTGGGATGACCCCTCTCTATGTCTTCATCATTTCATCCCAGGTGACTTCCCGGCGCGCATCCATAGCCATGCGCCCGAGAATGGCGGTCAGGGTGCTTTCAGCGCCGCGGACAGCCGTGTTTTCGGGCTTTCCTTCGGCGATGCGGCTGACAAACTCCGCCACTGAATCGATGGAGATGTTCCGCGGCGACTTCTCGATGGTCTCGTCGCCCCGTGTACGGAAATGACGCCAATGATTCTCGGAAGTCTCGATCATGCCTTTCGGGCCGAAGAACTGCTCGGTGACGTCACGGTAGCCCGGAGAAGCCAGGGAAGTTCCGGACAGTTGTGCCTGCACACCTTCCAGGTACTCGAACGCCACGAAATTGTGGTCTCGCATGTCGCCGGCCTTCGGCAGCTTCGAACCGCCCGAGCCGATCGCGCTCACCGGGCGTCCGCCGAGAAACCAGTTCAGCACGTCGATGGAGTGAACGTTGTTTTCGACAATGAGGTCTCCCGATAAAGCCCGGAACGAATTCCAGGCGGTGATCTTCTCCTTCTCAGTTCCTGGCACTGGAAGTTTAGCGGGCGCTCGTCCAACACCCTCGCTCTTGATGAAGTGCGCGTGGGCCAGGTGAATGGCCCCTATCGCCCCGGAATCGGCCAGCTTTTTGGCCTTCTGGTACACCTGCGCGTAGCGCCGCTGGAATCCGAAAGTGATGTTCAACTTGCGGTCGGCCGAATCAGCCGCGCGCATGATCCTCCGGCAGCCCTCTACGTCGACCGAGGCGGGCTTCTCAATGTAGATGTGCTTGCCTGCCTTGGCCGCGGCCTCGAAGTGCTCGGCGTGCAGGAATACCGGAGTCGCGATGATGACCGCGTCGACGTCGCTTGCGAGCAACTCGTGAAGGTCCCGGTACAGCCGGGGATTCTCGACGCCGATCTGCTTCCTGGCCGCGGCCATCTTCTCGTCGAATACGTCGCAGAGAGCCACGACACGGGCTGGCGTATTCTTTGCCATGAGCTCTGCCACGAACGAGCCGCGGCTTCCCGAACCGATCAGGCCAACCCTGACGGCCGAGCTTGCGGCGGAGCCGCGGACGGCGGAAAAAGGAATCAGCACCGTCCCGAGGACGCTGCGCCTGGAAGGAACTCTCGGCTGGTAGTTCACTCGTGTCTCCTATGCCATTTCGCCCGAGGCTCGAAGCAGGGTCTCGTGCAACAGCAGTTCGTGATCGTAGGACAGCTTGAGCGGCTGGCCTGTGTTGATAGCTCGGGCCAATTCCTGAAAGTCACCGACGAATCGCGGCTGTGGAGGAAGCGTGATGTCCTGCCAACCGGCTTTGTATGGACCCTGCGCCTTGCGCAGGTGGACCCGCATACGGGGCGGGGAACTCTCCGGCCACACCATCACCGTCCCGTCCGAGCCGATGACCTCGAAAGAGCGGTGATCTCCTGCCCCTGACATCCTCGCGATCTGCGTGATGACTGCGAGCGACTTGTCGTACTCGAGCACCGTGAGATTGTTGTCGGCGAGGTTGTCGGGGTTGGCCGAAGAGCGCTGCAGCCAACTTTGTACTTTCTTTGGCCGGCCAAGCAACTCAACGGTTCGGTCGATGACGTGCCCTCCGAGCTCGAACAGTCCGCCGCCCTTGTACTTCGCTTCGACGGCGCGCTGCTCGGCATCGCGGTCCGCATTCATCGCTCCGCGGACCATCAGGACATCGCCGAGCCAGCCTTTGCGGGCTGCGTCGAGGGCGGCATTGACGCCCTCATGACAGCGCCAGACGTAGCCAGTCTGCAGCAGCAGGTTCTTCCGGCGCGCATCTTCCACCAGGGTCTTGAATGGCGCCCAGGTATTGCCGGGAGGCTTTTCGAGATGGAGATGCTTGCCCGCGGCAATCACCTTTTGTCCCATCGGCAGCGCCTCCCAGACGCTGCACTCCACGACAATGAGCTGCAGCGAACGGTCGTTGAGGAGTTGCTCTTCGGATACCCAATTCAGGCCTGCAAAGCGCTGATCCTTGACGGCGCGCGACTTGGCAGCGGCGTCGTTCTCGCTGATCCCCACCACTTCGTAGAGCGGGGACCCCTTCATCGCCGAGAGCTTGCCCGATGTGTGGCTATGCTGCGTGCCCCAAATGGCCGTGCGGATGGGGCGCGCACTTGTCTGCGCCGCCAGAGCGGGAATAGAGTGCAGGAAGTGCCGCCGGTTCATTTCGCGGTCCCCGAACCCTTGCCCGGATCCCAGATCGTCGCGCCGATATACCGCTCCTGATCAGCCGCGTCGTTGTAGTAGTAGACAGTGACGATCTTACCGTCAGGCCGCTGCGCCGTCCGTGGGTAGCCGAGGTCCCATACGCCCGCGTCCTTGCGCAGGATAATCTCCTCCCCCCAGGATTCCCCACTGTCGCTGCTCAGGCGGGCGCGGATCCCGAAGGGTTCGGCACGGTACCCGTACGTGATCGCCAACCGTCCGTCCTTGAGCTTGATCATGGACGGCGGATTGCCGCGGCCTGTATCCGGCGCAGGTTTGTTGACGAACGTCCACGTCTTGCCGTCGTCGGCCGAGCGGTAGGCGTCGATAAAGGGACGGTGCCGGACAGCCGTCAGGATCGTGGTTTTGGACAGCCGCACAGAAGACGGCATGATGGCGAAGTCGTTCTCCGGCGGTTCCGGCCCAACGAAGCCCTCCATGCTCCATGTCTTCCCGCCGTCCCTGGTTCGAACGCAAATCACGCGGCCTTCGCGTTTGTTCGACTTTGCCGCCGTGAGAAACATCGTCATGTCGTGTTTCCCATTGACCAGATAGTCCGTACGCGCCGCGATGCCCGGTTGCCCGAAGTCCGGCAGGCGAAACGGCCCATCCCAACTCTTGCCTTTGTCGAGCGAATAGTAGAAGCGCGAAGCGCCAACGTGAATGTCGTTCATTCGCGCGGTCAGCGCAAAGCCGGGCGCCGTGAAATCAATGTTGCCGGGGCAATCCTTCATCGGAAGGCCTGCCTCGGTGGGGACGCCGGCCTGGCGGTATCCGGGAGGGGGCTTTAAGCCTTCTGGCTTCTCGATCGTCCAGGTCTCTCCGCCATCCATACTCCGGGCCAGAACGTGCTCGGCAGGTTTGGTGTAGTCGATCGAGTGGCTGCGTTCGGAGAACTTGAAGTGGCCAACTTCGAACCCGACCAGGATCTCATTGCCCCACGACCACATTCCGTGATTGGCGGGCCAACCGCCGAATCGGCCGGTTTGCTTGTAGACGATCACGTTTCTGGCCGGCACAGCCGTCTCCGCGATGCACAGCGAGGCCAGCCACAGGCCGCCCAGCATCAGACCGCAGTGATACCTCATAATTTTCGTCTCCTCAGCAGACGACCTTATCAAAACGTCAGACGCAGAGCGAACTGAAGAATGCGAGGATCCTCCGCGGCAGTCGTGCGCATGAAGTTGGCATTGTTCTGAGTGGCATTCGGACCCGCGAGGTTGACCCGGTTCAATGAGTTAAACGCCTCGAACCTGAACAGGGCGGCGACCTTCTCCGTTATCATGAAGCGCTTGAAAAGGCCCAGATCCACAGTGGCATAACCCGGGCCTCGGAACGTGTTGCGGCCGAGGTTTCCGTACGTGCCGACGGTCGCGCCGCCAGCGCGGAACGCGGATTTCGCCAGCCACTCGGCAATCACCTGGTCGCGGCTGCGATCGCCGGAGATGATCGGGTCGCCGATCAAGTCAGCGCGCTGGTTGCCGGTTCCCGTGCGTGCGCTGTCGACGCCTGATGTGACAGTGAATGGATAACCCGTCCAAAGGCTGACAATGCCGTTCAGGCTCCACCCGCCGAGGAGACTGTTGGTCACCTTGTTCTCGAACCGGATGGGCAGATCCCACATGCCCGAGGCATTAAAGACGTGCCGTTTGTCGAAATCCGCCGGGCCCTTGTCGAAACTCTGGTCGAAAGAATTGGTGCGGCCAATACCCGTGCCTTTGGCGGCTGACGAATCGTCGATCGCCTTGGCCCATTGATAATTGGCCAGAATGGAAAATCCCTTTGAGAATCGACGCTCGGCGCTGAGTTGGAGAGCATGATAAGTGGAGTTGCTGACCGGTTCGTAGAGGGCGATGGAGCCGGCGGGTTGCAGCGGGCGCCGCTGGTTGGTCGTGGCTGTTGTCGCCCCCGGAGCATAAATGGCGCCGTTGATCTCCCGCTTCACAAGCAGGCGCGTGCCCTTGCTTGAGGCGTATGACGCTCGCGCAACGACGCCAAGCCCGACTTCGCGCTCCAGAGTGAGGTTCCAACTTTGGACATAGCCGTTTCGGAAGTCGGAGGCGAACACCTCCTGGTTGGCGTATTGAGGGAAAGCCACGGTGCTTGGGGGCGTCGTAGTGCCGGGGAACGGATTGGTTGTGCCGGCCCATGGATCGGCGAGGCTGTTGGCCAGGCTGCCGTTAATCGTGACCTGCGTGCCGAACGGCGCCTGATTGGCCTGGTTGTTCATGGCGATGGTATTCGGCAGGTCGAAGAAGATGCCGTAGCCGCCGCGCACCGCGGTCTTGCCGTCGCCGAACACGTCCCAGGCGAATCCCACCCGAGGGGCAAGGTTGCCCCATGTCACGTCGAAGCCGCCTCCGGGCACGCCTTCGTCGCCGGGGAAGACGACCCCGCTCGGGGCGTTCACATAGCGCGACGACCGCTGTCCAGGGCGCCAGGCGGCCAGCTTATTGTCGAGTTCACTAAACGGAAAGAACGGCTCCCACCTCACGCCGATGTCAATGTTCAGGTGGTGATTCACCTTCCATGAATCCTGGGCGAACAAGCTGGCCCTGTTGAATCGAGTCTGGCGATATTCGCCGATCCCCTGCCGCAGGGTATTGAAGCGGCCAATCAGGAAGTCGGCCAACGCGTCCCCCGTAAACGGCGCCTGCGCGTTGAAGTTCCACTGGCCGTTGGCCGTAAAGTTATTGACGACGTCGCCAATGCCGCGGCCGTACTCGCCGCCAAGCGTGAGTGAGTGGCGGCCCTTGTTCCAACGGATGGTGTCGCCAAACTGGTACTCGTCCCGCAGGAACTGATTGGTGTCACCGGTGTTCAAAGTCCCGAAGTATCCGGCAACGGTTACGTGCCACTGAGGTGTGTCGTCGTTATAGTACTTGCTGCCCAGCGAGGTGATGCTCTGATCCGGATAGACCGGAATGTTGTTGCCGTCGGTGCGATTGAAGCTGAAGAAGAGCTGATTCGTCAGGTTCGTGCCGATAGTCTGCGTGTCGGTGATGCTGACGCTGCGGTTGAGCCAGGTGCGACCGACGGTGGTCTCGAGGTAATTGGACGGGTTTAGGTAACCCGGTGTGTCGGCGGCAGAATTCCAAAACCTGCCGCTGATTCGGTTCGTGGCAGTGATCTGATGGTCGAGACGCACCAGGTATTGATGGTCGTTGTAGTTGTTGGGCGCCGCTGTAAACACCTGGTTTCCGCTTGTTGGGGTAGGGATCTTCGCCAGAATGCCCTGGCTGATCGAGCTAAGCTGATTTGCCGGAATTTGGTTGCCCGGGTAAGGCTGGCGCGTGACGGGGTCGATGATGGCCCGGGAAAGAGAGGAGAAATCGCCGCGCCGCTGCGCCGCGGTGGGCACAACGATGCCGACCTCATTGGGGGTGCGCCGCTCGAGGGTGCCCTGATAGCTGAAGAAGAAGAATGTTTTGTCCCTGATCACAGGACCCCCGACGGTGGCCCCGAATTGGTTGCGCTTCAACCCGTCCTGCCGCTTCTCCCCATTGACTACCGGAGCGAAGAAATTGGCGGCATTCACTGCCTGGTTACGAACGAACCAGAATCCGCTGCCGTGAAAGTCATTGGTTCCACCCTTAGTGACCGCGTTGACGATCCCACCGGACTGCCGTCCGAACTCGGCGCTAAAGTTGTTGGTCTGGACACTGAACTCGCTCAGCGCATCCGGATTGGGCATCGGGTTGGGCGCGTTGGAGTAGTGGTCGTTATTCTGGGCGCCATCGAGCACGAAGTTGGTCGCGTTCGCGCGGCTTCCGTTCACGGAGACGCCGCCGCGGACTCCGGGGTACGTCGTGCCGGAAGTTGTATCGGCGCGCCAGTCTGTGGCGGTGCCCACAATCAGCCGCATGAGTTGCGTCGGGTTGCGGCCATTCAGCGGCAGATCCTCAATGCGCTTCTGGTCCACCACGGTCTTCAGGACCGCGGTCGAGGTGTCGACGGTTACCACCTGGCTGCTCACCGTGATGGTCTCTGTCGTGGCGCCGACAGCCAGGCTGATGTCCACGCGCGCCACCTCGTTGACTTGCACGCGGATCCCTTTGGTCTCATACCTCTTGAAACCCTGCGCCTCTGTGGTCAGCGAATACGTCCCTATCGGCACAGCGCGGATCGCGTACTGGCCGTCCTGATCGGTGATGGACTGGAAACGAGCTCCCGTCCCCTCATTCGTCGCCACGATCGTGATGGACGGAACCACCGCGCCGGATGGGTCGGTGACTACACCGGCGATCGAAGCGGTCACGTTTTGGCTGAGCGCCACCTTCGACGCCAGACAAGTGATTGTAATACCCAGGACAAAGCGAATCATCCAGGACTGCATGGCCCGAACCCCCTCTGTTTCATCCCTGACACGCCGGGCGGCCGCATTGGCGCAGCCTTCCCCAGCCTTTGGGAAGAAGTTTAGCCCAAATCAGCGGAAGATGCACTTACCCAGCGGCGTCCATCGCGACATCAAAATCGGAAAGGAGAGACGCGGTATTCGCGTTCCCCCACGCTGCGGCGTTCTACAAACTGGCTCCGGCGGCACGTTGACCTGTATAGTTGACCTGTATATTCGTTTAGGAGTCTTATGAAACTGAGATTGACACTATCAATTCTGCTGTTGACCCTCTCCGTCTTCGGGGCGGACGTCACCGGCAAGTGGAAGGCCGCCATGCAGGGGCCCGACGGCAACATGGAGTTGACTTTCAACCTGAAGCAGGACGGCGCCAAGTTGACCGGAACCGTCGAAAGCCCCATGGGAGAAATGCCCGTTTCCGAGGGCAAAGTGGAAGGCGATGCCATCGAGTTCACGGTCGCGACGGACCAGTTCAAGGTCGTCCATAAGGGCACTGTTTCAGGGGACGAGATGAAGCTCAAGGTGGACATCGGCGAACGGCAAATGGAAATGACCGCCAAGCGTTCACAATAGAGCAGCAGGAGTGTTATTCCGCGCGTTAAGGTTTACCGCCATGAATAGGACAACAATGCCGGGACTCTTGCTTGCACCTCTGTTGGGGCTGAGCGCCCTGGCACAGCAGGCTAACGTCAATCTCGATTTCAACCCTCAGAAGAATACTGAGAACCTGATTCCGTTCACCGCCGCGCTCAACTCGCCCGACGTCCGTGACGACAGGACCGTCACCTTCCGGCTGAAGGCGGCCTCCGCGCATGAGGTTCTGCTCACCGGCGCAGTGCTGACCGCGCTGGGCCCCGGAACCAAGCCGTTGCCATTCAAGAAGGCTGATGACGGTATCTGGACTTTGACGATCGGGCCCCTCAAGCCGGATATGTACGTCTACCACTTCATGGTTGATGGGGTGAGAATCGCGGACCCGAATAATACCGTTGCAGGCTTCACTGCGATGCCGCCCTTCAGCCAGTTGATCGTTCACGGCGATGGTCCGGCCTACTACGATGCCCGAAACGTGCCGCACGGGGTCGTTGCCCGACACGTGTACCACTCCAAGGTGACTGGCGGCGAACGCGAATTGTATGTCTACACGCCTCCCGGCTATGACCGCGCGAAGAAATACCCGGTGCTCTACCTTCTGGGGGGCAGCGGAGAACTACCCTCCAATTGGTTCTACGATGGCCGGGCGAATTTCATCATGGACAGCCTGCTCGCGGAAGGGAAAGCAGTGCCGATGATCATTGCGATCCCGAACAATCAGATGATCCATCGAAGCCATCCCAAGCACACCGAGCTAACGTTCAAGCTCTTCGAGGCGGATCTGCGGCAACACGTGATTCCGCTGATCGATAGTCAGTACAGTGTGCGTACGGATCGAAAGGGGCGCGCGATATCGGGGCTGTCGATGGGCGGTCGCCACACACAATTTGTCGGCTTCAAGAGCCTTGACCTGTTTGCTTCTTTCGGTGTGCTGAGCGCCGGAGACGTCGATAGCGAGAAGAGCATCGCCGGGTTCCTCAACGACCCCGAGGTGAACAAGAAGGTGGATTACCTCTTTGTGGGTCAAGGTCCGGCCGAAGCCGAAACGCGCATCGGAGAGCGTTGCGTGGCCCTGCACAAGGCTTTGCTGAACCACAACGTCAAGCACGAATACTATGTCGGCGGCAGCGGCGGCCACGATTGGTCCACCTGGAGGCACCTGCTTTACGCCAGGTTCCTGCCCGGTCTCTGGCGGAACAAGTAACCCATCAAGCCTGACTCCGCGTAGACGTTTCAGTGAATCTGCAAACTGATGTGGGAGGGGTGGATGGTCGGGCCGCCGGGATTTGAACCCGGGACCTCTTGCACCCCAAGCAAGCGCGCTAGCCAGGCTGCGCCACGGCCCGAACACTACCAGTGTATCTCTTTATGCCGCGGGTTTCAGCACTGTGCACACTGATGCGCAGATTGGGCCGCCGATATTGAACGTCGCCGCGGCGCGTGCGTCCGGCACTTGGACCTCAGCCGGAGCCTTCCCCAGCAGTTGCAGCGCGCTCCAGCCGATCATCGCGATGCCCGTCGCCCCCACAGGGTGGCCCTTTGCAATCAGTCCGCCGCTCGTGTTGATCCCCGCAGCATTGCCCTCGACCCACAGCCGCGCGCCCCGCCCAGGTTCAGCCTTCCCGATCACTTCAGTTCCGATCGCCCCCATGACAGTGAAGCAATCGTGAATCTCCGCCACGTTGATGTCGGAGGGCGTTAGCCCCGCCATCTCATAGGCGCGGTGCATCGCCTTGTTTGCGCCGGCCGGACGCAGCACGTCGCGTCCCGAATCCTTTCGAATCGAATCCGTCGCCTGGCCCCATCCAGCAATCTCCACCGCGTCGGCCTTTTTCACACCTAGCTTGGCCAGTCCCTCTTCAGTTGCCAGAACCAGCGAAGCGTACCCGTCCGAAATCTGCGAGCAGTCGTAGGTCTTCAGCGGCAGTCCCTCGACCACGTAGCGGTTGATCCCCTCTATCGTCACCGCCTGATCGAGCGTCAGCCGGGCCTTATTCATCTGGGCGTTCGGGTTGTATTGAGCGTTTTCGTACTCCTGCACGGCGATCGCCGCCAAATCGCGTTCCGTCGCACCATACGCCGCCATGTAGTCACGCATGACCTCGGCGAATACGTGCGGAAAGACAAACACCTTGCCTTCGCGTTCGGCCGGATGCGAGAAATAGCCCAGCACCTTACCGATCAGCTTGCCGTCCATCTTGCCTTCGGCGTCGCGCATCTTCTCGTAGCCGATGGCAATTCCTGTGTCGCCCAAACCGAGTTGGAGCTTCTGCAGTACGCTCAGCACGGCTTGCCCACCTGAGGCGCAGGCATTCTCCACCGCCTCAATTGGTTTGCCCTCCATGCCTGGCACATCCGCAACAAGGCCCGCAAGCAGGCCTTGCTCATTCAGCGAAAAGCCACACGCGGCGCCGATGGACGCCACATCCAGTGCGGCGGGCTCGACACCCAGCTTCTCGCAGCCGCCTCGCACGGCAGCCTCGACAATTTCCGGGACGGAGATGTCCATCAGTTTGCCGAACCGCGATTGATGGAATGCAGCGATGTAGATCTTCTTCATCGAAGCCTCCCTTGGCCGATCTAAGTGCCAGTAACGACGCCGCCGTCTACCGAGAGGACTGCGCCTGTGATAAACGCCGCCCGGTCGGATGCAAACCATAAATAAGCCTCCGCGATATCCTCGGGAGTGCCGAGCCGTCCCAGCGGCGTGCGCTGCCGCATTCCATCGAGGATCTTCTCGGGCATGTCCCTCAGTATCTCCGTTGAGACGAAGCCCGGCGCGACTGCATTCACTCGGATATTGTAACGCCCCAACTCTCTGGCCCACACCTTGGTCATCCCAATCACCCCTGACTTTGCGGCGATGTAATTGGTCTGGCCGAAATTTCCGTAGAGCCCGACCACCGAGCTCGCATTCAGAATCACACCACCGTTGCCCGCCTCGATCATCTTAGGCGCAATCGCCCTCGCGCAATGGAACACACCCTTGAGATTCACGTCGATCACCGCGTTGAAAGCCTCGTCCGACATCAGCGACAGTTGGCCGTCCTTCAGGCGCGCCAGTTGGCCGTCCCGAAGTATTCCGGCGTTGTTAACGAGGACGTCCACGCGATCGAGTGCAGCCGCTGCCGCGTTCACTTGAGAGGAGTCCGCGACATTGACCTGTCGCATCTGCACGCCGTCCGGCCCCGCGGCCGAAACGTCCCATCCGACGACCTTGCAGCCCTCAGCGAGGAAACGGAGCGCTGTGGCCCGGCCGATACCGGCCGCGGCGCCTGTGACGACGACAACCTTGCCCGACAGGCCGGTGTCGATCATGCGGCTACCTCGCTGCGGCTTTGGAGGCTGCCAGGCGAGCCTGCGCCCGGTTCAATGCATCCAGCGCCCTTGCGATGTCGGCGTCTGCCGTCGGATGCAGAAGCCGTTCGTTGGCCCGAGTCAGCGCTTCTTCCGCCCGCTTCACGTCGATCTCGTCGGCGTATTCCGCCCGGGTCGCCAGGACCCGGACGTGATTAGAAGCGACCTCGACATAGCCATGGCATACGGAGAGCACCTTGCGCTGCCCGTTCTCCATCTTGAATGCCAACTGACCGCAGCCCAGCTCTGAAATGAGCGGAGCGTGTTCCGGCAGAATCCCGAGCACTCCGTTGGCGCCCGGAACCTCCACCTCTGCCACTTTCTCCCGCAGGAGAAAGCGCTCCGGTGTCGCGATCTCGAGTTCGAGCAATCCGGCCATCTCAGCCCGCCTTCTTCATCTGCTCCGCACGCTCGAGAACGTCCTCGATCGTGCCCTGCATGTAGAACGCCTGCTCCGGGACATCGTCGTGCTTACCGTCGGCGATTTCCTTGAAGCCTTTGATCGAGTCGGCCAGCTTCACGTACTTGCCCTTGAAGCCCGTGAACTGCTCGGCAACGTGGAACGGCTGCGACAGGAACTTCTGGATCTTGCGGGCCCGGGATACGGTGAGCTTGTCCTCTTCCGACAGTTCGTCGATTCCGAGGATTGCGATGATGTCCTGCAGGTCCTTGTAGCGTTGCAGGATCTGCTTCACTCGCTGCGCCGTGTTGTAGTGGTCCTCGCCCAGGATCAGCGGATCGAGAATTCGCGACGTCGAAGCCAGCGGATCCACTGCCGGGTAGATCCCCATCGAGGAGATTTCGCGGCTGAGGTTGGTGGTTGCATCCAGGTGCGCGAAGGTGGTGGCCGGTGCCGGGTCGGTGTAGTCGTCAGCAGGCACGTAGATGGCCTGCACCGACGTGATCGAGCCATCGCGGGTGGAGGTGATCCGCTCCTGCATTTCGCCCATCTCGGTGGCGAGGTTGGGCTGGTAGCCGACGGCCGACGGCATGCGGCCGAGCAGCGCCGAGACTTCCGAACCTGCCTGCGTGAAGCGGAAGATGTTATCGACGAACAGCAGCACGTCCTGGTGCTTCTTCGTCGCGGAAGTACTCGGCGACGGTCAGTCCGGTCAGTCCGACCCGGAGACGGGCTCCGGGCGGCTCGGTCATCTGGCCGTAGATCAACGCGACTTTGGACTTGGTCCAGTCCTTGGGGTCGACAATGCCCGACTCCTGCATCTCCAGCCAGAGGTCGTTGCCCTCGCGCGTACGCTCGCCGACGCCGGAGAACACCGACACGCCGCCGTGCTTCATGGCGATGTTGTTGATCAGTTCCATGATGACGACGGTCTTGCCGACGCCGGCGCCGCCGAACAGGCCGATCTTGCCGCCGCGCAGGTAGGGTTCGAGCAGATCGATGACCTTGATGCCTGTTTCGAACATCTGCAGCGTCGTCGACTGTTCGTCGAAGGCAGGCGCCGAGCGGTGAATGGGCGAGCGTTTGGCTGTGTTGACCGGCCCCATCTCGTCCACAGGTTCGCCGAGCACGTTCATCACACGTCCCAGCGTCTCCTTGCCCACCGGAACCGAGATCGGCACACCCAGAGAGTGCGCATTCATCCCGCGAACCATGCCGTCGGTGGGCTGAAGGGCGATACAACGAACGCGTCCTTCGCCGATGTGCTGTGCCACCTCGACGGTGACGTTCATGGGGGTTGGCACGTCAAAACCTTCGCTTGTGATCTTGACGGCTGTATAGATGGCGGGGATCTCGTGTTCGAGGAACTGGATGTCCACGGCCGGCCCGGCGACCTGGATGACCTTCCCTATCACTTGATTCTGCGTGGCAGTCGACATAGTGGGATCTCTTCTCGGGGAACTGGATTATTCGAGCGCGCCGGCTCCGCTGACGACCTCGATGATTTCGCGCGTAATGCTGGCCTGGCGGACCTGGTTCATGTACAAAGTGAGCTTGCCGATGACTTCCGATGCGTTGGTGGAGGCGGACTCCATCGCAGTCATACGCGCGGCGTGCTCCGCCGCGGCGGTTTCAAGAAAGGCTTCGAGAACCTGAAGCCTGACGTAGGCGGGCAACATGCGGCCGAGCAATTCGGCCGGAGGCTGCTCGAAGATGTAGTCCTGGGGAGCGTCGCCTTCTGGCAGCGCCATCGGCAGGATGCGCTTGAGCGTCACCTTCTGCGTCAGGACGCTCTTGAACTCGTTGAACAGCACATACACGGAGTCCACTTCGCCCGCCTCAAATCGCTTGATGAGCTTGTTGGCGAGCCGTTCTGCGTCGGCATACGAGGCGTTCTGCGAGATTCCGGTGACTTCCCCGCTGATGGTGACAGGCCGGCGGCTGAAGAAATCGCGGCCCTTGCGTCCGCAAAGCTCAAATTCGACGGACGCGCCTGTTGAGGTCTTCTCGATCAGGAACTGTTGCGCGGCTTTGATCAGGTTGGTGTTGAATGCGCCGGCGAGGCCGCGGTCGGCAGTCACGAGCACAATTTGGGCGGTTTTCTCTTCGCGGCGCGCCAGCAGCGGATGCTCCGTGATCCGCTCGTCGGTACTCGCTGCTGCGGCGACCTTCTGGAGCATTTCAGCCGCCATGCGGGCGAAGGGCCGGGAGTTGATCACGCGGTCCTGCGCCTTGCGCAGTTTCGCCGTCGAGACCATCTTCATGGCCTTGGTGATCTGCTGGGTGTTCTTCACCGAGCGGATGCGGCGCCGGATGTCGATTAGACTCGGCATGGAAAGTGCCTCTTGCTACTTTGCGGCCTTCCGCTCGGCTAGGAATCGGGCCTTGAACTCCTTCAGGACGGCGTCGATTCGTGCCTTGAGGGCATCGTCGAGCACCTTCTTCTCGCGAATGTCGGTGAGCAGGTCGGCGTGGCCATTCTCGACGTAGCGGTAGAGGTCCGCCTCGAAGGGGCGGCAAAGCTCCACCGGCACATCGTCCAGCCAGGCGTTGGTGCCGGCATAGACGATCAGCACCTGCTTTTCGACCGGCAGCGGCTGATACTGTGCCTGCTTCAGGATCTCCACCAGGCGACGGCCGCGATTGAGCTGCGCCTGCGACGCCTTGTCGAGGTCGGAGCCGAACTGCGCGAAGGCAGCCAGCGCGCGATACTGCGCCAGGTCGAGGCGGAGCGAGCCGGCCACCTGCCGCATCGCCTTGATCTGCGCGTTGCCGCCGACGCGGCTCACCGAGAGGCCCACGTTCACGGCCGGCCGCACGTTCGAGTTGAACATGTCGCTCTCCAGGTAGATCTGGCCATCGGTGATCGAAATGACGTTGGTCGGAATGTACGCCGAGACGTCGCCGGCCTGCGTTTCGATGAACGGCAGCGCCGTCAGCGAGCCGCCGCCGAGCTTGTCGCTCAGCTTGGCGGCGCGCTCCAGCAGGCGGCGAGTGCAGATAGAACACGTCGCCCGGGAACGCTTCGCGCCCCGGCGGCCGGCGCAGCAGCAGCGAGATTTCGCGATACGCCGCGGCGTGCTTGGAGAGATCGTCGTAGACGCACAGCGCATGGCCGCCCTTGTCGCGGAAGTACTCGCCCATCGCGCAGCCGGAGTAGGGCGCGATGTACTGCATCGGCGCCGGGTCGGACGCCGTGGCGGCCACGATGATGGTGTACTCCATGGCGCCCGTAGTCTTCGAGCGTCTTGACCACCTGTGCGACCGTCGAGCGCTTCTGCCCGATGGCGACGTAGATGCAGATGACGCCTGTGCCCTTTTGGTTGATGATGGTGTCGAGCGCGATGGCGGTCTTGCCGGTCTGCCGGTCGCCGATGATCAGTTCGCGCTGGCCGCGGCCGATCGGAATCATCGCGTCGATGGCCTTGATGCCGGTCTGCAGCGGCTCCTTCACCGGCTGCCGGTCGACAACGCCCGGCGCGATGCGCTCGACCGGGTTGAACTCGGTGGTGTCGATCGGACCCTTGCCGTCGATCGGCTGGCCGAGCGCGTTCACCACGCGGCCGATCATCGCTTCGCCCACCGGCACGCACATGATGCGCCCGGTGCGCCGCACCTCGTCGCCTTCCTTGATCTCGGTGGATTCGCCGAGCAGCACGGCGCCGACTTGGTCTTCTTCCAGGTTCAGGGCCATGCCCGTAACCCCGTGCGGGAACTCGATCAGTTCGCCGGCCATCACCTTGTCCAGGCCGTGCACGCGGGCGATGCCGTCGCCGACGGTCACCACGTAGCCGGTCTCGGCTACCTGAACAGCCTTGTCGAAGTTCTCGATCTCCTCGCGCAGGACCCGCGCGATCTCATCGGCACGAATTTGAGCCATGTTCTTTTCGCTTCTCTAGGAACCCGTGGACTATTTCTCGCTGCTCAGGTGCCGGCGCAGCGATTCAAGCTGGCCTTTCACCGAGCCATCCAATACAGAAGAACCAACTCGCACCGAAACTCCCCCGAGCAGGGCGGGGTCCGATTCAAATGCGCAACGAACTTGTTTTCCGGTCTTGCGGGCGATGGCGGCCTCAAGCGACTTCCGGCGCTCCTCATCAAGAGGCTGAGCGGAGGAGACATGCGCTCGCACCACCCCATGCCGCTCATCCAGTAATGCTTCAATCCGCTGTGCAATCGCGGCCAGCATCGGCAGGCGGCGGTGGCGTGTCACCACCAGAAGAAAATCGCGGATGAGCGAGTGCAGGCCCATCTCGGAGCCGAGTCTCGTCATTAGCTTCCGCTTCTGCGTAAACGCGACGGCGGGTGAAAGCATCACGGTCCGCAACTCGGTGGAACTCTTCAGCGCAGCGGCAAACGACTCGACTTGGCCCAAAACGGCCTCAGGCTCGATCCCGATCCCCGGGCGGCTGGCGCTGTCCAGCAGGGCGATCGCAAAATGATTGGCGACGGCGAGCGACATGGCTTAGTTCCGAGCCTCCAGGCGTTGAATGAAGGTGTCGGCCAGTCTGGCCTGTGCCGGGGCGTCAAGGCGTGCCTGGAGCTTCGCGGCAGCCAGTGTCAAGGCAAGTTCCGCCGCAAAAGACTTCAGTTCGCTCTTCGCGCTCTTGGCGGCTGAGGCTATTTCGTGCCCCATGGACTCTTCGACCTTTGCGAGTTGAGCTTCGGTCTCGCGCGCCAGTCGTGCCGCTTCGGCGGCCAGCTCTTCTTTTGCCTTGGCTCGGATTCCGGCCAACTCGCCGTCCAGATTGTTCATCCTGGCTTCGATGGCTGCGGCCTCGCGGGCGGCCTCCTCCGCGCGCCGCGCGGAAACCGTCAGGCTCTCGGCAATTGCACTCTGCTGGCCCCGCAAGGCCGGGATACCGACCTTCACGAAAACATAGCCCAGCCCCCCGGCCAGAATGGCGAAGTTCAGGAACTTGTAAGGCAGTAGCGGATCACCGTGTTCGCCGCCATGTTGGGCGCCCGGTTCGGCCCCGTGCTCCGCCGTGGCCGCGTGCTCCTGACCCCATGCCGCGAAAGCTGTCAGCACGAGGGTTAGAAAAACCGTGCGAATCATTGTACGCCTCCGCTGAGCAGGGCGCCGCTGATCTGCTCGGCAAGCGCTTCGGATTCTGCCCGCAGGCTGATCCGCGCCGATTCGGCCTGAGCGGCCAAATCAGCCTTCGCCGCAGCAACCTGTTCGCCGGCTTTCAATCGAGCTGCTTCAATGGCCTGCGACTGCTGCTCGGCCAACGCCTTGCGCGCCGCTTCATTTTCCTTGAAGATCTCCGCACGCGCATCGCCGAGCGCCTTTTCGTAGGCGGCCATCTTCTCCTTCACCGTTGCCAGGGCGGCTTGGCTGGCTTCCACCGCGCCCGCTGTCCGGCGGTGGCGCTCCTCGAGAACTCGCTCCATTGGCTGGAACAGGACCTTCTTCAAAAACCAATGAAGAACGATCACGAGTACAACTGTGGGCAAGGCGAGCACTATGATGCCTTGCAGGTCTGTGAAGATCTTTACCATGGTGGCGTCGCCCGAAGACGAGTTGATTGTGAGGAACTCCCGGCGAAACGGCCCGAGTCCCCGAACTCGCTAAGATATCACATCAGTTCCGCGCCGGGCAAACGACATTCGCATCCGTAATTGTTTTCAACCCGTTGGGATTGAATGGCTTGGGACATCTCCATACGCCGCCTATTTCAGCCGGGCCAGGCGTTCGTCCAGTCCCTTTTTGAACCGTTCGCGAAGGGCGGGTGCGGTGGTGGTATCGGCCTCCAGGAGGACCAGAGCGCGCTCGGTGGCCTGACGCGCTTCCGCAGGCTTGCCTGCCGCCTCAAGCGCTTCCGCCAGCGAGTCCTGTGCATTGGCCGATTTAGGGTAGTTGGCTGCGGTTAATTCGAAGATCGCAATCGCCTGCGCCTTGTCTCCCGACTGTAGCAGCGAATAGCCTATCCTGTTCATAACAGGCTCCTTTACACCCGCCAGGAGGGTGGCCGGAGCTTGCTTGTTCTCCCGGACGCTGTGCAGCAACCCGACCGGGGAGGGTGGCGGCGGCTTGTAAGACGCTTTCACTGTGCCTTTCGATTGAGCGATGGCGAGCGCCGTCGGGTAGAACTGCGTGAACGTGTTCTCCACCGCTCCGGCGCCTTCATGACAGGCGTAGCAGCCGGCGCCGCGGCCCAGCACCGGCGCTGTGGCCAGTTGCGGTGTCATCCCGCCGCGGAAGTTGAAGTAGCCCCAGCCCTTCTCATACCGGGAGGTGTCCTTCACCGCAACCTCGAGAGCGGCGGCATCTGTCTGGTAATAGCCTCCCTTGTTGATCGAGCCCTGCGACGTCGAGTAGCGGATCTCCAGCGCAAACATCGTGCCTTCAGGCCACTTGCCGGTCTTCTTGAACTCAGCAAAGGCTGGCGGATTCACATACACGTTGTCGAAGAATGGACTCTCCATTACCTGCGCGGCGTTGGGGCCGTAGGTCATTCCCAGTCCCGAAGAAAGGTAGATCCACTCCCGGTAGTCCTCGGGAAACCGCAACTCGCCTTTATCGTCGAAGACCGGCCGCTCCGCGGCGCCCACCGCAACCGCTGCGAAGATGCAGAACACAATCGCTGTTCTCATACTTGACTAAAGTAACCGTTTTCCTGCTGATTCGTCTTGAACCATCGATCCGATAGCATGGGGAGCGGATTCACCATGCCCCATCGCCGCGATTTTCTTGCCTCGGCCGGAGCCGCCCTGCTCTCCCGGCCACTCTTCGCGCAGTCTGCGGCAAAGCCTCCCAACGTCATCTTCATCCTTGCTGACGACATGGGATGGGGCGACCTCGGTTGTTATGGCAACCCCAGGCTCAAGACCCCCAATCTCGATCGCCTCGCCTCGCAAGGCACGCTGTTCACGCAGTTCTATGTGAATGGATCGGTGTGCAGCCCGACACGGTCGGCCTTTATGACAGGCATGTTCCCAGCACGCAATCGCATCCACGGCCATCTCGCCACGGAGGAACTCAATCGCCAACGGGCCATGCCCAACTTCCTCGATCCGAAAGTGCCCAACGTGGCTTCCCAACTCAAGACCGCCGGCTACCGCACTGCTCACTTCGGCAAGTGGCACCTCGGCCGCTGGACAGGTGCGCCGCTGCCGGACGCCTACGGATTCGATCATCACATGTCGGTTTCCTCAAATGAGACCCGCTGGGACGAGATGGGGCCAGGTTTTCGCGCGGATTCATCGCGCTGGATCGTCGACAATGCCCTCGAGTTCATTCGCCGTGAGCCTCGCGGGAAGCCCTTCTATGCACAGTTGTGGATGCTGCTCCCCCATGCGCCGCTTGCCCCTACCGAAGCGCAATTGGCCCCCTTTAAGAACCAGCAGCCTGGTCCGCATGTGCCCTGGCCGGGCGCCCAGCAGATCTATAACGCCTCGTTGCGCGACCTCGATACACACCTCGGCCGCCTTTTCACTGAACTCGAAAAAGACGGCCTCGACAAAGACACACTCGTAGTTTTCTCCTCCGACAATGGTCCGGAGGACATCCACATCGCCAATGCTTCCCATGCCGCCTTCGGTTCTCCAGGACCCTTTCGCGGCAGAAAACGCAGCCTCTATGAGGGCGGCGTTCGCGTACCCGGCATATTCCGCTGGCCGGGCCAAATCCCCGCCGGGCGGATCGAGACACGCGCTGTGCTCTCCGGCGTGGACCTGCTGCCCACTCTCGCCACCCTCACCGGCGCGGCGGCGCCGAAAGCAATCGACGGTGAAGACGTTTCCGATATCCTCCGCGGCGCCAGCCGTCCCCGGCGCGGCGCGCTGCATTGGGAGTGGCGGTTCAACATCGCGGGCTACGCTGTCAACCGGAGCCCCATCCTTTCGATGCGCGATGGCGACTGGAAACTGCTGATGAATCCTGACCGCAGCCGCGTGGAACTCTACAATATTCCGGAAGACCCAATGGAAATGAACAATCGGGCCGGATCGAATACACACGTGGTGGAGCGCATGTCCGCTCGCGCCCTGGCCTGGCAGAAGACGCTGCCGCCGGGGCCCGTCGAGCCCAGCGCCGGGCGCAATGACTGGAACTGGCCCAATCAGGCCGGCAAGTAATCAGCCAATGCGCGTAGCTGTTGTCCTTGACCAGATTCGAAGCGCGTACAACGTCGGCTCTTTCTTCCGCACCGCCGACGCTGTCGGCGCGGAGCGGCTTTTTCTTTGTGGCATTACGCCCCGGGCCGATAACTCCCAGGTCGCCAAGACCGCCCTTGGCGCTCACCTCTCCATGCCGTGGGAATGGCACTACGACACGCTTGTTGTGCTCCGGTCGCTGCGCTCGCGCGGATATCAGATCGCGGCAGTCGAAACCGCCGAGCCGGCCGAGTCGCTCTTCCAGTTCCATCCCCGGTGGCCCGTTGCCGTTGTGTTTGGCAACGAAGTCACCGGGTTGAATCCGGAGATTCTCGACGAATGCTCCGCGCGCATTCGGATTCCGATGCTGGGCGGCAAAGCCAGCTTGAATGTAGCGACGGCCGCCGGCGTCGTGTTGTACGACCTGCTCCGAAAACACTCGGCCGGAGGCGATCAGACAACGTAAGGTTTCCGGTAGTCGCGAGTCAACATCTTGTTGGCCTCTGCGTCATTGGCAAACTTCGGACCGGGCTGAAGCGTCAGTTTGCGGCCCGTGCGATAGCTGATGTTCGCCAGATGGCACAGCCCGGCGCTCAAGTGAGCGTTGCCGATCTCGTCCGTGATGTCTGTGTGCTTTCTCGACTTGCAGGCTGCGAGGAAGTTTTGCATGTGCAACCCGGTGGTGTCCCCGCGTTCGGGACGCTCTTCCATGATGAGTTCGTTGCTTTCGCCCTTGAATGCCTGGAAACCCTGGTCTCCCATTGCGGCCCAGCCTTCCGAGCCGTAGAAGAGGTTGCCGACCATCACGTTGATCGGCTGGCTGGATGTTGGGGCTGTTGCCGTCGGGGCAGGGCCGCCCGGAGCGGCCGCGCCGGCCGGCGGCCGCTGACGCCGCTGCGAAATCGATCCTTCGCCGCCGGTCGAGCAGGCCGCGAACCTCAAAGACGATCTCACGCCCGCCGTAGTCGTAGCTGGCCATCAGCGTGTTCGGAGTCTCCTGGTCGTCGTCGTAGGCGTACTTGCCGCCTTGTGCATAGGCCGTCTTCGGCCAGTCCGGATCGCCCAGCGCCCAGCGGCACAGGCCGATCTCGTGCACTCCCTGGTTGCCGATGTCGCCGTTGCCCGTATCCCAGAACCAGTGCCAGTTGTACCTGAACCGGAGTTCGTTGAAAGGCCGCAGCGGCGCCGGTCCGAGGAACATCTCCCAATTGACTCCGGCTGGAACAGGCGTGTCAGGTTTGTGGCCGATGGAGACGCGGCGCTTGAAGCATAGACCCTTGGCCAGATAGATCTTGCCGATCAGCCCCTGCTGCAATGGCTTGAAAGGCCTTGATCTTGAACGGCGTGCTGCGGTGTTGGGAGCCGACCTGCATCATCCGCTTGGTCTCGCGTGCCACCTGGACCAGCTTCAGGCCCTCGTAGATGTTGTACGCAGCGGGCTTCTCGCCGTAGACATCCTTGCCCGCCTTCATGGCCCAAATCGCCGCCAGCGCATGCCAGTGGTTCGGCGTCGCGATGGAGACCGCGTCGACGCCCGGGTCGGCGAAAGCCTCCCGCATGTCCTCGTATTCCTTCGCTTTCTCCTGCGAGGCCTTCTGAAGATTTGCCTGGGATCTCTCCCGGGCCGCCTGGTTGACGTCGCAAAGCACGGCGACGCGAGATTCGGGCAGTCTGGCGTAAGTGCTGACGTGTCCTGATCCGCGTCCGCCCAGCCCGACGACGGCCATGTTGATTTTGTCGTTGGCGCCCCAGACACGCGCCGCCGAAGCGGCCGTTGCGGCGCCGAGAAAGTACCTGCGGGAAGTTGTTTGAGACATGGGGCGAGACTCCTGTTTCCGGCGGCAATTATATCAACAGGCGGTCGACCCGCTTGGCGAACTCACACAGAACTTAAACCCAGTCGATGCGCAGGCCTTTGCGAACCGACTCGCGCGAGCCGGGAGAGCGGACGAAGCCTGATCGCCGCATACGCCATGACGACAAGTCGGCGAAGAGTCATTTTCAGCCTCGATGCCAGCATCCGGCAGTCGAGGCAGGGAGTCAAGGGCCCAAATCCGCCTGTTGGACCGCAGCTTCAGGCCGATAAGGCAAATGAAAGCAGTATGCCATCTACAGTCGTTCGCGTGCGCTTCGACGCATTGCCGCCGTTCAGTCCCGTCATGGGCCGATTGCTGCCACTTTTGGCGGACGACTCGTTGAACTACCGTGCCTTGGGAGAATTGATCAGTTCAGACCCGTCGTTGACCGCGCAGGTGTTGAAGCTGGCCAACTCGGCCATGTTCGGCCGGCGGGGCGAGGTGCGTAGCCTGCTGGCGGCGCTCACGATGTTGGGCATCGATCGCGTCTATTCCCTCGTCCTGACAGCAGGGCTCAAGCGGATGGCGGCGCGGGCGGCCCGCTGGCCTCTGGCGCGGCGATGTTGGGAACATAGCTTGGCTACCGCGCTGCTCTCCGCCGACATGGCTGTGGATAACTACGGCGAAATGGCGGAGGACTACACGGCGGGATTGCTGCACGACCTGGGGCGGTTCATCCTTCTGATGGCCGCGCCGGAGGAGTACTCGGCCCTTGTCGAGAAGGCCTCCAGAGAGGGCCTCGATTCTCGAAAACTCGAAGACGACGTCTTCGGGATGACCCACGAAACCGCGGGCGCGGAGGCAATGGCGCGCTACGGGTTCCCCGATAGTCTCCGCGAGATGAGCGCCCACCACCATGAGCCTGGGCTTGTAGCGTACGAGTTTCGGCACAGGGCGGAGCTGATTTCCTGTTGCTGCCGCACCGCTTCGATGTGCGGCTTCCTCGTCGGCGGCAGTGAGGAACTCCCGGAAGTCGAGCAAGAGGACGATGACCTCTCGCTCTACATCAAAGAAAAAATGTTCGAGGTGGAATCAAGCCTCGGATTGCGCGGTTGAGCGGCGCGAGCGGAGACGGAGGTCCGCGCCCGCGCTCTCTCGCCAGCTACTGCGTGTAGCTGAGAGCCGAATCCGTAGCCGCAACCATGTTCTCGCTGTGGGCGACGATGGTTGAGATCTTTCCCATGAACTGTTTGAAGCCCTCGGGGCCGAGCGCCGACGGTAGCGTGGGGGCAGTGTCGAGTTCGGCCCACTTGTCGAAAATGAAGAGGAGCGTGTACTGTCCCATTGGCCCGCCAAGGACCGTACGGTTCACCCAATAGTCTTTGACCGATGCCTTCTTCATGGCAGGCAGGACCATCGTCCTGACCAGCTCTTCAAACTCCTGGTTCTTGCCAGGCTGAACCACAACCGTTGTCACGCGGGCGAACTTCGGTGGCGTCGTGCGGGTGCTTGCGATGGTGAGGGTGGGGATCGTTTCATCCAGCGTGTATTGAACACTGTCGATGCTATTCCTCGTCAGCGTTGTGTATTTTGCCCGATCGGCGGGAGACAGATGGGTTAAGGGACTGTCCGCGTCGAACTGGGCATAGTTCTTGATTGGAGTGACCGTCACCACTGTGCCCATCTCGCCGAACAGAGCCGTCCGCCAGACCTGCCGCCAAGGAGTGCCGGCCTTCTTGTAAGCGGCATTCACGAGTTTGGCGGCCTCTTCATAATCGTACTGGCCACCACTCTTGAGTTTCACCATGCCGATGCGCATGAGTTGTGGCCCAGTCTGCGCGGCCGCAGGCTTCCCAGTTGAAAACATGAGCACGCAAGCCAGCGCGCCTAGCCAAGTTGTACGTCTTCCCAGATTCTTAAGCACAACTTCTCCTCTGACCGGTTGGGTCGGATTAGGAGAGTAGCACTACCCTTGGACCGAATCAACGCTTTTCTGTAGGGATTCCATTTGGCAGCTTGGGCCAAGCCTTAGGCTTTGACAGGTAGGCCGTCGAAGGCTGAGCCCAGCAATTGGGTCGAACCTCTTCGAGATTGGCAGCGGCCTTGCCGGCCTGAAGTCCAATTGAGTCGTGGAAGTCTTTGGGAACCGGGAGAATGCGCATCGTGTAGCAGCGGCTCTCCTCAGGGACAGAAGACTTCACAGCCAAGCTGGGTTCCAATAAGAAAAGGGCCGTGATGAGGCCAGTCATGGAGCGTCTCCGAGGTCGATTGTAGATCCAAGGCCCCATGGTGAAAAGAGGGAAGAACGAACTTGTTACGTGTCGCGGTTGTCGGTTGCGGTTGGGCGGCGAGGACATTGCACGCAGGCGCCCTTCGCAAGAGCAGGGCGGGGCGTTTCGTTGCAGCCTGCGATCCCAGCGAGAAAGCCTGTGAAACGCTTGGAACTACGCGTGTTTTCAATGATTTAAGAGAAATGCTAAGGACGGTGGAATGGTCAACGCTGGATGATGCCAGGCGGATCGCAGACGCCGCCGGCACGTCCGGCCTGGTTCTGGCTGTTGGCTTCAATCAGCGTTGTCATCCGGCGTTGTCGCGCGCGCGAAAGGAGATCGCGCGGGGAGCCTGGGGCCGGCTCGAGTCGGTTCGCGTGCGGTGGTCCTCTGGCGCCGGTTTTGGAGCGCGAGGATGGCTGGGTGAGCGGTCCCTCGGGGGTGGTGCACTGCTCGATCTCGGTTCACACAGCCCTGCTGGCACGCGGCCAACACCGCCGGATTCGCTCGCGAAGCGTTCAGCGAAATGTTGCGACGGCGTTGAATGCCTTGCGCGTGATGGCCGGAACCTGGCAGTCTGTCGCCGGAAACCCAACCGGGATTAAGAGGAACGGCCGCTCATTGGCCGGGCGACCGAGGATTGTCGAAAGGAACCCCATGGGGCTGGGAGTGTGCGTCAAGGTAGCAAGACCAGCCAGGTGCAGGGCTGTGATGAGTATGCCCGCCGCGATGCCTACCGATTCCTGGACATAGTAATGCTTCACTTTGGCGCCGGACGGCGACAGGCCGTAGTCGAGACGGAATACTGCGATCAACCACGGGCAGGTTTCGAGGAACGGCTTCTCCCAAGAGGTATCGAATGGGGCCAGCGCCTCCAGCCATTCGTCAGGGAAGCGGTGATCGTAGTTCTGCTTCTCTTCGGCTTCCGCGGCGATGCGGATTACGCGCTTGACGGCTGGGTCTGACACGGCAACAAAATGCCAGGGCTGCTGATTTGCCCCCGAAGGCGACGTCGAGGCGGCTGCGATTGCAAGCTCGATCAACTCGCGCGGAACCGGCTCCGAAGAAAAATGGCGGACACTGCGGCGCGTTTGCATCAAAGCCGCGAATTCTCTACTGCGTCGCACCTGCTCAACGGGGTCCAGGCGTTTGAACTCGAGAGGCTGGACGGGAGGTCTATTGCTTGCTCTTGTCATCCCCGGGAAAGACGAGTTCTTTGCCGCGTTTGGAACGGAAATCGGAGAGTCCGCATGAGCCCAAAGTCTTGAAGCCCTTTGATTCGAGAAGGGTTGCCACACGGGCAGCCCGGCCGCCCGAGTTTCAAAGGGTGACGATGAGTTTGTCCTTCGGGATCTCGCTCAGGCGTCCCTCGATCTGGCTGACCGGGATGTTCACGTACCCCTTGACTGAGCCGAGGCGAGCGATCTCTTCCGGCTCACGAACGTCGAGAAAGAAGACCTTGCCGGGCGTTTCGAGGAGCTTGGCCAATTCCTCGGAGGAGATGGTCTTGGAGGCACCGGCCGGTGCCTGCGCACAGGCGATTCCGAAGGCAAGCACGCCTGCGAGAACGCAGGCGCCACAGTTGAGCCGCATGGCCGGAGTGTAGCATAGACAGAATGGGATCTCTGCCAGACGAGTTTTATCGGATAGGGAAGCTGCCGCCCTACGTTTTCGCGGTAGTCAATGAGATGAAGGCGAAGCTGCGCGCAGCGCAGTATGACGTCGTCGACTTCGGGATGGGAAACCCCGACGGGCCGACGCCGCGCTCCGTCGTCTCCAAACTCGCCGAGGCAGCTCGCAATCCCAAGAACCACCGCTACTCGGTGTCGAAAGGCATTCCGAACCTGCGCCATGAGATCACCAAGCGGTACGCGCGCAACTACGGCGTTGAACTCGATTCCGAGACCGAGACGATCGTCACCATCGGCGCCAAGGACGCGCTGGCGCACTTGATGTTCGCCGTGATCGGTCCTGGCGATGCCGTGGTGACGCCTTCGCCCTGCTACCCCATCCATCAGTGGGGCGTGATCATGGCTGAAGGCGAAGCCATCCCCCTGCCCGTTTCGAACCCGCCGGAGTTCCTTAACCGGCTGGAGGACGTCTATCGCAAGGCGGTGAAGCCGCCGAAGCTGATCCTGCTGAACTATCCCCACAACCCGACGACTGCAACTGTGGACCTGGACTTCTTCAAGGAAGTGATCCGGCTGGCGAGTCATCACGGAACGATGGTGCTTCACGACTTTGCCTACGCCGATCTCTGCTTCGACGGCTACAAGGCGCCGAGCATTCTGCAAGTGGATGGCGCCAAGGAAGTGGCCGTCGAGATCTTCTCGATGACGAAGAGCTACAACATGGCTGGCTGGCGCGTGGGCTTCTGTCTCGGCAACGCGAAGATGATCAAGGCGCTGGGACGCATCAAGAGCTACCTGGATTACGGCAACTTCCAGCCGATTCAGATCGCAGCCATCATCGCGATTCGGGAATGCGAAGACGACGTGCACAAGATCTGCAGAATTTACGAAAAACGACGAGACCTGTTGTGCGACGGCCTCAATGCGGCAGGCTGGCCGGTGGAGCAGCCCGAAGGCGTCGATGTTCGTGTGGGCGCCGATCCCGGAAGGCTTCCGCGGCGTCGGTTCGCTGGAATTCTCGAAAATGCTGCTGGAAAAGGCGCTGGTGGCGGTCACTCCGGGGATCGGCTTCGGTCCCGCCGGCGACGGGCACGTGCGCTTCGCACTGATCGAGAACCACCACCGGAGCAGGCAGGCGGTCCGCTGCGTCAAGCAGTTCTTGAAGGACGAAGTGGCCTAGGGCTGGTATCATCAGCCCATGGCGGCGCGCCATGAGGCGTCAGGACTCACGCTGGTGGAGCTTTCCACGCTCCACCCGGGAACCCTCAATGCATTGCTTGAGGAAGAAACCCAACGCTGGTGGAACCTGCTCGAGTGGGATTTCTCGGCATCGGCGGAGCTTGTCTCAAAGTACGCCGGCTACCGCGCCCTGGAGGGTTTCGCGCTTCTCGATGAGGGACGCGCGGTGGGCTACAGCTATTGGGTGGTCGACGAACGCAAGGGACTCATCGGCGATCTCTATGTACGCAATGCATGGCGCAGCCCGGCAAACGAGCTTGCATTGATCGAATCGACCTTGAGGCAACTCCGGCGCCAGCCGTGGTTGCGCAGGGTTGAGGCCCAGCTCATGCAACTTGGGTTGCGCGGAGCCCTTGTGGATCTCCAGCCTGCACCGATGCGATTTGCTCGCCACTTCATGTTGGCGCGGCTTGAACGGCTGGAGCAGTTCCGGCCGGTCGAGTTCGGCTCAGAGATTCGGTTTGCTCCCTGGCACATGAAGTTCGCTGAAGAAGCTGCCGACCTGATCGCGCGAGTGTATGTGGGCCACATCGATAGCGAAATCAACGATCAGTACAAGTCGCCGGCGGGAGCGATGCGGTTCCTGCAGAACATCGTGCAGTACCCCGGTTGCGGACAGTTCTCGCCCGAGTGCTCGATGTTGGCGTTGGACGGCAATGGACTGCCGTGCGGGTTGCTGCTGGCGACGCGCGTTGCGCCGCAATCGGGTCACGTGGCGCAGTTGTGCGTCGACGACGAACGGCGGGGTACGGGGTTGGGCTATGAACTGCTGCGGCGAGGCCTGCTGGAGTTTTCCGCTCGCGGAGTAGAGTCGGCTTCGCTGACGGTGACCGCGGTGAACCGCGCTGCGATCCGGCTTTACGAACGCTTCGGTTTCCGCGCCGTGCATCACTTCGATGCCTACGTCTGGGATCCGTTCTAGGGACGTGAGCCCCAGATCAGCAGGAGTGTCGCCAGGCCGATGGTTACGGCGCGGGGCATGCCGAATGAGGCTGCATTGCCTGCTTCCAGTTCCGGACTCTCGGTGTAGGGCGCTTTTCCTTGCGCGAGAAGCCTCAGGATGCGCCCAATGTTGAACAGTGTTCGGCGAATCCTGCCTCGAGCCACCACGCCGATCAGCGCGACGGCTCCGCCAAATATCGCGTCCAGCACAAAGATGACGAGCAGGTTGCCCGCGCCGGCGAACGCGCCAACCGCGGCCATCAATTTCACATCTCCGCCGCCCAGGAAACCCAACACGAATGGAATTAGAAAGAGCAGGGAAGCCAGGAAGCCCATGCCGGCCGTCTTCAGGCCAGGCACGCCGGAGGAATAGTAGTTGACGGCGAAGCCCGCGAGGATTCCCCCGAGGGTCAGCCAGTTGGGAATTGAGCGGGACCGGATATCGGAAAGCGCGGCGGCTACGACGAGCGCGGCCAGCGTCCATGAGACCGGGACGGGCAGTGGAACCATGCGAAGCGTTATGATCCTCTCGTAATGAGTTCCTATTCTCGCAGAGGCTTCATGGCGGCGGGCGCCGCCGCTGCCTGGTCAGCAAAATCCTACGCTTCGGTCCAGGGTGCCAACGAGCGTGTCCGGATGGGCGTCATCGGTTGTGGCGGCATCGCCGGGCACCACATGAACACGCTCCTCAAGATGAAGGAACCGGACCGCATCGACATGGTCACGGTTTGCGACGTCTACACCAAGCGGCTTGGCGCGGCGGAAAAGCTGACAGGAGCGAAGCCCGTGGCCGACTATCGCACCATCCTGGACGATAAGGGCATCGACTATGTGCTCATCGCCACTCCCGAGCATTGGCACGCCAGGATGACCCTGGATGCGCTCGATGCGGGCAAGCACATCTACGTCGAAAAGCCCATGACCCATTCAATCGAAGAATCCAAGAAGGTGCTTGGCGAAACTTGCCACCAAGAGCAGCCTCAAGCTGCAGGTGGGTGTTCAGGGGATGAGCGACAACAGCTACGAATCGGCCTGGGAACAAGTCAGCAAGGGCGTCTTGGGGAAAGTCGTTCTCGCTCAAATTGACTATTCCAGGAACCACTTGAAGGACTACTGGGACTATCCGGTCGACGAAGGTGCCAAACCCGGGCCGGACCTGGATTGGAAGGCTTGGCTCGGTCCGGCTCCCAAGCGGGAGTGGGACCCCAATCGCTACTTCCGCTGGCGCTGGTTCTGGGACTACTCAGGGGGCATCTCGACGGATCTGTATGTCCACCGGGCAACCCGCCTGATCAAGGCGCTCAACCTGAAGTTCCCCGAAAAGGTTGTCGCGACCGGAGGCAAATTCCAGTTCACTGACTCCGCAGCCGAGGTGCCGGACACATTCAATGTGCTGGCCGATTACCCTGGCGGACCCACTATGCAATTGGTCAGCACCTTGGCCAACGACACGCCGGTTGAGCATCTGCTGCGTGGTCACAAGGCGACCCTCCGCTTCACGCGGACCGGCTTTACAATCACCCCACAGCGGCAGAGTGCTAAGGAAATGCAACCCGTGGAGTTCAAGAAAACTGGTTCGGAGAGCACCGAACTCCACCATCGGAACCTGCTGAACGCGGTCCGCAAGGGCGAAAAACTGAATTGCGACGCGCAACTGGGCTTCTACGGCGTGGTGGTTTGCGATATGGCCGTCCAAAGCTTCCGCAAGAAGCAGTACCTGGTCTGGGATGGCGATAAGCAGCGGGCCAAGAAGGCCTAGATGTCGTTTGCCGCCGCCGCGTCCGTTGGCGGATCCAATCCTTCATCGGGCTTCAGTAAACGCCGGATCTCCTTCCTCGCGTGAGGGCCGACGAGTTCTTCGGCATTCCGCCCCATGCGAGAAAGCTCGAACGACACACGCTGTGTGAGGAGCGACACCGGTTTTTGAGCATAGGCTTCCGAGATAAACTCAGCCAAGCGTTCGCCATAGTCTGAGGGATCGAAGCCCTTTGACACAAACCTTCTTGCGTTAGCCCCTATTTCGGCGCGCCACGCACCATCATTGGCGAGTCGAAGCAATAGCTCGTGGATAAGTATCGAGATCGCCGGGATCGGCCCTCACTACGGCGTCCAGCCGGGAGCTCCCCATAAAAGCCATTGGGAAGGACCACCGTCGCCTTTCCGTGCAGCATCTGTTCCAACACCGATAGCGACGCGCCCTCAGTGGTTGGTCGGCGCAGGTTAACGCAGAAATCGGCGTGTTCGATCCACGTGTGCAGGAGACTCTCCGGCTGGAACCCTATGAACCGGACAGTGTCTTCAAGTCGGCGGTACCGGACCATCGCGCGGAGCTTGGGCCCCTCAATTGGGCAGTCTCTGCCGACTATGGCGAAGATCACTCGCGAGGCAAGTTCTGGACATCTGCCGAGCGCCTCGATGGTGACATCAAGCAGCTTCGCCTTGCCGATGTAGCCGGTTGAAACAATCAAGAGCCGATCGTCGGGGACGCCCAGTTCCGACCGCGACAGGCCGCTTGGCGGCGGCACCGCAGCGAGAGCCAGCTTGATTTGAGTGGACGGGCCGGAGAAGACGCGGCGCACAGCGCTCAGATAGAACCTGGAGTGGACGACCACTCCCAGGGCATTGGCCAGCACCGGTTCGAACAGCGGGTAGGCAGATAACTCTTCCGTTTCCAGCGGGCCCCTCTTCCTGCCGATTATCGTCTCCTCAGCGTATTTGCGAGCCAACTCACCGTAGGTCTGCTCCATGAGCTGCACATAGGCGACCGGCTGACGCAGGACGCTGAGATAGTAGAAAGCCAGCAGTGGATTCAGCGTGTAGTCGTGCAGGATGTGTATCCCCGGCCGTTGGCTGGCCAGTTCGAGTATGGGCAGGAAGTGGCTGGCGTCGCTGCCCATCTGGTAGACCAGCATTTCGTACTCGTCCAGCCGCGGATCGCCCAGTGCGTGGCTGGCTTGGAAACTGATCACTGGCACATCCGCCTCGATGAGGCGCGGGCTGGAAGGGCACCAAACGTGGACTTCGTGGCGGCGCGACAGCGCCGGCAGAATCAGGTTGGCGTACTTGCCCATCGTGGCGTCTGGCGAAAACGGGGTGATCAGGGCGACTCTCATGACGTTAGCGTTTCGAGAACGTGGTCCCACTTGTCCGGCAGCTCTCGCGCATACTGCCAACCGTTTTCACCCATTCGCTGGGTCAGCGCGCGTTTGGAATACAGCTCGTCGAAGGCCTCGGCAATTGCTCGTGGTTCAGGATCGGCGATGTAGCCGGTCACTCCGGACTTCACCGCGGTTGCCACGCCTCCGGCATCGGGGCAGGTGACGCATGGCTTCCTCGAAAAAAACGCCTCGACCGTTACGTAGCCGTGGCTGTCCTCCTCGAAAGGGATGGAGACCGCGGCCAGGGCGCGTGCCAGTGTGTCGATTTTTTCCTCCTCCGTGATGAACCGTGGATCAAAGCTGACCTTCTCCTCGAGCCGGTTGCCGCGGATGATGGCTCGAATGTGTTCAGTCAGGCGCTCATCGTCAGATTGACCGGCAACATAGAGTTTGACTGCCGTTTTCGTATGGGCCATAGCCTCGACAGCCAGATCCTGGCGCTTGATCCAGGACAGCCGCCCCAAGGCGACAATCGTGTCGTTGTAGCCGTCGCAGCGGTACCGGCTCGCGTCGCCGTGCGGGCAAAGCATCGGCTCCGCTACAATCCCGTTCCAGAGCAGCAGCCGCTTGGCGGTTACTTCATGGCTTGTGTAGATTCTGCGAGCTTCGCGCAGGTACTCGTTGTCCGCGCTGCGGACCGCCTCCCGGATGCGTTCGCCTGTTTCGTCGAGTGGAAGCGATTTGAATTCGGTGTTCCAGAGGTCGTAGGCGCCTCGGTATTGGTGCAGCACCCAGAGGATCTTGTCGGGATGTGGAATGTAGAACGTGGGGAATTTGAGGCAGATGATCCTGTCCGCGTTCGGAATTCGTGTCAGCCTTGCGGCCAGGATCGTGCGAGGAATGGCCTCCAGGGGTCGATCGAGAAAGAAGACCTTGACCAGCGCAGCCTCGTGGCCGTATTCCCGCAATCTCTCCACCAGGCAATCGGCGAGATGCTCGGCTCCGCCGGAGATGAAAGGAGAAACATTGTTCACAACAGCGAGCTTCATACTTCGATCAATGTCTCCACTGCATGATCCCAATCAGCCCCCCACGACTTGAGTTGGGATTTGCCCGCCAGGCCCAGGTCATGGGCGCGAGTTCGATTGGCGGCAAGATCGCTCACCGCCTGTCCCAATGCTTGAGGGTCGAACTTCACTGCCAGGCCGTTCACGCCGTCCATGACCCATTCGGCCGCCGCCGCCGAGTCGAAGGTGATGACAGGCTTCTCGCAGCCGTGCGCGTCGATCGTGTCCAGGCCCAGCGAATCCGCATCCAGGGAAAGGCCGAGCACCGCGAGGATCGACGGCATCGCGCCGGGCCAATCGCAAGCTTCGCGCAGTTCGATGCGGCCTTCGAGCCCGTGCAACGACAGCAATTCGCTCCACTGTGTCGCGGAGAACGGCGGAGGCCCGAACAACGCCAGTCGCACTGGCGCGGGCGAGCGTGCCAGTCCTTCAAGTGCTGTCAGCAATAGAGCCGGTTCTGATCCCTTGGTTCGAGCCGCCAGAATGGGTTCAAAGCCCGCGCTGGATGCCACGCGTCTTGGCGGTAAAGGCAGAAATTCCGCCCTTGCCCCGGTCTCCTGGAAATGCCTTTCACAGGCGGCCCGCGATCGCAGGCATGTCCGGCTGGCCTCGGCAAGGGCGAGCCGGTCGCTGACCCGCAGCGATTCGAGCACAGTTCGAGAGGCCCCGTCAGGCGTGAAGTAATCCGGCGGCATCAGGTCTTCGCTTCTGATGCCGCGGTCCACACCCCAGATCAACTTGCGTCGGTGGCCGGTCACGTGGCACGGCGGGTTGAGCGCGACCAGGATGTCGCCATGGTCAACAGGGCCAAATAGGCGGAACGCGAGGATCTGCTCAAGCGGGGAGAAAGCCGGATCGAATGGCATCGGTATGTCTTCGACCTCGTGGCCCCGGCGCCTCAAGGCCTTCCCGAATTCTTCGGCAACCCGATCGGAGGAATCAAACACTGCCGGGCAATACGTGTGACAGACGATTACTTGCACCGTGCCTCCGCCGCGGTCCCACGGGCTTCCGCGGAGGTGTTCCGGTCGAGCCAAACCAGGAGAGGCTCGGTCCATGCCGGCCTCGGCAGAGGCAGGAGTGTGCCGGTGACCGGACATATCTTCCAGGCGCGGAATCCGGCCCCGATCAGTGGGGCCAGCACCTTTCCGGCGTCCACTCCGCGACGGGTGAGCGCCTCGGGACGGCAATCCCAGAGAATCCGCAGCGAGGCGTTTGACGCCGCCAACCGCGACATCCCTTCGACCGCCGCTGCCTCGGCTCCGTCCAGTGAAAGGCGCACGAGATCGACCCTGGATTCCCCCGCCAGAATCGAATCCAACGTTCGCAGCGTCACACCGGTTTCGTCGACTCCTTCCACTCCGTCGCCAACTGCCACCGAAACCGGCAGAACCACACAACGGCCAGTCGCAAGGATTCCGTTCGACTCCAGATTGCGAGCCAGAAGCGCGAATCGACTCGGCATGGCCTCCATAGCGTATAGCTTTCCGCCTGGAAGTATCGCGCGTGACGCGCAGATTGAAAACACGCCAATTCCAGCCCCGGCATCCGCCACAACCATGCCCGGATTCAGTTCTCGTTTGAGTAGCTCTGCCAGCCCTCGCGGAACATGCCGTGAGAATGCGGACTGTGCCAGGACTTCCCAATCTTCGGCCGGCAGGGCAAGCTTCATGTCGCCCAAATCAACTTCTCCGCGCTGGCAATTGCGCCCAAGCCGGCTGAGCGGTCGCGGATTTGTTGGCCAGCACTTCGAGTGCGGCCTCAATCTTCATCCCTCTCTCTTCCATCTCCCTGCGCCAAACGTGCAATTGAGATTCGAACACTTGCTGGCGATTGATGAGCGTGATTGTCGCCTGGTAGGTCAGATCCCAGAACCGGGACGGATCGATCTGCGTGTTGCGCGCCTCAACGGCCTCGCCGGCCCGATCGATGAGACGCCAGAACAGCCACCGCGCCTTGAGTTGGATGTAGAAAGCCAACCGGCCGGCCAGCCCGCGCACTTTTGCTGCCGGCAGGTTCTTCAACACCACCCGGCAGGCGCGGCCTTCCGCCGATCGAGCCAGTGAAGAGAGCATGGCCACCCTGGAAACGCCTGCTCTCAGAAGAAAACGATGGTGCAATAGCCCGTCGATTTCCGGCATGCGATCGAACAGCTGGAGGTATACACCGGTGATGAACTCCCGATCGCCAATGATGGCCAGTAGTGGCGGCGCATCGACGGTTCGCTCATGCTGCTCCCCTTCAGGCGGGGCGGCAGCAGGGATCGCTTGATTTCGCATTTCTCGAGATCGTCAGACTTGGAGTGGCATAGCCAGCTTACTGAACTTGCAGCCAGGACCTGCCTTGGCTTACCCCACTGTCAGGCGGAAACCACCAGGACATGAGAGGGCAGGGCGCCTACAGGAATCATAGTGAACAAAGGAGCTCGCTTTTCGCGGCCGGGCGTAATTGAAGCGGTTCGAATAACCGACATGTCGCCGCTGCCCCTGTTCAGGACGAGCGCATAGCTTTGATCGGGCGTGACTCCGATGGGTCCCGGTTGAATGCCAACTTGCGTGACGGCGACAACTTTCTGCGTCTGAATGTCGAAAATCGTCAGCGAATTCGCCTGCGGATTGGAAACAAACAGGTAGGCCGGGGCTGTCGAATCGGCCATCTCGCCAGGTTTCCGGCCACTGAGAAAAGTCTGTGCGACCTCGGTGCGGTAGGGGTAGACGATTGCGATGGCGTCCCGTCCTTCACCGGTGATGAAGATCTGCCCGCCATCCTGCTTCATCCACATATGGTCTGGACGCAGCGCCAGCGGCAATTCAACAACCACACGCGCTGATTCGGGATCAAGGATACAAACCAGCCGGCGGTCAAGGTCGGCGGCGACTGCCGCCCGGCCGTCCGACCGGAATCGGATCGCACCCAATCGCGATCCGATGGACGCCACCCCCGCGAGTCTTCCCGCCGCGAGATCGACAAAAGCGACTTCACCGGACGCAAGCGTGACGGCCGCGCGAGGTTCTCGGGGTGAAACGTCAATCTGCACCGGAGGCGAAGGCAGCAGGATTGGACGCCCCGGATGCAACGCACCAAGTTCGATGGCAACGACTCGCGGAGGGTTGTCGGCGGCCACCCACAGCCGCCGTGCGGACGAATCTCTTCTGACTCCCGCGATCGGCCCGGGTATCTGGAGCCCTCGAACGCGTCGTTCCTTACGGAAGTCGATCTCTTCCATCCATCCGGAGGCGTAGTCGCAGGCGTAAAGCAGGGGAAGGCTGGAATCGGGGTGCTGCACGAGTCGCCTGGCCTTGCCCGACAAGCTGACCCGGCGGCGCACAGAGAAGGCCAGCAGGTCGACTACCGCGAGGGCAGGCTCGTCATCGAAGCATACCCAAGCCGCCCCGCGATAGCCTTCCCCTGGTTTCCCCCGGCATGACCAAAGCAGCGAGCCCGAAACGAGGAAGCCGCGCCGGTTCACAGGAATGCCAGAGTCTTGATACCTGAAATATCGAAGGTCCGCCGGCATCGCGGCGACTTGCATTGGATCTTGTCGTCCATGAGGACCATGTAGCTCTGGGCCTTCAGGAACTTGGCTCGGTCCCGCTCATCGCCCCCGGGAGGAAGGCGATCCTTCTTCTTTCGAACAAGCCATTTCAACTCGTACTCATCCACCCCGCGGCAAAACTGGCAGTTCAGGCGGGCGGGCTTCTTCACCTGACTCTCTACGTAAAATAACCTCTCGTCCACTGGCAGCTCCATTTCGATTCTTGCACGGGTCGCTAGCGGGACCGGTGTCATAGTGAAACAATCCGCCACGAACCTGCCCTGTTTCGAGTATCGTGGATCGCGTATGAGCTTCACCATCGCTTGCCTCCTGATGAGAGGCCTGAATCCTTGAACGCTGTCCTGTTCCTTGTCTTGCAGGCTCTTGCCTTGCCCCGGGAGATTGAAGTCTGGCGAGCCGACATCGAGAAGGAATTCCAGGTCAAAGTGCCGATCGTTTGGGCGGGAGAACGGTTGCTGGGCGATGCCGACGGCTTTCTTTTGGCGGGCAGGCAACTTGAGCAGGAAGGCTTCCGCAGCCAGTTTTCCCTCATGCAGGCCGCAATGATCACCCAGCGGTCCGGTGAAACCAATCGATTCGTCGTCCTGGTCAACCTCGGCTGGCAGGACTCCTGGAAAGGCTTTGAGGAAGCGCTTCTGGGGCATGAGTTGGGCCACGTCTGGCTGGGGGCCAGGCGCCTGCCCGTCCCCGTTTATGGCGGCGGGGCGATGGGGTGCGTCTCCATCCACGCCGGCGACATCGTGCAGCACGTCCTCATTCGAGCCGAAATGGATCGGCGGGGGATCAATCACCGGTCCTTCCTTCAAAAGAACCTGGAGACCACGGCCACCAGCCTCAGCCAGGCCACTCGATCCCAGGACCCCTGTGCGTGGGTGCGACAGGCCGCTCTCTGGGTGGATGGCCATTTGGCCTTTGAAGGGCAGGAGTGGCCCGGGCGCGAAGAGTACGAAACTGCTGCCGAACAGCATCTTCCGGAAGTTGTGGCATCTGCCGTGAAGATTGCCGCCATGGTGCGCGGCAAGGACCTGAACCCTCCTTCGGCCCACCGCCAGGCCCTGCTCGAAGTTCATCAGGCCCTTCAGGAACTTGCGAGAAAGCAGCGTGATGCCAGCGGACTATGACGCGGACCAGCCGAAAACGCGATATCCTGAGCCATAGGAGCCGGCCGCAAGGCCCCAATTCTTCCTGCGCCTGGACACGGGCGGGCTCTAGAGAAGCATTTTCCTCCCGATACAATGAACATCCGCTCGCTGTTCAGCCTGTTTTCGTCAGATCTTGCCATAGATCTGGGCACAGCCAATACGCTCGTCTTTGCCAAAGGCAAAGGCATTGTTGTCAATGAACCTTCAATCGTCGCTATCAACAAGAACAATGGCGAGGTGGAGGCAGTTGGCAAAGAAGCCAAGGAGATGTTGGGCCGCACCCCCGGCAACATCGTCGCAATCCGTCCTATGAAGGATGGCGTTATTGCCGACTTCAAAGTGACTGAGCGGATGCTCAACTATTTCATTCAGAAAGCGCACGGGCGCAAAATGCTGGTACACCCCCGGATTGTCATCGGGGTCCCGAGCGAAATCACCCAAGTGGAAAAGCGTGCCGTGATTGACTCCGCCTACCGGGCCCGCGCCAGTGAGGTTCATCTTGTGGAACAGGCTATGGTCGCAGCCATCGGCGCCGGGCTGCCCATCACCGAACCGAGTGGAAACATGGTGGTCGATATCGGCGGCGGTACTACCGATGTAGCCGTCATATCCTTGTCGGGCATCGTCTACTCCCGTAGTGTCCGTGTCGCCGGCAATGAGATGGACGACGCCATCATGCAGTACCTCAAGAAGAAATACAACCTGCTGATAGGTGAACGAACAGCCGAACAGATCAAGATGCAAGTGGGAAGCGCTTTCCCGCTCGACAAGGAAATCTCGATGGAGATCAAGGGGCGAAACCTGATTGAGGGTGTACCCAAAACAATCGCCATCAGCGACCAGGAGATCCGCGAAGCTTTGGGAGAGTGCGTCGCCACAATCATGAACGCCATCCGGGTTGCGCTGGAGCGGACCCCGCCCGAATTGAGCGCAGACATCAGCGACCGTGGCATTGTGCTGACCGGCGGCGGTGCGCTGCTGAAAAACCTCGACCGCAGAATCCGTGAGGAGACCGGCCTGCCAGTCTCAATCGCCGAGGACCCTTTGGCGAGCGTCGTTCTCGGTACTGGGCGAATGCTCACTGACTTCAAATTGCTTCGCCGAATCGCGATTGATTAGCCCCAAGGGGCTCAATGAGGGCGCATGGAATCGTTCCTGAGCCGCTATCGGAACCTGAGCGTCCTGCTCCTACTGCTGGTGGCGCAGTTGCTGCTATTGGCCTATCAGGTGAAGACCAATCAGGATGTGCGTCTGATCCGGCTATGGGCCGTCACCGCCGTTACTCCCGTCGCACGACTCATCGAGTGGATGCGGGGAGGCGTCTCCACCGCATGGGAGAACGTCTTCGTGCTCGGCGACGTCAGGACCGAAAACAAACGGCTGCAAAAGGATCTCGCTGACTTTCGTCTCAAGAACCAGCTCCTGGCCGCCGAACTCCAATTGGCCGACCGCGCCAAGGCCCTCATCGAGTTTCGCTCTCACGTCCCCTCCAAGACTCTTGCCGCCCTCATCATCGGCACTGGCACCGGGGCCAACGCGCGCACTGTCTTTGTTGACCGCGGCAGCGTCGAAGGGGTCAAGCGCGGCATGGCCGCGATCACTGACAAGGGTATTGTCGGCAAGGTGGTTGCCGCTTACCCAACGGCTTCCCTCGTTCAGTTGATCACCGAGCAGGGTTCTGTCGCGGGGGTGATCTCGCAGCAGAACAGAGTGCGGGGAACGATGCGCGGACAGGGTTCCGGCACCCTAATCGTTGACTACATCCGCAATGAGGAGAAAGTGGAGTTGGGTGAGTGGTTCTATACCAGCGGGACGGACAGGATCTTCCCCAGGGGTCTCCCCGTCGGCCGAGTCAAAATGGTGCGCGACGGGCGGGGCGGCAAGGAAGTCGTCATCGAGCCCAGCGGCCTGCAGAGTGGACTCGAACAGATGCTGATCGTAGTGGACGGTGTCCACGGTGTGGTTCCTGAACCGGATACGCCCGCCTCCACCGAAATCTCCATCCTGCCGCCGCCGCCCGAAGCGACGACCCCGGAACAGACTGCTTCGCCCGCTGTGGCGCCCGCCGGCGCCGGCGGCCAGCCACAACGATAACGGCCTCCGGACTGATGCCGACCGTCTGCGCGATCAGTACCGCCGCGTTGGCGAATCCCAGGGTATCGTCCTGGGCGGCACAAAAGGCCGCGTCCCCGACTTCAACCGCGCTCCCACGCCACAGCCGCCGAAAGCCGACCCTTCCAAATTGCCTCCGACGTCCGCCTCGCCCGGCACTGGCGCTCCTCCGGCGACCAGGCAGGAACCGGCCGCAGTAACCAAACAATGAGCTCCTTTGACGAGACCCTGATCCCTAGCGCTCCCAGGCGGCAAAAGATCTCCCGCTTCACGATTGCGTCGTGGCTCCTGATTCCATTGGCGGCGATCCTCTTCCAGGTTTATGTCCGCCGGCTCGCTGCGTTTCTCGGTTACCTGGAATTGCCTCTCCTGGTTACGGTCTACTTCTCCCTCATGCGCAGACAACCGGTGGCGGGGGCCTTCACTGGTGCTTTGATAGGGCTTGCCCAGGATTCCCTGTCGCAGCACCCCTTGGGCATGTTTGGCATCGTCAAAACCCTGGTCGGCTACTTCGCAGCCTCCATCAGCATGCGTTTTGACGTTGAAAACAATGCTCTCAGATTCATTCTCGGCTTCTTCTTCTTCCTGTTCCACCAGTTCTTCTTCTGGGTGTTGACCCAGGCGCTGCTTGGACAGTCGCTCGACGTGCCAATCCCCCAGAGCATCATCTTCGCTTTTCTCAATGCTGTGGTTGCGGTGCCGCTCTTCCTGATCTTGGATAGACTGAAGTCAGAGGAACGCTGAGCGCATCCCCCAGCCCGGGCGTGCAGGCCGAACAGTCGTGAGATCAATCCCGCAAGAGCGCCCCACTGATCCCAACGAGTCCATCCGGTTGATGCACGATGACACCAAGTTTGCGCAGAGCAAGATTGCCGCGTTCCAGTACTTCGCCGTCGCAGTGTTCGTTTTTCTGATCACGGGTTTTTGGGATCTGCAGGTGCTCAAGGAAGAGATTTTCAAGGCCAAGGCTCAGCAGAACCAGATCAAGTCATTGCCCATCCCCGCGCCGCGCGGCAGAATCCTGGATCGCGACGGTCGCGTGATCGTCGACAACCACTCTTCCTATCGCCTGATCCTGTCCCGCGAGAATCTTCAGGAAGCCCACATCACCCCGATCGCCATGGGCCTGAACCTCGACTCCGAGGAACTGGGCCGCAAGGTCCGCCGTTTTCGGAACCAGCCGACTTTTTTCACAATTCCCCTGAAAGAAGACCTGACACCTGACGAACTGACCTTTGTCGAAGCTCATCGGGGCGACGACGCTTTCCCCGAGATGGAACTGATCCGAAGCCAGCACAGGCTCTATCCGCGCAATGGGGCCGCGGCTCATCTTCTCGGCTACACGGGTGAGATCAACGACGCCGAGCTCAATACCCAGGAATTCGCCAAACACAATCCCGGGGACATCATCGGGAAAATGGGTATCGAACGTTTCTATAACGACGGGCTCAACGGAATCGACGGGCAGCGGCAGGTGCGGGTCGACAACCGGATGAACACCCGCGAGGTGCTTGGCATCAAGGAAGCTCAGCCGGGCAGGGATTTGCGCCTCACCATTGATCTCGACCTCCAGATGGTAGCCGAACTCGCCATGGAGGGCAAAAGCGGCGCCGTCGTTGCGATCGACCCCCGCAATGGTGAGGTGCTTGCTCTCGTTTCGACCCCTGCCTACGATCCGAACCACTTCATCGGCCGCATCAACACCAGGGAATGGAAAGCCCTGAACGAAAACCCCGAGCTGCCGCTCTTGAATCGCGCGATACAGGCGCAGCTCGCCCCTGGCTCCACCTTCAAACCCATCATGGCCCTGGCGGGGCTGGAAGAAGGGGTCATCGACGAAACCACCACCGTTCACTGCGCCGGCAGCGTGACCTACTTTGGGCGGCCTTTCAAATGCCACAAGAAGGGCGGCCATGGCACCGTCAGTTTGCATCGGGCAATTGCTCAATCCTGCGATGTCTACTTCTATATGGTGGGCAATCGCCTGGGCATCGACAAGATTGCCAAGTATGCGGAGATGGCGGGCCTCGGCAAAGAGACCGGCGTTGACCTGCCCCACGAGAAAGCCGGCATTGTGCCTTCCAACGCTTGGAAGATCCGCCGCTACCGGGAAAAGTGGTATGCAGGCGAAACGATCTCGGTTTCAATCGGACAGGGCGCCCTGACGATCACGCCAATACAGCTTGCCCATGCCATCGGAGGGATTGTTACCGGGGGCGTCTGGATGCGTCCTCACCTCGTGAAGGAGGACAAACCTTCTGCACCTGCCCGGAGGTCCGACCTCAATCTCGACAACGTCAATCGGGTCATGTCCGGTATGTACGCGGTCGTCAACGAGGGAGGCACGGGTGCCGCCTCCCGCATTCCCGGCGTCGAATTCAGCGGCAAGACCGGCTCGGCTCAGCGTGTCTCCAACGAGTTGGCGAAAAAGAAGGATACAACCGCCGACTACCGCGACGACGGCTGGTTCGTCGGCTTTGCGCCGCGCTCCCAGCCCGAAATCGTCGTCGCCGCGCTGTTCGAGCACGGCGTGCACGGCGATCTCGCTGCTCCCATCGTTCGCGATGTGGTTAAAGCCTGGCATGACAAGAAGCTACGGATGGAACGGCCCAAAGTTGTCCCCAGCCTCGCCAAAGCTGTTTCCCCCCTTCCTGCCACAGCAAACCCGGTGCAATAGCAATGTCAGGCTACCGCAGCTTCCGCGACTTTGACTGGGGCATCATCCTTCTCGCCTTAGCCATCTGCGGCCTGGGAATCCTCCAGATCTATTCGGCAACCTTGGATACTGACTTCAGGACCGCATGGTGGCGGCAGTTGGTGTGGATGTCCGCAGGCCTGGTGGTCATGTGGATCTCTTCCCGAATCGACTACCACACCTTGATGGGCCAAGTCCCCTTATTCTATGGGATTACGGTGTTTCTCCTGATCCTCACCCCCCTGTTCGGCCGGTTCGTCTGGGGATCCAAGCGGTGGATCCCGGTCGCCTTAGGGTTCCATTTTCAACCGTCGGAGTTTGCCAAACTGGTGATAGTATTACTGGTAGCCCGCTACTTGTCGGAACTGAACGCGGACCGGCTTGAGCTGCGGGATGTGCTTCGACTGGCGGGTTTGGTCGGGCTGCCATTTGTGCTAGTCCTGGCCCAGCCGGACTTAGGGACGGCCCTGACGTACATTCCAGTCGTTGTAACAGGTTTGTTCTTGGGCGGGATCCGCTGGCAGCATGCTGCCGCGATTTTCGCTTTGGCGGTAGTGCTGATGCCTGTCAGCTACTCTCCTGATGAAGCCGTATCAACAAGCGCGCATCGAGAGCTTTTTCGATCCGCATAAGGATCCGACCGGGAGGGGCTATCAGGTCATCCAGTCGAAGATTGCAGTTGGCGCCGGTGGGATGTGGGGCGCTGGGGTCACACAAGGATCTCAGACCCAGCTCAGGTTCCTGCCGATCGCGCACACGGATTTTCTGATCTCGGCTTTTGCCGAGGAGCATGGATTTGTCGGGGTTCTCGTTCTGTTGGGTCTCTACTTCCTGCTGCTGATGCAGATCGTGCAGAATGCGCAGACGGCCCCGGATCGAGCCGGCATGTTCGTCTGTATGGGAGTGAGTTCGATCCTGCTGTTTCATGTCCTGGAGAACGCCGGCATGGCAGTGGGAAGGATGCCGGTGGCCGGCATCCCGATGCCGCTGATGAGTTATGGCGGATCGAGCATGATTTCGTTCTTTATGATGCTGGGGCTGGTTCACAATGTCCGGCTCCGGCGGTTTGTGTCGTGAAGCGACGTCGAGCGTGAGCAGCCGGGACGAGTCAGTTTCCGGCGCAGGGATCGATTCTACGGGATTAATAGGCTGCTTCGGCGGCCCTGGCAAGGGGACGGCTCCACCGAGACGTGAGAGCGGTTGCTCCAGCCGGAAAAAAGATTGTTGAGTAGGCGCGGCGGGCCTGACCAAGGCTCCCGCGAGAGTCGCCTCAAGGGCGCACCCTGGAATAGAAACCATCCCTCGGCCGGGCCGCTCCGGTTGCGCGTTGCTTCACCTATCGCATGGAGGTGAAGAAATGGTGTCCAAGGAGTTGGTGGTCAGTCAGAACCGCCACGAAACGAAAGTCGGGATCCTCGAAGACGGCCAGTTGGTAGAAATCTACCTGCAGCGCGCCAACGAGTACTCCCTGGCCGGAAGCATTCACAAAGGCCGGGTGACACGCGTGCTGCCCGGTATGCAGAGCGCGTTTGTCGACCTTGGCCTTGATCGGGACTGCTTCCTGTATGTATCGGATTTCTTCGAAGAGCATGCCGACGAAATCGACCGGGTTGGCGGCGATGATCGCGGTCGCGGACGCCGTCCGCCACAATTGCAGAACCCGACGCTGATCCAGCAGGCAGCGCCTGCCGCCGCGCCGGTTGAAGGCCTCGAAGTGCCGAAACTCGATGCAGGCCCGCCCGCCGAAGGAGCCGAAAGAACCGATGATGCGCAGGGTCGCGACAATCGGGGACGTCGCCGGAGCAGGAGGCGGAGAGGCCGCGGATTCCCGGAGTCCAAGTACGCTTCCGATAGCGCCTCATCCGACGAAGCGCAGTCTGACCCCGCCGACGAGCCCCGGATGACGGACGCTGCTCAGGTAATCCCAACTGCAGTCGAGCTTGCTCCGCCGGAAGATTTTCTGGTCCTCCCGGGAGAATCCCTTTCCAAGTATCGTCGTGCGGCCTCGACCCGGGAAAATCCGGTTCCTGAAGCTGAGGCTGCCCGGTTGACCCCCGAAGAATTGGAGCAAGCCGCCGAAGCTGCCGCCGAAGATGCCGCTGAAGCCCTCTTGGAGCGTGTCGAGGAGTTGGAAGAGCTTGAGGCCCTGCCTACCCTGGTAGAAGAGGCCGACGAGGTCCCCGAATCGGAATCCGACCCGGATTTTGAGATTGACGCGGATCCGGAAGTTGAGCTGGTTGCGGTTGACGAACCCACCTCTATCACTGATGAGTCAGTCGAGGACGAAGAGGATGAAGAGGATGAAGAGCCTGTCGCTCCAGCCGGGATCGCGGAGATAGAGACACCGGACCAGGTCCCCGGCGAAACTGACGAAGAGGCAGCGTCGGAGGACCAACAGCCCGAGGGTCCCGAGCCTGCTCGAACGCCGCAGAGCCTCACCGCCACCCTCCGCGCACAGGGAGGAGGCCTGCCCCATCGGATCTCCAGGCGCGGCCGCCGCCGCCGTGGGCGCGGTTCTGAATCTGAACCTGTTGAATCGGCTCCGGCCCCGGCTGCCCCCATGAGCGAGCCCCAGGTCAATATCGCTGCCCTTGGCGAAACAATCGAGATAACGCGGCCTGCAAATGTGCCGCCGGGACTGGCCCCGTCGCCAGGACGGCCTGAACGCCCTGATCGCGGCGACGGAGACCGCGGTGGCCGCGGCCGCCGGGATCGCGATCGGGACAGGGATCGGGACCGCGGCGATCGTGATCGCAACGACCGTGACCGCGCCGACCGCGACCGCGCCGACCGTGACCGCGAAAGGCCTGTCCTGCCTTCCATAGCCGAGTTGCTCAAGGAAGGCCAGGAGATCATCGTTCAGATCGCCAAGGAGCCCTTGGGGCAAAAGGGCGCGCGCATCACCTCGCACATCGCCCTGCCGGGCCGCTACGTCGTCTACATGCCGACCGTGGATCACCTCGGCGTGTCTCGCAAGATCTCTACCGACGAAGAGCGCCAGCGTCTGAAGCGGATTCTGCAGCGCTACCGCGAAGGCGTGCAGGGCGGCTACATCATGCGGACCGCCGGCGAGGGCCGCACCGAAGAAGACATCGCCGCCGACATGCAGTATCTCGCCACGCTCTGGCTGGACATCCGCGAGAAGGCCGAGAAGCGCCGCGCGCCGGCGCTGCTCCACCACGATGTGGAAATCGTCGAGCGGCTGCTGCGCGACCAGCTCACCGAGGGCTTCAAGGCAGTCTGGGTGGACAACGAAGAGCTCTACGAGCAGGTGCTGCATGCCGTCGAGCGCCTTCAGCCCGCACTGCTCAGCCGCGTCAAGCTGTACACTCGCCCCGATCCCATCTTCGACGCCTTCGGCATTACCCAGGAACTCGAAAAAGCCCTCCGGCCGAAGGTGTGGCTCAAGTCCGGCGGCTACATCGTCATCAATCAGACCGAAGCGCTGGTGGCCATCGACGTCAACACCGGCAAGTACGTCGGCAAGTCGAACCGGCTCGAGGACACCATCGTCAAGACCAACCTCGAAGCGGTGAAGGAGATCGTCCGCCAGATTCGACTGCGCGACCTCGGCGGCATCATCGTCGTCGACTTCATCGACATGGACGAGCGCAAGAACCGGCAGAAGGTGATGCAGGCGCTCGAGGATGCCATGCGCGCCGACAAGGCTCCCTACAAGATTCTGCAGTTCAACGATTTCGGCCTGGTGGCGATCACTCGCAAGCGCGTCAAGCAGTCCCTGGAGCGCACGCTTTGCTCGCCGTGCCCCTATTGCGAAGGCGCCGGCTACGTGAAGAGCGTCCAGACCGTCATCGGCGAGATTCTCAACGAAGCTCAGAAGTACTCCAAGGTGGTCGACACCAAGGATGTCGTCTGCCGTGCGAACCCCGAGGTCGCCAAGGTGCTCAAGTCCACCGAGAACGAGTACCTGGAAGAGCTCGAAGAAACGCTCGGGCGGCCAGTTGCCGATCATCAGCGATCCGACCCTGCATCAGGAGAAGTTCGACCTGGCATAGGAGTTCAAGTCGCTGTGCGCGGGTTCTTGAGTTGCTCTGTAATCCTGGCCGCCTGGGCAGCAAGCCTCGGCGGCCAGGCTGCCTTTGCCCAGACTGCTATCGTGACCAGCGAGTTCGTGCGCTACCGGCCGGACGGGGTTGTGGTTTCTTCAGACCAGGCGCCCAAGTACCGGGAATTACTTTCGCCCGCGGTTGCGCGGAACGCGCATTTCACGTTCCGCGTCACCGTGGTTTTCCCCAAGGCAGTAGGCCCTGGGGACCGTCAGCCCGACGGCTCCCCGTACAGTCTCCATATCGCCCAGAATCCGGAAAATAGCGCACAAATTCAGCTCTTTCAGGAAAGCTATTCCGAAGTCGCCGGAGAGTGGATCCCCGACAAACTGAAGCCCGTCGACATGCCCCACGGGGCCGCCCTGGCAAACGGTCAGATCGCCCAGAGCTATCTCGTCGATCTGTTCGTCCCTCCGGAAGCGGAGGCCAATCAGCGCTTCCGCATCGAGGTGCAGTTCCATCGCGGAGACGGATGGATGATCCTGCCCATGGAGGTCCGGGTTCGGCAAGCGCGAGTCGACTCCGAAGTCGAGGCCGCCGGCGCCCCCGACCGGTCGGGCCGCTCTCCACAATGGTGGAAACCCCCTGCGGCCTACGCCTGCGGCGTCAAGACCCGGACCATCCTTCGCAACCCGCGGACACCGGCCGCGCGTTGCTTTTCCGCAATCTTCTCAGGAGGATCTTCAATCTTGCCCGGCAGCGCGAAAAGACGACACGCGCGAGGGTGGGATCTTCAACTGATGAGGGCAGCCGCAATCACCGACCTGCCCGCGTTCTGCGCTGGGAAAGCCTCCCCGTCAGGCGGACCGGAATGGTGGCTCAAGGCGCGCGACTATTTGTATCAAGGTCTGCCGGTGCGCTGAAGTGCCCATGGTAAACTGAAGTTTGACCTGCCTTCACGCCTAAGCGTGACATCCCGGAGAGGTGGCCGAGTGGTTGAAGGCGCACGCTTGGAAAGCGTGTATACGGGAAACTGTATCGAGGGTTCGAATCCCTCCCTCTCCGCCAGCCTCAACTGATATCCTTATCGCGAACAACCGCTGATATCAGGAGCCCCGAACCGTGAAAGCCGATCGCCGAACGTTCATCTCAACCGCCGCTGGTGGAGCGCTGGCCTCCCTGCCGCTGTCCGCAGCTCCGGGCTCTCCGGCAAACGCGCGATATCGCAAACTCGACGAAATCCTGAAACAACCGGTGCTGAAGAAGCAGTTCTTCAGCACGCCGGTCATCATCGAAACGCTCGAATTGCTTCGTCTCGAGCAACAGTTTCCTTTGCAGGGTGCGTTCCCGTGACGGCGCCGAAGGCATCTCCGTCGCTCACAGCGGCATGAGCACGCTCTTTCCCATTTTCCTCAAAAACCTGCAGCCATTCTTCCTTGGAAAAGACGCCCGCGAGCTGGACCTGATCCTGGAAAAGGTCTATATCTTCGGCTTCAACTTCCGATATAACGGCATCACTCTCGGCCTGCCCTTGGCCACGATCGAGTTCGCCATTCTCGACATGCTCGGCCGCATCGCCAAAAGCCGGTCGGCCAACTGATCGGAGAGATTCACAATCCCGAAGTCGGCGTGTACATGGCCACTGAATGGCGCGAGAAGCCGGTCGAGGAATCGATCGAGCTGATTCAGGAAGCCGTCGCTTCCTACGACGCGCACGCGCTGAAGATCAAGGTCGGCGGACTGATGTTCATGACCACTGACATGTACGCCGTCGGCCCTCCCGGAAGGACCGAGAAGATGATCCCGCTCGTGCGCAAGACGTTCGGCGACAACATGGCGCTCTACGCCGACTCGAACAGCTTCTATACGGTCCCGGAAGCCATCCGCGTCGGCAGGCTGCTCGAAGAGTATAAGTTCGGATACTTCGAAGAGCCCGTGATGTTCGACCACATCGAGGAGATCAAACAGGTCGCCGACGCGCTCACAATACCGATCTGCCAACGGCGAGCAGGATAACAGCTTCTACGGCTTCCGCTGGCTGATCGCCAACGACGGCATCGACATTGTGCAGCCGGACAACTACTACTTCGGCGGATTGATCCGGTCGATGAAGGTTGCGCGCATGGCGGCAGCGTTCGGCAAGAGCATCGTCCCGCACATGTCCGGCGGCGGGCTTGGATACCTGTACAACATTCAGTTCGTCTCCGCTGTTCCGAACGCCGGCGTTCATCACGAATTCAAATCGACCAAAACGAACGTGCGGTTCGAATGCAAGACATCTCCCTTGAAGGTCGTCGACGGGAAGATCAAGGTTCCGACCGGCCCCGGATTCGGCGTCGACTTCGACCCGGAATGGGTCAAGAAGCACCAGATCGTAAAATCAACGAACGCGTAACTGGATCTCGGCCCCTTCATCCAGCCAGAATTCCGAGCCGTCAGCGACAAACGCCCCGGCTTCCACCCGGGCTGGCCTCTCCTGGTCGTCCACTGACTTGTGTCCCTTGGAGTTCACGAAACCCGTCGTAGTTGAACTCACCGAAATCGACCCGCCCTTGTGAACGAGAGATCGGAACACAATCGTCACGCTGTTGCTCGATACGCGCTCCACCGTTCCTTCAAGCGACGCCCCCAGGTAGGTCTCCGGCGAAATCACCGAAGCCGTGACTGGGTCGCCCTGTCGGCTGACCTTGCTGCCGAGCGGCGTTTTGAGCTTGACCAGGAAATTCCGTTCCCTCTCCAGCGCCTGAGGCGAGGCCGGCGCACGCCGCACCAACACCGCCCAGTCCTTACCTTGTTCCCTCGGCGCCCCGCCCAGCGAGCGGCGGCCTCCGCCCTGCACCGTCTTCACCGACCCTCTTGGAGTTCACCGCCGAATCGCGGGTCGTACCATTTCACCTCGAACTCGCCTGTGGCTCCGGTCAAATCCAGTTCTGCCGGCCGGCCGTCAGGCAGGTACACCGCATACACCTCTCCGGGCTTCGCAAAAACAAAGTCACTCGAATCCGGCGTAAGCTCATCGGCGTGCCGCATCTCGTGGAACGGAAGATACCGGGTGAAGAACTCGTGCGCGTATCGCAGCAGATCCCAAAAGTGATCGCGGCTGCGCCAATCCTCCATGTCCAGATCGCTGTTCGGATGCGCGTAACCGAAGAAGAAGACCGTCCCCGATCCGCCCGCCATCAGGTTGCCCCAGATTGAGGCCTTGCGCACGGTGTCGTGCCAGTAATCCACGCTGTCCGGAACCACTCCCGTGCTCGTCGGATTGATCTCAATCAAGCCGACCAGCCATTTGTGCCCCGCCTTTGCCGACGCATCCACCCACTTCTTCGTCGCCTGGTGCGTGAACTCGGCATCGTGCTGCATTGCCGTGCCGTCGAAATTTGGGAATCCGAGCAGCCGTCCATAACCCTTGTCGTCCGCCAACAGCTCTCCCTTCCATTGCACGTATTGGATGGGGTGCCTCCATGGGTCGAGCTGCTTGAAGTAGTTGGCGATCTCCTGAATGTCTCCGGTTTTGTAAAACCGCCAGCGATCCATCTCCTCGGAGAGATCCCACAGCAAGGCGTGGTGATGGGCGAACCGCGCGATCAGTTCCCGGTAGTAGAGCTTGCGCAGCGTCGTCATCTTGCCCAGGATCTGCTCGTTCTCCTCCTCCTGCGTGATCAGCATGAGCTGCAGGCCCAGCCGGTCCATGTGCGAAAAGACGATCTCCCACTGCGCGAGCTTCGAGATGTCGTAGCGGGCGCGCTCCGAGTAGCTGGTCCACGGATAAATCTCGCGCCCGTCGCCGTCGACGTTCATCGTGAGGGAATAGATGGTGTTCATCCCCTTCGAGGCCAGGTAGTTCATCGCGCCGATGATGCCCTTTCCCTTGCCGCCCTTCCACGTCGGATCGCCTTCCCGCCAGTCCCTGACGTGCGGCTCGTATCGATGCAGGCCGTCGCGCAGCCGGTTCTCAGCGCCGCCATGATCCGCGGTGTCGTCGAACTCCCAGTAGGCCAGCAGATTCTCCGGGCTTTGGCTGCCGACCTGAATGAAGTACTTCTTCGACCCCGCGTACTGCGCATAATGCTGCCCCACGTACTGAAGCATCCCGTGCGCCCTGTGGTCCCGCCCGGTCTTGTCGCTCGCCGCGATCGTCAGCTTGCCCGTCAACCCGTCCGGCGGCAGCGCTTTTCCGCTTCCCGGATCAGGGTCGACGGCAATATCCGCGCCAGCCCGGAACGAAACAATGAAACTCCACTCGCCCGTTTCATCCGGGACAAAGTGCACCCGCCACTTGTTCCCCGAGGTCGCACCCGTTTCCGCGGCATTGCCGTCCGCCGCAAAATAGCCCGGCACAATGTACTTCCTCGTGCCCTTGCTGAATGTCACATTCAGCCTGTAATACAGAAACGGATTTGGCTCCGCGGCCTCACCCGCCGCCGGACCATCCAACGTCAGCATCACATCGTGCCACTGCTTCAATTCGCCAGACACTTGTTGCGCGAACAGGCTCGGACTAGCGCATGCGCACATTAGAATCACGAGCAGAAATTGGCGCAGAAGCATATCCACCTCAGATTGGCAGAGAATGGCGGAATGATCGTCGGATTCCGAAGTCTGATCTTACCCGCCTTGAGCTGCCCGGTGCTCGCTGCGGGACCCGGTTTCGGGCCTGTCCAATGAGCTGCAACGTTGGGAGCAGGACGTTCTTACCAGCGCGGCCCTGCTCACGCGCCTGCCGCCCTCCAGCCCCGCCACGACCCCGATATCGTTCCGGCACTACGTCGACGATTTCAACTCCATCCCAACGCCCGATGTCGTCTCATTCATTCCCGACGAGCAGGCCTGGGACTGGATGAAGGACAACATCCCGTACTTCTCCTGCCCTGACCCCGAATTCGAGCGCACCTGGTATTACCGTTGGTGGGCCTTCCGCAAGCACATCCGCCATACCCCCGACGGCTTCATCCTCACTGAGTTCATCCGTCCCGTCAAACACGCCACCGACCACAACGCCATCAGCTGCGCACTCGGGCACCACATCGCGGAAGGCCGCTGGCTGCGCGATCCGCGCTACATCGATCAGTACCTGGCATTCTGGCTGCGCTCCGGTCCTGGCAGCGGCCTGCAGCGCCACTATCACCAGTACTCCAACTGGACCGCCTCCGCCGTCTATGATCGCTACCTCGCCGACGGCCGCCAGGACGTGCTGCTTTCCTTTCTCGACAATCTCCTGCTTGACTACACGACCTGGGAGAAGGAGCGCCTCCTCCCCTCAGGACTCTTCTGGCAGTACGACGTGCGCGACGGCATGGAAGAGTCAATCTCCGGCGGCCGCCGCGCCAAAAACGCCCGCCCCACAATCAACAGCTACATGTTCGGCAACGCTGTAGCTATCTCACGGATCGCCCGCCTTGCCGGCAGGCGCGACCTTGCCGGGCAATACGAAAGCAAAGCCGCCGACCTCAAATCCCTCACGGAACAGAAACTCTGGAACCCGCGAAGCCGGTTCTTCGAGTCACTTCTCGAATCGGGTTCGCTCGCCGGTGTTCGCGAGCTGATCGGCTTCACCCCCTGGTTCTTCAACCTCCCCTCTCCTCGCCGCGGCTTCGAGGCCGCCTGGAGTCAGCTCATGAGTCCCAGAGGCTTCTTCGCCCCCTACGGGCCCACGACGGCCGAACGGCGACACCCGGAGTTCAAAATCGCCGAGACCGGCGACGACTGTCAGTGGAACGGCCCCAGTTGGCCGTTCTCCACCACCATCACTCTCAAGGCCCTCGCCAATGTCCTGAACGATTACCCACAGCCCGGCATTTCGAACGCCGACTACTTCAAGACCCTCCTCAATTACGCACGAAGCCATCGCCTCACCCTGCCCGACGGCCGGACTATCGCCTTCGTCGACGAGAATCTCAATCCCTTCACCGGCGAGTGGCACGCCCGTGCCCTCAAGATGAGGAAAGGCACTTTCTACGGCCGCGGCGACCACTACAACCATTCGGCCTTCGCCGATCTTGTCATCACAGGTCTCGCCGGCCTCCGCCCCCGTGCCGGCAACTCGGTCGAGGTAAATCCACTGCTTCCGCCCGGCACATGGGACTGGTTCTGCCTCGATCGCATCCCTTACCACGGCCGCACCCTGACCATCCTCTGGGACCGCGACGGAAAGCATTTCAAAAAGGGTCCAGGACTCTCCATCTTCTCCGACGGCCGGCTGATGGTTCGCTCCCCCAGCCTCCGGCGAGTCAGCTTCGCGTTGCCATCATCCGCCTGAGCCACGTCGCCGAAAGCGCCAGCACCAGTGCCGACAAGAGCAAGCCCGCAGCGATCCCGCCGTACAGCCGCATCAGCACCGTGGGATCATCAGCCACAAAGAACCCCGAGAAATACCCTGCCAGTTTGTTGCCCAGGCTCGTGGCGAAAAACCACGCCCCCATCATCACGCCCACCAGTCGCACCGGCGCAACTTTCGTCACGGTGCTCAATCCGACAGGACTCAGGCACAACTCGCCGACTACATCCAGGAAGTAGACTCCCGCCAGCCACAACGGGCTGATCCTGCCCGAAGCCGTCAGCGCCGATGCCGGCACCAGCAGGCAGAACGCACCGCCGATCGCGGCCAATCCCAGCGCGAACTTCACCGGGCTCGACGGCTGCCTGTCTCCCATTCGAATCCACATTCTTGCGAAGAGCGGCGCAAGGATAATGACGTAGAACGGGGTCATCGATTGCAGCCAACTCGCCGGAAACTCGAAGCTGCCTATCTGCGTCCTGACCAACTGCTTTGCGAACAGGTTCAGGCTCGCGCCCTTTTGCTCGTATGCCGACCAGAACATGATCGTGAACGCAAACAGAATCGAGATTGCGCCGATGCGCTTCCACTCGCCGGGAGTGAGTTTTCCAGCCGGCTCGACTCCTGTAGCTTCTTTGCGCTGCTGTGGCCGAAGTCCCACCGACTCCAGCGTTCTTCGGCGCAGCAGGAAGACGCACAACCCGGCAATCATTCCAACACCTGCCGCGCCGAATCCCCAATGCCAACTGCCGGCAGGGTCAAAGCCGCGTGACGCCAGCCAGGCCTTGAACGCGGGGCTCTCGGCGAGGAAGCCGCAGGCCAACGGCGCCATCACCGCGCCCACATTGATGCCCATGTAAAACAGCGAGAAGCCGCTGTCCCTGCGCGGGTCGTTCTCGCCATAAAGGGCGCCCACCATCGTCGAGATGTTCGGCTTCAATAAGCCCGTCCCCACCGCGATCAGGCACAGGCCCGCGTAGAAGAACGGCAGCGCAGACACGGCCAACGCGAATTGCCCGCACGCAATGACTACTCCTCCGGCCAACACCGCATTGCGCGCGCCAAGCCATCGATCTGCAATGAACCCTCCAGGCACCGACAGCAGATAAACCGCCATGGTGTACGTCCCATACAGCGAAGCGGCGCGCTGCGTGTCGAAGCCCAGCCCGCCTTGCGCCGGCAGTGCCACGCAATAGAGCACCAGGATAGCCCGCATCCCGTAATAGCTGAAGCGCTCCCACATCTCAACAAGAAAGAGTGTGGAGAGACCAGCGGGATGTTTGCTCAAAGCCATTCAAGCATCATATCCGGCGCGCCCCTTACATCACGGTGCTCGGTGCGCCAGGATCAGTACACTGGTGACGGCATCATCCCTATGAAACTCTCCCGCCGCGCTTTCATCGCGTCTCTTCCGGTGGTCGCCGCCGCACAAAGGCCACAGTTCTCCTTCGGCGTCGTCGCCGACATTCAATACGCCGACAAGGACGCCGCCGGGCCGCGCCAGTATCGCGACTCCATTCGCAAGGTCAATCATTGGCAGAACTCCCTCTTTCGGGAGCGGCTCGACTTCGTTGTCCACCTCGGCGACCTCATCGACGAGGGACTGGAGAACCTCCCTCACGCTTTCGACGCCTTCCGCGGGCTCAATCCCAATGCAAGGCTTGTCCTCGGCAACCACGACTTCACGATTCCGAGAAACACGCTCCTGCCGCGCCTCGGTCTCAAGAGCGCATACTACGATTTCACGGTCCGCGACTGGCGCTTCATCGTCGTCGACGGCATGGATGTCGCAGCCAAAGGCGGATGGCCCGAGGATCACCCCAATGCGCAGTTGGGACGCTCCACTCTGGCCTCCTTGAAGCAGTCGGGCGCGCGCAACGCCAACGACTGGAATGGCGCTGTCGGCGCCGCTCAGCTCGAATGGCTCGCGAAGACTCTCGACGACGCTTCCCGCCTCAAGCAGCGCGCACTCGTCTTCGGTCACTTTCCGCTTCTGCCCGAAGGCTGCCGCCCTGACCACCTGCTTTGGAACTACGCTGAGCTCCTCGACATCCTCGATCGCGCCCCGGCCGTGGCCGGCTACTTCAACGGCCACGACCACCGCGGCGGACTCGGCTCACGCGGCGGCCTCCACTACGTGACATTGAAGGGCCTGGTTGAACACGAACCCGCCGACGCCTGCCGCATCGTCGATGTCTACCCCGACCGTCTCGTCTTGCGCGGCGGTCCCGCCCCATTGACCCTGCCCCTCCGCCAGGCGGCAGACGCTAATCTCTGGACCTCTCTCTTCGACGGCAAGTCTCTTAATGGCTGGCGCGTCGAGTGCAAGCCCGAGGACCGCGGCAAGGAGTTCTGGACTGCCCGCGATGGGCTCCTGTCCTGCGACTCCGTCGGCCGCAAGGAGCACGACTACGTCTGGCTCCTCTCCGAGGCAGAGTATTCAGATTTCGAGCTTGAGCTCGAAGTGCGCGGATCGGACTCCCCCGGCAACTCTGGCCTGCAGTTCCGCAGCCGATACGATAAGGAACTCGGATGGCTGCACGGCCCTCAGGTCGATATCCATCCTCCCGCCCCGTTCCGAACCGGCCTCATCTACGACGAGACACGCGAAGCGCGCCGCTGGATTCATCCCTCGCTGCCGGACTGGAAGATCGAGCCCGCTCAGGCGCCCCACGACTTTCACTGGGACCCCCATGGCTGGAACCGGCTCCGTCTCGTCTGCCAGGGCACGCGAGTCGACACTTGGCTCAACGGTCTGCCGGTCACCTCATTCGACGGGGCTGGCATTCTCGACGATAAAGCCCACCTCAGCCGTAATGCCGGTCTCAAGGGTCACTTCGCCCTGCAACTCCACGCCAAGGACGAGCTTCGCATCGCGTTCCGCTCGATTCGCGTTCGGCCGCTGACTACCGCTTTGCGATCTTCTTCTGGATCTCTTTGAACCGCGGTTCTCCGGCCACGCCCTTGGAGTGCGGGCTCACCAGCAGTCCTGCGAGCAGCACCTCGCGCTGTGTGAGCGCCTCTTCCATCATGTCGAGCGCGCGCTGGTTCTCTCCCAGGCCCAACAGCACGTCGGCGATCGCTGCTCTTGCCACGTAGCGCCCGGCAGCCCGCCGGTCAAGTTCCTTCAACACTTCCTGCGCCTGCGCCCGTTCGCCTTTCTTCGCCTGAATGTGGCCCTTAAGCGCCAGATGGTTGTCGCCGAGTTCCCCTCCGCTGCGGTCCCGCAGAGTGTTCAACGCCGCGAGCGCCTCGTCAAAGCGGCCAAGCTCAGCCAGCGCCGCCGCCCGCGGCGAGTAGACATTCCGGTAGCCCGGATCGATCGATGAAGCCTTCTCCGACTGCGCCAGCGCTTCCGCGTAGCGGCCTTGACGGTAAAGGTTTAACGTCAGATTCGTCTGCACCTGCATCGACAGTGGATCCAGTTTTAAAGCCTCTCTCAATTCCCTGTCAGCTTCCTCGAACCGGCCCGCCAGTGAGAGCAGGACTCCGTAGGAATTGTGGGCCCGTGACGCCCCGGGCTGCAACGATACCGCCTTCTTATAAAGCCGCTCGGCCTCGCCCCACTCGTAGTCCAGGTACCGTGCGATGTGCGCCTTCGCAAGCAGACCGTCCAGCAGGTGCGGATCCAGCGCCAACGCGCGATCAGCTTCGCTCCGCGCCCTTTCGACCTCCGCTTCTCCAGCTCTCATCCCGTGCAACGGCAGACCTGCCAGCGTGTCCGCCAACCCCGCGTGCGCCGCTGCAAACTGCGGCGATAGCTCTATCGCTTGCTCGAAGAACCGCATCGCTCGAGCTTCGTCCTCCGGCGTGCTCTTCCAGTAGTAGTAACGCCCCTTGAGGAACAGGTTGTGCGCTTCCGCGCTGACCGGCATCCCCGCCGCCGTCCGGCGCGGCACCATCGTCAGTTCCAACGCTTCCGACACTTCGTGCGAAATGTCCTCCTGAATCTTCAACTGGTTGCCCTCAGACCGGTCGAAGCGGCTCGACCACATCGCGACCCCTGTCCTTGTATCCACCAATTGCGCGCTCACGCGGATTGTCTTGCCGGCTCGCCGGACTGAGCCGGTCAGCAGTTTGTCCACCTGCAACTGCTGGCCCACCTGACGCGCGTCCACCTCCGGTCCTCGAAACCGGAACGACGAGCCTCGCGCCAGCACCGAAACGCCCTCCAGCCGGCTCAGACTGTCGATCACCTCTTCAGCCAGTCCCTCACAGAAGTATTCCAGATCCCGGGCTTCGCTCAGGTCCTCGAAAGGCAGGACGGCTACCCTGTACTGCTGCGCCGGCGTTCCCGACTGCCAGGCTCGCCACCCCATCCACGCCGCAACTGCGAGCAGCACCATGCCCATCGCCAGGATCCCGATCCCGCCCCACCATGACTGACTCTTCACCCGGGTCCGTCCAGTTGGCTCTTCCGCCGCAGGCCGACCCGTACTTAAAGGCCCGGCAGCCTCGGAGTCCCGAGTGGCTCTGCTGAAGCGCGGCACGTACGTCCCCTTCGGCAGTTCGATCTTCCATTCCTCCGCCTTGCCCTCCTCCAGGTAGTAGTCCCGCAGTTTCGACCTCAACCGGCTCGCTTCCACCCTGACGATCGAATCCGTTTGGGGGTCGAAACTTGTTCCGCGGCCATACACCTCTATCCCGATAGAGGTCTCCTTGACCTCGTCCTCGGCGCCGACCAATGTCCTCTCGACGACGAAGTGAAGGAATCCGCTCATTCGGGCAGACTCGCGGAATTGGCTGCTCGCCATGATCCGCACAAGTTGGGCGCGAATCATCTCCTGTTGCTCGGGAGTCACTTGCTGAGCCACCTCTTTGCCGCCTTCTCTCACTCATCCTAACCTTACCCGGCCCATTCTCTCAATCAATTCCTAATCAATTGATAAGTCAACTCTTGACTACGTTAGTGACGTGCGTGACTCGCTGAGCGATAACGGTCACAAACCTAACGAATGTACCTGCCTGTCCGTATTCTCCAATACGAGGCGCGCAGTGATCAATATGCGGCGGATAGCAACAGAACGGGAACTCATCGAGCTTGTCGTCGACCCGGCCAATCCGGCGGAGGCGACGATTGAGTTGAGGTCGCTGAGGGGTCTCGAAGATTTAGTCGCCTGTGTCCTCGATTCGAAGGCCTGCGACAAGGAGCCAAATAGCCAAGTCCGCCCATTGGCAGCCTGAGGCTCGGCGCACTCTTCACCAAACAGCGAAAAGGCCGGTCCCCGCCCGAAAGCGAGAACCGGCCTTTACGCGTTGTGTTTCAGGTGTGCGCGTCTAGCGGGCGTGCACCTTGCTGACTGCAGCGGCTCCCGTGGGGCCGTGGCAGGCAGCAGCAGGCTTCGCCCAGCTTCGGATCGGTGTTGGTGTTGGCGTGGGCCGCCGCGCTCTTGGCTGTCGTGACAGGCACAGGCAGTTGGCTGTGGTGCGGCCGGCCGGGCTGAGGTAGTCGTACGGGCTGACGACCGCAATGCGCGTGTCGGTTTCCGGAATCTGCTGTGTGCCATCGATGTGGCAGGAGACGCAACTCCGAAGGTCGCCAGGATAGCCGGCCTTCGAGTAGTCGGCGTTGGCGATGGCGTAGCCGCGTGTCAGCGCCGCGCCGCGATGGATCTTGTGGACCATCACGCCCAGGTCGATGGTCCGTTGCGGTGTCGGATTGGCCACCATCGTCGGATTGTGGCAAATCACGCACTCTTGAACCGTGTTGCGTGCGCCGCCGTGCAGAGCCAGATTGCTGTGGCAGGCATTGCACTTGGCGAGATCAACAACCTTCCGCCGCGGCTTGGACAGCACTGCCGTCCACGGAGAAGTAGAACTGCTTGTTCTCGCCGGAGTCGTTGATGGTCATCGCGCTCGACAGTGCCCGGCATTGAGGGTGATGGTCTGCCGGCCTTCCATTGTGACTGTCCACGAGCCCTTGGCATCCGCCGGGATCGCGTTAGTGCACGTGAACTTGTACAGGCCCGGACCCGGCTGGGCAACTGCCTTTGTCGCGTCTTCCTGGAAGTACTTGGTGTAGTCGGCGTTTGCGCCGGCGAGATAGATGCGGAGGCGGCTCATCGTCGCGGCATCAACCGGAGTCCCGGCATCGTTCTTGACCGTGAAGGTGACGGTCGGCTTGTCGCCGGGCTTGGTGTTCGTCACTTCAAGAATCTCGAAGTTGGTTCCCGGGAGTTGCTTGGATTGCTCGGGAATCACGTGAGCGCCCTCGACGGAAATGTCGAACTCTTCGTTCATCTTCGAGGGGTGGCAGCGATTGCAGCCCGTGTCGTTCGTCTGAACGATGCCAGCGTGGTTTGCGCCGGTCGTGAAGTCGATGTTGTCATGGCAGGCGCCGCACGCAGCCCGATTCGGCTTCAGGTAATTCTCCGGCTGTGCGACGTTCTTATTGCCTTCGTGGCACGCCGTGCAGTTGCTCGGGTTGGCTACGAATACGACACCGGAGTAGTCGTGCACGCTCTGGCCGTTGCCGATGATCTTGTAGGGCGTTCCCGCGATCACACTGGGCAGCTCCGCGCCCATGTGGATCTTGTGGGTCATGACCGGCATGTCCACCGTGTTGCCCGTGTCGGGGTCGATCGTCTGCGGCGTGTGGCACAGGTTGCACATCTCCATCGTCTTCCGCGATCCGCCGTGGAAGCCCATGTCGAGGTGGCACTTGTTGCAGGTGGCCGTCTTGATCAGGTCGCGCACGACCGTCACCGCGGCGCCGCTCGGGACAAAGTTGTAGACGTCGTCGTCATAGTTCGTGCCCATGTCGAACTCGATGAGGTTGCGCGAGCCGTAGATACCGACCGAATGCGTCGCAGTCTTTGTATAGTCGGCCGGCAGCTTCGTGGCGAACACGTACGTGTACTCGCCTTCTGTCGACGTCTTGGCCCATACGCCGCCAGAATCCGCACCCGCCTGAGTCGCTGCTACACCCGTAATCGGGCTTGTCTGCACTCGAGTCGTGTAGGACCAATACTGCCCTTCAGGCTTGATGTACGCAATGATGAAGCTGCAGCTGATCGTGCCTGGCGTCGTGATTCCCTCTCGATCAAGAGGCAATCCCTTCGGGTCGGTGAACTTCACTCGTGCAGTCACGGTGCCATCGGTGGCGATTGACGCCCCCAGCACCTTCATCACCAGCCCTGGTCTTACAAAGTTCACTGTTGCCGAATCCGCGTAAAAGGCCTTATCGCGTTCGGAAAACGGGGGTGTGGGAGCGCTGGTCAAGGCCACTACGCCAACCAACGCCATCAATGGCAGTAAAACTCTACGTGTTTGAGTGCCAGTCATCGGACGACCTCCCATGAGGGTGCATAAATTCTCTACAGATCCGAATATCTTCAATTGGACCGTTCGGCTTTAAGTCTATTACAGTTTTCTCCTGTTTCAACCCCAACAGATTGAAATCGTTGCGCTAAATTCGCTTCACTGAGCCAGTCCAAATTTGGGGAGCGCTTCGCCGGGGAGCGCCTTATCCATCTGTTTGTCCTGCATTATCATGTGCTTACGCATGAGCTCGACGAATTGTCGCGCTGCTTCTCGTTGTTCCGTCTCGTCTGCCGTCAGCTTGAACTCGTAACGGACCAATCCTCGCTTACTCCGCACGTCATACAGTTCCAGGACGGCATCGTCAGTCCGGCCCGTGGTCTTGCGGTACAGGTACCCTGCCTGCACATTCCTGAACTTGGGATCCAGAAACATCCGGTAGTCCGGCTGCATCGACTCCTCGAGAACTGTCAGCTTGAGCTGCGCTTTGCTTATGGCAGTGCGCACATGCCGCTCGAACCGCGCCATGCCGTGCGGATACACTGTCATCCTTCGATCGATCGCCGCGGCGGGACAGGCCGCCAGCAGCAGCGACAGGGCTGCCAATTCGCGGATCATCTACCTCCATTTATCACGTTTGCCGGCCCATAAGCAAAATAAACTGGTAGAGATGCGCGGATTCCTTTTGCTCCTCATCCTCCTGCCGGCTCTCGCAGGGCAGCCGCCGGCGGAAGCGGACGTCAAGTATTACCGTGCAGTCGTTGCTGCCGCCTCGTCGGCTCTACTTCTCGATGAAACCGCCGAAGCGCAGTCCTGGCTCGACCGCGCGCCAGTTCCTCTCCGCAATTGGGAGTGGCGCTATCTCAATGCCCGCGCACGCCGGGCCAGCGCCGTCCCACAAGCTTTCTGAGGAACCCTTGCAGGCGATCGCCGTCAGTCCTGACGGCAAGCTCTGGGCCTCTGCCGGGGAAGGGAAGACGATATTCCTCTACTCCGTCGAGTCGGGCGCCAAACTTAAGCAGTTCACAGGCCATACCGCCACAGTCTGGAGTCTCGCCTTCTCGCCCGACTCCAGGCGCCTCGCCTCTTCCTCCAGCGACCATACGCTCAGGGTTTGGGATATCGACTCCGGCAGCGAACTCTGGAACGCCGGCAGCAACGGTCACGGCATCGCCGCAGTCGCCTGGAACCCGCGCGGCGCAGAGATCGCCTCCTCTTCCTGGGAGCAGCTCCCTAATGCCGAGGGTGGCCAATCGGTCATCGGAACCCTGTACATCTATGACGCCGCCACAGGCCAGCGGCGGCATCGCCTCACCTTTCTTGACAAGCCCATCGTCTCGGTCGCCTGGAGTCCTGATGGCGCAAGCCTTGCCGCCGGAACGTGGGGCCATGCCCTGGCAGTCTGGGATACGGCTCTTTGGACCAAGCCTCCGCTCATCCTTGTCCCCGAACAACAGAATGGGTCCTATCCCGCAGTCCAGTCCGTCGCATTCCTGCCCGATTCGCGCCATGTTCTTGCCGGCTACAAGGATTCTCAAGCCCGCCTCTGGGATCTGCGGAATCCGCTCGCCGCTCGCATCATCTCCGGGCATACCCGTTGGGTCAACGCCGTCGCCTCCCACCCGCAAGGCCGCTGGCTCGCAACGCTCTCCACCGACACCACTCTCCGCCTTTGGCGCTCTGACACCCTCGCTCCTGACGCCGTCCTGCATCACGCAACTTCAGCGGGAAATGCCCTCGCCTTCACGCCCGACGGTGAGCGCATTTACACCGCACACGTCGACGGCACTGTTCTCGAGTGGCGAACAGCCTCGCTCGATCCCGCCCTCACCACCTGGCGCCACGGTTCGACTACCTATGGCTTCGAATGGTCCCCTGACGGAAAACTCGCCGCTACCGCAGCTTGGGGCGGAACCATCAAACTCTGGGATGCCGCGACCGGACGCCAGCGCTTTGAGCAGTATGCCCACCAGTTCTCCGCCAACACGATCCTGTTCAGTTACGACCAGGAGCGTCTCTACACCGCCGGCAACGACGGTCGCGTGCAAGGCGTCAACCTCAAGAGCGGCGAACTCGTGATGACTTTCGAACATGCTCCCAACGGCCGCGGCGTCACCATGGCGCTTTCGCCCGACGGCCTCCGCTTCGTCACCGGCTCCACTCGCCCCACCGCCAAGGTCTTCGACGTCCTCACTGGAGCATCGCGCCTCACCCTTGGCGATAAGGGCGGTGAAGGCCAGACCGGCGAAGTCTGGGGAGTCGATTGGTCTTCCGACGGGTCGCTCATCGCCCTCGCCTGGACCGGCGGCGCAGCCGTCCTCGCCGACTCCGCCACCGGCGCGACCAAACAACAGCTCAAGGGCCACAAGGGCGCCGTCCGCGGCATAGCCTTCTCCCCCGACGCCAAGACCGTCGCGACTGCCTGCGACGATCGCCTCATCCGGATCTTCAGCACCGCCGACGGCAAGCTCCTTCGCACTCTCTCAGGTCATTCCGAACTCGTCTATGGCCTCGACTTCACTCCTGACGGTGCTCGCCTCGCCTCTGCCTCCGTTGACCAGACCGCCCGCATCTGGGACCCTGCCACCGGCGACCTCCTTCTGACAATCCCCTTCACTTCGCAGGTCTACCGCGTGCGTTTCTCGCCCGACGGGAACCGTCTCGCCGTATTGCCTATGGACGGCCGCATCGTCATCCTCGACGCCCCGCGACTATAATTCCCTTTGGCTGACTTGCCATGCAGTACTCGATTGGCCTCCTCCTTCTTCTTGCCGCTCTTCCAGCCAAAGCCGCTTCTCCCGTCGAGTTCGGCCGCCGCGAGTTTCTCGCCGCCCTCGAAGCGCGAGGTCTCAGCCCCGACCGCTTCAGAATCATCACCGAACACTCGATGGTTCTGCCTCAGGACGGATTCTCCATTCAGGGCTACCTGATCCGCGGCGGCAACCTTCGCGGCATCATGTACGGGCTTCTCGAGGCCGCTGCCCAGATCCGCAAGTCAGGCGCTCATCCGCCCCGTCAAGGCGCTTCCCGCCATTCCCGTCCGCGGCGTCCGATGGACTCAGCCTCTCCCTGCCGATTTGAATGCCTTCTTCGCTACTCTCGCCCGCGCCCGCTTCAATCGCTTTGTCGTCGCGCACCCTGACATTGCGCTCGACGATCTCCGCAACGCCGCAGACGCTGCCGCCTCGCACGGAGTTGATTTCGGCCTCGCCCTGCCTCCCTCCGCCGCTCCAGGCGCATTCATCGCGGCCTCCCCCCAACTCAAGTTCATCGAGGTGCTGCCCAGCGAACCTAATCTCAACGAGATCACTGCTGCCGGACGACTCCTCACCCTCGACCTCGACGCAGAGTCCCTCACCGAGAACCTTCTGGATGGCGCCCTCTCCACCCACATCCCTCTTCAAGTCATCGCCGCCGTCGGCCGAACCGGCTTCTTTCTCCGCCAACCCCAAGTGGCCGACAGGACACGCGCCTGGCAGGTCATCTGGCGCGTTCGCCCATCGGCGGCGGCGGAGCCAGCCTCCGTCCGTGCCGCACTGCCCGGCTATACCGTCAGCCAGACCCAAGGTTTCGAACTGGAGCTCTCTGCTCCGCCCGACGTCGGCTTCTTCGAAATCTGGGGTCGCCTCGCCTATAGTCCCGACGAGCCGTCCGCTCCGCCGAGGCCCTCGCGTCCTTCCGCCCGCAAATAGCCGTTAACCCGCCAGATCCGCCCCGATCTCCGCGGCAAACTTCTTCAGCTTCTCCGCCAGCCTCGTGGCAATCTCCGGATGCCGGTCATGCAGGTTGTATTGCTCCGCTGGATCCCAGTCCAGATGGAACAACTCCGGCGTCCCCGCGCTTCCTCCCGAGAGACCCCTCCGGTACTTCCACGGACCCTCGCGCACGCCCTCCAATGTCTTGCCCACGCAATAATAGAACTCGTTTCGCGGCGACCTCTCGCTTCCCCGCAGCATCGGCGTTAAGTCGTACCCGTCATACTTCCTGTCGGTGGGCATCTCCCCGCCCCCTGCCTTCACCAGCGTCGGGAAGAGATCCAGTGTCGAAGCCGGGTCCGCAGTCACCTGCCCGGGCTGAATCGTCCCTGGCCAGCGCATGATGCCCGGCACACGTTGCCCGCCTTCATACGATGTCCCTTTCGCGCCCCGCAGCAACACCCTTCGTGCCCGTGTGCCACGGCTCCACGCCTTTGGCCAGCATCCTGGGAGGCAGGTTGTGCCACGGACCGTTGTCGCTCGCAAACGTCACCAGCGTGTTGTTGTCGACTCCCTGCTCCTTCAGCGTTCGCAGAATCTCCCCTGCCGACCAGTCGATCGTCTCGATCACATCGCCATACAGGCCCGCTCGCGATTTGCCCGCACGGCTGCTCGCGCTCACCGGCAGGTGGGGCATCGCGTAGGGCAGATACAGGAAGAACGGTTGACTTCCGCCACCCTTGATGAACTTCAGCGCCTCTGCCGTATACCGCTCGGTCAGATTCGATTGATCGGGACTCTCCTCCAAAGGCTCCGCGTCCCGGTACAGCCGCAGCGGCACGCTCGTCTTCACCCATGGCGGAATCATGTCGTTGCTGTAGGGCAGCCCGAACCAGTGGTCGAAGCCTCTGCTCACCGGCAAATACTCCCGCGGCTGGTACCCGAGATGCCACTTGCCGATCGCCATTGTCCTGTAGCCGCTCTTCTTCAATACCTGTGGCAGCAGGATCTCCGACAACGGCAAGCCGCCCTTTGTTTCCGGTCCCGTATTGTTCGGCTGCCCCGCGCGGATCGGGTGTCTTCCGGTGAGCAGCCCCACTCGTGAAGGCGTGCACACCGGTGCCGCTGAATAGAATGACGTGAATCGAATCCCGTCCGCCGCCATGCGGTCCAGATTCGGCGTGCGGATCACCGGGTTGCCAAAGCACGAGAGATCGCTGTAGCCCATGTCGTCTGCAAACAGCACGATCAGGTTCGGCTGCTTCGTCTGTGCCGCAATCACGCCGGACGCGCCCAACCCCGCCGACGCCAGGCTCAGGAACTCTCTGCGATTTGTCGTTGCCATGCCCGGCAGCGTATCAATTCGCGCGCTTCTTCGCAGTTGTCGAGCGTTGGCTAATTCGGAAGCCGCCGAGGCCGACGATTGGTCCTCGGCGGAAGAGTGGAAGTTGAGAGGCAGTTCGAAATCTGGTGGGCGAACCTGCCCAAGCCCATCGGGCGTCGTCCCGTCCTCCTCTTGAGCCGCGATGATGCCTACTCCTACTTGAACAAGTTCGTGGCGGCCGAGATCACCACAACCGTTCGCAAGATCCCCGTCGAGGTTCCGCTCGGCAAAGCGGAGGGCCTGCTGAAACAGTGTGCCGTCAATTGCGACAATCTCCGGACCATCCCGAAGCAATTGCTCGAGTCGAGAATCTCCAGACTCACCCCGCGGCGCATCGCCGAGGTCAAACGCGCCGTGGGTTATGCACTCGGCTGGGAAGAGCTAATTACTATTTCCACTGAATAGCAGCCCATGCCGGGCTCAACAGCCTTCCCCCTGCTATCCTGTCTCTTTGTGTGCGGCATCGCTGGCTTTACCACGTTGGATCACCCCGTAGAACCGGGGCGCATCCGCAAGGTCATCGCAACCCTCCACCATCGCGGACCCGATCACCTCGGCGCCTTCGAGTCCCCTGACGTCGCCCTCGCCAATGCCCGCCTGAAAATCATCGACCTCGACCACGGCAACCAGCCCATCCACGCCATCCACCCCAAAACCGGCGAGCAGGTCACCATCGTCTATAACGGCGAGGTCTACAACCATGCCGAACTCCGCGCCGAACTCGAAGCCCGCGGCCATCGCTTCGACACGCTCTGCGACACCGAGGTCATCCTCCGCGGCTTCCTCGAGTGGGACGTCGAAGTCTTCTCTCGTCTCCGCGGCATGTTCGCCGTCGCCCTCTGGAACGCCCAACGAAAGCGCCTCGTCCTCGCCCGCGACCGCATGGGCATCAAGCCCCTCTACCTCTTCCACCGCGGCCGCGACCTCTACTTCGGCTCCGAGCTGAAGGCCATTCTCTTCCACCCCGAGATCCCGCGCCGCCTGGATCTCAACGGCCTCTCCTACTTCCTCTCTCTCAACTACGTCCCCGCTCCTTACACTCTGATCGAGGGCATCGAGAAGCTGCTGCCCGGCGAACTTCTCGAGTGGCGCAACGGCGACGTCTACCGCCATGCCTGGTGGCAGCTTCGTTTCGACCCCCAGACCCCGCTCCATCGGCGAAGCCAGGGAAGAACTCGACTCGCTGCTGCGCGCCTCCGTCCGCGAACATCTGATCACCGACGTCCCTCTGGGCGTCTGGGCCAGCGGCGGACTCGACTCCTCCACCATCCTCCATTACGCCGCCCGGGAAATCCCCAACCTCAAGACCTTTTCGGTCTCCTTCCGCGGCCACAGCCACGACGAAAGCGAGTACTTCCGCAAGGTCGCCTCGCACTACGGCACCGACCACCACGAGTTCGACCTCAATCCCGAAGAGGACCTCCTCGACACCATAGCCGAAATGAGCCACTTCTCCGACGAGCCCAGCGCCGACGCCGGCGCGCTGCCCGTCTGGTACCTCTCGAAGATGACCCGCCAGCACGTCACCGTCGCTCTCAGCGGCGAAGGCGCCGACGAACTCTTCGGCGGCTATCTCACCTATCTCGCCGATCAGCTCTACCCCCAAGCCCAGCGCATCCCCCGCCAGCTTCGGAAGCTCGGCCTCAGCCTCCTCAATCTCTGGCCCGTCTCCGACGACAAGATCAGCCTGGAATACAAGGCCAAGCGCTTTCTCTCCGGCTCACTGCTGCCCGCCGCCCGACGCGCACCTCTTCTGGAACGGCGCCTTCGACGAAACAACCAAGCGGACCCTTTATCAGGCCCCGCGTTACCCCAACCCCGGCGACCTGATGCGCACGCTGCCCACCGAGGCCTTCTCCTGCGGCGACGTCAACCGCTACCTCTGGCTCGACCAGCGCTACTACCTCGCCGACGACATTCTCTACAAGTGCGATCGCATGACCATGGCGCACTCGCTCGAAGTGCGTCCCCCGTTCCTGGACCACCGCATCGTCGAGTTCGCCGCCCGGCTGCCCGAGCAGTTCAAGATCACTCCCGACGGAACGCTGAAGTACATCCTCCGCGAGCTGATGCGCGGCAAGCTGCCCGAAGCCGTTCTCACCCGCAAGAAAGAAGGCTTCGACATCCCCGCCCACCACTGGTTCCGCGGCCCGCTCCGGCCCCTGATGGAGGAAACCCTCTCGCCGGCCAACGTCCGCGCCACCGGCCTCTTCAGCAGCGACGCCATCGACCGCGTCAAGCACGCACACCTCTACCGCCGCGCCAACCTCGGCTACCCCCTCTGGGGCCTCATGACACTCTTCCTCTGGATGAAACGATGGAAAGTCGAGACAACCGCTTCCATCTAGGTTTCGTCCTGCTCTTCGCCGCCGCCATCTACGCTGCGACCGCTGCTCGCGCCCGCCGCACCTGATGGACGACGTCGACGCCGTGCAGGCCCAGATCGCCCGCAACATGCTCGAGTCCGGCGATTGGGTCACGGCCCGTCTCAACGGCGTCGCCTACCTCGAAAAATCCCCGCTCAAGTATTGGATGATGGCCTGCTCCTTTGCCGTCTTCGGCGTCCACGACTGGGCCGCGCGGCTTCCCGTGGTGCTCTCCATCCTCGCCCTCTGCGTTCTGGTCGCCGCCATCGGCCGTTGGGCCTTCTCCCGCCAGGCCGGCTTCTATTCCGGCCTCGTGCTCTCCACCTGCATCGGCCTCTTCCTTTTCACGCGCATCCTGATCCCCGACGTGATTCTCACGCTCACGATCGCCCTCGCCCTCTGGGCGCTGCTGCGCGCTCTCGACGAAGCCGAACCGCGCCCGCGCCTCTGGGCCGCACTCATGGCCGCCGCCATGGGCGTCGGTCTGCTGCTCAAGGGCCTGATCGCGGTGCTCTTCCCCGTCGCCGCCGGCCTTCTCTTCCTGCTCTTCACCGGCCGGCTCTTATCCCTGGAAACCTGGAAGCGCCTGCGCCCCTTCTCCGGCACTGCCATCATCCTGTTGATCGCCGCGCCCTGGCACATCGCTCGCCACGCTCGCCAATCCGCCCTACCTCGACTTCTCCATGCACTCCGGCCCCGGCAAGTACCGCGGCTTCTTCTGGTTCTACTTCTTCAACGAGCACATCCTCCGCTTCCTCAATCGCCGCTGGCCGCGCGACTACAACACCGTCCCGCGCTACCTCTTCTGGCTCTTCCACCTGCTCTGGTTCTTCCCCTGGAGCCGTCTACTTCGTCGCGCCTGGCCAAGCTGCAATACCGAGGCTCGGACCGCGCCGCGCCAAGCCCGGCTCCTCTTCCTCTGCTGGCCGGCTTCATCCTCGTCTTCTTCACGTTTTCGACGACGCAGGAGTATTACTCGCTGCCCGCCTACCCGGCCTTCGCCCTGCTCCTCGGCTCCGCGATGGCTGAAGGCTCGCGCTCGATCCGAATCGCCCAACGAATCTCTGGCACAGTCGCAGCTCTCGCTTGCGCCGCCATCGTCTTCATTCTTTCTCAGGTCTGGAACCTGCCCGCCCCCGGAGACATCTCCCAAGCGCTCACCCAGAACCCCGACATGTATACCCTCTCGCTCGGGCACATGGGCGACTTGACCTTGAAGTCATTCGCCTACTTAAAGACGCCGCTTGCCCTCGCCGCCCTCGCCTTCCTCATCGGCGCGATCGCCGCGTGGCGCTACAGCGGGTACCGCGCTCAGATCGGCCTGGCCATCATGATGGTGCTCTTCTTTCACGCAGCCCGCATCGCCATGATCGCCTTCGATCCCTACCTCAGCTCCCAGCCGCTGGCCGCCGCGCTCAAAGCTGCCCCGCCGGGCCGCGTCGTCTTCGACAACCAGTACTACACTTTCAGCTCAGTCTTCTTCTACGCCAACGTCAAACACGGCCTTTTGCTCAACGGCCGCGTTAACAACCTCGAATACGGCAGTTACGCCCCCGGAGCGCCGCCTGTGTTCATCGACGACGGCCAGTTCACAACGCTGCTGGCGCGAGCCCGCCCGCACCTACCTCCTCGTCGAGCAGCCCTCCTTGCCGAGGCTCCAATCCCTCGTACCTGGTGCGACATGGCATATCGTAGTAGCAGTCGGCGGTAAGGTCCTACTCGCCAATCAGCCATGAAGGTCGTCATCGACGTCACCCCGCTGCTCATTCGCTCGGCCGGAGTGAAGGCGGTTATCTACTACTGGGCCCAAGCCCTGCAACAGCAGGCAGCACCCGGGGAAGTGAAGTTCTTCCCTCATCTCGGCCCGTTCGGCCCCCTCACCCACGAGCGCAGCGTCGTCTCACGCCCGCGCAGCGCGCTGGCGATCGCTCAGTGGGTTCTCAACAACCGCTACAAATTCCCCTTCACCGAGTTGTACACCCCGCGTGACGCCATTTTCCACGCTACAAATCAGATCTGGCGCCCTCCCGCCGGGCGCCGCCTCACTGCCACGCTGCATGATGTCACGGCTTGGAAGATGCCCGGCAAGCACAGCAAAGGCACTGTCGTCCTCGACCACAATTGGCTCAACTGCGTCTTGAAACCAGCTTCCGGACTGCTCTCCGTCAGCGAGAATACGCGGCGCGATGCCGTTGAAGACCTCAACCTCGACCCTGACAAGATCAAGGTCGTCTACAATGGCGTCGCAGACAGCTACTTCGATGTCACACACGACGAGGCCATGCGCGTTCGCAATCGCCTCGGGCTATCGAAACCTTACGTTCTTCAAGTTGGCACCATCGAACCGCGCAAGAACACCATGCGCCTGCTCGACGCCTGGGGATCTCTCCGCTGGGAGCTGCGCGATTTCTACGACCTCGTCGTCATTGGCCCCATGGGCTGGGCCGACAGCAAGGTTCAGGCGCGAATGGAGAGCTTGCCCTCCGGCATTCGTTATCTCGGCTATGTCAACGAAGGCCGACCTTCCCGCCATCACCAAAGGCGCGAGCCTGCTGGTCTACCCCTCCCTCTACGAAGGCTTCGGCCTGCCCATTGCACAAGCCATGGCTGCCAGCGTTGCCGTGCTCACGTCCAACACCAGTTCGATGCCCGAGGTAGCCGGCGGCGGCGCCCGCTTCATCGACCCTCTATCGCCCGCCGAGATCGCCTCGGCCCTCTCTGCGCTGCTCGAAGACAAAGACGAACGTACCCGCCTCGGCGCCGCCGGACGTATATTGGCCGAGGAACGCTACCGATGGCCTGTCGTCGCCCGCAAGTCTCTCGAATTCTTTAGGAGTCTTTGAGAACTCGCCGCTCCCTGGCCAGCATGCGACGCTGACCGTCGGCTATTGCCGTCACCTGCTGATAGTTCTGGAACTGCGCTGCAGCCTCAAACGTATATTTCCCAGGAAGCCCCGACATGCGGCAGCTCATTTCGCTCCTTCTCGCCTCCGGTTGGCTCCACGCCCAGCAGCCCGCCCGCCTGAACCTCGTCGGCGACGCCAGCCAGCATGAGGAGCGGATCCGCCTTACCCCCGCCGAGAATGACCAGAAAGGCGCCGCCTGGCATCCCGACAAAGATGCAGGTCGCCAACGGCTTCGATGTCGCTTTCGAGTTCCAGCTCACTGATTTCGGCGGCCTCGGCCGCGGCGCCGACGGCCTCGCCTTCGTCATCCAGAACGACGGACCCCGCGCCCTCGCCGGCATCGGATCCTCCGGAGGCTTCGCCCTCGGCGACGGCCAGGGCGACCCCGACCGCCCCGGGATCCCGCACAGCATCGCTGTCTTCTTCGACACCTTCAAGAACGGCGAAATCCGCGATCCCAACGACAACTTCATCGTCATCGGCTCCAACGGCAGCCTCGGCCGTCAGAAATGGCCGCCCTCCCGTCTCGGCATCGAGCGGAAGCTTCCGATCAAGCTCAAGGACGGCAGGCCTCACTCCGCCCGCATCGTCTTCCGGCCGCCGCTGCTCTCCGTCTATCTCGATAACCGCGAACCCGCCATCCTCTCCGTCCCCGTCGACCTCCGCATTGCCACTGACGACAATGGATTCGCCTGGGTCGGTTTCACCGCCTCAACCGGCGGCGGCTACGAGAACCACGACATTCTCAAGTGGTCCCTCCAGCCCGACGTCTCCTCCAACATCTTCCATGTCGAGTCGACCATCTCCTTCCTGTCGAGCCCCTGCCTGCCTGGCCGCAACCTCTGCACACCCGAGGAGCCGATGGTGGAACCAGCCGAGTCTGGGCAATGGCACATCGTGCTTCCCGCGCACCTCGACTGGGGCGTCTCTATCCCCAACCCAAGCGGCCGGCCCGTCGAGATCTTGAATCGCCGCGGCGCTGTCTGCGGACCGCCCGGCGAGAATGGAGCCACCACCTGCGACGCCGCCATCGCACAGCGCCATCGCGGCGGTCGCACCGAGTTCACTGCCGAGATTTCCGCTCGCCCCGCGCCCCGCGCAAGCCAGGGCTATTTCGAGTTCGACGCCCGCCTCAAGTAGACCTCACCACACGTGCCACGCCACCACCCGCGGCTTGCCCGGCACGGCCCCGTGCACTTCTGCGTGCAGAACCACCTCGAAACTCCGCTTCGGCCAATCGGCGGGAGCCACGGATGTGAACTGCGCAAAAGCCTCCGCCGAGCTCACGAACTCCGACGCCGCGTGGGTCCCCCTCGGCCCGCAGCCCGCGACAAGCAGGATCGGATTCCCCGTGCTTCGGTCGAGAATCCTCGCAACGATTGCGTAGTCCTCAGTGAGCGTCTGGTCTGTGGGGCCGCCGCCTGATCGGATCCATTCCCGCCCCGGCCGTTGTGTGTCGATGACACCCGACCGCCCACCTTCCTGAACCGGTTTGAATCGCAGCTTTTTGCTGAACTCCATGGTCCACGCTGAGGAATAGGCCCCGAGAAACACAGCCGGCTGGCTCTTCAAATCCTCATAAGTGACTGCCTGCCCCACCTTGATCTGGAATCGGCCGCCGCGCGCCGTCAACATCGCCGCCACCTGCGCCGCCCCGTACGCCGCGCCTGTCCCGACGTAATAGTCCTTAGCCAGCGACACGGACTCCGGAGCGATCGGCCCCGTCGGCGGCCCCGGAACCGTCCAAACCTCCGGAGACGGCAGCCCGATCAACACCGCCGTTTGCCGCGATGCGATCGGCCCCCATAGCTCGTCCAACCCTTCCCGCCCGCGTCCATGTGCCCATAGCCATGCCGCCGCCAATAAACACAGACCGCTCCCCACCGCCGCCCACACCCACGACCGTCGACCCGCCGGACGAGCCACAGCCACCGTTTCGATCTTCGGCACGTAATGCCCCTGCGGCAGCTCGATCCGAATCCTCGACCCCGGAGTCGACGCATAGTGCTGCGCCAGCCTCTTCCGCACCTCGACAGCCTTCACCCGGACAATCGAGTCCTCGCCGGATCGTACTTCGACCCTCGCGCGAAGATCGCCATCGCGATCGACCGCTCTTTGATTTGTTCCCCGCGCCCGGCCAGCGACTCCTCGACAACGTACCGGAGAAACTCTCTTGACCGCTGACTTGTCGCAAATGCCGTTCCCCCGAGCACCTGCTCGAGTTCCTCGCGCACCGCCCCTCCGTTAGCCTCGAAGTCCTTCAGTGTCAATGTGGTTACGTTATATCACACCCCTCGCGTAGCAGCTACGTAACAGACACGTAGCGGCGACGCACTGCAGCGCCGGCTCCCATTGGTGGTTCAATCGACGAAGTACAGGAGTCTTCCGCCATGCCGCGATCCATTGTGTGCGCCCTCGCCGGCGTCCTCTTCTTCTCCCTCTTGGCCGCAGCCCAAACAGCCGCCGTCACCGGCCGCGTCACCGACCCTTCCGGCGCTGTCATCCCCGGCGTCGCCGTCGTCCTCGTCAACGAGGGCACCTCTGTGGAAAACCGCACCGAGACGAACGAGGAAGGCTATTACCGCCTGCCTTCCATCCAGCCTGGCGCCTACCGCCTCACCATCGAGAAGACCGGCTTCAAGCCCGTTCGCGAGACCGGCCTTCAGCTTATCGTCGGCCAGGTCGCCCGCCTCGACTACGCCCTGCAGGTGGGCGCGATGACCGAGTCCGTCGAGGTCAGCGCCCGCGCCGTCCTCCTCGATAGCGAAACCTCCTCCCTCGGTCAGGTCATCGGCGGCAGGCAGGTCACCGAGTTGCCCCTGCTCGGCCGAAACGCTTATTCCCTGGCCACCCTCGCCCCTGGCGTCCGCACCTCCGCCGGCATGAACGACCTTCCCGTCGACCAGATCTCCACCGTCTCTGCCTCCATCAACGGCGGCCGCTCCACGCAGAACGAGTTCCTCCTCGACGGCGCTCCCAATACCGCCGCGGCTCAGAACCAGCCAGTCATCTTCCAGAACGTCGACTCCGTCCAGGAGTTCAAGGTGGAAACCAACACCTTCTCGGCCGAGTACGGGCGCGCCGCCGGCGGCGTCTTCAACGTCGTCACCAAGGCCGGCACCAACGACATCACCTTTACCGCCTACGAGTTCCTCCGCAACGACGTGCTCAATGCCAATGACTGGTTCGCCAACCGCTCCGGCCGCGACAAGGCCCCCTTCCGCTTCAACCAGTTCGGCGGCGTCATCGGCGCGCCCATCATCAAGAACAAGACGTTCTTCTTCGGCGCCGCCGAACTCGTCCGCTTCACACAGGGCGTCACCTGGACCGCCACCACCGCTCGCCCCGAACAGATCGCCGGCGACTTCTCCACCACACGCAACGCCGCCGGCCAGGTGATCAACGTCTACGATCCCTTCTCCACCACTTCCACACCCACCGGCGGCTACACCCGCCAGCTGTTCGCGGGCAACATCATTCCCTCATCCCGCATCAACAACGTCGCCCGCAACATGTCGAAGTACTTCCCGGCGCCCACAACCGCCGGAGCCGCCAACACCGGCGTCAACAACTACGCCCGCACCGGCGGCAACAATGTCACCAAGGACACTTGGAGCACCCGCGTCGATCACAACTTCAACGAACGCAACCGCCTGTTCGGCCGCTTCTCCTACGACAAGAGCCCCATCATCCGAGCCGCTGCCTACGGAACCGACAACATCGCCTCTCCCACCCACGGCACGCAGGTCTTCAACCGCTACAACACAGTCATCGAAGACACCCACGTCTTCACACCCACGCTGCTCGGCACGGTCCGCTCCTCCTTCGCCCGCCTCTCCAACTTCCGCCGCCCCTTTTCTGACGGCTTCGACATCACCACCCTCGGCTTGCCAGCGAGCCTCCGCAGCGCCATCGGCGATCCCAACTCCTTCCCCGTCGTCAACATCACCGGCCTCGGCACATCTTCGTCGATCCCCAATCTCGGCACCGGTGCCGTCTTCGGCGGCGCCGATATCATCTCCTTCGGCATGGACTCCTTCTCGATCATGGGCTCCGTCACCAAGACCATGTCGAACCACAACCTCAAGGTCGGCGGCGAGTACCGCATGATCCGCTTCAATACCCGCCAGAACGCCGACAGCTGCCGTCAACTACGCTTTCACGCCCGCTTTCACCCAGGGGCCCAACCCCACCGCCGCTTCCGCCACCGCCGGCGTCGCGCTCGCCTCTTTCCTGCTCGGCACACCCGGCTCCGCCGCCGTCACCCCCTCGCCCTCCATCTCCTTGCAGACTCTCTACTACGGCTTCTACATCCAGGACGATTGGAAGCTCACCCCCCGTCTCACCCTCAACCTCGGCCTGCGCTACGACTTCGAATCCCCTCGCACTGAGCGCTTCAACCAGCTCACCAACTTCGACTTCACCTCCAAGCCGCCCCTCAACGCACCCGGCATGAATCTCAACGGCGCGCTCGCCTTCGTCAACGTCGGTGGCCTGCCCCGCTACAACTCCAACACGGATCGCAACAACTTCGCCCCCCGTGTCGGATTCGCCTGGCGCCTGAATGAAAAGACAGTCATCCGCGGCGGTGGCGGTCTCTTCTACGGCAGCCAGCTCGGCATCGGCGGCGAGCCCGCCGCCTTCGGTATCTCCGGCTTCCAGACCACCACCACCATGGTCTCCAGCCTCGACGGCGTCACACCCAAGGACACCCTCTCCAACCCATACCCCAATGGCCTCAACTCCCCCAGCGGCAGCTCTCTCGGCGCCGCCACCCTCCTCGGCCAGGACATCTTCTTCACGGACCGCGGCAACTACGTCCCCTACTCCTTCCAGTGGAACTTCAACGTCCAGCGCGAACTGCCCTGGCAGGTCCTTTTCGACATCGGCTACGCCGGCAGTCACGGCGTCGGCTTCTCGCAGGACCGCCAGTTGAATCAACTCCCCGACTCCGCCCTCGCCCTCGGCGATGCCCTCCGCCAGCAGGTCGCCAACCCCTTCTACGGCCAGATCGCCATCGGCGCTCTCGCCTCGCCCACCGTTGCCCGCGCCCAACTCCTGCGCCCCTACCCGCAATTCACCGCCATCAATTCGCGCAATGCCTCCTGGGCCACCTCTTCTTACAACGCCCTCCAGCTCAAGATCGAGAAGCGCTACTCCAAAGGCCTCACCCTGATGGGCTCCTGGACCTACTCCAAACTCTTCGACTACGGCAACGGCCCGTGGGGCGGCGAAGCCCTCGGCGCGGGCGGCTTCCAGAACTGGAACAACCTCACCCCCGATTGGAGCGTCTCGATCACTGACCAGACCCACCGTGTCGTCCTCAACGGCGTTTACGCCCTGCCCTTCTTCTCCAAGAGCACCGGCATTACGAACAAACTTCTCGCCGGCTGGGAACTCGGAGCCATCTTCTCGAACTTCAGCGGCGGCCCCATCGGCATCAGCTCGGCCACCAACAACACCTTCTCCCAAGGCGGCGGCCAGCGCCCCAACTGGTCTGGCGAGAACCCCTCCCTCGACACCCCCACCCCCGACCGCTGGATCAATGGCGTAGTCTTCTCCAACCCCGCGCCCTATCAGTTCGGCAATGTCGGCAGAACTCTTTCCGGTCTGCGAACAGACATCACCCAGCAGATCGACATGACCCTCAGCAAAACCACCGTCATCCACGAAAAGCTGCGCCTGCAGTTCCGCTCCGAGTTCTTCAACCTCACCAACTCGCCGCGCTTTGCGCCGCCGAATTCCGTGTATGGCAATCCGCAGTTCGGGGTGGTCTCGAGCCAGCTCAATCAGCCGCGCATCATTCAGTTCGGCCTCAAGCTCATGTACTAGGGACGCAGATCATGCAACGCCGCACCTTCATCCAATCCGCGGGCATGACCGCGCTCCAGTCCGGCTATCGCAACGCCTTCGAGCCTTCGGCCAAGCCCAACGTGATCTGGCTCTTCGGCGACCAGCACCGCCAGCAGGCCCTCTCCTGCAACGGCGACGTCAACGTCAACTCGCCCAATATCGACCGCCTTGCCGACACCGGCGTGCAGTTCTCCCAGGCCCTCTCCGGTTTCCCGCTCTGTTGCCCCTTCCGCGGTTCGCTGCTCTCTGGCCGCTACCCGCACCACTCTGTCCCCGGCCACGAGTACCCTCTGCCCGACGGTCAACCCACCGTCGCCCAGCCCTTCAAGGAAAGCGGCTACCACACCGCCTGGTTCGGCAAATGGCACCTCTGCGGCTGGCACGAGCGCGATGGCCGCGGCGCCTTCTACATCTCCAAGCCCGAGCAGCGCGGCGGTTTCGACACCTGGGTCGGCTACGACAACAACAACTCGCAGTGGGATTCCTGGGTCCACGGCGGCGAGGGCAAGGACGCCTTCCACTACCGCCTGCCCGGCTACGAAACCGACGAGCTCACCAATCTGTTCATCAAGTACCTGAAGGAGCGCGGCGAGGACAAGAAACCCTTCTTCGCCTCCCTCTCCGTCCAGCCGCCGCACGACCCCTATGTCGCCCCGGCCGAATACATGGCCCGCAAGAACCCTGCCAGGCTCGAAATGCGCCCCAACGTGCCCGATATCCCGCGCATCCAGCAGGTGGCCCGCCGCGAGTATGCCGGCTACTGCGCCATGATCGAGAACTGGGATTGGAACGTTGGCCGTATCCTCTCCGCGCTCGAGCAAGCCAAGCTCGACTTCAACACCCACATCGTCTTCTTCAGCGACCACGGCGACATGCACGGCTCGCAGGGCATGTTCCGCAAGACAAATCCGTTCGAAGAATCCATCCGCGTGCCGTTCATCATCAGCGGCGAGCAGCCCCGCTATCTCGGCCGCGCCAACGGCCGCCAACCGGTCTTGCTCAACCACGTCGATATCGCCCCCACCTCCCTTGGCCTCTGCGGCATCAAGAAGCCTACATGGATGGAAGGCACTGACTACTCCTCGTACCGCTACACCGGCCGCGAACGCCCGGCCCTGCCCGACTCCGCCTACCTGCAGAATGTCGTCCCCACCGGCCACCCCTACTCGATCAACCGCCCCTACCGCGGCATCGTCACCCGCGACGGCTGGAAGTACGTCTCCTTCGAAGGCGTGCCCTGGCTGCTCTACAACCTGAATGAAGACCCCTATGAGCAGGTGAATCAGGCCCACAACAACATGTTCCGCGCCGAACTCAAGCGCCTGAATGAACGCCTCAAGCAGTGGGTCGCCGACACCGGCGACAAGTTCGAGCTCTCCCCCGCCACCTGAGGAATTCGGCGTAGACTGGAAAGCAGGAGAACAGCGAACATGGCTTCAGATCGGCTAAGCCGCAGTCACTATCAAGGGGATGCCCAATGTGGCGGACGCCCGTGCATCCGCGGTATGCGGATCCGAGTGACCGACGTCCTGGAACTCCTTGGCGCCGGTGCATGATCGAGGAGATTAGTTGCCGACTATCCATACCTCGAACGTGAGGACATTCGCGCGGCATCGAGTACGCTGCGCATCAGTCCGATCACTCGGTCTTGTTGTCCGCGTGAAGTTCATCGTCGATAACCAGCTTCCGCCCGCGCTCGCACGTCCTCGGACATCCAGGATTCAGTCGCTGATTACTACGGATTCGAGCGACTTCGAGCAAGCATGATCCTCCATTCGCCCACGGCTGCATTGATGCGGGTTCGAATTGGCGAACTGCCGGCGCGCGGTACTCACTCGACACTGTTTCGTCGCGTCTGGCCCAGAGCTCTTCAAAGGACTCAATGTCGATGCTGCAGGATATTCGCCTCGACATTTCGGCTCCTGGCGCGCACTCCGCTAACCACCGCGATCGCCCTGCTCTCCATCGCCCTCAGCATCGGCGCGACCGCCGTCGTCTTTGCCGCCATCAAGTCCGTCCTCATCGATCCCCTCCCCTACTCCCGCCCCTACGGCTTGAGAATGACCTCCGGCCTCTTCCCCATGCTCGGCGTCTCGCCAATGCTCGGCCGGAACATCCTCCCCGAAGAGGACCGCCCCGGACGCCCCGACGTGATGATCCCGAGCCTGCTCTCCCAATTCACTGCCGAGTCGCCTCTGGGTGTAACCTACAAGCTGGAAACCCGCCCCTGGGTCCGGGCGGTCCAAGTCAGGAAGGCTTCATCCTCCGCGTATGCGCATCATCCCTCGCACAGCATCAATGTCCGCTGCGCTCATCCTCCTCTCCCTCTCCGGGTGGCTTTGGTCCCAGCACGGTCCTGAATCTGCCTTGCGCCCCGACAAGCGCTTTAGCCGGCGGGTCGTCGCCACCAATCTCGCCAACCCCTGGGAGATGACCTGGGGTCCCGACAATATGCTTTGGGTCACCGAACGCACCGGCAAGCGCGTCGTTCGAATCGATCCCTCCACCGGCGAGCGCCAGGTGGCCATCACCCTCAACGACGTCTCCGCACCTGGCGGCCAGGATGGCCTCCTCGGGCTGGCCCTTCATCCCGACCTGCTCAAAGGAACCGGCAACGACTTCGTCTATGTCTCCTATACAAGCGAAGACCGCGCCAAAGGTCCCGACCCGGCAACCAGCGACCGCCGCAGCCGTTATCGCTACCTCTACATGCGTGTGGTCCGTCTCACCTACGACAAGACTTCGGGCACTCTATCCGATCCCGTTCCGGTTCTCACCGGACTGCCCGCGGGCGACGACCACAACGGCGGCCGCCTCAAGATCGGGCCTGACCGCAAACTCTATCTGACCCTCGGCGATCAGGGCCACAATCAATTCGGCAACTTCTGTCTCCCGATCGAAGCGCAGCGCCTGCCCACGCAGGCCGAGATCGAAGCCAAAGACTACGCTTCCTACGTCGGCAAGACCATCCGCATCAACCTCGATGGATCGATCCCTGAAGACAACCCGCGACTCAAGGGAGTCGTCAGCCACGTCTACACTTACGGCCACCGCAACCCTCAGGGGCTCGCCTTCGCGCCTGACGGCACTCTCTACGATTCCGAGCACGGCCCCAAGTCCGACGATGAGGTCAACGTCCTCAAAGCAGGCGGCAACTACGGCTGGCCCCATGTCGCCGGATTCAAGGATGATAAGGCTTATGTCTACGCCCGCTGGTCGGAAGCCCGCACCCCCTGCCGGCAGCTTGAGTACAGCGATTTCAGCCTCCCGCCGGTAGTCCCGCGGGAACCCGAGTCGGCCTTCAAGGAGCCGATCGTCGAGCCACTCGCCACGCTCTTCACTGTGCCTACCGGATTCAACTTTCAGGACCCGGTCTGCAAAGGCATGGACTTCATCTGCTGGCCCACGGTCGGCATCGGAAGCCTCGAACATTACGAATCAGCCGGCGAGGGTATCCCCGGCTGGAACCGCGCTCTGCTCGTCACCGCCCTCAAGCGAGGCTCGCTCTACGTCGTGATGCTGCGGCCCGGCGGCCAGGCTTCCGACGGGCGGATCTATCGCTACTTCCAGTCGGAGAACCGTTACCGCGACGTCGCTGTTGGGCCGGACCGCAAGACTATCTATCTCGCCACGGACCTCGAAGGTGTCGTCGAAGCCTCCGCCGGCGGCGCTGCATCGAAAATGCGCGACCCCGGCGCCATCCTCGCCTTCACCTACGAATCCGACGGCGCCGAGCAAGCCCCTACCATCAGCCAGGCGCCCCCGTCTCCCGCCGAGACCCAAACTGCCAGGCCCGTGGCAGGCCCTCCTCCGCAGTTCACCGCCCAGCAGGCTGCCGCCGGCAAAGCGGCCTACAAGTCCCGCTGCGCCGTCTGCCACGGCAGTAACCTGTCCAACGGCACGTACGGAACCGCACTCGCCGGAGAGTACTTTCATCGGAAATGGTCCGGCAAGAGCGTCCGCGATCTCTACCAGAAATCCCGCTCGATGCCGCCCTCTTCTCCCGCTTCTCTCAGTGACAGCGCCTACGCCGACATCGTTGCCTTCATCCTCGAGACCAATGGCGCCAGGGCCGGGAATGCCAAACTGCCCAGCAGTGGCGCCCCCCTCGACCGGATGACCATCCAGTAGCCGCTACGGCCGCACACCCGGCACCGAAGGAGGTGAACTGGAAGGCATTGGCCCCGTCTTTGTCACTGATCCAGGTTTCTACGCTGCCTGAACGGTTTGAAGTGAAAGCGATCCGGCTCCCGTCCGGCGAGTGATCCATGTTAGCTTCTACGCTCGTTGAGGACGCGACCTTCACAGGAGGGCTTGCTCTTCTGCGCGGCTGGCCAGCGGAATGGCGTGGATATCAACGTCGATGGTTCGCTGTACGTACGCTAATCGATTTCCGCGACGGGAGAGTGAGGGCATGGAACCAATGTCTCCGATCAACGACAGCAGCTGCGGCGCAGAAAGGCCGGACGCACTCGCACGGAACAGTCCGCCAGTCCCGGTTTCACTCGAATAAACCACCGCATCGCCTGCAGTCGTCCACGAGGGGCTGATGCTCCATTGGCCGCTGGAGGTCTACCGTTGCGGCAGGGCCTTGCCGTGATGGTCCGCCGAAATTGACAGCACATAGATGTCGCTGACCCCGTATACCGTATCACTGCCGGTAACCGTGGATATCACTCCACTCGTCCGGCGGCCACGCGAGCATCGGGCCTGCGCATCGGCCGAGGGTTTAATCCTCGGCGCCATCTCTCAGAGCGTTGGCACTCACTGCGGCGCCACATATCGCCTGTCGTTCGATCTCGCCGCGAATTTCTACACCGGGACCACCCATGAGTCCGGTGATTGAGACCGCGGCGGGAATCTCGAAGCGGCTTCCTTCGATTCTTCCGGCAGAATCGCTGGACATCGGCCGCTAGCAGACCTGAGCGTCCAGTTCGTTGCGACATACAGCCGCTCAACACTCAGCTTTGCCAGCGAGACCGCCCGGCAGCTCTTTCGGGCCCTCGCTGGACGACGTCACCGTGACCGAGAAGAGTTTCGGCGTGATCGCCCAAGAACTCGACTGCCGCAGCAGCTGAAATCCACGATCACTATTCCTCGACCATCGACGACGCGTGCAACAACAGCAATTTCAATACTTTACGTCTTTTCAAAGGAGGCGTCCAGCTGTACAAAAGCTCCCTGGAGGCGTTCGCCGATGAGACTACTAGCCTGGATCGTCCCGCTGTTGGCCGCGGTACCCATGTCGCGGGGGCAACAGCCGCCAGCGCCGGGTTCGAACGAATGCTTTATGCTGTTGTCGCAAAGTGACCGCCTTGTCGAGCATGGGATGCTCGAACACGCGGAAGAATTGCTCCGGCGAGGATTGAGTTGCCAGGAGCGGCAAGTGCCCGCCGACCATCCTGAACTTGCAGCCGACTACCAGAAACTGGCCGAATTGACTCGCTGGCGGGGAGGGTTCACGGAAGCGGAGGGTCACCTGAGGAGGGCTGTTGCCATCTTGTCCGGCGCAGGAGAGCCCTACGGCGGTGAGCTTGCTTCTGCTTACAACCGATTGGCCCAGGTCTGTTTCGACCAGGGGCGGTACTACGAGGCCGAACCCCTGGTGAGGAAGTCCAAGGATCTGGCGGAGGCGGCAGGCGGACGAGGAAGCGAAGGCGTGGCCATCGCACTAAACACGCTCGGATCTTTGCATGCGGCTTTGAAGGACTTGGAAGGAGCCGAACGGGAATTCAGGAAGGCGTTGGCTGTCCAGAAAACGGCCGGCCGGCGGAATGAGAACACAGCCACTCTACTCCATAACCTTGCGACTACGCGCTTTGATCGGGGATTTCCGCAAGAGGCCGAGGAGCTGTACCTTGAGTCCCTGAGATTGCAGGAGGAACTGTTTGGGCCGGACAGACCGGAACTTCGGAGAACTCTTGAAGCCTACGCCAGGACTCTCAAAAGGAACGGCAGAAAAACCGAAGCACGCCTGGTTCTAGGCCGCCCACGCGCGTTCGATTCCGCACGGCCGATCCCATAAGCGGACGTCAAAGTCCGAATCAACCTTCGGGAACACGCAGGTTTGCGCTGGCATCAGGCGTGCCTGCTACATGCCGAAGGGCACCTGCTAATGAAAGAGTTCAAGACTTCCTCATCCTCGAGACGCCGGTTCTTCCGGCGCGGAATGCAACTCAGCGGAGCGCTGCTGGCTGCGCCGGCGATGCCCGCCGCATCCCCAGACGCGTCCGCGGGCAACGACATCCTGCGGACTATCCACAGCCTAAGAAGCATCCACGGCAACTTCTCGGATCAGCGGGTGCCTGACGACAAACTCGAAATCATCGTCGACGCAAGCGTCAGGGCGGCCAACGCATCGAACATGCAGTCGTACTCCATCATCGTGAGCAGGGATCCAGCGAAAATCCAGAAACTGACCGGCTACCGCGGCAACTGCCTCCTGCTCTATTGCTCGGACTACACCCGGCTGCTCGACACGGCCCGCCATCTCGGCCACGACTTCTACGCGGACAACGTCGAAGCGTTCGTCACTGCCAGCACCAATGCGATCCTCGCGGCCCAGACCGCCGTGATAGCCGCCCGCTCGATCGGCATCGATTCGCTACTGACGAACGGAATCCATCGCGGCGACATCGAGCGCATCTGGGGCATTCTGGACCTGCCCCAGGAAGGGTGTTTCCCGCTCATCGCGCTGATGCTCGGATATCCAAAGAGCGAGCCATCCCACCGGATGGGCCGGCTCCGGGGTCCAGGCGTCGTTCACTATGAGCAATATCACCGTCTCACCAAGCCTGAGTTGGAGGCACTCGTGCGGCAGCACGACGACAATGCGCTGAGCCTCGGCATCAATGACGAATGGCGGAAGAAGGGATACACGCACTACCTCGATTGGTTCTACAAGGAATGGGTGACCGGGCGTAAGCCGACCAGCGTCGAAGGGCCCATGTTCAAGCGGTTGAAACGAAGCGGCTACGTTGACGCGCAGCCCGGCAGCCGCTCCTGACGCCCGCCATTCTGGCCAACCCCTAGCTCTGCGCGGCCGCAACCCTGAAATCCCAGACCTGAATGTAACCCTCTCCCTCGGTGTATTGCACCACCGCGTACTCGCCAGGCGTGAGATCCTTCTGCGGCCAGAACTTGTACAGGTTTCCGCGTAACTGCTGCCGGAAAATCTCCACCAGGTCCATCTCGAAGAAGACCTGCTTCGTCATCGGCTCCATATTCCAGATCGCCACCTGCCGCGCGGCCTTCAACGGCTTCATCCTCACGATGCCGAATCTTTGGCTCTCTGTGATTCGGAAATAGAAGTTCGGCATGGCCACGGGCACCGTGGTCGCGGCCTGCTCCTTCTCCAGTTCCAGCCTCGCTTTGCCCGCCACAATGGGAATCGGCGTCAGCACTTTCAGGATCGAGCGCTTCTTGTCGGTCACCATCTTGATCTCGCCCGCCGGCACCGTGTTCAGCTTGTTCTCGTGAATGAAGTAGACGCCCGGATCCTCCGGAATCTTCGCGATCTCCGCCGCCACCTCCCGCTCGAATTTCTCTTCCGCGTCGTCCAGTGCCGCTTTGCGCTTGTCTTCCTCGGCTCGCTTGCCCCGCTCGGCTTCGGTCTTCTTCAGGTCCACCAGCGCAAGTGGAAGCTCCTCCCAGTCGCCACGCTCCACTGAGTAGTAGCGCACCCTGTCTCCCTCCACCTTGTACTCGCTGGCCAGATGAAAAGTGCCATCGGTCAGGTGCAGCTTGAAGTTCTCGAAGTTCATCAGGGCGATCAGCAGAATCGCAACCCGCCACATGACTTCATCATGCCCTACCGATGCCCTACTATGGAATCGCTATGACCAACCTAAGAACACTCGGCCGGACCGGCTGGCAGGTGAGCGAGATCGGCTACGGCGCGTGGGGCATCGGCGGCAATCAGTGGCGCGGGCACTCCGACGACGACGCGCTGGCCGCCTTGCGCCGCGCCCTCGAACTCGGCCTCAACTTCATCGACACTGCCCTCGCGTACAACGACGGCCACAGCGAGCAGTTGATCGCCAGAACCCTCAAGGAGACCGGCGCGCAGGCGCGCGTCGCCACCAAGATTCCGCCCAAGAACAAACTGTGGCCCGCTCAACCCGGCATCGGCATCGAAGACGTCTTCCCCTACGACTATTGCATCGAGTCGACGGAAACGAGTCTGCGAAACCTCGGCGTTGAGACCATCGACCTGCAGCAGTTCCACGTCTGGAACCCCGAATGGATCGCCAGCGACGATTGGCGCCGCGCCATCCAGGATCTCAAGCAGTCCGGCAAGGTGCGCTGCTTCGGCATCTCCATCAACGACCACCAACCGGCGAGCGCCCTCACCGCCATCGAGTCTGGCCTCATCGACACCGTTCAGGTGATCTATAACGTCTTCGACCAGTCGCCCGAGAAAGAGCTCTTCCCGATGTGCCGGAAACACAACATCGGTGTTCTTGCCCGCGTGCCTCTCGATGAAGGCGCCCTTACCGGCAAAATCACGCCCCAAACCGAATTCGATCCGGGTGAATTCCGCGCCTGGTATTTTCGCGATAACCGCAAGCAGGAAGTGTTTGAAAAAGTAAACTCCCTGATGGCCGACCTGAATGCCGCCGGTAGCCAGGAACCCTTGGCTGTCACTGCTTTACGCTTCTGCCTTTCAAACCCCACTGTCTCTACCGTGATTCCTGGGATGCGACAAATCAGAAACGTGGAGGAGAATCTCGCCATCTCACGTGAACGGGCCCTGTCGGCCCAAATTCTGGGTGTATTGAAACAACATGCTTGGAACAAAAACTACTATTGCTAGCCTGCTGATGGCCGCGTGCGCCTTCTCGCAGGAAAACTACTTTCCTCTCGAAACGGGGAATCAATGGGTTTACCGCAGTGACGGGCCAGGATTGGCCTCTGTCTTCACTGTGGAGGTGAAACAATCACAGCTCTTCAACGGGCGCGAGTACTTCCTGGTGGAGGGCTTCCAGGAACAATCCCCTGTCTGGCTCCGCAAGGACCAGGAAGGTGCTGTTTACATGTGGGACGACCAGGCGCGATCGGATGCCATCTGGATCGACTTTCCAGCGCAGCCTCCGGCCCTCTTCAAGCCGGGGACTGACCCCTGTGCCGCGCACGCGGCTGTGGAAAGCCGTCAGTGGGAGTACAAGGGACCCATCGGCGAATTCAAGAACGCGCTCTCGGTGAAGTATGCTCCCGGTTCGTGTGCCGACGCCGGCCTCGAGCGCGACGTCTTCCTGCCCTCGGTCGGCCTCGTGCGGCGGACCTCGCAGACCATCGCCGGGCCGCGCAACTCCGATCTCATCTACGCCAAACTTGGTGCCACGGTCATCTCAGGAGGCGAGGCGGGCTTCTCCCTCACTCTCGACAAATACGTCTACACGGCCAACCTCATGCCGCCCGTGGATCCTCTCAGGGCCGTCCCTACTGCAGTTGCCAGGCTATCTCTGAAGAACGCCTCGTCCGAACCTCTGGAGCTCAATTTCTCCAGTGGGCAGCGGTTTGACATCGTCCTTTACGACGCCGATGGCAAGCAAGTCTACCGCTGGAGCGCGGATAAGCTGTTCATCGCCATGCTCGGTCGCGAAACGGTGATCGGCGAAAAGAACTGGGTTGCGGCTATTCCTCTGGGGGCCGACAAGCCACTTCCTGCTGGCCGCTACGTCGCGATGGCGGAGATCAAGTCGGAAGGCAAACCATTCAACGCGACCGTGACCTTCGAAGTACGTCACGTGTTCTAACCTGTCCAATAGCTATCCTGGGTGGAAGTGCGAATCGGCATACACACTTCCACCTCGGGTGCGCTCGTCAACGCGGCCAGAAAGGCCGTGGAGCTTGGCGCAAACTGCTTCCAGATCTTCTCCGCAAGCCCGCGAATGTGGCGCGCATCCATGCCATCAACTGAAAGCTGCACGGAAATGCGCGCTTATCGAGCCGAATATGGCCTCACCCCGCTCGTCATTCACGACAGCTACCTGATTAACCTCGCCGCCCGGGACGACGAGATCCGACTCAAGAGCATCGCCGCTTTTCGTGGCGAACTCGAACGGGCCGCCGCGATCGGCGCCGAGTACCTGGTCATGCATCCCGGCTCGGCCAAAAACCACCCCTCCTTCGAATCCGCCCTCGAAACCCTCGCCTCCTCGTTGGCCATCGCCTCCAAGGGCCTCAATCTCAAAAACTTCACCCTGCTCTTCGAGAACACAGCCGGAGCCGGCGCCACGATCGGCAGGACCTTCGAAGAGCTCAAGGCCCTCGATACGCTCGCCGCCCCCCTCCTCCCGTTTCCCACCGGCTTCTGCCTCGACACGTGTCACCTCTATGTCTCGGGATTCGATGTTGCCTCCCAGGCGGGCTTGAACAAGACCGTCTCGCAGGTCGCTTCAATCCTTGGCCTCGACCGCGTCCCCGTGATCCACGCCAACGACAGCAAGTCTCCCTTCAACTCCCGCCTCGACCGCCATGCGAACATTGGAGAAGGCCACATTGGGCTGGACGGATTCCGCCGGATCCTCAACCATCCGAAACTCCGCGAAAAGGCTTTCGTCCTCGAAACGCCCATCGACGAACTCGGTGACGACCAGCGCAATGTGGACACACTGAAGTCGTTATGCCCGAACAGCCCTACCACCATCAGGAAATCGAGCTCAATTGGAGCCAGCGCTGGAGCGAAGATCAAACGCTCTACCGCGCGCTGAACGACGGTTCAAAGCCCCGCTACTACGTGCTCGAGATGCTGCCCTACCCGAGCGGCATGCTGCACATCGGCCACGTCCGCAACTACTCCATCGGCGACGCGCTGGCGCGCTACAAGTGGATGCGCGGCTTCAACGTGCTGCATCCCATGGGATGGGACGCCTTCGGGCTGCCGGCCGAGAACGCCGCCATCAAACGCGGCCTGCACCCCGCCGAGTGGACCCACTCCAACATCGCCGCACATGAAGAAGCAGCTCACGCCGCTTCGGCTTCAGCTTACGACTGGGATCGCGAGGTCACCACCTGCGAGCCGGAGTATTATCGCTGGAACCAGTGGTTCTTCCTGCGCATGCTGGAGCGCGGGCTGGCCTACCGCAAGAAGTCGCTGGTGAACTGGTGCCCGGAGTGCGCCACCGTGCTGGCCAACGAGCAGGTGGTGGACGGCTGCTGCTGGCGCCACGAAGACTACGCCCGTCGAGCAGCGCGAGCTGGAGCAGTGGTTCCTCAAGATCACCGCTTACGCCGACGAACTGCTCGACGACATGGCGCAGCTGGAGGCGGGCTGGCCCGCGCGCGTGCTCACCATGCAGCGCAACTGGATCGGCCGCTCCGAAGGCAGCCGAGGTCGATTTCGGCTTGAAGGCTCGCACCGAGAAGATCCGCGTCTTCACCACGCGCGTCGATACCATCTACGGCGCCACGTGCGTCATCCTCGCGCCGGAGCATCCGCTCAAGTCGAAGGATCTGCTGTCAGGGCGAACTCGCCGTCGCGCGCTCAAGGCCATGGTCGACGCCAGAGCCGCAAGGATCCGGGCGACATCGTCAAGGAAGGCTTCTTCACCGGCCACTACGCCGTCAACCCGTACAACGGCGCCGAAGTCCCGATCTGGGTCGGCAACTTCGTGCTCATGGGCTACGGCACCGGCGCGATCATGGCCGTGCCCGCGCACGACGAGCGCGACTTCGAGTTCTGCCGCAAGTACGACATTCCCGTCGTGCCGGTCATCCGTCCCGTGGACGGCCCGCTCGCCGATGCCGCGACAATGGAAGTCGCGTTTTCCGATTACGGCATCGTCGAGAACTCCGGCGAATGGTCCGGTCTCGCCAGCGCACGAGGCGCGCCCGAAGATGACCGCCAAGGCCGAGGCCGAGGGCTTCGGCAAGGCCGCCATCACCTATCGCCTCAAGGACTGGGGCATCTCGCGCCAGCGCTATTGGGGCACGCCGATTCCGGTGATCCACTGCGAAGCCTGCGGCGTCGTGCCGGTGCCGGAAGATCAACTGCCGGTGATGCTGCCCTACGAGGCGCAGATCACCGGCAAGGGCCGCAGTCGCCGCTCGGCTCAGCTCGAGAGCTTCGTGAAGACGACGTGCCCGAAGTGCGGCGGCGACGCCGAGCGCGAGACCGACACCATGGACACGTTCATCGACTCGTCCTGGTACTTCTACCGCTACTGCGATCCGAAGAATACGGACGCTGCCGTTCGACCCGGCCAAGGTCGAGCCCTGGTTCCCGATCGACCAGTACATCGGCGGCGTGACGCACGCCATCCTGCACCTGATCTACTCGCGCTTCTTCTCCAAGGTGATGCGCGACATCGGGCTGGTGAAAGTCGACGAGCCCGCCAAGAACCTCTTCACGCAGGGCATGGTGCAGTTGAACGGGCAGAAGATGTCGAAGTCCAAGGGCAACGTCGTCGACGCGGACGAGATGGTGGAGAAGTACGGCGCGGACACCTGCCGCCTGTTCACGCTCTTCGCCGCCCCGCCCGAGAAGGACGTGGACTGGAACGAATCGAGCGTCGAAGGGCAGTACCGCTTTCTGGCGCGCCTGTTCCGCTTCGTCACGCGCAACGCCGGACGCCGCGCGAAGGCTCTGGCGAGACCGACGCGCGCGCGCTGCGCAAGCTGCACCAGACCATCCGGAAGGTCACCGAGGATTTCGACACTCGCTGGCACTTCAACACCTCCATCGCCGCCCTGATGGAACTGATGAACGAACTCGCCGCCTGCGAGAGCGCCATGAGCCCGCCAGTCCGGCAGCAGTGCGCCGCGACCGTGACGCTGCTGATCGCGCCTTTCGCACCGTTCGCGGCCGAGGAACTGTGGGCGCTGATGGGCCGTCCGGGGCCGGTGTTCAAGCAGCCATGGCCGCGATTCGACGAGAATCTGGCGCGCGAGGAAGCTCTCGAGATTCCTGTGCAGGTCAACGGCAAGCTGCGCAGCAAAATCACCGTCCCGAACGGATCTTCAGATGATGAGCAGAAAGCCGCCGCCCTCGCCGACGATCGGATTCGTCAGTTGACCGAAGGCAAGCAGGTGGTCAAGACGATCGTCGTTTCCGGCAAGCTCGTCAACCTTGTCGTGAAGGGCTGACATCACACAGGCTTCCGGGGAACGTGCTTCTCGAAACCTGTAGCAATCTCAAGCAGCGCCTGTGCCGCTCGTTTCGCGTCGCGGTCAAAGATCGCCGTCGCCAACCGGCGGTGTTTCTCCACTTCAGCCCTCAGGTCAATCGCGGCGGCTCGTTCTGCGCCAATCAGCCCCGCGGCAAACAAGGGGCCCACGACGATCTCAAGCGCCCGCGTCGCGTAGGAATTGTCGGCCGCTGCCCAGATCATGCGGTGGAATTCGAGATCCACCTGGAAGTAGCCGGGGAAATCGTTGGCGGCCGCGGCCGCCTTCATCTTGCGCAGTTGCCGGCGCAGTTCAGTAGCCGCTTTATCCGTGATGCGCTCGCAGGCCCATTCCATCACCTGGGGTTCGAGCGTCCGGCGGAGTTCGCAGATGCGAGCCGTTTCGTGCGGTGTCAGTTGGATCACCGAGCAGCCCACGTTGTGCCGCCGTACAATCAGTCCCCGCCCCTCGAGTTGCTGCAAGGCTTCACGCACCGGAATGGAACTGACACTAAACCGTGAAATGAGTTCGCGCTCCACCAGCCGCTGGCCGGGTAAGTACTGGCCGGCGATGATCTCGTTCTGCAGGGCGGAGGCGATCTCCTCTGCCAGGGGGCGAACTCGAGGGGGCTGGTTATCGCTACGGACGGCAGTACCCATGGTTTTCATATATAAGGCTAACCGCAAAGCCCCAAGGGCGGGGATCGCCGGCAGGCGGGTGATAATATTCCCGCATGAGCGAACGCAGAGAGTTTCTCAAGAGTGCCGCCGCCGCGGGCCTCACCACCAACATCTTCCCGAAGAGCGTCTTCGGAGCTAACGACAAGGTCCGCGCCGGTTTCATCGGCGTCGGCGCGATGGGACAGGGCAACCTGAAGGCGGCCATGGCGCAGGAGAATCTCGAGGTCGCCGCGATCTGCGACGTCTATCAGCCAAACCTGGCAAAAGCGCTGGCCGCGACTCACAACAAGGCCAAGGGCTTGAAGGATTTCCGCGAGATGCTCGCCGACAAGTCCATCGACGTCGTGTGCATCTCCACCCCGGATCACTGGCACGCCTACATGACCGTGGAGGCGTGCAAGGCCGGCAAGGACGTCTACGTGGAAAAGCCGGTCTCTGTGACGATTGAAGAGGGCCAGTTGATGGTGAAGGCGGCGCGAAAGTACAACCGCGTGGTGCAGGCCGGGACAATGCAGCGCTCGCAACCTCACTTCCAGAAGGTCGTCGAGATCGTCCGCAGCGGGGCGCTCGGCGATATCAACTTCTGCCGCACCTGGAACTATGCCAACAACAAGCCCGAGGGCTGGGGAGTGCCGGCCGATGCGCAGCCGCCCGCGGATCTCGATTGGGAAATGTGGCTCGGACCTGCGCCAAAGCGACCCTTCAACGAGAATCGCTGGGGGATCCTGCCCGGGCGCTGGTCGACTTTCCGCTACTTCTGGGATTACGCCGGCGGCTGGCTCACCGACTGGTGCGTCCACCTGCTCGACATCGTCCAGTGGGCGTTCAATGAGGAGATGCCCAAGTCGGTGACCGCGCTCGGCAGCAAGTTCTTCATCAAGGACAACACCGAGATGCCTGACACGATTCAAGTCACGTTCGAGTACTCCAGGTTCCTTGCGGTGTACGAAAACCGGCAGTCGAATGCGAATTCGCTGTTCGGCCAGGGCTACGGGATCACCTTTCACGGATCGAAGGCTACCCTGCTGGTCGACCGCGGCGGCTACAAGCTGATTCCCGAAAAGGGATCGAATGTGAAGGAAGAGGTAGTGACGGGGCAGAAGGCCGGCAACAACGCGCATTGGGCCAATTTCCTTGATTGCGTAAAAACACGGCAGAAGCCCATCGCCGACGTTGAAGTCAACCACCGCACCTCGACGGCCTGTCACTTGGGCAACATAGCCTACCGTTCCAAACTGAAAGTGGACTTCGATCCCGCTACCGAGCGGATCGCCCAGGCTGAGGCGCGAAAGTATGCCGTCCGCGAAAACAGGAAGCCATGGAAGATCGTAGTGTAGCGGGGCTGATAACAGTCAATGGATCTTGGAGTCCTGCTCGACAACGCCTACTCAGCCCATCTGTATCTTTAACGTGTAACACTTAACGCGTTGCGGTACACTCAAAGCAGGCATGATCCGGAGCTACTTCGATCAGCAAACGGAGCAAGTCTTTCGACGTGAGTTTAGCCGCCGTTTTCAAGCGGTTGCCGGGGATCGCTAAGCGAAAGCTGGACCAGATCCACGCAGCGACCACGCTGCGAGACTTGGCCGCGGTGCCTGGTAACAGGCTGCAGGGGCTCAGCGGCGGCCGGGAGGGACGGTACAGTATTCGGGTGAATGATCAGTGGCGAATTTGCTTCAGATGGCAGGGGCAAGACGCCTGGGATGTGGAGATTGTCGATTACCACTGAGGTACTAGCGGATGAGAAGAGCAAAGAAAGTGATGGCGCCCGTGCATCCAGGTGAGACTCTCAGAGAGGATTTCCTCACCCCTCTGGCAATGAGTGCGAACCGATTGGCTATGGAACTGCACGTGCCGGTAACGCGAATTAGCGAGATCCTCCGAGGCAACCGCGCAGTCACTGCCGATACGGCTCTGCGACTCGCTCGATTCTTCGGGACGACGCCGCAGTTTTGGATCAACCTGCAGGTGAACTACGAGCTTGAGTTGGCAGAAGATGCCAAGGGCGGAGAGATCGAAGTTCGAGTGAGGCCCTATCGAGCGGCTTGAGAACCCCATCAAACTCGATCCGATTGTGGGTGGGCGCATCCCGGTCTGCTGCATGTCCATGAGTCGCAGCAGAGCTTCCCCGATCTGGTCCACCGGTCTTGGGATAGTGTAGAAAGCGCGTGGTAGTGCGAGGTTGGATCTTTTGATTTCGTGTAGTTCGTCGACGATTGCTGAACTCCTGACAAACCACTCTGAGAGCCGGCGCCCGGCCGTGCTGGCGCCCGGGCGCGACCCTCTCAGCTACGCCGGCCTGGCGGGATTCGTCGAAACAACCGCACGGCGGTTACGGGAGATCGGGATCAGTGACAAGCACAGGATTGCTGCCGTCCTGCCGAACGGTCCTGAGATCGCAACTGGCTTTCTCGCCGTGAGTTCCTGCGCGGCGTTCGCGCCGTTGAATCCGGGCTATACACTCAAGGACTACGAGTTCTACCTCGATGACCTGAAGGCTGACGCGCTGTTGGTGCAAACCGGCAGCGAGAACGCGTCAATCGCGGCGGCAGCGTCGCGTGGAATCCCGGTAATTCGCCTGGAGCCCGATCAAGGCGCCCCGGCCGGCGTGTTCCGTCTGCACAACGCACAGGTCGCCGGGAAGCCGCGGAACTCCGATGGGCACGCTTCGCTGTTGCTCCATACTTCCGGAACGACATCCCGGCCCAAGCTTGTGCCCCTGCTGGAGCGCAACTTGTGCGCGTCGGCGGCACACATCGCTAACACCCTCCATCTGACTTCTGCGGACCGCTGCCTGAACATCATGCCGCTGTTTCACATCCACGGGCTGATGGCGGCTCTGCTTGCCTCATTCGCCGCGGGCGCCGGCGTAGTCTGCACCGATGGCGTCTACGCGACGCAATTCTTCGACTGGCTGGAGAAGTTCCAGCCGACCTGGTTCACCGCGGTGCCGACCATGCATCAGGCGATCTTGAGCCGGGCCGCAACGCGGAAGGACATCATCCGGTCGGTGCGGCTTCGCTTCATGCGGTCCTCCTCCGCCTCCCTCCCTCCGCAGGTGCTCGACCAGATGGAGCAGGCCTTCGATGCCCCCCTCCTGGAGGCCTACGGGATGACTGAGGCCGCGCACCAGATGGCGAGCAATCCGTTGCCGCCCGCCGTGCGCAAGCCCGGAGCCGTCGGTCCTGCTGCGGGGCCCGAAATCGCTGTGATGAACGAACACGGCGAACTGCTTCCTCAATGTGCGGTGGGCGAAGTCGTGATTCGCGGTCCGAATGTCACGCCAGGCTATGAAGCCAATCCGGCCGCCAACGCATCCGCCTTCACCGGCGGTTGGTTCCGAACTGGAGATCAAGGCTATCTCGACGAGGACGGCTACCTGCATCTCGCGGGCAGACTGAAGGAACTCATCAACCGTGGCGGCGAAAAAATCTCCCCGCGTGAGATTGACGAAGTCGTCCTCTCGCACCCGGCGGTGAGACAGGCGTTGAGTTTCGCCGTGCCGCATGTGCAGTTGGGTGAAGAGGTGGCAATTGCTGTGGAGTTGAATCCGGGCGCCGCATTGTCGGAGGGTGATCTGCGTCGCTTCGCAGCAGAAAGGCTGCCCGCGTTCAAGGTGCCGAAACTGGTCAGAGTCGTGGATGAAATTCCGAAGGGTCCGACGGGAAAGCTTCAACGCATCGGGCTCGCTGCGAAGTTGGGCGTGGGAATGTTGGACAACTTTGCGGACAAGGCTGAACATGTCGAGCCGCGTGACGGCATTGAGCTGCGCATCGCTGAAATCTGGCGAGGAATATTGAGGGTGGAGCGGGTCGGTGTGCTCAATTCATTCGATAGCCTGGGTGGCGATTCCCTGCTTATGGTGCGTGCGGGGATGGAGGTAAACCGGAGCTTCGGCCTGGAGTTGGGATTCCTGCGCTTTCAGGAGCAGCGGACATTGGAGTCGATGGCGGCCGACGTCCGCGACGGGCTGGAGAATCCGTTGCAGGCCCCCCAGATGATTCCGATTCGCATTGAGGGAGCCGGCAGGCCGGTCTACTGTGTGCCGGGCCACGATGGCGTCCTCGCTGGAATCCGGAGGTTGGCGGCAAGCCTGCAAGGAGTGCCTGTCTGGGCGTTTCCGCTTGCAGCCGGTACGGCCTCGGCGCGCCTCCCGGAACTCGGTGAACGGATGGCGGACTGCATCGAGCGAATTCAACCGGACGGACCGATCAGTGTTGTCGGAGTGTGCTTTGGCGGGCTGGTCGCCTTCGAGGCTGCCTGCTGCCTGCAGACGCGAGGCCGGCACGTCGATCTGCTGACGATGATCGACACTTTGAACCCTGCTTGGCGGCGGTCGAAATCGATGCCCGAGGTTGCGGCGGCATTTGCCCGGTTGGGCGCGCAGCGCATGCAACAGCACTTTCAGGCGCTCCGCAATTTGAGGACGCCGGACAAACTAACCTATCTGCAAAGCCGCCTGGAGGCCCTGCGCGAAACTGTTTCCGATGCACTCGGCGCCTATCGGGCGATCGGCGACAAAGCGCCTCAAGCGCGGCATGTCTACAGGGGCGCTCAATCGGAGTATGCCCCCATGCGTGCATTCACCGGCCGGGTCCTTCTCTTTGAAATGAATGCCCGGCGGCTGCCGGCTCTTATGCTTGGTTGGCAGGGTTTCTTGTCCGGCACGACCGTGTTGGAGGAACTTCCTTTCGACACCAAGGGGTCGCTCTCAGAGCAAACAACCCCGCTCGTCGCCCAGTCGCTGATCCGGGAATCAGTCTCTGTCCAGCCTCGCGAATAAAAAACAAAACTAAAAGCAAAGTATTTTGTGTGCCTTCCCGGGGAAGAGGTGTACACTAATCCGGTTCTGGGACCTGGGACACACAACTTGCCTGACCGCGAGGCGGAGCGAGTAAACGCTGGGTTACCCGTGACTATTGGCTGTTCAAAGTAGTAGCTCCAATGGGAGCTATCGGAGGAAGGTATGCGCACCCAGATGTGCCGCGCCATCGTTTTGGCGCTTGCTGTTTCCTGCGCCCTCGAAGCGCAATTAGTCGACAGGACGCTCGCGCCGAACGCTGCGAACGACGGGATCAATAAGTCGCTGAGCCAGCAGGCGGGTGCCGGACGTGGCGATTGGAACACCCCCGACTCGTCGAGTTTCATCATCAGTCGGGATCCGTTCCGGTCGATCCGGCGAGGACGTCAATTGTTCCAAAGAAAGTTCCGCCGCGCGGACGGGGTGGGACCTGTGTTCGGTGAAGCGGGCGGGAACCCCGGCGCCAAGATCGAAATCGGCGCCGGGTTCGCCGACAGTTGCGCGGCTTGCCATGGGCGGCCGCGCGGGGCGGCTGGATTCGGCGGTGATGTCGTGACGAGGCCGGACAGCCGGGACGCGCCGCACCTGTTTGGTCTTGGCCTGAAAGAGATGCTGGCCGACGAGATCACCGCTGATTTGCGGGCACAGCGCGCCGGCGCCTTGGCCGAGGCGCGCAAGACAGGACGTCGCGTGGAGCGGCCGCTTCGATCGAAAGGAATCGATTACGGTAGATTGGCTGCCCGTCCCGACGGCACCGTCGATACGGCGGAGGTAGAGGGCGTCGACGCGGACCTGCGAGTGCGGCCGTTCTTCGCGCACGGCGGCACGATTTCGATTCGCGAGTTCATTGCCGGCGCGCTGCAGGCTGAGATGGGATTACAGGCGGTGGACCCTGACTTACGGCAGGCTTCGGGCGGTGGCCGCGTTGTCACGCCTGCCGGGATGGTGCTCGACGGTGCGCTCGATAAGATCGAAGCACCGCCGGCCGCCGACGCAAATGCAGATCCCGATGGCGACGGAGTGCGCAATGAGATCCCATCGTCGATCGTGGATCATCTTGAGTTCTACCTGCTGAACTACTTCAAGGCGGGTTCGGACGAACAGGGGTTCTCGACGCGCGCCGGACGCGAGATCTTCGATCGGGTGGGATGCGCGCGCTGCCACATCACGAATCTGCGGATTGATCGCGACCGGAGGGTGGCCGACGTGGAGACCGATCACGACCCGGCTCGCGGGATCTTCAACCGGCTGTTTGCGGTGGCGACGCCATTATTCCGGACGCAATCGACCGGGGATGGCCGGCCCGACCTGAAGCTGCCGAAGCTGGAACCGTTTGCGGTCCGCGATATCTTCACAGACTTCAAACGCCATGACCTCGGTCCGAATTTTCACGAGAGAAACTACGACGGCTCGATGCGGACTCTCTTCATAACCACCCCGTTGTGGGGCGTCGGGAGCACGCCACCATACGGCCATGACGGACGCAGCATCAACTTGACAGCGGTGATCCTGCGGCACGGCGGAGAGGCGCAACGCTCTCGCGACCATTTCGCGAATCTGAGCCCGATTGAGCGTGGGTTCCTGCTCGACTTCTTGAACTCGCTCATCATCTTCCCGCCGGACGATACTGCGTCCACGCTCGACCCCGGTAATCCGGCAGATCCGTTGTTTCCCCAGAAGGGGCACGGGTCCATCAGGCTGACGGTGCTCTTTAACAATCCGCTCGACATCGAGTAGGGTTGAGCGGCTCCGGCATTGACCAGTGATACGCTGCTTGCTTGGGCAGCCTCAAATTGCAGAGATGGGGAATCGCGGCGGCGCTACTGGCCGCGGTGTTGGCGTTGTTCCACCGCGCCCTGTTTGACGCCCGATTCGCGATCCCCTTCGACTTGGCCGAATACCATTTCCCGCTGGCGTGGCAGATCGCCGATGGCTTGGCACACGGCCGGGTGGCTTTATGGGATCCGTTCACCTACTGCGGACTCCCGCTTCACGCCAACGTGCAAGCGCAGATGTTCTATCCCCCCGCGTGGCCGTTCTTCGCGTTGGGTGCCGCATGGGGAGCCGACCGGATGCGAACGCTGCTTGAATGGCAGGTCGTTCTCCACGTTTGGCTTGCCGGTTTGTTCGCTTACAGGCTGGCTCGGCGGATGGGACTGGGCCGCGCTGCCGCTTTGTTCGCAGGGTTAGGCTTCGAATTGAGCGGCTTCTTCGTGGCGCAGGCGCAGCACTTGGGAGCTGTCTGCGGAGTGGCCTGGGTTCCGCTCGCATGGCGGGCGGTGGTGGAGTTGCAGGACCGCACCACCGTGCGGCGGATAGCACTGCTGGCCTGTGCCTTGGCGATGTCCTTCCTGGCGGGCTTTACTCCGGTGGCGGTGCTCACATTCATTTCCTCCGCAGTGCTGGCCGTTCTGCTGTGGCGTTCCCTGCCTGCAGCAGCCGCTGGAGCGGCTTGGGCCGTCATCCTGTGCGCTGTGCAAATACTGCCAACGGCGCAACTGGCCGGGTTGAGCACCGCCTACAGCAGGGGCTCGTTTTCTGACGATGGTGGCGGGATGCCATGGCAGGGCTTCGTGTCGCTGTTCGCACCCACGCGATACGGCGTGCTCGATTCGATGGAGTCGAAGTTTGGTGTGAACCCGGCCTTCCTCTATTTGTACGCGGGGTTGCTTGTGGCGGCGTTGGCCCTTGCCGGGCTGGCCAGGCCGTGGCGTTGGCGCGCGCCGCTCTTCGTAGTCGCCGCGTTTTGCGCTTTGTGGCTGCTTGGCGGGCACACGCCAGTATGGCTGGCCGTCTATCGAGCCGTCCCCGTTGCGTTGAGGTCTTCGTTCTACCAGGAGTTTGCGGCGCCCGCATTCCTCTTGACGCTGTGCCTGTTCGCAGGGGCGGGCTTCGAGAGGTGGGTCGCGGGGCGCAGTCGCGTCGTCGTCGGGCTTGTCCTCTGCGCGGCTGCGCTCGATCCGGCGGCACGCGCGTGGAGTTCCTGGTTTGTCGCCTCGCCGGCGGAGAACTCGCCCGCTGTTACACGCACGGTGTTTGAGGAGTCCACTGAGTCGCCGAAGGCCGCGCGGCGGGCGATAGGCAATGCGACACCACCAGGCCGTCTGGAGACCTTCCGCGATTCGATGCATTGGATGTCCCATGCGCCCGTGCTTGGAATCGCGACCCCCAACGGGAACGATCCCCTCGTGATGGAGCGCGTCTTGTCAGTCAGGCGATTGTATGCGCCGATGCAGGATTGGGAACGGACCTCGGAAGCGCGCGGCGTGCCGTCGCCTGTGATGGACATGTTGAATGTGGCCGCGCTTGTCACGTGGGAGGACAAGGACATCGCGCCGCCGGAGGATCACTATCGTCTCATCAGCGCGGTACACGGGCATAGGTTTTACGCCAATCCGCAAGCGCTTCCGCGGTTCCATCTCGCAGGCGAGGTCGCGCGTTCCGGATCCCTGACAGAGTCGCTCGCTCTACTCAAACGCCTTGAGTTCAATCCGAGGACAACGGTGATTGTCGAGGGAAGCGCCCCGGAAGCGCGCCAGGCGCTATTCGAGCCAGTCAGCGTGCTTCTCTATGAGCCGGAGCGCGTGGAACTTGAGTACGCCTCGCCCGCGCCTTCTGTGCTGGTCTCGTCCGAAGCCGCGCATCCCGGATGGAAAGCCTTTCTCGATGGGCGCGAGGTTCCTCTGCTCATGGTCAATGGGGCCTTTCGCGGCATGGCTGCGCCTGCCGGCCGGCATCACGTGACGATGCGCTATTCGCCCGGTTGGCTGTGGACCGGCGGAGCCGTCTCCCTGGCCGCCCTCTTGTTCTTGCTGGCTGCGGCGCTCTGGCGCCGGAGCTGATTCAGGTTTATTCTGGGCGAACAGGCGTCGGAGGGTATCAAATGCCGCTGGATGACGTGTATTTTGCCCCAGTGAGCTGGGCCGATCGTGTCCAAAGATGGTTGCGGCGCGAACGCGGAGACGGCGGGAACGATCCGTTTCTCGAGGGGAATCTGCGCGTGATCCGGCAGGTCCTGCACGACCCCGAGACCGGACTGCGGATGGTCATCAACATCTCCGCCGATGCCCTCATGCGCTTCCTCGAAGATGGCGAGTACAGGAACCTCTACCAGCACCCTGTGATTGGTGGCAAGCGAAGAAAGCCTTCGCCCGAGCGCCGCACAGTGGATCAGTTGTTGGGATTTGGCGGGAAGGCCGCGAACATCTATTTTGGCGCTGTGGCGCTCGGCGGAACCGGGATCAGGTTTTATGGCGAGTACTGCCTGGCCCTTCGCCCTGATGCTCTGCAGCAAGACACGCCGCTCTTCGACCGTGACTCCTACGACGTCTTGATGCCGCCGCTCTCTGAAGAGAAGGACCTGCCCGATTTGGTCGAGCGTCTGAAGGGCTCCTGGGGCGCCGACCTGGTCGACATGCTGACCCTTAAGCTCCTCCCCGAATTGAGGGGCGCACAGCGGCTGGTAACTACTGGAACGGTTTCCGAAATGACCCTGCATGACCAGGAGTATGTGGAGGTTCACCGCGAGGGTACGATCACGCCGGCGGAGCTGGAAGAGGTTAGGCAATCGCCGGACGAAGTGGCAATGGAAGCGCGAATTCTAGCCAGAATGCAGGCCGGTTTCCCGCCCACCGCTGTCGAGATGCGTTGGCGCGCGCAGCGCGACCGCGTCGTGCAGGCACTCGAGAGCCGTGGCATTCGCTATCGCATTGTGACGCTTCACGGCCGTGGATACCAGTGGAGGTGAACAGAAGCCATGTGGTACTTCGACTCATGGGCGGTCCGGGACGGATTGGCGTTCGCTTCCGAGCGGCAACCGGAGAGCTTCGAGGCCAACCGGACAGTGTTCCTCAGCGTGCCGGATCTCGAGCCGGTGCCTGTTGGCCGCATCTCGACGGCCATGCGGGCTACCCGGAGCGGCTTCCAGGACGGGTTCAGGGATCTGGAAGGAACGGAGCTTGGTCTGGAGAACCTCGACCAAGTGAAGGAGGTCGTCCGCCGTGGATACCTCGGTGGCGCTCTCGGTCCGGGCGCGGCAACGCCGCCGCTCGGTCGGCCTGAGGGTGGCGACCCGCTGCTCCAGGACTTTGTGGAAGGACCCACAGAGCCCCGTCCCGAACAGGGAGGTAGCGGGCTTTTCGAGGAGTTCCTCGACGATGAGCGCCGGCGCAGGCTCGACCCGCTGATCTGGCGCGACTACTCCCAGTTGTCCCATCCACGCGACCGGCGCGGATTATTGGAGCACCTGCACAGGCACGGCGCCGCTGAAAGGCTTTTCCCCTTTGTGCGGGTCTTCGCGCAGGCGGTGTTTCTTGAGAGCCTCCAGTACTCCAATCAAGCGCAGGCCGCGCGAGTCGACAGGCGAACCTTGGCCGAATGGATGGCCGTGTTGTCAGCCCTCGGAGTCTGGAGCGAGGAGTTCGATGCTCGTCCTGATCTCAAGCAGGGTGGACTCGAGTGGTCCTGGATATGGGAGCATGCCCGGCGCGACCGGGCCAACTGGCCCTCGCTTCTCTTTCGCATCCCTTGCCCCCTGCGACCCACCTGGGATCGCAGAATCCTGCTTCTGAGCCAGAAACTGATGCTGCCTTTGGTGGACCGCCGTTACTTTGAGGTGAACAACCAGTTGCCCGAGTTCATCCCGCTGCTGCTCTGTGCAATGGTAGTCGTTCTCACGCCGTGGACAACGCCAATCCGCGGGCCGGGCGAGGAGTTGGACCGGCACCGGCTGATAGGGCGCGCCTTTCGCTGGATTGACGCCGAAATGCCGCAGTTGGAACTTCCCGAAACCGTCGAGGATATGCTCACCCGTTATGCCTCGTCTGAACTGGGTGACCAATAGGAATCAGACTCGCGCGGCCGCCTTCTTTTCGGCGGTCTTCAGCATCCGATACTCGTCGGTTGCCGTCTGGCGCTCTCCCTCGAGATGCTTGATGCTCTTGGCGATGGCGGCCTTCAACGCATCGACAGCGGTAAGGCCCGGCTCAGAGGCGGCGCGATCAAGCGCGACAGCGGCTTGGTATTTCAGGAACGGGGCCTCGAAGACGATTCGCTCCGCCAGCCAATCAAGCGAGTCGCCATCCGGCCGCATGCAAAGGAAGGCGATGGCAGCCAGCCGTTGGCCGGGTGATTCCGAATTCTTCAACTCGGGCAGCATGGCATACGCCGCTAGCCCAAGCTTTCGCATGTCCCGTGTCACGTCTTCCATCACATTGGTGCGCTCGGGGCCGGGCAGACGGGAAGAGCGCTCACGCTCATACCTGGCGCAGAGACCAAGTACCTGTTGGCGGATATTCTCCGGCACCGCCTGCCCCGGGCCGACCATGTTCTCCAATTGGCGGGCCACTGTGGCATCCTGCTCTAACTCCTCGTGACGCCGCCGGGTCGGGTCAGCCCGTTGCAGCGCCCCTGGCATGAACAGCACCGTCAGGAGATATCCCACCAGAAATCCGGCACAGGAGAAGAGTATTGCGATAACGACTCCGAAGACGCCGTATGGATAAGGAGGTTTGTCGCCATAGGTCTGAGCCAAAAACCACGCCAGCCGGTGTAGGTGGGTGGGGATCTCTTTCAGCTCATAGATCCCGAGGCCGACGATGATCTTCGTGAGCCAGTCGGAGATCTCTTCAATATTCGTGTTGCGGCGTAGGCCCGGGATCTCAATTGTGCCTCTCGGCGGTGGCGGCGGGATTTCGCCATCCTTTGCTGCCGGCTGTGGAGGAGGAACTGGGCCGCTCTTCGGGATGCCAAACAGGAAGCCGACCACTCCACCGGCGAGCATAGCCGCCATTGCAATCAGGACGCTGGCCCCGAACATGCGACCCCATCCGCCGAACGCTGGAACAGAGAAGCACAGAACCGCTAGTGTCGCCGGCACGACAACCACCCACAACCGCGTGGCGACTAGCGCGAGATCGCGAACCTGCTGTTCAGTGTCCGAGGGCATAGAGTAAGTGAATACTAATCGGTAACGTCACGATTTTCAAGAGGAAATCAGGGCATTTGCTCCCCATGAGCCGGGCGCGTGCCGTTGTCCAGCCACTTGAGGAGGTCTGCAAAAGCGGCCTGAATCTCCTCCGCGTTCATCGTGCAATGACCGTCTCGGGCCACCCAGCGCTGCACGAAAAAGCGTTCCGCTCCGCTGCTGCTGACGAGATCGCGGTAACTATTGGGGCTAAAGGCGGGGACGATAGGGTCGTAAGTGGTGTGTACCGCCAGCACCGGGCGTTCGAGCTTGCCGGTGGTGGTGAAGAAAGTACGGAGGTACGCCGCGGCTTGAGCGTCGGCGGCGTAGCGTTTGACGCCTCGGTTTACCGCAACTTCGTCGGGACCGCCCGAGTAGACTGTGTCCCGATTGTCGAAAGGGTTGCCCCCGGCGCGTTGCGCCAGTTCCATTTGGATCGAGGTCATGAAGGCGACCAGGCCGGTGATCTCAGTTGTCTTCTTGAGGCCGAGCCATTGCCGGAGCGACTCCGTCTTGATAGGGTCGGCGTTGATCGCTGCAGTGATCTTTGTCGCAAAGGGCGCGCCGAGTCCGCCCTCGGGGGTGGGGCGGGCGGCGGACGCTCCAATGATGCCCGGGAAGAAATAGTCGAAGAGAACGATCGCGTCGAATTCCCTGTGCCTCGCAAATGAAAGCGAGGGATTGAGAGCCCCGCACAGTGCCAGGCCCCCGGCGTAGTTGGCCGGGTGTTTCTCCACGAGAGCGACAGTCAGCAGTCCGCCCATGGAGTGGCCCGTGACGATTGTGCGCTTGGGCTGTCCGTGCTTGCTGACGAAATACTGGCGGAGCACCTCTGTCTCAGCCATCGCCTGCTCCACAGCCCAACCTCCGGTGGAGTACCCGGACTGGATCACGGCAAAGCCGCTGTTGTAGTAGGGCGCCAGGTCGGCGCGTAAGGGATTTGTGTTGAATGCGCCCTTGTTGGGGGAGTAGCCGTGACAATAGACGATCAACTGGCCGTTGTAGTTGTCGGGGACGTCGATGCGGAATGCCGCGTCGTTGAGGGCGCCGGTTTCAGTCGCCGCAAAGGCAGCCGCAGCACAAGCTAGAGCGAGAAGTGGGAGTCGCACGCAAAGAAGCGTAGCACCAATCCTGAGCGGGGCGGTTTGGGATAATACTCGTTTGCTGCTACAACCGAGATTCATTCCAGAGCTGGACCCTGCTTTCGTGCCGGCGTCCTTGTACAACCGCGAGTTCAGAAAGCTGGCGCGAGAGGCCGGAGCGGTGGACTACAGCATCGCCTTGGAGCGTGCCGACGGCAGCGTGTCGCGGTACGACACTATTGTCTTCGCCCCCGGCAGGACGCATTTCGAACTGAACTTCAGCTACATCGAGCGGATCGTGAAGTTCCTGCTCTGGCAGCGGGGCGGATGGAAGGTGTACGCTGGCGGGCCGGCGGAAATTGGAGAGTATCTGCGGAAGGTATACGCTCCGGGCGGCGGCCGGGAGTTCGATGCCGCATTCATGGGAGACATCCATGAGCGCCCTTTCACTGTCGAGATCTGCGAGGCAACTGAAGTTCCGGAGCAGAAGGAGTCGGCCATAGCGCTGGGGCGGCAACTCGACGGCTGCCGCGTCGGCTTCGACCTCGGCGCCTCGGACAGGAAAGCTTCCGCGGTGAAAGACGGCGAGGTGGTCTACAGCGAAGAGGTGCCCTGGGATCCAAGGAACCAGAGCGATCCGCAGTACCACTACGACGGGGTGATGGACTCCATCCGGCGGGCGGCCTCGAAACTGCCTCGCCTGGACGCCGTGGGCGGTTCCTCGGCAGGTGTCTACATCAACAACAGGGTGAGAGTGGCGAGCCTGTTCCGCGGTGTGTCGAAGAGTGACTTCGACGGCCGGATTGCGGACATGTTCCTGAGGATTCGCGCCGAGTTGGGCGTGCCGATGGATGTGGTAAACGACGGCGAGGTGACGGCGCTTGCCGGGTCGATGTCGCTGGGCGAGAATCCGGTGCTTGGCATTGCCATGGGGTCGAGCCTGGCGGCGGGCTACGCCGACAGGCAGGGCAACATTACTGGCTGGCTCAACGAACTCGCGTTCGTGCCGGTGGACTATCGCGAGAACGGTCCGGTTGACGAATGGTCTGGCGATCGGGGTTGCGGTGTGCAGTACTTTTCGCAGCAGGGCAGCAATCGGCTCTGCCTGCAGGGCGGAATGACGTTTGACCCGCGAATGGGCCTGCCGGAGCGGCTGGTTGTGCTGCAGGAGAAAATGAAGGCCGGCGACCCGGTGGCCGGCAAGGTGTACGAGACCATCGGAACCTGCCTTGGGTACAACGTCGCGCACTACGCCGACTTCTATGAGTTGAAGCACATTCTGGTGCTGGGGCGAGTGACGACAGGCGCCGGCGGCGACATCATGATTGAGCGGGCGAAGACAGTGCTGGCTGCGGAGTTCCCGGAGTTGGCGGAACGTGTCAGCATCGCTCTTCCAGACGAGAAGAGCCGCCGTGTGGGGCAGTCGATCGCCGCCGCAAGCCTGCCGCTGATTCCGAAATAGGAGATCAAGCCATGCAATTCAAGCAGTCGACCTCAGAGGTTTATGTGCCGGACGGCAAGCCGGCAGCCGAGGCGTTGGCGAGGACGACGCATCTGGCGATCACGGCGCATCAGGACGACATAGAGATCATGGCCATGGGCGGCATCCTTGAATGCTTCGGCATTCCCGGACAAGTGGTTCACCGGCTGCGTCGTCAGCGACGGTGCGGGCAGCCCGAGGGACGGCATCTACGGTCGCTTCACTGACTCCGAGATGATGACGGTCAGGCGGTTGGAGCAGAAGAAAGCCGCGTTCGTCGGCGAGTACTCGGCGCAGGTCTTTCTCGACTATCCCAGCAAGCAGATCAAAAGCGCCGCTGAAGCCGGGCCTCGAGAGGACCTCAAGGCGTTGATTGCAGCTTGCGGTGCGGAGACGATCTACCTGCACAACCTCTGCGACAAGCACGACACTCATGTCGCCGTGGCGCTTCGGACAATCGCGGCTATCCGCGAGTTGCCTGCGGAGAAGCGGCCCAAGAAGCTATACGGCTGCGAAGTGTGGCGCGACCTGGATTGGCTGGCGGACGCGGACAAGGTGATGCTCAACTGCGACGGACACCAGAACCTGGCGGCGGCGCTGCTGGGCGTGTTCGACTCGCAGATCGCCGGCGGCAAGCGGTATGACCTGGCGACGATGGGGCGTCGGCGGGCTCATGCCACATACCATCAATCGCACTCGGTGGACGCTGCGCAGTCGATGAACTTTGGCATGGACCTCACACCGCTGGTCATAGACACTTCACTTGACCCCCTGGAATTCGCCTGTTCTCACATTCGCCGGTTTGAGAAGGACGTTCAGGAGCGGATTGCGGGGCTCAGCGCCGGGTGACTGAGAAGGAGCGATAGGATTCGTTGCCGGCGGCGTCGCGGGCTCGGACCGTGAACCGGTTGATGCCGTAGTTGAGCGGAATCGGGGGCGTGGTGAACTGGGGCAGTCCGGTGGCGGCTCCCGAAGAGCCCGCGGATTGCCAAAGGACCGAGGCGACGGAGTTGTTGTCGGTGGCTATGCCCCGAATGATCAGCGTGGCCGCCGAGGTTGAAGAGGTTGTGGCAGCGGGGGACGAGATGCTGAGGGCAGGGGGCGTCTTGTCAGTTGATGGAGGCTGTGGAGTTGGAGGAGGCTGAGGCGGGGCGACTGGGGGTTCGGTGGTCGAGGTCGTGGAGGCGTAGAGCTTGCGGATCTCGGTGATGTCGGCGGGGCGGAGGGCGTTGACCCGGCGGTAGTAGGGGTACATGACCGAGTTCGGGTCATCGTTGTGGCCGAGGCCGAGGGCGTGGCCGGTTTCGTGGAGGGCGACGGAGAAGAGGTCGATGTCGAGGCCGATGCGCCAGGGTTCTTCGATGTCGAAGTGGATGTCGCCGGCGATGGGTTCGGCGTTGGGGGGCGGGTAGAAGGTGTGAGCCAAGGCACCGCCGCGGCCGTCGAAGCGGAAGCCGTCGCCGTGGTCTCGTTCGGTGAACCGGATGTCGAGGGAGCGGGGCTGGGATGCGGCGGCCGCAGCGGAGAACTGGATGGCGGCGACGGAGGACCACTGGCCGAGGGCCCGGGCGATTTCGGCCCGCTGGGCGGTGGGGTCGAGGGCGGGGCTGAGGGCTCCGAGCCAATAGTTGATCCGGGCCTGGCCGAGGCCGGGGCCGTCCCAGCCTTCGCCGAAGCGGGCCGCGAGGTTCGCCGCAGCGGGAACAGTGGACTGTGTCCCTCCGAGGCAGGCAACGACTGGCTCTCCGGCGAGGAGGGCGTCGGAGGCCGGGAGGATGTAGGCGACCTCGTCGAGGCCAGCCAAAGACTCGATGGCCGGCAGCGGGCCGCGGACCATCAGAGTGGAGGGGGCAAGGTCGGGGTGTTCGAGGATTTCGAGACCGGAGCGGAGCAGCAGGTTCCGGGCTTCGGAGAGTTCGACGTCTGAGTGGAATTCGACGAGGGCCGGAGAGTCTTCAAGGATCAGTTGGCTCAGCTTGTTAGAGGGATCGATGGGAGCTACGCGAGAGAGTTCCAAGTCAGACCAGTCAAAATCGTACGGAATTGTGCAGATCCAAGCGTTCTCGGGTACGTAAGAAATCACCTTCGCGCCGCGCTGTTCGAGAACGGCCTGCTCCGCGGGACCCGGGGGGGTGTTGAACTGCAGGATGAAGTGGAAGCGGCCGGAGTACGCCGAAGACTGCTGAATCGGGGGAACCCTTCCCGATTTCAACCTAATCGGCACTTCAGCCGCTTCCTGGGCGGTTAGCCTGCCGGGGTACACGAGGAGGATCAAGAGTAGCCCGGCGGGGCTGAACCTGTGCATGAAGCCCTCATCGGCGTGGAGCGCTGGTTTAGGAGGAAAAGATCAGATTAGGTAAGCTCCTCCGTTGATCTCGATGGTTTGCCCTAGGACATTGGCTGAGGCTTTTGAGCAGAGGAAGACGATGACATCGGCCATGTCCTGGTTGGAGGAGAGGCGGCCCTGGGGAGTGGCTTTGGTGACGGCGTCGAGGATTTCGCGCGTGGAGTATTTGACGTGGAAATCGTTGTCGACAGTGCCGGGGCTGATGGCGTTGACGCGGATGCCGTGGGGGGCGAGTTCCTTGGCCATGCCTTTAGTCATGGCGGAGACTGCGGCTTTGGAGGCGGCGTAGACGGTGGCTCCGAGTCCGCCGCCGTGACGGGCGGCGATGGAGCTGACGTGAACGATGACGCCGCGCTTTTGTTGGATCATGGATCGCGCGATGACCTGGGAGACGAACCAGAGGCTCTTGGTGTTGAGGTTCATGACGCGGTCATAGAGGTCCTCGGGAAAGTCGGCGAGGGTGGCGCGAGCGACAAGGTGGCCGGCGTTGTTGACGAGGATGTCGATGGAGGGGGCGAGGGGCTCGAGAGCCTGGGAGAAGGCGAAGATGCCGTCGCGCGAGGAGAGGTCGGCCTGGAGGAGGGTGGTTTCGGCGCCGAGGGCGCGAGCTTGGGCGGCGGCGGATTCGGCTCCTGGGCGGTCGGAGGCGTAGTGGAGGAAGAGGCGTTTGCAGCCAGCCTGGGCGAGGGCGACGGCGGTCGCTGCGCCGATGCCTTTGGATGCGCCGGTGACGAGGGCGGATTGGCCTTCGAGTTGGATTTCGGTCATGGGTTACTCCTGGGGGGTATGAGGGCGAAGGGGCGGACTGGGGCTCCGGTGGCGCCGCGAATCTTCAGTGGGGCGGCGGCGAAGAGGAATTCGGGGGCGGTTACGGGGGCGAGGGCGGCGGCGAGTTCTTCGAGGTTGAGGCACTCGATGATGTAGATGCCGCTGCGGACGAGCAGATGAACGTGGACCTCCATGTTGGAGGGGGTGCGCTCGAAGGCCGCGGTATCGGCTCCGGCGGCGTAGATGCCTTTGGAGGAGAGCAGGCGGGCGGCGTCGAGTGTGACGCCCGGAATGTTCATGTTGTTGATGAAGCGGGCGGGGGAGTGCCAGAAGCGGGCCCAACCGGTGCGAAAGAGGACGATGTCTCCGGGCTGGATGGCGGCGTGCTGGACGAATTCGGGGCCGATGGGGAAGTCTGGCGGGAGGGCGTCGAGGCCGGCGAGGCGGGCGACATCGATGAGGACGGCGCGGCGAAAGATGGGGGGGACGAGGTCGATGGAGTGGACGGTGAGTCCGCCGGCGTAGTCCTGATTACTTTCGACGGGGATGCCGCCGTGGAAGAAGCCGTTGCAGGAGAAGTGGCCGAGGGAATCCATGTGGGTGCCGGTGTGGGTGCCGAGGCTGATGGCGTCGGCCGCGCTGGAGGCGCCGCCCGGGAGGACGACTTCGCCATGGAGTTTGGAGAGGGCGTGGGTGAAGGGCGGGTGAGTGGGCCAGTGGGGCATGCCGGGATGCCAGGGCTGGGCGAGGTCGACGATGCGGTGATCAGTGAGCAGGGGCAGCGGCATTGGAGACCTCCGGGAGGAAGAAGAAGCAGATTCCGAGGATGACGTAGACGGCGAGCAGCATGGCTCCTTCAAGCCAATTGGATTCGCCGTCGGAGGCGACCTCGCCGGTAATGATCGTGGCGAGGACGACGGCCATGACCTCGGCGGGGGTGAAGACGAGATCCATAGGGCGGGGCCCGATGAAGTAGCTGGTCAGGACGAGGACCGGGGCGACGAAAAGGGCGATCTGGATGGAAGAACCGATGGCGATGGAGAGGCTGAGATCCATGCGGTTCTTGAGGGCGACGAGGATGGCCGTGGAGTGTTCAGCGGCATTGCCGATGATGGCGACGACGATGACGCCGACGAAGATGGAGGTCATGCCGAAGGAATGGGCCGCCTGCTCGACGCTGCCGACGAGGATTTCGCTCATCCAGGCGATGAAGGCGGTGGCGATGGCGAGGGTGGCGATGGAGCGGGTGAGGCTCCAGTGGTGGTGTTGTTGGCCGGCGGCGTTGGCCTGATTGCTGGAGGGGAGGCCGGAGAAGAGGGTTTTGTGTGTGACGAGGGAGAAGAGGAGATGTCCGGCGTAGATGAGCATGAGGACGACGGCGATTTCGAGGGAGAGGTCCTTTTCCTTGGGCAGGCCGGAGGGCCCGGAGAGGTGGTGGAAGGCGGCGGGCACGATGAGGGCGATGGAGGCGAGGGTGAGGAGGGTGGCCTGGGTGCGGGCGGCGGTGGCCTGGAAGTGCTGGATGGGGAACTTGATGCCGCCGCAGAAGATGGCGAGACCGGCGACGAGGAGGATATTGCCGATGATGGAGCCGGTGAGTGAGGCTTTGACGACGTCGTAGAGGCCTTTGCGGAGGGCGGCGAGGGCGATGATCAATTCGGCGGCGTTGCCGAAGGTGGCGTTGAGGAGGCCGCCGACGCCTTCGCCGGTGTGAGCGGCGAGGTGCTCGGTGGCGTGGCCGAGCCAGCCGGCGAGGGGGAGGATGGCGAGGCAAGCGAAAACGAAGATGGCGACGTGCTGGTCTGGCTGGGCGAAGTGGAAGTAGACAGTAATGGGGACGAAGACGAGGAGCCAATCGAGCGATGGCTTGAGCAGTTTCTTGAGCATGATGCTTCGGTGTGGCGTGACGGACGCTGGGAGCGCCGGGTCGTGAGGACTATTTTGGCAGAGTGCGGGGTTGGGGCGGAGGCTGCGGGTCATGAGGCTCTCCGGAGGGCGGGGGTGAAGCGGAGGGCGGTCCAGTTGGCGAGAGCGACGGCGATGGCGAGGTCGTCGTGGGTGGAGGAGTTGCGGGGCTGGCCGAGAGCGGCGAGTTCGTCGCGGAGCTGCTGGCTGAGGGGGAGGGTGTCGGAGATGCGGAGGTGCTCGCGTTCGAGGGAGAGACGGAGCTGGGCGAGGAGGTGCTCGCGGGGGACGAGGTGGGTGGAGTCCTTGGCCAGGGAGGGCTGGTGGCCGGAGGTGATGATGACCGGCTGGAGGAAAGCGCCGGTGCGGGCAGCGCGGATGATTTCGTGGAGGGGGGCGCCGGGGCCGGCGGCGTCGATGGTGAAGGTGAGCGGGGCGTTGGGGTGAGATTGGGGGGCGAACTCGCGGAGGATGTCGCGAGTCCAGCGGACGACTTCGAGGTAGGGGGTGCCGAGGGGCCAGCGGTGGAGGATGCGGAGGGAGAGGGTGAGCCGGGTGACGGGGCGAAAGTGGGCTCGGTCGAATTCGCCGGTGGGGATTTCGGCGCGTTCGATGAGGGCAAAGGCGGAGTGGTCGGCGCGCTGGCCGAGGTCGAGGGCGGTGAAGAAGCGGGTGGGGTAGCTGGTCATTGGGGGGCTCCGGGGGAGGTGCAAGAAGAAGAGGGCGGGCAAGGGTGCCCGCCCGCAGGCAGAGGGTGCCTGCCCCACATTGGGAAAGAAGAGAGTGCAGGAGAAGTGCGGCAAGCAGCATGGAGAGGGAAGAAGAGAGCAAGAAGAGGGGGCGAGAGAGTGAGGGTTTCATCGGGTGCGGAACTCCAGAGGGAGGACTGTTGGGTCGAGGCAGGAGTCGAAGAGTTCGCGGGGGAACATCTGGCCGGGGGCGGCGGTGAATTCGCAGAGGTATTCGGACTTGAAGACGTCTTCGCCGAGGAGGAGGCGCTGGTGGGCGAGGATTTCGGGGGAGATGCGGGAGCAGTCGGTGGCGGGGACTTTGAACGGCTGCCAGAGGGGGTCGGATTGGGCGGCGTGCCAGACGTCGTAGAAGAAGCCGGACTGGCCGTTTGGGGTGGAGAGGAGCCAGAGGTCGCCGGCGGTGGCGGCGAGGGAGGGCAGGAGTGCGTGGACGAGGGCGATCGGGGACGAAGGCGGCTTCATCGATGAGGAGGAGGTTCGGGGAGAAGCCGCGGGTGGTGGTGCGATTGGCTGGGATGGCGACGAGGCGGGAGCGATTGGGGAGGAGGAGGGAGCGGGAATTGACGGCGGTCAGTGCGACGGGGGATGTCGAGGATTTCGAGAAATGCGGCGGATTTGGCGAGAAATTCGGAGGATTGGCGGAGGGAGGGCGAGGCGATTAAGGTGGTGGTTTTTGGGTGAGTGAGTGCGAAGTGGAGGGCTTTGATGGCGCAGACGGTGGATTTGCCCCACTGGCGGGTGCAACAGAGGATGACGTTGTGGGCGGCGGTGTCGAGGAGGGCGGCCTGGGCGGGGTCGGGCGAGAAGGAGAGCGAGGTGGCTGCGAAGTGAGAGGGCAGTGGAGACACTGGGGGCACAGGTGGGCGTGGCCGGGGAGGGACCGCTCTGTCCGCGCGGGGCAGAGCGGCCGTCTTCGTCGCCGGGTTCCTGGAGCGAGTGCCAAAGGATCATCGAACGGGCTCCGGTTCGAGACTGTTCGAGATCGTTCCGAATTCGTTCCGGCGGCCGTTTGAATTGGTTTCGGACTCCGTTTCAGGGTCCAAGTAGTTGTCGGGATTGGGGATGGGAAATCGTTCCTGCGTGGGCTGCTTTTCCCGGGTGCGGAACAGGGTCTCGAGGATGGCCTGGCGGCTGCGGATGAGAGTGTACTGCTGCTTGGTGAGAGATTCGAGGATGCAGGAATCGTCGGTGAGCTTGCGCATGGCGGCGGCCAACTGGGAGAGTTGGTAGCGCTCGAACTCGGAGAACGAGTTCTGGAGGCGAAGCTGGAGATCGATGGAGCGGGTTTCGACAGCGATCATGCGATTGAGGCGCCAATCGATGGCAGCGACCTCGGCGACGAGTTGGTGCTCGGGTGGGTCAGTGGGTTGGTAGCGCTTGATGTATGACTGCATGTAGTCGCGATAGGCGACGGGGTCCTCGGAGTTGAGGACGGCGGCGATTTTGGCGTATTTGCCGTGTTTGAGGGCGTTCATGGAAGAGCGGGCGCGGCCTTCGGGGGTTTGGGGACCGCGGGTGTTGCGGGGCGCGGGGAGGACGAGTTCGGCGACTGGCTCGACTTCGGCCGGCTTGGCGGGTTCGGGAGTTTCGGTTGAGCTTTGGGGCTCGATCGGGTTGGTGTCGGTTGTGGACATGTTAGTCCCCTCCGGCGAACACGGTCGGCAATGTCAATGGGGAAAAAGGGCGCGATCGTCGCAATCGACTGAAATGGAAGGGCGGAGTTTTTTGCGAAGGACGGCACCGGGCCTGATGGGCGGTACCGTTTTGGGTTGAAGCAGGGCGAGTGAGCCGAAAGTACCTATCGGGGAGCGCGGCGCGCGCCGTTCATGGCGCGCGATACCTCGGGCGCCCGGGCGCGGACCATCCAGCAGGCGGCGGTAAAGCGGACTTCCTCTCCGTGCACATACGGATCAAAGGCGGCGCGGACCGTTTCGATGACTCGAGCGCGGGTTCCTTCGTCCGCCTCGTGAAGAATGAGGCCGAGAGGACCGAGCCGGGTCAGGTAGCGGACCAACTCTATCTCGGGCAGGGTGCAGACAACATCGACCGGCCGGATGTCGATGTCGACCCAGCCGCTCTCCTCAAGGATGCGGTGGACACGGCGCCGGTCCGCGAAGGCGAATTGTCCCGGCGCATCGGGCCGGCGTGCGGGGATGTTCGGCAGGAGCGGTGCGGCGACGCGCTCGGCCGTCGTCATGAACGGATTCTCCGAGGTGCTCCGCCAGGCGAAGAAGCATAATTGTGCATTGCCGGTTGCGGCATGCCGCAGGTTCGCAAAGGCCTGGACAGAGTCGTCGAAGAACATGACGCCGAAGCGCGAGACGATCATGTCGAAGCTGGCGGGCTCGAACGCGTTGGTTTGCGCGTCGGCGCGGATGAAGGTCGCCGGCGAGTTCTCGCGCTCGGCACGGGCCCGAGCGGCGGCGATCATCGGTTCTGAAATGTCGATGCCGGTGCAGGCGCCCTTCGCGCCGAGCAGCCGCGCAACGGCGAGCGTCGTGGAGCCCGTGCCGCAGCCGACGTCGAGCACGCGGCCTCCGGATCCGGCCGAAACCGCTTCGACGAGCAGATTCTCGAACGGCTTGAAGACTCGATCGAGCAACTCCTGCGTCTCGACCCAGGCGCGTCCGGCGTGACCATTCCAAAGCCTCGATTGCTCGCTGCCGGCTGGGTGCGTGAGTTCCATGATGGCCTCCTTTGCTTGCCGCCAAAAGGCGGTAAGCTGTAGTGTGTCACTTCAAGTCGACTTGAGGTCAAGAGAAAAATTTCTGGATATAACTGAAGTCGCGCTGCGCACCGGCGTTCGAGCCTCGACGTTGCGATTCTATGAGGAAAAAGGACTGATCGCCTCGATCGGCAGGCGAGGCCTGCGCCGCCTGTTCGATCCCGGCGTGCTGGACCGCCTGGCGCTGATCTCGCTCGGCCGCGCCGCCGGTTTTTCGCTGGATGAGATCGCGCTGATGTTCGCCCCGGACGGGCGGCCGCGCATCGACCGGCGGATGCTGATGGCCAAGGCGGAAGAGCTCGACAGGACGATCCGCCAACTGAGCGCGATGCGCGACGGACTACGGCATGCGGCCGCTTGCTCCGCGCCGAGTCACATGGAATGCCCGACGTTTCGCCGCCTCCTCCGCGCCGCCGCGTCGGGCGCGATTGGAGCGCGAAGCAATAAGACTCCAAAGTAGTGTGAGCTTCTCGAACTCTTGTGGGTAGCCCCGCCTGCTCATCCCTCTTTCGTTTGTCGTTCCCAATCAGCCGACGCGGTCTTCGCGGTCCGTGCTCACACCAGGCTTGCCGCCCTCGCCGGGTGCTGACGCCGCACGGTTGGATGTGATTGTGCATGTGCTTCCCATGGCAGTTTCAACATGTCGCGCGGCGCTAGTTTGACTACAAGCTACAGTCCAGGGCTGGGCAGCAGTCCGCAGCCCACTTCCTGGCCCGAAACTCAGGGGCACACGCTTGTGCTGCACAAATGCCAAGTCTTTGGGTCGCGCCAGCTTTCGGGCGCCGTCACTGCTTTCCGCGTCTTGACGGGACCCGACGTCGCAGTTCGTCAAAGAAATTCGTAATCACAGTGAGGTTCTTGGTGGGCCTGATGAAGTCCTTGTTCTCGAGCATGATGAACTGCTTCCCGTCCGGCGTGATGTCGAAATCGAATCCGGGTACGGTCGGGTATGCGCCTTCAAACAACAGTCGCGGCTCACCCGCCCGAAATTCGGAGCCGAGCGTCACCTCGACAGCGTATACCTGACTCCCCCACCTATACAGGATCTCCGGTGCGCTGGGATTCCATATCGGTTTGTGCCCTCCGTTCCGAGAGATCTGATGGGTTGCGCCCAGCTTCGGGTAGGACGTCACGTAGATCTCCCACCTGCCGGATTGATCCGACGCGTACAGCATCCAGCGTCCGTTCGGAGAGATCTGCCCGAACGCTTCACCGAAGGGGGTTCCAAGTATGAGTTCGGGCTCTTTTGCTAATGGACGGTCGATTCCCTCCATGCGCATTCGGAAAATGTCGAAGCTCCTGTTCGGAACTGGTCCAAATAGCATCATTGCCGACATGTCTGGGGAGAAGGACATTGGATACAGAAGTGCGGGCCCCCCAGGCCGGCTCGACCAGAGTACTGCCGCCTCTGCGTTGCCATCGGCTGGTTGCCAGAGAAGTTGCCAATTCGACTCCTGCTGCTTGAGGTAGACGATGTGCGAGCCGTCTGGCGTCCAATGGGGATAGAGATTCATCGCCGGGCGTCCAACCGAAAGCCGCGGTGTGAGTCGGGAAGTCGTGCCTTGCTGCAGATCGTGGATCCAGACCTCGGCTTCCTCGCTTTCCGTGCCGCCCACACCGAAGACCAAGCGCTTCCCGTCTGGAGACAGGTCGAAGGTCGAGTAGACGCGTTCCGGCAACCCCACTGGCCGCGCCTTGCCCAGGCGATCGACCCACACGAAGGACGCCATGGTTTGGGGCCGGCCGGGGGCGTAGACCAGCATGCCGTCCCGCGCCAGCGTGAACTGCGCGACACCATAGGGTGCGGTGCGCAGGTCGTTGAACAGGTACACGGGAGGGCCGGTAACCACGATTTGTTGCGGGTCGAACGGCACAGCCGCCAATCGGCCGAGCAACGAGTAGACCAAATGACCCGTTGGAACATAGCGCGCTCCGAAGCCGGCGAAGAGAAACCGGGGCTTCTGCCCTTGTTCGAAGTAGACAGTCCCCCGGCCGGATGTCGCGAGCAGTCCGCGTCCGGGGTGCAGTAATTCCGGCATGCGATACAAGTCTGTTGTCACTACCTCGACTGCGCCACCGTCGTCCGGGATCTTGTGGATTCCGTCGTTTCCTTGACGGTTGAAGTAGATCGCGCCATCGGCTCCCCAAGCCGCACCATAGGGCTGGGGGGCATCGGTCAACGAGAGAATCGCACCCCCGGATGAGGGGGTCTTCATGAGCTTTCCGTTGGCGAAGAATCCCATGGAGTCGCCGTCTGGCGAGAAAAACGGCGTGTGCCCTCCCTCGGTTCCGGGAACTGGCGTGACCTTGCCGGTCGCCATTTCATGCATGTAAATCTGGGTTGTGTGGCCGACCTGAGCCACATAAGCAAGCTGAGTCCCGTTCGGTGAAAGGGCGAGCACGGGGCGATCGTGGGCATTCGGCATCAGACCACCCGGGGCAAGCGGCGCCCTTGCGGCAACGTGATTGCGAGATGTGCCGAGGCTCTCAACGCCGGTTCCGGACGCCGCGTCAGCAGCACGGTCACGACTGCCACGATCACCATCGCAGCAAGGATCGACGAACCCAGTACTACCCGCTTCCATCTTCCGATGGGATGAGTCCTTGCAGCCGTGTCTGAGGAAACCTGCGACAACGCCTCCAGGTCGAACGCCAGGTCTCCCGCCGATTGGAACCGCTCCTCCGGGCGCTTCTCCAGGCAGTGCCGCACAATTCGCCCCAGCGCCGGTGGGGACGCACCGTCAAACGCCAAAAGGTCCGGCGGCTCTTCTTTGAGGATCGCGTTCATTGTCTCAACGGACGTCGCAGCACGGAATGCACGCTCTCCCGTGAGCATCTCGTGGAGCACGCAGCCGAAGCTGAAGATGTCCGATCGATGGTCCACTGCTTCCCCGCGTACCTGCTCGGGTGACATGTACGCCACTGTGCCCATCACCGTGCCAGGGCTGGTGGTGAGCGACTCGGTTTCCGCCTGCATCGCCTCGCGGGCGGCTGCAACTCACCTTCGCCAGGCCGAAGTCCAGGATCTTGACGTGCCCGTCCTTGGTGAGGAAGAGGTTCTCCGGCTTGATGTCGCGGTGGGTGATGCCCTTGGCGTGGGCCGCCGCCAGGCCGGCGGCCACCTGACGCGCCATATCCACGCTCTTGGCAACGCTCAACCGGCCCAGATTCAGCCGCGCGCGCAGCGATTCGCCCTCCAGTAGCTCCGAGACGATATACGGCATGCCCTCGTGCGTGCCGATGTCGTGAATCGCCAGGATGTGCGGGTGATTGAGTGCGCCAGCCGAGCGTGCCTCCAATGTGAAGCGCCGCAGCCGTTCGTGGTTGGCGGCAAGGGACTGCGGGAGCACCTTTACCGCGACATCGCGGTTCAGGCGCGTATCGCGTGCCCGATAGACTTCACCCATCCCTCCGGCACCGATAAGGTCGAGGATCTCGTATGGCCCGAGACAAGTCGCCGGATTCAAGGGCATGGTCCAGCATCATGATAGTCCCAACTATTCGGAGTGGCTATCAGCCGGACGTTTCATTCGGACGTTCCTGGCCGCAAAACGCCTCCGAGTAGAACGGGTGGCTGCGATTGTCGTGTTCTGGTTGGATGGCCGGCCATCCGGAACTTGGGCCGGACTACAATCGACAAGTCGGGTTGGGATCGGTGCCCACCACTTGGGATATAATCTGACCAGAGTGGTCAGAAAGCAAATTCAGATGAGCAACACGCGCAGCGGAGCCCGGCGTCGAGATCTGCACAGCCCAAAAGGCCAAGCGGTCCAGCAAGAATGGCAACTTCAGGACGCCAAAGCACGCTTCAGCGAGGTGTTTCGCCTTGCGCGGGAGCGCGGTCCACAGCGCGTAACGAAGCATGGCCGAGAAGCCGTCGTGGTGATCCCCGCCGAGGAATACACGCGGCTGACCCAGTCCGAAGCACGAAAGGGAAGCCTCTCGGAGTTCTTTGCGGCGTCGCCGCTCTGCGGGTCGGGCATTGATCTTGATCGGCCGCGGGACTTTGGAAGAGACATCCAGCTATGAGCGGCTTTTTGCTGGATACCAATGTAATCTCCGAGCTCATCAAGTCGGAACCCAACGCCAATGTCCTCAGCTGGATCGACGACACTGACGAGACGATTCTGTTTCTGAGCGTTCTCACCCTCGGAGAAGTCCGGAACGGCATCGAAAGACTCAACCCTGGAAAGCGGCGCGGCCAACTGGAGTCGTGGCTCACAGTCGATTTGCGTCTCCGGTTTCATGATCGGATCCTGACGGTTACCGAACCGATTGCGGAACGATGGGGCACGCTGTCAGCCACAGCCGCAAAGAGAGGCAAGCCCTTGCCGGTCATCGACGGCTTGCTCGCGGCGACCGCATTCCATCACGATCTGATGCTCGTCACTCGCAACGACACTGATGTCAGCGGGACCGGCGTCCTGACTTTCAACCCCTGGCAGTAACCGGAACGCGGCGAGTTGGATCGCAACGCTGACAAGAGTTAAGAGCACAGGGGTAGCAACCGGCATTTGCGGCGGTGTGGCGCGGTTCTCTCTATTGCGGAGAAAGGCAGGCGCGCATTTTAGTAATGGAATGGTCTATGTTCGCTATCACACCCCGGCTTGAGAGTGGCGGTCGCTCCTGGTTCGGGGCGCTGATCGCGCCCGGATTAAAACGTTCAACTTCGAGGTGCACCGAGGCCATGGTCAACACGAAAATATTCAGAATGGCGCTCGCAAGCGTCTACCCGCATTACATCGCCAAGGCGGAGAAGAAGGGTCGCACGAAGGAGGAAGTGCATGTCATCAACTACTGGCTCACAGGCTACGATGAGCGGACGCTGCAGCAACAGATCGACAAAAAGGTGGACTTCGAGACTTTCTTCGCGCGGGCACCACGGATCAACCCGAGTGTCTCCAAAATTACCGGCGTGATCTGCGGCTACCGGGTGGAGGAGATCGAGGATAAGCTGATGCAACAGATCCGATACCTGGACAAGCTGGTGGACGAACTGGCCAAGGGAAAGGCCATGGACAAGATCCTGAGGAAGTGAGCAGGGGAGCCGGTGTTGTCATCGCGTGTTCGCTGCTGATTGCACGCGGGCATCCGGTGGACATTCGAGATCCCGCTTACGATGCAACGCCTCTTGGGTATGCGTTGCACGATTGCCTGGTTGAGAAGTGCCACCCGGAGGGCGAGTTTGCGCGGTTGCCCGGCGGCTGCGCTCTCAGGATCCCGTCGCCTTGGGCGTTTTCGCAATTCGGATAATTTCGCGAGCGATGTCCTCCGGCGAAAGAACAAAATCGATACACCCGCTGGCGATCGCACTTTCCGGCATATCTGGCTGCTCCGCTGTGGCCATCTTCTGGGCAATGGTAATGCCGCCAACTTCTTTTATGCCGCAGAGCGCCGCGGCTCCGTCTCCGTCATAGCCGGATACGATGACCGCGATCAGTTGGCCGGCCCAGTGCTCCGTTAAGGAACGCAGAAAAACGGTGATCACGTCTGGCCATCCCCTAGGCTTGGATATCGGCTCGAGACGAAACTCGCCGTCAAGCACGTGCAAATCCCGCTTTGGCGGGATGATAAACACAGTGTTGGGCTGGATGACCAGGCGATCCGTGATCAGCTCCACCGGCATGCTTGTGTAGCGCGGCAGAATCTTGTGGAGATGGGTGGCTACGGTTCTCAGGTGATTCACGATGACAATCGCAACACCCATATCGGCGGGCAGGCCACGAAGTAAGCGCGTATATGCGTCAAGGCCGCCGGCCGAACCGCCCACGCAAACGACAGGAAAAACTGCCTCACGCCCCGTACTTCTCATTGACCCGTCCTTCCGCTGCGACGGACGGGACTCATATCGTACTGGCTTCAAAGTGGCGCACCTCGTCGTCTTTCACGGTATAGCGCACCTCGATCGGTTGGCAGCACACTTCGCAGTCTTCCACATAGGTTTGTCCCTTGACGGAGGTGTCCAACACCATCGAAATCCTCTCCCCGCAGTACGGGCATACGAAGAAATGCTCCATTGCCTCCAAGGATAAGGCATTGGTAGAGGATGGCAGGCGCGTCCATATTCAGGGCATTTGCGTGCCTCCCTTCTGAAATGAGTAGTACCGCGCTGTTGGTAACCTAGACAAGTCGTGAACGGGCTGATGCTCTTATCCTGCAGTCTCCTGGGAGCTGCGCACCTGTCTGCGCAACCTGCGGTGGATCATCATTCACACCTGCTTCGTTCCGCGAACGCGCCTCCGCAAGGATTCGCCCTGAATGCGGAGGAAATGATCCGGCAGATGGATGAGGCCGGAATCCGGCGTGGTGTGGTGCTCTCCATTGCGTACCAGTTCGGCAACCCATTCCGGCCCGCCGTCGCGAATGAGTATGAGCGGGTGAAAGCAGAGAACGACTGGACGGCGGCGCAGGCGGCGCTTTACCCGGATCGCCTTGTGGCGTTCTGCGGCGTGAATCCGTTGAAAGACTATGCACTTCAGGAAATTGACCGCTGCGCTCAGGATCGCAGGCTGCGGCGAGGTCTCAAGCTCCACTTCGGCAACTCGGACGTGGAGATGGACAAGCCCGGACATGTTGAACAGATGCGGCGCGTGTTCGCTGCGGCGAATCGCCATCGCATGGCGATTGTGGTCCACGTTCGCCCGAACATCGACCACGGCCGGCGGTGGGGAGAAAAGCAGGCGCGCATTTTCCTGGAAAGCGTCCTGCCGGAAGCCAAGGATGTTGTGGTTCAGATCGCGCACGTAGCGAGCGCGGGGCGCTATGAGGACGAGGGGGTTGACAAGGCACTGGGTGTCTTCGCGGATGCCATTGCGGCCAAGGATCCGCGAACGAAACTCGTCTATTTCGACGTATCCGTCACAAGGTGGGAGTCAAAGAAGGAGACACTGCAGCGGCAACTTCGAACCATCGGAATGGAGCGGCTCCTGTATGGGTCGGATTCTCCCCAGCTTGCGGCATGGAAGTCTTTTCGAGAATTGCCACTGAGCGAGGGAGAGCTGAAACAGATCGAGGGCAACATCGCGCCGTACCTGCGGTAGATCGCCGGCGACGGATTGACGGCCAAACTGATCTTCGAGGTGCAACGAGGCTATGGTCAACACGAAAATATTCAAAATGGCGTTCGCGAGCGTCTACCCGCATTACATCGCCAAGGCGGAGAAGAAGGGTCGTACGAATGAGGAAGTGCATGCCATCATCCACTGGCTCACGGGCTACGACGAACAGACGCTGCAGCAACAGATCGACAAGAAGGTGGACTTCGAGACTTTCTTCGCGCAGGCACCACAGATCAACCCGAACGTCTCCAAAATTACCGGCGTGATCTGCGGCTACCGGGTGGAGGAGATCGAGGATAAGCTGATGCAACAGATCCGATACCTGGACAAGCTGGTGGACGAACTGGCCAAGGGAAAGGCCATGGACAAGATCCTGAGGAAGTGAGCAGGGGTGCCGGTGTTGGCGCAGGTTCGCCCGAACATCGACCACGGCCTCGCCCGACTTAGACTGGAATGGTGCAACGAGACGGGGACAAAGCGGTGCATGAGGCGGCCCGGGCAGGGCTCGTCGACAAAGTGGCGGAAATGCTGGCTCAAGACGCATCGCTCATCGATGCGAAAGGGGTTGACGCGCGGACTCCCCTCCACTGCGCAGGGACGGTAGCCGTGGCGGCACTGCTTTTGAATCATGGCGCCCGGATTGATGCCCGCGACGAAGATCACGACTCGACGCCGGCGCAATGGCTTATCGGCGAATCACCGGAGGTGGCGCGATTCCTGCTGGAAAGCGGCGCGAAGGCGGACATCTTTCTCGCGGCGGCACTGGGCGATTTGGGGTTGGCGGAGAGGCTGGTCGCGGAAGATCGGCGCTGCTTGGCGCACCGGATCGGTAAGGCGCCGGCGTTTCCACCTGTTGGCCATGAGGGGCGAGGCGGCACGATCTACCAATGGACGCTGCGCTTCAACTCTTATCCGCACCAGATCGCGCTGATCAAGGGGCACCAGGCGATGTTCGATTTCCTGTATGCGGAGAGCGATATGGCGACTCGGCTGCTGGTGAACTGCGTGCTCGCGCGGCGCCCGGAGGCGGAGGCGATTGCGAACGATCATCCGGAGATCGTGCCGGGACTGCCGGATGCAGATCGCGAGCTCGTGGCGAAGTATTGCTGGGAAACGAACACGAATTACAGAGCGGTGGAGTTGATGCTCGACTTGGGCTTCCCGGTCGCGCATCCGGAGCGGAGCCACGGCTACACGCCGCTGCACAATGCTGCGTGGGCAGGTTCGGGTGACCTGGTGGACCTGCTGATTGCACGCGGGCATCCGGTGGATATTCGAGATCCCGCTTACGATGCAACGCCTCTTGGGTATGCGTTGCACGATTGCCTGGTTGAGAAGCGCCACCCGGAGGGCGAGTTCGCGCGAGTAGTGAAGGCTCTGCTGGAAGCAGGAAGTCCGTTGACTCGTGTGAATTATCCAACTGGCGATGCGCCGGTGGACGACGTTCTGCGCGCTTTTATCTAAACTGCGAGATCAAATATTGAGTCTCAGAAGTCTTGCACTTATCCTATGCGAAGCCATACGGAGCGCGCGCGCCCTGTCCTGCTCTTCTCTCCATTGCTTTCCCGAAAGAATTAACGGAAGGAAAATGGCTACACATACGGATACAAATATGGATACAAATATTGCTAAAGGTCTGGCCGCTTCCATGTGCAGTCTCCTACGAAGAGTCTACACCCCCCAAGGCGATCACGGCTCGGGAGGGCGCCTGCCGGCATCATTGGCCGGGCCGCGCCTGAGATGTTGGTGGCAGTCGAAGCACCTTTCAGTTTACCGCCAATAATCGTCATTGGAATTAGAAGCGCCGTAAAGATAACGTGATACCAAATGGGAACATACGGCCAGGACAGAACCGCCTTCAGTAAACCAAAGGCCAGCAGCAGAAAGCCGAGGACTAGCGGCGCGCGTTTGTTTTCACCGGCGATCAGCGCGGCCAGAAATCCGGACATCACCGAGACTATTGAACCGAGGACAATATGCGTGAGAAGAAGCGTCGTGTCCGCTGTGAACTGACCGCCATTTTCAACGGCCGCTTCGAACGCGCGTTGATGAACGCCGAACCACTCCGGCCAAATGGCCGAAAGAATCTTCTCGCTTCCGACCCACACTATCGCCCAAGCAAAAAATCCGGCAATAACGCCCAAAACGATTCGTACCATAGATTTCTCCTATTTACCGGCGTCTACAACTCGGGCCAAGGTGATCAGCGTTTTCGGCCTGTTGACCGCTGACAGGCGCTCGCACAATGCCTTCGCACCGGCACTTTGTCCAACTCCCAACAAGCAGATGACGACTTATCCATTGTAAGTTCACGCGTTCTTCGTGGGACCTTACAATGGTGGTTAACAGAGGCGCACCAGGCCATGCCATTCGATCTCGAATTCTGGAGACAGTCGGAAGGACAGATTGTCGATTCGGTGTATCCGCTGGAGCGTTGCACGGGCGGAGGCAGTCGCGGCGCGGTCTTCGAAACACAATTCCAGGGCCGGCCCGCGGCGATCAGGATTGTCCCGGGAACGCCTGAATCGATCGATGCGCTCCTTACGTTGTGGGAGAAGGCCGCCGGTCTTTCCCACCCGGCGCTTGTGCAGATCTTCGCGCGTGGAAAAACCATGCTGGGGGACAAGCGCTGCGCCTACGTCGTCATGGAGCGAGCCGATGAGAATCTGGCAGACGTGCTGGCGGAACGGCCACTTACTCCCGCCGAAACGCGCGAGATGCTCTTTCCGTTGCTTGGCGCCCTTCAGTATCTGCATGCGAAGGGCTTCGCGCACGGCGGATTGAAGCCGGCGAACATCATGGCGTTCGGCGAGCAGCTCAAGATTTCCAGCGATGGCCTTGTTCCGGGAGGGAATTCGACGGCGGACTGCGGCGCAATCGGAGTCCTGTTGAAAGAGGTGCTTGGCGTCAATCACAGTGCACACCTGCCCGAACCTTTCGCTGAGATCGCCAGACGCTGCTCGATGCCAGATCCAGATGCCCGTTGGAATCCAGCGCGGATTGAGTCATGCTTACGCGGCGATCCGGCACCAGAGGCACAGGCACGATCACGGGTTGGCTGGTGGGTCCTGGGCGCCGCCGCGGCAGTGATCGTGGGTCTGATCGCGTTCTGGCCTCGGCAACCCAATCAGTCGAATCAGGACGCTGGGGTGCCGGCGCCAAAGGAAACAGCGGTTCCAGATTCTGCTACCCCGGCCAGCAGGCCGCCTGCGGAATCCAAGCAGGCTGGCCGTGCCAAGGCGTCCGCGGAGCAACGCCCGGCAACTCTCGACGGGGTGACCAAGGTGTTACCCGAGATCCCACAACCGGCACGCAATACAATCACCGGGCGAGTGCGGGTCAACGTCCGCGTCCGCGTCGATAGTGCGGGGAACGTGAGTCAAGCTTCGCTGGAACCTCCACGGGCGAGCAAGTATTTCTCCGATCGAGTGCTTGCCGCGGCTCGGGCCTGGAAATTCCCCGCGGGAAATGCGCCGCAGGACTGGGTGCTGCGATTTGAACTGATGCGCCAACAGACTCGCGTTTCCGCGGCGAAGGCGGCTCATTAATCGCTGACGGCCGCGGAGGGCCAGGTGAGCGGCGCACGCGGCCGAGCCACGGTCACTTCGCAGACTTGAGGTCCACGTTGTGATACGCCTCGATCCACCATCGACCCTCGCGCCGTACGAAGACTTCCATCAACTGCGTCTTCACTACGCCATCGGGTGGTACGACGAAGCCGCCCGGCATCGTCTTAACGCCGCGCACCTCGTTGTCGATGTCGACGATGGCAACATCGGACGTGACGAAGCGAATGCGCCGGATGAAGTGATGTTTGGTGGTCCCTCGATAGAACGTGTCGAGGATCTCGGCATGCCGTTTCGCGAAGGCGGGCGCGCCGTACATGACCATCCCAAAGAGATTCGTGAACGACGCCTCCGGCGCGAGATGCCGGGCGTAGGCCTGCCCATCGCCGGCATTCCAGGCGACAACCTGATCGGCCACGATGGCGCGGATCGGCGCTTCCGCCGAGACATCCTGAGCGAGCGACACCGCAGCGGGCGCGGCCAGCAGAATGATCAGCGGAATGATGAGCGACTGCGCTTTCGCCATGCCGTTCAGTATGCACGACCTGGCGCGCGCGTGCCGGCAGCCAACGCCAGGCAAGCCGGCATTCCGCTCAAGGCCGGCACCCGGTCTATTCCAAGTACCACAGGCGTGCATCGCGAGCCGGTAGGTTGAAGGTGAAGCTTTCACTGGTGATCTGCACAGCATTTGCCGGATCCAGACTGTCGCGGTAAGTGCGATTCCAGCGGAACTTGCGGCGCGTATCGACCGTAATGGTTTTGGCGAAACCGCATTTGTTGATCCCGGCGATCCCATCCTCCTCACGCCGCCACAGCAGGACACACTCATCGGCGAAGAGGACCTCCATCCACTTACCCTGCATGCGGTTGTGGAAGAAGATCATCTTTTTGAGCCGGTCATTCTTCCAGGCTCCGACCCACCTGCCGCCATCCGTCTTCCAACTCGATCCATCATCGAACACCATTGGCACACCACCGTCGCGACCGAGGATGTACGCATAGGCCAGCTCTTCATCCTTCGGATCAAAGATCAAGCTGCGGAACCCAGTGTTGTAGGGGATGTCGTGGGTAATGGCAACAGTGACCGCCCTCCGAGGTTCAAGAGCGTTGCCGGTTGCTTGGGGATTGGCGATGTCCGACAACCGGTTACCAGGGGAGAAGGCGCGTTTCATCTCGTTGAGCAGTGGAAAATCGTAAGCCCCGAAGGAAGCGGGCAGGTCTTGCAGGTAGGGTTTGAGATAGAGGTTGTATTCCTTGTCGTTGGGCCCGCCCCATGTGATCGTTTCAGCAAAGACGTGGGATTTGCCGGCAATCTCATCGGGCACGAAGTAGCGAATGGCTCCAACGGGCATGTGCTTGGCTGCATCGAGACGGAAGCCCCGTACGCCGAGATCAAAGAGTGCCCGGATGTATTGCTTTCGCTGGTCGAGAACCCAATTCTGACCGGGGACCGTATCTTTGAGATCCGGCAGGCCCCTGTCACCGCCCATTCCGCAGATCCTTTCCTTCACGACGCTTTCCCGGTCGGAATAGTCGCGGATGCAGGCTTCGTCGTGGAAGTCCTGCGGGCTAAACAATCCCTTGCTCAGGTCGCCATAGAGCTTCTGACCGTTCCAGTAGGCCGGTTTTGAGCGGAACTCATTCAGGATCTCATCACCCGGAAAAGTCGTGGCGTTGTTCCGCTCGTTCGCCATGTGGTTGACCACAATGTCGGCGTAGACCTTGACGCCTTTACTCTTCAGCGCCTGGATCATAGCGACGAACTCCTGCTTGTTGCCCGCACAGTTGTCGATGACGCGGAAGTCCTGGGGCTGGTAAAGCTTGTACCAGGGACATTCCGGTGAACGCTCGGACTTCAACGGCGGAGCCACCAGCACCGACCGGTAGCCCGCATCAGCGATAGCTTGCGCGTTCTGACCAACATCGGTGTACTTCCAATCGAATGCGTGCAGGATGACTTCCGCCGAAGCAGGGAGCACAGTCATGCAGGAAAGCATTGCAAGAGCAAGCGGCCACGATGGACGAAACATTCCTACCCTCTCCCTAATATCAGCCAGAGTGTGACAGGATTTCGGGTAATTGTACAGCGTTGTTGGACGAGTTATGTGCATCCGCATTCCGGTGCATTGCGGGCGGTGATACCATCCGGGTGAGTCGACAAACCTATGAAGTCCTCACAGTTGGTTTTCCTCCCCGTCATCGCGATCTGTACCTGTGCGATCCAGCCGTCTTTCGCCGCCGATCGAGTCAAGATCGCCAACGGCACGCTCGAATCCACGGCCGCGCCCAAGGATGGCGTGCGCAGCTTCAAGGGCATCCCGTTCGGCCAGCCGCCGGTTGGAGACCTACGCTGGCGCGAGCCTCAACCGGTGAAGAACTGGAAGGGCGTCCGCAACGCCGATCAGTTCGGTCCGCGGTGCATGCAGCGGACATCGCCTGGCGCCGACTATTGGTTCCGCAGCAACGGCATGAGCGAAGACTGCCTCTACCTGAACGTCTGGACACCGGCCAAATCGGCCAAGGAGAAACTCCCCGTTCTCGTCTACATCTTCGGCGGCGGCTTCCAGAACGGCGATGGCTCGGAGCCTCGCTATGACGGCGAGAACATGGCGCGCAAAGGGCATGGTCGCGGTCTCGGTGAATTACCGGACCAACATTTTCGGCTTCTTCGCTCATCCGGAGCTCACGCGGGAATCGCCCCACCACGCGGCGGGTAACTATGGATTGCTCGACCAGGTGGCTGCGCTTCAGTGGGTGCGAAAGAACATAGCGGCATTCGGCGGCGACCCGCAGCGCGTCACCATCGCCGGCGAATCGGCCGGGTCGATCTCGGTGAGCGCGCTGATGGCCTCGCCGCTTTCGAAGGACCTGATGGCCGGCGCGATCGGCGAAAGCGGCGCCATGATCTCCAGCCTGCCGCCACAGCCTCTGGCCGCCGCCGAGCAGAACGGCGCCAAGTTCGGCGCTGCCGCCGGGGCCAACACGCTGGCTGCCCTGCGCGCGATGACCGGCGAGCAGATCCAGGAAGCGCTCGAGCAAGACGCAGGGATTCCGGTTCGGCTCGACGCTCGACGGCTACTTCCTGCCCAAGCCGCTGGCGGCGATCTTTGAGGCCGGCGAGCAGGCGAAGATTCCGCTGCTGGCGGGGTCGAACACGCAGGAGCAATCGGCGCGGTTGGTACTGGGCCAAGGCGATCCGACGCCGGAGACGCTGGCCAACGCCATCAGGAAGTTCTACGGAGATCGAGCGGACGGGGTGGTGAAGGCATACGCCGCCAATACGCCCGAGGAGGTCTATGAAGCCGCGATGCACCTGGCGAGCGCGCGGTTCATTTCGCACGGCACGTGGAAGTGGACGGAACTCCAGGTGAAGACCGGCGGCAAGCCCGCGTACCGTTATCTCTATGCGCGTCCGCGTCCGCCGTACCTGGGGATGCCGGGTCAGACGCCGCCGCCGTCTCCCCCTTCCGCCGGCCTGCCCGCGGGACCCCGGGGCGCGGCGCACTCGGCCGAAATTCAGTACGCGATGGGGAACCTGGATTTGGACAAGCGCTATTCCTGGGAGCCTGCCGACTATGAAGTCTCCAAATTGATGCAGGCCTATTTCGTGAACTTCATCAAGACGGCGGATCCGAACGGTCCGGGTCTGCCGAAATGGCCCACGTACGGTGCCGAAAACAATTACCAACTGATGCGAATCGACTGTGGAATCCCGGGCCGAACCCGAACCGCACCGCGACCGCTACCTGGCGATCGACGCGGCCATGGCGAAGCCATAGTCGGGCTCGACGCTCAGGCCAACGCTTTTCCGTACAGCGCGAGCAAGCGGCTCCATGCCTTCTCGGCCTGAGGCTCGTTGTAGACGCGCGAATCCGGCGGGCACCAGCCATGCGCGGCGCCGGTGTAGACTTCGATCTCCGCGGGCAGGTTCGCCTTGGCGAACGTGTCTTTCAGGACGGTCTTGTCGTTGGGCGACCGCTTGTCGTCATTTTCCGCGATCGCGATGAGGAACTGCGCCTTGGTCTTCGCGGCCTGAAGGTGCGGACTGTTCGGCGCATCGGTCACGAGTCCGCCGCCATGGAATGAGGCGACTGCTCCGACACGATCGGGCACGGCGGCCGCGGTGCGAAACGCAATCGGGCCACCCATGCAATAGCCCTGCGTGCCGACCTTCCGGTTCTTGGCGACCGACGCTTGCCCGTCCAGCCACCCGATGAACGCTTTCGCGTCGGTCATGTGCGTCGTCTCGTTCAGAGCTCGCGCGAGCGGCATCAGCTCCTGGATTGAAGTTGCGCCGCCGGCTTCCGCCGTCGGGGCCTTCTTGGCGCGGTAGAAAGGATTCACCACGAGCACCGAATACCCCGATTCGGCGAGCCGTTTGCCCATCTGGCGGAACGCCGGCCGCAGTCCGAAGATGTCCGGCCACACGAGAACCGCCGGCGCAGTGCCGCTCGCCGGATGCACGAAGTAGCAGTCGGCGGTGCCGTCCGGCGTCGTCACGGTCACGTCGGCTTCGGTCACTGCGACCGCGTTGGCGACTTGCGGCAGCACCATCGCGACGCCTGCTCCCAACATGACGCCGAATTGCTTGCGTGTCACCAGACCGCGAGCCTCGTACTCTTGCCGGTCCTTTTCGAAATGATCCTGATCACACATACGCCCCTCCTTGCCCAGTTGCTTTCCCGCGCCGGCGCAGACAAGCCAAGCCGACCACGGCGATGGCGACAAGCGCCGCGGTCGACGGCTCCGGTATTTCGGACGTCTCCACCAGATAAAGGAAGTCGCTGTTCAGCGGCGGATCATCGAACGACATCAGCGGTGCGAAGGTCGCGGCGGGAGCGTAGGCGGGAAGCGGCACCATTGGGAAATTCGTGATGTAGTAGCCGTCGAAGTCGTGCGACGACCCGGCCGCGGTGGACACGACAGCAGCGGACGAATGGTACCAGGAGGCGCCGGTATCCGTTTCGTGGAACAACGTCAAGTAGTACGTTCCGGCAGGAAGCGACAGGCCCGCAAAAATCGGCGTGAGGTTTGGCCCTGGGCCAGGCAAGCCGATGGTCGTGGTGGCAATCTCATCACCACCCGTTGTTCCCGGTCCAATCTGGGTGGTCAGATACGCCGTCACGCTGTGAGTTGTGACACCTCCGATGACAGCACTGATGGACACATTGGAATAGTCCTGCCCAGTGGTGAAGCCGGCAGTCGAGATTTGTTGTTGGCCCGCGGCTGCTGTGCCGGTAGGCGCTCCGCTGACCGAAACGATGATGGCCGCATGCGCCGCCCAGCCAGCACACACGAGCACGAGAATGGCAGATTTCATCGTGGCACCCTCCGACAGATTGTCCCTATTGTACGCCGGGACGGTGCACATGCCCGGCGCGGGGGCGCGCTGCCGGGGCCACCCCTTCCAGGATGGCGAGCACCCATAATGCAATTTGGGAGTCCTGATGACAAGCACGAGGAAACGCGTTGTGCCCGGGTTGACAGTCCTGGCTCTGATGATGCCCTTATGGGCGGCGGGGGCGGAGCCGCCCAAGATTGAAGAGATCCGAGGCAAGAGCATTCTGCTTTTCACGCCACATCCGGACGACGACGCTTTCTGCTGCGGAGGGACGCTGGCGCTGCTGGCAAGGAATGGGAACACGATCCGCGTCGTGATCTACACCAACGACGACAAGGGTTCCTACGACCCGGAGATGACCGGCGAACGGCTGGCCCGCATCCGCAAGGCGGAAGAGGAGGAGGGGAACCGGCTCCTGGGGATTCCGAAGGAGAACCTTGTGTGGATGGGACATCACGACGGGTTGCTGGAGTATGTGGACGCGCGGAGGCTGGTGGAGCAGGCGACCGAGATCATCCGCCGGTACCGGCCGGACCTGGTGATGACCGTGGATCCGGGTTCGGAGTACGTGCGGTGGCACAAAACCGATCACCGCATGGCTGCGATGAACACTCTGGACGCGATTCGGGCTGCGGAGTTTCACCTGTACTTCCCGAATCAGCGGCTGCAACTGGGGCTGGAGCCGTGGAAGGTGCCCGCGATGATGTTCTACTACGTGACTGAGAAGGACGCCAACATGTGGGTGAACATCGACTCCGTGATGGACAAGAAGGAGGCCGCCGGGCTCGCGCACGTGAGCCAATGGGAGCCGGCCATGAGCAAGTACCGCCCCGACTGGGCGTCAGCGGACAAGGAGAAGGCCCGGGCGGAGCTGCGCAGCATCATCATGCAGAAGAACGGGCACTGGGTGGAAGCATTCCGTTGGGCAACGGAATTCAACCAGTATTGAACAGCGGGTCTCTGCAATGGCTGATAGACTCGGGTTGAAAACGGCAAGCAATGTGGAATGACACAGAATTGCAGCATGATGTCGAGAGTGAGCTCGAGCTGGGAACTCAGCGCCGGCTTGACGCAGATCAGCGTCACGGTCAAGGGCGGAGCCGTTGAACTGGGCGGGCACGTCGACAGCTTTCTGGGAAAAATGCGCAGCCGAGCGCGCCGCCTGGCGCGTGGCTCACGTCAATCATGTCACCAACGGGATTCGCGTTGCCGTTCCCTTCAATCAGCAGCGGAGCGACGACGATATCGCACTCGCGGCGATGAGCACGCTCGAGTGGAACTGCCTGGTGCCGGGGACGGTCGAGGTTCAGGTGGCCGAGGGGTGGGTGACCCTTTCAGGCAGCGTCGAACGGCAACAGCAGAAGGAAGAGGCCGAGCGCGCGCTATGCACGATGAAAGGGATCACGGGCATCCAGCAATGACATCGTCATTCAACCCTCCGGTGATTCTCGCGGAAGTCAAAGCGCCGCATCGAAGCAGCCCTGAGACGCAACGCCCTCGTCGACAGCAGCCATATCAAGGTGCACGTGACCCATGGAGTGGTGAGCCTACGCGGGATCGCCCGTTCGCGCGCTGAATACGAGGAAGCGATGCACACCGCATGGTCCGCTCCCGGCGTCACCAAGATCGAAGACCACATCACAATCGGCTCTGCCAGAAGCGAATAGCTTAATTCCGGCCCGCGGGGCTATCCCCACCAGGTCTCGCCGGGCACCAGGTTCGCCTTCAGGTACTCCTCGTTGAGGTCCAGGCCGAGACCGGGGAGCGTCGATACCTTCATCCGCCCGTTCCGGATCACGGGCGCATTGCTGGCCGCCACCTTGGTCTGATCCGCGTTGCGCACGCACTCCATCCAGGGACAGTTGAAATGCGCCGCCGAGAACTGCTGGGAGGCCATGTTCAGCACGTGGCCGCTCACGTTGTGCAGGCAGATGGGGATGCGATAGTGAGCGGCCATGTCGGCCAGGATCTTCACGCCGGTGATGCCGCCGGAGTTGATCAGGTCGGGCTGGAGCATGTCGACAGTCTGGTTTTGAAGGAACGGCAAGGCGCCTTCGAGCAGCACGATGTTCTCGCCGGTCGAGAGGGGAAGCCGCGTGGAGCGCCGCAGCGCCAGCCAGGACTCGCTGAATTCTTCGGTGAGCGGGTCCTCAAAGTACAGGGGCTTGATGGGCTCGATCGCCTCGGCCACCTTGACCGCGGTGGGCGCATCCAGTTCGCAGTGGCAGTGGACGATGATCTCCCACTCCGGGCCGAACGCTTCGCGGGCGTTGGCGTAGGCCTGCTGGATGACGCGGATTTCCCGCGGTCCGAGGCTGGGCACGACCTGCTGCATGTTGCCGCCGAACGCGGTGTGAATGTCGATTTTGAACGCCCGGAAGCCGCGCGGGTCCTGCGTCCAGCTGTCGACGATTCGCTTCCAGTTCTCCTTCTTGAGGAACTCGGCGCTGCCGCTGCAGTGCGAGTACAGCGGGAGTTCCTCGCGGAAGTTGCCGCCCAGAAGCTTGGAGACGGGCTTGTTGAGGATCTTTCCCGCCAGATCCCACAGCGCGATGTCGATGCCGCTCAGCACGCGCATCTGCCGGCCCCGCTGCGGGTAGCCGTAGAACATGTTGTGGAAGTGCACCCGGATGGCCAGCGGGTCCTTGCCGATCAGGCCCAGGTGCGGCAGTCGGCCCTGGTGCAGCACGCCTGATGACGTCGCGCGCGACTGGGCCGCTCGCGCCGCAAGGCCCGATGCCCGAGATTCCGGCATCGGTCTCGATCTTGATCAGCGTGCCTGGGTCCCGGACCTGCATCACTTTGATGTCCGTGATCTTGATCTGGTCCTGGGCGGGCGCCGCCAGCGCCTCGTAGTAAGCGAGTGAAGCGCCCGCCGGCAGCGCCAGAGCAGTTCGAAGGAAATTGCGTCGCGTCATGATTCCCAAGCCTCGGTGAGAAGGTATCACACTGAACTGCGCGCAGCCTGCTCGTTCGAAGGCTCAGGCCGCTTCCCATGGCCAGCGGGCGAGGGAGTCTGCCGCGGCAGGGCCTGCAACCAGTCGCATCGTTCCGTGGCCCAGGATCCCGAGGATGACGTATGCGGCCGAAATCGCAAACACCGGTGCAATCCCAGGCGCGTACGCGCCCCACTCAGGGAACGCTCTCATATACCAGTAGTCCCGCGGCGGACCGATCACGGCGGCGAAGAGAACCGCCGCAACCAGACCGCGCCTGCCAAACCGGCGGGCGATACGCCATGTGATGAGGAAGACGAATCCACAGGGGATGGTGCTGATGCACATCAGCGCAAGGAAATGCGGGTCTCTGGGGAACACGAAGCGCCACCATCCAGCACGCTCACCGATGGCAACAATGCCCAGAAGCGCTACGGCGGCGACTGCGCCCCCGGCCAAGGCACCCGCGATGCGCCGGAGGGTGGCTCGCGTGAGAACGACGACGACGGCCAGGACCGCCAGATAGAGGCAGCCAAGAGATAGAGGTGTTGCTCAGTCACAGTGCCGTTTACGGTTTCCCCTTCAACCAGGCATCGAACCATTCAAGCGCCATTGCGGGCCAGTCCATTTTCTGCGTATTGCCGGGAAAGTCCGAACCATGATCTCCTCCGGGCACGCGCACCAGTTTCACGGCCACGCCCACCTTCTTCAACGCAGCTTCCATGGCTTCCGACTGACTGTAAGGCACGGTCTTGTCAGCGTCGCCATGAATCAGCAGGAACGGTGGGTCGTCCGCCGTCACGTGAGTCAGGGGAGCAGCATCACGGAAGCGCTTCGGGTCGAACCGCGCAGGCGCTCCCATGAATGAAACGACTGCCTGCAACCCGGAAGGTGTGTCCACCTTGGCCGGATCAGTTACCGGATAGAGAGCGACCACGCATTGAACCTTTGAGCTTTGTTGCTCCACCGGGTCCGGACTATCCGAGGTCCCCTTACCGTCCAACGTGCCCAGCATGCTCACGAGGTGGCCACCGGAGGACGCGCCCAATGCACCGATGCGGTCCTTATCAATGCCGTAGCGAGGAGCATTCTGCCTCACGTAGCGAACCGCGCGCTGGGCATCATCGACAGCGTCGGGAAAATGGAACCGCGGCGCCGCACGATGAGTCACCACGAAGATGGTGTACCCCGCGCCGATCAGCTTTGGAATGTACAGCGAGAACTCTTTCGACTGTTTCAGCAGATTCGCATTGTACGGCAGTCCGGTGTGCCAGCCGCTGCCAGGAATCACCACAATTCCGTAGCCGTTGGACGTAGCCGGCTTGTAAACATCCATCAACAGCGCAAGACCGGAATAAGTCCCGAAGATCACGTTTGACTCCGCGGGCTGCGCCAGCAGGGCCGGCGGCAGGAGAAGAACAAAAGCAAAGAGGGCTCGCATTGTCCTCATAGAGTACACCCGGGTCTGGTCTGGCGTGCGTCCAGCGCCAAGCCTTCGAACGGCAGTGTTTTCGCGTGGTCCTTTGAGTGGATTCCCCTATGGACCGGGGGCCTGAAAGAACCTAGGTTGGTGGCAAGGGCAAGTGTATGAAGATGAGCCTTGTCGTGATGATCGGAGCCGTGCTGACGGGAATCGCAGCGCCTGCATTCGCACTGTCGGTGGAGGAGGCCTATCGATCGGCCCAGAAAACGGCAGTGGGCCAGGATGACTCCGCTGCCCAGTTGCAGCAATGGGTGGCCGGGCACAACGTGGCGGCGATCCGGGCGCAGGGCCCGGCAGTGCTGCCGAAGCTGGTGCAACTGTATGAGGCCGCCAAGGACGAGGGGTTCAAGGCGAGGGTGGCACAGACGTTGTATGAACTCAGTTGGAAGTCTCCGGAAGCCAAACTGGCGTTGATGAAGGATGTCCACACAAACAACCAGGATCTTCGCCTGCAAGTTCAGTGGGCGCTCGGCCGCGTGAGCGGCGATCAGGACGTAGTGGACACGCTGCTGGCCAACATGCGCAGCGACTCCAATCCGCTGTTTCGCGACAAAGCCGCCTGCGCGCTCGCTTACGACCAGATCCATCTCACTGAACAGCAGAAGGTCCGCCTGTTCGGGGCGCTGATTGAGGCTCTGCTGGACGAGAAGCTTGATGTTCGCAACATCGCGCTGCTGGCCTTGCAGATTCACACGGGACAAACGAAGGGCTTCAATCCGGGCGCCTCGCGGGCTGAGCGGGAGCAGAAAGTCAAGGTATGGCAAAGCTGGCTGGAACAATACAAGTCGGGTTTGTAATCCCGCTGCTGCTCTTGCCGGGCGTTGATGCTTCGGCGCAAGCGCAAGCCGCGCCGTCGGCGTTGGTGCGCTACAGTTTCGATGACGACCTGCTTGATGCGGGTCCCGACACGTTCTCCGTCTTCCAGTTCGGCCAAGGCTCTGTAGCGCTGAGCACGACGCACCGCTTCAGCGGTTACCGGTCCGTGGAGCTTCGCGATATCCCCGGAGACCATTGTTTTCCTGAACTCCAGGGCTACTTTCCGCTGCGCGCAAAAGGGAAGCTGTATCTGCATTTCGCGATGATGACGACGGATCCGGCCGAGGAACTGAACATTGCGCTGGCCGGTCCGCGGTGGTTCAATCTCCGAAAGGATGGAATCGGATTCTGGCTCAAGACAGCCGGCGGCTATCTCACGGCGATTTCGGACAGCATGCCGAAGAAGCTGTTCGCCATGCAGGCATTCGTCTGGTATGTCGCCGATGCCGCCTATGACATCGACGCGGGCACCTATGACCTGACTATCCGCCAGGAAGGGCTCGAAGCTCCTGTCTACGCCGTGAGCGGGCAGGCGAATGCTCCGATGCAACCCGGGTCGCGAGTCGACAAGTTCTCGTTCATCGGAGATCACGACACTGACGCATCGAAAGTCGTCTACTACGTGGATGACGTGCTGGTCGGCGTCGACGAGGCGATTATCCATCAGCCGTTCGTAGCTCCCGGCCGCCGCAAGCTCTTTGTCGACTACTGGAACTCGGCACAACGGACGCGTGCGGCTCGTCCCAGGCCATTGCCTGTCATGAGCCTGGGCGATCTGGGGATCGGACCGGCCGAGACCACGGCACTGAGAGAAGACGGGGGCGGCGACTTGCTGGGACAAGTTCTCTCCGGGAGGTTGGTGTCGGCTCCTGATGGCTTGGCGGATCGGAGCCGGGCCATTCTGCAGTCGGTGATCGCCTGGCGCGATGGGACTGATGCACTGAAGGCCGGCGAGGCCGAAGTGGCGCTGGTCCGGTTCGAAGAGGCATCCCGGCTGTCCCCCTCGTCGCAATTGTTCAAGATGGATGCGGTGATTGCGCTGGCCCGTCTGGGGCGCTGGGATGAAGTTGACAGGCGGCTCGCCGGGATCGTCCCTGAGTGGCGCGACGATCCGCGGCTTCCGGCGACACTGGCGATCCTCGGTTTGGCGCGCGGCGATCTGAACGGCGTGGAGCGTCAGCTCCGGGAAGGCGCAGAATCAAGCGGGCTTATGGCCGAGCAATATTTTCTAACTTTGCTGTGGAAAGGCGAATCCGCCCGAGCCGAAGAGTTTGCCAAGAGCATGCTCGCGAGGGGTCCGCCGCGGATCAAAGCTGGTGGCGCGAGCGACTGGGAGACGCGGCGTTCCTGGCCGGCGATACACAACGGGCACGCGAGTTCTACGAAGAGAGTCTGGCCGAACACCCACGGCCCAACTCGGTCTGGGTGAAATTGTCGGACGTCTACTTCAAGCTAGGCGACGTCGAACAAGAGCGCGCCTTTCGGGAACGTGTCTACGGAGGGCTGAGGGGGCGATAGGCCGGGGCCCCTCGCCCTACTCTGCGCGAAGGGCGCGGACGGTTGCGATGCGGGTGGCGCGGCGCGCGGGTTGGAGAGCAGCCGTCACGGCGAGGATGGCCATGAGCAGGGCCACGGGAGCGACCCATGCGAACGCGGAGACCGGCGACATCCACCAGATCTTCGATAGCAGGACCTTGATCATCATCAGGGCCAGCAGGCTTCCGGCGAGAGTGCCGGCCAGGGCCAGTTTCAGGCCGCTGCGCAGCACGTCGCGCAAGATGCGCTGAGGGTTGGCGCCCAAGGCGATGCGGATTCCGATTTCACGGGTTCGGATCGCGACCGCGCGCGAGGTGACACCGTAGATTCCCGCGACGGCAAGGACAAGTGCCGCGACGGCGAAGGAGCACAGCAGCGCCATGATGAACTCGAAGCGGGCGCCGAGCTGTTCCTTGGTGGCGCGGAGCGTCTGGACTTCGCCGAGCGGAAGGTCGGGGTCAAGGTCGCGGGCGGCGCGGCGCAGGGCGGCAGCGGCCGTAGCCGGGTCGCCCGGCAGACGCAGCAGGACGCGGATCGACTTGGGAGGGACCTGCATGTACGGCACTGAGATCTCGTGATTGGGCGCCTTCAAGAGACCCTGCTGGATGTCGGCCGTGATCCCGACCACGGTTCGCCATGTTCCGCTCACCTGGACGCGTGAGCCGATTGCGTTCCCGCCTGGCCAGAGTTTGGCGGCCAGGGATTCGCTGACCAGCGCCACCGGGGGGCGTTCATCCGAATCGGATTCGGAAAAGGCACGGCCCGCGCGGAAGCCAAGACCGGCAGTGGAATGATAGCCAGGGCTGATGACCCGGTACGCGGCCTGTACCGGCTCCGGTCCTTCCGCCCGCACCGGTATGTTGTATGCGCCCATGTGAAGCTGGCATGGAATTGACGAGCGCCGCCGACTCCACCCCTGGCAATTCCTGTGCTCGCGCCAGCAACTGGCTATAGAAGCGGAGCAGTTTGGAATCCGTGTCGTAGTTTCGCTCGATGGGGGTAACCTGCATGGCCATGCGGTGATCCAGCGGGATGCCCCAGTCGAAGCGCCAGTACTCGCGGATGCTGTTGAGAAGCAGGCCTCCGCTGGTTACGAGCACGACGGAAAGGGCAACTTCGACGGTCACCAGGAGGCCGGTGAGCCGCATCCGGCCTGCACCGGCGGAAAAGCCGCCGGCGCCTTCCTTGAGCGTGCCGGCGACGTCGACGCGAGAGCCGCGGAGCGCGGGCAGGACGCCGAAGATGATTGCGGTCGCCAGCGAAGCAAGGAGCGCGAAGGCCAGCACGCGGCCGTCAATTGCGAATTTCTCGATGCCATCGTTGGCCAACAGGGGGCCGATCTTGGCAGTGCACCATGCGGTGGCAAGAGAAGCCAGGCCAACGCCGGCCACTCCTCCCGCGAGGGCGAAGAGCGAGGCTTTCGGAGAGGAACTGCCGGACCAAGCGGCCTCGTCCGGCTCCGAGGGCGCTTCTGAGGGCGACTTCCTTGCGCCGCTCTGCCGCGCGGCCGAGGAGCAGACAGGAAACGTTGACGCAGGAGATCAGCAGCAGACACACAACGGCCATGATGAGCACCTTGGCCACAGGAGCCGAGGCTGCCCATTCCAAGGTCGCTTGCAGCCCGTCCACGCGCACTGTGTGATCGCGATCGGGTTCGGGGTGCTGGTCCGCCAGCCGTTTGGCGATTACGGCCATCTCGGCGCGGGCGGTTGACAATGCCACGTCTGGTTTCAGCCGGGCCAGGACAGCGAATGCGCCTTCGCCGAGGGATTGCTCGGCGGGAGAAGGGATGAGGGGCGTCCAGAGCCGGGCGCCTCCTTCGATGATGGTGGCGCGCAGGCCTCCGGGCATGACACCTATGACGGTGGCGGGTACCCCGTCCAGACGCAGGGTGGTCCCGATGACGTCAGTCCGGCCATTGAGCGTACGCCGCCAGAATTCTTCACTGAGCACGAGCACAGGCGGTGCACCCGGGGAGTACTCGCCGGGGGCAAATCCGCGGCCCAGCATGGGCTGGACGCCGAGCATCTCGAAATAGCCGGGGTCGACGCGCTCGCCGCGGATGCGCTCAGGTTCGGTTCCCTGGCTGACGACAAACGGCTGGATCCGGTAGGCCACGATACTGGCGAACGATTGCGCCTGCTTTTTCCATTCCAGGTACTCGACATAGCGGACGGGCGCCATCGGCCCAACCTGCTGCCCGCGCGTGTAAGCGCCTCCCAGCATGACGATCTGTTGCGGTTGCGGGTACGGCAGCGGCCGCATGAAAAGAGTGTTAAGGATGCTAAACACCGTAATACTGGCGCCGATGCCCACCGCAAGGACGGCCATCACCATGAGGGTGAAGCCGGGGGTGCGGAGCATCCCACGAAGGGTATGGCGGATGTCCTGCAGCAATGCCTCGACAGCGGGAAAGCTGCGAGTATCGCGGTAGCTTTCCTTTGTCTGGTCGATGCCCCCGAATTCGCGCCGGGCGGAGTGGCGGGCCTCTTCCGGGGGAACGCCGCGGCGCAGGGCATCCTGCTCGAGCATCTCCAGGTGGCATTGGAGTTCTTCCTCCAGGCGCTACTCCGTGCCGCGCTTGGACCAGAGGCCGCGGATGCGGGAAGCGAATACGCGCAGGTTGGTCATGAACTTACTCCTCTGTGCTCTGTCCTATGTGCTCTGAAGAAGCCGGGAGATGACGCCGGCCATCCTCTCCCAGTTGTCTGATTCGGCGGCCAATTGCTTGCGACCGGCACGGGTGATGCTGTAGAAGCGCGCGCGGCGGTTGTTGTCCGAGCGGCCCCATTCGGATTCGATCCAGGCGCGCTGCTCCAACCGGAGCAAGGCGGGGTAGAGGGTACCCTGATTGAGCTGCAGGATGTTGTCGGAAACCTGCTGGACGCGCTTGCGCGATGCCGTAGCCGTGCAGGGGGCCCATGGTATCGAGGATCTTCAGCAACATCAGGTCGAGGGTGCCCTGAAGGACATCGGCCTTGGCGGTCACGGTCATTGCTGCGCTCCTTCCGGCATTCACTCATGTTGACGGTCAACAGGTGATCCGAATGAGTAGACTCCGGCGGCGCGAGGAAGTTCCCGGTTGGGTGGTCAGCGCAGTGGGTTTTCGAACCAGATCACGCCGAGATTGGTGGTTTCCTCGCAGGTGATGATGTCGAGGTCGCCGTCTTTGTCGAGGTCGGCCACTTCGACCAGGTCGTACTTCACGCCTGGAGAACCGCTGACGGGGAAGGCCCGCCAAGTCTCGCCCTGACGTTTCAAGTACATCACGCCGGATGCGCCCTTCGGCGTGCCCTCGCAGGAAAACACTATTTCCGGCACGCCGTCGTTATCCAGATCGGCCACGCGGAGACCCTTCGCGGTGCCGGTGTCAGGGGGCATCGCGATCACCTGGGCCGGCTTGCCGTGTGGGAACCAGTGGATCTCGCGCGGCTTGACGGCGGCAAAGACGTCGTCGCCGGACGTGGTCAGGAACATGACCTCGCGGCCTTCGAGGCCGATCAAGTGCTCCTTCCAGGAGGGATTCTCCAGCCAATAGACACCGGAGCGGGGACCTCTGCGGTCGCTGAAGAGGATGTCAGCGTCGCCGTCGCCGTCCATGTCATGGGGGATGATCGACATGATCCAGCCGACGGGGCGGACGCCGTGCCACTTCCACTCCGCTATCGCGCGGGCGTCCTTGGGGATTTGCCACCAGCCGAGTTCCGCCCCTTGATTCTTTCCGCCGGACCAGAGGCGGCCTTCGGTCCAGGCGCTGAACATCCACTGCATGCGGCCGGCAGACGCAGGGATGACATCGACCTTCCAGTTGGGCGCCCAGTGAATCTGGAGCCTTTTTGTGGTGCCTTCGGATGCACTCACGACGTCCAGATGTCCGTCGCCGTCAAGGTCGGCAAAGAGAGCGTCCTCGGGCGAGCCGACCTCGCCGATGGTTGTCGCAGGCCAAGGGTCGCGGGCCTTTGAGGCACCTGGGTAGCGGTAGGTTCGGACAACGCCGCCTTCTTCCCAGCCGGTCACAATGTCGAGACCCGCCATGCGAACGCCGTCCGCGCCACGGGACGAATTGTCGATCACGTGCCGCTTCCAGGGGCTTTGTGCGAAGCAGACAGTCGCCAGAGCGAATAGCAGCAGCTTCATGTGAAGTCCACGCTTATTGTCGCTCTTTGCGGCGGGTTGTCAGTTTTGGCGCTTGACCGCGAGTTTTGCTTTTTGGACTTCGCCTTCGCGCTCTCGGGTGATCTCGCCGGTGATCTCGTCGCCAACCAGTTTCAGGTCGAACTTCATGGATTTCGCTTGAAACGTGAGACGGCCATCTTCGGCTTTGCCTTCCTCGATCTCGTGCTGTTCGCCGGCGTCGGGTCCGGCTGTCCCAGTCAGTTTCGTGCCTTCCTGCTTGAGGACCAGGTAGGCGGGCCGGCTCTGCCCATCATCGGACCCCTGCAAGTTGAGGGTGCCGATCCACCTGCCTGTTGCATCCGCCGCGGCCAGGCTCATGGCGGTGAGAGTGAGGGCCAATAGAAGTTTCGTCATCGAGTGCTCCTTGGGCTGTACAACGAGGATTGGGGGGCAGATGTTCGTGAATTTCTTACTTTTTCGTATTGACTGGCAGAATGGCTTGTGGAAATCTGAGGTCAGCGCGCTCCGGGGCGCCTCCATTCCGCGGCAAGGGAGCTTGCTCCCACCCACTTTTGATTTCGACACTTTCCGGACCTTTCATTCCGGCCCTGAGCTAAGCGGAACCTGGGCAGCACGGAAGGAAGGTTAAGATGCAGCGAAAGCTCACCTCATCAACAACTCTCGACAATTTGAGAAAAGAAGCGAAGCGCTGGCTGAAGGCGCTGCGCGAAGAGAATGCGGAAGCGCGGGAGCGGTTCGAGCGCGCGTATCCGAAGGCAAGTGGTGAGCCTGTATTGCGCGATGTGCAGCAGGCGCTGGCACGCGAGTACGGGCAGGAAAGCTGGAACGCGCTGAGAGAGTCGCTGGAGAGGACGCCGGCAAAATACGAGCGTCTGGCGCAGGACTGGGTGAATGCCTATGAGGGCGATGCCGCGGCGCTGGAGCGACTGAATGAGCACGGCGGCCGCTCATTCAATTTCGAAGATCTGAGGGCCGAGCTATGGCGCAGGGTTTATGCGTTCAGGCAGCGGTCGTCCAAGGTCCCGAAGAACTATCTCCAGGTTGACGAAGCGAAGATGGTCATTGCTCAGGATGCGGGTTTCGGCAGTTGGGCTCAGTTGATGCAGGCGCTCAAGACCGGGTCGAAGCCGCAGGGCGCGCCTTACGTTATTGACGGGAAGGAGAACCGGATCGGGCCGCGAAGGCAAATGACCGATGCGGATTGGGGTGCGCTGATTGGAGCGGCGAAAGAGCAACGCATCACTGGAGTGTATGCAAACGGACTCATCACAGACGCGGTACTGGGGCGCATCGCCGAGTTGGACCAGGTGACGCGCCTGGGACTTGGGGGATCGCGCGAACTCACCGACGAAGGACTGCGCCATCTGGCCCGGATGCCGCAGTTGCAGCATCTGGAGTTGAACGAGTATCCCGGCGGCAGGATCACGGATCGAGGATTGGAGGTGCTGCGAGATTTGCCGAACCTCCGAACATTCGAGATGACGTGGCAGGCGGGCATATCGGATGCAGGCGTGGCCAATCTGCGGTTCTGCGAGCAACTGGAGCGGGTCGACCTGATGGGCTCGCCGACGGGCGACGGGGCTATCGAAGCGCTGCAAGGCAAATCGAGGCTGCACTACTTCAGCAGCGGCAGGCAGGTGACGGACGCTGGCTTGCCGCTGTTGCACAATTTCCCCCGGCTGAAGAAATGGCATGGCGGGGATGAGGCGGCCCACCTACTCATCGACGGGCCTTTCAGCGACGCCGGACTGGCGGGTTTGGCGGGGCTAGAGGGTGTCTCCGAATTGGATCTCTTCTGGCATGTATGCGGCATCACTTCGGAGGGCTTCGCCCATCTGGTTCACTTGCCCAATCTCGCCTCACTCGGCTGCGACGGGAAGCTGAGCGACGATGCCGCGATGGGGCACATTGCGGCGATACCGCGGTTGAAGAGGCTGAGGGTGCAGGAGTCGGTGGCGACCGATGATGGCTTCGTGTCGCTGGGCAAGTCGAAGTCGATCGAATCCATCTGGGGCCGTGTGTGTCCAAACTTCGGGAACAGGGGATTCAGGGCGTTTTCGAAGATGCCGGCGCTGCGCGGATTCGGGATCGGGTGCAGGAATGTCGACGATGAGACGCTGGCCACATTGCCGGATTTTCCCGCGCTGCGGGAACTCACGCCGATTGGTTTTCAGGACGAGGGGTTCCGGCACATTGGCCGGTGCGCACGCCTGGAGCGGTTGACGTGTATGTACTGCCGCGAGACGGGCGACGTTGCGACGGAGCATATCGCCGGACTGGGGCTGAAGTACTACTATGCCGGCCTGACGCAGATTACCGATCGCAGCCTTGCGGTGCTGGGCCGCATGGAGCCGCTGGAACAAGTGGATCTGTATGAGTGCAAGGGCGTCACCGATGCAGGTCTTCCCTTGCTGGCGGGACTGCCGCGCCTGCGCGAGGTCCATCTGGATGGGCTGCCGGGTGTGACGCTGGAAGGAACGCGGGTGTTTCGAGAAGGCGTGCGAGTCTATTATTCGACGTGATGATTGACTGAGGTCTTCCTAAGCTCGGCAAAGAGCCACGCCCTGGCCAGTCTCCAGTCGCGTTTCGCAGTGTCCACGGAGACGCCCAGAACATCGGCGGTTTCCTCGACGCTCAATCCTCCGAAGTAGCGCAGTTCGACTACGCGGCTCTTGCGGGGATCGATTTGGGCGAGATCGTCGAGCGCCTCATGCAGTGCCAGCACCTCGACGCCGCTCGCCTCGGCAGCGACCAGCACTTGGTCAAGGGGTACGGGGAAGGCATTTCCGCCCCGCTTGGCCATCCCGCGCCGCCGCACATGGTCCACCAGGATGCGGCGCATGACTTGAGCGCACAGGGCCAGAAAGTGCGCCCGGTTCTCACAGCGGATTCCTCCGGCGCGAACCAGCTTGAGATAAGCCTCATTGACCAACGCGGCTGATTCAAGGCTCTCGCCGGAGCGCTTGCTCCTGAGATGCCGGTGTGCGAGCCGCCTCAGCTCCGGATACACAAGATCGATCAGTCGATCCAGCGCGTCCGGATCGCCGCCATCGTTCCAGGCTGCGAGCATGGCGGTGATATCGTGCTGCTCCCGGTTCGTCACGCCGACGAAATATTAGCAGAAATACCGCCCGAGGTTAACCATTCCCACGCTGGTTCTCGGAATACAGGCAGAGAGGAGAATGCGATGAATCAGCACAAGATTCTCATGACTGCGGCCGCGGCCCTTCTGGCGGCGACAATGCCGGCAGCGGCGTCCGGCGCGCCGCAAGGCTGGGCACTGGCGGCATCGGGCGATTCCCTACGAGTGACCTTGCCCTTTGATCTGGTCGACAATCTGGACGGGGCGAAGATTAAGATCCGCGTGCCGGCGAACTGGAATGGCACGTTGTTGGTATATATCCGCTCAACAAAGACCGCCCCTTCGCCTCCGGAACCGGCTCTGGTCCCGCCGGTACTCCCCGGCACGGACGCGCCACTGGAAGACTCGCTCCTCTCGCAGGGATATGCCCTGTCAGCATCGGAAATCTCGACTGCCGATTGGCAGATCAAGGCGGCTGTGCAGGACATCCTTGGCTTGACTGCTTACTTTCGGGGGAGGATCGGGGATCCGAAGCGGATCGTCCTGTGGGGCAGTGCCCTGGGCGCACTAACCGCTATTCGTCTGATGGAGGATCATCCGCGGAGCTTTGACGGCGCGATTGCCACCTGTCCGCCCGGGGCTGGCCTGCCGAGGAGATACGATCTGCTCCTCGACTTCAGCCTGGCCTATGCGACGGTGTTCGGATGGCCGGCCGATGCCTGGGGGCCATTGGAGAGCTTGCGGTCCGGCCTGAACTTCGCCACCGACGTCAGTCCCTTGGTGAACTGGCCCAAACCGGATGGCAGCAATCGCGGCGGCTGGGAGTTCATCCGTCTCGTCAACGGCCTGGCGTCGGACCCCTTCTGGAAGAGCGACCCAATTTATGGAAACGCGGGATTCATAATCAATATGGCTTTTGCCACTTGGGATCGCGCGGGCGCTCAGGATTGGGCGGCCGGCCCGGTGGCGCAGAACATTAACCGGCGTTACTCGCTGACCGCGGACGAAAAAAAGTACCTTGCCGGGCTGGGAGTGCAGGCGGATGACTTGCTGGCGAAGATGAACGCGCGGACGAACATCAACGCAAGCGCCATCGCCCGCGACTACGTCATGCGCTTTGGCGATGTCCGGGGAAGGTTGACCAAGCCAGTGATCGCTCTGCACACAACCCTGGACTCAATTGCGGACATCCGCCATGCAAGCGCCTACCGAAACACCGTGGAGGGGTGGAACCTGCTCGGGAATCTAGTTCAGGCCTATGTGCCAGTCTTGGGTCACAACGCCTTCACGGCCAAGCAATTGCTCGCTGCGCTTGCTGCCATGGAAAGCTGGCTCGACACAGGCACGAAGCCGGATGCTTCGGCATTCCCGGAGGCCATGGGATTCGACAACGCCTTCGTACCGCCGCCGTGGCCAAATTGATGCGCCAGGAAGAATCGCGCCCCGCTACTTGGCTGGACCGAGATACCGGTCGAACCAATCAAGCGCTTCCTTCAATGCAAACTGATAGGCCGGCCATGCATGGCCTCCATCCCAGAGTGCCAATCGCTTGTCCTTCTCCGGCGCACCCAGGAGCCGAAACATCGGACGCTGTGAGGCTTCGAGCGGAAAGATGAAATCGGTTCGGCCACTGATCATGAGCGTGGGGACCTTGAAGCGGGGAACGAAATTGATCGGATCGGATTCGGGCAACAGGCCCCGGATGACAGGCAAACCAACACCGAAGAGCACCGCCACTTTCAGGCGTTCCTCGCCCACGGCGAGCACGGGCAGCAGCCAACTGCCACGACTGATTCCAAAGACGCCGAGCCGGCCGCGATCCACATCCGGCCGGCTCACCAGGTAATCAACGCAGCGGCGGAAATCTTTGGATTCCAGAATCAGCCGGTCGCGAACCGCATTGGGGCCGGCAGGCGGAGCAGCATACCGGCGCTGATACTGACCCTTGAGAACCGGAAACAGGAATGCCCGCCCGCTTTTGACTACGAAGTCAAAGAACCGTTGTTCCGCGGGTTGCGGAGAGGAAAGCCTCAGCCCCATGCCGGGGTGCGAATAGAGGATCGTCTGATAGGGCGGGGCTGAATTCTTCGGTGTGTAGAAATAGCCCGTGATCCGTTCGTTTTCGTAAGAAGCGGCAAAAGAGATCTTCTCGCGTTTCCAGTGGGGATTCTCCTCGTCAAGACCCTCCGTATGCGAATCGAGGTCCTCCGGATCATAGGCATAAAGGCGCCGATAGAGCTGGAACATCTCGTCCGGCACAGGCTTCTCTTTGCTGTAATCACGAGGCTGCCTCGTCACCCGCGCTTGGAGGCCGGGTTCTTCAAACACGTCATAGCGCACACAGCGGATACCATCCTGTGCGGAGCGATCCCAGGGATCGCGAGCATCCAGGTCGGAGAACATATAGGCTGGTTCATTCCATGCGCCGCCGCGGACATAGCGCCGGCCGCCGGTCTCGTTCCAGCACCACTCTTTCACATTGCCCGCCATGTCCAGCGTGCCGAAAGCGCCAAGTCCTTTGTAGTAACCCACGAGCGCTGGACCGGCGCCGCTGAAATTGCTCACGTCTGTGATATCCACATAGAAGCCCGGACTCGCTGCACGCTGCCAGTGGTAAATAGTAGGCAACTGTTTTCCAGCGAACTCCGCGTAAGCCGCAGCCTCGAACCAGCTCACACCGTTGACAGGATAGTCGTCATGAGCCTGCGGAAATTCACCTCGCGTCCAGGTGGACGGGCCAGGCCGGCCTGTGGAGTCACTAAACAACTGCATGGCCTCTTCCCAGGAGACTCTGCGGCCGTTTCGGACAAAGTCGTGTTTCCAGTACTGCTGCTTGCGGTATCCTCCGCGGTTGATGAATTCTCTGAACTGCCGGTTGGTGATTTCGTAACGGTCGATCAGGAATGATCGCAGCTTCACGGTGTTCAAGCCAGGGATGTCCGCGATTCCAGCAGGGACGCGCACCATCTCGGGCGGAATGGCGCCCTCGACGTCCAGTTCGAAATGCAGGGAAGTTCCTCCACGGACCTCGCCGGTGGCCAGGATGGTCTGAAATCCGGGTCTTTCGATGCGGAAGCGGTAGAACCCCCACAGCAGTTCCTTGGTAGTGAACGGTGTCGCGCCGAGATGCAGCCAGTCATTGTCGTCCGGGTTGTAGCCTGTAGCCCACACCTCTGCCCCGGGCGGATCGGTGCTGAACGGAGTTTCGAAGGAGTTGTTGTGATGGATTCGATTCAGTGTGGAATCGTCGGGAAGAATCGCCTTTGCGCGGCGGATGAGACGGAAGGCCGACCTGAGTTCACCGGACTCCAGCAATCGCGATATCTCCGGAATGGCCTCTTGTCTTACCCAGCGGACACGCGAGTTGTGCTGGTATAGGCGTATCCCAAAGAACACGGCCAGCAGGAGAATCGCGGCCAGCGGGAATGCGAATCGGGGCTGGCGAGCGATGGCGGAGAATCGCAAGCGATTCTGTCCACGCCGAAAGTCCTCGAGAGTCGCGCGAGCGTCCGCTATGTTGTTCAGCCGTGCGGACACATCCTTTTGGAGGCACTTGCGCAACAGTTCGCGAACTTCCGCCGGCGTGCCGGCGGGCAGAGCCTGCCAGTCCGGCTCGTGTTCCAGAACGGCCGCGATGGTGTCCGACACTGTCTCGCACTGGAACACGCGCTTTCCGGTGAGCAACTCGTATAGGAGGCATCCGAAGGCCCAGATGTCCGTCCGCTGGTCAAGCTTCGATCCTCGCGCCTGTTCGGGACTCATGTACCCAGGAGTACCCACGATATGGCCCGTCAATGTCCCTGGGCTCGCCGCTGCCGGCGGCTGCGAGAGATCCGGCTTCGCCTCGGCGGTCCAGATCGCCTTCGCGAGGCCGAAATCGAGCACCTTCACCCTGCCTTCCGGAGTCACCTTGATGTTGGCGGGTTTCAAGTCGCGATGGATGATCCCGTGCTCATGGGCCGCTTCGAGCGCCTCAGCCACCTGACAGGCGCGTTCGAGCGCCATCACAACGGGCAAAGGCCCGTGCAGCGCATCTCCCTCCACCAATTCGAGCACGAGGTAGTCGAGTTCAGCGGACTCCTCCAGCCCGTAGATCGCTGCGATGTTGGGATGGTTCAGCAACGCCAGCGTGTGTGCCTCACGCCGAAAGCGCGCGAGCCGCTCCGGATCGTGCGCAAACTCGGGAGGCAGCGTCTTCAATGCGACGTCGCGGCCCAGCTTGTTGTCATGCGCGCGATAGACCTCGCCCATTCCACCCGCACCCAAAGGCGAGAGGATGGTATAGGTTCCGCATTGCCGGCCCACCATCGATCCGCGGGCGCCAGGCGCGGCAGTAACGCCCGCAAGGACTGGTTTCTCCAGGAAACTGCCGGCCTGCTCATCCTGGGAAACGAGCATCTCGACCTGCCGCCTCAATCCGGTTTCTTTGCCGCAGGCCTCGTCAAGAAAGGCTTTACGATTTTCCGGCGACCGCTCCAGAGCGGAGTGGAAGAGATCCTCGGCTCGCTGCCAAAGTTCCCGCCCCATGGCCAATTACTACTTTCTAGTCTTTTAATCCTATTACACGGATTGTCCGGCGTCTGCCATACAATGGCGGCATGATGCTCACCGACCTCACTCGGCGCCAAGCTCTCGGCCTGGCCGGCTCCGCGATTGCGGGCTGGTCAAAGACCGCCCCGGCATCCACGGTCGCGATTGCGCGCTCGCGCGCGTATGACGCGAAGGTATACGACACGCTGAAGTCGCTCACCGACCAGTGCGGTGGGCTGGGCAAGGTGGTGAAGGGGAAGACGGTCGCGCTGAAGTTGAACCTGACGGGGAATCCTGCGCGATTTCCGGTGAAGCCGGGGTTGCCCTACCGGAACGAGCCGGGCACGGTGCTGGCGCTTTGCCAGTTGATGGCGAAGGCGGGCGCGAAGCGGATACGTCTGATCGAGAGCTTTTTCCCGGCGCGGCAGGAGATGGAGTTGTGGGCGCGGTACGGGCTGGACATCAAGGCGATCGAGAACTGCGGGACCAAGGTGGAGTGGGAGAACACGAATCACCTGGGGCACGGGAAGCAGTACGTGCGGATGAAGGTGCCGGGCGGAGGGCTGATGTATCCGGCATACGACTTGAATCACTCTTTCCAGGACTGCGACGCCTACGTGTCGATGTCGAAACTGAAGAACCACTGGATCGCCGGCGTGACGATGACCATGAAGAACAACTTCGGGATCACGCCGTGCTCGCTGTACGGCGGGGACGCCGGTGCGGACGGCAACGAGAATCCGCAGCAGGAGCGGGTGCAAGTGGGGCACAACGGGGCCAGGACCCCGCCGAAAGGGGTGCCGCAGGAACTGCATCCGGAGTCGCCGCGGGAATCGGGCTACAGGGTGCCCCGGATTGTTGTCGACCTGTGCGCAGTGCGGCCGGTGGATTTGTCGATCGTGGATGGCGTGGAGACGATCCGGGGCGGCGAAGGGGAGTGGAATCGGGGTGTGGAGATGATGAAGCCCGGGGTGATGCTGGCCGGGCGGAACATGGTGTGCGTGGACACAGTGTGCACGGCAGTGATGAGCTACGATCCGCGGGCTATGCGAGGGTCGTCGCCGTTCCTGAACGGGGACAATGGGCTGCTGCTGGCGGAGGCGGCGGGGTTGGGGTCGGCGGACCTGGGGAAGATCGAGATTGCGGGACTGAGCCTGAAGGAGGCGAAGATCGATTTCGGGCCGGGTCCGGCAGGGAAGAAAGTGTTTTCGAGCTAATCCATGCCAGTGACCTTACGAGTGAGTTTTCTGATCCTGATGTCAATTACTGTCGGGGGCGCCGCTGAACTTCCTTTGGGTGGGCGCCTTCCTGCTCTCAAAGGCGACTCCCTCACGGGACGGACGGCAGTGCTTCCGGAGGCCGCTTCGGGCAAGGTTGCCCTGCTGGCGCTTGGTTTCACGTATGATTCGCGCTTCGCGGTGGAAGCGTGGGTGAAGAAGTTCCGTGCCGACTACGGTGAGAACCCGCAAGTCACGTTTTACGAGATTCCGATGCTTGGGGGCATGGCGCAATTGGGGAAATGGTTCATCGACAGCGGCATGCGCCGCGGCACGCCAAAGGCGGACCACGAGCACGTCATCACTGTGTATGGGAACACGAGCCTCTGGAAAGAGAGGGTCGGATTCAAAGCGCCTGACGCAGCCTATCTGATTCTGCTCGACAAGGGTGGGGCTGTGCGTTGGCGCTACAGCGGCGTCCTCGACGAGACCGCCTACAAGAGCCTGTCCTCCGAGATCAAGCCGCTGCTGGTCGGATCGACGGAGTGAGTGGGCCGGCGTGCCAACCCATCTGCCAGTGATATTGTCACGTTGAGCAGTTCACCATGACCCGAGCAGAGTTCGGCAACCACCCGGCCAAAATCGAGCGCTACCGCGCCTTCTGGAACCGTGCTGACGTTAAACGCCCGCTGGTTGGATTCACGCGCACCGGCTGGTTTCCCTTTAGCGAGTTCGCCGCCTGCCGGAGCCTGCAGCCTGATTCGCAGTTAGAGCCAGGCCAAGTGGATCCCGCAGCGTTCCTCGATGATCATCTGCGAATGCTCCGCGAGGGAGAGGTGATGGACGATGACCTGATTCGCGGCGCCTGCCCGGGACAGGTTGCGATTCCGTGGTTGCCGGCAGCGCTTGGCAGCCCGCTCCGCGTGCTTCCCGAAAACATCCTTGGCGAGGAACGCACGCTCCCCTGGCAGGATGCCCTGTCGGTTCGCCTGGAGCCGGACAATCCGTGGTTTCGCAAGTACCTCGAGTTCGCCGACGCGCTTGTGGCGGCCTCCGCCGGACGCTTTCCGGTGAGCCACTCCGCCGAACTTGGCCCCACCGACCTGCAGGCCCTGCTGCGCGGCAGTACCCAAAGCCTGATGGACCTCGTCGATTCGCCCGCTGAATCCGAGCAGATGCTGGGCCGGGGCGGCGAATGGCTGCGCGAATTCACCGAAGCGATCTGGCGGCGGCTGCCGTTGTTCGAAGGCGGCTATTTTGACGCCCAGTACTCGCTCTGGTCACCCGGCCCCATCGTGCGCATGCAGGAAGATGCAACGGCGGTGTACTCGCCTCGCCTTTACCGGCAATTCGTGCAGCCGGTGGATCGCATGCTGGCCCGCCACTTCGCTTCGAGCTTCATCCATCTTCATTCCACGTCGATGTTCCTGCTCGAGGCGATTCTCGAGGTCGACGAGATCCAATGCTATGAGGTCAACAACGATGCGCTCGGGCCTCCCCTGGCGAAGCTGATCCCCCATTTGCAGAGTATCCAGGCGCACCGGAAGCCTCTGCTGGTGCGCGGCTCGTTCACTGCCGAAGAACTGCGGCTCGTGATGGATTCGCTCGCGCCACGCGGGCTGTTTCTCAACATCATGGTCAGGGACGTTGCGGAGACTGAGCCGCTGCGAAGAATTGCGGGTTGTTAGCGAGGCACGAGGGATAAGGCGCGAAGCTAAAACTGGTACGCCGGCGGCTTGATGTTCTTCACTCGCAGATAGACCTCGGCTTGCCCGCGATGATGAGCGGTCATTGTGAAGGCCCACCACATGCCTTCCCACGCGAGTATCGGCCGTCCTTGAAATCTCCAAGCCACATTGTCCAACTGCTCCGGCGTCATGGCTTCGAGTTCCCTGGCGCACCATGTCGAAAGACTCCGTGAGAAACCTGATGGCCGTCTGCTTGTCGGCCACGGTAGGTTTGGCGAGCGGCTTGGTTCCCGCCGCGCGCGCGAAACTTCTCGAGTTTTCGTCCGCAATATGGATCATGAGCTGGCCGAAGCTCATCTGTTCCGGGTTCGGTTTGAAATCGTAGCCATCAGGGGGCATGGATTCAGCCACGGCCAGAGTGAACTCTTTCGAAGTCTGCCAGTGCCGGCCGAAAATGGCTTTGAAATCGTTTTGGGCGGCCGCCACGGGCAGCACGACCAGAAAAGCACCGGCAAGCGTCAGAGTTCGCATCAGGATCTCTCCTATTTCTGAACTTCGGACCAGGTCACCTCTTTGCGAGTGTAAATCGCCTGGCGCGCCATGATCGCCGTGTACATGGTTTCGACGGCAGCCGGTACAGCATTCTCCACCTGGCCGGTGCGAACGCCGTCGAGGAAGCTGGCGACAGCGTCTTCTGTGATGTCGTACTCGGTGTGAACTTCGGCCGGCGCTTCGTCCTTGGCCGGCGTGCGATAGCCCTTGTCCAAAGGGGTTTCATCAACGACTTTGTTGAACCACAGGTAGCCCTGCCGCGAGGTGGTGATGGCGCCCTTTTCGCAGATGAACGTTTCACCGACGTCGCGGAATCCGCGAGTAGAGAATTGATTGGCGCTGTAGCTGAAGTGGACGCCATTGGCGAACTCGAAGCTGAGGGTCAGGTGATCGAGATTGTCTCCATAGGTTCTGGTGCGGCGCCCACCGTAGCCATTGACGCGCTCGGGATGGGCGCCCATGAACCAGTTCACAACGTCGAAATTATGGCAGTCCTGCTCGACGACGATGTCGCCTGAAGTGTCGCGGTACCAGACCCAGTTGCGCATTTTCTCCTCGGCAGGCAGGTGGCCTTTGCGTAAGGGCAGATCGCCTGACATCCAGGATGCGCGGATCATCTGGATGGCGCCCAACTGGCCGGACTTCACGATTTCGCGGGCTCGCTTGTAGTCCTTGCCATATCGCTGCTGGAAGCCTACGGAGATGCGCTTGGCGGGGTCGGCCTTCTTCGCCGCGGCGAGCATACGGCGGCAACCGGCGGCATCGACGGCGACGGGCTTTTCCATGTAGAGGTGTTTGCGGGCGGCAGTGGCGAGTTCGAACTGCTCGGGGCGCTGATAGGGAGGAGTGGCGAGGATGATCGCGTCGAGATTCGAAGCGAAGAGATCCTGATAGCGGCTGTAAACCTGTGCGGAAGAGAATTGCTGTTTGGCGCGGTTGACTTGGTCCTCGTAGATGTCGCACACGGCTGCGATCTTCGCGTGCCCCGTCTTCACAAACAGGCCGGCGTCGAACATGCCGCGGCGGCCGCAGCCGATGAGCCCGATCGAGATGGCGGAATTGGCTTGGGATCCTTTAACGGTTTCGGGTTTGAGGATCGAGACTCCGGAGGAAGCCTTGAGGAGCGTGCGGCGGCTGAGTTCAGAATTCATGTGCAGGGCCTTGCACGTACCATACGCCCGCAAGCGGGCGGATTGCCACTTACTTCTTCTGGAATCTCAGCCAGCGGCCGCTGTAGCCTTCGAGGGTGATGGGAGCATCGAGGGCGAGTTTCTCGCCGGTGACGGGGTCAGAGACCGAGGCGTAGGCGTACTTCCTGAAGGAGAGCCGGGCGCTTGTTGGCGGGCCGTCGTTGATGAGGAAGTAGTGATCCGCCTGGGGCGAAGCGAGACGGTAAGCCACGGCCCCTTCGCAGGTGTAGGGCGACTGAAGTGTGCCCATGGCTGCGTCACGAAGACGGCTTTCCAGGGCGGCTTCGCCAGGCTTGAAGACGGAGTAGGAGGCATCCCAGGCGATGAGGACCGCAGTCCCCTTGCCCAGGCGATGTTCGGTGAGTGCGGGCTCGCCGGTCTGGAAGCGGCATTGCACTTTGGCGCGGGTGGGGTGGAGTTCAGAGATGAAGCCCGAGAGTTTGCGGCCGTCGAGGAGACGCGGGACGTTGTTCGAGTACTGGAGATCAGAGAGTTCGGCTCCGAAGAGCTTTTCGAACGGACTGCCTTCGGCGGTGGGCAGGGCGAGTCCGTGCTCGTCGTAGAGCGCACCCGGGGAGTCCATGACCACTCGTCCGCCGGCCTCGACGAAGCTAGTGAGTTTTGTGAGCAGGTCCTGGCTGATGGCCATCTGAGCGGGCAGATAGATGACTTTGTAGCGAGCCGCAAGACCTGCGTCGAGATCGGTGGGAGTGACATGCTCCCAGGGGATGTTGCCGTTCATGAGGGCGCGGCTGACGCCGACACGGGCCTGCATGGGGTAATGGCGGAAGTGATCGCGTCCGCGGAGAGAGGTGGCCGCCCAGATGGCGTCGTTGTCCCAGTTGTAGAGAACGCCCACCTGGGGTTCCTTGTGGGCGGCCCAGAGTTCGTCGCGGAGCTTTTCGGCGGCTTGGGCGATCCTGCCTGCGCGGATGGCACGCTCAGTGGGTTTCCAGTTGCGGTCGAGCAGAGCGTATTCGCCGCCTTCCCATCCGGCGCGGCGGTAGTTCCAGGTCCAGACTCCCGCGCCTTTGAAGCCTCCGGCGAGATAGGAGAGGAAGAGCTGAGTCATGGTGCCGGCGTTGACAGTGAAGCCGGGGGTGGTGGAGCCCTGCTGGCTGTCCCATCCCTTGGCGCCGGTGAGTTGCTGAGGGCCGCCGGTGCTTTCCCACGCCCCGGTCCAGCCGCCTTTGAAGAGATCGACGGCGAAGCTCACCTGCATGTAGATGGGAAGGGCGACTTCATAGTTGACCTCTCCGAAATGCCAGGCGAAGTGGATGGAGGGATAGAACGAACCCGTTTCCGTTTGCGTTTGGGCAAGGTCTTCCATTTTGGTGGCGCGATAGGCGAAGGGGAGGAAGAGGCCCATCTCCCCGCCCGTGCGGGTGGGGGCGTTAGGATTGGCCCGGCGGGCGGCCTGAGCTGAGGCGAGGATCTGGCGTGTGTGATAGTCGGACTTGTAGCGCAGCAGGTCGCGCACGCGGCCGTATTCGCCGCCCTGGCCGCGGAGCGAGTTCGGCTGGCTGGCGGCGCGGGAGATGCCTTCCTCGACGTCGCTCCAGGTCTGAAAGGGGCGTCTGTCGATGCCGACCTCGTACTGGTTCCAGGCATCGGCGACTTCGGCAGGGGACTTGTAGTTCTCGCGGAGCCAACGAAGGAAGAAGGGTACATCCTCCTTGCGGAGGATGGGGTCGGGTTGGTGGCGGAAGCCGGCGAGGGACGGGTCGCCGGAACCTTCGAGGAAGGCGCGGCCGCTATCGAGAGAGATGCCCTTGCGCAGGACTTCTTTCTGGTGGGAGAGCATGGCGGGGTGGGAGCGGATCTGCTGCGCGGAAAGGCCGGAAGGAATGCCGAGTTTGAGCAGAAGTTCCGGAGTGATCGCCTCCCAACCGCCTTCGCCATACCAGAAGGGAATGACGCCTTCTTCGAGGGCGACCTCGAGGATGCGCTGCTCGGGCCATTCCGGCGAGGACATGGTCTGCTTGAGATTGTTGAAGCCGAGCTGTTTCATCAGGCGGAAGTGCCGGCGCATGTCCTGCTCGGTCATGCCCTTCCAGGGAAGGAACACGACGCCGAAGGGCATGGGGGCAAGGTCACGGAATTTGCGTTGAAGAGGAGAGTCGTGGAGCTTGTCGTAGCGCTGAGTCAGAAACTCATCATCCGCGGAAGCTGGGCAGGCAGCCAGAACCGCCAGGACTATGCAGAGGAGCTTCATGTAATACCGGCGCGTCAGAAGACGAACCGGGCGCCGAACTGCATGGTGCGTGGAGCGTTCAACTGGGTCTGGAAGTAGCCGAACTCAGAGCGCTGAATGTTCTGGGCGTTGGCGTCGAGTTGAAAGAGCGGGTGGTTGAAGAAGTTGGAGCTTTCGAGGCGAATCTGGAGGAATTTGGATTCGGTGAAGCGGAAGTCCTTCATGATGGCGAAGTCGGTCTGGTTGTAGCGGGGCTGGCGAGCATCGGGGAGGATAGTCGGGAGTGTGCCGAACTCGTAGCGCGGCGTGAGGGCGAAGGCGGCCTTGTTGAGGTAGGTTGGCTTGCCGGTGGCGGGAGCGCCGGTGGCATCGGCGACAGACGTGGAGGTATTGTAGTCGCCCACGAGAGTCGGGCGAAGCGGGCCATAGTTGAGTCCGCCGGTGAAGTTGTCGCTCTGACGGATCTGGAGAGGGTAGCCGGATTGGATGATGGTGAATCCTGCGAGCTTCCAGCCGCCGGCGATGGCGTCCAGAAACTTCATGCCAGTGGAGGACGTGTCCTTGAGCCAACGCTGGCCGCGGCCGAAGGGGAGGGCGTAGAGGTAGGTGGCGACGAACTTCTGCGGGATGTCCTGCACCGAGAGACCGCGCATGTCGCTGAAGGTCTTTCCATCCTGGGGCAGGCCGTAGGCCGAACTCGTCTTGGCGTTGGTGTCCTCGATGAGCTTCGAAACGGTATAGGCCATTTGCAGGCTGAGGCCGCTCTTGAAGCGGCGCTCAACGCGGAAGTAGCCGCCGAAGTACTGGCTTGTGCCAGTGGAGCGCTGCAGTGAACGGAGCGAACCTCCGGGCCAATGCGGCATGTCGTTGAGCAGGTATTTATAGGCGATGGTTTTCTGAGCCAGCAGGCTGGTGTTGGAGGCGGGCAGGGTGCCGTAAAAGGGATTCGCCACCTGTTTTTCGAGGACAGCGGAGCCGAGGCTCAAATACTGAGAGGGCATGGTGGCGAGGGATGGATTGCCGCCAACATAGAGGTGGACGCCGCGGTTGCCGACGAAGCTGCCTTCGAAGAGCCAGTCGTCCTTGACGGTGCGCTGGAGGCCTGCGTTGTAGCTGATTTCGTAGGACGGCCGATGGTCGGGCAGATAGCCGTAGGCGTACGTGCCGAGGTAGAGGTCGCGGGTGGTATTCCAGTCGGTGACCGCCGGATAGAGCCCGTAGTCGCTGGGGAAGGGGTTGGAGAGAGTGGCGAAGTTGGTCTGGCCGCCATCGCGGGTGATGGAGGCGCCACCGGAGGAATTGATGTAGTTCGAGATGGCGAGCGAGCCGGTGCCGGAGGCGTTGCCGGTGTAGCCGGAATAGAGGATGCCGAAGCCGGAGCGGAAGACGGTCTTGGAATCGACCTGGTAAGCCAGGCCGAGGCGCGGGCCGAAGTTCAGGTAGTACGGATCGGAGCCGTTGCGGGTGTCGCGGACGGGGGAATTGACCAGGGCCATGCTGCCCATAAAGGGCCCTGAGAGATTGGGAGTGGGTACGGAGGAGGGCAGTGCCCCGGCGGCTATGACGTCACGCTGCCAGTTAAAAGCCGGATTCGTCTTGACGCCGCTGTCGAGGGTGGGATCGACCGAGACGATGCGGTTGAAGCGCTCGGTTTCAGGCGCTTCGTACTCCCAGCGCAGGCCGAGGTTGAGAGTCAGCTTGCGATTGACCTTGAAGTCGTCCTGGATGAAGGCCCCGTGGTTGGCGAACAGGACGGCCCAGGCGTACTTGTTGCCCTGGAAGCTGAAGTTGTTGGGCAGGCCAAGCAGGTAGCTGGCAAAGCCGGAGCCCTGCTGGGCGAGGGATGCCTGTTGATTGAGGCCGGTCCAGGCGCCGTCGAACGCGGAGCCGCCGGAGGGGGTACCGGCTTCGCTGTTGTTTATGTACGAGCGGCGCTGCTCGTAGCCGATCTTCAAGGTGTGCCGTGACCAGATCTTGGTGAGCGAGACGTTGCCGAAGAAATAGCGGTCATGGAGGAACGTGGTGCACCAGGAGCAGCCGAGAGCCGCGACCTTCTCGAAGGTCATGTTCGGGATGAAGCGCGGATCGAGTTCGTTCTTGGCGTTCTGGGCGAAGGGGATTTGGGTGGGATCGAAGCCTTCGAAGACGGGATAGTAGATGAAGTCGCGCGGCGCGGCGCCGAATTGGGCGCTGAGGATGAGGGTGGGACGGGCGGTCCAATTCCAGTTGACAGTCGTGCCGGTCTGGGTCTCCCAGGAGGGTCGCACACCGGAGGTCGCGGGACCGGCCCAATTGCTGGGCAGGGACTCATTGCTCTTGCGCGTAATGCGCGCGTAGAGGCGGTGATTGTTCCCGAAGGTCTGATCGATGCGCGCGGTAATGTCGTTCCGCTGGAAAGTGCTGGAGGAGAGGCCCGCGTAGTTATTCACGCCGTTGCCGGGGTCCCCGGCCTGGTTGGGGGAGGGCCAGAGAGTGAGCATGTAGGCGGCTGCGGGGTCGAACCGGGCGGTGGGGATTCTGTTGCCGGCGAAGGGGGATCGGCGATTGGTGGCGGGGTCGTAAGTAGCGGGGTCGTAAATGGTGACGGCCTGCCCGGCGGTGTTGACGGTTTTGCTGAAGTCGCCTGCGCGCTCGAGGTCGGTGGGCATGGTGGCGGTGCGGAGGCTGGCGTCCTGGGACTGGCGTTCGCCGTCGTAGTTGAAGAAGAAAAATGTCTTATTAGTGCCGTCGTAGAGTTTGGGGATCTTCACGGGGCCGCCGAAGGTGCCGCCGAACAAGTACTTCTGGAATCCGGCCTTGGCGAAGCCGCGACGGTTGGAATTCCAATCGTTGGCATTGAGGATGTCGCTCTGGCCGAATGTGTAGAGGGAGCCATGGTACTGGTTTGTCCCGGCGCGGGTCTGGATGTTGATGGCGCCGCCGGAAGTGCGGCCGTATTCGGCTGACAGATTGTTGGTTTCGACCTTCACTTCCTCGATGGCGTCGATGGAAGGGAGCGCGGTGGATCGAGCGTCGGCGGTGGAGGTGGTGGGGGAGCCATCGACGTAAAACTCGATAAGGCGAGTCCGGCCGCCGCCGAGGCGAAGATCACCGAGGTCGCCGTTGATGCCGCCTACGCCGGGCGATGTCTGGAAGAGGCGCGTCGGGTCGCGGCCGGGCAACGGCAGTTCCATGATCTTGCGGTTGTCGATGACGGTGCCGAGATTGGCGTTGGTCGTGGTGAGAAGGGGCGTTTCCGCCGTCACGTTCAGCACCTCGGAAACGTTGCCGACCTGCAAGGCGATGTCGACTCCGAGCTTGTCGCCGACCCGGAGTTCAAGCCCGGCACGCTCGGTCTTCTTGAAGCCCGCGGAGGTGACTTCGATGCTATAGCGGCCGCGCTGGAGAGGGGTGAAGAGGTACTGTCCCGCGGCGGTTGTGGCTGTAGTTAGCTTGACGCCGGTGTCATCATTGGTCAGCGTGACAGTGGCACCGGCCACCAACGCGCTGGACGGATCTGTGACCGTTCCGGAGATGGAACTGGTATTGACCTGGGCCAGCGCGAGCAGTGGCGCCAGCATTATCCCGATGAGAGCTTTCATGGTTTCACCTCGACCTGTAGCGTAGTTGCAGCGTACGGCGATACTCCGCTCCCTGGAAGTGTGAACACGAGTTTGAAACGGCCTCATACAATGTGTAACGTAGTAGAATCAACCAATTAGGTGTAGAGGGTCCTAAACAATCAATGGACGTGTCCCGCGCGGAGTTGCTTGAGCAAGTGGAGCGGATCCTTGCCAGCAAGTCATTTGGCGGGTCCGAAACGATGCGGCAGCTGCTGCAATATTTGGGAGTGCGTACGGTGGAGTCGCCGGATCAGCACCCCAAAGAGCACGAGATTGCGGTGAGCCTGCTGGGGCGTCCTTCAAACTTCGACCCAAAACTTGACCCGGTGGTACGTGTCCAGACAAGCCGGTTGCGGTCGAAGCTGGCTGAATACTATGTGGCGGAGGGGACGGCGGACCGGATCTACCTGGAGGTGCCCAAAGGGTCGTATTGCCTGCATGCCTCCATGCGGGGGACGGCGGAAGTTCCGGTCCACCCAACGACCAGCGGCGGGAATGCCGGCTTTCGACGGCGGCTCATTTGGTGTGCAGCGATCGCTGCGCTGCTGACGGTTGGCGGGGTTGGCGTTTGGAGAATGACCGCAACGCCGGGAGATCATCGACTGAGGCAGTTCTGGCGACCCTTCCTGGAGTCAGGAAAGGAGCCGCTGATTGTGTTTGCGAACCCTAAGTTCGTGGGCTCGTCATCGTCCAGTCTGCGGCTTTTCGACGCAGAGAAGGATCGCGCGGAGGCAGTGAATCCGGGCTACGCGGGCGTCGGTGAGGTGATGGGCGCCAGCGAGGTAACCAGGATGTTTTCGAGCCTCGGCAGGCTCATCCGGTTGAGGCGCTCACAGTTGTTCTCGTGGGATGACGCCAAAGCCTACAATCTGATCTTCCTGGGCGCGCCGCCGCACAACGTGGCGCTTTTTCAGGTCCCTCTCGGCCGGAAATTGAAGATCAAGCCATACAGTGAGAATCCGAGAAGGAATGAGGGCTGCGTACAAAACCTCTTTCCCCAGGGCAAGGAAGAAAACTTCTACTGCGCTTACGAGGAGGGCCCGACCAGGGTCGAGTACTCGCTGGTGACGTTGTCGGCTGGGGTGGATCAGTCGAAGGCCGTTCTGGTGGTCGCCGGCACGACGACTTTCGGAACACAGGCGACGATCGAGTATCTGTGCGACCCGGAGCGGGTGGCTGCCGTGAACAGGGCATTGGGTACCGGCGCAGGAGAAACAACCGTTCCATTTGACGCACTGTTCCGGTGCAGGATCAGGGGCGGTGTGCCGGTTGGCGCAGAGTTGGTGTTGGTGAAAAAGTAGGCACCGCTGCCTGCGGGTACGGCCGCCCTCAGACTCTGATAGAGTGCTAATCCGAACCGAGTCACTCAACCGGCTCTGCCAGATGCAGAACCGGATTCGTCTCGAAGGGAAGCCGAAATCATGTCAACCCCCACATCCAGCCGCCGCGCATGGCTGCAGTCCCTCTTCTACGGGCCTGCCGCCCTGTTCAGCCTCGAAGCCTTCTCCGCCAAGCGGTGTGACGCCTCCGCCGCCATCGGCCCCAATGACAACATCAAGGTCACCAAGCTCGAAACCTTCGTCCTGAAGAACACCTGGGTGTTCGTCAAGATCTCCACCGACGCCGGCGTCACCGGCTGGGGCGAGATGCTCAAGGACGACGCCAAGGCCTGCGCCGCCGGTGCCCTTGAGGTCTCCGACTACCTCGTCGGCAAGGACCCCCGCCGCGTCGGCTTCCACTGGCAGGCCATCCACCGCGGCGCGTTCTACCGCGGCGGTCCCATCAAGACCGCCATCTCCAGCGGCATCGACCAGGCGCTCTGGGACATCAACGGCAAGTGCTACGGCGTGCCGGTCTACAAGCTGCTCGGCGGACCCACCCGCGACCGCTGCCGCGTCTACGGCACAGTGAGTGAAAAGACCGGCGTCAACGCCATGAAGGTCGGTCCTCGCGGAACCCGCGTCCCCTTCAAGTACGTCGAGGGCGCGAAAATGGTCGACGAAGTCGTCGAACGCTTCGCGGCCTTGCGCGCCAAACATGGCACGGGCGTCGACATCGGCATCGACTTCCACGGCGCCGTTCAGCCGCCGACCGCCGGTCTGCTCATCAAGGCCCTGGAGCCCTACCAGCCCTTCTTCTACGAGGAAATCGTCCAGGCCCTCAATGTCGACGTCATGGCCGAACTCGCCAAAAAGACCCACATCCCGATCGCCACCGGCGAGCGCATCTTCACCAAGTGGGGCTTCCGCGAAATCCTCGAAAAGCGCGCCGCCACGATCCTCCAGCCCGACATCTGCTACGCGGGCGGCATCACCGAACTGAAGATCATCGCCGGCATGGCCGAGGCCTACTACTCCCCCATCGCGCCGCACAATCCGCAGGGCCCGTGCTCGCTCGCCGCCAGCCTCCAGATCGCCGCCTCCATCCCCAACTTCCTCATTCAGGAGCGCGGCGACAACGAATACTCCGATCTGCTCGCCAAGCCGCTTCCTCCAGTCACCGGCGGCTACCGCGCGCTGCTGAGCGACCCGGGCCTCGGCATCACCATCGACGAAGACAAGCTGAAGGCGCAGGTCGGCGAACCCCGCCCCTACCGCACCGCCTACGACCCCGACGACGGCTCGGTCGTCGACTGGTAGTCGACAAAGACTCACTCGGAGCCCGCAAGCATCTCACCCGCTGTTCCTTGAACTGGCCGGCGGTCGCACGCTAATGTGAAGGTATGCCATCCCTGACCGTCGAGGCCATCAAGGACGCCATCAGCAAGCTCCCGGCTGCGAAGAAGTCCTCGCTTGCATGCTGGCTGAACGTCCAGGCGATGGACCAGTGGGATCGTCAGATGCAGCGGGATTTCGCTCTTGGCGGAAAAGGAATGGCTTTCCTTAAAAAAGCACGCAAGCAGGCCTCGGCGGGCGTCTCTCGCCCGATGGCGGAAGGCTTTGAGGAGCGACGCGGCCGTCGGCCCTGATGCCGCGTTCTCTCGCCACTCCTGCCTTCTGGGATTCTCGACCAGGAGTACGCACGACTGCTCTGCTGCAACTCCTACACACGGGCGGATTCCATCTCCAACTCCTAGGCACGGCCTCGGACAGCAGCAGCGCCGGCCCCGGGCGCGATAATGCCTTCGGAGCTTTCCATGAAATCGACCCAAGCCCTTCTTCTGGCCGCCTTGCTCGCCCCATTGACTTGCGCCCAACTCGTCGAGGACTTCCAGCCCCCGCGTGCCAACTGCTGCCTGCAATCGACGGCGCAGGCCCTCGCCGACCAACTGCAGGACTGGAATCAGCTCGGCCGCTATCACGCCGACAACCTGCGGCTCAAAGCGATGCCCGCCGACCCCCAGCGTGTCGTCTTCCTCGGCGACTCCATCACTGACGGCTGGAGACTCGCCGAAGCCTTCCCCGGTAAGCCCTACGTCAACCGCGGCATCAGCGGCCAGACCACCTCGCAGATGCTGGTCCGGCTGTTCCCCGACGTCATCGGCCTGAAGCCGGCCACCCTGGTCGTCCTGGCTGGCACTAACGACATCTCTCGCAACACCGGTCCCCAAACGCTCGAAATGATCGGCCAGAACTTTCAGGCCATCACCGAACTCGCCCAACTTCACGGCATCAAGGTGGTGTTGTGCGGACTGCTTCCCGTCAGCGACTACACCCCGCGAAAGCAGACCGAGCGCCGCCCGCCCGCCGATATCCTCAAGCTCAACGCCTGGCTCAAGGAGTATGCCGCGAAGGTCAACGCGGTCTATGCCGACTACTTCTCGGCGACAGTCGATGAGAAGGGACTCCTCACCGACGGCATCTCGAACGACGGGCTTCACCCCAACGCCAAGGGCTACCAGTTGATGATCCCGATCGTTGAAGCCGCCATCGCCCAGTCGCGCCGCTGAACCGGACTATACTTAAATCGGACCGGATTATCTGGAAACACCATGAAACACGCTGCCTCCCGACGCACGTTCCTGGGCGCCTCTCTGGCGCTTCCCGCTGTAGCCGCACCCCAGCCCCCTGCTCCGAAGCTCGAACTCCGGACGCTCGGAAAAACCTCCCTCAAAGTGACCAGCCTGGGCTTCGGCTGCATGTTGGCCTCAGACGCCATGGTCCTCGAACGGGCCGCCGAAATCGGCATCAACTACTTCGACACCGCCCGCCTTTATCAGAACGGGAACAACGAGCGCATGGTGGGGGCGGCGCTCAAGGGCGTCCGGAAGAAAATCGTTCTGTCGAGCAAGAGCACGGCGACCGACAAGGCCGGCGCGCTGCGCGACCTCGACACCAGCCTGCGCGAACTCGGCACGGACTACCTCGATATCTGGTATCTGCACAGCAAGAACACGCCCGACGCCATCACCGATGATCTGCTCGAAGCGCAGCGCATCGCCAAGCAGGCGGGTAAGCTCCGCTTCCGCGGTGTCACGTTCCACTTCAACATGCCCCAGATGCTGGAGCACACGGTCAAGCTTGGCTGCTTCGACGTCGCGCTGGCTTCCTACAACTTCACCATGGAGCCGGGGGTGGGCGAGGCGATCGCGGCCGCGCGGAAGACGGGGCTTGGCGTGGTGGCAATGAAAGTAATGGCGGGCGGCTACGCGCGCATCCGCCGCGGCGACCGCCTCTACGGGCAGAACCCGGATCAATTGAATGGACGCCTCGAACAGCCCGGCGCGATGCTGGCCGCGCTCAAGTGGACTCTGCGCAACCGGGCTGTGGACACCGCCATCATCGGCATGACCAGCTTCGATGAACTGGAAGAGAACCTGCGGGCCATGTCCGAGCCGCTTGGCAAGCAGGAGGAGAAGATGCTGGCCCAGCGCCGGGAGACGCTCTCGCCTGTCTACTGCCGGATGTGCGGCTCCTGCGGCGGCGTGTGCGACAAGGGTGTCCGCGTGGCGGACGCGCTGCGCTGTCTGACTTACGCAGAAGGCTACGGGCAGTTCGCAATGGCTCGCGAGAACTACCTGGCACTACCCGCACAAGCTCAGCCGGCACACTGCAGCGATTGCGAGCGCTGTTCGATCAAGTGCCCAAACGGCGTCCAGGTGCGCGCCCGTTTGCTGCGCGCCGAATCGCTGCTCGCCTGAGCGGCCATCGTACATAAATAGGATTGAATCATGCAAGAAATTGCTTTGGATTTTAAGTGCCGGCCTTTGCGCGGAATTCTGCGCGGCACAGGTGCAAGCCCCGCCGGCTCTGGTAGGCCTGGAATTGGGCGCGGACAAAACCGATATCGAGCGCCTGCCGATCCGGTTGAACGAAAAGTTCTCTCCGTCAATCCTGAGCTACACGGCTACGGTTGACGCGAGCTACACGGAATTCCTGTATGTCACGCCGAAGCTGTCCTCCAACCAGGGCGCCACTGTAAAGATCAACGGCGCGGATGCAAGACCCGGAGAGGCGAACAAAGTCCCGCTGTCGCTGGGCGAAAACAAAATCAGCATCGGTTTGACTCCATCCGGGGGCGACGCCAGGAGCTACCAGTTGACCGTCACGCGGAAGGACATGTCGAAGGAATACTGGTCCGAGCCGATCGGCAAAGGGATGTGGCGGATCCAGGATTTCGGCGGGTCCATCGGCAACGAAGACATGTACCTGATCGAAGGAAAAGACAGGGCGCTCCTGTTCGATACCGGCATGGGGCGGGGAGACCTTGCCGCCTACGTCGGCAAACTCACCAGACTGCCCGTCGACGTCGCGATCTCACACGGGAACCGGGATCACTTCCTCCAGGTGGACCAGTTTCCGAACTCCACGGTTTACATGAGCGAACTGGACGTGACCCGGCTGCCGCCGGAACTCGTGACTCCCAGGTACAAGTGGATCAAGGGCGGGGACGTGATCGACATCGGCGCCGGCAGGAAATTTGAAGTCATCTCCGTGCCGGGCCATTCGCTCGGCAGTGTCCTGTTTGTCGACTTCACAAACAAGATCGCAATCACCAGCGATGCGATCAGCTCCGGAGTCATGGTTTACATGTTTGCCCCGAGTTGCGCCGCGCTGGACGAGTATCTCGCCGGACTGAAGAAGTTGGAGGCGCGGATCAAGGGACTGGACGGACTGACCCTTCTGGTCGGCCATCACTACCAGGAGCGCACACCGCTGAAAGGCGCCGCGGGAAAGCAGTTGGTCACAGACATGAGAATCGCTGCCGAAAAGGTGCTCAAGGGTGAACTGGAAGGGAAACCCGCCCGGACCGGCCGCGGCGGCAGATTCACCGAACTGCGCCAGGCGAACGTCGGGCTTGCGGGCCTCTGGTACAACCCGAAGAATCTCGTCACCGATCCTGCCGCGCTGGAATTCCTGAAGGTAGCAGACCGGGGCGGGGAAGAACGTGATCCCCCGGCCGGTCTTCTCCTCCTTCCAGACCGAGTACACTGCCGCGGTTGCGGGTGACGTGGGGAAGATCGAGATGACGCCAACGGCTTATTGGCCGAATCACAAAGGAATCACGATCAACGGCAAGCCGGTGAAATCAGCGGCGCCTTTCGCCGCGGATCTCGCCGACGGCGTGAACAAGTTCGAAATCGCCGTTACCTCAGAGAAGGGAACGGTCCGCACCTATACTGTCGTTCTCGCAAAAGGAAACGCCGCCTCCCGTTAAGGCGCGAAACGATGAAGCTAGTCGGCCCGCTTGCTGCTCGCTCGCCGGGGCTTCGGCTTGCTCTTGCCCTTGAGATTGAGCGCCACTGCAGCGCGGATGAGATCCTTCAAGGCCGCCTCATCGACCTTGTCGCCTTCGTGGATGTCGATGGCGCGCCTGACATTCCCGTCGAGGCTGGAGTTGAATAGACCTGAAGGGTCCTTCAACGCAGCTCCCTTGGCAAATGTCATCTTGACGACGTTCTTGTACGTCTCTCCCGTGCAGACGATGCCGCCGTGGGACCAGACGGGAGTCCCCATCCACTTCCACTCTTCGACGATCTCAGGGTCTGCCTCGTGTATGATTTCGCGCACTTTCGCGAGCGTCTTCCCGCGCCAGTCCCCAAGTTCCTTGATCTTCTCGTCGATTAATGCAGAGGCAGATTCCACCGGGACGGGCTTTTTCATGTACAGCTCCAACTCTCGCACCGGTTTTAGTTGCAAGTAGCGTAACACGACAGGAGAACGCATCGATCTCCAAGAGCACCTCGACAAGGCCAGGCGGCTGGCCGATGCCGGAGGAAGCTTCAGAACGAGAGGCGCACCGTGAACCGAATCTGCTCCGGCGTCCAGTAGGAGGACTGCAGAGATTGAATGCCGTCGGTCGTATTCGGGCTCACGCAGCTCTGGATGTTGAAGGCGTTGGTAGTTCTTCCTCGCCCCATCGTGCCAAGTGGCCCAGGCCGTGGGATGGCGGCTTTCAAGAGCCGGGTTGGACAATTCTGCACTTGTCGTGGAAAACTTTGTCGGTCCACGCCGGGGTGGTTCAGAACAGGTGACCACATTTGGGCGAATGGCGCTCCGTGGTCGCCGCCGACTGCTGATCGCTCGATGCACCCGAAACTCAAGCCATACTGCCCGGTAGCGTTCAGTGGACGCGGGAGAAGACGCCAAACGGCTGTAAAGGCCGTCTTCCGCAAGGGCGACTGGCGCTCGAGAACGTGAAACGACCAACCGGCAGTTCAACTCCTTCGTCTACGAAGATTGTTCAGCGCACGCCCACAGACTGCACGTCACAACTTCACCATATGTTCTGCAAGAAACCGTTTGGCGAGTCGCGTGCACTTGTCTGGGAACAAATAGCCGGTGCTGCGGAGTGATTCTCGCTGAGGGGAATGAGAAACGTCTGCTCAGCCTTGCGGCTTGTGGTTACTGCTTAAAGGAAACATGAACTTCAGACTCAGTATTGCTTGCATCTGTATTCGGCTCGTGCCGGCGCGTCCGGGCGGAGGGCAATCTGCCGCGACCGGCAGCGTGGTCACCGGTCCCGATCAGGCCGGCACGATGGGCCCGGCATTGGGTGAAGGGAGGCTGAGGCAGTGGTGATGGGTATTTTGAGCGGCCAGCGTGAGGAGCAGGCGCGGACATCAAGTGATGGGCTAAGGGAGCGGAACGCCGAACTTGAATCCTCGAATACCAGACTGGTCCGCTCAAATCAGGACCTGGAACACTTTGCCCTGGCGGCGAGCCACGACCTGAGGGAACCGTTGCGCACCGTCACCACGTACGCCCAGTTGCTTTCGGTGAAGCATAAGGCAACGCTGGACGACGACGCCACCTGCCTGGTCAACGGCATCATCCAGAGTGCAGAGCGTATGTCCGCACTACTGCGAGATCTCATGACCTACGCGGAGGTGGACGCAAGTGGAGAGGACGACACGATTCAGGCGGTCGACCTCAACCTGGTTCTCGAGAAAGCAATCCAGAATGTCGGCATTTCGGCGGCCGAAAGCGATGCTTCGATAACCGCTGACCCCCTCCCATCAGTCGTCGCCCCGGAGACTAACTTTCTCCAACTCTTTCAGAACTTGATTAGCAATGCAATCAAGTACCGGAGTGAACGTCCGCCGCGAATTCATATCACATCGCTACCGACCGCGAGCCAGTTGGAATTCGTCGTGTCTGACAACGGCATGGGAATCGACCCGCAGTATCATGCCAGGATATTCGAAGCGTTCCGGCGACTCCGCTGCAACGAAAGTGCAGGCACTGGCATGGGTCTTACCATTTGCCAGCGCATCGTTCAGCGGTATGGAGGACGGATCTGGGTTGAATCTCAGAAGGGCGCCGGGGCTGCCTTCCACTTTACGTTACCGAACGTTGCCGTGGTGCCTGCAGCCGTGAAGAGCTCCGCGTCTGAATACCCACTTGAGCGGAGACCGGTCGTTCTTTTGGTTGACGACAACCCGGACGATGTCCGTCTTTTCAGGTTGGCGTTGAGCGAGGCGGCTCTTGACTGCCAATTGACTGTGATTGACGACGGAGAGGAAGCATTGACGTTTGTGCGTCGAGCGGCGGTCGGCGTGAATGGCGGTTTGCCCGACGCTATGGTTCTCGATCTACACCTGCCCAAAAGCGAAGGCATCGAGATCCTCGAAGCGAGGGCGGAAAATCCAGTGTTCGCGGCTGTTCCCGCGGTTGTTTGGAGTTCCGGACTGTCGCCACACCGAGATCGCAACGCTCAGACGATTCAACCTCGTGACATACATGAGCAAGCCGACCATGCTCCAGGAGTGTCTAAAGGTTGGTTTCGGCATAAGAGAACTTGTGCGTGGTGGACTGGGCCGGTCTCAGGGCGTTTAACGCGAAATATGAGACTTCTCCGCTAGCCATCCGGTGGATCGGTGACTCCAGGATGGACTCGAACCGACTTCGGCATATTGGTGGGCATCCGTTTGGATCGCTGGTCGCCATCTCTTCGGATCCGCAGGCGAGCATACGCCGAGTGGTCCGGATCGACAGGTTGCCGTTACCCGCGATCCATCGCCGAACACCTGGTCAATCCTCGTGTTATCAGTTCCGCCCGAATCTGCCGGGCGATTGCGCCGATTCGAGCATAACCTCCCGCAGGACAATAAACTGCTTCACCGCCTTGCCAGAACACCTCCTGGTGCATGTTCAGATAAGCATGACTATCGTTGATTTGAACAACAGTCAATGAGGTTGGGGGTTTCAGAAGCTAGACTCCTTGCGGTAGCGCGTCTGTGCCGATCTCCATCGCCACTTCGTGTCTTTATTCCGCGGGCCCGAGGCCGGTATTCGCGGGACCATTCAGAACCGTTCCAAACGGATCGAAACGAGATCCGTGGCACGGGCAATCCCGACATGACTCGGAGTGCCGTCAAGAAACTCCGCCGCATGAGTCATGTTATAGATACTGCCGCCCTCCTTTTCGATCGCTCGGGACAGGGCGGCCAAGTATTTCAGCGGATGAAATTGCGCCTGACGGGGAAAGCGCAGGCAAGGGCCCGTCTCGAACTGCCCGAGGGCGCGCGCGCGATCAATTTCACTCCGGTCAACCCCGCGCGATGCGCCGCCTCCAGCTCTCTACTCAGGACATCCGTGGACTCGCCCGGAGGCACAAACAAATAGCCGTCGACCCTTTCAAAGTCACAGTCGATCGCTTCCGCGGCGACGATGGCTTCAGTGCGGTCTATGGCTGCGGTATGGCTCTGAGCTGCAAGCCGCGCACCTTTCTCCCCATGCACACTTTAGATCTCGTAGTAGCGGTCGTCGAGCGCACTGGCCAGATGCGCAGTTGTTCGCGAAGTTTCCCCGCTCGCGATCGGCCCATCGTCGAGGACGACGACTGACCTGCATTCCTTCGCGAGCAGGTAAGCCGTGGTTAGACCGGCAATACCTGCTCCGACTATGCACACATCCGCGCTAATGTCCTTGGTAAGCGCAGGTCTGGACGGTATATCCGTATTGGCCATCCAAATCGATGTCGTTGCTCCCGACCGTTCTTGATTCGGTGCGCTGATGTAGTCCGCCGTGGATTTTCGGCGAAACTCCTGGTGCGTGGCCATGAGTGTCTCCCCTGGGAGGCCGGTTTGCACCGCCCGCCTTTGAGCAGGCAATCCTTCGGCTAGGCGCAGTTACTTCACCCGCTCAACCTCGTGCAGGAACTGTGTGGTAACGCGGATCATTCTGTACTCCTCCAGGTCCTGGCGTTGCTGCCGCTGGATCGTTGCGCGGAGGGCAGGATCCCGCCACAGCCGCCAGATACCGTCGGCCAGCGCCTCGAAGTCTTCCGGATCAACCAACAGCCCGTGCTTCACGACCTCCGGGACGGCGGCGGCCCGGGCGGCGACAATCGGCTTGCCGGCGGCCATTGCCTCCAGGAAGACGATTCCGAAGCCCTCCTGGACACTGGGCAGGCAGAAGACGTCGGCGCGATTGTATTCACGAGCGAGTTCGTGCCGGGGAAGTTCTCCGACCCAACTTACGATGGGTTCGAGCTTAAGTTCACGCCACAACCGGAAGAGTGCCGGCGCCTGTGGACCGCCGCCAACCACCCGGATCCGCAGTTCGGGGATCCGCCGCCGCAGCCAGTGCGCGGCACGAAGGAGCAGCGCCACCCGCTTGCGGGGATAGAAGCGACAGACGCAGAGCACAATGAATTCGTCCGCGGGCTTCGTGGCCGGGTTCTCGCGAAACAGACGCAGCCAAGTGTCGAGGTCGATCATTTCCGGAACAACGGAGACCGGGCCGCGCACTCCATACAGCTCTTGCAGGCGCTGCTTGCAGTACTCGCTGATGGTAATGACGAGATCGGCACGCCTGGCGTGTTCCGACTCCCAACGCGATTGGAGGGCCATGACGGCCCGGGCAATGCCACGCTCAAACGGAAGAGCGTCCGCGAGTACGCCCTTTATGTTCGCAATGTGGGGGATCCGCTGTTGCCGGGGGAGAGCAAAGCCATCGAGATCGAAGCCAATGGTCGCGTCGAAATTCCAATGGCGCCGCCATCTCAGTGCCTGGTTGAAGAAATAGCGCTCGACCAGAGATGCCCCCAGCCGGACTTCCGGCGTGATCATCTCCACGGTGTTCCCCAAGGCGGTGGCACCCGCGGCCAGTGTGCTGATACCCACGTAGCAGCCGCTGCCGCGATGGACAGTTTGCGGGATCGCCGTGATGAACGCCAGCCGCCGGTTCAACTCGCCCCCCTCCGACACACTGGATTGACTCATGGTTTCGATTGTCACCCACGCCGTTTTCGCACCCGGCGGCGCACGGCTCTGGAGCGAAGGGAATGTCGGCCTCCTCAGGCTGTTCTGATGAGCGGTTTAACACTCCCTCGGAGATCCGTGAAGCAGGGGAGACGGCGAGAACCCTGCACCATTGACTACAGGCTGCAACTCTCACGACCCCGCTTTCCTGCCGCCGTCCTCCTTCGGAAAGGGCGTTAAATGGGTTAAACAGCAAAACACCCAAAAGGCCGGTCAGGACTACCTCCCGACCCGAAAACTGTTAGCACGCCCGAGACCAATCCACACCCGCAGTCTGGCAGCGGCGAACTATGTCCACTGAAGAGTGCGTTCTGGTGGCGCAGTATCGTCAAGTGACCATCTGCGGTCATTGCGGGTTCTTCCACGGCGGGACGAACTGGAATCGATTCCGCCGATGCCGGCAATCGGGGGGAATTCCGTTGATTGTGATCCGGATTGAGTCCGGCCCGTGGCGTCGGGGGCAATCGAGCGGCAGTCTCACTGTTGGGTGCCTGGGAAGCGAAGGGCGTCCCTCGTCGCGTAAGTTGGGCCTCTGCGTGCTGTTGGACCACGGAGAACTTCGCGGACCCAACGGGGCTCAGTCATGCGGAGAGGGTGGAAAGGTACTGAATTGGAGGGAGAGTGCGATGTCACTGATTCTTGAAACGGTTCAGACGGAAGGTATCGCCGCCTTGTCATACCTGATAGGCGACGATCAGGCCGGGGAAGCGGCGGTGATAGATGCCAGAACCGTGGTGGAAGAGAAGGTCATCACGAAGCGAGTTGCTGCGTGCACTGCTCAGATTTGTGAAATTGCCGGTGTCAGACCCGATGGACCAACCGGCCAGTGGATTGCCGAGGTGGTCCAGAATTGCTGCGAAGAAGAACTGGATGAGGCTTTAGCAGAGGCTTAACCCTCTTCGGGAGCTGCCCGCGATGCTTGCTCGGACTGGTGCCGATGCGCGGCATGACCGGCGAGCCTCAGTTTCGACGCTCTGACGTCGCGCTGCTGCCTTCCATGCGGTTGGCCGCTGGCGTGCTCGTGAGATTCCGGGCGCACATACGACATTACGGATAGCGGATCGCCGTGAATCTCGCCGGTCGCTTGAGTTCTGTGGGTGATCGCAATTCGAAAATCTTACCGGGTCCGCTGCCACTCCCTCACAAGCCATCCTATGCCCTTCCATCCTGCCTTCAGCGCCGAGAAGTACATACAGAGAAGAAGCCAGGTGCCACTAACGAACGCGAGTAACGCCAGCACCAGGAGTGCAAGGATCGGCGTGGCATGCGATGGCCCATCCGAGCCCGATCGCCCAAACTATCGTCCTCACCATTATTTTCGGCGCTCCTCCGCCCGCTGCGGCTTCCGGCCCATCAGAGCAGGCCGCCAAATCATTTGCCTGAGGTTCTGAAGTCGTGCACGGTCCATCGCGCCTCCATCATCCAATCCGCATAGGCTCACTGGATGAGCCTCGCCAGGAATAATCCTCCATCTGCGGTCCCTTCGTGACGATACAATCTGAGAGACTTTTGTTGTTGCCATGGCACGCGCCGCCAGACTCACGCCTACTTCCGCCGCAATCAGGGACTACTACAAGACCCTGAAGGAGTTGCGCGCCCAGGGCGTTACGTTCGAATCCGGCCTTCGTCCCGCCTTCCAAAGCCTTCTCGCCGATACGGCCCGCGCCCGCGGCTGGACCCTCATCCCAGAACTCTCCTCCTCCGCCTCCACCCAGCGCACCATCAGGCCTGACGGAACCGTCCGCGACGATCTCTAGCTCCCTCGCGGTTACTGGGAGGCCAAGGACCCCGCCGACGACCTTGACGCCGAGATCCGCCGCAAGGACCAGCGCGGTTACCCGCAAAACAACATCATCTTCGAGAACACCCTCCGCGCCGTCCTCATTCAGAACCGCCAGTCTGTCGGCGAGTTCGATCTCGCAAGCCCCGCCGAGCTCATCCGTCTCCTCGATCTCTTCTACTCCCACACCGAAGCTCACATTGAGAAGTACGAGCAGGCCGTCGCGCAGTTCAGTGAATCAGTCCCCGAACTCGCCCGGCATCTCAAGGAGAGCATCGAGGCCGCCCACGACTCGAACCCCGAATTCCAGCGGGCCTTCGACAAGTTCTTCGATCTCTGCCAGCGATCCCTCAACCCCAACCTCAGCGTCGCCGCCGTGGACGAGATGCTCGCTCCAGCACCTGCTCACCGAACGCCTCTTCCGCACTGTCTTCGATAACCCCGACTTCGTCCGCCGCAACGTCATCGCCGCATCGAGATCGAAGAGGTCATCGACGCGCTCACCTGCTCGCAGCGCTTCAACCGCCAGAGCTATCCTCGCAGAGCCTGGACCACTTCTACACGGCCATCGAGGACGCCGCCCGCAGCCTCAGCTCGACTTCGAGCGACAAGCAGCGCTTTCTCAACACGGTCTACGAGCGCTTCTTCCAGGGCTACTCCGTCAAGGTGGCCGACACCCACGGCATCGTCTACACGCCGCAGCCCATCGTCGACTTCATGTGCGCCAGCGTCGACGAAGTGCTTCAAGAGCGAGTTCGGCCTCTCGCTCGGCGACCCGGACGTCGTCATCCTCGACCCCTGCACCGGCACCGGCAACTTCATCGTGAACCTCATGCGCCGCATCCCCAAGCGCGACCTGCCAGCGCATGTACCAGCGAGCAGCTCTTCGCCAACGAGGTGATGCTCCTGCCCTACTACATCGCCGCGCTGAACATCGAGCACGCCTACTACGAGCTGACCGGCGAGTACGAGCCGTTCGAGGGCCTTTGCTTCGTCGACACGCTTGATCTGGCCGAAGACCGCCAGGCTCGACTTTTCACCGAGGAGAACACCGAGCGCGTCGAGCGGCAGAAGCAGACGCCCGATCACCGTCATCATCGGCAATCCGCCCTACAACGTCGGCCAGCTCAACGAGAACGACAACAACAAGAACCGCAAGTATCCGGCGTATCGACCAGCGGGTTAGCGAGACCTACGGCCGGGACTCAAGGCTCGCACCGTACACGAAGCTCAATGATGCCTATGTGAAGTTCTTCCGCTGGGCCGCCGATCGCCTGACGGACGCGATGGCATCGTCTGCTACGTCTCCAACAACAGCTTCGTCGACAACCTCGCCTTCGACGGCATGCGAAAACACCTTGCCCAGGACTTCACCTTCATCGATCACATCGATCTGCACGGCAATGTCCGCAAGAACCCCAAGCTGAGCGGGACAACGCACAATGTCTTTCGGGATTCAGGTCGGCGTGGGCATAACCATTGCCATCAAGCGATGCCGGAGCCGCCCATCGGCTTCGCTATCACCGCGTTCCAGAGTTCTGGACGGGCTCCAGAAACTGGAGTGGCTCAATCAGCGGCAGATAGACTGGCTGCGACCTCGTCCCGAATGAGCAGGGCATTTGGCTGGTTCCAGCCAACTCCGATGAGTTTAGCTTCGGAATGCCCATGGACGAGATCTTCGAGATCTCCTCCGTTAGGCGTGGCAACCCACCGGCGACAAGATGTCGTTTATGACTTCAATCGGCGCCGACTGCTCGAGCGCGTCGAGCGATTCATTGACGACTATAACTCCGAATTCGATCGCTGGAACCGTGCCGGCTGCCCCAAGGAGATCGATGACTTCGTCCGAACTGATCGCGTCCAGTGGAGCGAGACCCTCAGGCACTCTCTCCGCCGGCGGTCTACGGCGAGTTTCGACGCTTGCGATGATCCGGCTCAGCGTCAGTATCGGCCCTTCACCAAGCGGCTACCTCTATTCCGACCCCCTGTTGATCGATCGGCAGTCTACAAATTCTCGCGAGATCTTCCCGTCCCGTCAGGCAGTGAACAAGTTGATCACATTACCGGGCATTGGCAATCGAAAGGACTTTGGGACGTTTGCCGCCAATGCCATCATCGCACTCGACTTCGCATTCGAGAAGGCACAGTGCTTTCCACTCAACACATACCCCACCCCTGACTCCCCGCCCACCCCAAACATCACCGACGCCGCCCTCGCCCGCTTCCGCCAGCATTACTCCTGCAGAGCCATCTCCCGCGAGGACATCTTCCACTACGTCTACGCGATCCTCCACCACCCCGCCTACCGCGAGCGCTACGCAGACAACCTCAAGAAGGAACTCCCACGCATCCCATTCGCTCCTGACTTCCAGGCCTTCGCCGACATCGGCCGCGAGCTGATGGACCTCCACATCAACTACGAGCAGGCCACCCCCTTTCCGCTCCAGTTCCTCGAAACCAAGGGCCTCCCGCTCTCCTACGCCGTCAAGGACAAACTGCGTCTTTCCAAGGATCGCCGCCAGATCCAGGTCAACCCGTCTCTTACGCTCGCCGGCATTCCTGAGGAGGTCTTCGGCTATCGTCTCGGCAACCGCTCCGCCCTCGAATGGATCATCGACCAATACCAGGTCTACACCGATCCCAAGTCCGGCATCATCTCCGATCCCAACCGCCCCGACGACCCCGAGTACATCACCCGCCTCATCTGCCAGGTCGTGACCGTGTCCCTTGAGTCCCTCCGCCTAATCCGCTGCTTGCCGCCCGAGTTCCGCTGAGCCAATCCGACCACCTACATTTGCATTCGACCCACCCGAGTGCATTTCCCCACTACCACGGCGGGCGCCCTTCGGGGAATTGAGCCCCTCAGGACGCCTGGTCCCAAACACCCATTAGCGTGATGGCCGACGATTGGCGAGTCGGCGGGCGCTGCTCCACGCCAGTAAATCTCTGTGGCGCTAGAATGAAGGTGTGTCCGAAGCCGATATCCAAGTCGTGACTAATGAGGCTGGGCAGCCCACGGCTGTCATCGTGCCCATCGCGCTCTGGAAGGAGATCGCTTCCGAACGCGAAACTGCATACCTTTTGAAGTCCGAGACCATGCGGCAACGGTTGCTGGCTGCCCTAGAACGCGGGAGCGGAGTGCCGCTTGATGACGCCTTGGCGAAATTGGGCTTGTGAGAAGCGTCGAATTCGACCCTAACGCGTTCGACGACCTGGCATGGTGGGCAGAACAAGATCGGGCTCAAGCGATTCGCATCATCCGTCTCGTGCGAGACACGCAGCGCGACCCGTTTGCTGGCATCGGTAAGCCGGAACCCCTGCGGCACGAGTTGGCTGGATGTTGGTCGCGGCGCATTGACCAGGAGCATCGACTGGTTTATCAGGTGCTGCCGGACAAGATTCGGATTCTCGCTTGTCGCTATCACTACTAGTCTTATGGAGCGATCAACCGACGAATCACAGTGACGCGAGTTACGCTGCGAAGACGTGAACTCGGCGGCGCCGAGCCGCATAAGCAAGGAGTTGCTATGTCACAGATGGATTGCTTGCAGCCCGAGTTCCGCTGAGCCAATCCAGCCATGGACATTGGCATTCCGCCCACCCAAGTCGCGATTCCCCACGACCGGGACGGGGGCCCTTCGGGGCATTGAGCCCAACACGAAGCCTGAACGGATTGCCGTCCCAAACCCAGTCACAAAACTTCAAAACTGTATTTCCTTTGTTTGCAACACGAATTTGCCGAAGTTGCCCAGGAACCCTCTCCCCGCGCGCTATCTGTTGAATCAGGAGATCACATGGCTGAAATCACCGAATTCAACACCCCCGCGGACTCCACCGCCGCCCCGGACACCACCCCACCCCTCAACCCCCAACCCAAACTCTCCCGCGCCGATCAGGCCCGCCTCAACGGAGCCAAGTCCCGCGGCCCCAAATCCCCCGCCGGCAAAGGGCGCGCCTGCATGAATGCCATCAAACACGGCCGCTATGCCAAACTCGTCCCCCCGCTTGAGATCGAGGACCACCTCGTCTACCCCGAATTCGAGCGGCACTACATCGAGCGCTTCCAGCCGGTCGACCCCGTCGAGCACCGGCTCGTCTCCGACCTTGCCGCCATAGACTGGCGCCTCACCCGCTGCGTCGCCATCGAGACCCGCATCCTCGACCTCGAAATCCGTCGCGGCGCGTCCGCCACCACCTTCGAGGACTTCAGCCTCTCCCGTCTCGCCACCGCCGTCCAGAAACTCGCCAAGCAATCCCCGGTGCTCGATTCGCTCACTCGCCGCGAATCAGCCCTCATCCGCAGCCGCCAGATCGTTCTCGATACCCTCATCAAACTCCGCCAGCACCAGCCACGCCCCGAACGAACCCAAATCCCCAATGACTACTTGTACTTGGATCCCGAAACGATCCCGGTTTCGAACCCCGTATCGCCCGAAGCGAACCCGATAACGAACCAGAACGAACCCGCCGCGCCCGCAGCCAAGCCGCTCGCTGCGTAGCTACCACGCCTCCCGATTCGCGATCCGCACCCTGTACAGCGGCTTCCCCTTCTCCGCCTCCTCCTGCTCGAACGTCTCGCTGGTCCTGGCCGGATCGTATCCCCGCCAGAGCCACGCTAAGAGACTCCGGTAAATCGACCGCGAATCGCGCGCCGTTGTGCGCCGATTCGTCAAAACGGAAGTGAAAATCGTAGCCCATTCGCTTCAGCGAATTCGCCATTTGAATGTTTTGCAGAGGCCACGAACCATGATCATTCTCCAAGTCGCCCGCACCGTCGCTCAGCCACACGCGAATATTCCGCTTCGGCTCCTTGCGCACCTTGAACGGGTAGACGTTGCCGCCCTCCTGCTTCTGCTCCGGCCGCCACTGAATGCTCGTATAGCTGCCGATCGTCGAATGCACCCGCGCGAACTTCTCCGGAAAGTGCCATGCCACGTTGAACGAGCAGATCGCGCCCGAAGACGTTCCCCCGATCGCCCGGCTGTAGCCGTCCTGGCGCAGCTTATACAGTTTCTCCGCCTCGGGCAGAACCTCTTCCATCAGAAACCGCCCATAGCGGTCGCTCACCGTGTCGTACTCGATTGCCCGCATCGCCCGGCCGCTCGCGTCGCGTCCCGGCTCGATCAACACATGCACCATCGGCGGCAGCAGTTTCTGCTCGATCAGGTTCTCCACCACCGTAAACAGCCGGACCTGCCCGCCCTGCCCGGTCGCCAGCCCCTGCCCGTCCTGCCAAACCATCAACGCGCTCGGCTTCGCCGGATCCACCCCCGGCGAGGCCCATACCCACCAGTTCGCCTTCATGCCCTCGTAGATCTTGCTCGTGATCGTGAACTTCTCGCTCAGCTTGCCCTTCGCCACACCTGGCCGCTCGTACGAGTCCGGATTGTAGGCTGGCAGGTCCCGCTGGCCGCCCATCGACTTGCCCTCCGCCGAAGAACTCGTAGGGATAGGTGGTGCCCGTCCTCATCTTTTGCAGCCTGAAGCAATAGGGCGAGCCCGCGATCCGCGTCATCGCCTCCGGTGGCTGCCCGTTCAGGCTCATCGAACAGGCCTGCGTGGTCGCGGCGATGAACAGAAAGTCCGCTCCGGCCGCCAACGCAACCCCGTTCTCGCTCAGCTTCGGATACTCTCGCGTGATTGCCGCCAGCAGCGCTGCGGAGTCTCCTGTTCGCGCGATTCGAATCAGTTCGTCCGTAGGCGTTTGCTGCGCCAGCGCACCGGCGGCGCAGAAGTAGAGGGTTGCCCAGCGAAAATGCATATGTTGGATAGTTGTACCACGGACGCCTCAGCGGAATTCGCCTGCCTTCCTCGGCCGCAGGTACTCAAACTCCACCCATCCTGTCCTGCCTGCCAGCGGACCGTCGTTGATCTGCACTTGCCGCGTGCTGATCGATTCGCCGATCACCTTCACTTGCGTCCCTGCCGGCACTGGAAACGCCTCGTCGCGTGTCTCGTAGTTCTTCAGCCCGACCGCGTCCTTGCTCGACATCGCTACCTGCAGCGAGTAGCAGTGACGCTTGTCCTTCGCCAGCCACACCTGCGGTCCCTCCGCGGTCGCCAAAACGGCCGTCTCGCCGCTATGAACGATATGCTGCTCCGCCGTATCCGGCCTCAGCTTCCAATTTCTGCCAACCATGAGCAGCACGAGAAATGCGCCAGCCGCCAACAGGAGGAACAAGTAACTTGCTCATGCGTGCAGTCTTCTCCAATCGATCGGCGGCGTCAAGGGACTTCTGTCGCCTATGCCATAATTCCTGCATTGTGAAACCCGCCCTCCTGCTCCTTCTCCTCGCCGCTCAACTGCCTGCCGGCTTCACCCTTGAACAGGTCAAGAGCTACCCCTTCCCCAACGAACTCGCCGTGGCCTCATCCGGAGCCCGCATCGCCTGGGCTTTCAACGAGCAAGGCCGCCGCAACATCTGGGTTGCGGAAGGCCCCGACTTCAAACCCCGCCGCCTTACCAACTACCAGAACGACGACGGTCAGGAGTTGACCAGTGTCTCTGTCTCCAAGGACGGCCGCTTTGTCGTCTATGTCCGGGGCGGCGAGCACGGCTCCAATTGGGATCGGAGTGCACCAGTCAACCCCGCATCTTCCACCACCACGACGCCCGTTCAGATCTGGAGCGTCCCCTTCTCCGGCGGCGACCCCAAACTTCTCGGCCCCGGCGACTCCCCTGTCATCTCGCCCAACAGCGACCTCGTCGCCTATGAGCACGAACGTGCCATCTGGAGCGCTCCCATCGACGGCGCCCGCCCTGCCAAACGCCTCTTCTCCGCACGCGGCGAAATCGACAGCCCCGTCTGGTCCCCCGACGGCGCCCGTCTCGCCTTCGTCGCCAATCGCGGCGACCACTCCTTCATCGGCGTCTGGTCCGGCGACGCCAATCCTATCCTCTGGCTCGCCCCCTCCACCACCCGCGACGCTTCCCCGCGATGGTCGCCCGACGGCACCCGCATTGCCTTCATCCGCCGCGCCGGCTCAGGCGGCGCTCCAATCCCCATCCTCGAATCGCGACCTTTGCCCTGGAGTATTTGGACCGCCGACTCATCAACCGGCGAAGCCCGCCGGCTGGTCTCGATGACCGGCACGACTCTGCGCGTTTCCCCCCCGTCCACCCACGGAGGCACAAACCTCCATTGGGCTGCCAAGGGTCGCATCGTCTACCTCTCTTATATGGACGGATGGCCGCATCTCTACTCCGTCGCAGATACAGGCGGCGACCCGCTCCTGCTTACCCCCGGCAACTTCATGTGCGAGATGATCTCGCTCAGCCCCGACGGAACGTATCTGCTCGCCTCCGCCAATGCCGGATCGACCCCCGGCGACATCGACCGCCGCCACGTCCTGAAGATCCCCGTTGACCGCGCCGCAGCCACCGTCCTCACCCCGGGGCAGGGAATCGAGTGGTCTCCCCAGGCCACCGGCGACGGCAACCACATCGTCTTTCTCGGCGCCACCGCTCAACGGCCTCCGCTCCCGATGGTCATGCCCGCCGCAGGTGGTCCCGCCCGCGTGCTCGCCGAAGACATCATTCCCGCCGGCTTCCCAACTGCTCAACTCGTAATTCCCAAACAGGTCGTCTTCCGCTCACCCGACGGCCTCGATATTCACGCACAGCTCTTTGAGCCCCCAGCCGGCGGTCCGGCGAAGAAGCCGGCCATCGTCTACATCCATGGCGGCCCCCCGCGCCAGATGCTGCTCGGCTGGCACTACTCGGACTACTACGCCAATGCCTACGCCACGAATCAGTACCTGGCGAGCCGCGGCTTCGTCGTCCTCTCGGTCAACTATCGCCTCGGCATCGGCTATGGCTTCGACTTCCATCGCCCGTCCAACGCCGGAGCCCAAGGCGCATCCGAATACCTCGATATCAAGGCCGCCGGTGAGTACCTGCGCCGTCTGCCCAATATCGACCCCAAGCGGATCGGCGTCTATGGCGGCTCCTATGGCGGCTACCTCACCGCCCTCGCACTGGCCCGCAACTCCGACATCTTCGCGGCCGGTGTCGACATCCATGGCGTCCACGACTTCACGGCCGACCGCGCCCGCGCCATGCTCGCCCCCGCCTACGAGAAACCGCCGGACACTCAGAAGGCCCTCGACATTGCCTGGGCTTCCTCTCCTGTGTCGGCAATCTCAACCTGGAAGTCGCCCGTGCTCCTGATCCACGCCGACGACGACCGCAACGTGCGCTTCAACCAGACCGTCGACCTCGTTCAGCGCCTCACCACGGCCGGCGTGCCTCACGAGGTCATCGTTATCCCCGACGACACACACCACTTCCTGCGCCACGCCAACTGGTTGAAGGTCGGGGCTGCCACCGCTGCCTTCTTCGAGAGGAAGCTGGAGCCCGGACGGTGAGCTGATATGCGGCTACTGCTTCTCCAGCACGAGCTTCTGGTCGATCTCACCTTGGCTGCTCGACCAATGCCGCTGGATGGTGCACGTCTTGCCGTCCTCAGACATGCTCCATTTGTCCCGCAACGTGACTGCCACATCGCCGAACTGCGCCTTTGTCGTCATTACCAGCATGTCGCCTTCCCACACCGTCGTGGTCTTCATCTCGCTCTGACCCACTTGGTTGACGGTCTCTTTCCCGTCCGTGCTGAACGTCAGGTCGTAGGCCATCTCGCCTTGCTCCGACGATACCTTCGCCGCGGACTTCAGCGACGGCTCCTCGTGCGTGTTTTTCATCGTCATCGACGATGGAGGGGGGAATTGCCCAAACTCGCTTTTCGCGACGTTCAGCTTCCAATCGCCGCCGAAGTTCGGCTTGGCGAGAGCCGCCAGCGCAGCCAGCACGACGCAAGCCAGCAGGACGAACGCTCTTCTGCAAACGTGACGCATATTGAGATCCCTTTCTCGCAGAGTCTATCAGGCCATCGCGGACGATTGCAGCGGTCGCGGCTGGCCTCAACTCGACAGCCGCATCAAGCATCCTCGCCGCGTCAGCCGCCCACGGCTCGAGCCGCCCTGTTGCGGTGTCGATCATCCTCTTCAGGCTGCAGACGCGGAACAGCCGCTGCCCGCCCGCGATCGTCCTGCCCCGCCGGGGATTGTGACCATTCAACAGGACTTCCTCTTTCGACTCCAGATCCGCAAGCCGCAGGCCCGGTCGCTTCCACCCGATGCCGGCCGTGTAGACTCCGGCCGGAATCTCATTCCCGGCGCACCAGTCACCCGGCGACGGCGCCTTCAGGAAGAACTGCGAACCCTCGGCAGGTTCGAAGAACGAGTCGCCCAGCCGCAGCACCTCCGCCTCACTCATGACGCCGGTCAGGTACGCCAGTTCTGCCGCCGCCATCGGGACCTGCCCGCGGCGTGCGGACGATTGGGCCTGCAGCGATGTCGAACCCTGCCACCGCGGATTCAGGTCAACCGCATAGGCCTGCCCGGTCACATCGCTCACTACGAAATCCAATCCGAACATCCCGCGATATCCCTGGCCTCCCATCCACCGTCCCGATCGCCTCCGTCTGTTTTCGAATGCTCTCCAGCAGACTGCCTGGCGCGCTTGCCGACGCCGTGAAGTCGTTGCCGCAATGCACGCCCGGTGCGGCCCTCAGCTCCGGTTGCCCGACGATCTGCACGCTCGGATACGCCACCACCGTGCCTGCCTCCAGCGCCACCCCGCTGACGTTGAAGGAGAGTTCACCGGCATAGGGTGTCGCCCAGATGTCCTCGCCGCCGAAGCGCTGAGCCGCCGCTGCGAACTCTTCCTCGCTCTTCACGATCGCGGTGCCGCTTCCGGTGGACCCATATTCCAGTTGCATCACGAACCGGCCGCCGAACTCGTTCGCCAGTTCCCCATACGTCGCCCCGGCGAGGCTCATCCAGCGTCCCTTCGGCTTCGGCAAAGACATGTCGGCGATCGCCTGCTGCAGCGCCGCTTTCCCGCCGAAGCGCACGTAATGGGCTCGATCCACGTCGAAGCACTGAATTCCGAGCCGTCTCGCGAACTCCCCGAGCGTTCCGGCCGCGAGTGCCGACACCGCGATCCAGCGCGCCTCGGGCTGCTCTCCGAGTTCTGCCTTGAGCGCATCCGCCCAGGCTGGAACGATCAAGTCGAGCAGCCCCTCGTCGAAATGCTTCCTGACGCCGACCCGCCCTTCAAGCGAATAGAACCGAATCCCCGTTTGCCTGGTGATCGCCTCCGACTCCAGTCCATCGTCCAGTGCCGCCACTATACCGATCGGCGCAAACTCGTCCAGCCCCAGGCAATAAGCGGAGTAGAAGGCCTGCCACAGGATTCGCTTGTTGCCGAATCTCCCTCTGAATGCCGAAGGGGACTCCATCGCCCGATTGTACAATTGGGTGACGCCACACTATGGATCTCTCCACGTTGGCTGCGGCTGGCCAAGCGCTCTTCAGCTCCTCCCACTGGAATCGCAAGCAGATGGAGGGTTTTCAAAGCCGCCGTCTCCAGTTCCTCGCCAGGCACGCCTTCGAGCGCGTTCCGTACTATCGCGACCTCTTCCAACGTCACGGAGTCCGGCCGCAGGACATCCAAAGCCTCGACGACCTCGCCCGGCTTCCAGTCGCGCATCGCATGGAGATGCAGGAGCGGCCCGCCAAGGACTTGGTCGCCAGCGGATACGACCCTGATCGCCTTATCCGGCATCGAACCAGCGGCTCCACTGGAACTCCCTTTACGATCCGGCGCACGTGGTTCGAAGAGCGCCTGCTCAACGCGTTCCGCAACCGGGAGCTTCGCCGCATCGGCCTCCGCTGGACTGACCTGCGCACCCGCCTTGCGGTCGGCGAAGCCCCGAAGCGCTCCAGATGGCGTCTCGTGGACCCCGAGTTCTCCCTCCCGCGCCGCCTCAGGCTCAACTGCCTCGATTCGTCCCGGACCCTTCTCGAGACCTTGGCTGAACACAACCCCGACGTGCTCAGTGGCAAGGCGGGCATCCTGTCCTGGCTCGCCACCGAAACAACCTCTGAGGACCTCCGCCGCATTCGGCCGCGTCTGGTCACCACCGGCGGCGAGACCCTCACGCCCTCGATGCGACGCCAGATCAGCGAGAGTTTCGGCGTTCCCGTTTACGATTATTACGGCGCCCACGAGTTCAATTTGCTCGCCCGCGAGTGTCCGCAGACCGGCCTGTACCACATCATCGAATCCAATCTCATCGTCGAGATCCTCAAAGATGGCCCGCCCGTCGCACCTGGCGAATCGGGTGAGCTGCACGGAACCGCCCTCCATTCGCTTTCGATGCCCTTCATTCGCTATCCAGTTGGCGACATCGTCACCACGGGGACCCGATGGCTGCGCCTGCGGCGCGCAATGCGCCACTCTCCAGTCGATCCAGGGGAGGATCGCCGACCGCTTCTCGCATGCCCGATGGTTCAACCATCCATCCCTATCACCTGGTCGCACCGCTGGTGCGGCTTGCGCCGTGGGTTCGCCGGTACCAGATCATTCAGGAGACGCTTCACCGGCTGCTTGTCAAAGTCGTCGCAATGCCCGGCCACGCAACCGTTGAAGAGCATTGCTCACAACTGCATAGCCACCTTGAAACGGCCGTCCCGGACGGCGTTGCCATCATCATCGAACTCGTTGCTGAAATACCTCCGGCCGCGAACGGCAAGTTCCGTCCCTACTACTCGCTTCTGAAGCCATGAGAATCACCGACATCCGCGCCACCACCGTCACCGTGCCGCTCCACGCCCCTCTGCGCCACGCCAACGGCTGCCATTGGGGACGCTTCGTCCGCACCATCGTCGAAGTCGAGAGCCGACAACGGACTCATCGGACTCGGCGAAATGGGCGGCGGCGGCGAATCCGCCGAAGCCGTCTTCCGCTCGATGAAGGGCTACCTCCTCGGCCACGACCCCGCCCGCACTCGAGGAGATGCGCTTCCTCATCGCCAACCCCACCGCGTCGCTCTACAACAACCGCACCCAAGTCCTCGCCGCCCTCGAGTTCGCCTGCCTCGACCTGCTCGGCCAGGCGTGGGGCGTGCCCGTCCGCGACATCCTCGGCGGCAAACTGCGCGACGCGTCCCCTTCGCCTCTTACTGCTTCTTCCGCTACGCCAATGCCGCAACCGGCCAAGGCGAAGTTCGCACCGTCGACCAAGTCGTCGAGAATGCCCGCGCAGGCTCAAAGCGCGCTACGGCTTCACCAGCCACAAGCTGAAAGCCGGCGTCTTCCACCCCGATTACGAACTCGAAGTCTACCGCGCCCTCGCGGCGAGACGTTCCCCGAGGACCGCTTCCGCTTCGACCCCAACGCCGTCTGGTCCACCGAACAGGCCATCCGCTTCGGCCAGAGCCATCGAGGACCTGCCGCAACGACTATCTCGAAGATCCCGTCTTCGGTCTCAACGGCATGCGCCGCACCCGCCAGATGCTCCGCGTGCCCCTTGGCCACCAACACCGTCGTCGTCAATTTCGAGCAGCTCTCCGCCAATGTCCTCAACCCCGCCGTCGACGTCATCCTGCTCGACACCACCTTCTGGGGCGGCATCCGCGCCTGCGTCAAAGCCGCGGGAGTCTGCGAGACCTTCCAGTTCGGCGTCGCCGTCCACTCCTCCGGCGAACTCGGCATCCAGCTCGCCACCATGCTCCATCTCGGCGCCGTCATCCCCAACCTCTCCTTCGCCGCCGACGCCCACTACCATCACCTCACCGACGACATCATCGAGGGCGGCCTGATGCCCTACAGAGAACGGCGCCATCGCGGTCCCCGACGGCCCGGGCCTCGGCGTCAAACTCGATCGCGACAAACTCCGCCAGTACAGCGAACTCTACCGCGAACTCGGCGCCTACCCCTACGACCAGGATCCCCTCCGCCCCGGCTGGGCCCCCGATCCTCCCCAACGACCGTTGGGCCGATCCTGATGACAACCGATGTTTTGCCGCGCCATAGTACTATCCCCTAGTACTAAATGCTGGGGCTGTGTAAATTTTCCCGCCTCATTACGAAGTTGCCAGCCTACCTTTCGTCGCTCTGTTCATTGGTTAATATAAACAAAAACAAGTAGATACAGAGTTTTTCCAGTGATGGTCCTTGGATTGCATGCCCATGGACGATCCATACGCCTCAGGACTCACAAAGGACATTGACGGTCCGGGCTGACTAATCGATCTCATGAAGTTCTCAATGAGGCCCCATCTCCTCCAGGCTGTCAATCAGCCCTTCTCGAGCCAAATTCAGGCATTCCCCCGTCGGCGCGCTGTCAAACATGAGCCCTAAGTACGCATACATTCCACCTACTCCACCGATGGAGCCTGATCAGCCTGTCTCACGACAATTAAGCCCTTTACTTAGTGTGATTCCCCCTCTCGAGAGGCTCCCCCTGATCGTCGATAGACGACTGAAGGCTCATTCAAATGCCGTACTTTTCTGCAAATCCAAAGTCTGTCGCGCTGCGAAGCAATACTGATATGCTCTTTCTGGTCAAATACTTAGCACTTATTCTCTGTGTGCTTCTGGCGCTATCGACACCAGTGTCGGCGGCAGGGACGGCGAGTCTCTCCGTTGGTTCGAGCAGTGCGCTGCCTGGTGCGACTACGTCGTTGGACGTCACGTTCACTGCCGCTGGCGGTGCTCAGGCGTCCGCATTGCAGTGGACGATCAGTTACCCGGCAGCGGACGTGTCGAGCATCAGCGCCAGCGCTGGTGCCAGCGCGACAAGCGCCGGGAAGCAACTGATGTGTGCCCCCGGCACGACGGCAGGCACCCTGAACTGCATTCTGTTCGGCTTAAACCAGTCTGCATTGGCAAACGGGGTCGTGGCGACACTCTCGATCCAGGTATCTGCAAGCACTGCCGCCTCCGTGATTCCCATCGGCATTTCAGCAATAAGCTTTTCGGACGCTGCTGGTACTGCTATTCCAGTGAGTCCGCAACCAACCGGCGGTTCCATCGCAGTGATTCGTCCGGTAGTCCAATTGAGCACACTCAGTTGCAGCCCTTCCACTGTCAACGCGCCAGGCAACGCGACATGCACAGTGACACTTAGCGGGGCCGCACCTGCGGGGGGCGCGGTGATTACGACGACCAGCGCCAATGCGAGTGTTCAAGTGCCAGCTTCCGTGACGGTCGCTGCTGGTGCGATCAATGCAAGCTTCACCGCCACAGTTGGGTCCATTGGTGCGGACTTAAGCTCACTTATTACCGCCTCTGCTGGCGGCGCCTCGCGGACATTCACAATTCTGGCCAGTGCGCCGGCGGTGTTGAGTGCGGTGGCGTGCACGCCGGGCAGTATCCTGTCGGGACAGACGTCGAGCTGCACGGTGACGCTGAGCAAGGCGGCGGCGAGCGCGATGACAGTGACGCTGTCGAGCAACAATGCGGCGCTGACGGTGCCGGCCAGTGTGCCGGTGGCGGCGGGTGCGGCGACGGCGGCATTCACGGGCACAGCCGGGACTGTGGCCTCCAATCAGACGGCGACGGTGACGGCTGCGGCAGGCGGAATCACCAAGACGGCGGCTGTGACGGTAACGCCGCTGCCGGTGGTGAGCACATTGAGCTGCGCGCCAGCGACGGTGAATGCGCCAGGGACGGCCAACTGCACGGTGACGATGTCGGCAGCGGCGCCAGCGGGCGGCATGACGGTGACGCTGACCAGCGGCAACGCCAAGGCGGCGGTGCCGGCCAGTGTGCCGGTGGCGGCCTCGGCAACGACGGCGGCCTTTACGGTGACGGCGGCTGCGGTGAGCTCCGATGAGACGGCGCTGCTGACGGCGGCGACGGCTACCGGGGGATCGAAGAGCTTCACGCTGACGCTGTCGGCGCCGGCGGTGTTGAGTGCGGTGGCGTGCACGCCGGGCAGTATCCTGTCGGGACAGACGTCGAGCTGCACGGTGACGCTGAGCAAGGCGGCGGCGAGCGCGATGACGGTGACGCTGTCGAGCAACAATGCGGCGCTGACGGTGCCGGCCAGTGTGCCGGTGGCCGCGGGTGCGGCGACGGCGGCATTCACGGGTACAGCCGGGACTGTGGCCTCCAATCAGACGGCGACGGTGACGGCGCGGCGGGCGGAATCACCAAGACGGCGGCTGTGACGGTAACGCCGCTGCCGGTGGTGAGCACGCTGAGCTGCGCGCCAGCGACGGTGAATGCGCCAGGGACGGCCAACTGCACGGTGACGATGTCGGCAGCGGCGCCAGCGGGCGGCATGACGGTGACGCTGACCAGCGGCAACGCCAAGGCGGCGGTGCCGGCCAGCGTGCCGGTGGCGGCCTCGGCAACGACGGCGGCGTTTACGGTGACGGCGGCTGCGGTGAGCGCCGATGAGACGGCGCTGCTGACGGCGGCGACAGCTACCGGGGGATCGAAGAGCTTCACGCTGACGCTGTCGGCGCCGGCGGTGTTGAGTGCGGTGGCGTGCACGCCGGGCAGTATCCTGTCGGGACAGACGTCGAGCTGCACGGTGACGCTGAGCAAGGCGGCGGCGAGCGCGATGACGGTGACGCTGTCGAGCAACAATGCGGCGCTGACGGTGCCGGCCAGTGTGCCGGTGGCGGCGGGTGCGGCGACGGCGGCATTCACGGGCACAGCCGGGACTGTGGCCTCCAATCAGACGGCGACGGTGACGGCTGCGGCGGGCGGAATCACCAAGACGGCGTCGGTGACGGTAACGCCGCTGCCGGTGGTGAGCACGTTGAGCTGCGCGCCAGCGACGGTGAATGCGCCAGGGACGGCCAATTGCACGGTGACGATGTCGGCAGCGGCGCCAGCGGGCGGCATGACGGTGACGCTGACCAGCGGCAACGCCAAGGCGGCGGTGCCGGCCAGCGTGCCGGTGGCGGCCTCGGCAACGACGGCGGCCTTTACGGTGACGGCGGCTGCGGTGAGCGCCGATGAGACGGCGCTGCTGACGGCGGCGACGGCCACCGGGGGATCGAAGAGCTTCACGCTGACGCTGTCGGCGCCGGCGGTGTTGAGTGCGGTGGCGTGCACGCCGGGCAGCATCCTGTCGGGACAGACGTCGAGCTGCACGGTGACGCTGAGCAAGGCGGCGGCGAGCGCGATGACGGTGACGCTGACGAGCAACAATGCGGCGCTGACGGTGCCGGCCAGTGTGCCGGTGGCGGCGGGTGCGGCGACGGCGGCATTCACGGCCAATGGCGGGACTGTGGCCTCCAATCAGACGGCGACGGTGACGGCTGCGGCAGGCGGAATCACCAGGACGGCGGCTGTGACGGTAACGCCACTGCCGGTGGTGAGCACGTTGAGCTGCGCGCCTGCGACGGTGAATGCGCCAGGGACGGCCAACTGCACGGTGACGATGTCGGCAGCGGCGCCAGCGGGCGGCATGACGGTGACGCTGACCAGCGGCAACGCCAAGGCGGCGGTGCCGGCCAGCGTGCCGGTGGCGGCCTCGGCAACGACGGCGGCGTTTACGGTGACGGCGGCTGCGGTGAGCTCCGATGAGACGGCGCTGCTGACGGCGGCGACAGCTACCGGGGGATCGAAGAGCTTCACGCTGACGCTGTCGGCGCCGGCGGTGTTGAGTGCGGTGGCGTGCACGCCGGGAAGTATCCTGTCGGGACAGACGTCGAGCTGCACGGTGACGCTGAGCAAGGCGGCGGCGAGCGCAATGACAGTGACGCTGTCGAGCAACAATGCGGCGCTGACGGTGCCGGTCAGTGTGCCGGTGGCCGCGGGTGCGGCGACGGCGGCATTCACTGGCTACAGCCGGGACTGTGGCCTCCAATCAGACGGCGACGGTGACGGCTGCGGCAGGCGGAATCACCAGGACGGCGGCTGTGACGGTAACGCCGCTGCCGGTGGTGAGCACATTGAGCTGCGCGCCAGCGACGGTGAATGCGCCAGGGACGGCCAACTGCACGGTGACGATGTCGGCAGCGGCGCCAGCGGGCGGCATGACGGTGACGCTGACCAGCGGCAACGCCAAGGCGGCGGTGCCGGCCAGCGTGCCGGTGGCGGCCTCGGCAACGACGGCGGCGTTTACGGTGACGGCGGCTGCGGTGAGCTCCGATGAGACGGCGCTGCTGACGGCGGCGACAGCTACCGGGGGATCGAAGAGCTTCACGCTGACGCTGTCGGCGCCGGCGGTGTTGAGTGCGGTGGCGTGCACGCCGGGCAGTATCCTGTCGGGACAGACGTCGAGCTGCACGGTGACGCTGAGCAAGGCGGCGGCGAGCGCGATGACAGTGACGCTGTCGAGCAACAATGCGGCGCTGACGGTGCCGGCCAGTGTGCCGGTGGCGGCGGGTGCGGCGACGGCGGCATTCACGGGCACAGCCGGGACTGTGGCCTCCAATCAGACGGCGACGGTGACGGCTACGGCAGGCGGAATCACCAGGACGGCGGCTGTGACGGTAACGCCGCTGCCGGTGGTGAGCACATTGAGCTGCGCGCCAGCGACGGTGAATGCGCCAGGGACGGCCAACTGCACGGTGACGATGTCGGCAGCGGCGCCAGCGGGCGGCATGACGGTGACGCTGACCAGCGGCAACGCCAAGGCGGCGGTGCCGGCCAGCGTGCCGGTGGCGGCCTCGGCAACGACGGCGGCGTTTACGGTGACGGCGGCTGCGGTGAGCTCCGATGAGACGGCGCTGCTGACGGCGGCGACGGCTACCGGGGGATCGAAGAGCTTCACGCTGACGCTGTCGGCGCCGGCGGTGTTGAGTGCGGTGGCGTGCACGCCGGGCAGTATCCTGTCGGGACAGACGTCGAGCTGCACGGTGACGCTGAGCAAGGCGGCGGCGAGCGCGATGACGGTGACGCTGACGAGCAACAATGCGGCGCTGACGGTGCCGGCCAGTGTGCCGGTGGCGGCGGGTGCGGCGACGGCGGCATTCACGGGCACAGCCGGGACTGTGGCCTCCAATCAGACGGCGACGGTGACGGCTGCGGCGGGCGGAATCACCAGGACGGCGGCTGTGACGGTAACGCCGCTGCCGGTGGTGAGCACATTGAGCTGCGCGCCTGCGACGGTGAATGCGCCAGGGACGGCCAACTGCACGGTGACGATGTCGGCAGCGGCGCCAGCGGGCGGCATGACGGTGACGCTGACCAGCGGCAACGCCAAGGCGGCGGTGCCGGCCAGTGTGCCGGTGGCGGCCTCGGCAACGACGGCGGCCTTTACGGTGACGGCGGCTGCGGTGAGCTCCGATGAGACGGCGCTGCTGACGGCGGCGACAGCTACCGGGGGATCGAAGAGCTTCACGCTGACGCTGTCGGCGCCGGCGGTGTTGAGTGCGGTGGCGTGCACGCCGGGCAGTATCCTGTCGGGACAGACGTCGAGCTGCACGGTGACGCTGAGCAAGGCGGCGGCGAGCGCGATGACGGTGACGCTGTCGAGCAACAATGCGGCGCTGACGGTGCCGGCCAGTGTGCCGGTGGCGGCGGGTGCGGCGACGGCGGCATTCACGGGCACAGCCGGGACTGTGGCCTCCAATCAGACGGCGACGGTGACGGCGACGGCGGGCGGAATCACCAGGACGGCGGCTGTGACGGTAACGCCGCTGCCGGTGGTGAGCACATTGAGCTGCGCGCCTGCGACGGTGAATGCGCCAGGGACGGCCAACTGCACGGTGACGATGTCGGCAGCGGCGCCAGCGGGCGGCATGACGGTGACGCTGACCAGCGGCAACGCCAAGGCGGCGGTGCCGGCCAGTGTGCCGGTGGCGGCCTCGGCAACGACGGCGGCCTTTACGGTGACGGCGGCTGCGGTGAGCTCCGATGAGACGGCGCTGCTGACGGCGGCGACAGCCACCGGGGGATCGAAGAGCTTCACGCTGACGCTGTCGGCGCCGGCGGTGTTGAGTGCGGTGGCGTGCACGCCGGGCAGTATCCTGTCGGGACAGACGTCGAGCTGCACGGTGACGCTGAGCAAGGCGGCGGCGAGCGCGATGACGGTGACGCTGTCGAGCAACAATGCGGCGCTGACGGTGCCGGCCAGTGTGCCGGTGGCCGCGGGTGCGGCGACGGCGGCATTCACTGGCACATGCCGGGACTGTGGCCTCCAATCAGACGGCGACGGTGACGGCTGCGGCAGGCGGAATCACCAAGACGGCGGCTGTGACGGTAACGCCTTCTGCTCAGCTGACAAGCCTGGTCTGTAGTCCTTCGACAGTCACGGGACCTGGAACCTCGGCCTGCACCTTGAGTCTGAGTGGACCATCTCCACTTTCAGGTTTGCCAGCCACGCTGACCAGCGGCAACTTGAACGTGACAGTGCCTTCTACGGTCATCATTCCAGCGGGCGTTACCAGTGCGGCTGTGACCGCCAACGTCGCGTCGGTAACGACCAATCAAACCGCACTGATTACCGCGACGATCGATGGAGTTTCCAGGACATTCACGCTGACCGTGAACGCAGTAGGAGCAGTGCCCACCATAACGTTCAGGCGACCTGTCTCCGGTCCAACGTACGAAACAGTGAACGCGAACATCAATCTCTCCGGGACCGCGGCTCCATCACAGGGGGCCACTCTGACGGAGGTGGCCTGGTCGAACAGTCGAGGCGGCAACGGTTTGGCAAATGGGACTACGTCCTGGTCTGTGAGCTCAAGCGCACTTCAGATGGGAGAGAACACCATTTCGATCCGAGCGACTGACTCTCTCGGAAAGATAGGGACAGCATGCCTCCAGGTGACGCGAAACTCCGATCAGGTGATCAGTTCCAAGATCGGTACTTCCAGGGATGGCGTCTTCCATCTTGACAATGGCAATGCCAACTGGGACGGCCCCGGCTCGGATGTGTTGACTGTCTTCGGGATAGCCGGTGATATCGCGGTAAGAGGTAACTGGGATGGATCCGGGCCAATGGCTATTGGCGTATTCCGTAAAGGCGAGTGGTTCCTGGACTACAACCGCAATGGAGTGTGGGACGGGCCAACGATCGACCGGTACGGCACGTTTGGTGCTGCAGGAGACATCCCCGTTGTCGGTGATTGGGATGGGTCAGGTCGATCAAAGGTGGGCGTATTCCACGGAGGAACATGGATGGTTGACACCAACGGAAACCTGGCGTGGGATGCTGGTTTCGACGCCAGCGGGAGTTTCGGCCTGGCTGGCGACACACCTGTTGTAGGCGACTGGGATGGTTCCGGCCGAACCAAGGTTGGAGTTTTCCGCCAGGGCGCTTGGTACCTCGATCTGAACAGTAACCTCCGATGGGATGGTTCAACGACCGATCGTGCCGGGACGTTCGGGGTGGCAGGCGACGTTGCGGTGGTTGGGGACTGGACGGGCGAAGGGAAGGACAAGGTTGGCGCGTATCGCAATGGGTCCTTCTACCTCGACCTCAACGGCAACTTATTGCTGGAGCCAACCACCGATCGAGTGGCGCCATTCGGTGGCCAAGCGGGGGACATTCCGGTTGTTGGCGACTGGACCGGGCTAGGGATCGTCCGAGTTGGCCTCTTCCGAGCTGGAACGTGGCTGCTTGATATTGACGGCAACGGTCAATGGGATCCGGCAAAGGACCGGACAGGCATTCTTGGATCGGCGGGTGACAAGCCGCTGGTCGGAGAGTGGATGTTACAGTAGGCCGTTAGGACAGGATCGAAGTTCCGCTGCCGGGCTGGGGCGGGTCGAATCCACTGCAGAATGGTGTGTGCTGGTACCAAGGCCAAAGTTGTTGGAAACGCACACTGGGTTGACCGGATTGACCTAAGTTAGTAACTCAGTAGGCCTGACGGAGTGTATACTGGACCTCAGAACGTGAGCCGGATCCTCTTGACAAAGAGACAAGTTAGTAAAGAAGTGTCAATGATCGCCCGTGAGTCCGTTTCCCGACTCTGTGCCGCCATCGCAGAGATTCGCATGACGAGCCCCACCGAGCGTCGGTCAACCCACGTTCTGAACACCCTCGGAAGCTGAAGAATACGGGTTTCGCCGGTTGTGAAGTGAGCAGCGGCTTAATCTTTGCTGTCGGCACACCCTCAGGCAGTGTGCATTGTATTGGATGCAGCTGTTCGTGGCTGTCGAACCTGATGTACTAGGCCCGGATCACAGCAATCCAAGGCCGGTTCTAGGGTGAAGGCCCTCTGAACGGAAGATACGGGGGGACGATGAGAGGTTTAGATCGAGAACGCGTGCTTGGGTTGGGTTCACGATCGGATGGACCACGGCTGGAACTTGGGCCCAATTTGTTCCAGGCGCTGGACATTTATCGCAAAGGGTGCACGGGAGTTGAGCGTCTATGCTGGCTGCCGGCGGCCGCTCGCCTGACAGCTCATGGAGGGACACTCCGCAATGTTTATTTCTCATATCCGCCGTTTGACAAGGATCGCCAAAATGTATAGAAGCACGCAAACTCTTTTCCTGATCGCAGCAGTGCTGCTGTGTTCAGCCTCGGTTTGGGGGCAGATTGGCTTGGTTCGTGTGACGGAGTGCGGTCCGGGCGCATTCCCGGGAACCACCTGCACTATTCCTGCGACGGCTGCGGGCAACCTGATCGTGGTTGCGTGGGCGGTGCAGCGAGCTTCGATCCAACAGTCAACTCGATAACCGACAATGCCGGAAACGCATACGTTCGAGCAGCCAAACTCGCAGGTCGGTCGAATTCGTCGTCCGGTTTTGCGTTCGACATTCTGGTACGCCAAGAATAGCAGAGCCGAACGCAACGTCGCTGACAATAACTCCAAGTACGGCGGTGTCCAATGGTAGGGCGGTCATCTGGGAGTTCTCCGGCGTTGATCAGATCTGCTCCACTGGCCCAAACGTGCCGTCCTGAATAATCGACCCGCACTCGACCACTCCGACCGGGGCGTCTGTTACAACCACGACGCCTGGTGAACTGATCGTGACTCGGTTCTATCACCGGCGCATCAAGCGGCATTCGATCCGGGAACCCATTCATCAAGTTCCTCGCCCTGAGCGGGGACGGGTTTGCCTATCTATGTCGCGCCTTCGCCCGGGCACCTATGCGGCACAGTGGAATACGACATCAGACAGTACTCCAGCGCTACCGTCTCATTCAAAGCAGCCAGCGGCGGCCCTCCACCGCCCGGGACTCCACTGAACGCGTGTGATCTGATCAGCTATGGGGCAGTGGACTCAAGTGACGTGCAAGTGGCGGTGAATATGACCCTCGGCGTGACACCCTGCACAGCAAACATCCTTGGCGCCAGTATTTGTAACGTGGCCGTAGTGCAGCGCGTCGTGAACGCGTCGTTGCCGGGTGGCCAATGCATCGTGGGTACTGCACTCCCTCATTCAGTCGATTTGACATGGGTTGCCAGTGCGTCGACTGGAGTGACTGGTTACAACATCTACCGCTCCACCACGGCGGGAGCCACCGGCACACTTCTCAACGCATCACCAGTGGCTGGAACAACATACACCGATTCCACGGTTCAGGCGGGACTGACGTACTACTATGTCGTAAAAGCCAAAAGTGCAACGGCCGAGAGTGGACCGTCGAATGAGGCAACAGCCGTGGTGCCAACGCCCTAGCTGGAACGGCGTCGGCGGAACACCCGAATCAAGCCGACCAAACCGAGCATATTCACGCCAAGGAGCGCCAGCGCCGATCCCTCGGGCGTTCTAATGATGAACTCCTGCGGATTAGCGGGAACTGCGCCGGACAGGGTGAGCGGGTACGGTGTGAGAATGCGGTAGTCGGCGGCATTAAAGCTAGCCGTCGCAGCGCTGGCCGCAACTCTCCAATTCCAAGAGTTTTGCGCAGTGCTGTTAGCCCGCAGATTCTCTTCGAACGTATCCCAAATGGCGTACTGGATGTCGCTCTTGCAGGCAGCAAAAGTCACTGCGTTATAGCAGTTGGCGGCTGAGTAAGTTGCTTGGTTGAGGTCAAGAAGTTGTCCAGATAACCACGCCGCCTGGAAGTACCTTGCCTCATAGTCGACGAATTGAGTCTGCCACTTCGTCCCACCGAGGGAATCCAGTGTGTGCACCTGGAATTGGTAGGTCGTATTCACGGCGGTGTGAGCGGAGTAACTGTCACATATGACCCGTGCGACGTCAGCTCCATTGATCAAGGCAGGGTACGGGCCAATTTCGAAGTTTGGGGATCCTCCATTGGTCAACTTCATGCTGACAATGGCGCCGTTGTCGTAGTCGCCAAATGCAGTCGGCGAGAAAACGGCTAGTGCCAGCGCAACGACGAATGACCGGACTGCCCACATGTTGAACATCTTCATCTGCCTCTCCTCCGAGGTCAATTACCGTGCAAGCCGAACTCCTGTCTTCTTCCGCAGAATGCTCGACTTCCAGATAATCGTGACACACCTGCAACATCGAGGCAAGACATGAATGGGTACGGAAAGTACCACTAGTACGAACGGCTCCGGCGAGTGGGGCTCCTCACCGATTGCCAGACCCGGACTTTCGGGCTGCGTCGAACTCATCTATGCTTGCAGATGAACGGCTTACAGCGGTTTGTCGATGCCTACCAACAAAGGAATCTTCTCTGAACTGTGCGGATTCGCAGCCGAGCGATGGGAAGGACAAGCGGCGCTAAGCCATTTGGGCCAGGGGCTGACGTTCGGTGAGTGGGCTCGAATGGCGCTCAAATTCGCTGCATTGCTGCATGCCAACGGAATGGAGCAGGGAGAGCGGGTGGCGATCTTCCTGGAGAATTCGCTTGAATACGCCGTATCCCTGATGGGCGTTTGGGCAGCCGGCGGGGTGGCGGTGCCGCTGAACCCCGATACAAAGCCAACGGCCGCGGCACGCATCCTCGTCCATGCCCGGCCGCGGCTGATCGTGACTAGGCAGAGCACTTGCGAGAGACTAGGTTTCGCCGGGGGTAATGTGCCTGTCCTGACACTGGCTCAACAGTTCCAGCAGAACAGGGCAACGCTGGAGCCGGTGCAGGGGGTCGCGCCCGCCACGACAGTGGAGTCGTCCACGGCCATGCTGCTCTACACCTCAGGCACGACAGGCGAACCCAAGGGAGTCATTCTCACTCATTCAAACCTGTTGGCAAACACCCGATCAATTGTGAGTTACCTTGAACTCGGCCCCAACGACAGTATCGTGAACGTTCTGCCATTCGTCCACAGCTATGGGAACTCGATACTTCTCACACACCTGGCTGCGGGTGCGAAGCTGGTTATTGAAAACAGGTTTGCCTTCCCCAGCACAGTCGTCGAGACCATGCAGATCGAGAGGCCGACCGGATTCGCTGGGGTCCCGGCGACCTACTATGTGCTGTTGAATCGCAGCCCGTTCAGCGAGCGTGACTGGAGCTTTCTTCGGTACGTCTGCCAAGCCGGAGGGGGAATGCGAGTGGAGACCATCGAGCGTTTGCGGGGAATCCTGCCCGCCACCCGGATCTTCATCATGTACGGCCAAACTGAAGCATCGGCGCGGTTGAGCTATCTCCCGCCGGAGATGGTCGAACGAAAGGCAGGGTCGATCGGGATTCCCATCCCGGGTGTTGAGTTAAGAGTAGCGGGAGAGGAGGGGCGCGATCTCCAGGATGGGACGTTGGGCGAACTCATGGCCCGAGGCCCAAACGTGATGGCCGGATATCTCGATGACCAGGAAGCCACGAGGACGGCTCTCGCCGGGGGGTGGCTGCACACGGGGGACATCGCGTGGAGAGACCCGGAGGGCTTCTACTACATAGCCGGTCGAAGGAGCGACTTCATCAAGTCCGGTTCCTATCGAGTCAGCCCTGGGGAAATTGAGGAGGTAATCGCCAGTTTTGGGGGCATCGAGGATGTAGCAGCAATCGGCGTGGAGGATGAACTCCTTGGTGAGGCAATCTGCGCCTGCG
>CAVQOO010000070.1:0-159413 GCA_963714395.1 Bryobacteraceae bacterium
GTCCATACCGGAAATTGCCGCAGCCTCGGGGCTGCCCAGCCACAGAATCATGTGGCACCTGATGGCGATGAAGCGCTACGGCAAGATCGCCGAGGCTGGCCGGGCAGGCGACTACTTCCGCTACCAACTCAAAGGAGGGCAATCATGAGCGTCCGCGTGGACCCGGCAGTGCCCATCGAATTGAGCCGCTACGGAGGCGACACCGCCGTCAAATGCTTCAACTGCGGCAACTGCACGGCCGCCTGCGCGCTCACCAATCAGGACTCCGTCTTCCCCCGCCGCTACATTCGATACATCCAATTGGGGTTGAGGGAGAAGATGCTAGGCAGTCTCGATCCCTGGCTCTGCTACTACTGCGGCGACTGCTCGGAGACGTGCCCCCGGGAGGCCCAGCCCGGCAAGCTCATGATGGCGGGCCGCCGCTGGCTTATCAGCATGTACGACTGGACTCGCATCAGCCGCTTGATGTACCAGCATGAGCGCTGGGAACTGGTCTTCCTGGCCGTCGTGGCCGTGATCGTGCTCGGCCTGTTTACGCTGCCCGCCGGCTTCGGTTTCAGATTGCTCGAAGCGCATCCGGAAGCGCTTCGGTCAGTCAATCTCGCATGGTTCGCGCCGAAGGAGATGGTGCATCGAGCCGACGTGCTGCTGGCGGTCTCTCTCGCGGCCCTGCTGCTGAGCAACGCAGCGCGCATGGTGTTTCATGTGGCTCGTCAAGGCCCGCGCGTTCCGCTCAGCGCGTACCTGCTGGAACTGCGGGAGATGATCGTGCAGGGACTGACGCAGATTCATTGGCGCGGCTGCACATCGGGCGCCCGGAAACACTGGCTCAGGCACCTGCTGCTGGTCACAGCCTACGGGTCGATGTTCGCGCTGGTCGTAGTCTTCCTGCGTTGGTTCCAGGTGGAGGACGCAAGTTTCCACTGGACGAGCCTGATTGGCTACTACTCAACGCTCGTACTGCTCGGGGCGACGTCCTGGATCATGCTCGACCGGTTGAAGAGGAATGACCAGATCCACAAGCACAGCGATCTGGCCGACTGGCTGTTCGTGATCCTGCTGTTCCTTACCAGCCTGTCGGGGATAGGGTTGCACCTGGCCCGCCTGCTGGACCTGCCGATGACAACCTATGTGCTCTACGTTGTGCATCTGATGATCGCCGTGCCGATGCTGGTGATTGAAGTGCCGTTCAGCAAGTGGTCGCACATGCTGTACCGGCCGCTGGCGCTCTATCTGCTGGCTGCGCGACGGCACGCCGCGCCTGAAGTTCCGGAAGCTTTCAAGAGCGCCGCAGCGTTACCGGCACGTTCTTGAAAGAGGGCGTTCCGCTCTTGGCGTCCACGCCGCGCCTGATCAGAACGTTCGACTCGGGATAATACATCGCCGCGCATCCTTGGGCGATGGGGTAGGCGGCCACGCGGACGTTCTCCATCTCGCCGGTTTGAGAGGTCACTGCGACACGGTCACCTTCCTTGAGTCCGCGCTGGCGCATATCGGCCTCGTTCAGCAGGATCACGTCGCGTGTCTTCTGCCCCCGATAGAGATCTTCCTCTTCGTAGACGACGGTATTGAACTGGCCTTCGGAGCGAATGGTCATGAGCCGGAGTGAGCCGGGTTCAAGCGCATCAGTTGGAGTCTCGACAATGAGGAATCGAGCCTTGCCGTCGGAGGTCGGAAAAACGGGCTTGTGCCGCACGCGGCCCTCGACGTGGAACTCCTGCCTGGACGCGCCTATTTCGGCAATGGGCCGATAGCCCGGCACAACATCGGCGATGACACGGCGGATGGCGTCATGATCGCGCAGGTTGCTGAAATCGACGGGACCGTCCGCCGGCAGCAGCCGCGCACCGATGCTGGTGACGATCTCGACTTCCGACTTCACCTCAGACGCGGCCGGAGGCTTCATCCCGCCTTGGGACAGTCGCACATAGCTGAAGCCGCTCTCCTGCGTCGTTGCCTGCGACTCCTCATCGCGCGCGCAGGTTGGCAGGATGAGAACACATCCACCCTCGCGCGCGGGCGGTACGCAGACATGAAACTGGTTGAGCTTGGTATTGATGTGCACCGCAGTCTTCACGCGGCTCAGAGCCAGACGCGCGGACTTCGAGTCAGGATTCGATGCGTAGAAGTTGCCGCCGAGAAAGAGGGCGAAATCCATTTGGCCGGCCTCGGCTGCGAGAAGGGAGGCCATCGAATCAAGGCCCCTGCCCTGCGGGGATTTTAGACCGTACAGGCGCTCCATCGCCTCGAGGAAAGCGGCGCGCAATTGGGGCGCGAAGCCAACCGAGCCGACGCCCTGCACGTTTGAGTGGCCGCGAATCGGCATCAGTCCGGCATGCGGTCTTCCCACCATGCCGCGGGCGAGGGCGAGGTTGGCGATGGCGGTGACGTTGTCGACACCATGCTCGTGATGCGTGATGCCCATGGCCCACATGAAGATGGCGTTGCGCGAGCGCGCGTACATCCTGCCGATGTCGATTACGGTTTGCGCCGGGACGGCCGCAGAGGCGGCAAGCTCCTCCACAGAGTCGCGTTCAAGCGATGCGGCTACGGCGTCGAATCCGACCGTGTGGCTGCGGATGAAGTCGAAGTCGCTGGATTTCTCGGCGATGACAATCTTCAGGAGCGCCTTGAGGAACGCGATGTCGCCGCCGATTCGCGGCTGCACATAGACGTCGCTCACGCGGGAGCCAAACATGAGAGACAGCGGTCTCGACGGAATGTTGTAGCGAACCAAACCCGGTTCCCACAGCGGGTTGACCACCACCACCTTCCCGCCGCGCTTACGCAACTCCACCAATTGCACGATGAGCCGCGGGTGGTTGCTGGCTGGGTTGGCGCCAAGCAGCATTGCGAAGTCGCAGTGGGCCACGTCCTCCAGCGTGACGGTGGCGACGCCCGAACCGATGCTGTAGCTGAGCCCGACGCCGCTTGCCTGATGGCAGTAGTAGGAGCAATTGTTGACGTTGTTGGTGCCGTAGATGCGCGCGAGCAACTGCAGCGAGAAAAGCGGCCTCGTTGCTGCTGCGGCCGGAGGAGTAGAAGAAGCTGCGCTCCGGAGCAGTCTCGCGCATGGCTGCCGCGGCGCGGTCGAACGCGTCATCCCATGGGATGCGCCGAAAGCGCGGGTTGCCATTCTCGCGTACGAGCGGATAGGCCAGCCTGCCGAGGTTCTCCAATTGCCGGGGCGTGTAGTGCGCGAGTTCTTCGGCCGTCCTGGTGTGAAACAGCATCGGGTCGATGGGCGGCTGGAGATCGGCCGCCATCGCCTGTACGGACTTCTTGCAGAACTCCGGGAAGTGGCCGGTCTCGTTGTGCATCCCGCCGGCCTGTCCGCCCATGCCCAGAGCACAGGTCTTGCAGGCGTTCTTCGAAGCCATGCGCCGCCAGAAATCGAGCGGGCCGGTGGCGACCCCAAACGACTTCTCCAGTGTGTACCGGATCGCGGCCCAGCCGCCTCCGGAGCGCATCCCTGCCATTCAGGTCATTCTATATGTTGACGGCTGCGGCGAGAACCATCGATTGGCGTCTGCCGATCGGCACCATGAAGAGCAATCTGAAGGCGGCGGGATTGGAGAACAAGCAATGAGGATCAAATACGCGGTGGTCTTCGAGCAAGCACCAAAGAATTGGTCAGCCTACGTTCCTGATCTTCCGGGCTGTATGACGACGGGCAAAACTCTTGAAGAAACGGAAGTCAACATACGAGAGGCCATCGAAGGTCACCTTCGCACCCTTCGCGAATACGGAGACAATGTACCTCCCGCTTCCACGGTTGCCAGGGAAGTCGAAGTCTCCACTGCCGCCTAGGCCATCATCCGGCCTGCGCTCGTGAAAACGCGCACCGGTACCGCTAGCCGGCCGGGCTGCGTCGCTCGCACGCTGCTACCGAACGACAGAGATTCGGGCCTTGTCGATCACGTAGCCCTCGTCGATCACTGTCTGCTCCGCAAGCGCGTGCAACTTGTTGTCATCGGCATCGCGCGGGTCGTCGCAATGCCGGCGAATTACTTCCGATCCAGCTTCGATCCGGACAAGCCACTTGCGCTTGTCCTGATCCCAGGAGACTTCGACTTTGTCGGCTCGCATGAGATAAATATCGCAAGTTTGAAGCAAAACGGAAGCCCCCTTGTGTTTTCCTGCAGGCTTTGCTTCACTAGTTAACCGCGTCAGGAGAAACTGGGATGCCTTCAAATCGTGGACTTGCGTACATGGGACCCGGCAAGGTCGAGGTCCAATCCATCGACTTTCCGAAGCTCGCACTGGGGAGCCGGAAATGCGAACACGGCGTGATTCTTCGCGTCGTCACCACCAACATCTGCGGCAGCGATCAGCACATGGTGCGCGGCCGCACCACTGCGCCGCAGGGCCTGATTCTCGGCCACGAGATCACCGGCGAAGTGATTGAAGCCGGCCGCGACGTCGAGTTCATCAAGGTAGGCGATCTGGTATCGGTGCCGTTCAACATTGCCTGCGGCCGCTGCCGGAACTGCAAGGAAGGACAGGACGGGCATTTGCCTGAACGTCAATCCGGCGCGGCCCGGGGCAGCGTACGGTTACGTGGACATGGGGGGATGGGTAGGCGGACAGGCGGAGTACGTGATGGTTCCCTATGCGGATTTCAATCTGCTGAAATTTCCCGGATCGCGGCCGCGCGATGGCCAAGATCCGCGATCTGACGTTGTTGTCCGACATATTCCCCACCGGCTATCACGGCGCGGTAACGGCGGGTGTCGGTCCGGGTACAACAGTTTATGTCGCAGGCGCGGGGCCGGTAGGTCTGGCGTGTGCCGCCTCCTGCCAGCTCCTCGGGGCGGCTGTGGTGATCGTCGGCGACATGATCCCCGAACGGCTGGAGCAGGCGCGTTCGTTCGGCTGCGAGACCATCGACCTGCGGAAGGATGCTTCACTGGCCGATCAGATCGCACAGATCCTGGGTGTGCCTGAAGTGGACTGCGCCGTGGACTGCGTCGGATTCGAAGCTCGAGGACATGGCTCGGAGGCCGTAGTCGAACGGCCGGCGACAGTATTGAACGCCCTCATGCAGGTGACGCGCGCCGGCGGTGCAATCGGTATCCCCGGCCTGTATGTGACAGACGACCCCGGCGGCGTGGACGAGAACGCCCGCACCGGCAATCTCAGCCTGCGTATCGGTCTAGGCTGGGCAAAGTCGCCACTGCTTCGCCACCGGACAGTGCCCGGTGATGCGATATCACAGGCAGCTCATGCAGGCGATCCTCTACGAGAAGATTCAAATCGCCAAGGCAGTCAACGCCACGATCATCTCCCTGGACGACGCGCCGCGCGGGTACAAGGACTTTGACAAGGGGGCCGCAAGCAAGTTCGTCATCGACCCTCACGGCATGGTTCACTGAGGGGAACCAAAATAGACTGAACAAATGGCTTGTCAAAACAGTATTGAATGACATGGCCAACGCACAGTCTGACGAATTGACTCGTCCAAAATCGCTCCGGCTGTGGCCCGGCGTTGTCGCCGCGGTGCTGCTGTGTGCTGGCGAAGCTCATTGCCAGTCGTGGAGCCCGAAGCCATTCTCTACGCGGGAATTGGCGGAATTGTGTGCGCGGCGGCGATCCTGGTGTGGTGGCTGTTCTTCAGCCGGGCGCCCTGGTCCGAGCGCGTTGGCGCCATCGTCCTGATGATCGTCGCGTTGTTGGCGACGTCGCGCCTCGTCCACGTGTCGATTCGCGAGGGAATGATGGGGATGATGCTGCCCATCACCGCCGTCACGTTCCTGAGCCTCGCCCTCGTGGCCGGAGCGGTGGCCAGCCGTCGCCGTTCTGCCGGATTCCGCCGCGCATCGATCGCCGCGGCCATCCTGCTCGTGTGCGGAGTATTCACGCTGCTGCGATCTGGCGGCATCAAGGGCGGCGGCATCGGAGTGGGCATGGCGCTGGGCGCAGACACCCGAGGATCGGCTCCTCGCCCAAGCCGCCGACAACTTCAAGCCGCTTCCGCCGGTTCCGGCTGCTGCGGAGACTGCGGCGCTCCCGCCGACTCCGGCGCCAGCGGAGATTCCCAAGGCACCCGCTCCAGCGCCAGCGAAGACCGAACCCGCCACCAGGGCAACCACGCGAGACGCCAGCCGAGTGGCCGGGCTTTCGCGGACCCGACCGCGACAGCATCATTCGCGGCGTGCGGATCAACACCGACTGGTCCACGTCGCCGCCGGTCCAGATATGGCGCCGGCCGATCGGACCGGGCTGGTCATCTTTCGCGGTTCGCGGCGACCTTCTCTACACACAGGAGCAGCGCGGTGACGATGAGATCGTCGCCTGCTACCGGGTGTCCACGGGCGAGCCGGTGTGGAAGCATCGCGACCCGGTCCGGTTCTGGGAGCCCGAGGGCGGGCGCCGGTCCCCGCGGGACGCCGACCATCGACAGCGATCGCGTCTATGCATTTGGCGCGACCGGAATCGCTCAACGCGCTCGACGCTGGTAACGGCAAGGTCCTGTGGTCGCGCAACGTCGCGTCCGACACCGGCAGGAAAGTTCCGCACTGGGGCTTCGCAAGTTCGCCATTGGTGGTCGACGATGTCGTCATCGTGGCCGCCGCCGGCACGCTGGCCGGCTACGATGCCGTCACCGGCAATCCGCGCTGGCGCGGCCCTTCCCACGGCGGGAGCTACAGTTCGCCGCATCGAGCCACGATCGGCGGCGTCCTTCAGGTTTTGCTGCTGGGCGGACCAGGCGCGATTAGCGTTGCGCCGGCCAGCGGCGCCGCTCCTCTGGCAGCATGCGTGGGAGCCGGGTCCCATCGTGCAGCCGGCTCTGACTGAGGACGGCGACGTCCTGATCAACGCCATCGCCTCCACCGGTGGACTCGGCATCCGACGCCTTGCGGTCAAGCAGGGGCCCGGCGGATGGAGTGTCGAACAGCGCTGGACGTCGAGTGGGCTGAAGCCGTACTTCAGCGACTTCGTCGTTCACAAGGGCCATGCCTTACGGCTTCGACGGCAGCATTCTCTCGTGCATCGACCTCGATGGACGGCAAGCGCAAGTGGAAGGGCGGACGCTACGGCAGCGGCCAGCTCGTCCTGCTGGCTGAACAGGACTTGTTGCTGGTGATCTCGGAGGAAGGCGAACTGGCGCTCGTCGGGGCGGCACCGGACAAGTTCACAGAGGTCGCACGGTTCCCGGCGATCGAGGGCAAGACCTGGAATCACCCGGTGCTGGTCGACGGCGTCCTGCTCGTTCGCAACGGCCAGGAAATGGCGGCGTTTCGGCTGTCCCCCTCGGGAACCTGACGCTAGAATTGAGACAAGAGGAGGCATCCTGGGATGCGAACAGCCTGTCTTGTCTTCACTTTGGCCTTGTTTGCTTGCAAGAGCCACAACAACCACGAACCCGATCATGCCCTGGCCCATCACACGCGCGATGGACGGCTTTCGCCGATGCTCTCTAACCTCGGCAAGTTCCACCGCGAGGTGTCGACATCAAACGAAACCGCGCAGCGCTTCTTCGACCAGGGCCTCACGCTGGTCTATGGTTTCAACCACGACGAGGCTCGCCGCTCGTTTCTGGAAGCCGCCCGGCTGGACCCCTCGCTGGCGATCGCGCACTGGGGGGTCGCCCTTGCCGTCGGGCCGAACATCAACGACGAAGCCAAGGACGCGGAACGCGAGAAGCAGGCGTTTGAAGCGTCGCAGAAGGCGATCGCGCTGAAAGACAAGGCCTCCGAAGTGGAGCGAGCGCTCATCGAGGCGATGGCCGCGCGATTCCCTTCGGGCGATGGCAAGGACCGGCCGGCACGCATGGCGGCGTTCGCGGCGGCCATGGAAGCGGTGTACAAACGCTTCCCCGACGACCCCGACGTGGCCACGCTCTACGCCGTGGCGGTCATGGAGACGATGCCCTGGAATTACTACATGAGCGACGGCAAGCCCAAAGAGTCAATGGTGGGCGCCATCGGCGCAATAGAGAAGGTCATCGCATCGCATCCCGATCATCCAGGCGCGCACCACTACTACATCCATGCCGTCGAGGCCTCGCCCACGCCGGAACGGGCGGTTCCCAGCGCGGAGAAACTCCCGTCGCTTGTTCCCGGGGCGGGACACCTGGTCCACATGCCGTCGCATGTCTTCATCCGTGTCGGCCGCTACGATGACGCCGTCCGTTCGAACTATCAGGCGATCAAGGCCGACGAGGACTACGTCACGGCTTGCCGGGCCCAGGGCATCTACCCGGCGGCGTACTATCCGCACAACATCCACTTCCTCTCTGCCGCGCTCGGCGTTCGAGGGGCGCTCCAAGGAAATGATGGACGCCTCGGAGAAGGTGGGCCACCATCACGCAGCCGACGCGCTGGCCGATCCCAACTTCGCATTCCCCCATCTGCTCCACGCGATCCCCGATCTCTCCCGCGTGCGGTTCGGCATGTGGGAGGAGATTCTCAAGACGGCGCAGCCGCAGGGCTCCGACTTCCACACGGCGATGTGGCACTACGCCCGCGGCATGGCGCTCAATGCCACCAAACGGACTAGAGAAGCTCAGGTCGGAACTGGCCGCGTTGCGCAAGCTGGCAGCGCTTCCGGCATTGGCCGACTTGAAGGTCTTCGATGTGAACTCGCTCGCCGATCTGGCCAAGATCGCGGCGGACGTGCTCGCCGGTGAGATCGATGCCCGTCAGGGCAAGTTCGGTCCTGCGATCGCGAGCTTGCGCAAGGCAGTCGCCCGCGAAGATGCTCTGACCTACTCGGAGCCGCCCGACTGGCCGAATCCTGTCCGCCACAATCTCGGCGCGGTGCTGCTTGAAGCCGGCAAAGCCGCCGAAGCCGAGAAGGTCTTCCGCGAGGATCTCGCGAGACACCGCAACAATGGGTGGGGATTGATGGGGCTCGTCCGTGCCCTTGAAATGCAGAACAAGACGGAGGAGGCTGCCACGACCCGCGCTCTGTTCGACAAAGCGTGGGCACGCGCCGACATCAAGATCACGAGCTCCCGGCTTTGACTATCGGACCTTCTCGAGGAGCTTGCGGGCCTCATCGGGAGAGGGGTCGTCCGGAGTGAGCGGGCCCTTCAAATACTGTTCAAGCAGAACGCGAGCCTGGTCGAGATTTCGGTTTGACTCCAAGTAGGTTTCCGCCTCGGCGTAGAGAATCTGCTTGCTGGCGGGCTCAGTCTTGCGCGCCTTGGCGAAGGTCTGATCGCTCTCGCTGTGGCGGCCTTGCCGTGCCAGGTACTTGGCCAGGTCAACCAGCCGGTGGGCGGACTTGGGCGCCAATTCGACGGCCCGGCGTAACTGCTTCTCAGCGATATCGGGTTGCTTGCGCCGCTCGGCCAGTCGCGCCATGGCGGCATGGTATTCGGCGGCATTGCGGACTTTCATCCTCTCCGCCAGCGCCTCAGCTTTCTCCAACCCGCCCCCCAGGAAGCCGGGAGCTTCGATGTAATAGCTGAAGAGGTCGTTCATCGCGTCGATGTTGGCGCCGTCGAGCTCGACTGCCTTCTCGAAAGCGGTTCGGGCCTTCACGGCAAATCCCGGTGCGGAGAAGGGATTGGAGGTTTCCGCACGGCGCCCATAGGCGCGTCCCAGCCAGTCCTGATACTTGGAGTTCTGCGGCTCCATCGAGACAGCTTTCTCGAGCGCTTCGGCGGCACGCTTGAAATCGCCCAACTGGTACCAGCACTGGCCTGTCAGGGCGGAGGTTTCGGCAAGATCCTTGCCCGCCGACTTTTCAAGAACTTCCAGCGCCTGCCGGTATTCAGTGCGAGAGTACAGCTCGCGAGCCTTGTCCAATATCGCCTAGCAGGGCGGCAGAACAGACCGCCGAAACAATGGCAAGTTTCCACATCCTACTTTCCAGATGCTCGAAGAGGCGCTTGCGTTCCCTCTCTCTCAGGTGGTACCCATTTCGAGAGCCATGCCAGAGCAGCCTTTCTCCCAGATTACGTCCGAACTCTTCGAGCGTGAGTACGCCACCGCCATCTGATCCACGCCGTCGTCGATCATTGGGCGGCGATCAAGCCGATGGAGCCGGCCATTATCAACGCGACTAAGGCAACATCGATCACTTGGGCGGAGTTTGCCGGGTTGTCGCGCATGCTGGCCGCCGAGCTGTCGCGAATGGGCTTCCGCAAAGGCGACCGGCTGGCCTGCTCGATGCCGCTGCTGACCGAGCACATTCTGCTCGAGTACGCCTGCTTCCGGCTGGGTGTGATTCACGCCCCGCTCGATCCGCGGCTCTCCGCCACGGAACTGCTCCGTGCGCTGACCCTGATCGAGCCGAAGGGCTATTGGGGGTTCGCCGACTACGCTCCGCTGCGCGAGGCGTGCCCGTTCGTCGAGCACTTTATCGACTTCCCGCAATTTGTGGGGCGCGCCCAAGCCAACTCAGCAGCGGCTCCTCAATTTGGCCCCATCGATGAGCACGAACCGGCTCAGATCATCTTCACCACGGGCTCGACAGGCAGTCCAAAAGCGGCACTGCTCTCGCATCGCGGCATCACGGCGCAGAACCTCGCTTTGGGAACAGGCTTTGAATTCGGGCAGGAGCGAGTGCTGGTCAATCTGCCGCCATCCCACGTGGCCGCGCAGAGCGAACTTCTGATGACGGCGCTCTTTTTCGGCGGAACGGCGGTGATCCTGGAGGTCTTCGATGCGGCGCTTTCGCTGGAGGCGATCGAGAAGCATCGAGTGGCGCTGCTGGGGCAGATTCCGGCCTTGTTCAATATGCTGTGGCGCCACTCGACATTCCAGACGCGCGACTTGTCGTCGCTCAAGGTCGCAGTGTATGGAGGGCAGTCCGTGCCCAGGCCATTTCTCGACCAGCTTGCCGGCATGGCACCCAAGATCGGCACCGGGCTGGGGCTGACGGAGACTTCGGGGTTTTGCACGTACACGCCGCTTTCTGGCGATGTTGACGACATCGAAGGGACGCTCGGCTTTGCGATGCCGCTGTACCCGATGTCCATCAGGGGCCCGATGAACAGCGACGGGACGGCGGGCCGGGAGCTCACTGCGGGAGAGACAGGCCATGTCTGTTTTCGCGGTCCACAGAATTTCCTGGGCTACTTCAACAACGCGGAGGCGACTCGCACCGCACTCTCGTCGGACGGCTATCTCTACACGGGCGACCTCGGCTCGTTGGACCAGCGCGGGCTGCGATTTGCCGGACGCGCCAGGTTTGTGATCAAGCCCGGCGGATACCAGGTCTTCCCGGGCGACGTCGAGGCGCACTTCGCACAATTGACCGATCAGGTCGCCTCGGTCGGCGTGGTGGGCGTGCCGCATCCGCTGCTCAGCGAGGCGATTGTGGCGTTTGTCGAAAGGAAGGCCGGCGCGGAGCTCAAGGAAGCCGACCTGCGCCGCCATGCACGTTCTCTCACCGGGTACATGCGTCCGATGCGTTTCGTGATCGTCGAGCCGGGCCAGTTGCCGCTGAATCGAGTTGCCAAGGTGGACACGCTGCGCCTTATCGAACAGGCCCGCACACTAACCCTTGAAGACGATCAATGACTCAGTACCGGCGCCAGGCGACGATCTTGTGCTTGGCGACGGCGTTGCTTACCAGCATGGCTTCCAACAGCACTTCGAAGTGTGGCATCGGCGCGCCGTCTTTCACTTCGAGTAGCTGACGAAGGTTGCGGATGGAAGCCTCTCCCGTAATGAATTCGCCGCCGGCCTCCGTGGAAGGCACATCGGTTCCTGAGATCAGCAGGACACTGCCTGTCTTCTTGGTATTTCCCAGGTATGCGACCCGGCAATAGCCGATCTTTGACCACTGCCCGCGATACTCCGGCGGCTCTCCAGACTTGGGATTGCGATTGCGGAGCCACGCCGCCCTGGGCGTTTCTTCGAAGACCGTCTGGAAATTCAGGGTGTCCTCATAGAGGCTGACCCAGGGGTTGGCGCGCCGGCTGCCAACGAGAATCGTGTTCTGGGCGGAGGCCTGCGCCAGCGTCAGGTCTCGGGACAGCAGAATCTCCATCGGCAGCTCGTTGGTGGCAAAGACAAGCGACATGCGGCGGACCAGGCCGGCGTCGGCCATGCTCGTGTAGGGCCGATTGATGACGCTCAAGGCCATCGCGCGAGCCACCGGGTTCTCGATGCGATCCTGGGCGAGCCGGTTGAAATCCTTGCGCTGGTAGTCGCCGAGGCTCATCTGTTGTTTCATCGCATCTTCAAAGACCACCAGGTTGGCGTCGGCCAGGGCGAGCGGAGGTCTGCCGGCCGTTACCGAACATCTCCCGCCAGAATCGGTCGACGGAGGGTTTCGGACCCGTGCCGAGTTCAGTCCGGCGACGCAGGGCTGAGTTCTGGAAGAGCAGGACGACGCTTAGGCAAACCAGAGCAGCCACGGCGGACCATGGGAGCCATCGCAGGATAGGAGACCGGCCAGCCGGGAATCGCCGTCGGCGGATCCAGAGCCTCCCGCAAATGGAAAGACAATGAGTAGCTGCCCTTGGGGATTTCAATGATTAAGGGTTCTTCACGTCCATCCTCTGCGAAGTGTTGCTGGAGTTTCTTTCGGAGTTGGGAGGCCTGGACGCGGACGAGTGTGTCCTGGCTTGTGTCGTAGTTGACTGACCGCCCGAAGACAGCAACCCCTATTTCCTGCTCGCGAATTGGGGTGTCCGGGTTGGAAAGCGTCCGATCGCCCAGATACTCAAGGAGTTCTCGTAAACGGTTAGACTTCTGTAGGCTGGCACCCGCCGCAACCCGCTCAAGGAGTTCGCGTCGAGGATCCTTGGAGGCAGGAACGGGCTCGAGGCGGGGAGATGAAGAGAACGACATCTAGCGAGAAGCCTTGCCGTTGTTATTATACGCGCGCGCGGCGGCGCTCGTTTCACAGTGAATTAGCTGAGAATTTACTTGAAGGTAAAAGACTAAGCCACCGATAGTAGGATAAGGTAGTCCGAATGCGTTAAGGGTCGAATTGCGCCAGCATTGCGTGTAGACCATTGCGTGTTCCGGCACCTAGCAGGAGCACTCGTATGACGTTTCCCTTCCGCATTCCAACTGCCCTAACGGCGGTATTGGTCACCTTATTACTTCTCGCCGCCTTGCCCGTGGCAGCACAGGACGCCCGAGGCACGGTCCTTGGACGGGTCACCGACGCGTCCGGGTCGGTGGTGCTTGGCGCCGAAGTCCGGATCACGAACGAGAACACAGGCGTTGCATCGGCTGCCAAAACCAACGACAGCGGCAACTTCGTGCTGCCTTACCTGATTCCTGGAATGTATACCCTCTCTTCCGAGATGGCGGGTTTCAAGAAGTGGAGCCGGGCAGGAATCCAGGTCCGCATTCAGGACAGCGTTGAGGTGAATGTGGAGTTGACGGTCGGCAGCGTGACGGAGACGATCGAGGTCAAGGACACGACACCGCTGCTGTCGACCGCAGAGGCCTCGCTGGGCCAGGTGATCGACGAGACGACGCGTACTGGAACTGCCGCAGTTTGCGGGCAATGCCATGGACCTGGTGCATCTGGCGCCCGGCACCGTCAACGGCACCAACCTGCGGCTGCGCAAGGCCGGATTCAACAGCGCCCCGTCCACGTTCTCCACCGACGGCGGCGGCAACAACCAGAACGAGTTTTCGATCGACGGCGTGTCCAACACCTACTCGGACGGCACGGCCCCGCGCGTGGCCTTCTCGCCGCCGCAGACCGCCATCAGCGAGTTCAAGGTGCAGACCTCGGCCTTCGACGCCGCGCTCGGCCACACGATGGGCAGCACGGTGAACGTTTCCACCAAGTCGGGCACCAATGAGATCCACGGCGAAGCGCACGAGTGGTTCCGCCATTCAGCGCTGGACGCCCCGACGATCTTCCAGAACCGGTCGGGCCAGAAGATCTCGATCTACCAGGACAACCGCTACGGCGCTTCGGCGGGCGCGCCCATCATCATCCCGAAGCTCTACAACGGCAAGAACAAGAGCTTCTGGTTCTTCGCCTACGAAGCCAACAAGTTCGGCAATCCGGATTCGGGCGGCAACATCACCTCCACGGTGCCCACGGCGAAGATGCACGACGGCGACCTGTCCGAGTACCTCGCTCTCGGCTCCGCTTACCAGATCTACGACCCGCGCAGCACGACGTTTGACCGGCGGCAGGTATGTGCGGACGCCGATCCGGGCAACGTGATTCCCAAATCGCAGCTCGACCAGGTCGGCCTCAACTTGTGAATCTCTATCCGCTGCCCAACCAGCCGGGCACCAGGGATTTCCGGAACAACTTCTACCGCTCGGGCAAGGCGCTGGAAGACTACTGGGTCGTGGATCACCCGCCTCGACCACGCCTTCAGCGAGAACCACCGCAGTGTTCCTCCGCCTGCACCGCGACTTCTGGGAAGAAGACAAGAACCGCAACTTCAACAACGACGTGAACGGCGTCATCCTGAACCGCAACAACAAGGGGCTCGCGTTCGACGACGTGTACGTGTTCGGCGCCACCTTCCTGTTCAACTTCCGCTACGGCCTGACCTTCCAGGACTTCCCGGAGCGGCGCGCCTCGCAGGGCACCGACCTGTCCAAGCTGGGCTTTCCTCGCAGACCATGTCCCTGCTGCCAGAATCGTCGATGGCCACCGCTTCCGAACGTCGGCCTGTCGGACAGTTCACCAGCCTCGCGAGCTGGGAGTCGCAGGACGGCGTCACCGCCTCCACGACCAATTCGTTCGTCGGCAACTTCACGAAGATGCAGGGCAACCACACGATCCGCTTCGGGCCGGAGTTCCGCGTCTACCGCGAGAGCCGCAACCGTTACGGGGCCACGCTTTCCCCGCAGTATGCACTACAACACCACTTACGTGAAGCTCAACGACACGTCGGCCGACGCCGACGCGCGGCGGCGAGCTGGCCTCCATGCTGATGGGCATTCCGGCCGGCAGCATGCGCATCACCGATAGCTACGTGGAGCAGGACAAGTACTTGGGCGTTCTACATCCACGACGACTGGAAGACTCACCAAGAAGCTGACGGTCAACCTCGGACTTGCGGTACGAGTACGAGTCGCCGATGACAGAGCGATTCGACCGGTCTGCCGTTCACTATGCCGGCACGACGCCGAACCCGCTGAATGACGCGGCCAAGGCGAACTACGCCAAGAACCCGATTCCGGAACTGCCGCCTTCTCAATTCGCGGCCATGGGCGGGCTGACGTTCGCCAACGTCGCGCCCAACGGCCGGGATTACTGGACAGTCGGAGAAGACACAACTTCCAGCCGCGTATCGGGCTCGCCTACCAGTTGAAGCCGAAGACGATCATTCGCGCCGGCTACGGCATCTTCACCGCCTCGATCGGCGTGAACTACTCGCAACACCAACCTGACGGGCTACTCGCTGGCGACGCCGATTCTGGCCTCGCTGGATAACGGCCTCACCTACCTGGCCACAAACGCTACACCCGTTCCCAACCGGGCTTCTGAAGCCGGCCGGCAACGCGAACGGGCTGATGACCAACATCGGCCAGGGCGTCAGCTTCTTCGGCGATCGCCGCAGCCATCCCTACTCCCAGCGCTGGAGCCTCGGCGTGCAGCAGGAACTGCCGATGAAGGCGATGATCGAGGTGTCCTATGTGGGCAATCGCAACACGCGCCTGAACATCAACCGCGAGCTGAGCTACACACCGGCGCAGTACCTGAGCAAGTCGCCGGTTCGCGACCAGGCGACCATCGACTATCTGGGCCAGAACTTCCCCAACCCGTACGCCGGGCTGAATCCGATCTACGGCGCGAACATGACGCAGGGGCAAGCCTGCTGCGGAACTACACCCAGTTCTCGAGCGTCCAGTATCAGGCCGACCCGGCCGGCTACTCCTGGTATCACTCGCTGCAGAGCCGCATCGAACGCCGCTTTGCCAATTCCTGGACCGTCCAGGCTTCCTACACGTGGTCGAAGGCCATGGAGGCTACGGAGTTCCTCAACTCTGCCGACGCCATGCCGTATGAGAGCCTCGCAGGGCTGGATCGCACGCACCGCCTGACAGGCAGCGGCCTTTGGGAACTGCCCTTCGGCCATCAGGCGTCACTGGGGCGCAAACTGGCACCCAGCGATGGAATTCATCGCCGGCGGCTGGCAGTTGGGCGGCATTTATCAACACCAGAGCGGCGCGCCGCTCGGCTTCGGCAACCGGATCTTCAACGGCGACCTGAAGAACATCGTTTTGTCCGAGGACAAGCGCAATGTGGACGGATGGTTCACTCCAGCCGCATTGGCAGGCTTTGAAACGAACGGATCAAGGCAGTTGGCGTCGAACCTGCGCCAATTCTCGCTGCGGTTCAGCTCGGTGCGCGGTCCCAACCAGGACCGTTGGGACTTCTCGGCGATCAAGAACTTCCGCATCAACGAGCGCTTGAACACGCAGTTCCGCGCGGAGACCTTCAACGCCATGAACCACCCGAACCTGTACGATCCCAACACGGATCCGACCAGCGCTTCGTGGGGCAGCATCACCGGGCAGGACACGCCCCGGTCGTGGCAGCTCTCGCTGAAGATCGTTTTCTAGATCTAAACCCTCCTCAACCATTCAAGCCGCGCCGGTCTCTTCGGAGCCGGCGCGGTCTTCTTTTTGGCAGTGCCGGCGGAAGGCCGTGATACCCTCGGGGCAAAGAGGATCCTGGTGACGAGGCGGCTGATTCCTGGGCTGGTCGTGGCCACGATAGCGATTGCGGCCGCGGGTGCGCTGGCTCAAAGGGGCCGCTTCTCAGACCGCGACGAAATGGATGAACTTGAACCCGCACGCGCGGGCGAGTTCCACTTCATCCGCCTGGAGTACACAGACCTGCCACAATTCCACCGCCGCTTCGGCTACTCCTCTCGTGAAGGCGTCGGCTCAGGATGGTGGCTGATGGACTGGCCGGCGGCCGACAACCACTTCTCCGCCGGAATCCGCCGATTAACCAGAATCGACGCGGGCGATCCGCGCCACTTGCGGCTGACTGATTCGAATCTTTTCGACTACCCGTTCATCTACGCGACGCAGACGGGCTGGTGGGGACTCAGCGGCCAGGAAGTCGCTCTCCTGCGCGAGTTCGTCAATCGCGGCGGCTTTCTGATGGTGGATGACTTTTGGGGTCCGGAGCAGTGGGAAATCTTCCGCGAAACCATGGAACGCGCCTTCCCGGGTCGTTCGATTCTCGACATCGAGGAAAACGACGGAGTGATGCACGTGCTTTATGACATTCGCGCCAAGGACCGCACGATTATCCCTGGCTCCCGGCACCTCCGGCAGGGGCCCGACGGTGTGATCCGTCTCTCCTACCCGGAGGGATCGGTTCCCGCCTGGCGGGCGATTCTGGACGAGAAGCAGCGACTGGTAGTGGCAGTCAACTTCAACACGGACATCGGCGACGCGTGGGAATTCGCCGATGCGCCCTACTACCCCGAAGCGATGAGCTCTCTGGCCTACCGGTATGGCATCAATTATGTAGTCTATTCAATGACTCATTAGGGTCTGAATAGACGCAATTGGTGTCTACTGGATACATGGCGACGTTGCTACAGGATCTCCGCTATGGTGCACGGATGCTGCTGCGGAGGCCGGGATTCAGCGCAGTGGTTGTGCTTGTCCTGACGCTCGGCATCGGGGCCAATAGCGCAATCTTCAGCGTCGTTTATTCAGTGCTGCTGCGGCCGCTCCCCTATGCCGAGCCCGAGCGTCTTTATCACTTGATGGAAGTGAACCCGAAGGGCGAACCGTCGGGCATCCCGCCTTCGGATGCAGAGACATTTCTACGGCACACGGCCGCTTATGATCGATTGGGGCTCTCCCACTGGGAGAACGGCACACTAACAGGCGCGGAAGGCGCCGAAAACATCTATGGAGCCCGAGTATCGGCGGACCTCTTCCCGACCCTGGGCGTGCAGCCGGCGCTGGGCCGGGTATTCAGGGGCGAGGAGTTCCGTCCCGGCGCCGCTGGGGTCGTGATCCTGTCTGACCGGCTGTGGCGGCATCGGTTCGGTGGGGGGGCCGGCGTGATCGGGCGGCAACTGATGCTGAACGGGCAGGCGTACACGATCATCGGTGTGGCGCCCGCTGACTTCATTTACGACCGGCGTTACGAATACTGGATCCCCTGGCACCTGACGGCGGCCGACACAGCGTCGCGCGAGAACACTGCCGTGGCCGTTGCGCGGCTGAAGAAGGGAGTGACGCCGGAGCGGGCGCGAGCCGAGACGGAAGCCGTTTTGCGCAACACCGCGCCTGAGGATTTTGCGAAGGGGTGGAGGGTGAGGCTGACGTCGGTTCATGAGCAGATCACGTCGCGGTCACGGCCGACATTGTTGACTCTGCTAGGCGCCGTCGGATTCGTGCTGCTACTCGCCTGCCTGAATGTGGCGAACCTGCTGATCGCCCGGGGTGCGGACCGCGGCCATGAGATGGCGATTCGAGCGGCGCTGGGCGCCGGGCAGCTTCGCGCTGTCCGTCAGATGTTGACCGAAAGCCTGCTGTTGGCTCTTTTGGGAGGACTATTCGGATTGGCTGCAGGGTGGTGGGGCGCAAAGGCGATGATGGAGTTCTTCCCCGAAGGCTCGCCAATGCTGCGCCTGGAGCAGACGCGGATGAACTTCGCAGTCCTCGGCTTCACATTTCTCCTGACATTGGCGACTGGTTTGTTCTTTGGCCTCTTCCCCGCCATTCAGGCCGGGAACACCAATCTGCAATCCGCGTTGAAATCAGGCACGCGAACCGCCGGAGGAAGCCGGAGGCTTCGGCTGGTAAGGGATGCGTTGATCGTCGGGCAGACAGCGCTTTCGGTAGTTCTGCTGGCAGGCGCGGGGCTGATGCTGCGCAGTTTCGGAAAGCTGATGTCGACCGACGCCGGCTTCCGGCCGGAACACGTGCTGACGCTGCGCGTTCCGATTCCGGTGAAGATCAAGGAAAAGCCCCAACAGCAGGCGCACTATGTCCGTCTGATTGAACAAATGCGAAGCATGCCGGGACTGCTTGGCGCAGGCCTCATTGCGCCGCTGCCGTTGGCCGGTGTGGATGCCAGGGCCACATTCGCCGTGGAAGGGCGGCCTCAGCGCACGGAAGACCGCGAACTGGTCAAACTGCGGACAGCGACTCCCGGCTATTTCCAGGCGATGGGATTACAACTCGTCAAGGGACGCGTATTTGAGGAATCAGACACCCCGGAGCGCGACCAAGTGGCGGTGATCAGCGAAGCATTGGTGAAGCGGTACTTCGCTGACACGGAGCCATTGGGGAGGCGCGTGACGATGTCTGCCGAGGGCAAAGGCCCCTGGCTCACTGTCGTCGGGGTGATTCGCGACGTGAAACCGATCTCGCTCTCGGACAAGGCAGCGCCGGAAATGTACCGGCCGCTGCGGCAGTTCATCTTCTCGACTTTCGCGACGACGCTCGTATTGAGGATAGCGGGCGACGATCCCACTGCTTTGGCGGCGGCAGTGCAACGGCAGATTCGCACGTTCGATGCCGAGCAGCCTGTCAACGATGTGCTGCCGATGGAAGAGGTAGTTGCGCGATCCGCTGCCCAACCGAGGTTCCGCACGGTGTTGCTTGGATTGTTCGCAGCCATCGCCGTCGCACTGGCCGGCGCAGGCCTGTACGGCGTACTCTCCTACACCGTCAGCCAAAAAGTGCGGGAAATCGGAATCCGGGCGGCTCTGGGCGCTTCGCGCGGGGTCCTTGTCGGGACTGTTGTGGGTCATGCGATGAAAGTCGTCATGGCCGGAATGGCAATTGGGCTGGCCGGTTCATATTTCCTCACCAAGCTAATCGAGACGCAGCTCTATCAGGTGGGGACTGCCGACCCACTCACGTATCTCTCAGTCTGCGTTGTGTTGGCCATTGTGGCTCTTGCGGCCGCATTGGGACCTGCAAGGCGGGCCGTTCGAATCGACCCGATCACGGCGCTGCGTTGCGAGTGAGCAAGACCCGCTTTTGCGGCATAACATTAAATCCTGGGAATTGTCCGGTGGTCAAAGCCCCGGGCCTGCTCGTCCTTAGTGCGAACTCGCCTTTTCCGCGCCGAAACCCGTGTTGGCGCGAATGAGGAGTTCGTTGTACTTCAGCTCGGATGAGCGATCGTTGCTGAGCAGGGTGCCCGCGACGGCCGCCAGGAATCCCACCGGAATGCTCACGATGCCAGGATTCTCGAGGGGGAACAAGGCTCTCGAACCCATGAAACTGGGGCTCGCGAGGATAAGGACGATGGAAGAGACGAGGCCGGCCGCCATGCCGGAGACGGCTCCCGCCGTGTTGAATCGCCTCCAGAACAGAGACAGCACGATGGCAGGCAGATTGGCGGAAGCGGCCACGGCAAAGGCCAGCCCCACCAGGAAAGCGACGTTCGCGCCGGGCCCGAGCAGGATGGCGACAAAGACGGCGCCTGCGCCCAGTGCGACTGCAGTGATGCGGGCGACCCTGACTTCCTCAGCCGGCGTAGTGGTCTTGCCGGCTCGGACCACGTTCGAGTAGAAGTCGTGTGCAACCGAGGTGGAAGCGCTGATGGCGAGCCCGGCGACCACGGCGAGGATTGTCGCGAAAGTCACTGCTGCGATGAAGGCAAGGAACACGTCACCCCCGACATGGTGGGCAAGCAAGGGTGCGCTCATGTTGATACCGCCGTTGGCGGCGATGTGGTCGCGGCCCACCAGAATGGCGGAGCCGAAGCCGAGGAAGGTGGTCAGGACATAGAAGAAGCCGATGATAGCCATGGCCCAAACGACGCTGATTCGAGCCGTCTTGGCGTCGGGCACGGTGTAGAAGCGCACGAGAATATGGGGCAGCCCTGCCGTACCGAGGATCAACGCCAGGCTCAAGGAGATCAGGTTCAGGGCGCCGTACGGCGGCTTGTAGTAGTGGCCGGGCTGGAGGAAGTCGCGCGTGACTTGCTTCCCGTTTTCGAGGAACGTGACGCGGGTGGCGGAGTCGAAGAAGCTGTCGAGACTGAAGCCGAAGCGCGCCAGGACCAGGACGGAGAGAAGCATGACGCCGGCCATGAGCAGGATCGCCTTGATGATCTGAACCCACGTGGTGGCGAGCATCCCGCCGAAGACGACATAGACGATCATCAGCGCGCCGACGGAGGCGACGGAGATTCGGAAGTCGATGCCAGTTTCCTTCATGAGCAGGCTCACCATGGCGCCGGCGCCGACCATCTGGGCGATCATGTAGAGCCCGCCGATGGTGAGTGTGCTCAATGCGGCCATGGCGCGGACCGGGCGGGCGCTGAGACGGTAGGCGAGCACGTCGGCGATGGTGTACTTGCCCGAGTTGCGCAGGGGCTCAGCCACGATCAGCAGGACGGTGAGGTAGGCGACCAGAAAGCCCACCGAATACATGAAGCCGTCGTAGCCGTAGAAGGCGATCAAGCCGCTGATGCCGAGAAAGGAGGCAGCGGACATGTAGTCGCCGGCGACCGCAAGACCGTTCTGCCAGGCGGTGATGTTGCGGCCGGCGGCGAAGTAAGTGGCGGCTCCCGTGGAGCGGCGGGAGGCCCAAGCCGTCACGCCAAGGGTGGCAATGACGAAGGCCAGCGTCATCAGGATGGCGATCATTCGGCGGGATCTTTCTGATTCGAGAGCCCGGCCTCGGTGAGGATCTGGGCGGCCTGCCTGTCAAAGCGGGAAGCGGCGCGGAGGTAAAGGCCCGCGATAATCCAGGCCATGGGGAACTGCGACAGTGCGAAGAGATAGGCGACGCTAAAGTGACCCATTACCTTCCGGCCCATCCCCTCCGGCCAATAGCCTGTCAGGACCGGCAGAGTGAAGTAGTAGACCAGAAAGAAGAGGGTCGCCGGAACGATGAACCGGCGCTTGGCGCTTTGCAGCCGGCGGAAGGCATGGCTTGAGACCATGCGCCCGAAGAGCGCACTTGCAGTGTCGTGTTGTGTCATCAATGAGATCCAACCGGCGTCAGAACAGCAGCTTCAGCGCCATCTGCATCTGCCGCATGTCCGTGCGGGTTGACGTGATGTTACCAAAGTTCGTGGAGCCGGGGATGAACGTGCTGTTCGGGTTGCTGAAGTTCGGATGGTTGAGCACGTTGAAGTTCTCCCACCTGAACTGCACCTTGAAGCGCTCAGTCACCATGAAGTTCTTGAAGAGACTCCAGTCGAAGGAGACCAGGCCGGGTCCGCGCAGGAAGTTGCGCGGCGTCGCGCCGTATGTGTAGAGCGCCGGCAGCGTGAAGGCGTCGATGTTCGCGCAGTTGACGAGCTTGCCGCTGCCGCAATCGACTTTGATGGGCGAGCCCGTGAAGTTCGCCCGCTGCGTGCCCTGTCCGACATTGGCCTGGTCCGCCGAGATAGGAACGCCGAACGGCAGGCCGGACTGCGCGGTAATGATGCCGTTCATCTGCCAGCCGCCAAGAGTAAACTTAAGAGCCTTGTTCGAGGAGCCGCGGAAGAGAGGAATCTCGTAGTTGTAGCTGGAGACGAAGCGGTGCTTGAGATCCCAATTGGCGAGACCGTAGTCAAGCCTTTGGTTTAAGGGGACCATGACGTTCGAGCCGCCGTTGGAATCGGTTCCCATGTCGAGCATCTTGGCCCAGGTGTAGCTGGTCAACGTCGTGAGGCCCTTGAATCCGTTCTGCCTGAACACAAGGCTGAGGCCCTGGTAATTGCCGATGGAGTCGTTTTGGATCACGCGGATGACGCCAAACAGCGGGTTGGGGCGACGATCGTTAATAGCGCCCGGCCCTGGTGCTGGCGTGTTCGGGTAGAAGCTGCGGTCCAGGTGGTAGCTGTGGCTTCCCAGGTACTCCACGGCGACGCCCGCGGTCCGCCACAAACCGCGCTCGATGCTGAAGCTCCATTGATTCATGGTCGCGTTCGGCAGGTAGGGACTGATATGGAAGGCATTCGGACGCGATGGCCCGCTGCCACCGCCGGACGGGATGGGGTTGGCGAGCGTCAGGAAGTTTGTAGTTGTGGGCGTGTTGTTGAACGTGTAGATGAGCGAGAACGGCGGGTTGGTCGTGGCAAGCGTGTAGGAGTTCATCTGGTTCGGGTTGTAGTAGAGCCCGAACCCGCCGCGCACGACGAATCGCGAGGGCATGCGATAGGCGAAGCCGAAGCGCGGCGCGAAGTTGTTCCGATCGGCCTCGTGATAGGGTATCTTGCTCGGAACGGTGGAGGGGATGAAGGCCGTCTGTTCCGGGTTCAGGATGGTCCCGTTGCCCGTCGTCGACTGCGGCACGATCGGCAATTCGTAGCGCAGCCCCAGATTGAGCGTGAGCCGGGAGTTCACCTGCCACTTGTCCTGCACAAAAAAGCCATAGCGCCACTGCTCGCCTCCGCCCGGGTACAACGGCCCTGGCGTGGTGATCGCCTGGGGAATGCCCAGCATGTAATCGCCGGGTGCGTAGCCGGTGATCTGGCCGTTGAAGGTGAATCCGCCGCGCGGGTTGTTATTCGCCGTTCGGTTGGTGATGACCTTCCTGCTGTCGAATCCGGCCGCGATGTTGTGTGCTCCGCGGATGTAGCTGAATGTGTCCGAGATCTGCAGCGTGCTGTCGTCCTGGAACCAGTTGGACGACGACATGTTTTCCCCGCCGATCACCAGGTAGTTGGCGACACTCATGTTCGGCAGGCCGGGGTTGTCGGGACCGGTGGTGAAGCCGGGGATGCCGATGGCGGTGCCGGCATCGGCAGGATAGCGCGAGCCGGGAGTGAAGAAGTTCAGCGAGTCGATGGTGGTCTTCTGGCGTCCCAGGCGGAAATCGTTGACGGCAGTCGGGGAGAAGACGCGTGTGTAGCCGACCACGAAGTTCTTGTCGCCCACTGGCTGGTCATAGCCGTTGTAAGGGTTGACGTTCTCGTTCAGCAGCACGGTGTCGCCGAACGCGTAACGGAAGAAGAAGCGGTTCTTCTCGCCGATGGACTGATCGAGCCGGCCGACAAACTGATTCGTCGTGTTGTTGGACGGAACATTGCGGTTGAAGTTCTGCAGGATGCCTGACCCCGTCACTGTGGGCATGTACTGCAGTGCGCGCACCGACTGTTGCGAGAGCCGGTTGGTGGGGATCACATTGCCCGGAAATGGGGTGCGGTTGTTTTCCGGGTCCAGCACCGGAACGGAAGACTCGCTCATGTCGCCCCGTCTCATGCGGTCCGTGAACACGCTGGAGATCCCCGGAGCGGAGGTCTTGGCGACCATGCGCTCCCAGCCAAACATGAAAAAGGTCCGGTTCTTGCCGTCGTACACCTTGGGAATCGAGAGCGGTCCGTTGATCTGCAGTCCGTACTGGTTCTGGCGGAGGGGCGGCTTGCTGCGGCCCTGGGGAAGGAAGAACGGCTTGGCGTCGAGCGCGTCGTTGCGCAGGAATTCGAACAGAGCGCCGTGGTACTCGTTGGTTCCGCTCTTGGTGACGACGTTGATCTGCACTCCGAGATAGCCGCCGTACTGCGCCGGATATGTGCCTGTCTGCACTTGCACCTCTTGCACAGCATCCTGGCTGGGCCTGTAGGTGGTCGTTGTGATCAGGTTGTTCATGATGCTGACGCCATCCAGCGACACGCTGTTCATGATCTCGCGCGTGCCGGCGCCGATGTAGCCCTCGCCGCCGCCCGGATTGCCGGCGGGCGATTTCATCCCCGGAATGACGCCCGGAGTGGTGAGCGCCAGTTTGATCGGGTTTCGATTGGTCACCGGCAATTCCACTGTCTGGCGCGTGCTGATCAACTCGTTCATCGCCGCTTCGTCGGTCTTGATCGGTGGTGTGTCCGCAACAACCTCCACCGTGACATCCACCGAGCCCACCTTGAGCTGAACATCCGATCGTACGGTCTGGTTTGCGCTGATCTCGATGTCGCGGACAGTCGAAGTGCTGAATCCAGGCCGCGTTACGTCGACCTTGTAAACGCCAGCGCGCAGGAACTGGAACTCGTAGTAACCTGCTTCATTGGTCGAGGCCGCAAATGACTCCCCAGTTCCCTGGTTCGTCGCGCGAACCACAGCCTCGGAAACGGCGGCGCCCGAAGTGTCGGTGACGGTCCCGACAAGTGATGTATTGCTTGCAAGTTGGGCGAACATCGAACCCGCAGCAAGGATGGTCAAAGCCAAAAGTTGTTTAATCATGCCCGTGGCGTTATAGTGTAAAGCTAAATTCACCAAAGGATCAAGGAACATTTATGAACAACCGCCGACGCTTCCTGGAGTACGTCTCGATGATCCCGGGCCTGGCTGGTCTTGGCAGCGCCGCGGCCGCCGCTGCGCCGCAAGGAAATACAGGGCGCGACCTCTTCCGCGAGCTTGGGGTCAGAACCTTCATCAACGGGGCGGGCACATACACGATGTTGACTGCCTCCCTGATGCCCAAGGAGGTTGTCGATGCGATTGCGTATGCGTCGCACCACTTCGTGAACATCATTGAGTTGCAGGACGCGGTGGGTGCGAAGATTGCCGCCATGCTCAAATGCGATGCGGCGATGGTGACGAGCGGAGCGGCGGGCGCGCTGACCGTCGGGACTGCCGCCTGTCTGACTGGCACCGACCGCGAACGCATCCTGCGGTTGCCCGACCTGACGGGGATGAAGAGCGAGGTTCTGATCCAGAAGAGCCACCGGTACGGCTATGACCATGCTGTGCGGGCGTGCGGCATCAAAATGGTGGAAATCGAGTCGTCGCAGGAGTTGGAGAGCAGGATCAATGACAACACAGCGATGATGCTGTTCTTCAACAATAACGATCCGGTCGGCAAGATCCCGGCTGCGGAGTGGGTGCGCATCGGCAAGAAGCGCGGTGTGCCTACGTTTAATGACGCCAGCGCAGACGCGCTGCCCGTGGACAATCTCTGGAAGTACACTCAGATGGGCTTCGACCTGGTGACCTTCTCCGGAGGCAAGGGCATCTGCGGGCCGCAGAGCGCGGGCGTCCTGCTCGGACGGAAGGACCTGATCGAGGCCGCACGGCTGAACACCTCGCCCTACAGCGACACGATCGCCCGCGGTATGAAAGTCAACAAGGAAGAGTTCCTGGGCATGCTGGTTGCGCTGGAGCTGTACCTGAAGAAGGACTTCGCCGCTCAATCGAAGGAATGGGATCGCAGGGTGGAGACGATTTCGTCAGCCGCCAAGAAAGTACCGAGTGTAGTCACGCGAGTCGAGGTGCCGGAAATCGCCAACCGCACTCCGCATCTGCACATCTCCTGGGACCGCACAAAGGTCAAGATCTCGCCGCCGGAGGTCATGAAGCAGCTTCGCGCGGGAACGCCATCCATCGAAGCCTGCCCGGCAACTGACGAAGAACAGTTGGTGTTCACCGTATGGATGCTGAAGCCGGGGGAGGCGGAGATCGTCGCGCGACGCACGAAGGAGATTCTGAGTGCTGCGTAGGGCGCTGGCGGCGGTCCTCCTGCTCAGTGGAGTTGCGCTCTCGCAGGAGAACATCCTCATCGATCACCACCGCGCGATCAGGATGCGGGATGGGGTGACGCTCTACGCCGACATCTACCGGCCTTCAAAGGCTGGCCGGTTTCCGACGGTCGTCGTGAGCACGCCGTACGGAGTTCAGCGCGAGAGCGTCGGCGTCCACGACAACCTGATCGGGCTGGCGAAACTGGGATACGCGGTTGTCAACACGGATTGCCGCGGCCGCTACGAGAGCGAGGGCGCATGGGATCCGTTCCGCGCCGAGGGACGAGACGGGTACGACGTGATCGAGTGGGCGGCAAAGCAGCCGTGGTCGAACGGGAAGGTCGCGACACAGGGCGGCAGCTACCTGGGGCACGTTCAGTGGGCGGCTGGTTCGAAAAGCCGCCGAGCCTGGTGGCCATGTTCCCGGCGGTGGCATCCACCAACCTGTACGCGAACTGGATCACGCACGGCGGCGCGTTCCGTCTGAGTTTCAACTTCGGTTGGGGCGTCGTCCGGATGCCGTTCCGGATCATGCAGCCGCAGTGGTACTTCACGGGGAAGGACGCAGTTCCCGAATTGAGCTACGAGCGTCTGCTGATGCACCTGCCGCTCGAGACGATGGACGAGGCGGCATTGAATCATCCGGTGCAAGCACTGGCGCGACTGGGTGGCGCACGAGAGCTACGACGCGTACTGGAAGGCCGTCAGCGACGAGGAGCGGTTCGCGAAGGTCAAGGTGCCGGTCATGACGCAGGGCGGCTGGTTCGACATCTTCCTGCGCCGGGACCATCGACGGCTTCGTGGGCGTGCGGCAGAAGGGCGCCACGGAGAACGCGCGCCGGCTCAGCGCATGGTGATCGGGCCGTGGGGCCACGGGCCGAGCCGCAAGTACGGCGATCTCGACTTCGGGCCCGACGCCGACCGTACGCTCTTCGACTACGAGCGCCGCTGGCACGACTTCCACATGAAGGGCGTGTAGAACGGAGTCGACACGGAGCCGCCTGTGGAGATCTTCTACATGGGCGTAAACCGGTGGCGCGGCGAGCAGGACTGGCCCGTGCCGGGCACGAAGTATGAGTCCTGGTACCTGCAGCAGGGCGGCAAGCTGGCGTCGCAGCCGCCGCAATCGGCTTCCAAGACCACCTATCGCTACGACCCCAGCGAACCCGGTGCCGACGACCGGCGGGAACAACTGCTGCGGCACGCCGACCATCGCGGGGCCGGTGGACCAGCGGCCGCTCGACGCTCGCGCCGACATCGTCCGCTTCCAACCGACGTTCTGAAGAGCCCGTGACCATCGCCGGTCCGGTGACGATGGACCTGCACGCGACGACCGACGGCACGGGACACGGACTGGATGGTCAAGCTGATCGACGTCCATCCGGACGGCAAGGCGTACCCGATGGCGGAGGGCATCCTGCGCGCGCGCTTTCGCGAGGGCCTCGACAAGCCGGAGCTGCTGAAGCCCGGCAAGGCGTACGACTACGTGGTCGACATGGTGGGCACGGCGGTCGTGTTCCAGCCGGGCCACCGGATTCGCGTCGACATCACGTCGAGCAACTTCCCGCAGTTCGACAGCAACCTGAACACGGGCGAGCCGCTCGGCAAAGGAACAGCTCGCCCGCGTGGCGCAGCAGACGATCTGGCATTCGCCGGAGCGGCCCAGCGCGATCGTGCTGCCGGTGGTTCGAGGGTTCTGAGGGTGCGCCTCAGAACATTAGCTTGAGTCCGAATTGAATCTGCCGGGGCGAGTTGGCCTGCGTGCTGATCTGGCCGAACTGATTTGAAGTGACGGTGGTGTTCGGGCTGCCGAAGCGGACCGTGTTGAACGCGTTGAACGCTTCGGTGCGGAACTGGAGGCGAAGCTTCTCCGTGATGTTGAACTCCTTGAAGATCGACAGATCCCAGTTTGCAATTCCCGGAGAGCGCAGGTCGGGCGAACTCGGCTGCGTGTTGCCGAATGTGAAAGCCGCCGGCTGTGAGAAAACGCTGGTGTCGAAGTAGCGCAGGAGCCGGTCGTGGATATCGCCTTCCAACTTGGCGCTTCTGCCGTTGTTGTTGGCCAGGCCGCGCGAGTTGAACAGTCCGGCCACGTTGTTGGCCGAGATGGAGAGCGGCGTGCCGGACTGGAAGGTCGTGAAGCCGTTGACCTGCCAGCCTCCCAGCACGGCGTTAGTCACGCCGTTCCAGCTCGCGCCATAGTGGCGGCCGCTGCCGAAAGGCAACTCGTAGATGTAGCTGGCGACGAAGCGGTGGGCGATGTCGTAGTCCGCCAGCGAGCGTGATGCGCGAATGTTGTAGCTGTCGGCATGGCTGAGAGCTTCCTGGATGGCCTTGGCCCAGGTGTAGCTGCCCTCGAACTGGAAGACCGCGCGAGAAGCGCTTGCTGAACGTCATCTGCAGCGCGTGGTAGTTGGAGGAAGCGCCGGTGGAGTACAGCGGGATGACGTCGGTGAATTGCGGGTAGGGCCGCAAAAGTTGGGCGCGGCTGATGGTCGGGGTGGCCAGGACGCCACTGTTGACGATTCCGTAGAACGGGTTGTCGGCACGGTCTGGTTCAACTGCGAGCCGAGCGCCATGTACTTCGGGATCGAGCTGGTTGAGGCTGAGTCCGCCCTCGTCGTTGCGCGACAACTGCAAGCCGCGCGTGCCGACGTAGGCGACTTCGAGCAGGATCTCGACCCGGCAGGTTCTGCTGGACGTTGAAGTTCCACTGCATCGAGTAAGGAGTGAGCGTCTCCTGCACCGGCGCCTGAATGTTGGCGCCCACCTGGGTCAGCAGGCCCTGCGAAGAGCCCGGAGGCACCTGTGAAGCCGGCAGGGAACGGGTTCGAAAGCAGGTTGTTGGGCGTGATGCCGTCGATGGTGTTGACCCAGGGCGTCTGCGTGCGGAAGCCGAACGGGCCGACGGTGCCGTGCGCCTGCTGCAGCGAGATGGCGTAGATGTTGCCCCAACCGCCGCGAATGGCGGTGTTCTTCGCAGCCTGGTAGGCGAAGCCGATGCGCGGGGCGAAGTTGTTGGTGTCCTTGATGTACTGCGATCGCGGACGTCCGTCCACGCCGACGAAACATGAGCCCGCCGGTGAGGTTCGAATAGCCGGGGACCACGTCGGCCAGCGGCGAGCGGGCGGAGGGATCGAAGTAGTTCATGCGGTCGTAGCGCTCGGTGCGCGGCGTGTCGAGGTCGTAGCGGAGGCCGAGGTTCAGGGTGAAGCGTCTTGGTGACGCGCCAGTCGTCCTGAACGTAGACCGCCGTGTACCAGCTCTGGGCGGCGGCGTCTTTGAAGCTCTGGATGAGCGAGCCGCTGTTGCCTGTACCGAGCAGCAAGCTGGCAATCGAGTTGCCGCGGTTGGCGGCGGCCGTGTTGGGATTCGGCCCTTGGGTCATGCCGGCAGTAAAGGCGAAATCGCCCGATGTGGAGCGCGATTCGCGGTTGTTGACCCGAATCAGGCGTCCGTCGTAACCGGCTTTGATGCTATGCGCGCCCATGAGCTTGGAGACACTGCCTGCCATCGTATAGGTGACGAAGGCGTTGTAGCGGTTGTCCGTGTTGCCCAGGGTGGTATAGCCGGAAGCGGTAGTGCGGGGGAACATGGCCAGGCCGCCGGCCGTGTCGAGGGCCGCGGGGAAACCGAGCGAGGAAGCCTGGAAACCTAGTCCCAGGTTCTCGTAGAAGTACAGGCTGCGGGCGTAGCCGCCGCGGAGGGAGACGACCGTTGTGGCGTTGGGCGTGAGGGAGTAGTCGACGACGCCGTTGTGCATGCGGTTCCGCTCGTTGTTCGTTGTCTCGGCTGCAGTCAACTCGACCGGCCACAGCACCGCCGGCAGGCTGTCCTGGTTGCGGTAGGAGTAGCGAACGAAGAGCCGCTGGGTGGAGGTGAAGTTGTGGTCCACGCGGCCGTCGATCTGGTCGATGTCCAGACTTGAGGAACCCTGGCTGTAATAGTTGTTTGCGTTGGTCCACGCGACTCCTTGGGTGTTGGGCGCCGGGAAGTACTTCGCGATATTCTGGCCGACACGGTCCTGGCGGCCCGCGGGCACGATGTTGCCGGGGAAGGCGTCGCGAATGAAACCGGTCCCTGAGGCGCGGGTGGTGAACGGATCGTAAATGAGCACCGGGTTGTTGGCGCCGGCAAAAGTCTGGGTAAAGTCGCCGGCGCGCTCGAGCGCAGTCGGCACGGTGGCTGTCCGGCTACTGAAGCTGCGCTGGCGAAGCCCTTCATAGGAACTCATGAAGAAGGTACGGTCCTTGATGACTGGACCGCCGAAGGTGCCGCCATACTGGCTGCGTTTGAAGCTCGACAGTGGAACGCCGCGCAGGTTGTTGTAGAAGTTGTTGGCGTCGAGCTGCGAGTTGCGCAGGAACTCGTAGGCGGTGCCGTGGAAGCTGTTTGTCCCGGACTTGTAGACGACGTTGAGGACGCTGCCCGCCGTGCGGCCGTACTCGGCGGGGAAGTTCGCGCCCAGCACTTTGAACTCGCCGATGGCGTCGACACTGGGGAAGGCCGAGATGCCGGAGTAGCCCTGCACGGTGGGATGCGAGGCGGTGGCGCCGTCGATGAGCGTATCCATCATCGAGGCGCGCGCGCCGTTGATGGAGTAGCTCATGCTGTTGTAGTTGTTGCCGATGGAGCCCGCCACGCCGGGCGTCAGGTAGATGAGCGAGTAGATGTTGCGCGAGTTGAGCGGCAGGTTGAGGATGGCCCTGTTGGAGACGACCTTGCCGACGGTTGAGGTGGCGGTTTCGATCGTCGAAACGGCGGCTTCGACAGTCACGTTCTCGGTGACTTCGCCGACAGTCATGGAGACGTCGATCTTGGCCTGCTGGCCGACGGCGAGTTCGATCTTCGGTTGGACGAACTTCTTGAAGCCGGTGGAAGTCACTTCAAGGCTGTAGACGCCGGGCTGCAGGGAGGCAACCACGTACCGCCCCATGCCATCGGATCGGGCTTCAACCTTGGCGTTGGTTGCAGCGTTGGTTGCAACGATGGTCGCGTTGGGTATCGCCGCGCCCGAAGCATCGATGACGCTACCGAGCAAGGTTGCTGTAAACGACTGTGCCCATAGGGTGTTAACTAGAAGAGCGGCGAAGACGGCAGCGCCGAAAAGCAAGCGGACAGTTTTGCACATCATGGTGACCTCCTGAATCAGACCCTCTCTGTAGGAAATGGTATTACAGTTTGGTTAACAATACGATTGCGAGAGTCTGAATTGTCGATGACATGAGACGCGATGACATGGATGCGCTTGCGAAATCTGACCCTAAACCGATATGATTCGGGCAGGCTAAATCAGGAGGTATCGATCTGAAACGCCGAATCTTCATCGCCGCGGCTGCCGCGACGGGGGGCGTAGCCTGCAGCCGCGGGCGGCGCGCCGCAGCCGGTTACCGGGTCCTCAACGATACCGAAGTGCGGACGCTCGACGCCTGGTGTGAGGCTCTCATCCCTGCCGACGGAACACCAGGAGCCTCATGGGCGAAGGTGCCCCGTTATATCGATATTCAGCTCACGCGCAAGTTCCGCAAGCTCTTGCCGCAGTACCGGGAGGCACTGGCGACAATGGAGCGTTGGGGACGGCAGCCGGAGGCGCCGTCGATGAACCAACGGCTGGAAATGATGGAAAAGGGCCAGGCGCCTCGCGAATTGTTTGCCGACGGCGGCAAGGACGCCTTCGAGATGGTGCTGGCGCATGCCATGCAAGGGTTCTACGGCTCGCCCCGGCATGGCGGTAATCGGGACTACGTGTCGTGGACGATGTTGGGCGTGCCTCCGATGCCGGTACGCGGTCGCGAGCAGTATGAGATCGAGACGCCCGGAGGGAAAAGCTGATGCGGCTGCCTGAAGTCCACGCAGTAGTGATTGGCGCCGGCGCCGCAGGGCCGATCGTGGCGAAGGAACTGGCGTTCGCCGGCTTCAAAACGGTCTTGTTGGAGCGGGGCAAGTGGAACACCGCCGCGGACTGCCGCAAGGACGACCTGTGCAATCAGCGCACATCGATTCTCGGGCACCCCTTCGGACCGGAAGACGAGGGCAATCCGCGCGTGGTGGTTGAGCGGAACGGACGACTTCGAATAGTCGAGCCCTCCGGTGGCGGCTACAACAACAACGCCGCCTGCGTCGGCGGCGGCACACTCAGCTACGGCGCCATGGCGTGGCGGTATCATCCCAACGACTTCCAGATGCGGACGGTGTATGGCGCGAAGGTGCCGGGCGCGTTCGTGAACTCGACTCTGGAGGACTGGCCGATCCGCTACGAGGATCTGGAGCCTTACTACGAGCAGGCGGAGTGGGAAGTCGGCGTCAGTGGAGACGACTCGACAAACCCGTTCAAGGGCGAACGGAAGCGGCCGCTGCCGATGCCGCCGCTGCCTGCGACGAAGGAGCACGAGATTCTTTGGAAGGGCGCGCTCAAGGCGGGCCTGCACCCTTTCCACATCCCGATGTTGCGCAACTCGGTGCCCTATGGCGGCCGTCCGGCGTGCATGCGCTGCCGCTGGTGTGTTGGCTTCGCCTGCGAGGTCGACGCCAAGTGCGGATCCCAGAACACGGTGCTGCCCCGGGCGCTTGGCACGGGCAACCTGGAACTGCGGACTGAGTGCCATGTTCAGGAAGTCATGGTCGACGAGCACGGCAAGTCGACCGGTATCCGCTACTTCGACCGCGAAGGCCGGCTTTGGGAACAACCGGCGAAAGTCGTGATCGTCTCCGGCAGCGCCATAGAGAGCGCACGACTGCTGCTCAATTCGCGTTCCAGGCTGTTTCCGCAGGGACTGGGGAACCGCCATGACTGGGTTGGCAGGAACCTGCAGGGCCACACCTACACGGGCGCCTTCGGGCTCTTCCCCGAAGACACGTACGACGACCTCGGGCCCGGCGCCGGGCTCGCGGTATGCGATTACAATCACGGACTTGAAGGGATGGCCGGCGGCGCGATGCTGGCCAACGAGTTCATTCGTCTGCCGATTCAGGCGATTGGAATTCGACCGCCCGGAGTGCCCCGGTGGGGCAAGGCTCACAAGGACTACTACAGGACGAACTACCGGCGAATCGTAGCCGTTCAAGGCCCGACTCAGGAGATCCCAACCTTCGGAATGCGGGTGGAGGTGGATCCGGCCGTTCGGGACAAGTTTGGGATTCCAGTGGCGAAATTGTCCGGGCTGAAGCATCCGCACACGATCGAAATCGGCAACGTGATGGCAAAGAAAGCCGAGGAGTGGCTGAAGGCCTCAGGGGCGCACACCACCTGGGTCAAAGGCGCCGGACAGGGCATCAGCGGCGGCCAGCATCAGGCGGGAACGTGCCGCATGGGCAACGACCCCAAGACCAGCGTGGTGGACGCCAATCTGCGTGTGCATGAGGTAGAAAACGTCTACGTCGTCGATGGCAGCGTCCATGTGACCAATGGCGGATTCAATCCGGTGTTGACGATCATGGCCCTGGCCTTCCGCGCAGGTCGTCATATCGCCTCGGCGCACAAAGGGGTGACGGCATGAAGGCGGCACTGATCATCGGCGTGCTGGTGCTGGCCGGCCTGCTCATGGTTCCTGCAGGCAGCTTCATCTACGAGAGCGGAGGGCCGCAAGCCTGCGCGAACTGCCACGAAATGGGAAGGCAGGTGGACCGCTGGAACATTTCGGCTCATCGCAATATCGCCTGCGGCAAGTGCCATGGCGACGCACTTACGCTGGACGCACAGTTTCACATGACCAATGCAAGGCGTGTGGCCGAGCACTGGCAGGGCAAGGTGGGCGAGCAGTCACGGCTGAAGCCCGAACACGTGTTCGCGATGGTGGAAAGCTGCCGTGCCTGCCATCAGCAGGAGTTCGCGGCGTGGTCGACGGGGCCGCACTCCACGGACTACGCCCGGATCTTCCTGGACGAAAAGCACAATAAGACGCGACACCTGATGGAGGACTGCCTGAGGTGTCACGGCGCGCACTTTGACGGGGCGGTGAGGGACGTCGTCACGCCGATGGACAATAAGGGCCCGTGGAAGCTGGTGCGGGAGGACCTGCGCGGAAAGCCGGTGGTTCCGTGTCTGTCCTGCCACGCAGTGCACCGCCCGGGCGCTGTGCTTGAGGAGCGGCGGCTCGAGTCGAGGACCGTCGGCAACCGGCAGGAGAAACATCGTCCGGGTCTGGCGTTCTTTGACCGGCGGTCGATGGAGTCGGTGCCTGCGTCGCTGTTGCCTGTTCCTAAAGTCGAGGATGAGCGGCAAGTTGCTGAAGGTCAGCAACGACCCGAGGCAGGCACTGTGCTATCAGTGTCACGCGCCGCTGGCTTCCCGGCAGGTAGGCTCAGGAGACGACCGGACGCCGAAGGGAGTCCATGAAGGCCTCTCCTGTCTATCGTGTCACGATAAGCACCGGCAGACGACGCGGGCATCGTGTTCGACCTGCCACCCGAGACTTTCCAACTGCGGGCGCGACGTTGAGACGATGGACACCACGTTCGCCAATCTGAAGAGTACGCACAATGTTCATTGGGTCACGTGCGCGGACTGCCATCCGAAGGGCGTTCCCGCGCGCAAGACGACCCAGCCGTGGCGGAGCGCTTCCGGAGTCCAGCCAGGGAAGGCCGCAGAATAGACGCCTCACGCCCGGCCCGCCGGCGAGGCCGGTGATGGCCGGGTGCTGTTTCAATTACATTAAGGTGGGTGCGTCGTTATGAGTAAGCCCGTCTTGTTGGCCATCTTCGTGCTTGGAACTTTGCTTTCGGCTGCGCCGACGCCTCCTCCTGTTCCTGTATGGCCGGGCTCCGGGCCGTCCTTCCAGTTCACCATGCCGGATTGGTCTGACCGGAAGACATGGGTAAAAGTGGCGCTGCTGATGGGCGCGGTGGTTCTGGTGAAAATGTCGTTCCGGAAGATGAAGGACGACGATTACACCATCGACGAATAATCGCGGCCACTCTGGCGCCAGAGGTGATACGTTGAAACCGTCATGTCAACGGCAATCACATCGTTTTGTCTCTTTCCGGCCCTGTTCGCGGCGCTCTCAGCTCTGCCCGCATTGGCCGCCGCCCCTCCTTCTGAAGCCGATCTGGACGCTTCGATCGCGAAACACCGCCAAGGGGTAATCGTCATTCGAACCTCGCCCGGAGCCAAGGTCAGCGTGACCCAGCTTCGCCACGAGTTCTGGTTCGGCGCGACCCTGCCCGGCGGGATTTTCAACGGGCGTTCGAGCCCCGAAGAGGTGGCCAAGTTCAAAGAGGTCTTTCTGAGCCACTTCAATGCCGGCGTGATCGAATCCGCATTCAAATGGCACGACATGGAAAAGGAGAAAGGGAAAGTCGACTACTCGACAGTCGACGCGATGCTGGACTGGGCCGGCCAGAATGGGATTCCCCTGCGCGGCCATTGCATCTTTTGGGGCATCCCGAATCGGGTCATGGATTGGCAGAAGGCGCTTGGAAATGAACCTCTCCGCCTGGCAGTTCAGCAACGGGGGCGGTCCGTTGCCGCCCGATACCGCGACCGGTTCGCGGAGTATGACCTGAACAACGAGATGATCCACGCCGACTACTACGCCGAGCGGTTCGGTCCGGACTTCGTCAAGCAGATGGCGCTTTGGGTCAGGGACGGAGATCCGAAAGGCGACGCTGTTCTTCAACGACTACGACATCACCACCGGCCGCAGGTTGGACGACTATGTGAAGCACATTCGCAGGATTCTGGACCTTGGAGCGCCGATGGAAGGCATCGGAGTCCAGGGCCACCTGCATGGCGACTCATTCGACGCCGCGGCACTGCAGAACTCGCTCGATGTGCTGGCGCAGTTCAAGCTGCCGATCCGGGTCACCGAATATAACTTCCCAGGTCAGCGCTCGAAGTACTATCAGAACCGCACCGCCGTCCTATCGGCGGAGGAGGAGCGTCTCAAGGCAGAGGCCATGACGCAGTATTTCCGCATCTGCTTCGCTCATCCGTCAGTGACAGGGATCATGATGTGGGGCTTTTGGGAAGGCGCGAATTGGATTCCGCAGTCTTCTCTCTACAAGCGCGACTGGACGCCCTATCCGGCGGCTGAGGCATACAGGGAACTGGTTCTGAAGAAGTGGTGGACGAATTCGCAGGTGACCGCAGGGCCGGATGGACTGGCGACGGTTCGGGCTTACTTCGGCAAGCACCGCGTGACCGTCAACGGCAAGGAGACGATCGTCGAATTGAAGAAGTCCGAGGGCGCACGAACGGTCGACATGGAATGAAGTGACGTGGTCTCCAAACTGCAGCCGGTCGCGGAACGTGCAAGAGCCTAATTGGCAGCGGTCTGATATCGAGGCGCTTCCGGAGCGCGCTCAATTTCGGTAAGCTGCTGAGCTGTCTCCTCCACGTCCAACCCCATCGACACTCTGCCGGTGAAGAGTTGTTGTTTCTTTGGCGGAAGCGGATGGAACTGGCTGGCCAGAGCGTCCCGAAGGAGTCGCTCCAGCCCAAGCCGCCGGAAGTATCCCGCTCCGCCGGAAGCTTCAACTGCTTTGTTCGTCGTATCAATCACTGCCTGTCCGAGCAGTGTTTTGCGAATCAGAACCGCGCTGGTGTTCTCGATCGACGGCTTGAAGTCGAGGTCGTTGGCCAGCGCAACAATGCCGTCAAAAGCAAGCTGAGCCGCTGTCAGGTTGTTCTCCATCTCGCCAATGAGAATGGCAGTCAGATCATCCTTACGACGGCCCGCCATGGGGCGAGCAATTTGAGCACTGGCCTCGGCCACCCCCATGTAGGCCGCCCCGATGAGCGGCATGGCGACCCCAAGCACTATGTTCCATACCGCATGGAACTTCCCCATCGGCCGCCGCAGAGTCACTGCTTCCGCAGGCACGAAGGCATGGTCCAGAACGACTGTGTTCGAGCCGGTTCCGCGCATTCCCATCGCTTTCCAGTCGTCCTCGATTCGGACGCCCTCCGAACGCATGGACAAGGGGAAATGCAACACCTGCCAGCCCTCGACGGGATCAAGGTACCGGCCGCTGGTGATCAGCAGGTCGCCCACCGGGCAACCGCTGGCGAAGCGCTTGGAAGCCGAGAATCGGAATCCTCCGTCACAGGGCTCCAGGGTGCCGTTCGAGTTGAGCCAGTCAGTCGATCCAGTACTGACCAACACCAACTCGCCCTCTGCCACACGGCGCAACAGCTTTTCCCCTGGATTGCCGTGCAAGTGATTCCACAACGCAGCGGCGACCAAATGCTGGTGCATTGAAAAGGCCAGCGCCGTTGAAGGGCAATGGTGGGCCAGTTCACGAATGAACTGGCACATCCCGCTGTGGGACAGCCCACCGCCTCCCAGCTCAACCGGAACCATGGCGGAGAAAGCCTTCTCGGCCTTGAGTTCCGCGAAGTTTTGGCTGACGAAGCGATCTTCGGTGTCGTGGGCGGCCGCGCGAGAGGCGAATTGCGGTCCCAATCTTTCAATGACCGTCTGCCAGGCGAAGAACATATTAGCTACTCCTTGTTTTCACTTCCCAGGCCATGCGCCCGGGACTTCAGGACCATCGCACAATACCGTATGTTATGGTGCACTTATGCGTGAGTACGTTATCGAGCGGGAGATCCCCGGAGCGGGCAGTTGGACGGAAGAGCAAATCCGGGAGACTTCCATCAAGTCGCTTGAGGTTCTCCATGGTCTCGGCGCTCAGATTCAGTGGCTCCATAGCTATGTCACAGATAACAAGGTATATTGCGTGTACTTGGCGCCGAACGAGAGCCTGATTCAAGAACACGCCCGGCTACTGGGCATTCCAGCGAACCGAATCTCCGCCGTGCGCAGGATGATCGACCCGGGCAAGTACAGTTAGCTCGATTCAAGGGCGTACTCCAGTGTCTGATCGAGTGTGAAGCATCGGCTTTTTGTCAGGAATCTGGCGTGCTCGGCGGGACGAAGCGTGGTGCGGGTTTTTTCAAGGATGTCCTGTGCGGCTTCGCGATACTGACTCAGGCCTGATGCGACAACCCTGCTCAGGATTGCCGATGCCGATCCAGCCAGCATCAGCGCCCTTTCATGCCGGGACTGCATGAATGCGCATTGGGCCATGCCGACGAGAGCACGGGCCATGTGGGTGCGCCGGGCAATCTCCACAGCGTTGCGGAGGGATTCCCTGAAGTATTCATCAGCCTCCGCGTAGTTCCCCGCGTCGTGTGCCAGAGCCCCGAGATCGGCCAGCACTGGCGCCATTCCGGCGGCGTCATTCTGTTCCCGGAACATCCGCAAGGCATCCAGATGATACCCCCGGGCTTGCATGAGATGCCCTTGACTGGCAGATACATCACCGAGACTACTGAGGGCAGAGGCCGCGGCTCGCGTGTTCCCGCGAGCGTGGAAGTTGGCGGCGAGAGGTTCGAGAATTGCCAATGCGGTGGCATAGTCTTTTTGGGCCTTGGCAATGCGGGCGAGGTTGTGCAATGAATAGTCCGCGGCCTCATCGTCACCGAGATCCCGCCATATCTGAACGGCGCATTGCAGATCGGCCTTCGCCTCTTCCGCGCGGTTCAGAGCGTCTTTGACGACCGCCATGACCGACCAAGGCGGACGCCATACCCCGGCGATCTCCAACCTGACGGAAGATGGGCAGAGCTTCTTCTTCCTGTAGCCTTCGCGCCGAACCAAAGTCGCCGAGCCGGTAATAAAGTGTTGCAAGCGTGTAGACGACGCGCGCCCGCAAGCCGGTTGGCTGCTGTGCGGCGGGCATCCGCAGGATCATCTCGAGTATCTCTCGCCCTTCGCTGAAGTATTCCAACTGTTCCCAGAACCAGAGTTGCGCCACACCCAAGCGAAGAGCCCATTCCGCATTGCCCGATACCACCAGATGGCGAATGGCGGCTCGCACGTTTCCGTATTCGCGTTCGTACATTCCCAACGAGGATTTTTGCTTCACAGGATCCTGTGCGCCGATCTCTTCCGAAAGCACCAGAAAGAACGCCGCATGGGCTCGTTCAGTTTCGGACATCTCACCGCTGCCCGCCAGGCGTTCCCGAGCATACTCGCGAATGATCTCAAGCATCGAAAAACGCGGTTCCTCGTTCTCTCCGGCAATTTGCGTCAACAGGCTCTTGTCAATCAACGAGGAGATGCCCTCAGTGAGGTCCACACCGAGATCTTCCCTGGTATTGCACACCGCCTCGGCAGCCTCAAGCGTGCATCCACTCACAAAGACCGACAACCGCGCGAACAACGTGCGCTCTGCAGGCGGCAACAGGTCGTAACTCCAGTCAATCGTCCGACGGAGGGTTTGATGGCGTTCCGGAAGGTCCCGGCTGCCGCCTGTGAGAAGCTCCAACCGATGCTCGATTCGAGCCAGCAAGCTGACGGGCGGCAGCACCTTGACTCGCGATGCGGCTAGTTCGATGGCTAGCGGCAGTCCATCGAGTCGCCTGCAGATTTCAGCCACGGCAGCAGAGTTTTCGGAGGTCAGGCGAAAGTCCGGGCGGACGGAAGACGCGCGCTGCACAAACAGGGCAATGGAGGCAATTTCCTCCATCCTTTCCACCTCAGGAACGACGCCTTCGGACGGCAGCGGTAGAGGCGGCACAGGGAACTCCTGCTCGCCGTACAGCCTGAGCGCCAGGCGACTGGTGACCAATACCTTCAGGGCGGGACAACGCTGCGACAGTTCGGCGATTCGCGGGCCGGCGTCGAGAAGGTGCTCGAAGTTGTCCAGCACGAGAAGGGTGAGTTCGGGGGAGTCGAGGTGATGTGTGATCGCCGTCGCAAGGTCCAGTTCAGGCGATTCACGGACGCCCAGCGTTTTTGCGATCGCGGGCACCACCATTTGGGGTTCCCCCAAAGCGGTCAGATCGACGAAGTACACGCCGCCAGGAAAGTTGGGCAGCGAATTCTCCGCGGCACTTATCGCCAAACGGGTCTTGCCGGTCCCACCGGGACCGGTCAAAGTGAGCAGGCGGATAGAATGCTCTCGAAGCAAGGGTTCAATGGCCGCAAGTTCGCTTTCTCTACCGATGAAGGTGGTTCGCTGAGCTGGCAGGTTGTGACGGCTGGCGGAGACTCCTATTTCCGCTACCGCCTCTGATTCCAGCATCGTTTCCAGTTCGGCGCCCGAGGGGCGCTTGGCCGGGTCCTTCTCCAGCATCGCCATGATCATCCGCTCCAGGCACGGGCGAATGGAGGGATTTACGATTGATGGACGCGGCGGAGCGGAGGCGACAATCGCGTGAAGGGTACCCAGTGACGAATCCGCGGGGAAGGGGTGCCGGCCCGTTGCCATCTCATAAAAGACGATCCCCAGGGAGAAAATATCCGATGGCGGCTCGGCTTTGCCGCCACAGGCCTGTTCGGGGGACATGTAACGCAAGGTGCCCAGCCGGATGCCCGCGGCACTCTGATTCCCCGGATGATCGGAGTAGACGAGCCGGGCCAAGCCGAAGTCCAGAACCTTAACGAAAGCCGTCGTGCCGGACCATGATGTTCTCGGGCTTGATATCGCGGTGTGTGATGCCCCCTGCGTGCGCCGTTCGCAGAGCACGAGCCATTTGAGGACCGAGTTTGGGAACGGCATTGAGGATCTGTCCTCCGGCCAACATGTCGCGGAGCGTCCTGCCGGCGATGTGCTCCATGACGATGAAGTGCCCTTCTTCCGAGGCGCCGACGTCGTAGACGGTTACGATATTCGGATGATTGAGGGCAGAAGCGGCGCGCGCCTCGGCTTCCAATCGATCCACCCGGCTGGCATGATCGCCGAGTCCTTGCGCCAGGAGTTTGAGAGCGACCTTCCGTCCCAGGCGGGAATCGGTGGCCAGGTAAACCCGCCCCATTCCTCCTGCTCCCAGGAATGAATCGACAACGTAGTGCCCGATTCGACGGCCCGACGGAATGGGCGTTATCGGCGCAATCGACTGGGTGGCGGTCGACGCCATGAACCCGCCAGCATGCTCCACGGCCTCCAGGAGCGACTGCACTTCGCGCAGCAGTCCGGAATCCTGGGCACAGGCTTTAGCCAGAAATTCCCGCCGGCGGACTTCGTCCAAGTCGGCCACGCCGTGAAAAATTTCGGCGATTTGCTCGTAACGTTCGGGGGTCACGGCGCGGCCGCCTTACTGAGTTCACGGAACAACCACGCCCGGGCGATGCTCCAATCGCGCCGCACCGTGCCCACCGAAACTCTCAGTGCTTCCGCCGTCTCTTCCAGACTGAGCCCTGCGAAGTATCGCAATTCAACCACCTTGGCCTGCCGCGGAGCGATCCGCTCCAATTCCTGGAGCGCTTCATCGATGCCAATCAGATCCGAGCCGGGGGGCGGAGGCATGTTGTCTACCTCGCTCAACGAAACTGCCAGCGCTCCGCCGCCGCGTTTGGCCCGGCCCCTCGACCGGGCGTAATCCACAAGCACGCGCCTCATGATATTGGCGGCAATGCCGAAGAAGTGCGCCCGGTCCGTCCATTGAACGTTTTTCCAATCCACCAGCTTCAGGTAGGCTTCGTTCACCAGCGCAGTGGGTTGAAGCAGATGTCCAGGCCGCTCCGCAGCCATGTAACGGGCGGCGAGTCGATGCATCTCGTGCTGCACGTGGGGCGTAAGGGACTCCAGCGCCAGCTGATCCCCTTTGCCCCACGCGACCAGAAGTTCTGTGATGTTGGCTTTAGGCGCGTCCGTCACAGCAGTTGATTGAAATGATCCTAGCATGGGTTTGCTCCCAACGATCAAGGCTGTTCCGGAGGGCTATCGGTCCGCGTCGACCCAGTCCGTGAATTTCCGGGCCACGGCCTTGCCCATACTCACGCCAGCCGCGTTGTCCATTTCGTAATGGATGCCGGCCCAGATCCGCGAGTTGCCGGCTTCTTGCCCCAAAGCCGCCAGAGACGCCTTTCTGTCCGGGAACAGGTGCCCAAGCACTTCAGTCCTTGCTGTGGACAGGGCCGAGTGGTTGGACGGATACGAAGGGAAATTTGGCGCCGGGAATAGCGGCGTGATGCCGGAATCCAATTGGTGAGGGCGCAGGTACCAATACGCGTACTTCGAATCGTTGCTGGCAATCCACGTGTCGTAAACGGTACCCGCCAAAAGAGCATAGGCTCGAGCGGCGCGCGGAGGATTCTGATCGAGACGGTCCTCGAACAGGAGCCGGCTGAGAAGCACATAGAAATCCGTAAAGGTGCCTTCCGGTGAATGGTAGTAGAACGCCTTTAAGTTCGTGGCAAGAGTGCGCGGGAAATTCTTAACGGCGTCGGCCTCCGCGCGGACCATCCCTGACTGGCAACCTGGAGGGGGCGCGGCTCGGAACTCGCTGGGCGAGGTGAGAAGAATGGGCCGCCAGTTCGGCATTGTCACGTTGCCGGGATTGGTCCCGGTCCACATGCAGGCGCCAGTCGGGACAGTGCCCGTCCAGACGGCGTCAGAGCCATCTGCGCGAGCACGTTCGAGGACTTTTTCCGCGACGCGGCGGCCCAGTTCGAGCCCGGCAGAATAATCGCTTGGATACTGCAATCCGGCAAACAGCCGGGAGCGGGCAGATTCCTCCGCCATCGATTGGAAGACCGCCGCATCGGCCGGCATTAACGCCGCAAGCACTGCCGCTGCCGCGCCCGCCGCTGCCGCGTGTTCCGACGGATAGGATGGACTGCGCGGCACGGCCATACGGGGACGCACCGTACTATCCATCTCACTGGGCCTTGGCCGATTGTAGAAATACTTGGACTCCCATGCGGCAACCGTGGCGTCATGCATGGCCATGGAGACGTAAGCAAAAACACGGTGTGGGAAGGCAGTCATTGGCTGGCCTCCCGCCTGTTTCTTCACCATCAGTTCGATCCACCGGTAGGCAGGTGCGCCCGCATCCCAGAACCGCATCTGCGCAGCCATCTCAGGATCGGGTTCTGCCATGAACGCTTTCAACCAACCGATTTCGAGCCGGGTCGCGGCTTCATCGGGTGGCGGTGGAACCCGGTAGTCCGCACCTGAGGAAATGGCGAACGTCTTCCAGTTCCCGGCGCTTGGTTCGATTGGCCCAGACTGCGCAATCGCAGAAGGGCTTACCCAGACGGCTACGGCCAATGCGGCCAAAACCGGCATTTGCTTTGATTCACTCATGATTTGCCTCCCTGTCACGGCCTGAGCCGTGTTCATTCAGTAAGGCGCGATTGGGGGCGGGAACTGCTAACAACACCTGATGACTTCTTCTTCGTGCCCTCGTGCAATACGAGTTTCGGCGCGTGGCTTAGCAGTTTTGAAGAGAAAGCTCGCCTTACTCAATGGCAGCGGCGCAGGCCGCGAAAGGAGAAAACCATGACTAACTATTTACGCAATCTGGTTACGGCCAGCGTTGTCGCCATCGCATTCGTGCCATCCGCTGGGATGGCTCAGGCTCAGTTTGGGGAAATGACGGCGCCCAAAGTGCCATCCGAGATTCAGGTGCCGACGGGGAACACCGCCTTTCTCAGGGGGCACGCGGTTGGTACGCAGAATTATATCTGCATGCCGTCGACTTCTGGATATTCCTGGAAGTTCGCCGGCCCTCAGGCGACGCTGTTCATCACTTTTAAGTGGATGAACGGCGAGGTCCGACAGCAGATTACAACCCATTTTCTGAGTATGAATCCGTCGGAGGGCGGCATCCCTCGGGCGACTTGGCAGAGTTCGCTCGATACCAGCGCGGTGTGGGCCAAAGCAATTGCCACTTCCAGCGACCCTGGCTTTGTCGCCCCTGACGCGATTCCGTGGTTGTTGCTTCAAGTGGTTGGATCGCAGGCAGGGCCGGCCGGCGGAACCACCCTCAATCCGACGACGTTTATCCAGCGGATCGAAACAACCGGAGGCATCATGCCATCAACCGGTTGCAGCGAGGCGATGAATGCAGGCGCCATGGTCTTCGTGCCATACACCGCCGAATACCTGTTCTATAAGGGAGCCCGTAGGAACTGAACTCGGGAAGCCCGCGCGTCACAGACGCGCGGGCACACTTGTCAAAACGGATAGAGCGAGATGGATACGGGCTCGGCGGATTCGCCGCCTGCGCCGACAACCGCCGGTTCGCCTTCGGCTGAAATCAGGCGGCAGAAGATGCCCGTTTCGCCGAGGTAGATTTCGTAATCGGCCGGGCGCTGCAAAGATCCCTGGATCAGCGCCTCGGAAAGCGGATCCTCGATGTACTTCTGCAACGCGCGTCGCAGAGGGCGCGCCCCGTAGCTGCGATCCGACAGCGTCTTGTCGAGAATGTACTTCGAGGCTTCGGCTGTCAGGCGAATCTTGATCTGTTTCGCGACCAGATTGACATTGACCTGGCCGACCAGCAGTTCGATGATCTTGATCAGGTCCTCATCGGTCAGCGAGGTAAAGAGAATGACCTCATCCAGCCGGTTAAGGAACTCGGGATTGAACGCGCGCTTGACCTCGGCGAGGACCATCTCCTCGACCTTCTCCGGAATCGCCGTGTTGGACTGCGCCGAGAACCCCAGATGGCCCTTCTTATCGAGGAAACGGGCCCCGAGGTTGGAAGTCATGATGATGATCGAGTTCTTGAAGTCGACAGTGTTGCCGAGCCCGTCGGTCAACTGGCCGTCTTCAAAGACCTGCAGCAGGATGTTGTAGACATCCGGGTGAGCCTTCTCGATCTCGTCGAGCAGAATGATCGAATAGGGGTTTCGCTTGACGCGTTCGGTCAACTGGCCGCCCTCTTCGTATCCCACGTAACCCGGAGGCGAACCGATGAGCTTGGAGACGGAGTGCTTCTCCATGAACTCGCTCATGTCGAAGCGGATGAGCGACTTCTCGCTGCCGAAAAGGAACTCAGACAACGCCCGGGCGACTTCGGTCTTGCCGACTCCAGTGGGCCCGAGGAAGAGGAACGAACCCGCCGGGCGCTTGGGCGACTTGAGCCCGGCCCGGGATCGCCGGATAGCGCGGGCCAGCGCCGAGATAGCCTTCTCCTGGCTGATGATCCGCTTGTGCAGTTCCTCCTCGATGCGGATGAGCTTGGCTGCCTCTTCTTCCCTGATGGCAGTCATCGGCACGCCGGTCCAGCGGGCGACCACATCTTCGATATCGTCTTTGGTCACGACGCCGGTGGAGGAATCGTCGAGCTTGTACTTCTCGCGGAGCTGGCGGAGGCTCTCGCGCTCCTTCCGCTCTTCGTCGGAATAGAACCGTGCTTTCTCGAACTCGTGGTTGGCGATGGCGGTCTCCATCCGGTGGAGGATGAACTTGAGCCGCTTCTGGACATCGCTGATTTCCGGCGGCAGAGTGGTTTGGCGAAGCTTGACGCGAGCGCCGGCTTCGTCGATCAGATCGATGGCCTTGTCGGGCAGATAGCGGTCCGGGATGAAGCGCGAAGAGGCGAAGACGGATGCCTCGATCGCATCGTCGGTGTAGGCGACGGCATGGAACTTCTCGTACCGCTCCTTGATGCCAAACAGGATCTGGCAAGCGTCCTTCTCGCTGGGCGGGGGGACCTTGACGGCCTGGAAGCGCCGCTCGAGCGAACGGTCCTTTTCGATGGACTTGCGGAATTCGGCCGGCGTCGTGGCGCCAATGCACTGGATCTCTCCGCGTGACAGAGCTGGCTTCAGAATGTTGGCGGCATCCAGCGAGCCCTCCGCCGAGCCGGCGCCAACCAGCGTATGGAGTTCATCGATGAAGATGATGGCGTTCTGGTTCTCCATCAACTCCTTCATGATCGTTTTCAGGCGCTCTTCAAACTGGCCGCGGTACTTGGTTCCGGCCACGATCAGGCTGAGGTCGAGCGCGAGAATGCGCTTGTCGGCCAGGAAGCTGGGAACGTCGCCATCGGCGATGCGCTGGGCAAGTCCCTCGACGATGGCCGTCTTGCCGACACCGGGCTCGCCGATGAGCACCGGATTGTTCTTGGTGCGGCGGCAGAGGATCTGGACGACACGCTCGAGTTCATAGTCGCGGCCGATCGAGCGGGTCGAGAGTGCCTTCCGACGCCGTCTGCGTGAGGTCGCGGCTGAACTCGCTCAGCAGGGAGCTTTCCTTGGGGCGGGAGGTGGGGGCCTTCTCGCCGGTGGCGCGTGAAATCTCCTCCCGCACTGTGGCGAGGCGGAGGCCCCGGCCGTGGAGGATTTCGGCGGCGAAGCTCTTGTCCTCGCGCAGCAGGCCGAGCAGCAGGTGCTCGGTGCCGATGTGCTTGTGGCCGAGACGCTCGGCCTCTTCGGCGGCGTAGGCCAGGACCCGTTTGCATTCGGTGCTCAGCGGCAGGTCCACGGAAGTGGAGACCTTCTCGCGAATCGTGGTCTGAGCCTCGATCTGCTTGCGGATGGACTCGATGTTGGCCTGACTGCGCAGGAAGCGGTTGGCCAACGCTTTGTCTTCGCGGAGCAGACCCAGCAGCAGGTGTTCTGTCTCAATGTACGGGCTCCCGAACTGGCTCGCCTCGTAGCGCGCGAAGAATATCACTCTCCGCGCCTTTTCCGTATAGCGTTCGAACATATTCGATTTGCGCCTTTCCCGGGACCCCGGTACCATCTATACCCTCAAGGACAGGGATGATGGCCGCGGCACCCCCAGCACCGGCTCCGACGGAGAACCGGCTATTTTGCCCCAGGGCGGTCATACAACGCGCCCTGCCTTAATTCTATGATGCGCGAGGCCCTCCGGGAGAACCCTGGATTATGGGTGACGTAGAGTGTTGTGAGATTGCGCGCCTGGTGGACACGCTCGATCAGCTCGATGATCCGCTCGCCGGTCTTCTCGTCCAGGTTGCCGGTGGGCTCGTCAGCCAGCAGGAGACGGGGTCTGGCGGCCAGGGCGCGTGCCAGGACGGCCCGCTGCTGCTCGCCCCCGCTCAGCTCGCCCGGGCGATGAGCGAGGCGGGGTTCGAGGCCGGTTTCGGCCAGCGCTTCGCGGGCTGCGTCGCGGGCCTCCCTCTGGGAAACGCCGCGGATCAAAAGCGGCATCATGACGTTTTCCAATGCCGAGAATCCTTCGAGCAGCGTGCTCATTTGCCAAACGAAGCCGATCTCGCGATTGCGGGCGTTGGCGCGGCGAGGTTCGTCAAGAGTGGCGGTGTCCACCCCGTTCAACCAGATGCGGCCCTCGGTGGGGGTGTCGAGCAGGCCGAGGAGATACAGCAGCGTGGTCTTCCCGGCGCCGCTCTCCCCGGTCAGCGCAACACGTTCTCCTGCAAGGAGTTCGAAGCTCAAGTCCTGAAAGACGGTTAACTCGGATTCTCCCTGCCGATAGCGGCGGGCGAGCCGCTCGCTTCGGATGACAGTTGCAGCGGCCGGGCTATTGCTCATACGATGGAGCCGCCATGCTTGCCACCATTCTGCTCGCCGCCGTTATCCAGCCCGTCGTAGTCCCCAAGGTACCGGACCGGTTCGTTCCGGCCGGCTTCGACCGGCAGAAAGTGGGCGGTTATCTTGCGGCCCGGATGCAGGTCAACCTGGGAAGCGGCTTCTGCAGATTGAGGAAGCCGCCCTGTTGGCCGGTTTCCAGAAGAGGCCGGGCAGCCACGCCTGGATCGGCGAGCACATCGGCAAATACCTGGATGCCGCCGCCAACACATACGAATTCACCCGTGACGAAGCTCTGCGTGGACAGATGACCCGGATGGCAGCCGAACTCGTCAAGAGCCAAATGGAGGACGGCTACCTCGGCACATACACCAACGATCAGCGCTGGACCTCCTGGGACGTCTGGGTACATAAATACGATTTAATCGGCTTGCTGGCATCTTACCGGATCACGGGCGACGAGCGTTCGCTGAACGCGGCCAAACGCGTGGGCGATCTGCTGGAGAAAACATTCGGCGACAGTGGCGGCAAGCGCGACATCATCGCGGCGTCGACGCACGTCGGCATGGCGGCCACATCGGTTCTGGAACCGATGGTGCGGCTCTACACCTACACAGGCGAGAAGCGGTATCTGGACTTCTGCAACTACATCCTGCGCGCCTGGGAGCAGCCGAACGGCCCAAAGCTGATGTCGTCGCTGTTGTCGCATGGCAATGTCTCCAAGACCGCGAACGGGAAGGCCTACGAGATGATGTCGGACCTGGTCGGACTGGTCGAACTGTACAGGGTCACGGGAGAGCCGAAGTACCTGCAGGCGGCCAAAGCAGCTCAAGCCGACATCGCGGCGAGGCGGCTCTACATCACCGGGACGACGTCGGCGCATGAGCACTTTCAAGACGATTCCGTGCTGCCTGGCGAACTGGTCAACGACGTCGGCGAGGGCTGCGCAACTGTGACCTGGCTGCAGTTGAACTGGCACCTGCTGCGGCTGACCGGCGAAGCGCGCTATGCCGAAATGCTGGAACTGACCGTGTTCAACCAGCTTCTGGCGGCACAGGAAGCGGCGACGGGCGACATCTGCTACTTCACGCCGTTGAACGGAAAGAAGCAGACACGCGGAGGCATCAACTGCTGCAAGAGCTCAGAGCCGAGGGGAATCTCGATGATCCCGCAATTGTTGTGGGGAGAACTCGACGGCGCGCCGGTGGTTTGGATGTACGCGCCGGGCGAGTTCAAGACATCGAAAGCATCCCTTGGCGTGGAAACGGACTTCCCGGCTTCGGGCAAGGTCGTCGTCACAGTCAACGGTTCGGGCCGGTTTCCTGTCTATCTGAGAAAACCGGGCTGGGCGACATCGTTCCGCGGCGCGGGTCCGGAGAAGGACGGGCTCGTCAAAGTGGAGAAGACATGGAAGAGCGGCGACCGGATCGAGATCGCCATGGACATGACGGTGCGAGTGTTGGATGGCGGAAAGAGCTATCCGGGGTACGCGGCGCTGATGCGCGGGCCCCAGGTGTTGGCGCTGGAACGCGCGGACAACGCGGCAGTGCCGTATCTGTTCCGGGCGGGGTTCAAGGAGGCAACGCCGCGGTTGAGCGAGTCCTTCGACGCCTCTGGGGTTTACTTCGACGGCACGGAAATGAAGGAAGTGCGGCTGAAGCTGCGCCCCTTCGCGGATTCGGCGGAGTATCGCGTCTGGCTGGCGCAGCCGGGAAAAGTACTGACGGGGCCGGTTTCAAAGACGGCGTATGGCCGGGAGTCGGTTTCGAGCCGGGGGCTGGGCCAGGATGGTTCGATCTGCGACGAGCGGACGGACCTGGACCAGCGCACGCGCGCCGCGGGCGCGGCTTGGTTTGCGGTTGAGTTGCGCGAACCGGGCGAGATCAGCCGTGTGGTCGCGAGTCGGGGGAGTGGCGGCTGGTTCGACGGAGAAGCCAGGATTGAAGTGCAGGCGGAGCAAGGCGGCGCCTGGGTCGTGGCTGGCACTCTGGCGGCGGGCCAAACAGAGGCTCGGCTGGACAAGCCGGCAAGAGCGGCTGCCATTCGGCTCTCGGGTCAGGCCACCGGTCCGGTTTCGCTCACTGAATTGTCGGCCTATTGAGTAAACTCCCTGAACCAAACCGGCTGTCGTGCGTTATTGCCAGAAGGAGGCACAAGTGCGCGACGAGATCCGGCTGGCTGTGAGGACGTTGAAAAAGTCGCCGGGGTTTACGGCGATAGTGATTGCGACCCTGGCTGTGGCGATCGGAGCCAACACTGCGATCTTCAGCGTTGTCAACGGAGTGCTGCTCAAACCACTGCCGTTTCACGAGGCGGACCGGCTGGTCGGGGTCTGGCACACTGCGCCCGGACTCGGGTTTCCTGTGCTTAACGCTTCGGCATCGAGCTACGTCACTTACCGGGAAGAGGGGCGGGTGTTCGAGCAGCTCGGTTTGTGGAACGGTGCATCGCTGACGATCACGGGGCTGGGAGAGCCCGAGCAAGTGGACGGCTTGCAGTTCACGGAAGGGGTGATTCCCTTGCTGCGCGTGGCGCCGCTGATGGGCCGGACCTTTACCGCGGCCGACGTTGAGGTGGGGAGTCCGGACACGCTGATTCTGAGCTATGCGTACTGGCAGAGGCGATTCGGCGGGGCGAGCGACACGGTGGGCAAGAAACTGACGGTGAACGGAAAGCCGAGGGAGATCATCGGCGTCCTGCCGAAGGAGTTCCGATTCCTGGACGAGCGGGGGCAGATATTTCTGCCGTTGCAGTTCAAACGGTCGGAGCTGTTTGTGGGCGGGTTCAACATGATGGGGGTGGCGCGGCTGAAGCCGGGAGTGACACTCGAGCAAGCGAACGCGGATGTCGCGCGGATGCTGCCTCTGGTGGCGGAAAAGTTCCCGATGCCTGTTGGATTCACGAAGGCGATGCTCGATAGCGCGCGACTGGGTCCGAAGGTTCGCCCATTCAAGGAAGATGTAGTCGGCGATGTCGGAAACGTGCTCTGGGTGTTGATGGGAGTCGGTGGAATCGTGCTGCTTGTGGCGTGCGCGAACGTGGCGAACCTGCTGCTTGTCAGGGCGGAGGGACGCCAGCAGGAATTGGCTATCCGCACTGCGCTCGGGGCGGATTGGAAGAGGATCGCACGTCAACTGCTGGCCGAGAGCCTGACGTTGGGTCTGGCGGGAGGAGCGCTCGGGCTTGGCCTGGCGTGGCTGGGGATCCGGTTGCTGGTGAGGCTGGAGCCGGGCAACATCCCGCGCCTGGAGGAGATCGGAATCGACCCTACAGTGCTGCTGTACACGATGGCCGTTGCGATGGTGTCAGGGCTGCTGTTTGGAATGATCCCGATCTTCCGGTATGCCGCGCCTCAAATGAGCATGGCGCTGCGCGAGAACAACCGGTCGGTGAGCCAGGGCAGGCAGCACCACAGAACCCGCAAGGTGCTGGTGATATCGCAAGTGGCGCTGGCGCTGGTGCTGTTGATCACCTCAGGGCTGATGCTGCGGACGTTCCAGTCTCTTCGAGCGGTGCAGCCGGGATTCCAGAACCCGAGTGAAGTACTGACGATGCGGATTTCGATTCCCAGCGCACTGATGAGCGATCCAGAACAAGTAGGGAGGACCTATGAGCGGATCGCCGCGAGCATCGCGGCGATTCCCGGGGTGAGTTCGGTGGGATTGTCGTCATCGGTCACGATGGACGGCAACACCAGCAACGACCCGATATTCGTGGAGGATTTTCCTGCCGAGGAGGGCAAGCTGCCGTTGTTGCGGCGATTCAAGCGCATCAGTCCCGGGACTTTTCAAACAGTAGGCAACCCGATCATCGCGGGGCGAGACCTGACCTGGGCGGACATCCACAACGTCCGTCCCGTGGTCCTGGTCAGCGAGAATCTCGCACGCGAATTCTGGAAGGAGCCGAGCAAGGCATTGGGGAGGCGGATTCGCCCTTACCCGAACTCGGCGTGGCGCGAAATCATTGGTGTGGTGGGGAAAGAGCACGACAACGGCGTCCACGAGGAGCCGCCCCAAATCGCTTACTGGCCCCTGGTGGTGAAGGATTTCTTCGATGCGAAGATCAACGCGTCGCGAAATCATGGCGATCGAGATCCGGAGCAAGCGGGTGGGAACTCCAGCCTTCTTCAAAGAGGTTCAGACGGCGGTGTGGTCAGTGAATCCCGCGCTGCCCACGGCGAATGTCCGGACGCTTCAAGAGATCTACTCGAGATCGATGGTGCGGACGACGTTTACGCTGCTCATGCTTGCGCTGGCCTCCGGGGTGGCACTGCTGCTGGGCGATCGTGGGGATTTACGGCGTGATCTCGTACGCGGTCACGCAGCGGACGCGCGAGATCGGAATCAGGATGGCATTGGGCGCGCAGCAGAGAGAGGTGCGAGGACTCTTCGTTCTCGAAGGGTCCGTTGCTGATCGGGATTGGGCTGATCCTTGGCTTGGGTGCCGCAGCCGGGGCAACGAGAATGATGAAGGCGCTGCTGTATGGCGTCAGCCCGGTCGATCCATGGACCTATGCAGCAGTTTCGGCTGGATTGGCAGGCGCAGCATTGCTGGCATGCTATCTGCCCGCCAGGCGGGCTACGTCAGTGGATCCAGTGCGAGCCTTGCGGTGCGAATAGTGCTCACGCTCGACGGCGTTTGCGAACTTCGTCGAGCAGGACCGCGACGATTATCACTGCACCGATGACCACCTTCTGCCAATAGGGAGAAACGCCCAGCAGATCGCTGCCATTGGCGAGCAGCCCCATGATGAAGGCGCCGATGAGGGTTCCTGAGACGCTGCCTTCCCCGCCCCGAAGGCTCCCGCCGCCGATGACGACAGCGGCGATGGCGCTCAACTCGTACCCTTCTCCCGCGGTGGGTTGGCCGCCCGCCGTTCGCGCGGAGAGCACCATCCCGGCAAGCCCACACAGCAAACCGCTCGTTGCGTAAATCATCGTCGTGTGAAATGCGACAGGGACTCCCGAATACCAGGCCGCCTCGGCGTTCGAGCCAATAGCAAAAGCGTAACGGCCGAATCGCGTGCGCGCCAGGAGGAAGTGGACAGCCAGTCCGCAGGCAACAAGCAGCCACAGGACGAATGGGATATGGAGAAGATTTCCGTCGCTCAGGAATGCGAATGACTTGGGCACGCGGTGGATGGGGAGACCGCCTGAAATCACCAGGGAAAGTCCGCGATAGATGCCGAGAGTGCCCAACGTCACGATGAATGGGTTGAGCTTCAGCTTCGTAATCATCAGGCCATTACAAAGGCCGCAGAGGAGCCCCGTGCACAAGCCCGCCGCTATGCCGACAGCGACAGGCGCGCCCCGCTCCATGGCCATAGCCCCTAGCACGCCGGCTAGTCCTAGCATTGATCCGACGCTCAGATCAATGCCGCCGGAGATGATCACCAGAGTCATGCCGAGCGCCATGATGTTGATGACCGCGGTCTGGCGAGCTACAGCTTTGAGGTTTTCGGCATCGAGAAAATTTTCGCTGGCGACGGAGAGCGAGACCACCAGCAGAATCAGGGTGAGGAACGGGAGGAAACGATTGAACATCGGGCTTCAGGCCAGCGCAGCGTGGCGCAGGATCTCCTCTTGAGTAGTCTGGCCGGGTAGTTCAGCGGCGAGCCGGCCATGGCGGAGAACAAGGATGCGGTCGGCCAGTTGGAGCAACTCCGGCAGTTCGCTTGAGACAAGCAGGATTGCCGCTCCCTGGCGAGCAAGTTCATCGATCAGCGCCGCCACTTCGTTCTTGGCAGCGATGTCGATACCTCGGGTCGGTTCGTCGAGCAAGAATATCCGCGAGCAGGCCAGCAGCCACTTCGCCAACACTGCCTTCTGCTGATTGCCTCCACTGAGCTGTCCCGTGCGCTGCTCTGGCGAACTGGCACGCAGGTTGAGTCGCGAGATCATTTCGGATGCCGCAGCGAGCTCTGCCTTAGAATCCAATAGCCCCCATGGGCTGAAGCGGTGCAGGGCGCTGAGCGACAGATTCTCCCCCAATGGCCTGAGCGCCGCGAGACCATGCACCTGGCGGTCTTCGGGGACCAGCGCAAGACCTGCGCGAGCCGCATCGCGGGGAGACCGCGGGCGGTATGGCCGTCCCTCGACATGGATCTCACCGTGATCAAGCTGGTCGATGCCGAACAGGGCGCGGCAGATTTCCGTACGTCCGGCGCCGACCAGGCCCGCCAAGCCCAGAACTTCTCCTGCACGAAGGGAAAATGATACATCCTCAAAAGCGCCTCGGCGGGTCAGCCCAGTGGCGCGAAGCACTTCCCTGCCCGGGACAACCGGCGTCCGGCGGATTGAGCCGTCTACAGGACGGCCCACCATCTGGCGAATCAACTCGTCGTTGGTCACATCGCCCATGAGACCGGAGAAGACCGTCTCGCCGTCGCGAAGCACGGTTGCGCGATCGCCGAGGCGGCGTAACTCCTCCATGCGGTGAGTGATGTAGATGACTGCACGGCCATCGCGGCGGAGGTTGTCGATGATGCGGAAGACCTGCACGGCTTCTGCCTCGGAAAGGGACGAAGTGGGCTCATCGAAGATGAGGATTGAAGCATCAAAAACCAGGGCGCGGCAGACCTCGACCAGTTGCCGGCCGGCCGGGCCGAGATGGCCCACTCTGGCTTCCGGATCGAGCGGGAAACCGTGACGGGTTACGAGCCGGCGAGCGGCCTCGTAGAGGGCCCGCGGCTTGACTACTCCGAAACGCCCCGACTCCTCCCGGCCCAGGAAGAGATTCTCGGCGACAGTCAGGTGAGGCGCCAGCAGACTCTCCTGGTGGACCATCGCGATGCCGGCGTCTTGCGCCTCCCGAGGTGAAGCGAATCGTACTGTCCGTCCATGGACTGTAGTCGACCCCGCGTCGGGCAGGAGCATCCCGCCGGCGATCTTCATCATCGTGGACTTGCCGGCACCGTTCTCGCCCAAAAGGAGCAGGACTTCGCCAGAACGGGCTTCGAGATCCCCACGACGAAGCGCAGACACGCCACCAAAGCTTTTTTGCAGCCCGGAGAGTCGCAGAGCAGTCTTCATAAGTGGGTTCAACGGAATCAGAGTACCTCAGCCATGCTCCGCTATTTGAAAAGCAGTTGGATCGACGCACCGGTCGAAACGGTCTTCGGCTTCCACGAGGAACCTGATGCGCTCGAACGGTTGACTCCGCCGTGGACTCCTGTGGAGGTGCTGGAGCGCCGCGGCGGAATCCGTCCCGGCGGCAGAGTGGTCCTGGATGTGCCATTTGGACCAGTGCGAACACGCTGGGTCGCCGAACACACCGAGTATGAACAGAACCGGCTGTTCGCCGACGTCCAGCGGGAAGGTCCATTCCGGCTTTGGCATCACCTTCATGAGTTCACGCCTGAGAACGGCGGCACGACGGCTGATCGATCGCGTGGAATTCAGCTTGCCCGGCGGTACATTCATAGACCTCCTGGGCGGTTGGATAGCACGACTTCAATTGGACAAACTATTCAGTTCCGGCACGAAACGACGAAGCGAATTTGCGAGGCGCGCTCACGAGCCGCCAAGAATTGAGGCGATTCGCTCGATGACTGTCTGCGCGGCGGCAAAGCGGGCCGGGTAAGTGAGAAATCCGTGGATGTGACCATCAAGGTGAAGGTGCGCAGACGCGGGGAGGCGTGACAGGAGCCTGAGTCCTTCGTCGAGAAGAGGATCGGCTTCGGCGGTAACGACCAACGCGCGGCGGATATGGCCGGTGGGCAGTTCGAAAGGAGTTCCGGCCGGGAGGAATGCGCTCCAACCGGCACGCATGTCGTCGCCGGACGGTCCCGGACCGCGGCGGAACCGGAGGTGCGAAGCGGAGTCGCAGGCAGGATCGAGCATTGGATAGACGAGTGCGACGTTTTCAAGACCGCAGGCGAGGGCGAGGGCCGCTCCTGCGCTGTCGCCGCCAGCGGCAGGTGCACAGTGCAGAGTCCGGGCGAACTCCGCGGCCGCCAGGGCATCTTCGAAGGCGGCGGGATAGGGATGCTCAGGGGCGAGGCGATAATCCACGGCCAACACCTGCCCGTTGATTGCGATGGCCAGGCGGCGGCAAACCGCATCGTGTGTCGCGAGCGAACCGGAGATGAAACGCCCGCCGTGAAACCAGAGCAGGAAGGGACCAGGTCCCTGCCGGTAGAGGCGTGAGCGGATAGGAGCGTCGATGTCGGTCACGTTCGACGGGTCGAAGCGCGTCCCGGCGAAGGTCGAGCAAAGAAACTCATAGCGAGTCCGCGCATCATGCGGAATGTTCAGCCGCGCAAGTTCTTCGAGAAACGCAGCCGCTTCGGGGTGGAGATTCAACTCTCGTTCAGACACTGGAACACGAGCCTATAGAACTCGGGGTGCGACTGCCAGGTTTGACCCGTGACGATCTTGCCGTCGCGGGTGGCCTCTTCCGCCGCCCAGGTGCCACCCGCCTGCTCAGCCTCGAACCTGCAGTTCTCGTAGCAGGTCACCCGCCGGCCATGACAGAGCCCGGCGGCGGCCGAGAATCTGAATCCCGTGGCAGAGCGAGAAGATCCACTTGCTGTGCGATTCGAACGATTTAACGAGCGTAATCAGGTGCGGGTTGTGGCGCAGGTACTCCGGCGCGCGGCCGCCCAGCAGCAGGATGGCGTCGAAGTCCGCCGCGCGGGCGGCGTCGATGGAAAGGTGGGCGTCGAGCCCGTAGCCGGGCCTTTCGACGTAGGTGTCCCATCCAGGTTCGAAGTCATGTATGACAAGGTGCAGGCGGCGGGCGGCCGGGGCCGCGACAACCGCCTCCACGTGGGCTTCACGCAGACGGTGAACGGCATATAGCGCCTCATAGCTTTCGCCGGCGTCGCCGGTGACGATCAGGACTCGCTTTGACATGGGACCGTTGTATCGCAGTCAGAGGCCGCCGGGCAGACCCTACTCGATTGGAGTCTCGTCGAAGGCGTCGACGGGATTCTCGAACTTCGTGTAGTTGTGCAGGAAAACCAGAGGGATCTTACCCGTGGGGCCATTGCGCTGCTTGGCGAGAATCAGTTCCGCCACGCCCCGAAGGTCCTCGCGGTCGCGCTGGTAAACCTCAGGGCGGAAGATGAATGCCACCATGTCGGCGTCCTGCTCGATGGATCCCGATTCGCGGAGGTCGGCTAGCTGCGGCCGGTGATCGCCAATGCGCTGTTCGGGCGCGCGGCTGAGCTGCGATAGGACAACGAAGGGCACCTCGAGATCCTTCGACAAAAGCTTCATCCCGCGGCTCAGGGCGCCGACTTCCTGGACGCGGTTGGAGTTGCGGCCCAGGTTGGGAGTGGGCATGAGCTGAAGGTAATCGACGACAACCATGCCGAGCTTCACCTGCGATCTCAGCTTTCGCAGCTTGGCGTTGATATCCATGAGCGTGGTTGCGGAGGTGTCGTCGATGTAGATCTGCGATTCGTAGATGTCCTGAGCCGCCATGCCAAGACGCTCGTGTTCCTCATGATTGAGGAAACCGGAGCGGAAGCGCTGCTGATCGACGCGGGCGAGCGAGCAGATGAGGCGGGTGAGCAGGGACTCCTTGGACATTTCGAGCGAAAACACAGCGACTGCCTTGGGATTGCGCTTGTTGGTGGCAACATGCATGGCCATGTTCAAAGCGAGCGCCGTCTTGCCCATGGCTGGCCGCGCGGCGATGATGATCAGCTCGCCGGGGCGCAGGCCGCCAGTCATTTCGTCGAACTTGAGGAACCCTGTGCTCGTGCCCTGCACGCGGCGCGCAGGATCGAGGAACTCATTGATGCCACCCTCCGCCGAGTCGAAGACCTGAGCGGCGGAGAGCAGCGAATCCTTGGCCGCGGCTTCGCCGAGCCGGAGGAAATCATCCTCCGTCGATGCCAGGATGCGGTGCGGCTCGTCCTCCTCGAGCATGCAGCGGTGAATGGCCGCCTGGGCAGTAAAGATCATCTGCCGGAGCATGCTCTTGTCGCGAACGATGCGCGCGTAGCTCTCCAGATTGGGCAGTTCCGGAAGGCCTTCGTCGAGCGAAGAGAGGTAGGGCAAGCCGTCGACTGTGTCGAGCTCGTTGTGGCGGATCAGCTCGTTGGCCAGGGTGACGCGGTCGATGCGCTCGTCACGCTGATTCAGCTCAAGCATGCGCACGAAGATGAGCCGGTGCTTGTCCAGGCTGAAGTCCTCGGCCTTGAGAATGGAAGCCACGGTGATGAAGGCCGATTCATTGAGAAGGACTGACCCGAGAACCATCCGTTCGGCATAGACGTTCGACGGAAGGCCGCGCTCCACGGTAGTCGTATCAGGTTTTGCGGTGGTCGCCATTGGGGAAAGACCCAAGGTAAAAGGCACGGGGCCGCGGTTGCAAGCCCGATTTCAGTGTAAGCCTTCAGAGCGGCTTGGCCTGTGGATGAGTTGTGGACGACTGAGCACCGAGGATGAAACTCATTGTCGAGGGTCGGCCTGCTGTCGTTTCAATCGAGACGAGCCAGCAGCACCATTGAAGCGCCTCCAGGCAGCTCGACGTTTGCGACCTTGCCTGCAGCCTGTGAGAGTAGTTGAGTTTTCCGGCCAGTCACGAGATCCACTGCTGATTTCGCTTTTGCCGGAAACAAGATTTGCACACGTCCAACCGCTCCCCAGTTGTTCAACAGAGCGGCAACGCGATCAGGCGTCTCAAGCACACGGAAGCTCACCGACCCAGGGCCCTGCAGGAGTCTGACTGCCCGCCCCGTTGACGCCTGAAGTGACGGCTCAGCAATCCAGCGCTCGGCCGCAGGCAATTGCCGACGCAACACCGCGGCCGACAGGGCTGTGCCGTAATAAATCGCACGTCCCTTCCCGAAGCGATTCTCAACCGCGGCGGGCTTGCCGTCGTGGGTCTGCAGGAGCGGCGTGGCCTTGCCCTTGGGAATCACGCAGCGCCACAGTTCTCCGGCTTTGTCGGCCTGATTGGTGAACGGGAAAGGACCCCACTGCGCGTCGATGTCTTCGAGAGTGAAGCCGAAAACATCGGATAACGGACCGGGCGGTAGCCGTGAAGTTGCTCCCTCCGCGTTCTTCCATGCAACCAGACCGTCAGCCCAGAGCGTGCCTCCCCTCTCGACGAAGCGGCGCAGCATGTGAGTTGACTTCTCCGTCAAGGCGTAACAGAAGGGTAGATAGAGGACCTTGTAACGCTCGGCCAGCCCCGCTTCCAGTTCCGCACTGTAGAGGAAATCGACCGGGACGTGTGCGCGATGAAGCGCCTTGTAGCAGCCCATGATGGAGTGGAGAGCGTCTTCGGCCGGCTTTCTCCAAGTCTCGAGGTTGTGGAGGATCAGGGTCTCCGGACTGTACAGGATCGCCGCCGACGCAGCTTGCGGCTTCGCCATCGAGAAGAAATCGTCGTGTTGGCGCACGATTCTGGCCACGGCCTGCGTAGCGCGGGTGCGCGGTGTGGTTTCGCCGGACGGACCAGCGAGGCCCCACTCCCCGGCTTCATTGCCCTCGGTCCGCGGATGCCACAACCAGAAAACGATACCCCGGGCTCCATTTCCAATGCCATCCCAAAGCCACCGTGTGATCTCGTCCCCAGTTGGGTTAAGCGGCCGGGATCCCGTCAATATCGTTGGTCCGGCTTGCAGTTCAGTCACCCAATAAGGCTTGGGAGCCGAAGCGCTGCGGACCAAGTCGCAACAATACCCGTAGGCGACGCCAAACTCCTCACGGGAGAACATCCCGAAGTGCCAGGAAGCATGCATGGAGGCGCCGAGGAAATGGGCGGTTGGCTTCAGCTTCCAAAGGTCCCGTCCGCCCCCAGGCATGTTCGAGGTCAGGCCGGGAGGGTTGATGTGGGTGAGAGCACCAGGATGATGCCTGTCAACTTCGGCGTGTATCCATCGCTGTTGATCGGCAAGGTGATCGCAGACAAAGTTCTTCCAGTCGAGAAGCGATGGGTAATCGGCCCAGCCCGCCGATCGCGCATCGATTGGAAACGGAGCGTCCTCGAAGCGGACAAGCGGTCGGTACCAGGATCGGTTCAACGCGTCGACAGAGCCATACTTCTTCTCAAGCCACTTCGCAAAGTGAGGCAGGAGGTAGCTTTCCGATGTGCCGCGAAAACCCGGCTCGTTTTGCAGAAGCCAGACTCCGTGTGCAGCATGGCCTCGATACCGTGTGACCACCTTCTCGATATAGCCGCGCGAATAGGGCTGCAACTTGGGATTGGCGAGGTCAAACCACTGATGATAGAAAGGCGCGATCCCCATCCATCCGGGAGGATCTTCCGAGCAGAGCGTGTTTGCGATCAGGATGCCGTTTCGGGCTGCGGCGTCATAGATCCTGTCATAGCCCGTGAAGTCCCAACGTTCCTGTTCGCGTTCAACCTGATCCCAGATTGTGAAGATGCGAACAATACTGAGGCCAGTCTCCGACATCCGGCGGAAATGCTCGTCAATGGAGGCCTGGGTCTCGGTGCGGTTAAGGAAGAACTCTGCGCCCAGCCTCACTTTGGCCAGCAGCGGCGGTTCGGGCGGCGGCGGAGCAGAGGCAACTTTGGCCAGGACAGGCGCAACCGCGCCCTGAGCGAGAAAATCGCGCCGGCTGACCAGATGCGGAATCACTTGGGTCTGACGCATGGCGGAAGCCCGAAAGTATCACATTGCTAATCTGTGGATGCCGGCGGTTTGTTGCGAGCCGAATCAATCCAGCGTGATCCCGCGGACCTGGAATGTCGCACCAATCGCCTGATCCAGGCGCGCCACGGCCTTGTTGTAGAGCAAGGCCGCGCCGACTACCCGGCGGCGGGAGTCGAGCAGTTCATTCTGCCGCGTCAAGACGAGGAAGTTGGTGGATTCACCGGTCTGGAAGAGGCGAACCTCGCTGTCGAGCTTTTCGACCGAGGCACGCTCGCTGGCCCGGGCCGCTTCGATTCGCTGGCGCGCCGTCTCCAGCGCCTGCAGCGAACCTCGCACTTCGGAGACAATGAACTGCTCGAGTTGGCGACGCGTCAGTTGCAGGCGACGTTCGTTGATCACTGTCTGTTCGTAGGACGCCTCAGCGGACCGGTTGCGCGGGTTCCACTCAATGTTCACTCCCGCCGCGACGCTCTGGTAGTTGCCTGAAAACATGTTCGAGAGGGCAGTTCCATAGCCTCCGATGAAGCTCGGCGGAACGCCGCCGCCGGTTGCGGGAGGAGGCACAGGGGGCAGGCCGGCGATCGACGAGAGTTCGTTGACCCGGCTGTAAAGCGGTAGAAAAGCGGTCAGGAAGCCCCCGCCTGAACCCGGCACGGCGGTGCCGGCCAAGCCTGTATTGGCATAACCGGCGACAAGGTTCACCTGCGGTTTGCCGGCGCTGGCAGCGAGCTTCTTCTGCTCCTCGTTCTGCTCAAAGCGGGAGGTGAGGGAGCGCAGCTCAGGGCGTTGCTTGAGAGCTAGCCCGGACGCTGCCGAGAGGTCCGTAACCTTGGCATCGGCCGAGCGGCGGTCGACCGGCGTTAATCGGCTGCCCCACAGTGGATCGGTGTTGACGGGCAGCAGAATCGTCTTGAGGTTGTTTTCGACAATGGTGATGATGCCGATCGCCGACACATAGGAGTCGATTCTGCGCTGCACTTCCGCTTCACTGGCGGAGAGTTCCACCGGCGCAAGCGTGCCCGCATTCACCTGGCGCTGGTTGCGTTCGTGCTGATCCCGAGCGAGGCGCACGCCGTATTCGGCGACCACTGCGTCTTCAATCGCGGCAGCGAGATCCCAATAGGACGACTCAGCGCGCGTGATGGCGTCGATGGCACGGGTTTCGAAGTCGGCGCGGGACTGCACCTCCTGCTTCAGGCGAATTCGCAACTGCGCCCGATCAGGATCGGTATCACGATAGCGCCAGAGCGGCAGAGTAAAGCCGAGCGTGAGGCGAGGAGTGATCGCCGGGTTCAGCGAAGTGAACGGGTTGTTTGTTGTCAGGCGCTGGTTCGTGAAATCGGCGGTATAGCCAAGGCCCTGAAAACCTGTCCGCTGCCTGTAGCCGAAGTTCATGTTTGCCTCGCGCTCGGCAACCTTGCCATTCGCGGCGAATAGCGAATTCGGAGTGGGCGTATTGCGGCTTGCGAACCCGGGCGACCACAGCACGACCGGGTCAAAGACTCCGCGCGCGGATTTCGTCAGGGAAAGAGCCGTGTCGACCCCAAGCCGCTCGATGTCGATCTCAAGGTTGTTCTTTAACGCCATCTGGATCGCATCGTCGAGAGTAAGCCGGCGTTCCTCGGTGCCTACACCCACACGCTCCGCCCGCAGCACCGCCTCACGCGATTTCTCGTCGTAAGCAGGCGATGAGGGGACAGGCTGCTGCGCGGCCATAGCGGCGGCGATGAACAGACCGATGAAGAAAATCCGCGTCATTCGATTTACTCCTTACTGGGCGAGCGACGGCACGGAACTCTTCGGAGCGTCATCGCGGCGCTTGCGGCGGAAAGGGGTCAGAAGCCGGCCCCATCGAGGTGAATTGGCGATGTCATCGAAAAGAGAGTAGGCCACAGGGGTCACCAACAAGTGTCAGCAGTAGTGCCAGCGACTGGCCGCCGATGACGACAATGGCAACGGTCCTCCGCGTCCCCGCACCAGCGCCCCGGCCGACCGCCAAGGGCATCATGCCGGCAACAAGCGCAGCCGTCGTCATCAGAATCGGCCTCAGCCGGTCCTCGCAGCCTTGCAGGATCGCGTCTGTCCGCGGCATGCCCTCACGCCTGCAGGGACTTGATGTGATCAATCTGAAGAATCGAGTTCTTCTTCACAATGCCGAAGAGCACCAGAATGCCCAGCGACGTGTAAATGATGGAAAAGTTCTCGCCCGCCAGCAACAGGCTCAGCAGGGCGAACGGGATCGAAAGCGGAAGGCTGAGAAGAATGGTTACCGGGTCGATGAAGCTCTCATACTGCGCCGCGAGGATCATGTACATGAAGACAACGGAGAGCATGAAAGCGATGAGATAGTTGGTCACCGCACGGCCGAGTTCCTTGGACCGGCCGATGGCGCCGTGGCGGTACTCCGCGGGTAGCTTCATTGCTTCCATTTCACTGGCCGTGAACGCCAGAACGTCGCCGAGCGCAAGACCCTTGGAAAGGTTGCCTGAGATGAGAATCCGGCGCTGCCGGTTCCAGCGGTCCACCGAGACAGGACCGGAGGCCACCTCGAGCGTCGCCACACTCGATATCGCAACGTTGCCCAGAGACGAAGAAGGCACGTAGAGCCGCTCCAGCGCCTGGGCCGAGTTGCGGAATTCGGGACTCACGCGCAGTTGCACGTCGTAACGGTCATCGCCTTCTTTGTAAGTCGTGACCTGGTCATCTCCGCCGACCAGCACGCGCATCGCGTTAGCAACCTGCGCGACGTTGACATTCAGGTCGGATGCTTTGTCGCGATTGATGTTGACCCGCACCTCGGGTTTGCCGCTTTCATAGGAGCTGTCCAGATCGACCATGCCGGGCAGCGTTTTGAGCTTCGCCAGCATTTGCGTGGCGTAAAGATCGAGCTTCTTGAGGTCCGGCCCCTGGATCGAATACTGATACTCCCTGTCGGACGCGCCCTGAATGAGGTTGGGCAACTGAACGCCGATGACAACCTCTTTGTATTTGCGCAGTTTGTCTCGCGTCATATCCATCAACTGGCGCTGCGTGTACTTGCGCTGATCCACCGGCACCAGTTCCACCAGAATTGAACCACGGTCGACCTGCTTTCGAACGTCAGCGCCAATCGTACGTCAGCATGTCCCGAATGCCGGGGACCGTCTTGATGTCGTTCTCGATCAAGGCCATCACCTGGGTGGTTCCTTCGAGCGAGCTTCCGACCGGCGTGCGGACGGTGACTTCGAACTCGCTTTGATCTTCCTGCGGGAGGAAATCGATTCCCATGCGGCTCATCATCGGGTAGATGGAAGCAACGGTGAGCAGGGCAAGAGCACCTATCACCCAGCGATGGCCGAGCGACCAGGTGATCATGCGTTTATAGGGCACGGCGAATATGTTGTGGAACCAGCCGGTCTTGGTTTCGCCGTGCGCGATATCGCTTGGACGCAGGAAGCGCGAGCAGAGCATGGGCGTCAGGGTAAAGCTGACCAGCAGGCTGACCATGATGGCAAACGCCGCCGTGTAGCCGAAACTGGACATGAAACGGCCTACGATGCCGGGCATCAGCGCAATGGGGATGAAGATGATGACGAGACTCGTCGTTGTGGCCAGCACGGCCAGGCCAATGTCACGGGTGCCCTCTACGGCCGCCTGCATTGCAGGCAGTTGCTTCTCCTCCATGAAACGGAAGATGTTCTCGAGCACCACGATCGCGTCGTCGATGACGATGCCGACAACGAGCGTGAGCGCAAGCATGGTGATCTGGTTAAGCGTGAAGCCCATCACCTGCATGAGCGAGTAGGTCGAGATGATCGACGTGGGAATCGCGATCGCCGCGATCAGGGTCGAGCGCCAGGAGCGGATGAAGATCATCACGATGATGGCGGCGAAGAAGCCGCCCAGACACCAGGTGTTCCTGCACGGCGTGGAACGCCGCCTCGATGAAGCCGCTCTGGTCGCGCGCGAACGAGATGCGGAAGTCGGGCGGAAGCATGGGCTTCAGCTCCTCCAACCGCTCCTTGACGAGGTCAATGACGTCAAGCGTGTTCGTGCCGGCCTGTTTGCGGATTTGCAGAACGACCGCGGAATTGCCGTCCAACCGGGCAACCGAGCGCGGCTCTTCGTAGCCATCAATCACCTTGCCGACGTCACTGACGCGAATCGGCGAGCCGTTCAAGTTGCCGACGATGATGCGGCCGAAATCCACCGGGCGCTCGACGCGACCCATCGTGCGCAGGCTCAGCTCTCGCGAGCCCTGCTCGATGCGGCCGCCCGGAATCTCGATGTTTTGCGCCTTCAGCAGCAACCTCACCTGCTCCACGTTGAGGTTGTAGCTGTACAGTTTCTCGCCATCGAGTTCAACCTGTATCTGACGCTTGCGCTCGCCGACAAACCGAACCTGGCCGACGCCGTTCAGCGATTCGATGTTCTTCTTCAACTGGTCGTCGGAGATTTTTGTGATTTCACGCAGATCCCGGTTGGCTGAAACAACGATGTTCAGCACGGGTGCCGCGTCGGTCGCAATTTTCTCCACAACCGGCGGATCCGCATCGTCTGGAAGCTGGTTCAGGATGGTTGAGATCTTGTCACGCACTTCCTGTGCGGCGACTTCAGGGTCCTTCTCCAGCACGAAACCGATGGTGATGATCGAGATGCCTTCGGCCGAAGTGGAGTTCAGGTCGTCGATGCCGCTGATGGTGTTCAGCGCCTCTTCGAGCGGCTTGGTCACCTGGCTTTCAATCTCTTCAGGCGAGGCGCCGCGCAGCGTCGTGGTGATGTTGACGAACGGGAACTCGACCTTGGGGAAGTAGTCGACGCCCAGTTTCCGGTAGCTATCGAGACCAACCACCACCAACGCCAGGATGAGCATCGTGGCGAAGACAGGGCGACGGATACAGACTTCTGCGAGTTTTTGCATAAGGCCCTCAGGTGTTCAGGCTTAGCTTTGTCCTGCGGTGCGAACCGGCGCGCCATCGGTCAACAGCGGCACGTTCGAGACTGCGACTGTAGCTCCGGCGGGAATGACACCCTCCGGAAGCTCAACCCAGCCGTTGGAACCCAGAATCTCGCCGACTTTGTGCTCCTTGGCCCGGCCGTCCTGGATGGTGAAGAATTTGTTCAAGCCTGCGACGGAGTAAAGGGCCGCGCGTGGAACCGCGACCACCGGCGCTTTCGCCGAGGTAACCAGACGGACCTGCACGAATGAACCCGGCTTCAGCCGCGGGTCGCCAGAAACGAGTCTGGCTTCGGCGGTCAACGTCCGGGAGCGTGCGTCAATCGATGGATTCAGTTCGCGGACAACCGCCTGGAACTCGGCCCCTGGCACGGCCTCAGTTGTGAATCGCAGTGTCGTCCCATTGCGAACCTCGCCCACCGCGCTTTCCGGCACTTCGACGCGGAGGCGCAGAGGGGAGGACTTCACGAGCGTGAAGATGGGCACGTTCTCCTTGATGTACTGGCCGGGACTGACGTGCTTCTGTTGGACAATTCCGTCAAACGGAGCGACCACCTTCGCGTCGCTCAATCGCTTTTCAGCGAGCTTCACCTCGGCTTGCAGGGACCTTACCACCGCAAGCTGAGTGCGGAGATCGTCCTGTGTAGCTTCAAAAGCGGCCACGCGCGCCCGATAGAGCTTGTCGAGTTCGTTAAAGCGTTCCTGGCTCACGTCGCCCGTTTTCACAAGCCGCTCGGCATTCTCGTATTTTGACTTGGCGTCTTCCATCTGAGCCTTCGCCTGGCGCGTCATCGGGGTGGCATCCGGGATGCGGCCCTGTGCAGGGTCCATTCCAATCCGCGCCATCGACTGCGCAAGGCTGGCGCGGGTGCGCTCCAATTGCAGCGATAGTTCGGTGGGTTCGAGTTCGGCAATCACCTGGCCCTTGCGAACGGCCTGCCCGAAATCCGCGTGCAATTGAGTAATTCGGCCCGGAACCTCCGATGAGGCGGTAGTCACCTCGTCCGCCTGCAGCGAGCCTGTGACCATGATTGCCCTTTCGACGGTCCGCGCTTCGGCCGACGCTGTCTTGACGGCGATCGGCTCGGGCGCTTTCGCCGCGGCCTTCGTGGTTGCCGACTCCTTCGAACAACCGGAAATCAGGAGCGCCGCAACAAGCGCCGCCGTGCCAAAAACAGCCCTGATCATCTCAGACCCTCCTGCAAACGCGGACGAAATCCGCTGAGATAGAGTTCGACAAACTGGTCAACGGCTTGACGGTAGGAAAGCCCCGGGACCGACGTCCCAAAAAGTGTGGTTGAAAGGCCATAGTGCGCAACCATGCCTATGAACCCTCGAGCCGCCACCATGGCGTCCACGCCGCGAAGAAAGCCCTTGTCCTGCCGCGATATGATTCCCTGCTCCACGACGCTCAGGAATGGCGTGGTCGCCTTCTCGTGCCACATCTCGGCGAGGTCATGCCCTTCAAGTGCGCTAAACAACAGGAGTCGAATGTGTTCGTTGTGATTGGAGTACCAATCGATGACGGCGTTGCCCACCCAGGTGAAAAACGTCACCGCATCGGAGGCGGGGTCAAGCTGTGAAAATGCCGCATCGAATTCACGCCCAGCTTCCGCCACCATCTGATCCACAATCGCTGTGTAGAGATCCCGTTTAGTCGCAAAGTGTTGGTAGAGCACAGGCTCGCTGACACCAACTGCCCCTGCGATTTCCCGGGTGGTCGTGCCCTTGAATCCGTTCCTGGCGAACAATATCATCGCGGCGGTGACGATTGCCGCACGGCGCTCCTGGCTGGACAACCTTGCTTTGGGAGCACCATCCGCGACTGGACTTAGTATCCGCTAACATAACTGCACATCCGTAGGATAGCAGGAGCAGGGCAGCGGATCTACAATTTCACCCGGAAACTGCGAGTTTGAAGTATAAGCCCTTTTTTTTCAGCTTGATATCGTGAACAAGCGAGAGCAGTTCCAGCAAATCCTCAAAGGTGGCCTCGTCGTTTTGGCGCAGAAGTCCGGCTTCCCTGAACAGGACGACCCACCCGCCATAGGGTGGGTCTTCGAGCGTCAAAAGCGCATCCTTTAGAGCGTTCAGATTGGGGCAGAAATCGAGCGGCCATCCTGCCGCGAGGATGAAGCACTCAAGAAGGCGTTCTTGTGAATCGGCCGGGCCAGCCTCGTCGAGATCCAGGACGCGATACCCGGCGGCCTTCAGGGCCGTTGAGAGCCGGCCCCAGAACTCAGCGGAGCACGAGGAGTCTACCCAGACAATGGGAAGGCCAGGGTCCTCGACAGCGGAGATCAGGTTCTGGAGAATCATCGCGTTTTCCTGTGGAGCGGAATGATGGAATCGGCGCGATAGTGATCCGGGGAGAAGTAAGCTTCGCCCCCACGTCCGACGATAACGCGTCGAGGGCCCGGCCACTTCATGGAACGAGGCGGCGGATGGACGTACTCGATGTAGTAGCCGCGTTCGGCAGGCGGCAGTGGACGCCGTCCGGCCTCACGGTCCGTCAGGTTGAGGAAGACTGTGCCATCACCGTCGTGGGCCGGCAGGCCCGCCCCGCGCAACGACTGCCCCGCGGCGATGCGGCGCAGTGTCATGGTGAGATCCACTTCCTCTCCGGATTGGATTCGAACCCTTCGTTGGAGCGAGTCGAATGAACGCGCGATAGCCGCGGCGCCATCGCGTTTAGACTCTTCGTCACGGAGGCGCTCCCGATTCCGGGCATAGGCCGCTACCGCCAGGCAAAAGAACAGAATCAGCAGCCGTCGCCGCATGATTGCTTCATTATGCGATAGACTCCAGCCTAATTGGCTATGACACGCAGAGAGTTCGCCGTATTGCCCACAGCTGCCCTTGCGGCGGCGCCGAATCGGAAAATGACGATCCAGCTCGATTGCGGCTCGATCGGAGTGAAGGCCTCGCTGCCAGAGGCGCTGCAACATGCAAAGAAGCATGGGTTCGAGTCCATTTCAGCCGACAGCGGCTGGCTGACCTCGCAGCCCGCTTCAGCGGTCGGCGAACTGCTTGCCGCGATGAAACAGGCTGGAATCGTCTGGGGCAACGCCGGCATGCCGGTGCAGTTCCGCACGACTGATGAAGAGTTTAAGAAGAGCCTGGCGGAGTTTCCTGCCCGAGCGGCGGCGATGCAGCGCGCCGGTGTCACTCGGGTGACCACCTGGATTTCGCCTACCTCCGATCAGCTCACCTACCTGGAGAATCTGAAGCTCCACGGGACGCGGCTGCGGGAAGTAGCGCGCGTGCTGGAGGATCATGGGCAGCGGTTTGGCCTGGAGTACGTCGGACCCAAGACTTCCTGGACAACCAGGCGCTACCCCTTCATTCACTCGATGAAGCAGATGAAGGAACTGTTCGCCGAAATCGGGCGGCCCAATATGGGTTTCGTTCTCGATAGCTGGCATTGGTTCACGGCCAATGAGACGCTGGCCGATCTCAAGACTCTGACCAACAAGGACATTGTCTCCATCGACTTGAACGACGCACCTGCCGGCCGGAAGCTTGACGAACAGAAGGATGGCGAGCGTGAGCTGCCCTGCGCCACGGGCGTGATCGATGTGGCCGGTTTCCTGAACACATTGAACGAACTCGGCTGCGACGCTCCTGCGCGCTGCGAGCCTTTCAACGCTCCGCTGCGGCAGATGCCGCCGGAAGAGGCCTTGGCGACGACAGCCGCGGCGATGAAGAAGGCCTTCGGGCTGATTCGATGAGCGTAGTTGGCCTTATCCAGTACAACGACGCCTCGCCCGAAGTGCGCGCCGTCTACGACGACATCAAGGCCACGCGCAATGTCGAGGACGTGAACAACTTCTGGAAGGCGCTGGCGAACCATCCCGCGACGCTCGCGCAGGTTTGGGCGGAGGTTAAGGCGGTGATGGGGCCCGGCGCCCTGGACCCGCTGGTCAAGGAGATGATCTACGTCGCCGTCAGCGCGACCAATGGCTGCGAGTACTGCACGTCACTCGCACACCGCCGCGGCGCGGGCCAAAGGCATGACCGAGGAGATGCTCGGCGAATTGCTTGCGGTCACCGCATTGGCGAATAAGACGAACCGGCTGGCGAACGCCTACCGGCCTCCGGTGGACGAGGCCTTCCTGAGAACGTAGTCCGCCGCGGTGACGCCGCGGTAGACGGCCTCTTCGAACAGCGAGAGTGCGCTCAGATCCGAATTGGCGAACACGAGCGTACCGGAATGCCTGCACAAGGCGCGACGCGCTTCGCTGAACATCGCTCCGGGCTCAGGGCGCGGCATCGCGTGGCCGATCCGGAAGATGTCGATGCGACTGACGCAGTGGCGGATGTCAGGGTGGGCGCGCTCGAGGTCGGTCAAAATTCGCTCTTTCCAATAGGACCAATCGCCGCCAAGCAGAATACGCCGTTGGTCGACGGCGCGGCCATCGGCCAATGCCCAATAATAGGTCCACACCGTGCGCGGATGGTGTGTCGAGAGCGATTGGTGGGTCGCCACGACGTAGCCGAGTGAAGAAGAACGGTAGATGACGTTGTCCCACGAATAGTCAAAGCCGTGGTTGCGGGGCCATCGGTCGAGCGTCAGGTTGGCCACCATCCAGGGCGCGGCGTCGAACGGGTACCGTGGAGGCGCAGGATCGACCAGCCATTGCGCAAGAAAGGTGGGGGCGGCAAACACCACCAACGGCGCTTCGTACAGGGTCTTTTCGGTCCATATCCGCCAGCGCGTCCCCTGGCGCTGGATGCGGTAGACCATCGAACCCGTCAGAACGTGGTCGCGCACGGCGGCAAGCAGCCGCTCCATCAGCCAGCCATTGCCTTCGGGCCATGTCAGCGGGCCCTTCTCGTCATGCGGCCGTGACGCGAAATAGTGGACTCCCGCGAAGGCGCTGGCCGCGTCTGCATGGGTGCCATAGTCGTCGCGGGTTGAATAGTCAATGAGCCAGCGCAGGGGCTCGCTTGAGAAGCCCTCCCTGCGCATCCACTCACTCATCGAGATGCTATCGAGCGCGCGGAGCGGAGCGGCGGCCTTTTCCAGGCCCCGATCGAGAGGAAGGGTGAAGGCCCCGGTCGCGGCCATTTCGCGCATTCGATCGTCAAAGCGCTTCATCTGGCGGAGATCCTCCGCGGTCGCACCGGTCAACGGCTCGAGCCCTTCCTGCCAGCGGCCGTGTATGAAGAGGCGCTCCTGCGGCGAATGGCAAAGCCAGCGCTCGTCAAAAACCCCGTCCTTCAGCAACCCGAATTCTTCGCACAGCTCGCGAACGTGGACATTGCCCGCGTCCGGCGCTGGCAGATAGTGGGCAGCCCAGGGGTGGCGCGAGACTTCGTTTTCTCCCCATCTGGAATTGCCGCCAGGCCGTTCCTCGAGTTCAAGCAGAACAAAGTCCTGGAAGCCGCGCTTGCGCATCCGCCAGGCCGCGGCAAGCCCGCTGATGCCGCCTCCCACAATCACCACTTCGGCGGTGCGCCGCTCCGGCGGCGCGGCCATCCGAGCACGGTCGCGCAACCTGTGGCCGATGTCCGCGGCTTCGAGGACAAACCCGCCAGCGATCTTCGGCTCGCTCTTGGGAAGAAGGCCGGCGATCGCCGGCGCAAACTCTCGCCGGGTCATCGAACGATCTCGCGCCACTCCCGGTCGTAGTAGCGTACGAGCACCTGGTCGTTCAATCGATTCGGCTCGGCCGGGACAGGCGCCAGGTCGGGCGGAAACTGGAACAACCCCGCGAGGCTCTGCACAGTCAGGAAACGCAGACCGGAGGGCAACTGACCGGGCGGCGCCCATGCGCCATGCGTACCCAGCACGAAGCCCCACTCGCCGAAACTCGGCACGTAAGCATGGTACGGGATAGGTGCGAAAGCCTGCCTGCTTCATCGTCTCGTCGATGCACCAGAAGGACTGCCGCGCGAACATCGGTGATGTCGACTGCACGACCACGGCGCCCTGGGCGCTGACGTGGTGCCTGAGCAGGCGGTAAAACGCGGTCGTGTAGAGCTTCCCCAGCGAGTAGTTATTGGGATCCGGAAAATCGGCGACAACGAAGTCGTACATCCCTTTGTCACTTTCCAGCCAGGGAAAGGCATCGGCGTTCACGATGCGCACTTTGGGGTTCAACAGCGACTTGTGGTTGAGCCCCGTCAGCAGCGGATGCGTTTTGAAAAGCGCGGTCATCGCCGGATCCAGGTCAACCAGCGTGATCGTTTCCAGGCCGGGGTACTTCAGCATTTCCCGCACGGCCAGGCCGTCGCCGCCGCCCAGCACGAGAGCATGGCGAGGCGCGGCTATGGACGCCAGTCCAGGATGCACCAGCGACTCGTGGTAGCGGTATTCGTCACGCGAGCTGAACTGCAGGTGGCTGTTCAGATAGAGGCGATAGTCCTCCTTCCAGCGCGTCACCACGAGCCGCTGGTAGGGAGTCGTTCTCGCCAGGATCACTTCATCGGCGTAGAGAGCCGCATCGGCGGTATCGGTGATCCAATCAGCCGAGGCAGCGCCAACACCCAGGAGAATTACGACGACTGCGCAGCCCAACCTCTGCAGTCGCACTGCTCCGAGATGATCCTTGAACAGAAACGTCGACCACAATGCGACACCGGCATTGATCAGACCGAACAGCAGCGCGCTGCGGACCAGCCCGAGTTTCGGCACCAACAGGAGAGGAAACAGCAGCGAGGCGCCCAATGCTCCCAGGTAGTCGAACGTGAGCACATTGGCGACGAGATCCTTGAATTCGAACCGCTCGCGGAGAATCCGCATGAGCAGCGGAATCTCCAGGCCTACGAGCATTCCGATCGCAAGCACGAGTCCGTAGAGCAGGAACCGGAAGCCAGCCGTGTACGTGAAGGCGAGAAACAGGATGGTTGAAGAGAAGCCGCCAAGCAGGCCCACCATGAGTTCGATGGCGATGAAGCGGGCCACCAGCGCGCGGTCGATGAAGCGCGACAGCCAACTGCCGATGCCCATTGCGAACAGGTAGCTGCCAATGATGGTGGAGAACTGCAGGACGCTGTCGCCAAGCAGATAGCTGGCCAGCGTCCCCGCGATGAGCTCGTAGATGAGCCCGCAGGCGGCGATGAGAAAGACGCTTAAGAAAAGGACTGGCGCCATGGCGCGCCGTCTAGTGCACGGCCGAAGCGACGATAATCGCGATGCCGAGCGCCATCAGCCCGGCGAAGATCGCCAGAGCCGTGTTCTGCTTTTCGACGATCTCCCGCCAGAGGTCGTAGGGCGTGATTTTGTCCCAGGCGATAAAGGAGCCGACCAGGATGACGACACCCACGATGGCGTACACCAGGGCGTTGATGAGCGAGCCTAAATGGAAGTCCATGGGCATGATGTTTTACTTTCCTCCAAACCATCGGGGCATGAAACCGTAGTGCGAGCGATAGACGCCCGGATTCTCACGGACAGACTTGGGGATGTTCCTCACCTCGTTGACATTTGAAAGCGAGAAACCGCTCCACTGCGCGTAGCTCATCAGCGCCATCAGAATGGCGCCATAGCCAGTGTACAAGGGGTTCTTCATGATTCGTCCTCGTCAGAGCCGCTATCATCCGAGCCGCTCGATTGCGGCGCATAGTCCGATTCGGCCCACCGTTTTCCTTCGAAACTCGCCGCCCTGATCGAAGTCCAGATGGGCGGGATGATCAGGAGCGGCAGTGCGAGCCACAGCCACAGGCTCTGCGGCACGTCGCGTATCGCGCGAACTTCGTAGTTCATCGACATGCCCGACGCAGCCTGCCTGCTCGCTTCAGGGTCCATCTCCGGCTCGATGCGCAGGTAGTAGCGGCCCGGGGCCACGCGAGGGAGAACCACCGAGTCCCGCGCACGGCCTTCGCTCCAGCCGCCGTCGCTGTCGCGGCCGTGATAGTAGCTCAACTCCCGGCCGAAGTCGTAGCCGATCGAGCCGTCCTCCTTCAGGAGAGCAAGATTGAAATACGCCCAGTTGTTGTCCAGGTCGGATTGAATCTCAACTTCGAGGTTGGATGTTCGTCCAGGCACGTCGAACACCGGCGTTACCAGCGAGTGCTCGCCCGGCTGGGCATGATTGAAACTGAAGCGGCCCTCATATACTTGCCTGTTCGCGCTCGAGAACGTGAACCACCCCAGGACGACGGCCCAGACTACTGCCAGCAGCACGAAAGTCCGCCAGGCTTGCGCAGGTTTGCCCAGGTATGGCGATGGCTGGTTCGCGAACGTCCCTCGCACCGGGGGCGGCGCGCCCTTCAACTGAAATGCCTGCCACAGCTCGCGACCGTCAACGTAAGTTCCGTGCGACCAGTTGACCTCTCCCTCGCTGATCTCCGAACTCAGCATGCTTGGGGGCGCAACGTAGTCGTCGCTTTCCACGGATTCGCCGACTTTGACAGCCCATGGAAACTCGCCCATCACGAAGGTGGTGTAAGCCACGGCATGCTGGAAGTGGCGGTAAGTTGTGCCGAGGTAGCGCGCAGCCTTGCGTCCTCCTTCCGAAGTGAATGCGGGAAGCGCGCGAACGGTCACCACGTCGTTCCAATGGCCGTTGTACTGCGTCAGGTAGCGGAAGCCCTGATAGGGGTTGAACAGGAGGTATTCGTGCCAGGAGTAGGCGACGCGGTCGACGTAGATGGTGCGCTGCTGGAAGCCGATCACCTCCCACGGCACATCGTGCAGTTTGCCTCTCGTTCCCAGGGGAATGAGCGGCTGCACGCGCATCTTCTCGTCGAACTTGGAGAGCACCTGCAAGGAGTCAGTGGTCGCATCGAGCACTGAGCAGCAGTTGACACATACGGCGGAACGCGTGTGCTGCATGCCGCGCAGTTCAATCAGGCCGCCACAGCTCGGGCAGGAGAGGCTGCGGGCGTGCTTCTGGGCTACCATCCCTCAAACTCCCTTAAGCCTTGCAGCTTCAATTCAGCGAAGTTCACAGACCGCCCGAGATACAGCAGCGGCGGCTCCTCCGAATAGTCAATCGTGCCGAAACGGCCATCGTTCGTACGCAGATCGGCAAACAGGATCTCTTCGCGCTCGCTGGTGCGGAACGGCAGTTCCCCCTCGAACCCGACATAGCGCGCCCGCGTGAGGTGCGTGACCATGTACTGCGCCCCCCCGAGTTGAAAAACGCGGCCTCGCGGCAGGTCGTCAGGCGCGGGGAACTTCTCCTTCGACTCAACGCGCGAGCTGACAGCATATTCGAGCTGCGCGTCGCTGAGCCAGCCCGAACTCTGGTCGGAGAACAGCAGATGCCATTCGTTCCAGGAGCCCTGTGCCCATTCGTAGCGAATCCTTCCGATCACAGTGAAGGCCCTGTTGTCGAACTGGCCCGAAGCCATGATTTGAATCGGCGAAGCGTCCTGCGGGAGGTCGGCGACTTCACCCACCTTCTCAAGGTCGACGTCGTGCCGGACGATGATCGCTCTGCAGAATGGGCAGGCCGATTGCACTGCGCTGGACCAGGCGAACTTCACAGGTGCGCCGCACCCCGGGCAGTTCGCGATTCGGCCGTTCATGCCGTTTTCCTTTCCACCCGCCGTACACTGACCTCAGCAGCGCCGAACCTGCTTGCCAACTCCTGCTTATAGGCCCACTCCGGCCTGGGCCGGCAGCAGAACAGGTTCAGGCACAATGTGCCATGTTCAGGAAAGGTGTGGACCGCAAGGTGCGATTCGGCGAGCAGGACATAGCCCGTCCACCCTCCCGGACCGGGAAACTGGTGCCAGGCCGCGGGCGCAATCGGATGCAGGCTCAACGACTCAATCAAGGCGCCGAAAAGCGACTCAAGACAGGGGCCGGATGCCAGGGACGAGGGGTCGCAGCCGGTGGCGTCCACGACCCACTCTTCACCTGGAGACATCTCAGACATCGTAGCTCTGGAGCGACCGTCACTGCTGCGCGGAACCGCATTCAGGGCAGAATTTCGCCGGACGCGGAATGGACTTGCCGCAGTTCAGGCAGAACTTGGCGTCGGTCGCGGCCGCGGGGGGCGGGGCGGCTGCCGCGGCAGGAGCTGCCTCCCGGCGCAACCGGCACCGGCACGACCGGAACAGCCGGCGGCGGCGCTTGAGGCGGAGGCTGCTGCCCGGCCATCTGCTGGGGATTCAAAGCCCCGGCCAGGATCTGTCCGAAACCCACGCCTGCACCGAGACCGACACCGAGACCGGCCATGCCGCCGCCGCCTTCGTTGGCCGCGGCGATCGGCAGCGAGTTGGCTGCCTGGAACTGCGTGAACTGCTGCATGTTCCCGATCATGTTCATGCCGATGCGCGTGTCGAGCATCTTCTGCAGCTCTTCGGGCAGCGACAGATTCTCCACCGCGAAGGTGTCCAGCGCAATGCCGAACTCGGAGAAGACGGGCTTCACATTGGCTTGGATGCGGTCGCCGACTTCAACCAGGTTCGCCGCCATGTCGAGGAACGGAACTCCGCTTTCGGCGAAAGCGTCCGACATGCGGCTGACGATCATCTGCCGCAGTTGCGGCTCGATGTCGGCGACGCGGAAGGTTTCCTTGGTGCCGGAGAGCTTGGTGTGGAACGCTTTGCGGGTTTTCGACATGCCACGAGTAGACACCGTAGGCGCGCATCCGCACTGCGCCGAAGTCCTTGTCGCGGATGGTCACCGGCTGCGCGGTGCCCCAGCGCTGGTTGACCTGCTGTTTGACGACGAAGAAGTAGACGTCGCTCTTGAACGGCGACTGGAACATCTTGTCCCAGTTCATCAGGTTCGTCAGGACCGGCAGGGTCTGCGTGCTGAGCGTGTACAGCCCGGGGGCGAAAACGTCGGCCGCTCGGCCTTCGTTGACGAACATGGCCGCTTGGGACTCACGCACGGTGAGCTTGGCGCCGTTCTGGATTTCCATGTCCTGCATGGGAAACCGCCACGCCAGGATTCCATCCTCGGGTTCAGTCCAATGAATGACGTCAATGAACTGTTTCTTGATAAAGCCTTTGATCTGATCACCCAGAGCCATGTTGACGATTTCTCCGTGCTACACGAGTATACGACCACCCGATGGTGGTTGTTCCCGAAATCGGCACGGGGGGACGGCCGGCTATGTCATCATGAGGGTCGAATGAAGGTTGTCATCACCGAGCGCGACGTCCCCGCCTCGGGAGATCTGCAAGTACCGCCCGGGTCCATCGTGACCGATTCGGCCCGTGAAACAGCGGGCGCCCGCGGTGTGCGGATCGTCGAAGTCGCTGAAGAGGAGTATTCGAGACTCGCCCCCGCCGGGAAGACAGTTGCCTTGGGCTCCGACCATGGCGGCTTCGTGATGAAAGAGCGGCTCAAGGCGGTGCTCGACGACCTCGGCTGGGCAATCCGCGACGTGGGCGTCCACGAAGAGAAGGCGGTCGATTACCCCGACATCGCACAGGCTGTGGCTGAGCTGATCGTTGAGGGGAAGGCGGCGCTTGGCGTCATCGTCGACGGCGCGGGAATCGGCAGCGCGATGGCCGCCAACAAGGTCCCGGGTATCCGCGCAGCCCTATGTTATGATAGGGCTTCCGCGCGAAACAGTCGCGAGCACAACGCCGCCAATGTCCTCACCCTGGGCGGCCGGCTTCAAACCGAAACGCAGGCCGAGGACGTGTTGCGGACTTGGCTTGCGACGCCATTCGCCGGCGGGCGGCATCAAGGCCGGATCGACAAAATCACAGCGCTTGAACAGCGATACTCAACGTGGAAACCGTCGGACTCGAACAGTTAGCCTCGGAAATCGGCGCGATGGTTCTCGCCGTCAAGGGAAAGGTTCGCCCCGATACGGAATGGAATCCGCGGCGAGTGGCGAGCCTGATCGACCATACGATCCTCAGGCCGGACGCCACCAAGGCCGATATCCTCAAGCTGTGCGCCGAGGCGCGCGAGCACGGATTCGCCAGCGTGTGTGTCAACCCTTACTGGGTTCCAGTGGCGGTTGCGGCGCTGCGTGGTTCGAGTGTTCCGGTCTGCACCGTCAATGGGTTCCCCTTCGGCGCAACCTCCACTCTGGCCAAGGTCGCCGAGGCGGAGATTTCAATCCGCTCAGGCGCCCGCGAGGTCGACATGGTCCTCAACATCGGCGCAATGAAGGGCGGCGACATTGAAACGGTGAAGCTCGACATCCAGGCGATGGCGGAGTGCTGCCACCGCGGCGGCGCGATCCTGAAGGTCATCCTGGAGACCGCGTTGCTGACCGACAACGAGAAAGCCATCGCCTGCGTTCTCGCCAAAATGGCCGGAGCCGATTTCGTCAAAACGTCGACCGGCTTCGCCAAGTCCGGCGCGACCGCCCGAGACATCGCATTGATGCGGAAAGTGGTCGGTGCGGAACTCGGCGTCAAGGCCTCCGGGGGCATCCGGACGCTTGATGACCTGAAGACCATGGTGGAGGCCGGCGCGAGCCGGATCGGCGCCAGCGCCAGTATAGCTATCGCGCGCGCCGCCCGGTAGTCCCGTCATGAGCAGAAGCGTCAAGACCCGGGTTCGATTTCGCGAGCGCGCCGAACTGCTCGACTTCCTGCTCGAGGTTTCATCTCTCGCCGCCGAATCGCTCGACCTCGACCAGCTCATGGAGAGCATCGCCGGGATCGTCCGGCAAGTGATCCCGCACGACTTGTTCGCGATCCTGTTGTGGAGTGAACGGCTGAAAGTGCTCCGAATCCGGTATGCCCAGGGTCACCGGCAGGAAGTGATTGAGAACCTGCATATCCCACTTGGAGAAGGGCTCACGGGAACGGCCGCGCAGACGAGACAGCCGGTTGTGGTCGGCAACGTCGGAGAAGACAAGCGTTACCTGAGCGCGTTGGATGCGGTGCGCAGCGAGCTGGCCGTTCCAATGCTGGTTCGAAACCGGCTGGTGGGCGTCATCGATCTTCAATCCACGGTCGACAACGCTTTCACGGCGCAGGACCGCGCACTGCTGCAGCTCATCGCGTCGCGCATCGGTTCCGCCATCGACAATGCCCGGCTCTACCGGCGGGTCGAGCGCCAGAACAAGATACAGCGCACGCAGGCGCGCATGGCGCAGGAATTCAGCTCGATTCTGAACGTCGAAGCACTGCTGAACAAGATCGCCAAGAGCATCCGCAAGCTCGTCAGCTACGACGCCTTCATGGTCATGCTCGTGGATGAGAAGGAGGAGGTGCTGAAGAGCCTCTTCAGCCTGAGGTTCGATCAACGGACTCAGCACACGAGCTTGCCCATCCAGCAGGGCATCACGGGGTACGTGGCTCGCAATCGCGAGCCCGTGTTGGCGCGCGATACACAGGAGGATCCACGCTATGTCGGCACTCACCCCGGCATCCGCAGCGAAGTCGCTGTTCCCCTGGTTGTGAAGGGACGCGTGATCGGAGTGCTCGACTTGGAAAGCGAACGGGTGGGCTCCTTCACTGAGGATCACGTTCGCACGCTGAGTCTCATCGCGCCATCCATCGCGATTGCCATCGAGAATGCCCGCCTCTACGAAGAATTGGCCGCAAGGGAGCACGAGATTCAGGAGGATCTGGAAGCGGCCGCGCAGCTTCAAGCGATCATCATGCCGCCGGAAGCGCCGCCGCTCCCCGGATTGGAAATCGGGATCAACCTGAAGCCGGCGCGGCTGGTCAGCGGCGATGTTTACGATTTCTTCGACTACGATACCGAGCACGCCATGATCGCCTTTGGCGATTCCAGCGGTAAAGGCGCCGCGGCCGCGCTCTACGGATCTCTTGTCAGCGGCTTATTGCGCGCCGCCGCGCCGCACCGCAGAAGCCCCGCCCAACTGCTTCGCCTGCTCAATGAGACGCTGATGGAGAGACAGATCCCGGCTCGCTACATTACTCTCCTGGTCATGCTGTGGAAGGCGGGCGAGCGAACCTTTCTCATTGCAAATGCGGGCCAGACCACTCCGTTGGTCTGCCGGGGCGGGTCGATTCTGCAACCGCAGGCGTCTGGCGTCCCGGTTGGCCTCCTCCAACAGGTGGAGTATGAGGAATCCGAATTTCGAGCGGAAGCCGGAGACGTGATCGTTCTCGTCAGCGATGGTGTTCACGACCAAACCAATCCTGGCGGCGAGGAATACGGTCGACGGCGCCTGAAACGCTACATCTCCGATCATTGCAGCGCCACCGCTAAGGAAATCGCCGATGGCCTCATCGGTGACCTCGAGGAGTTCCGCGAGACAACGCCGGTACTCGATGACCAGACTGCGCTGGTTCTCAAAGTCGACTAAAGGAATTGCCGATCCGCATGCCACAGCCGTTTCACTATCAGGATGGTGTTCTCTTCTGCGAACAGGTTGAGCTCGCCCCGCTGGCGGAGAAAGCGGGCACACCTCTTTATGTCTACTCAGCCGGGGCGATTCTGCAAAACTATCGCACTTACACCTCCGGGCTGGAAGGCATTCCCCACCGCGTTTGCTACGCGGTAAAGGCCAACGGCAGCCTGGGCATACTCCGGCTGCTCAAGCAGGAGGGAGCGGGTTTTGACATCGTCTCCGGCGGAGAGCTGTTTCGGGTTATGGAAGCCGGAGGCGACCCTGCCTCCATCGTCTTCTCCGGCGTCGGCAAAACGCGCGATGAGATCGAACTCGCGCTGGAACGCGGGATCCACAGCTTCAATTGTGAAAGCGAGGCGGAACTCGCCTTGATCAGCTCTCTCGCAAGCCGGCTCGGCAGGCAGGCGTCGATCGCATTGAGAGTTAACCCTGATGTAGACGCCGCAACGCACCCATACATCTCTACTGGCCTGCGCGAGCACAAGTTCGGCATCGATATCGCCGAGGTTGAGCAGGTCTATGAAAGAGCCCGGTCGCTGCCTGGCCTGAAGCTTGAGGGTGTGAGCTGCCACATCGGCAGTCAGTTGCTCGACGCCGCGCCGCTGGTGGAAGCCGCTACCAGGATGCTGGCACTTGTTGAACGACTGCGCGGGAATGGATTCGCCATCAAGTATTTCGACCTCGGCGGCGGGCTCGGCGTACCCTACAAGCCGGCCGACCCACGCCCGAATTCGGCGGACTTCCTCGCTCGCGTACGAGAACTTATCGCCGGCAAGGACCTATTTCTGCTCTTTGAACCCGGCCGGTCGATAGTCGCCGAGGCCGGCGCGCTCCTGTCCCGCGTCCTCTACAGAAAGCGCAACGGCACCAAGGAGTTCATCATCGTCGACGCGGCTATGACAGAGCTGATCCGGCCCGCCCTCTACGGCGCTCATCACGAGATCGTCCCGCTGCGCGAGAACAAGCTGCCTCGTTTGAAGGCCGATGTGGTGGGGCCGGTTTGCGAGACCGGCGACTTCCTCGCCCGCGACCGCGATATGGCCAATGTCCTGCCCGGCGACTTTGTCGCTGTCCTCACCGCTGGCGCCTACGCCATGGTCGCTGCCTCAAACTACAACGCCCGGCCGCGCCCCGCCGAGGTTCTCATCGAGGGAACGACGTCAAGGATTGTCCGCCGCAGGGAGTCGTTGCAGGATCTGATTCGCGGCGAAGAGTAGCGCTTCGCCGATCTAGTCGAGATGGCGGCCGGAAGCAGATGGGTCGAAACTCAACCGTCCGGCACGGTCGACTGCACCAACGCGCGCGCCGAGCCTGACCCTAGCCCGGCCGTTTTCAAACGGGCCAGCCTCCTGAAATCGCGGAACCACCGAGAACGAACCTGTGCGGTCGATGTATCCCCATTTGTTGTGCCATTCCACCGCCGCCAGACTCTCCGAAAAGTCGCCGCACTGCTCGTACAGCGGATTGACCACCCAGTGCCCTTCCCTGTCGATGAAACCCCACTTGCCCAGCACACGCACCGCCGCCAGTCCTTCGACAAAAGGCCTCGCCGCCTCATACTGCGGATAGATCGCGGTCTCGCCGAGCTCGTCGATGTAACCCCATGTCTCGCCAAAATCCATGGGAATCGGCTCCGGTTCGCTCTTGTGCTCGACCGCGGCCAACAGCTCCCGATAGGCCAAAGTCACTTCTTTCAACTTGCCCTCCGCCTTCAGGCGCAACCGTTCGGACTCATTCTGGTAGCGATCCGGATGCCAGACTTTGGCAAGGTCCCTGTAGGCGCTCTTGATCTGATCGAGCGGCGCCCCGGGCGGCAGGTCCAGAGTTTGGTAGGCGCGGAGAATCTGGTCGGAGAGCATCTCAGGCGGGAGGCTCCGCCAGTGTCAGTTTCCCAAATAGGACCCCCTTCGCGCTGATGAGCCCGTCGGCGAGCCTCCGCACCGCTGCACTCGTCCCTCGCAGAACGATCACCTCCATGCAGTTGTGGTGGTCCAGGTGGACGTGCATCGAGGAAATGACCACATCGTGATGGTGATGCTGCATGCCAGTGAGCTTCTCGGACAGCATTCGCTTCTCATGGTCGTAGAGCAGCGTCAGGCTTCCCACCACCTGCCTGTCTTCCTCGGCCACTCTGTCCTCGATCAGCGCCGCACGAATCAGGTCCCGGAAAGCCTCTGAACGGTTCTCGTACTTCCTCCGCTCCAGCAGGCTGTCGAACTTGTCCAGAAGCTTCTGTTCTATGGCGACTCCGATGCGCGCCAAAGTCGACGGCGCAGGCTTTTTGCCCATGATGGACCTCAATTCGTTTTCACCATGCCGCGATAGGGCACGTCGATGGCGACCCGGCCCTTCCAGCGCGGCGGCTCCAACCCAAGACACCAGTGGATCGCGTTCACAGTAAGACGCTGGAACGGTTCCACTGAAAAGTCCTCTGGATGCCCCAGAGTCGTAAAGAAGACACGCCCCCCGTGCGAGTTCTTCCACGTCCATGCCACCGGGTTATCTTCGGCCGGCTTGTTGGGATCAATCGCCTTGCCCATCAGCAGTCTGGTCGCGTCGGGCGCGGGCCATTTGGGCAAGACTCTGTAGAGCCAGCTCCTCACATGGAACTTCGCATCCACGCCCTTCAGCACCGGATGGTTCTTTGCATCGGGAATCTGATAGACGTCGGTGCTTGCCAGGTGTCCGAAGTGCGTATGACCGTCGGCCCCCCATCCGGGAGGTGCTCCAAAGGCTCCGGCTGCCCAGCGGTTCCACTCCACCAACGGCGAGTCCTTCGGGTAGTTGAACGAATGCGAGGTCGTCCGGAATCCGAACAGCGGCTTGCCCGAGCTCACGTATGCCTCGATATGGGCCAGTTGTTCAGCCGGCAGCCTGCGCCAGCGGAGGTAGAAGACAGCCAGGTCGGCCGACTTGAGCACTTCGAGACCCGGAATGTCGGTCTCGCCGTTCTGGTCGGGCGCCGATTTCAGAACGGTCGTCTTCAGCCCGTAGTTCTTTTCCAGCTCGGCCGCGAGCAGCGGCAGTGTCTGCTCTCCCGAGTATTCGTGGTCTCCGCAAACGAAGACGACATGCTTCTTCGGTGCGGCGGAAAGCAGCCCGCCGAGGATGAGGAGTGAAAGGTACCGCACACTGACGCTATAGCAGTTTCTGTACTGCGGCTTCAAGTTCCGAAATCTTGATCTCGCCGAAGAACGCCTTCACTTTTCGTCCGCTCTTGTCGTACAGGAACGACGCGGGCAATGCTCCCGACCACTTCGGATCGACCAGATTGATGAACTTGTCATCGTCCTTGGCCCTCTTGGCATAGGCAGGCGCCGGTACTTTGTTCTTGTCCAGAAACGCCGCGGCTTCCTTCGTCTGCTCGGGCTCATCGGCCGTCACGGTGATGAATTCGAACCCGCGAGACTTGTACTTTGCGGCCAGGGTCACAAGTTCCGGCATCTCTTTCCGGCAAGGGACACAGTAGGTGGCCCAGAAATTGACAAGGACAACCTTGCCTTTCGACGCCGCGACCGTCTTAGCGTAGCTGGCCTCGTCGATTGGCTTCAGTTCGGCGGCGGCGGCCTGAAACCAGAGCCCCGCCGCCATGATAGCTATCGGAATTGTCTTCACTAAATCGCTTTCCTCAGGTTTGCACGCGTTTGATCGAACAGCCGAACGCCTTGGTTTCTGCCGCCGGCGCGGGTTTGCCCGCCAGCGCCGCGTCCAGGGCGTCCCGTAGCGGTTTCTTCGCGACGCGCGCCGCGTTCCTTGAATCGTCAATGGCGCCCCTGTATATCACCGCTGAGTCCTTGCCCAGGAGGAACACGTGCGGCGTCACCTCGGCCTTCAACTGATCCGCCAGTTTGTTGCCCGCGTCCTTGTAAACCGCAAACGGGAAACTCACCTCCCGGGCGTGTTTGGCTACGTCTGCTCCAGACTCGTTCTGATTCGCGTTGACGAAGACAAACTGCACACCCTTGGAAGAGTAGTCGCGGTACAGCGCCGACATACGCTCGTTGTAATCGTTCGACACAGGACACTGCGTTGATGTGAAGATCACTGCGGTAATCTTGCCTGCGGTCGACACCGCTGCCGGCTTACCGGCATCGTCCTGCAGGTTCAGCGTTGGAAAAGTTTGCGCCGCCGCCCAGGTGGCACAGAGAACCAAAGTCGCCATCGATCGAATCATCAGGCGCCCTCCTGCGATTGCTATTTTTCTGCGGGTTTCCCAGTAGGCTCTAGCTTCAGATTGATCACAGCATCGAGCCTTGTATCATAGACGGTCAACATCCTCTTCGGGCTCGAATTCTCTTTCCAATTCGCACGAACTTCATAGTCCACGCTGGACGACAGGTTCTGAAAACTGTACTTTCCGTCCTTGAGCGTAATGAATGAGCGGATCTGGAGTGTTTTCAGATTCTTGACCTGTACGACTGCCCCTTCGACGAGTGTGTCGTCCGCCAACCTCACTTCGCCGGCGAGGGTGCGCACGGAGCGGTCGCGATCCTTGCTTTTCTTATCCGAGGACCATTGAGATGCGCAAAGCAAGGCTGCAATGGCGAAAAAAGAGAGAAAGATCTTACGAGTCATGATTTGTATTCTTACTCCTTGGGCAACGCCGTTGCGGCCGGCTTCAGCGTGAAATAGGCATCGGTCCGATCAGGACCGCCGTTGAGCTCGACCGTTCTCTCCTGCGATTCCAGGCCGGCAGCCTTCACAGAAACGACGTAGGCGGCCTTTTCCGGGGGTACGTAGAACGCGAACTCCCCGCGAGCGTCAGTCAGGATCTTTCGCGGCTTGATCTGCTTCCTGGCGCTTGAAGGAGGAGTCTTCACCGTGAGGATTACCTCTGCGCGCGCCAAGGCGAATCCGGGGTCGCGGAAAACTGTACCTGCGATAACTGCTTGCGGAGGGTTTTCATTACCCCCCCATAAGGCCGATGTCGCGAACAAGAGCAGGAAGAGCGTCGTCAGGCTGAAAGCCTTACCGCCACTCGTCCTCTTCTTCATCCTCCTCTTCATCCTCCTCTTCCTCTTCCTCGTCGTCCTCGTCAAACTCATCGTCCAGATCGTCGTCTTCCTCCTCATCGAAGGGCCCCTGGCTGTCTGCCTTGAGTTCGACGGGATCAATGGACACGACTTTGAAACTATTGCCGCACTCCTCGCACAGCAGGGTCTCACCTTCGTCTAATTCGTCTTCTTCGATATCGAAGGGAACGCTGCATCCGGGACATTCGATCATGACGTGGTTACCTCGCCTCAGCCCTGTACGATTCCATGTGAATTTTCGCCAAAGTTGGGTGTGGAATGCAATGCCTAAAACAATCAGCGGGTCAACAAAGCGCGTTCGCGCTCTGCCTGGTCCGCCTGAACCAGGAAGCGCGAGTGAGATTCGAGGAGTGCCGGCTGCACGGTAACGATAGCCTTGTCCATGTCCTCCCAGGTGGAGATCATGTGCTGAAGATGCCGGGCAGCGAGTCTCATGCACCAGGCATCGCTCAGTTCGCGTCCGGTCAGCGCGGCACAGCGTTGCAGTCCGGAGTGGTCCAAAGCGACAACGACTTCGCGCTTTTCCTCACCGTCGGTAATGTAGTACTTGCAGTCGATCGTGTCCGAGTGCCGGATGCTGATGGCGTTCTGCTGCCAGCGAAATTCCACTTGCCAATGTCGCCCGAACGGGTCGACTGCCTCGAAGTTGCGGATGTTCTCCTGCCTCACGATTTCAGAGTAGCGCAGGCGCGGACGCCGTCGTACCAGTGAAACCCTAGAGACGGCCGAGGGAGGTGTGGCGAACGTGAGACAGGAACTCGTCCCGCGTTTCCTTGCGCAGCCGGAAATCGCCCAGCATCGATGAGGAGATGGTGGACGAGTGCTGCTTTTCCACGCCGCGCATCATCATGCAGAAGTGCCGTGCCTCAGTGATTACTGCAACTCCGCGTGGGTCGAGCACTTCCTGAATGCACTGGGCGATCTGCTGGGTCATGCGCTCCTGCACTTGCAGCCGGCGCGCGAAGACGTCCACGATGCGGGGAATCTTGCTCAACCCGATGATCTTGTTGTTGGGGATATAGGCCACATGCGCTTTGCCGTGGAACGGCAGCATATGGTGCTCGCAGAGCGAGAAGAACTCGATGTCCCTTACCACCACCATCTCGTCCGTGGGCTCATTGAAGATCGCTCCATTAACGATCTGCTTGATGTCAGCTTCATACCCGTTCGTGAGGAATCGCAGGGCCTTTTCCGCCCTGAGCGGGGTGCTGCGGAGCCCCTCCCTCTCCGGGTTCTCTCCCAGCTTGCGGAGGATCCCCGCATAGCATTCGGCGATCGAACCTTCCTCACGTTTGGGCTGCAATACCTTCACCAGTGCTTTGTTTGTCTTCATGCTTGAGCTTCCGCCCGGGCCGGAGTTTCTCCTGCGAGTTCGCTGTGATCTCTCCCGTCACCCGCCGCCTCCTCAAAGATGTTGCGAGGCGTTTCCCAGATTCTCACCTTTTCCAAATGGGTCGCAGAGCTGCCGAACCAGTGTGGCCAAGCCGCCGTCAGACGCCGCGCTAACACTTTCGTCAAGTTCTCAGAGGTGGGGGGAAGTCCGGCGAACTCCTCGATTTGCGTGTTCAAGTCGATGCTGTCGAAATGTTTGAGAACGATTGCCTCAATGAAGGCATCGAGTGCCTGCAGCGGCATCAGCCGTCCGCCAGGCGCCTTCACCTCGCCGGCGATCATCACCTCAAGGACAAAGTTGTGGCCGTGGCCGTAAGGGTTGTTGCATTTCCCGTAGACTTCGCGATTCCGCTCTTCGCTCAGCAGCGGCGTGTGCAAGCGGTGCGACGCGGAAAATCTGTAACGGCGTCCAAGCCGGACTGAGGGCATCCTACCTACCCTCGTACTCAACCCAAAGATCGTCGGTTTCGAACAGCTTCACTGATTTCAACCGCGCCGGTCCCTGCGCGAAACCGGGCGCGAGCCGTCTGAAAATCTCCACGGCAAGATTCTCAGTGGTAGGAACCACCCTGTCGAAAGGGGCCACTTCCCGATTGAGGTGCCTATGGTCCATCGGCCCGACCACTTCCCTCTCCAGCATGGCCTTCACATCCTTGAGGTCGATGATCATGCCGGTCACGGGGTCGGGTTCGCCTTCCAGGTTCACTTCGAGCGTGTAATTGTGGCCGTGCCCCGCTGCGTTGGCCTCAGCGCCGTAAAGCGCAACGTTTTCAGCTTCGGAAAGGCTGTCGCTAGCGCAGCGATGGGAGGCCGAAAACTCGATTCTGCGCGTGATCTGCATCAGCGAATATTGTTCCTACTGTTGGATGTCCGAAGGCCATGGGACGATACAATTATAGAAGTCTTCAACTTATGAGTAGCGATACGCTTTCCCGGCGGCTCATCTGGGCCTCGTCTGCCGCCGTTCTCGGCCTGTGCGCTGTGGTGGCCGGTTCCCTCAAAGAGCCTATTGTCAACACCGGCGACAAAGCTCCCGATTTCAAAATCACAACCGACAGCGGCAAGACCATGAGCCGCGCGGACTTCGGCGGCAAGGTTCTGGTGTTGAATTTTTGGGCCACATGGTGCCCCCCTTGCATCGACGAACTGCCGTCCCTGGACGTCATGGCTCGTCAACTTGCTCCCAAAGGCGTGGTAGTGCTGGGCGTGAGCGTCGACAAGAACCAGGATCTCTACCGGAAATTCCTGGCGGGCGTGAAGCCCTCTTTCGAAACGGCTCTTGATTCGGAAGCCGATATCGGCGCCAGCTACGGCACCTTCAAGTACCCGGAGACCTACGTGATTGACAAAGAAGGCAAGGTCCGCCAAAAGCACATTGGCCCGCGCGACTGGGCCGACCCGGAAATCCTCAAGAGCATCGAGGCCTTGCTTTAGTCACCGTTCGCTCACGCCAGGCCCGTTTCTCCGCGGTAGGATAAAGGCACGATGCTACAGCCTTCCTTGCGCGAGGAACTGACGCAGATCGTCGGGCCGCGCGGGATTCTGGACCGTCCGGAAGACCTGCTGCTCTACGAGTACGATGGCGGCGTCGACAAGGCACGCCCCGAAGCGGTTGTCTTCCCACGTTCGACCGAAGAAGTCGCCTCTATCGCCCGCCTCGCCTCCAGGTCCGGCATTCCACTGGTCGGACGCGGCGCCGGGACAGGCTTGAGCGGGGGCGCCATCCCCGAGCGCGGGGGCCTCATGGTCGGCTTCTCACGCATGAACCATATCCTCGAAGTCGACCTGGCCAATGAACGAGCCGTCGTAGAGCCCGGCGTCGTTAATCTCGATCTCAGCCTGGCCATCGACTCCCAAGGCTACTTCTTCGCTCCCGACCCCTCAAGTCAACGAGCCTGCACAATCGGTGGCAATGTCGCTGAAAACGCCGGCGGACCCCATACACTCGCCTACGGGGTGACCACAAACCACGTCCTCGGCCTGGAACTCGTCCTGCCCGACGGCTCCGTCGTGCGAACAGGCAACGCCTGGCCCGACTCCCCCGGATACGACCTGACCGGCCTGCTCACCGGCAGTGAAGGGACGCTCGCCCTGGTCACCAAGGCGGTCGTGCGCGTGATGCGGAAGCCGGAAATCGTCAAGACTTTTCTGGCTATCTACGACAATGTGGACGACTGCGGACTGACCGTGAGCGAAATCACCGCCCGAGCGATCACTCCGGCCGCCCTGGAGATGCTCGACGGAACTCTGCTGAGAATGGTCGAGGAAGCCACGCACGCCGGTTACCCATTGGACTCCGCCGGCGTCCTGCTTATCGAACTGGAAGGGCTCAAGGAAGCCGTTGAAGAGCAGGCAGAACAGGTGCGTGCGGCCTGCGAGGCGTGTCATGCACGAGAGTTCCGCATGGCCAAGTCTGAAGCCGAACGCCAGTTGCTCTGGAAGGGACGCAAGAACGCATTCGGCGCGGTTGGCCGCGTCAGCCCCTTCTACTATGTCCACGACGGCGTCGTGCCGCGGACGCAAATCGCACCGACGCTGCGCCGTATCGACGAGATTGCGCGTTCGGTCGACCTCATCATCGGGAACATCTTCCACGCCGGCGACGGCAATCTCCATCCGCTGATTCTGTTCGATGCCCGGAAACCAGGCGACCTTTCAAAAGCCCAGAAGGCCGGCTTCGACATTCTCGAGCACTGCATCGACGTCGGCGGCACCATCACCGGAGAGCACGGCATCGGCATGGAGAAAGTCGGGCTGATGGACAAGCAATTCAACGTCGAATCGCTCGACATGATGCGGAAGATCAAATCGCTGTTCGATCCGAGGGGCCTCTTCAACCCTGGGAAGCTGCTGCCCACCGGGCGGGGCTGCGCCGAGATACGCCAGCCGCCACTGGTGCCTGGCGCGGCGGTCTACTGAACCGCATGACTCGCCCCTGGCACCTTCGCCGCTGGGACCACCTGGCGCCCTCATACGACAGGTTCTTTCAGTTCAGGCTGCAACGCAGCCGCAGTCTGGCTCTCGCCGAGATCCAATCTGGAGAAAGCGTCCTTGTGTGCGGGTGTGGCACTGGCAGCGATTTCGAATTCCTTCCCCGGGATGCCTCGATTCTGGCCGTCGATGCCAGCTCTGCCATGCTCGCCATCGCCTCGGCCAAAGCCCGGCGATTCGGCCACGACGCCCGTTTCGAAGTCATGGACGCGACCCGCCTCAACCTCGAAACCGCGAGGTTCGATGTCGTTGTCCTGCATCTGATCGTGGCCGTCGTGCCGGATCATGCCGCTGTACTCCACGAGGCCGCACGCGTCCTCAAGCCTCACGGTCGCATCGCCCTGTTTGACAAGTACTTCTCCGGCCCCGGACGCCCGCGCCTCATCCGCCGCCTCCTCGACCCCCTCATGACGCGCATTGCCACGTCCATCAACGTTCCCATGCCGGAGTTGGCCGCTCAAGCCGGCCTCCGCTTCGTGCGTGAGGAGCCGGTGATGCTGCGCGGGATGTTCCGTGCGGCCCGCCTGGAAAAGGTTCAGCCGAGTTCAAACTCAAGCGTGTGATCGAACGGCGTGAGCCCGCAGATGTGCAGCCGTTGACCCGGGAGCAGAGGCTCGGCTCCACGGATCTCGACGTAGCTGTGCTGCCCCAGCCCGGGGCCAACCCGGATCGTACGGCCGCCGCGAGACAATGTGGCGAATCCGGATTCCAGCAGCAGGTCGCGGTCCCCGAGCCGGCGCGCGCCCTCGATAGTGCCACCTTCCCGCACTGCTATTTCAATAGCCAATGGGACCTGGGCCGTGCCGCTGGCAGTCAGCCGCAACCTGAACCCCTTCGCAGTTTCCTCGATACGCGCGGTGTAATCCATCTTCTGCACTTCACTCTGCCGCCGCTGCATCCGTGCTGCGCCGAGTTCTCGCGAGGTGACACGGCGGGACGGCTCCACGGGCTGATAGTAGGGTCCCGTTAGAGACTGGGTCAACGTATAGGCCGCTCCTTCCCTGCCCAATGAGGCAGGCTTGAACTGCCCCTTCCCGAAGAACGCGCTCGACGCCCGCACAGCTTCGATGACGACGTCGCCATGCCGCAGGGTGAACAGCCGGCTCGCCCCATTGCCGATCACGGAAGCCGACGTCGCGCCGCGACGGATTCGGGCCAGCCCGCAACTCGGGAAGGCTTTCTCGTACTTCTCCGGCAAAGTCGCAGACGGGGGCAGCGGCGCGGAAATCTCTGGAAACCTCAAATAGTGGGCAAGCGACGCCGCCCTCGGCTCCAGACGCCTCACCAATTCCGCCCACCGCCCGTCGCCATCCTTGATCGCGAACCATCGCAGCGGGAACCAGTACCTCTCCATTCCCGCCCGTGTGTTCAAGTCCTGGCGGGTCGAAATCTCCGTCACCACGTCGCCGTCCGGATGAACGAGGTACAGCATCGCCTCCAGGCATTTGCGCACTGGATCAAGCAACTCCGGTTTCTGCAGTTTCAACGCCGCCACCAGCAGCGCATCGCAGCAAACCGGGTTGTAGACTGTCGTCGACCGCTCGCTGAAGATGCCGTCCTCGATATCAATGCCTTCGGCCAGCCACTGCTCCGCCCGCGCCGTGTATCGCTTGTCCGGCAGCACCTCGTTGATCTGCCCCAGCGCCTCGCAAACCACCCAGCGATGGTTGGGCGTGTGCACCCCGCCGACGGCAAGCGCGTCGCCGGCCTTCTTCAGGAACGGCTTCAGCGCATCGAACAGTTCCGGCTCGCCATATGCGTGCGCGATCCACGCCGCGCCCGCCACGCTGTGCACAACAAAACCGAGATCGGGCGTCGAGTGGAAGTTCGTCGACAGCAGGTCCACTGTTCCGTCCGCATGCTGCTTGCCTTCCAGGTAGCCGATGGCCAGCTTCAGCCTCTCTCTCAGTGAGGCTGACCGGGAGTGCTTCGACTCTTTGGTCACCAGCGCGGAGATGCCGGCGCTGAGCAGCCCTGCAGCCGGGTAGGCGCTGTAGAGCCCGTTCGCATCCGGCGCGCCGCCTCGCTGCGGATGGCCCGCCTGCGTGATCTGGGAAGCAAGCTGCTTATCAAGATAGTCGTCGTGCCGTCGTACCAGATCGCTGTTCACAGCCGGTTGAACGGCCACCAGGGGCGCGGCCAATACCTCGCGTCGAGTCCACTCCATGTGTTGGGTCATCCATAGAGAACTATAATTCCCCAGAGAGCCTCTATGGAATCACGTCGCATTTTTCTCGCAGCCATTCTCTGCGCCCCCCTGCTTTCCGCACAGGCCGGCCTCGATCCCGCCCAACTCGCGCGTATCGCGCCACGCATGAAAGAATTCGCCGCCGAAGGCCGCGTTTCAGGGATCGTCACACTCATCGTCCACAAGGGCGCGGTCGTCCAGCATGAGGCCTTCGGCATGCGTGATGTCGAGGCTTCACAGCCCATGGCCAAGGACTCCATCTTTCAGATCATGTCCATGACCAAGCCCATCACCGGCGCAGCCATCATGATGCTCGCCGAAGAAGGCAAGCTCCGCATCAACGATCCTGTCGAGAAACACCTGCCTGAGTTTCGAGGGCAGATGGTGGTTGTCCGCCGTGAAGGCGGCGAGACTGTGCTCCGCAAACCGGCACGCCCCATCACCATCCGCGATCTGATGACACACACCTCGGGCCTCGGCGCCGCGGCCCCCGGCATCGCCGACATCATGGTCACCATGGACCGGACCCTGGCCGACGCCTGTCTCATCTACTCTCAACAGCCGCTCGAATTCGAGCCCGGCACCCGCTGGATGTATTCCAATACCGGCCTCGCCACCCTCGGCCGAATCGTCGAGGTGACCTCCGGAATGCCCTTTGACAGGTTCCTCGAGACTCGCATCTTTGTCCCCCTCGGGATGAAGGATTCCCACATCTTTCTTCCCGCCGCCAAGCGTGCCCGCGTCGCGCCAGTCTATTTAGAGAAGAACGGCAAGCTCACCAAGGCCGACGCCACCATTCTGGGTGGCGATCCGATGAAGTACAGGGAAGGCTCCAAGTACTCCGGCCCGGAGCACGCGCTCTATTCAACCGCTGCCGACCTTGCCCGGTTCTACACAATGCTTCTCAACGGTGGAACCATCGACGGCAAACGGCTCCTGTCGCCTGCCGGCATTCGCGCCATGTCGACTGTCCAGACCGGAGACCTCAAGGCCGGCCACGACCCGGGCGTTGGCTTCGGTCTCACATGGAATGTCACACGAGCCCCCGAAGGGCTCCTCACGGGCCACTCCATCGGCACGTTCGGCCATGGCGGAGCTTTCGGCACTTACGGCTGGATCGACCCCGCCAAGCAGCTTGCCGGCGTCTTCATGATCGCCCACTCGGGAGACCGAAGGGATGTGCGCGACGCCTTCCTGCTCATGACCAACGCCGCAGTCGTAGCCGATGTCAAACCATGAAGCCGCGCGAGGATACCCAGCTGTTTATTCAACTTCAGTCTGTCGCCGCGGCTCAGATGGAAGCCGCTGCCCAACTGCTGAAGGGCCACGGCCTGACGTCACCCCAGTTCAACGTCCTACGCATTCTTCGCGGCGCCGGCCAGCCCCTCTCCTGCTCCGAAGTCGGGAGCCGCATGTGGACCCGCGATTCAGACGTCACGCGTCTGCTTGATCGCCTCGAAAAGCGCGGCTGGGTCGCCCGCTGCCGCTCCACCGAGGACCGGCGCGCGATCCAGGTCGGCATCACCGAGCCCGGACTCAAGCTCTTATCGACTCTCGACGGGCCGGTCGAACTCCTTCATCGGCAACAGTTTGCAGGCCTCTCCGCATCCGAGCGGCAAGCACTCGGCAGCCTGCTCACACGTCTCGAATCCTAATTGTCCTCAACTGCATCATATAGTCGTTACAACGACTAATTCAGGAGGACAAATTCATGATCGAAATCCGTAATGCAGAAGAGCGGGGCCGCACGCGCATCAGTTGGCTGGATGGCCGCCACTCGTTTTCGTTCAATCGCTACTACGACCCCAAGTGGATGGGCTTCCGCAGCCTGCGCGTCATCAACGACGATCTCATCGCAGGCGGCGGCAAGTTCGGCACGCACCCGCACGAGGACATGGAGATACTCACCTGGGTTCTCGACGGCAAACTCGTCCACGAGGACTCAACGGGGGGGCGCGGCGAAATCCTGCCTGGCGACCTGCAGAAAATGACTGCGGGAACCGGCATCCTCCACAGCGAAGCCAATGGCTCGCAGACCGAAACCCTGCGCCTGCTCCAGATTTGGATCGAACCGGCCAAGGCGGGCCTGAAACCTTACTACGAGCAGACGCATTACCCGCTCGATCAGCGCCTGAACACGCTGAAACTCGTTGCCGCGCAAGACGGCCGCGACGGTGCACTGGCTGTTCATCAGGATGCGGACGTCTACATCGGCACGCTCGACAAGGATGCCGTGGTGAAGCATGACTTCGCCCCTGGCCGCTACGGCTGGGTACAAGTCGCACGTGGTTCAGTGAGAGTCAACGGAGTCGAGCTGAAAGAAGGCGACGGGGCCACTATCAACGGCGAGGCGAGCGTCGCGCTGAGAGCGATATCGCCGGCCGAGGTGCTCCTTTTCGATCTTGCTTGAGGCCCGCAGGCTGCGCAGGAAGGCCTTTTCCAGGGCCTTCCAGCCGCCTGCGAAACATGAACAGGAGTAGACCGCGGCATCCGCCGCGCGTTTATGCCGGGGTCTTTTTCTGCAGTGCCTTGACCTTCTTGAGCAGCTCTGTATTTTCCTTGGTGGGTTTCACCTTGCCAAGAATCTTCTCGGCTTCGTCGCACATGGCCAGGACCACGCGGTTCGGCTGATTCAACTTCTTAGGGCCGAACATCTCCGCCGTCTCGAACAGGCTGAACGCCAAGGCCGACAGGAAAACCTCCTGCGGCACTTTGGCCTCGCCGTTCGTGAACGCTGCCTGGGCCTTGTCGGGCTTGTTGCGCTGCCCCACCGCATTGGCAGTGCTCAGGAGCGTCCAGTGCGCTACTGCCTGCGCCTCGACAGCCGGAACCTCCGCCAGGGGGATCATCCTGCCCACCTCGATCAGTTTGTATTGCGGCGGATCGCCGGCTTTTGCCGCCGGTAGGTTGAATGCCAGCGTGACATCGCCTTCCTTCATCGTGCCAGTGGTCTTCCGTACGACCTCTACATACCGCAATCCCGCAGCCGCCGCTTTGGAGCGGTACTCGCTCACTAGCCGGTAGAATGCGGCGCTGTCTTTCGAGCGCTTGGCTCCGCCAGCATACTTCTCACTGAGTTCGGCATAGGCGTGCGTCAAACCGTGGTTCAGCACTATAGCCATCGGCGCGGCCTGGGCGGTTAAGTCGCTTTCCTTTAGAGCGAGATCTCCCAGCAGGTTGGACGCCTTCGCATAGTCGCCTTGCGTGTAGGCGGTTTGGGCGGTCTTCCAGAGCATTTCTGGCGACCCCGGCTTGGGCGGTGCCGGTTTGTTGTCTTCGGTTGCGCATCCAGCGGTCCATAGAAGCGCGGCCGCGGCTAAACCGGCGAGAATTCTTGCGCGGGACTGAATTTGGGTACTCATACTGCCTCCTGGCCGGTGGGACCCGCATTCCCTGCAAAAGGCAGTATCCGGAATCCGGTGATTCAGGTCCCTTAGCCGCAGTTAGTATATATACGCTTTGGGTCAAAATCCACACCCAATCGCTATTGCCTCCGCCCCGGCGTCAGATACTGGTCCACGTCGCGCCAGTGGCGTCGCATCAGATCGACCTTCGTCTGCATCTCTTTCAGCAGATCCGGGCCCAGTAGAAATGTGTCGGCGTGTTTCTGATCCTTCGCCACCGCCATGTTCTTCATTCCACCATTCTTCAGCAGCGCGATCAGTTCATTCGTGTTGTCGAACTCGTTGCGCTGGATCTGGTGCCACCGCAGGTTGTCCGGGTCGCCAGCGTCGGACTCCAGCGGCGGAATCCGCGTCGGCCCCGCCAGCTCTTCCTTGTGCCGGTTCCTGACCGCCTGCGCAAAGTAGAAGTTATTGATCGAACGCACCGTGCTCGCCCACATCCTGCAGTGAGATCGCCAGGTCGCGCAGCCACTGCTGCTCCGGCGCGCCCTCCATTGCCTCCAGCATTTTGGCCGCGCTGATCGCCTGCCCCAGCGCCGCGCGCAGGATCGGATAGTCCCACACCGGCGGGCCTTGGAGAATCGTCTCGTACGCGTTCTGGTAGTCGCCCCGCGCCCCGGACTCGTAGACCGCGAAGACGTGCGGCAGGAAGTAGGCCTCTTCCTCCTTCGTCAGCAGCTCCGGCTTGATCAGCATCGGCCGGGTGATGAACCGGGACGACACCGGCAAGTACCCTTCGAAGAAGTAGAAATCGAATCCCGGCACCGCCTCGTGCTTGGTGCGGAAGGCATCGTCCATCGCCAGCAGCGCCAAGGTCAGCGACTCCTGGTTCTTCGCCCCACCCCAGCGGAGCGCCAGGCTGCGAATATAGGCGAGTCTCTCTGGCGCGCCGCTGAAGGGCTTCGCGTAGTAGGCGTCCACTGCCTCCACCAGCTTCCGCACGGTCGCCACGCTTTCATTCGCCCGGAAGTACCACGGCTGCCCAACGGTGAGCACCACTGTCTTCACGCTCGACTGATACGTCTTCTCGAGCGCTTGCGACAACTGAACCAGGTCTAGCAGCCCCATCACCGGGTAGGAGTCGTGCACCATCGTGCCCGTCCAGACGATATTCGGGTCGCCCTCCGGCGGCGTCCGCCGCGTGTAGGGCCGGCTCAGGTAGGCGTTGGGCGGCAGCAGCGGCACAAACTCGCGCTCCTCAAGTTCGTCGAACGTCCCCGCCAGCCGGATGGTGATGCCGCCGCCTGCGTTCGCGGCAGCCTTCTGCATCGTCTCCATCAGCGCGCGCAGCCTGACTCCGGTCGTCCGCGTCCGGCAATACTCCGGGCCGTTCGGCCCTGAATACTGGCCCGAGGCCCAGCACATGCCCGCTCCCGAATCGTTGTTCTGCGCGAAGATCGTCTTCACTTCCGGAACGCTTCGGATCAACTCCCCCATCATCCAGGAGATCATCTCCAGCGTTTCCGGCCGGTCGACGCACCACGAAAACGCCTCCCGCCGCGTCCTTCGGGGGTGGTCCACGCGCGGCCCGCGCAATTCCGGATATTCCCGGTAGAAAGACTCAGGCATGTAATGCGTATCGTTGCTTGTGAAGGCAGCCATCAGGCCGTGTTGACGCAGCACCACCGCCTTGGCCAGCAACAGTTTCCGGTTGTTCGCCACCCAGTCTGCCGGAATGTGAGGAGCAATCTTCGGATGCGGAAAGAAGTTGTACAACGCCGAGTTGTACGTTCCGAACTCGTGCCAGGGACTGCCGCCCTCAGGCACGTGGTGCCAGGCCTTATCCGCCAGCAATCCGATATCGACCTGCACTTGTCCGAACTTCTTCAGCGGGACGAGCGCCGCAGCAAATTCCTTGAACTCCTCGATGTCCCGGATCCCATTCCTGACGATGAATACGGGCTTGGCGTCGCCTTTCATCGCCGCCGGCTGTGGAGCAAAGACCGCCGCCGGCATTGCCATTCCGAAACCGATCAGCGTTGCGACCCGGGTCAACATATATCCTCCTCAAGCGTCAATTCGGACTCACGGTATCACAGGAGATCCGCCTTTCTGTCCCCGCCTGGCAGACAGGCTGCCGCGCAATCAATCCCAAGCAAGTGTAAAATCCTCCAGCAGGGAAGGCTATTCCATGGACTCCAAGTTAACCCGGCGGCATTTCATTGCCGCAACCCCCGTCGCTGCCGCGGCGACAACTGCCATACCGGGCAAGCCCGCGCTGTTGGGAGGCTCGAAAACGCGGGCCGCCTCCTTCCAGTCCTGGCCAGTGGCCGCACCAGAGGAGGAGAAGGCGCTCATCGCAACCCTGCGCAGCGGCAAGTGGTTTCGCGGGAGCGGCCAGAACGTCGCCAGGTTCGAGCAAGCCTACGCCGCGTTGACCGGCTCGCCACACTGCCTCGCCACGGCGAACGGCACCTCGGCCCTTTACGTTTCGCTCAACGCCTTGGGGGTCGAGCCCGGCGACGAGGTGATCGTTCCTCCCTACACGTTTGTCGCAACGGTGAACGCTGTCCTGCGCCAGTTCGCCCTGCCCGTCTTCGTCGACACCGACCCGGAAACCTTCCAGATGGATCACCGCAAGGCCGGGAGCGCCTTCAGCGAACGCACCAAAGCAATCATGCCTGTCCATCTCGGCGGAGCTGTGTGCGATCTCGATGTGCTCGTCCCCATGGCCAAGAAGCACAATGCCGCTCTTATCGAGGACGCTTGTCAATCGCATCTCGCAGAGTGGAAGGGCCGAAAAGCAGGCACGTATGGCGACACGGGCTGCTTCAGTTTTCAGGAATCCAAGAACCTCTCCTCCGGCGAAGGCGGAGCGATACTCTTCAAAGACGAGGCGCTGCTCGAACGCGCCTACGCGTTCCACAACAACGGCAGCGGCCGGGGCCGCGGAGGCGTGATGGCCCAGTACGCCGCTACTGGTGCCAACCTCCGTTTGACTGAGTTTCAGGCGGCAATCCTCCTGTCGCGGATGGAGCGCCTGGCCCGCGAATCCAAGACGCGCTCGGACAACGCCGCCTATCTCAGCTCCATGCTCAGCCGGATGCCGGGGATCCACCCCGTGCGCCTGCATGATGGCTGCACGAATAACGCCTGGCACTTGTACATGTTCCGCTACGATCCTCAGGCGTTCGCCGGGCTTTCGCGCGAGGTTTTTCTCAAGGCATTGACGGCTGAGGGTATTCCGGCCTCCCGCGGGTACACCCCTCTGAACAAGCAGGGTTTCATCAAAGCGGCCATCGAATCGCGCCCCTACCGCAAGCTCTATCCCGCGAAAGTTCTCGACGAATGGATCGATCGCAATCAGTGCCCGGCCAATGACAAACTGTGCTCAGAGGCCGTCTGGTTCACCCAAAACATGCTGCTCGGCCCGCGTTCGGACATGGACCAGATCGCCGAAGCCATTGCCAAGATTCAGGCCCACGCCGCGGCGCTGTCGAAATCCTGATCCTGCCCGCATGGTGGCCGTGTGCAGTACAATTCCGAGTGCATTCCTGCAAGTCTGGGAGGATTTGCCGAATGGACTGGTCAACTGTCATCGCCGCTCAATCTCTTGGCCCTGAAATTGCCGAGCGCCGCCGCAGGCTCGCTGTGGTCGCTGGACAGTCAGTCCGGCGGGTCGACTTGCAGGCGCTCATCGCGGAATTTGATGCCGCATTGGCGAAAATCGACGAAGGCACCTACGGGCGCTGCGAAACCTGCAATGATCCCATCGAGCAGGACCGGCTGCAGGCCGACCCGCTCGTCCGCTTCTGTCTCGACCACCTGAATGAAAACGAGCTGCGCGCCCACGAGCGCGATCTCGAACTCGCAAGCCAAATCCAAGCCAGGCTTCTACCCCCGCGTCACATTCGCCTGGCGGCTTGCGAGGCGCACTATGCTTACCAGGCGGCCGGGCCCGTAGGCGGAGATCACTGCGAACTGCTCCCTTCCGAGGACGGCCGCTCGCTCTTTTTCGCCATCGGCGACGTGGCGGGCAAAGGAGTCGCCGCCTCGCTGCTCATGACCCACCTGAGCGCCATCCTGCGCAGCCTGCTGTCGCTCAACCTTCCCATTCCGGACATCATGACGCGCGCCAACCAACTCTTCTGCGAAAGCACGATCAACTCGCACTACGCCACGCTGCTGTGCGGCCGGCTTGGTTCCGACGGCGCTGGTGAGATCGCACAGGCCGGCCACTGCCGTCCCGTCATCGTGAGCCGCGGCTCCGCCGGTTTCATCGAAGCTTCCGGGCTGCCGCTGGGTCTGTTCTCCCGGGCTTCCTACCCGACTATCCCCTTCCGGCTGGCTGCCGGGGACACTTTGCTGCTCTACACTGACGGATTGACTGAAGCCCGCAATAGCGCGGGCCTCGAGTTCGGCGATACGCAACTGCTCGACTTCAGTCGAACTCTCGCCTCCAGTACTCAGCCGCCCGACGCCGCGACTCTGGTGACTGCCGTAGCATGGCGAAGTGGCCCGCTTCCGCCAGGGAGCGCATCGCCCACGATGACCTGACGATTGTCGCGCTCCGCCAGACGGCATGATCCGGCCCGGGTACAATGGCTCGATGCGCCTCGTGCTTCTGCTGCTGACTCTGGTTGCCACCCTCTGCGCGCAGGCGCCGCCCGCGCAACCCGCCAAGCCTGCCCCGCCGAAAGCTACCCCTCCCGCGGTCAGCGAAACACCCGTCGTTCGTCAACACGAGATCTCACTGAACGGCAAGCCCCTGCGCTACACCACCACGACAGGCATGATGCCTATCCGATCCGCACAGGGCGAAGTGGAAGCGCATGTCTTCTACATGGCCTACACGCTCGACGGCGTGAGTGATCCTGCCAAACGGCGCCTCATGTTTTCTTTCAATGGCGGCCCCGGCTCCGCCTCGGTGTGGCTCCACCTGGGCGCGCTTGGACCCAAGCGAGTCAGGATGCAGGACGATGGCGCAATGCCGCCCCCGCCCTACCAACTCGTGGCGAACCCCGACACCTGGCTGGCGGAGACAGACCTCGTCTTCATCGACCCCGTTGGAACTGGCTATAGCCGCCCCGTCCGCCCGGAACTCCAGCCGAAGTTTTCCTCCCGCACGGGCGACATCGAGAGTGTCGGCGAGTTCATCCGGCTTTATCTCACGCGCCACAGCCGCTGGTCTTCGCCGCTGTTTCTCGTCGGCGAAAGCTACGGCACCACCCGTGCCGCGGGCCTTTCCGGCTATCTCATCGACCGCGGCATCGCCTTCAATGGCATCGCGCTGATCTCAACCATCCTGAACTTCCAGACCACCGATTTCGCTCCGGGCAACGATCTCGCCTATCCGCTGATTCTGCCCACCTACGCGGCCACGGCCTGGTATCACAAGCGCCTCGCGCCAGAACTCCAGAAGCGGCCGCTCCGCGAGTTCCTCAAGGAGGTAGAAGAGTGGGCTCTCTCCGTGTACGCCGAAGCACTGGCCAAGGGTGACCGCCTCTCCCCCGCGGATCGCAAACAGTGCATCGAGCGCCTCGCTCGCTACACTGGACTAGACCCCAAGTTCATTGACCAGGCCGAAATGCGCCTCCTCCTGCCGGAGTTCAACCGCGAACTTCTTCGCGACAGAAACCTGCTTGCCGGTCGCCTCGACAGCCGCCTCACCGGCCCGGGCCCACGGGACGTTAGCCGCCGGACAGAGTTCGATCCCTCGATGAGTGCGATTCGCCCTCCGTACACGGCCGCCTTCAACAATTACGTTCGCGGCGAACTCGGTTTCGAGTCCGATCTCGAGTATTTTATTCTCGGCGGCGGCATTGGCCGATGGAATCCGAACTCTGACGGCGAATATGTCAATGTTAGCGACTCGCTTCGCCGCGCCCTCACGCGCAACCCATTCATGAAGGTTTATCTTGGCGCCGGCTTCTACGATATGGCCACACCCTACTACGCCGCCTTCTACACACTCGACCATATGGGCCTGGCTCCTGCACTACGGGCGAATATCCGCGTCCACGAGTACGAAGCCGGCCATATGTACTATATTCACGCCCCCTCTCTGCGAGACCTGAAGCGGGACATCACCGCGTTCCTGGCTTGGGCGTCTCCAGGCGTCCAATAGGCCCCGCCGTAATCTCGGGAACGAATTCCGCCTTCGAGCGTCTATATAAGTGATGGCGCCGAAAGGCAGAACAGAGGATCCCATGGAAAACCTGAGAGAGCGGTTGGCCCTGGAAGCCGAGCTTTTGGAGCGAATCGACAACAATCGAGCCACACCCGGCTGTGAGGAAATCTCCGCGGATCTCGAACGGGAGATCATTGAGCGGGAACTCGCCGATCTCGCCCGGTCCTCTGAGCCAGAGCCCGCCTTCGCTCTCCTCCGCCGCAGCACTCACCGAAAATCAGGCTGAGCCGCCCACAAACCCTTCAAAGAGAAGAAAACCCCACCCCTCACAATGATTTTTGGAGGGGTGGGGGGACCGAATTAACGTGCTGTTTTCTGAGACGATCGATTCGCGCCAGCGCCTCGGGATGACGTCCTCTCATTGCTTTGAGAATGTGCCATCACCTTCTCTCCTTCATCCTCATCCTCTTGTGACGTAGTCCATGGATTCGTAAATGCCGGCTGCGATTTCGGTCAATTTGGCATCCGCTTGTTCCTCTTCATCCTGTGTCTGCTGAAGAAGCTGAACCGCTTGCTGCATGTCCAGGTGCTCTGCCATTGTTCGCGCCGTGCCGTAGGCGGAGATTTCGTAGTGTTCCACCCGTTGAGCCCCGGCGATAATGGCGAGGTCCCTGGCCCCACCCTCATTTTCCTGGGCCGCTTCGTCGCCCTCTTCCAGCAGTCCCTTCATGCCCTTGCAGCTCTTTCCCCTGGCCGCGATTCCAAGGATTCCGAATACTTCTTCAAGGCGGGAGACCTGCTGACGGGTCTCTTCGAGATGGTTCCGGAGGGCTTCCGCAAGCTCCTCGGATTCGGCCGCTTTCGCGAGTTTCGGTAACGCTTTCACGAGCTGTTTCTCGGCATCGTAAATATCGCGAATCTGTTCGGTAAATAATCCCTTCAAAGATTGTTTATCCATGAGACGCTCCTGAGTTGAGATTAAGGTCAGACTGCTTCCACGCTTGAAATTTGGAACGGCCGGCAGCACCCTTGCGGGCGGGTGCTGTCTCGCGTTCACCTGGTAGACCGACGGGGGTGTCGCGGCGTTTCACATCCGAACGAGATTGGAGTCGCCGAGTGCCGCGTTCCGTATTTGCAGGAGTTGGGCGAGGAAGGCGGGTTTGTAATTTACGGGCGGGAAACAGGCGGGATTGGCTGGGACGCAGGGACTCGAACCCCGATACGCAGATCCAGAGTCTGCAGTCTTACCATTAGACGACGTCCCAACGGGGTCAATTTCAATATAGCACGCGACCCGCGCCGGGCCGGAATCCGATAGACTTTTTCCAGAGGATTCTACCCCGCATGATGACCAATCGAAGGGACTTTCTTACCGCCGCCGCCGCCGCCGCCAGCGCCACCAAGCTCAGTGCCCAGGACAAGCTGACTTACGGTCTGATCGGGGCCGGCGGACGGGGACGCTACCTCAGCCGGTACTTCAATGAACTTGGCGCTCAATGCGTCGCCGTTTGCGACGTCTATGAACCCAACATCGCGGAGGCGTTGAAGCTTAACCCGGACGCTAAGCGCTACGTCAATCACGACGAGCTCCTCCAGCAGAAGGGCGTCGACTTCACCGTCTGCGCGGGCCCTGACCACTGGCACATGCCGCACCTTCTGGATTCGGTCAAGGCCGGCAAGGATGTCTACACCGAAAAGCCCCTCGCCCGCACGCTCGCCGAGGGCGCCCAGGTCGTCAAGGCCGTCGAGGCGAGCAATAGAATCGTTCAGGTCGGAATGCAGCGGCGCAGCGCGCCCTCCCTCCATGCGGCCAAGAAACTCATCGAAGTCGGCACGCTGGGCCGGATCACGATGGCAAAGGCGCAATGGCATTGGAACGTCTCAAAACCGCTCAACAACTCGCCTCTCCCTGGCGAGTTGCACTGGAAGCGCTTCCTCGGCGCCTCGCAGGACCGGCCCGTCGAGCCGATGCGCTGGCGCAACTGGCGCGTCTTCAAGGACTATGCCGGCGGCAATATGACCGACCAGGGCACGCATTTGATGGACGTCATCCTTTGGTTCACCGGCAAAGGCGCTCCGAAATCGGCCGTCGCCCAGGGATACATCGCAAAGATGACCGGAGCGGAGCACCCCGACGTGTTTAGCGCAGTGTTCGACCACGGCGATATGCTCACCACATGGACGCTCGACTACGCCAACGCGTTCGAGAACGGCTGGTCGATTCTCTTCATGGGCGACGAGGGCACCATGCGCCTTGACGACGCTGGCGTCAATGTGTGGAAAGAGCCATGGCACCAGAACAAGACGCCCACGATCGAGATGACCGCACCCGTGCCGATCGAAACTCACATCCAGAACTTCCTCTCTTGCATCAAGAGCCGCAAACAGCCCAATTCCACTGTGCGCATGGCGCAGGAGGCCGTGGCTGGTCCGCACCTGGCCAACATCGCCATGTTCGAAGGCCGCAAAGCAAAGCTCGCGGCGGACCTCATGACGGTGAGCTGATGCGGCTATCGGCCCTACTGTTGCTCCTCGCAGCGCCCTCCTTCGCCCAGCACCTGCATTTCGGGCTGAAGGGGGGCATGCCTCTGAACGATCTCGTAGAGTCCGACGGCCGGGTGACCAACCTGCCCTCGCGCTGGACGCTCGGCCCGATGCTCGAAGTCGACCTGCCGGTCGGCCTGGGCATCGAATTCAACGCGCTCTACCGCAGGATCGGCTATAACGACCTTCTGGACAACACAGCCGGTGCGTGGGACTTCCCACTGCTTCTGAAGTACAGGTTCCCTGGAATCGTCGCGCGCCCCTACGTCGCCGGTGGGTGGGTCTTCCGGAACATCGGCGACATCCCGCGCTTATCCGCCGGATCGAACGGCGTCGCTTTCTCGGGCGGAGTGCGGTTCTCCATCCCCGTGATTCAAATCTCGCCCGAGATCCGCTGGACCCGGTGGCAGGACGCGCAAGCCGGCCCGGCCGCGGTGCTCGGCTCGCGCAACCAGTTTGAGGTCCTTGTCGGCCTGACGTTTTGAGCCCGGGCCGGACTACCTGATCGTGCCCGATAGCGGACTCGAGGCAGAGGCGTACAGCTTCTTCTCCATGCGCCCGGATTCGAATGCGAGCCTGCCCGACTCTACCGCGTGGTTCATCGCGGTGGCCATCTTCACTGCGTCCTGCGCCGCCGCAACAGCCGTATTCATGAGGATGCCGTCGAAGCCCATCTCCATCGCGATGCAGGCGTCAGAAGCCGTTCCAACGCCAGCGTCGACAATCAACGGCACTTCGGTAATCTGCTCGCGCATGATACGCAAGGCGGCATAGTTCTGTATCCCCAATCCGCTGCCGATCGGAGCTGCCAGCGGCATCACCGCCGCCGCGCCCGCGTCGATCAATCGCCTGGCGGTGATCAGATCGTCGTTGGTATAGGGCAGGACGATAAAGCCCTCTTTGGCGAGAATCCGGGTGGCCTCCACGAGGCCGAAGACGTCCGGAAACAGCGTCTTCTCGTCACCGATCACTTCCAGCTTGACCCACTCGGAGAGGCCCACTTCGCGACCCAGGCGCGCCGTCCGAACCGCGTCCTCGACGTTGTAGCAGGCGGCAGTATTGGGAAGAATGAAGAATTTCTTGCGGTCGATGTGGTCGAGCATCGACTCTTTCGTTTTGTCAGTCAGATTGACACGGCGCACGGCCACGGTGACGACCTCCGCGCCGGAGGCTTCGTGGCACTGGACCATCTCCTGAAAGCTCCGATACTTGCCCGTGCCGATCATCAGGCGAGACCGGAATGCCCGGCCCGCAATCGTAAACTGGTCACCCATATCTTGAATTGTATCGTTCCGGCTAGAATGGGATACAGAACAACAGGGCCCTTAGCACAATGGTTAGTGCAGCGGACTCATAATCCGTTGGTTGTAGGTTCAAGTCCTACAGGGCCCACCAATCCCATCAACAACTTGCAGAATCAGTTGACCTTTTCGCTGGCATGATTGACAGCCACGCTGACAGCCACCGGGCTCAAAATCGAATCCATCGCGGTGGCCACAGCACGCCGGCTCTCCTCGATGAAGTGGCTGTAGCGATTCAACATCGCAATGTTCTCCCAACCAAGTGCCCCCTGAATCGCCCGCGGGTGGACCCCCTGTACGGCAAAAAGCGTAGCAGCGGTGTGGCGCAAACTGTGGAAGCGATGATGCTCTATCCTTGCCAGCTTAAGCAGTGTTTGGAACATGTGCGTAACGGTTGGAGCATCGTACGGGTTACCCACGCTGTTCACGAAAACAAGATCATCAACTATTTCTGGCTTCCCATCAACAAAGAGAAGGGGAGTTGAGAACGGGCTCACGCGCGGCGCGACCGTCCAAGTCCAGTAGTGTAACGGCGATGGGTTTGCAGGACTCGTCTACCTCGGGCGAGCCCTGCCGGCCGCCAACCCGAATGGCACGGGCATCTCCGGTGTGAGTCTCTTGGCCGTGCTTCTGCCTTGACTTTGGTTCCGGCCGTGACGCGTTAGTATCGAGTGAGGCCTGCAAACTTCAGGCGTGTCGGCGCGTAGTGAGGTATTGGTGACAGGACTGAATCGAATAGCGCGGTGCATGGCTTTGGCGGCACTCATCTGGAGCTTACCTTCACATGCCGCTCAAGCCGGCAGCGATCTCGCTACTGCGCTCCGGGGCTCCGGCAATCTTCAATCGCGGGTCCGATTCGACCACCTCACGAGTGCGGATGGGCTTTCACAGGACACCGTTTTCGCCATCCTGCAGGACCACTATGGCTTCATGTGGTTCGGCACACAGGCTGGCTTGAACCGCTACGACGGCTACACCTTCACTCAGTATCGCCACGACCCGAAGAATCCGGCTTCGATTCGCGCCGATTACATCGACGCTCTGGCGGAAGACAGTAAAGGCAGGATCTGGATTATCGCCGGCGGTGTTACCCGGTTCGATCCCCAGACCGAGACATTCACGAACTTCGAACTGCCGGTCAAGCCCTCGGCGGACGGCAAAATGGCGCGTCCGATTCGCGTGTACGCGGACCGGTCCGGATCCCTTTGGATCGGAATGGACAGAGGCCGAACCCTGTATCGCCTCGACACGGACACAGGAACTTCCGTGAGCGTCGACATCGGCGGCGATCAGAACGGAGACAACTCGGTCACTGCTATTCACGGGGATCGCAAGGGTGTGATCTGGATTGCCGCGTCCACTAGCCTGATCAGATTCGATGCTGCCACGGGAACGGCGAAGCATTACGTGCCGGCCGGAACGCCCCGGTCATTGTGGAGAGTCCGCGGCATAGCGGACGACGACGCGGGAAACCTTTGGTTGGCAACCTCCGAAACGGGGAACAATTTCTTTGATTCTGGTACGGGGGCATTTTCCAGGCGCTGGGCGCCTCCCGTCGCCGGGAGCCTCGTTGGGGGCAACAGCCAGGCGTTCATTTGGAATAACAATGACGTTCTAGCCGGCCCTGACGGCCTGATTTGGCTAGCCAAGGCGCAGGGCTTGCAGATATTCGATCCTGCCACCGGAAGGCACGAGACACTCCGCCACAATCCCGCGGACCGGTACAGCCTCAGCGCCGACGAAGTTCTATCGATGGCTGCCGATCGCGACGGCGGTGTTTGGATCGGCACCAAGGGCGGAGGAGTTAACCGCTTCTCGCCTGAGATTCTACGCTTTGGTCCTTGGCGCCAGAACCCGGGTGACCCGAACAGCCTGGCCGATAACAATATTCGAGCCATATTGCGCGACCGCACGGGGCTGTTGTGGATCGGGATGTACAGCGGGGGGTTGAACCGGTTCGACCCCGCGGCCGGAACTTTCATGCAATTCCGTCCGAACACGCGCGGCGCCGGGGCTCTGGATGATGATCGGGTCCTGTCCCTCCTCGAAGACCGGGCCGGAGATCTTTGGGTCGGGACCAGGGTCGGTATCAACCGGCTCCACCGGCAGACTGGCTCCTTCACGCATTTCAGCCGTGGGCCAATCGATCGCAATGAGGCCGTTCTGCCTACTTACACCCTTCTCGAGGACCGCTTGGGACGCCTCTGGTTCTCAGTCTCGAACGCGAGCGCGGCGCTCGACAAGCGGACAGGCGCGGTCAGCGACCTTGCGCGGATCGGAGGCCTGACCATCTTCGAGGATCGCGCCGGCAATCTATGGAGGTTTTCTGAGGCCGGCACGGTTTTAAGAACAGCTCCGTCGGGTGAAGTTCAGACCATTCGCCTTCCCGTCCCGGGCGCGACGAAGACGTATGCGCGATTGCAGATCAACTTCGTGCACGAGGACTCCGAGGGCTTTCTATGGCTTGCCGCGGAATCGGGGCTTCTCAGGTTCGATCCCAGAACTGAAAAGTACGTTTACTATACGACGCAGGACGGTTTGCCGGACAACGTCGTCCAGTGCATTCTGCCGGATCGCGCGGGCAATCTCTGGTTGAGCACGAATAACGGCATCTCGAAATTCGATCCGCGACAAAATGTTTTCACCAACTATCACGAGAGCGATGGTTTGCAGAGCGAGCAATTCAACAGAAAAGCTTGCTTCGCAGATTCATCAGGAACTCTTTACTTCGGGGGACTGCACGGGTTCAACGCATTCGATCCGCAACGGATTCCCACCTCCAATCAGTTGTCCTCACCAGTGGTGCTGACGCAACTGCAATTGAATGGGCGCGTTGTCCGGCCAGGTCCCGGATCAGTTCTGCCCAAAGCGCTTCCGGACATCGACCGATTGAACCTCTCTTTTCGGGACAACGGCTTTTCGCTGGAATTCGCCGCGCTGAATTACAACAGCCCGGCCAGGATCCGTTTCCGTTTTCGACTGGAAGGTCTCGAACATCAGTGGACGATGGTGGATAGCCGCCACCGCTTCGCCCGTTATACCGACCTGCGTCCGCGTACGTATCGTTTCCGTGTCCAGGCCTCCACCGACGGCAGAACCTGGACCGAAAATGGCGCTTCGTTGGCGCTCGCGATCGCACCCCCGTGGTGGATGACGCGGTGGAGTCAGGCCGCGGCCGTCCTCCTGTTCGGCAGCCTGCTTTTCGGCGCGTACAAGCTTCGCGTTCGGACGCTGCAGGAGCGCGAGCGGAAGCTCGAGAAGCTCGTTGATCAACGCACGGCTGAGGTCGTCGAGGCGAGAAACCAGGCTGAACATGCGAAGAATGAGGCCGAAGAGGCCACGAAAGCCAAGAGCGTTTTCCTGGCTAACATGAGTCACGAGATCCGCACGCCGATGAATGCCATCATCGGCATGACCCATCTGGCCCTGAAAACCGATCTCAATCCCAAGCAGCGGGACTACCTCGTAAAAGTACGCTCTGCGGCCGGGGCGCTCCTCGGCATTATCAACGACATCCTGGACTTCTCCAAGATCGAGGCCGGCAAGCTCGACATCGAGAACGCTGGATTCCGGCTTGAGGACGCGCTGGAGAGCCTGACTACCGTTGTCGGCCAGAAGGCGCAGGAGAAGGGCCTCGAATTTCTCATCTCCGCTCATTCGGACATTCCTCCGAGCCTCATCGGCGACCCCCTGCGCCTGGGGCAGATCCTCATCAACCTGGTGAACAATGCTGTGAAGTTCACCGAGCGCGGTGAAGTAATCGTAAGCGTCAGTAAAGAGGATGAAGTTCCTGGCCGTGTGAATCTGAAGTTTTCAGTCGTGGACACAGGAATCGGCATGACTCCGGAACAGTCGGCGCGCATGTTCCAGGCATTTAGTCAGGCGGACGCGTCAACGACTCGCAAGTTCGGCGGAACCGGCCTGGGGCTCTCAATCAGCAAGCGACTGGTGGAGATGATGGGCGGCAAGATCTGGGTGGAGAGCGAGGCCGGAGTGGGCAGCAGGTTCCACTTCACGGTGTGGCTCGGCATCGGGGAGGAGGAATCCCAGCGCAGGGAGTTCCTTCCGGACATGGCAGGCATCCGCGCGTTGGTGGTGGACGACAACGCACAGGCCCGCGAGATCCTGTGCGACGCCTTGCGTGGGTTCGCGCTGCGGGCCGATGCCGCGTCCTCCGGCGAAGAGGCTCTCAAGACGCTGGCTGCCAACGACGAGCGGGACCCGTATCAGCTTGTCCTCATGGATTGGCAAATGCCGGGCATGGATGGTCTTCAGGCCAGCAAAATCATCAAGCGGGATGGCCGGTTCAGTCACATCCCAAGGATCATCCTCGTGACGGCATTCGGGCGCGAAGAGATCCGTGCTCAGGCCGAGCAGATTGGCATTGACGAGTACGTGCCTAAGCCGGTCAACGCGTCCGTACTCTGCGACACGCTGATGAACCTGTTCAGCGTGGCTCGTCGCGGAACAGACAGTTCGCGAGGTCGAAAGCGGGAGGCCGCCGAATACAACGCGCGGGGGATCCGCATTTTGCTGGCAGAAGACAATGAGATGAACCAGCAGGTGGCTACTGAACTGCTGGAAAGCGCCGGAGCGATTGTCACCGTCGCGAATCATGGCGGGATCGCTGTGAAACTGCTGCAGGAAGGTCCCCAGCCGCCCAACTTCGACGTTGTGCTAATGGATCTGCAGATGCCCGAGATGGATGGTTTTACGGCGACCCGGCTGGTGCGCGCGGACCAACGCTTCAATCACCTTCCGATTCTCGCGATGACCGCCCACGCACTTGTCGAGGAGCGCGAGCGTTGCCTTGCGGCGGGCATGAACGATCACATCAGCAAGCCAATTGATCCGGACCAGCTCTTTGCCACGCTGTCGCGCTGGGCCAAACCAAGGGACACGGCCGCACAGCCCGCTGCGCCGGCGACTGCTCCTGCAAGCGAGACGGAGGTGCCCGAAATTGAAGGCATCGATATTGCAGGGAGCCTCAAGCGCGTTGCCGGCAACAAGCGTCTCTATCGGAACCTGCTGGAGCAGTTCGCCGCAAAACAGGCCGATGCGATTCCCCGATCGCGCGAGGCGATTCGTGCCGGGGACCGTGCCTTGGCCGAGCGCCTCGCCCACACCCTGAAGGGGGTTGCTGGCAATATCGGGATTGGAAAAGTGCAATCCGCTGCAGCGCAAGTTGAGGCGGCAGTTCGTTCAGGTGACGCTGCCTTGCCCACGCTGCTTGAGCAGTTGGAAGCGATTCTGGTCCCGCAGGTTCATGCAATCCGGACCGGTCTCGGCGAGGCGGCGCCCGCCGAGACTCGGAAGACCACCTTTGATCCCGAGGTTGCTGGCGCGGCGGTGGCACGGCTCAAGTCGCTGCTCGAGGACAACGACGGCGACGCCATCGACGCCGTTCAGCCTGTGGAAGAAGCTTTGTCCGGAACGGTCGATCGGGAACGCCTCGACGCCATTCGGACCGATACCGAACAGTTCGCTTTCGGCGACGCACTGGAGAAGTTGACCGATATCGCGAAGGAATGTGGGCTCAGCCTGGAGCGGCTGGTATGACGGAAGACCATTGATCTTGTGATCTTGCTGGCGAACGGCGCGCCCACCCGGTCAAATGACGGTCTCACCAATCCCACGCCTAAGAGAAACTGATACATGGGTCCGCCCAAGACCAAGGAGAAGTCCTTCGTGGGATTAGCCTCTGAAAGCGGCGGGAAGTGAAACGACTGCTCGGCGCCGTAGTCACTTCGCCGACGAAACGAGTAGCCGTATGGGCCTCTCGCCTGGCGAACCTTGCCTGCCTGGGCGCCGGTGACTGCCGGGCCCACTCCTTGCGCCTGGACGTTCTGGAGGTGGCGCCGGCAGCCTGAACGACGCGCCTGTTGAGCTGGCCGGTGCGGCGGGTTATGCTCATCCAGGAGGTCTGCATGAGAACTCTCGCCCGCCTCGCCACGGAACACCGCGAGCTGACGCGGCGGTATTGCTTCGGACTTGGCGCCGCAGGTGCGGCCGCCTGGGGGGCCGGCCTGCCGGCGGCGGATGCAGCCGCGGACCCGGTGCTTCGCGAGGCCATCGGGCGGCTGGAGTACCTGACGCCGATTGAGCGCGCCTACATCCTGGACAAAGGCAAAGCGGGCGTGGCGAAACTGCTGCCGGAAAAGCTGAGCGAGGCCGGGCTCACCAGGGAGACGTGGTCTCTCGAAGTGGTGCCGGACCCCGACGGAGGCAGCAAGGTGGGGCAACCACTCTCTCGCGCGCTGGGCAACGCGCTCGACTGGAATGGGCTGATGCGCCTTGCCGGGGAGCATGTCGTGCGGTTCGTCCACACGGGCGTCTGCACCAACGGCGCGGACCCGTTCCACGTAGCCCACTGGGAAGGCGTCCCACTGCGCGAGGTGGTGTGGATGGCGCGGCCGCAGGAGCAGGTCCGGCGAGTTTATTACCAGAGCTATCACGCACCCGGCAAGCCGCCTTTTCAGGCCTCTCTGCCGCTCGGGCAGGTACTCGAAACCCCGCCCGGCGAGCTGCCCGCAATTCTCGCTTACAGGATGAACGGGCAGTTCATCCCCGCGACGCACGGCGGACCTGTGCGGGTGATCGTTCCGGGCACATACGGGAGTAAGTCGATCAAGTGGGTGCAGCGGGTGCTGCTGACCAACGATTACAGGGCCAACGATACCGACGCCGCCGACTTCAATAACGACGCGGAAAGCGCCATGAAAACCCGCGCGCGTTTCATTCATGCGCCCGCCGGGGCGGCGGCTGGAAAGCCATTCGCCATTACAGGCATGGCGCAGGTGGGCGTCTCCGGCATCCAGCGGGTGCAGTACTGCGTGCAACCGCAGGGCCGGACGGAACCGGATGCCGAACCCTACTGGGCGGGGGCCGAGTGGAGAGATGCTGCGATGCTGCCGCCGCCCGCTGAGTGGGGCGGCGAGCTCGCGAAAGTGCCTGCGGGGACGGCAGGTTTCGGCGGGTCCACCGGCGCCCCACTGGCATGGCCGATGCGTTTCACGATCGTACACTGGGCCGTCCTGCACGGCGGGCTGGCCCCTGGCGTGTACGACCTCTGCTGCCGCACCATCGATGGCAATGGCATCGCGCAGCCCCTGCCGCGGCCGCTGCTGCGCACGGGGTTCAACGCCATTCACCGGGTTTCGCTGGTGGTGAAGGACGCCTGAGAGTGCCCGAAAGACCTTGCTTTGTACTTCACTAACTCGCCGCTTACAGTCGGGAGTTTGGTGCAAGTAGGCGTGACGAGTGGGGCCAAGCAATCATGCGGATCTCTTCGTCCGTCAGGCTTGCTCTTTCAAATGACTCGCGGCGGTGCTCCGAAGCAACTTGAAGGTGATGTACTCCAGTCCCGCCTTCTCGATGATTCGCCTGCAGTCCCGCTGCAGGTTGTTCACGTTCGGCGACCCTCGATGCCCTCTTGGGTTGCGGCCATGCCTGCAGCGCTCAATTTGACAGCCACCCTGACAGCCAACAGGATTTGCTTTCATGGATCCCGATGCTCTCAGTGGACGAATCTGCATACGGGAGCCACTGAAAATGCACGTCATAAAACGCGGTAGACGGGGCTTGGTCAGACTCATAATCCGTTGGTTGTAGGTTCAAGTCCTACAGGGCCCACCAATCCCATCAACAACTTGCAGATCGGACGGTGCGCCACCGATGCGCCGTGCCATCAGCCGAACTTCGGCTCGGGGTTCGAAAAGATTCGCCGGAGTCTGGCGCGAAGGCTGTCCGGCGGTGCCGGCAGCAGCACCTGCACCACCGGTGCAGTGCACTCGCGTACCAGGCCGGCCGCCGTTCGGGGCGCGACCCCGTTGCGACGTCCCGCTACGATCAAGTCGGCTGATCGCTGTCGCGCCACACGAGCCAGGGCGCGATGCGGTTCCGTCCCTTCCTCGATCACGGGCGTGCAGGAGATCCCCCGCAGCGAGCAACGCGCCAGGAAGCGGTACAACTCCAGCGTTCGCTCCGATCGAAACTGCTCCATTTGAGCCTCGTCCAGGTCGAGATAGACGTCCGGCGAGCAGCAGTGCGCAACGATCAATTCGTCGGCGCCCAATCCGCGGCACAGCGATGCCGCCCGTTCGAGCACAGCGCGACTCGTCTCGTCCAACTTGATGCCTACCAGCACGCGTTCGATTCGAGTCGGAGGGCGCTTCGGCGCGAGACACACTGAGCACGGCGATTCGGAGAGTATCCGGCGGACGAGCGTGTGGCTGGCGCCTAATGCGCCGGCCCGCCGCATCACCAGCAAGTCTGCGTCCCTGGCGACATTGAATACCCAATCCAGATCCAACTCGGGCAATGCGCGCAGGATCGGCGCAGAGGCGCCATGCACTTCGAAGCGCGTACGCGCGGTCGCCGACATCGAGCGCAGAACACCATCGAACGGATACGCCGCGATCGTGGTTTCTTCCGCGGAGAGCAGCGCGGCATAGTCCAGAAGGTCGACTTCCGGCTCTTCGCCGGTGTGCACCAAGAGCAGGCGCCGGATCGCGCATTCGCGGGTCGCCTTCGCTGGGCTCAGATACTCAATACTGGACATGGCGCATTCCGAATGATTTCGTAGGCGTGCGCGCGCAGACGTCCGAGCACGCCGGTGTGCACTCCGCGGCCGATTATGATCAGGTCGGCGCCGATCCGCTCCGCGACATCCGGCACAACGCCGTGTGGCTCGCCAGCTTCAATCACGATCTCACCCGCGGCGGTGGTTTCCCGCTGCATCTCGTCGATTGTGAGGTGAACGCGCCTCTTCAGCGCGACGCGCCACCCCTGGTCCGCGAAGTCCTGCGCGTCAGCTCCCAGCGTCTGCGCTGCGTGTACCACAGCCAGGGATGCGTCCATCTGTCGCGCCAGTCTGGCGCCCGTGCATAGGACGCGACGGCTTGCCGGTCCGAGATCCACCGCGCACAGGATGCGGCGGAATCTTGTTGGCCGCTCCGCGAAGTTCGTTGCCGCGATGACGGGGCACTCCGCCGTATGCAGCACCTTGGTTGTGACCGAGCCCATCAGCAGCCATCTCCGGATCGCCCCGGCTCCATGCGTGGGCATGACGATCAGATCGTAGCCGTCCGCTTTCGCCGTGCGCACGATCTGGGTCGCGGCCTCTCCCTGCTGCACTTCACGCTTCGCGGCCACCCCGAGCGCCGGCTCGCCAGGAAACGAATCCAGGGCTTGCCGGACAGCCTGACTGCGATGCTCTGTGAATTCCGCCAGGCGCTCCTGATTCGGCCCGGCCATAGCGAACTCGAAGTCGACCTCGGGAGCCACGTGCAATAGGGTCAGCTCAGCCCTGTTCTGGCATGCCATCTCTGAGGCGTAGCGCGCAGCGACGGCTGAGGCCCCGGAAAAGTCGACTGGGACAAAGTATCTTGTGGAAGCTCATGCGCGATTGCTGGCGGCCTCGAGCGCCATCTCCTTATCCTGTTGATCGCGCGCGCCGACTCCGTTCGTTCGATATTTCGCCATCAATTCGTCCCACCCGACGACAGTCTTCCCCGGCCGTTCAGCCCGTTGCTTCTCCCAGATGGAAATGGCTTCCATGCACGCGTGGTCAATGTAGCCCAGCCCTCTGATGTGCACATGCACGTCTGCGTCGGGCGGCAATTGGTCGAGCGCGTCCATCAGCTTCGGCATACGGATGAAGGTGGCGGCGCCATGCAGGTGAACATCAAATCGGCTCCGCGCTCTATTGTGGTTCACTCTCACTGACATGTGCGAAAGCGAATAGATCATGCTCGCCAGCGAAACCGCGAGGCCTGCGATGATGCCGGTCAGCAGGTCCGTGGAGACGATCGTCACGACTGTGATCGCGTAGATCGCGACGGGCATGCCGCCGTAACTGACAAGACGCCGGACATTGGCCGGGTTCACCAGCTTGTAACCGGTGTAAACGAGCACCGCGGCGAGGCTGGCAGTCGGGACCATTCGCAGGATGCCCGGAGCGGCTGCAACCAGCACCAACAGCCACACACCGTGGAGGATCGCGGACTTACGCGTCTTCGCGCCAGCCGCAACGTTCGTCGCGCTGCGGACGATCACCCCCGTCATTGGCAACCCGCCGACGAGCCCGCAGAGTGCGTTACCCACACCTTGAGAGAGCAGTTCACGATCGTAGTTCGTGCGCGGTCCGTCATGCATCTGGTCGACGGCTGTCGCGGAGAGTAGTGTCTCCGCGCTCGCCACAAAGGCCAAAGTCGCCGCCGCGAGGAGAAGCTGCCATTCGCCCATGCGTCCGAACATTTCGAGCGTCGGAAGTTGGATGCCGCTGAACAGGTTCTCCGGAATGTTGACGTAGGAAATGGGTGTACCGAGAGCTTTCGCCAGCCCGGTCCCCGCCAACACGCCGACAAGCGCGCCGGGAATCCACTTGATCTTTAGCGGCGCGAATTTGGTCCAAAGCAATAGCGCGGCGATTGTCACGATGCCTACCAGCGCGGCCACATGGTGCACGCTGCCGTCCACCGGCAGAATTCCCTTGTAGATTGCTTCCGGGATTGCCAGCAGGTTGCGAATGCCGTTCTCGCGCGGCGCATCATCCATCATCACGTGGAACTGCGCCCCGAAGATCAGCACGCCAATGCCTGCGAGCATGCCGTACACTACCGCTGGTGCGATCGCGCGAAAAAACTGGCCTACTTTGAACACTCCCGCGACGATCTGCATGATGCCCGCCGCGACAATGATCGGCCCGAGCATCTCGAAGCCATGCTTCTGAATCAGCTCGTAGACAATCACCGCCAAGCCGGCCGCTGGGCCGCTTACCTGCAGCGGACATCCCGAAAACGAGCCGACGATGATCCCGCCGATGATCCCGGCGATCAGTCCCGACGCGGGAGGCGCCCCCGATGCGATCGCGATGCCCATGCACAAGGGCAGGGCCACCAGAAACACGACGAACGACGCGAGGAGATCCTGTGAAAAGGTTCCCTGCTTAACTGAAGTATTGGGCTGCATAAGTGCTGAATCGAATCCGGGCCGACCGTCGACGGATGGGAAGTCGGGCCTTCTGCACCCACGATCAGAGTCCCGCGACAATCGATTGAGAGCTAGTGACTACAGGTATTCCGTACCGGGGTATAGCAGATCCGCGTTACGGCCTAGTGCTTGTTCGCATGCCATTCGTACTGGTCTTCTGTAGTCGAAGCCTTTGCTCGCGGACCCCTATAATCGTGAACGGATAGCCATGACTGCTCAACGCCGCGTGCTGTGGGTGCTCGCCGCCGGTTTCGCCGTGACAATAATGCTGTTGCTCGGCTCGGCCTGGCTGAGCGTACAGGCTGTTGATGCTGTCGAGATGCAGAGCGAGCGCCTGCTCGCACAGCATCGCTTCAGCACACAGTTGATCGACGACATTCAGGGCGAGAAAGCCGGACTTAGCGGGTTGTTCTACGCGCTGATTGCCGGCCCGAGGCCGGTTGATCGCCGCTCGTTGCTGGCGCGTCTCGGCGCAATCGAAATGGATGTGCATCAAACGCTGGAGGCCGCGCGCAACGAGGCCACTTCGGCGCGTTGGGCAGATGCGAAGGTTGCGGTCGAGCAATATATCGCGGAGGTGAGACTCTCCCTGGCCTCCAGGTCCGGTGAGATTCCGCCGAGCTTGTATCGTGCGCATGAGGGTCTGGTGAATGCCATCGCGCAGCTCGTGTCGGCCAATTACGCGACCATGATCGAGCACGAAGGCCGCGGGTCCTCGGAGCATCGCGCGCAGCTCACGCGGAGCTTGGCGCTGCTCGTCATCGGACTTCTGCTGGCAGTAATCTGCGCTGCCTCTACAATCGGCGTTGCGGTTCGAATGTTCCGGCGCGCTGAATGGCAGGCTCGCGAACTGTCTCGGCTCTCGGGGCATGTCCTCGACACGCAGGAACAGATGCTGCACCGCTTCTCCCGGGAGTTGCATGACGAGTTCGGTCAGTCGCTGACGGCGATCGAGGCGAATCTCGCGGCGGTGCCCGCCGAGTCTCCTGAAGTAGCGTCGCGACATCGAGGACTGCAGCCTGCTCGTGAAGGACCTGATGTCGAACGTCCGCGAGTTCTCGCAATTGCTGCGGCCGAGCACGCTTGATGATTTCGGATTGACGACCAGCCTGCAATGGCTGGCGGAATCGTTTTCTCAGCGCACAGGCATCAATGTCGTCTCGAGCCTCGATTTCAACGGCCGGCTCTCGGGCGAAATCGAAACGCATCTGTTTCGCATCGGACAGGAAGCGCTGACCAATATCGCCAAACACTCGAAGGCCACGCAGGTGGAGTTGGCATTGGCGGAACGCAATGGAGTGCTGCGATTGACTATCGTCGATGACGGCGGCGGCGTCATTTCCAAGCCGAAGGAGGGACCTGGAGGTCTCGGTCTTGCAGGCATGCGCGAGCGCATGAGAGTTTCTGGAGGCAAACTGGAAGTGCGGTCCGATTCGCGTGGTGTGACCGTGCTTGCGGAGGTGAAACTGGATGAATCTGTCCAACGGGCGGAGGCCCATCCGAATCTTGTTGGCGGATGATCACGCCGTTGTGCGTCAGGGCTTCCGGCTGATTCTCGCTCAGCACCCTGACCTGGAAGTGGTCGGAGAAGCGGCGAATGGACGCGAGGCGCTGGCGCTTTCGCATAGGCTGAAGCCCGACGTCGTGGTGATCGATATTGCCATGCCGGAGCTGAACGGAGTTGAAGCGACACGTTTGATCCGGCAGGAATGTCCCGAGTGCGGTGTGCTCGTCCTCTCCATGCACAAAGATGCGCCTTATGTCCGCGAGACGTTGAGAGCCGGCGCGAAAGGCTATCTGTTGAAGGATGCAATCGACGGCGAGCTTGTCACCGCGGTGCGTGCCGTTGCGCGCGGCGAAGGCTTCCTCAGCCCGCAGGTGTCGGCGACGGTGCTCGCGGATTACCAGAAGCACGTCGGGGATCCGCTCGATCTGATTACGCCGCGCGAGCGCCAATTGCTGCAGATGCTGGCGGAAGGCAAGACGTCGAAGGATATTGCCTCGGAACTGAAGATCAGCGTCTATACGGTAGACGCGCATCGCAGCAGAATCATGAAGAAGCTGCAACTGCGCAGCATTGGTGATCTGGTGCGCTTCGCAATTCAGCGCGGTTTGGTGCCGCTAGCGAGCGGGCCGGATCAGGGCTGAGGCCAGGAGCGCAGGCATGGCGGCGACAGGCGGTATGTGTATATGATGACTGCCATGCGACGCATCGTGTTTCTTCTTGCAATGATGTCGGTCTCAGGGGCGCTCTGCCTGCAGGCCGCGGACGTAACCGGACAGTGGATTGCGCAGGTTCCCGGCCGGGACGGCAACACCATGGAGACGACGTTCAACTTCAAGGCATCGGCCGAAAAGCTCACGGGTACGATGGAAAACCAGTATGGGGCGCGGGAGATCAGCGATGGGAAGGTGAGTGGCGACGACATTGCGTTCAACGTGAACATTGAGTTCAACGACAACAAGATGACTCTGGTCTTCACTGGCAAGGTGGCAGGCAGCGAGATCAAGTTCAAGCGGGAGCGGAAGGGTGGCGACATGGGGCCATCCAGCGTCGAGTTCGTGGCGAAGAAGAAGTAAGCTGGATGAAACTCCTCACCCCGCTGTTCGCTTTGCTGTTGACGTCCGTGCTTCCCGCTCAGGAGCCGAGCGCCGAGCAGAAGCAGCAAGCCGACGCCGCCATCCCAGGCAAAGCATCGGCCAAGCCCCGGAAGCCGCGCCGCATCCTCGTCACAAACCTCACCATGCGCGATGGCCAGCCCTGGCGCAGCAGTTCCGCCGCGACCATTCCGATCATGAACTACGCCATCGAGCAGATGGGCAAGCGTACCGGCGCTTACGAGGCCGTTTTCAACAACGACATCGAGATGTTTCGCCCCAACGCCATCCGCCAGTTCGACGCCATTTGTTTCGCCAACAGCGTTGGCGTTCTTTTCGAAGACGAGGAACTCCGCAAGTCTCTGCTCAGCTTCGTCGCCTCCGGAAAGGGCTTTGTCGGCATACATGACGCTATCGCCACGTTCGTGCAGTATCCCAAGTACGACCAGTGGCCGGCCTTCGGCCAGATGCTCGGAGGCACTGAAAACGGCGGACACCCCTGGAACGGCGAAGTCATGACCCTGAAAGCAGACGACCCCGACAGCCCCTTGACCGCCATGTTCCGCGGCAGCGAATTCAAGATCGCCGACCAGGCCTTTCAACTGCAGGAACCCTCGTTTCGCGATCGCCTGAGGATCCTGCTGAGCATCGATGTCGAGAAAACTCCGCTGGCCCCCAACCGCCGGCTCCTCCCCGCTCGAAAGGCCGACATGGACTTCCCTGTCAGTTGGGTCCAGGCCTATGGCAAGGGCCGCGTCTTCTACTGCGGGTTGGGGCACGGCAGCGAAATCTTCTGGAACCCCAAAGTCCTCGAGCACATCCTGGCCGGCATTCAATACGCCTTCGGCGATCTCAAGGCGGACGACAAGCCCAGCGCCAGGCGATAGCCCGCCCGATTCAGTTGTTCAAACCGCGCTTCTCGATCAGCGGGGCGACCGACGGCTCCCTGCCGCGGAAGCTCTTATACATCTCCATCGCATCCTCGCTCCCGCCGCGTTCCAGTATCTTGGTGCGGAAGGCGCGCGCCAATCCTGGATCAAACAGGCCTTTTTCCTTGAAGGCCTGGAAGGCGTCCGAGTCCAGCACCTCGCTCCAGATGTAGCTGTAGTAGCCCGCTGCGTAGCCGCTGGCAAAGATGTGCTGAAAGTAGGGGCTGCGGTAACGCGGGAAGATCTCGGGCATCAGGCCAAACTTATTGAGCGCCGCCTTCTCGAACCCGGCGGCGTCTGTCTTCGGTTCGCTGGTGATGGTGTGCCACTCCATGTCCAGCAACGATGCAGCCAGATATTCAACTGTGGCAAACCCCTGATTGAACTTCTCGGCGCTCTTCATCTTGGCCACGAGTTCGGCGGGTATCGGCGCTCCGGTTGAGTAGTGCTTCGCGAAGGTCGTCAGCACGGCCGGCTCCGTCGCCCAGTTCTCCATGATCTGCGACGGCAACTCGACGAAGTCCATCGGAGTTCGCGCCAACCCCTGGAACTTGACTTCGGCCAGGAGCGAGTGAAGTCCATGACCGAATTCATGAAACAGCGTCTCCACTTCTTCCATGTCCAGCAGCGCAGGCTTGCCCGCGGCCGGGCGGCTGAAATTGCAGACGTTCACGACGATGGGCCGGATGTTTTTGCCGTCCTTGAAGCGCTGCCCTCGATAGCGGCTGGACCAGGCGCCCACACGCTTGCCAGGCCGGGAATGGTAATCGATCAGGAAGACGCCGAGATGAGATCCGTCTCCGTCCGCGACGACGAAGGTCCGGACTTCCGCGTGGTACTTGGGCAGGTCAGTGCGCTCGGTGATCTTCAGTCCGTACAACTTCCCCGCCACCGAGAACGCGCCCTGAAGCACGTTGTCCAGCGGCAGGTATTGCCGCACCTCGTCCTGGTTGAATGCATAGCGGGCAGTTTTCACTTTCTCGGCGTAGTAGCGCCAGTCCCAGGCCTCCATTTTGAACTTGCCGCCTGAGGCGTCGACCATCTGCTGCAGCGCCTGCTGCTCCTTGAGCGCGACTCCAAGAGCAGGCGTCCAAAGCTGGTTCAATAGCCCGTAGACTTTGCCCGGCTCTTTGGCCATGCGTTCTTCGAGCGTCAGGTGGGCGAACGTTTCGTAACCCAACAGTCTGGCCTTCTCGGCACGTAGCGAGGCGATGCGATAGAGGAGCTGTTTGTTGTCGAACTCGTTTCCGTTGTCGCAGCGCCGCGTGTAGGCAGTCAGGATCTGGCGGCGCAGTTCGCGGTTGTCTGCGTAGGTGAGGAACGGCCAGATGCTGGGCGCGTGCAGCGTAAAGACCCACTTGCCGGCAAGACCCGCGCGCTTGGCAGCCTCGGCGGAAGCAGCCACAACGCCATCGGGCAGCCCGGCGAGATCTTCCTTCTTATCGATCACCAGTCTGTAGGCGTTAGTCTCCTTGAGCAGGTTCTGGCTGAACCGCACTGACAGCGTGGAGAGTTCGGAGTTGATCGAGCGCAGCCGGGCCTTTCCAGTGTCGTCGAGGTTCGCGCCGCCGCGCACGAAGGATCTGTATGTCTCGTCGACAAGCCGCTTCTGTTCGGCAGTCAGCCCTGATTCCTCGCGCTTCTCCCATATCGCCTTCACCCGCGCGAACAACTGCGGATTCATAAACCTGTCGTCGCGCAGCGCCGCCAGCATGGGCGCCACCTGCCGCGAAACTGCTTCAATCGTCTCGTTCGTCTCAGCTCCGGCGAGGTTACTGAAGACGCCCTGGACTTTTTCGAGCAGGTCTCCGCTGTTGTCCAGCGCCTCGATGGTATTTGCGAAGGCCGGCTTGCCCGAGTCGGCGGCGATCGCCAGCACCTCCTTGCGCTGTTCTTCGATGCCGCGTTGCAGCGCCGGCAGGAAGTGTTCATTCCTGATCTCCCCGAAAGGCGGCATGCCGAATGGGCCTGTCCATTGTCGAAAGAAAGGGTTTTGATCGGGAACCTGGGTGGTCTGGGCGTTCAGCATAAGGCAGGCAGGGAGTGTCAAAAGAAAGAGAAATTGAGAGCGTGGCATTTCGCCGCTAGTCTATCGAAGCTGGACTGGCCACCATGGTCCTGGCGTCAGACGGCAAGCCGAAGAGCTTCTGAATGCCACGGCCGATGGCCGCCTGCCTTTGCAGCGGGATCAGACAAGCGGTGGCAACAATACTCACCAGCACGCCGAAGTAGGCGAAGTCGCGAATCGTCTCTGCCCCAGGGATACCCATCTCCATCGGCACTGCGGCCAGAACCGCGGCAGCGAGTCCCTTGGGGGCCATGACCGATTGCGCGTAGCTCTCCTGCCAGCCGGGGCTCGAAGACTTCATGACAAAGCGCACCAGGACTGTCCGGAAGATGTAGATGACGGCAACTGCCAGCGCAGCCCAACCCAGCAGGTGGGGCGCAGTGAATTTGATGGAGAGACCAAGGTAGACGAAGAAGATGGTCTTCAACAGGAATATGACTTCGTGATAAAAGTCAGTGTCCGAGTCTTCGATCTTGCCCAACTCCCGTTTATGAAAAATCCTCAGGTTGTGCAAAGGAAGTCTCTCATGATTTGTCAGGGCCGCCCCGAAGGCCATGGCTGCGATCGCTCCGCTGAATCCAAGCATATCGGTCACTCCGTAAACGACGAAGATCCACGCAAAGACCGCAAACGCCGTGTTCTTGATCTGCCTCACGTGGTTCAGGACGAACAGCCAGGCCAAGCCGCCCGCCACGCCGATGAAACAGGCGAAAACAAATGCCGAGAGGATCTGCCCGACCAGTTTGCCTGGCACAACTGCGGTGGGATCGCCGAGGAGGCCAAAGAAGAGCACGATTGACAGTACGTCTGTAAGACCCGCCTCGAGGATCGTGATGGTCATCGTGGGCTCCAGCAGCCCTATCGACTTGCCAATTGGAATCACGACCGCCGGCGAAATGCTGGATAGAATCATGCCCAGCAAAACCGCACCGTGCCAGTCCAGGCCCAGCGCATACTTGCCGACGGCGATGAACACGGCGACGGTGATGACGAATGTGAGACCTGCGAGCATGGACGTCGCGCGGAGCACTCTTTTCAGGACATCGAAGTCGAGCGTAGTGCCGCTCTCGAACAGGATGATCACCAGCGCGATGGTGCTTATGACACTGCCGATCTTGCCGAAGTCCTTCGGCGCAACCCACCCCAATACATAGGGCCCCAGGATAATCCCAAGCAGCATGAGCAGAAGCACGTCGGGAATCAGCGTTTTCTTGAAGAATGCAGTGAACAGCAGGGAAATGAACACCAGCAATCCGAGACCGAGTAGAACTTCCGCCATGGGAACAAGGATAGCCAACTAAAACTCGAACGCAATGCCCGCGGCGGGAATGATGGGGAATACGCGCTCAAGCGCCAGGTTGACGCGCCCTGTGCGGGGATCGATTGAGCCGACACTGGCCAGCCGCAGATTCTCATGGTTGGCCACATTGACGACCTCGGCGTACAGCGTGAACTTCCAGCGGTCCCGGATCCAGCTTTGACTCCAGCGCACGTCGGTGCGCTGGTAGGAAGGGAGGCGTAGATCGTTGCGCGAGACCGAGAGAAAGTAGACGCCGCTGGCATCCTGACGGTAGAAGCCAGGGATTGGCTGGCCGCTCCCATACGCCCATCGTCCGCTGATCATGCTCCCAGGACGCAGCCGGTAGCTCAGGACAGCGCCCGCGGTATGGCGTTGATCATCGTCGCTCCAGTAGTGCACGCCGAGGACGCCGTCGCGGGCGCGCGCCACGCCATAGCCGTACGAGAGCCAACCGGAGAGACGGCTGGCCGATCGCAACTGTACAACGGCGTTCATTCCCCGCGCGTAGGCGCGAACGGAGTTGTAGTAGGGCGGCGCAAACTGCGGCATCACAATGCTGCCATTCACGATTCGTCCATCCAGGCCAGGCCGCGCAATCCTGTCGCGCTCGATCCGCTGGTAGCCCTCGACCCGGATGCGTGCCGACAGCCCGACTGCGCCGCTCGACGCCAAGGGAATACTGCGTGCTCCGTTCAGCCAGCAGCCACGAGCCGCCGGCCGCCGATGTCAGCGCCGAGAGTTCCGGGTATTGAACGTATTGCCCGAAGCCACCCTGCACGCTCCACGATCGGCCCAATCGAAGACTGCCGCCGGCCGTAGGAGAGATCGCAGTTGGCACGCCAAGCTGCATTCCGTCGGCGCGGAGCCCTGCGGTGAGACTGACAGCCCCGCGCGACCAGCGGTTCTGCGCGTATCCTCCCTGCCGCCAGGCAGTGCCATCCCACGAGTCCTGCGACCGGATGATCGTGGCTGTGTTGTATTGACGCGCGAATCCACCGCTGCGAAGCCTTCGCGCGCTGAAGCCGGCCTCCAGGATGTTGCCGCCTGCCCAGGCCTGCGAAAGCCCGCTTTGCGCTACCCATTCGCCGTAGCTTCCGCTCCCCAGGGAAAGCCCGTCACGATTGAGGTTGTCGAAACGCTCGTCGAGCCAAGCGCCCTGTGTCTGGATGCTGGTCTTCGAAGCGGGCGCCCAATCCCAGGCGGCTCGGCCGAGGCTGCTGCGATATCCGCCATCGACGAGCGTGTTCAATCCCGGCTGACGATTGCTCGTGTCCCGATCGTAGTCCGCACTGCCACTCAACCCGTGCAGCGTGAAAGCATGACGCTCATTGATCCTGTAATTCACCCTCCCTTGCGCATCGAGAAATCCGATCGCCTGTGCAGTGTCGTCCGTCAGCCGCCGCATGATGTACTGCGCGTAGCTCTTCCGGACTCCCGCGAGCCACGATCCGCGGCCACCGGCAAATGGTGATTCGGCCTGCACCCCGGCGTGAACCACACCTGCCGTTCCTCGGATGGTCCGCTTCTGGCGCGAACCTTCGCGGCCCCGCACATCGAGCACGGCGCCTGCGCGATCGCCATACCGCGACGGGTAGGCCGCCGGCATGATTGCTAGGTCTTCGATCATGTCTCCATTGAGGATCGACATTGACCCCGAATCGCGAATGCCCTGCATCGTGTGAAAAGGCGCGTGCAGGAGGATCCCGTCGAGATAGACGCCCACCTGGGACACGGCTGCTCCGAAAACGGAGAACTGACTATAGTAGTCGTTGTTCGCTACAACACCGGGCAGGCTCTGGGCCGCGCGGAGCGGATCGTCCATCAGCACAGAGCTGAGATTCCTGAGTTCCGTCCCCGTCAGGGACCATGCCGCGGAATCGGCTGCCTGCGGCGACTTCGAACCGGTCAGCCTTCACTTCAAGGCTGTCGCGCCTGGTCAGGTTGTCCGGCACCAGGCGGAACTCGACTTCGACGGGATCGCTTCCGAGTTGGATCGACTTCTCCTCGACGCGGTATCCCACCGTTTCGGCCCGCAGTGTGAGCTGTCCGGCCTGCAGAGCTTCGAGTTTGAACGACCCATCTGCCGCTGTCGTCGCATTCTCGCGCGGATCGAGGACGACCACACGCGCCCTTGCCAGCGGCTCCCCGCTCGATGCGTCTACCACGCGACCCCGAATCTCCCCGGCTTGAAGAACAACGGCAAACAACAGTATGAAGAGACCAACCATCAAGGACAGTCTATGCCCGCGATATCCTGACGCAGGAGCCATGTTACACGCACTCGCCGAACTCTATAGGGAGAATCTCTTTGACAGCGTCATTCCCTTCTGGATGAAGCACTCTCTCGACCACAAGCATGGCGGGTACTTTACTTGCCTCGACCGCGACGGCTCCATCTATGACACGCGCAAGTACATCTGGCTGAACGGGCGGCAACTGTGGACGCTGTCGCGTCTCTACAACAGCGTGGAACGCCGGTCCGAATGGCTTGACGCCGCCCGTCTCGGTGCGGAGTTTCTCCGGAGCCACGCCTTTGACGAGCAGGGGCGCTGCTGGTTCTCGCTCACTCGCGAGGGCACGCCGGCGTTTTTCCAACGCAAGCCGTATGCGGGAGTTTTCGTCATGCTCGGCTTTCATGAATACTGGCTCGCGACAGGCGAAGAATTTTACCGCGACCGCGCGTTGTCTCTGTACGAGAACGTACAGCGCTGGATCGCCGACCCGACTCTCCTTGGCCGCCCACCGTCAGGATGCTCGCAGCTCGCCGACATCTACGTACTAGCCTCCATGGCGCTCGAACTCGATGACCGCGCCATGCTCGCGCGCTGCATCGAGAATGTGAAGACGCACTACGATCCGGCCCATCGACTGTTGCGCGAAAACGCCGGCGATCAGGTATTCCGCCAGACACCGGAAGGCCGAATGATCTGCGTCGGCTCCATCTTCGAGATCTCCTGGTTCCTCTTCCGCGCCCTCGACCGTGTTCCGGACAAGGCTGCGGAGTCACTGCTTCTCGATGCGGTTGAAGGTGCCTTCGATTTCGGCTGGGACAAAGACTACGGCGGTTTCTACTACTTCCAGGACATAGAAGGCCGGCCGACGCTCCAACTTGAATCCTCAATGAAGCTCTGGTGGGTGCACGTCGAAGCAATCTACTGCCTCATCTGCTGCTTTGCGCGAACCGGCGACCACCGTTGGTTGGACCGCCTGGCCAAAGTTCACGAATGGGTTTGGGCGCGCTTCCCGGATCCCGCGTCGCGGGGTGGCCATGGGGAATGGTTCGGCTACCTCGACCGCCGCGGAGATCGGACCCACACCCTGAAGGGCAACAACTACAAAGGCTGCTTCCATGTGCCTCGCGCTCTCCTGTTCAGTTGCCAGACCATCGATTCGCTCGCGAGATCGATGGCGAATAGATAGCGAATCCAGAACGCCGATGCTTTTTTGACTGCTCCTGTTCACAATCTCCGGCCTGGATCGTTGGAAGGGATGAAAGCGAGGTTATGACAGATGGACGAGAAGATCGCGATCATCATGGTGGTGGGTTCCCTGGTCCTGGGCGTGGTAACGATCGTGCGCCTGGCCCTGGACCACATGGGCCGGGCGAGGACACTGAGAACCCAGGGCGAGGTCTATAACCGCCTGATCGACAAGTTTGGCTCAAGCGGCGAGTTGCTCACTTACCTCCAGAGCGAAGCGGGCCAGCAATTGCTGAAGACTCCGGCCGTGATGGCTCCTAACTCTTACAGCAGGATTATGAACTCAGCGCAGTTCGGTGCAATTGCGGTCGTGATCGGATTCGGCATCCTCGGCATAGGGAAGTCCTTCGCCCGGACGGAAGCCGCCGACGTCACCTTTGTGTTCGGTTGGCTGGGCGTCACTATCGGCGTCGCGCTGCTTGTTTCGGCAGTGCTGAGCTATGTGATGTCGAAAAAGTTCGGCCTCATCAACGGCGGGACTGAGCAGAACTAGGGTCACGATTGTGATAGAGAGTTGGGTTCCCAGCCTCGCGCTCCCGGCAGTGGAAACGGCCGAGAGCGCAAAGCTGTGTCCGGCAATGGATGAGGCTCGATTCCAGGAGTTCTACGACCTCACCGCGCGCCCTCTGAAGGCGTACTTGTTGCGGCTGGTGTCCAACTCCGCCCTGGCCGACGATCTTCTGCAGGAGACATACTTCCGCTTCCTGCGGGCCGACGTTCCCGCAATGGATCACGCCGGCCGCAGGAACTACCTCTTTCGTGTGGCCACCAATCTGGCGCGGGACCACTATCGTAGGAAGAAGTTCGAAGCCGTGCCGCTCGATGGCCACGATCGTGCCGCCGAAGATAGATCTGTCTGGCTGCAGAAGGATGTCCACCAGGTGCTCGAAGAGATCGAGCCCAGAGAGCGCGAGATGGTCTGGCTTGCGTATGTTGAAGGCGCAAGCCACCGCGAAATAGCCGCAGTCACGGGACTGAAGGAGGCCAGCGTCCGCCCGGTGCTTTTCCGCATCCGGCAGAAGCTGGCCGATATCCTGAAGAAGCGAGGCTTTCAGCCGAAGGAGGGTGCATGATGTGCGAACGTGAATCGCAGGCGGTGGCTGCCCGGCTTTCGGGCGAATGGCCGGCAGGACTCAAACAGCATGTGGCGCAATGTCCTGATTGCCAGGATGCACTCCTGGTTTCAAGCTTCCTCTCCGAAAGCCCCGTCGCGCACACAGTCGACGTGCCGGCCGCCGGTCTGGTCTGGTTCAAAGCGAAGTTGCGGCTCCGGCGTGAAGCCATGGAGCGCGCCGAACGGCCGCTGGTTTGGGGACAGCGGGTGGCGGCGGCGATCGCGGGCGGAGCCATGGTGTGGGGCGCGGCGTGGTCGCTTGGGACAAATGCCACTCTGGCTGCAGCGCTCATCGGCAGTTGCGTCGTGCTCGCGCTCACCGCAGGAGGCCTGCTCTTGGCCGCGCGCGAACGCAAGTAACGCACGGCGCCTGCTCCCGGCATCGATAATAGGAGCCAGGCCGCTATGCTTAACTTCACCTTCTACAATCCCACTCGCATCCACTTCGGCAAAGGTCAGATCGCCGCAATCACAGGCGAGATCCCCGCTTCTGCCAAGGTCCTGCTGACCTACGGCGGCGGCAGCATCCGCCAGAACGGCGTCTACGAACAAACGATGAAGGCGCTCGAAGGCCGGACCGTCATCGAGTTTGGGGGCATCGAGCCGAATCCCGAATACGAGACTCTCATGCATGCTGTCGAATTGGGACGCAGTGAGAATGTGGACATCCTGCTGGCCGTCGGCGGAGGCTCGGTTCTCGACGGGACCAAGTTCATCGCCGCGGCGATTCCCTTCTCCGGCGACGCATGGGATATCTGCCGCAAAGGCGCTTCCATCGAGCGGGCGGTCCCACTGGCTAGCATCCTCACGCTCCCTGCCACAGGTTCGGAGTCCAACTCATTCGCCGTGGTCAGCCGCGCGGAGACGAGCGAGAAGCTGGCGTTTTCCTCAGTTCATTGCTATCCCAAGTTCGCGGTGCTCGATCCGGAAACAACGTTCAGCCTGCCGGAGCGCCAGGTGGCCAACGGAGTCGTCGACGCCTTCGTCCACACCATGGAGCAGTACCTTACTTATCCGGTCAACTCGCCTTTGCAGGATCGCTTCGCCGAGTCGATCCTCCAGACTCTGGTCGAAGTCGGTCCCAAGACGCTCGCCGCGCCGTCCGACTACGATCTGCGAGCCAGTTTCGTCTGGTCGGCCACGATGGCCCTCAACGGCCTGATTGGCGCGGGCGTTCCGCAGGACTGGGCCACTCACATGATCGGCCACGAACTGACTGCCCTCTACGGGATTGACCACGCACGGACGCTGGCTGTCGTGCTGCCCCACCTCCTACGTGTCCGAAAGGAGCAGAAACGCGAGAAATTGCTGCAGTTCGCGTCACGGATCTGGGGTGTGCACACAGGCTCGGATGACGAACGCATCGAAGCCGGCATTCGCCATATGGAACAGTTCTTCGAGAGCCTTGGCTTGCCGACCAAGCTGAAGTCTTACGACGACGCAGAGATCGAAACGCCCTCTATCGTGGCGTCCCGGCTCGAGAGCCGCGGCTTCACGAAACTCGGCGAACGCCAGGATGTCACGCCCGCGGCGGTCGCACAGGTGCTCTCCCTGAGCATGGCCGCCTAGCGCGGCGTTCAATTGCTATAGACCGTCAGATTCTGCTTCGTCGTGCCGCGCCACTGCTCCAGCGAAGGAGCACCGAGTCGCTCGAAGAAGCCGGCCAGGTCTTTCTTGAGTTCGCCTCGCTCCTGCCCGCGCGATGGATCGTCGATGAGGTTGGCCGTTTCGCCCGGGTCTTTCTCGAGATCCCAGAACTCGCTGGGCCAGTCGTCGACGCGTTCGACATACTTGCGTCGCGCCGTTCTCACAGAGCGAACATAGGCGTATTCGAAATAAAGCCGGTCCCTCCACGCGATACGCTGGCCGCGCATCAGGGGCAGGTAGCTGCGGCCGGGTCGGCGAGTGTCCTCCGGCGCCTTGAAGCCCAGATACGCGAGTAGTGACGGAAAGAAGTCATAGCTCGACACCATTCCATCCACAGTTCGAGCTCCCTGCAACCCCGCGGGGTGGTTCCAGATCAGCGGGACGCGGATTGACTCCTCATACATGTTGAAGGGAACGGAACCGTTGCCCTTGCCCCACAACCCGTGATGGCCTGCGTTCCAGCCCTGGTCCGCTGTAAAAACGACCAGCGTGTTCTCGCGCAACCCCATCTGCCCCAGCTTGGCGAGAATCCGGCCGACATTCCTATCCATTGCGGTGATCAGCGCCGAATAAGCCTGCTTGCTCGCGCGATTGCCATGATGAACCCGCAGCCCCTTGTTCTGGCGCGGGTGCATCGGCAGGTCGGGGAAGCATCCGAACTTCGAATCGTTGTACGGTGCACGGTCGCTCTCGGGTTGATAGTCGTAGGGCGTATGCGGGGCGTAGAACGGGACAAGCAACCCGAACGGCTTCGCACCCGACTGCTGGCCGAGAAACTCAGTTGCGTAGTCGCCGATACCATCTTCCTTGAACCCTTCGTACTTCCTCCTCTCGCCATTCACAACAAACTCGGGATTTCTGAATGTCCCGCCGCCGCCCGGCACGGTTGCCCAATAGCTGAATCCCCGCTGCGCCTTCTCGTCGGACCCCATGTGCCACTTGCCGGTCATTCCGAGCCGGTACCCCTCACGGGCCAGAACCTCGAACCAAGTCAGGTTCGAACCGAGCCAGTTGCGCGACTCCTGCCCCGTGGAGTCCTTGGGAATCAGCCAATCCTGGACGCCGTGGCTGCAGGGCATCAGGCCCGTGGCCCACGTCATCCGGCTCGGCGAGCACACCGGCGTCGCCGCAAAAGCGTTCGTGAACCTTATGCCGGATTCCGCCAGCTTGTCTACATTTGGAGTGCGAATCTCAGAACAGCCGTACACTCCGTTGGCCCATGCTCCGTGATCGTCGGTCATGAACATGACCACGTTGGCAGGCCGTGTCGCGGAACGTGCGGCAGCCGAGGCCAGGGCTGACCCCAGGAAACTGCGGCGTGTCAGCATCGAGCTTCCTCCTCTCAACTGGTGTGGTCGTGCAGAATGCGCCAGCCTTCGGGTCGCTTCACAAAGACAAGGGTGAATCGCCCGCTTGCCGGACCTCCGTGCTCAGGCGCCCTGGTGAGCTCGAACTTGCCCAACACCAGAGCGTGGTTGTCGCCTAACGTTCGGACCTCTATTTCGCTAAACCGCAGCTTGCCCATCTTTTCAGGCGTCGCGTAATTCCGCTGGTATCGCTGCTGGACCCCGTCGAAACCGCGGCTCACGCCGCTTTGCCCCAGAAAGGTGATCTCGGCCGAACGATCGTATCCGCGCAGGAAAGCGATGATGTCACCGCGATTCCAGTCTTCCGCCTGCCGGTCGAGCACCGCGCGAATGTCGGCTGCGTCGGCCAGCAGCAATGCTGTGAGGAGAACCAGAACTGGCATGGTTCTCTAGATTATCAGCATGCAATCGCCGTAGGAAAAGAACCTGTACTTACCGCGAATGGCGTGGTGGTAGGCGGCCATCGTCAGCTCGCGGCCGGCAAATGCGCTGACCAGCAGAATCAGGCTCGATTTGGGCAGGTGGAAGTTCGTCAGCAAGCAGTCCACGGCCCTGAATTGGAAACCGGGGTGGATGAAGATGTCGGTCTCGCCAGCCTGGGCACTCAGCCCGTCCCGCAAGGCCGCGGTCTCCAGCGATCGGACGCTCGTCGTCCCCACCGCGATCCTTCTTCTGGCCGCCGCGATCTTGCGCGCATTGTCCTCGCTCAGCTCATAGCACTCGCTGTGGAGCCTGTTCTCTTCCACTTGCTCCTGCCCGAGCGGCTGGAACGTACCCAGCCCGACGTGCAGTGTCACGCGTGCGATCTCAGCGCCGCTCGCCCCGCACGCTTGCAGTATCTCCTCAGTGAAATGAAGCCCCGCGGTGGGCGCGGCCACCGACCCTCGCCTGGCTGCATAGACCGTCTGATAGCGCTCCCGGTCGCAGCATGTGTCCGGCCGGTGGATGTACGGCGGCAGCGGAATATGGCCGCAGAATTCGAGTTCCTGGTCGATGTCGCTGTGCGCTTCAAACAGCACAGTGCGCTCGCCTCGAGCCCCGGTCTCCAGCACCTCCGCCTGCAGGCGCGGAGTCAGGAATATCCGCGTGCCGGGCTGCATATGCCTGCCCGGGCGAGCCAACGCTTTCCACTTCAGACGATCGGACGAGAGCGCCTGCAAGAGGAATATCTCCACCGGCCGCTCATAGCCGATCTTCCTGCCGAACAGCCGCGCCGGGAATACCCTGGTGTCGTTTAACACCAGACAATCGCCAGGGCCAAGCATCCCCGGAATGTCGCGGAATGCGGCATCGCTCAACGTGCCCGTAGCCCGGTCGACAATAAGCATGCGGCTGGCGGAACGGTCGGCCAGAGGTTCCTGCGCGATTAGTTCAGGGGGCAACTGAAAATCGAAATCAGAAAGTTGCATGCAGTGAAGAAAGACGACAATTGATCTATGAGTATTAGTACTAAATGCGCCGAAGGTGGCGCTGGGATTACTATACCTGTTTGGGGATGGCTAAAGTACTAGGTATTGAAAGCTCATGTGACGAGACCGCCGCGGCCGTCGTTCGCAGCGGGGGAGTTGTTCTTTCCAGCGTCGTTGCTTCGCAGATTGACACGCATGGCAAGTACGGCGGGGTTGTCCCCGAATTGGCTTCCCGCGAACATCTGCGAGCCATCGTCCCCGTCGTCCGTGGGGCCATCGAGCAGTCCGGCGTCAAGCTGAGCGACATCGACGCGGTGGCCGTGACCTGCGGACCCGGACTCGTCGGGAGCCTTCTGGTCGGGGTTACCTACGCCAAGGCACTTTCGCTGGTTCAGGGGATCCCCCTGATCGGCATCAACCATATCGAAGGCCACATCCATGCGGTCCTCGCCGAAGTCGAGGCCTCCGGAGGCGTCCTGGAATACCCGGCCCTCGCTCTGGTCGCCAGTGGCGGCCACACGCACCTGTTCGAAACGCCCGCCCCGGGAGTGTATCGCCTGATGGGGAAGACGCGCGACGATGCCGCGGGTGAAGCCTACGACAAGGTCGCGAAGTTGCTCGGCTTCGGCTATCCTGGCGGGCCCGTGCTCGACACCCTCGCGCCCTACGGGGACCCTGATTCCCTGGCGCTCCCGATGTCGAAAATGAAGGGCAACACCCTCGATTTCAGTTTCAGTGGGCTCAAGACAGCGGTCCTTCGCTGGTCCCAATCCAGGCACTTGGAAGGTGAGATCCTCGCGCGCAGGGCGCTACTCAAGTTGCATGCCAACCCCACGCCCGAACAATGGCTCTCCGTGACGCCGCAGGAAACGTTGGACGCCATCGCCGCGTTCCAACGTGTGGTCATCCGGGAAATGCTCAAACGCCTGGCAGTCGCAGCCGAATACTCCGCCGCAAGATCGATCATCATCTCCGGCGGAGTCGCCTGCAACAAGGGCTTGCGGCTTGCTGCCCGATCCGGGGGGCTGCTCTGCCCTGTATACTTCCCAACACCCGGTCTTTCCACGGACAACGCCGCCATGATCGCCGCCGCCGCCCTGCCGCGATTCGAAGCGGGCGTATTCGACGATCTTGCTTTGAAGGCCCAGCCAAGCCTGGCGCTCGCTTGAGGAGGTTTTTCGTGATTTGGACAGCACTCGCACTTGCTCTCTTGTCCTTGCCCGCGGCAGCCGCCGTCACCCGCGTCTTCACCCTTGATCGCACCGACGTGCTGGCCGGAAAGTCATTCGGAAAATCCGGGCCCTACGAGCGCATCGTGGCGAAGGCGCATTTCGCCGTCGACCCCAATCTGCCTCAAAACTCCACAATCCGCGACCTGAAGCTTGCCCCGCGCAACGCCGCCGGCCTGGTCGAGTTCACTGCCGACGTCTATGTCCTCAAGCCCAGGGATCCGTCCAAAGGCAATGGCACAGCACTGTTCGAGGTGTCTAATCGCGGCGGCAAAGGGCTGCTTGGCCGCTTCAATCTGAGCGCGGGATCAGCGGATTTCGAATCGGCAGCCGCGTTCGGCGACGGCCTTCTCCTGGAGGAAGGCTACACGCTGGTCTGGGTGGGCTGGCAGTGGGATGCTCCCCGGCGTGCAGGATTGCTCCGCCTCGATGCCCCCGTGGCTACACAGGATGGCAAGCCGATCCGCGGCCCTGTTCGCAGCGAGTTTGTGCCGGATGCCCCGACCACGACCATGGGATTGGCAGACCGCGATCACGCCGCATACGCGGCGGTAGCCGGCGAGCCTGCAACGCTGACAGTCAGGGACTCCGAGTCGAGCCGCCGCACAACAATCCCTGCATCGCAATGGAAGTTCAACAGCGACGGAACGCCATCGAGATGGCCTCGGGTTTCCAGCCTGGCCGCATTTATGCTCTGACGTATACCGCAGAGAATCCCGTCGTCGCCGGACTCGGAATGGCCGCAGTCAGGGACTTCATCGCCTACCTCAAGTACGGCGGCGATGGATTGTCGGTTCTGGGCGACCAACGTCGATTCATCAAGCGGGCACTGGGCTTCGGGGTTTCGCAAAGCGGCCGCTGGCTGAGGACATACCTCTACTACGGAATGAACGAGGACGAGAAGGGGCGGAAGGTCTTCGACGGCATCTGGGCGGACGTGGCGGGCGGCGGACGCGGCAGCTTTAACCACCGCTTCGCTCAACCCTCGCGCAGCGGCTACCCTCATACGGACGCCGAGTATCCGACCGATCTCTTTCCCTTTACGGACGTTCCGCAAACCGACCCTTCCACCGGTGAGAGCGAGGGTCTGCTCATGCGCGTGCGCGATGCGGCGATGCCGAAGATTTTCTATACCAACACGTCTCTGGAATACTGGGGCCGCTGCGCCGCGCTCATCCATACGAGCCCCGACGGCGCTCTCGACGCCCCGCTCCCCCCGCAGACGCGACTCTATATGGTTAGCGCCGCGCAGCATGGACCGGCTGGCCAGTCCACCAAGCCGAATACAGCGCAATTCCCCACGCCGCCGAACGATTTCCGGCCGTTGCATCGCGCGTTGCTCGCGGCGCTGCACGAATGGGTCCGGGACGGCAAAACACCGCCCGAATCGCAGTATCCGCTAATCGCCGAGAAACAGTTGGTGCCGCTGTCAGAACTAAAGTTCCCAAAGATCACCGGTGTCGCAGTGCCACAGTTCCCCAAGCGGGCATATCCTCTGGACTTCGGACCGCAGTTCAAGGAGTTGGGCATCGTCTCTAAAGAGCCGCCTCGCGCCGGGCGTCCCTACGCGCTGCTGGTCCCGCAGGTGGATGCGGACGGCATGGATATCGCCGGCATCCGCATGCCTGTCATGCGCGTCCCGCTGGGAACGGCTACCGGCTGGAACTTCAGGTCGCCGGCCGCCGGAGCGCCCCAAGCAGCTGGCCCGCCTGCTCGGCTCGTGGTTCCCGCTGGCAGCGACCAAAGCCCAGCGCGAGTCCTCCAAGGATCCGCGTCCTTCGATCGAGGAGCGCTACAGCGACGCGGGACGCCTACCTGGAGCGCGTCCGGCAGGCTGCCGACTCTCTCGTCTCCCAGACGCCTGCTGCTTGCGCGCGACGTCGCTTTCGTTCTCGGACAGGCCGGACGGCTGTGGGATTCCACCGCCGCTCAGCGCTGAGGCCGCCGCGGCATCTAATCTGGAGGAAGACATATGGCTACTCCCCCGCAACCGGAATTCGCGCGCACACCCATCCCCGGCGTCAGAAATCTCATCACTGTCGGCTCGGGCAAAGGTGGCGTCGGCAAGACCACCGTCAGCGTCAACCTTGCCATCGCAATGGCGCAATCTGGCGCCAAGGTGGGCCTGCTCGATGCCGACGTCTACGGCCCCAATGTCCCCCTGATGATGGGTGTCCGCGACACGCCGTACGCTCAGGAGGGCCGCATCCTTCCCATCGAGCAGTACGGCGTCAAGCTGATGTCGATGGGTTTCCTGAATCCGGGCGACAAGCCTCTCATCTGGCGAGGCCCCATGCTCCATAGCGTCATGCAGCAGTTCCTGCGCCAGGTGGAGTGGGGCGAACTCGACTACCTCATCATCGACCTGCCCCCAGGAACCGGCGATGTCGCGCTCTCCCTCATCCAAACCGCGCCCATTACCGGCGCCATCGTTGTCAGCACTCCGTCCGAGGTGGCGCTTGAAGATGCCCGCAAAGCGGTGCTCATGTTCCGGCAGGTCAAAGTCGACCTGCTCGGCATGGTCGAAAACATGAGCTATCTCGTGATCCCGGAGACCGGGCAGAAGCTCGACGTCTTCGGCTCCGGCGGCGCCGAGCGCACCGCTCAAGCCATGGACGTGCCCTTCCTCGGCGAACTGCCGCTCCATCCACAAGTCCGCATCGGCGGAGATTCCGGCCGGCCGGTCGCTCTATTGGGCGAAGCCGATCCCCAGGCAGCCGGCTTCTTTCAGATCGCCCGCCGCGTGATGGAGCGCTGCGCACAGCCCTCTCGCAAGGCGCCCTCGTTCTCAGTAGAGGACTGAGAATCACTTCGCCGCTGGTGCTAATCTATGGGCCATGTCTCGACTGGCCGTTCTCGCTTTGTCCTCCATTCCGGCCTGCCTGCTGGCGCAGGCGCCGGCAGCGCGGGACCTGAACGATCTCAACTGGCAGGAGTTCAGGGACCTCGTGCCGGCCCGTGTCGAAACTGTGCTGCTCCCCACCGGCACTCTGGAAGCCCACGGCGCAATCAATAACGGCGCGGACAACACCGCCCCTCAAGCCCTCGCCCGCGCCATGGCAAAGGACCTAAACGCGCTGGTGGCGCCGTTAGTCCCCTATGGAGTCACCGGAAGCCTCGACGGCTATCCCGGCACGTTTCAAATCAGCGAGCCGGCCTATCGTGCGTTCATGACCGACGTCATCACCGGCCTCGCCAAACAAGGCTTCAAGAACATCGTCGTCGTGAACGGCCACGGTGGCCCACAAACCGCGATCCTCTCCGAGATTGCCGAGAAGGTGGGGCGGACGGAACGGACGCGCATCCTGGTCACCAATTGGTGGGCCATCTGTTCCGATATCACCCTGAAAGTCTTCGGCGAGGACGGTGGCCATGCCGGCTGGAACGAAACCGCTTTCGTACAAGCTGTCGACAAGTCACTGGTCAGACCACAACTGCATTCGAAGGAAATGGAACTCCCGCGCGCGGCTCCCGGAACCTGGACTGCTTTCCCTCACCCGGCCCCCGTTATCCTTTACCAGCCAGGCCAAGGCTCCGTTCGTTTCGATCAAGCCAAGGCCGACGCCTACTTCGCCGCCGTCGTGGAACGCATGACCACCTTCACCCGCGACATCATCGCGCGGTGGGACCGGTCGAAGCTCTTCCGCTGAAGGCCAATCCTGTCGTCGGGTCAAGAAATCTCCGTAACATCAGAAAAAAAGACCTTTAATTCGAGAACAAATCCTCGGCCCCTGGCGTCTGATCTATTGAAGGCGGACAACAACAGCCGCTCTCATCCAGGCCAGGTTGCCGGGATCTCAAGGGCGTAAAGCCCATTCCAACCACAAACAACCAGGGAGAGTGTGACCATGCTGAACAAGAGCGTGACGTGTGTTTGCGCGGCTCTGGCCGCGTTTCTGATGGCTGCGCTGCCGGCCGCAGCGGGAGCATATGGTCCGGATACGAAGGCGAAGATCCCGTTCGATTTCGTCGTGGCTGGCAAGACCTTGCCCGCTGGAGACTATTCGTTTGAGATGTCACCGGGGCAGTCCCTCGTCGCCGTCCGCGGCGAACGCGGCCACAAGGCGATGGTCTTCATGAGCCGCCGCACAGGGACCTCCATCACTGAAACCAAACCGCGGCTGGTCTTCCACAAGCAAGGCGAAAAATTGGTCCTGAAGGAAGTGTGGACGAATACTCCGCCTGCAAAATACAGCGATAAATGACAGCACTTCGCGCATCAGCCGCATGTAACACCCTTCGCGACTGCTGTAAACTCGACTCCCGCCACCGAACCTTTCCTGAATTATTTCGTTCAACCTTGTAGAACGCCGGGCTGCTCATGAGGCCGCCCGGCGGACACGGTAGAAGAAAAACTCTGGGAGGTTCTTTCAACATGACCCGTAGACTCTTTGGCTCATTCGGCGCGATCGCTCTTCTGGCGTGCCTTACGATCGCGCTCCCCTCTGACGCTTCGGCGCAAACCAACAGGGTGCGCGTTCACGTGCCCTTCGATTTCCAGGTCAACGGAACAGCGATGTCCGCAGGCCAATATATCTTCGAGTCGCCGCTCGGTGGTGGGATGATCTATCTGACTTCATCCGCAGGCGCGCGCCATGCCGCAATCGGGCTTCCCCTAGGCAACCCCAGCAATCCCAAGAAGCCGCAGGTCGTCTTCGAGCGGTTGGGAGACCGCTACCGCCTATCCGAAGTCTGGCTGAACGGAGCTGGAACCGGAAGCGGCCTGAAGAAAACCAAAGCGGAAAAGGAATACGCGAAGCAGCACGGCACGGGCAGCCTGGTCGCTCTGTCCATCAAGCAGCAGTAGTCTCATCGAACCCGGCGGAGCGCGCGCCGTTCGCGCTGGCTGAAATGGTGGACACCTTCTTGTAATAGGCCTGCAACGGCGTCAGGCCTCCCTCCTCTAAATACCCGACACTCCGAAATTTCGCATACAATGGTGAGTTCCGGACATCAGCCGAATTGGATCGGCCCGATGCCCATTCTTACCGCCATCCGTCCTGCGGGAAAACACGGAGTGTCCTGATGAGTTCAATCGCGGCAACCAGCGGTCTTCAGCGAACCGCCGCCTTCTACGAGTCCGTCATCGGCAAGAAAGTCGTCATGGCCGTGACGGGCTTTGTTTTGTCCGGCTTCGTCCTGGTCCACATGATCGGGAACCTGCAGCTGTTCCAGGGACCCGAGAAGCTCAACCACTACGCGGAACTGCTCCGCTTCTCAATTCCGCTCTTGTGGACCGCGCGCATCGTGCTGCTAGCCTGCGCTGGCTCTCCACGTCCTCTCCGCCTATCAGCTTTGGCTGCTCAAACGGTCAGCGCGTCCCGTGGCCTACGTGAAGAAGTCCACCATCGCCACCACCTACGCCGCCCGCACCATGCTGGTCAGCGGGCCCATAATTCTCGCCTTTCTCGTCTACCACATCCTCCACTTCACCACCGGCCAGGCACATCGCCGACTTCAACCCGGGCGACGTCTACGCAACGTCGTCGCCGGCTTTCAGAATCCATTCGCCTCGCTGTTCTACATGGTGGCCAACATCCTGCTGGCCACGCACCTCTATCACGGCGTCTGGAGCATGTTCCAGAGCCTCGGCGTGAATCACCCCAAGTACACTCCGAAGCTGAAGCTGCTGGCCAAGTTCTATGGCATCGTGATCGGCGTTGGCAACGTTTCGATGCCGCTCGCCGTGCTCGACGCGGAATCGTGAAGTAAGGAGGGACCATAACACATGGCACTGACACTGAATTCAAACATCCCCTCCGGCCCGATCGAATCGAAGTGGGAAAAAGCCAAGTTCGACATGAAGCTGGTCAACCCTTCCAACAAGCGGAAGTACAGCGTCATCGTGGTCGGCACCGGCCTGGCCGGCGGCGCCGCCGCTGCCACCCTGGGCGAACTTGGCTACAACGTGAAGTGCGTTCTGCTACCAGGATTCGCCCCGCCGCGCGCACTCCATCGCCGCACAGGGCGGCATCAACGCCGCAAAGAACTATCAGAACGACGGCGACAGCGTCTACCGCCTCTTCTACGACACCATCAAGGGCGGCGACTTCCGCGCCCGCGAAGCCAACGTGCTACCGGTTGGCCGAGTGCAGCGTCAACATCATCGACCAGTGCGTCGCCCAGGGCGTGCCCTTCGCCCGCGAATACGGCGGCGTGCTGGCCAATCGCAGCTTCGGCGGCGCGCAGGTCTCGCGCACGTTCTACGCCCGCGGCCAGACGGGCCAGCAGTTGCTGCTCGGCTGCTATCAGGCGCTGGAACGCCAGGTCGACGCCGGCCGCGTGCAGATGTTCTCCCGCACCGAGATGCTCGATCTCATCGTGATCGACGGCCGCGCCCGCGGCATCGTCACGCGCGATCTCATCACCGGCAAGCTCGACGTTCACATGGCCGACTCCGTCGTCCTGGCCACCGGCGGATACGGCAACGTCTTCTATCTCTCCACCAACGCCAAGGGCTGCAACGCCACCGCCATCTGGCGCGCGTACAAGCAGGGCGCCGCGCTTCGGCAATCCCTGCTTCACTCAGATCCACCCCACGTGCATCCCGCGTGAGCGGCGACTACCAGTCCAAGCTCACCCTGATGTCCGAGTCGCTGCGCAACGACGGCCGCATCTGGGTGCCCAAGGCGGCAGCCGACAATCGCAGCGCCGCTCAAATTCCCGAAGACGAGCGCGACTATTACCTCGAGCGCATGTACCCGAGCTTCGGCAATCTCTGCCCGCGCGACATCGCCTCCCGCGCCGCCAAGCGCTGTCTGCGACGAAGGCCGCGGCGTCGGCCCCGGCGGCCTCGGCGTCTACCTCGACTTCTCCGACTCCATCGGCCGGCTCGGCCGCAAGACGATCGAGGAGCGCTACGGCAACCTCTTCGAGATCTACGAGCGCATCACCGGCGAGGATCCCTACACCGTGCCCATGCGCATCTATCCGGCCGTCCACTACACGATGGGCGGGCTGTGGGTCGACTACAACCTCGAAAGCACCATCCCCGGCCTGTTCGTGCTCGGCGAGGCGAACTTCTCCGATCACGGCGCCAACCGGCTCGGCGCCAGCGCGCTCATGCAGGGCCTGGCCGACGGCTACTTCGTCATCCCCTACACCATGGGCAACTACCTGGCCGGCGTGAAGCCGGACGGCATGGACGAATCCCATCCCGAGTGCCGTCGCCGTCAAGACGCAGGCCGAAGCCCAGATCAAATCCCTTCTCTCCATCAACGGCAAGAAGACCGTCGACGACTTCCACCGCGAACTCGGCAAAGTGATGTGGGACGACTGCGGCATGGGCCGCAACAGAAAGGGCCTGGAAACGCGCCATCGACCGCATCCCCGAGATCCGCGAAGAGTTCTGGAAGAACGTCCACGTTCCCGGCGAAGGCGTCGAGCTCAACCAGTCGCTCGAAAAGCGCCGGCCGCGTCGCCGACTTCCTCGAACTCGGCGAGCTGATGTGCCGCGACGCCCTGACTCGCGAGGAGTCCTGCGGCGGCCACTTCCGCGAGGAGTATCAGACGGCGGACGGCGAGGCACTGCGCGACGACGAGAAGTTCTGCCATGCCGCCGTCTGGGAGTACCAGGGTGACGGCAAAACGCCCGTGCGGCACGTCGAGCCGCTGTCCTTTGAGAATGTCCATCTGGCGACAGCGCAACTACAAGTAACGAGGCATCCGCAATGAAGATCACTCCTCAACATCTGGCGTCAAAAGAACACTACAAGCGCCGGCAAGATGGTGCGCTACGAACTGCCCAACGTGAGCGAGCACATGTCGTTTCTCGAAATGATCGACGTGCTCAACGAGGATCTCATCCGCAAAGGCGAGGACCCGGTCGCCTTCGAGCACGATTGCCGCGAAGGCATCTGCGGCTGCTGCGGCTTCATGATCAACGGCAGTCCCGCACGGGCCGCAGCGCGGCACCACGGTCTGCCAGTTGCACATGCGCCACTTCAAGGACGGCGAGGAACTCTGGCTCGAGCCGTTCCGGGCCAAGGCCTTCCCCGTCCTCCGCGACCTGATGGTCGACCGCAGTTCGTTCGACCGCATCGTCGCCGCCGGCGGCTTCGTCTCCGTCAACACCGGCTCGGCGCCGGACGGCAACGCAATCCCCATCGAGAAGAAGTGCTCGGACATGGCTATGGACGCCGCCGCCTGCATCGGCTGCGGCGCCTGCGTCGCCGCCTGCCCGAACGCCTCTGCCTCGCTGTTCGTCTCCGCCAAGATCTCCCATCTCGGCGCTGCTGCCGCAGGGCCAGCCCGAGCGCGACCGGCGCGCTCTCCGCATGGTGGCCCAGATGACAGGAAGAAGGGTTCGGCTACTGCACAAACACCGGCGAATGCGAGGCTGTCTGCCCCAAGGGCATCAAGACTCGAAAACATCGCGCGCATGAACCGTGACTACATCGGCGCGTCTTTCACCCACCGCGAAGAAAGCTCCGCCGGCGGCGGAGCCTGAGCGCCGCCATGAAGACCCCGGCGACTTACGCTCGATTCGTTTGGGGAACACTCGCGTACAACATCTTCGTCATCGTCTGGGGCGCATTCGTTCGCGCCACCGGTTCGGGCGCCGGTTGCGGCAGCCATTGGCCTCTCTGCAACGGCGATGTTCTCCCACGATCGCCTGCGTTGGAAACGCTCATCGAGTTCACACACAGAGTTACGAGCGGGTTCGCCCTTATCGCGGTCATCCTCATGGTTTTTTGGGCGCGGCGGCTGTTCCAGCCGGGCCACCCTGCACGCCGGGCAGCCTGGCTGTCCCTGATTCTGATCCTCGTCGAAGCATTGTTGGGCGCGGGACTCGTCTTGCTGGAGTACACCGAGCAGGACGCTTCTCCAGGCCGGGCGGCATACCTCTCAGCCCACCTTGTGAATACGTTGTTGCTGCTGGCAGCTATCGCGGCTACCGCTTGGATCGCCGGAAGGGCGGGCCGCACCGTCGCGCTCGGGAAGATCTCTCGCCGGTACTGGTTTGCCGTCGCGGCCGCGCTACTCGCGAGCGTTTCGGGCGCCATCGCTGCCCTGGGCGATACGCTCTATCCCGCATCGACCTTCGCAGAAGGAGTCATCGACGAGTTCGCCGCCGGGGCGCCGGCCCTGCTTCGACTTCGGCTCGCCCATCCCCTCATCGCCTTGCTAAGCGGATGTTTCCTGGCTTGGCTCGGCCTCGTCAACTTCCGCACCGAGCCGCACACTCAACTACGGCGGGACGCATTCTGGGTGCTCGCCATCACGCTCGCCCAGTTCGCGGCTGGCCTGATCAATATCGCACTCCTGGCCCCCGTCTGGATGCAGCTTGTACACCTTTTCCTGGCAACGTTCCTGTGGGTGGCGCTCTGCCTGATGATCTTCGAGCGGTCTAGCCCTTACAACTCAAACGAACTCGCATAACCGCTAACCATCCTCCGCCGCGCAAGCGACCCCTTCCTCGAGTTCGATCACTTGCAGGTGCGGATATTCAAATGGCGACTCAATCAATCGTCCCATCTCGCTGGAGAAACCGAACCGCGCGTAGTAAGCCGGCTCACCGACCACAACCACAGCCTGCGCCCCCCGCGAGGCGCAGAACTCGAGCCCCATGCGAACCAGCGCAGACCCCACCCCCTTTCGCTGCCATTCCGGCAGAACAGCCAGCGGTGCCAGCGCCGATGCCCCGCAGGGTTTCCTGCCCTCGTGACAGCATCAACGGGCTGAAAGGATATGGCCCGACGACCACGCCGTGAGCTCTGGCCACACACTCGAAGTCCACTTCATCGTTTTCCCGCAGCCTCTCTACAAGTCGCGCCTCATCAAGTCGGCCAAATGCCGCCAATTCCACGTCGAACACACCCTGATGATCGGTCTGCTCCGCAAGCCGAAGTTCGATCATGGCATCGCCTCGCTCGCGGGAGGTGGAGGCGGGTTGCTTGTGCCACTGAGGTGCCGGTAGAAGCCCGGATCTTCTCCCGTCATCACCTTCATCGCGAAGATGATCTGGCCGGTATGTTGCGCAAAGTGCTCGACAACGTGAAACACCGCTTCCATCGCACAAACTTCGTAATTCTGCGGCCGCACGATGCGCAGCAAATCCTCCTCTTCCAGCGATTCGATCACGGCGCAGGCTTCCTCTACCGTCCCGCGCAGCAGCGCCATCAGTTCTGCGCGCTCGATACCTCCCCGCGCCGCAAACTCCTCGTCACGCTTTCGCATATCCGGCTGACCGGCGACACCATGCAGAATCCACTGCCGGACATTGCCATTCAAGTGCAGGCAGAGATTCCCGATCGCGTTGGAGTTCGCTTCCCCCCGGAGCCACAGTTGGTCATCGTCCAGTTTTTCGACACACACCTCGATCCGATGAAGCAGCTGCCGCATCTTGATTGCCGCAAACCGGGTAAACGTTTCAGTGACAGAGGCCATAGCCTGATTCGCTCCGCAACCCAGGGCGCCCATGGCCCTTACACAAAGCATACGGCGCACCCCTTTCCGAGTGCGCCGCATGTTCGTTCGAATCCTGTTGCTTTACAGTACCTGATCCGACCAGCCCTCCAGGACAGCCTTCACCTTCTGGCAGAACTGGTCGGCCAGCGCGCCGTCGATCAGCCGGTGATCGAACGTCAACGCCAGATACGCCATCGAGCGGATGGCGATGGCGTCATCGATCACCACCGGCTTCTTTGTTCACCGCGCCGACGCCGAGAATCGCCACCTGCGGCTGGTTGATCACCGGCGTGGCGAACAGGCTGCCGAAGCTGCCGAAGTTCGTGATGGAGAACGTGCCGCCCTGCACCTCGTCGGGCTTGAGCTGCCTTGGAGCGGGCGCGCGCGGCAAGGTCCACGATGGAGCGCTGCAATCCGACGATGTTCTTCTCGTCGGCCTGCTGGATCACCGGCACGATCAGCCCGTTTTCCAGCGCCACGGCGATGCCGATGTTGATCTCGTTGTGGTAGAGGATGTTGGTCCCTTCGATCGAGGAATTGAACAGGGGGAAGTGTCGCAGCGCCTCCGCGGCGGCGCGCGTGATGAAGGGCAGGAAGGTCAGCCCGTAGCCGTAACGCTGCTGGAATTCGTCCTTGACGCGGTCGCGGAGTTTGGCGATCTTCGTCATGTCGACGCGGTGCACCGTGGTGACGTGCGCCGAGGTGCGTTTGGAGAGCACCATGTGCTCGGCGATCTTCGCCCGCATGATGCTCATCGGCTCGACGCGCGTCTTGGCGGGCTCGACTCGCGGCAGGGGAGCGCTTCCGCCGCGGGAACTGCGACCTGGCCGGCGCAGTCGCAGCGGCAGGTGCGGGTGCAGGGCAGGTGCGGGCGCGGCGGCGGCCGGCGGGGCCTGCTTGCGGCCAGATGATCCTCAACGTCCTGCTTCGTGATGCGCCCACCGGCGCCGGTGCCCTTCACCAGCGCCAGGTCGATGTTGTTCTCGCGAGCCATTCGCCGCACCAGCGGGGACACCGGCACCGAAGAGTCTTCAGCATCCTCCGCTCCCGCGGGAGCCGCAGCGGCGACAACTCCGCCCGGAGCCGGCGCGGCAGGTGCCGGTCTCGGGCGCGGGCTTGGGCGCTTCGGCGGCGGGCGCGGGCTCCGCCTTTGGCGCTTCAGCGGCAGGCGCCGGCGCTGGTGCAGCAGCCGCCGCACCGTCTCCGATGCGCGCAACCACCGTGTTGATGGCCACCACGGCGCCTTCCTGCACCAGGATCTCCGTCAGCGTCCCGGCAGTCGGCGAGGGGATCTCGGTATCCACTTTATCGGTCGAGATCTCGAAGAGCGGCTCGTCCCGCTCTACGCGGTCGCCCACCTTCTTGAGCCACTTGGTCAGAGTTCCTTCGACAATGCTTTCGCCCATTTGGGGCATTACGACATCGGCCATGTTCTTATCTCCGTCTTTCTCTCTGCCAGATTCTCACTTATGCCGCCTGTGCGGCGGCCCACTCCACCACTTCGTACTCGAACGAGCGGGCGAACTCTTCCACCACTGCCTGGTGAACCGTCTCCAGCGGAACATCGGCGCCCAACGCAGCCATCGACGTGACGGGCTTGTGCAATCCGCACGGCACGATCTGGCCAAAGTAGCTCAGGTCCGTCTTCCAGTTCAAAGCGAATCCGTGCGTCGTCACCCAGCGGCTGATGTGCACGCCAATCGCGCAGATCTTCCCCTGGCCGTCCACACGCCAGTCGCCCCGGCCTCTGTCCGGGACTCGATGCCGAACCGTGCCAGCGCCTCAATTATCACCTGTTCGATGCCGCGCACATAGGCGACTACGTCGCGCTTCCATTCCCGCAGATCGACAATCGGATACCCTACAACCTGCCCGGGCCCGTGATAGGTGATGTCGCCGCCGCGGTCGATCTCATGGACCTCAACGCCCAACTGCCTGAGCCGCTCCGGCGCTGCCAGCACGTTGTCCATGCGCCCGTTGCGGCCCAGCGTCATCACGTGCGGGTGCTCGACCAGCAGCAGCTGGTCGGGAATCTCGCCCCGCTTTCTCCGCTCCGCCAGTTCGCGCTGCAACGCCCACGCTTCGGCGTAGGGCACGCGGCCGAGCGTTTCGACCTCGAGTCTACGCATTAATCGCCAGGCCGTACACGCTGTTGAACGCCTCTCCCACCGCCTCGTACAGCGTGGGGTGGGCGTGGATCGTCGACATCATCGTCTCGACCGTGGCCTCGGCTTCCATCGCCGCCACGGCTTCGGCGATCAGCTCGTAGGCATGCGGTCCGATGATGTGAACTCCCAGTATCTCGCCGTACTTCGAATCGGCGACCACCTTCACGAAGCCGTCGTGGCTGCCCAGAATCGACGCCTTGCTGTTGCCCATGAAGGGGAACTTGCCCACCTTCACCTGATAGCCCTTCTCGCGCGCCTGCTTCTCGGTCAGCCCGACGCTGCCGATGCCCGGCTCCGTGTAGGTCGCGCCGGGGATTCGGTTCTTGTTGATCGGCCGCGCCGGCTTGCCGGCGATGTGGGCCACTGCGACCATGCCCTCCATCGTCGCCACGTGCGCCAGTTGCGGCGTGCCCGCCACGATGTCGCCGATCGCGTAGACGCCCGGCTCGGCCGTCTGCTGCATCCCGTCCACCTTCACGAAGCCGCGGTCGAGCTCGACCTTGGTGTTCTGAATCCCGGCGTCGTCGGTGTTCGGCTTTCGTCCCACGGCAACCAGCAGCATGTCGCCTTCAAAGGGTTCCACCTTGCCGTTCGAAAGCTGCACCTGCAGCCGGACGCCGGTTTCGGTCTTCTTGACCTCGGTGACCTTCGCGCCGGTCTCGCAAGCGATCCCCGCCTTCTTGAACTGCCGCTCGAGTTCCTTGCTGACGTCCTCGTCTTCCACCGGGACCAGCCGCGGCAGCATCTCGAACACCATCACCTCGCTGCCGAATCGCTTGAAGATGGAGGCGAACTCGACTCCCACCGCGCCCGCGCCGATGACCAGCAGCTTCTTCGGCGGCGCCTGCACGCTCAGGATCTCGACGTTGGTGACGACTTTTGACGCATCCGGCTCGAGCCCCGGAATCATCCGCGCCTCAGAACCGGTGGCCAGGATAATGTTCTGGGCTTCAAGGACTTGCACGCCCCCCTCGCCCGTCACTTCCACCTTGCCGTGGCCCTTCAAGCGCCCGTGGCCCTTGATCACCTGGACCTTGTTCTTCCGCATCAGCAACTCAATGCCGCTGGCATGCGTCGAAACGATTTTATCCTTGCGCTGCAGAACGCGAGGGTACTCCAGCCTGGGGTTTTCGCAGGCGATACCCTGGGCCTCGCTGTGGGTGAAGTAATCCCACACTTCGGCGGTATGAAGTAGGCTTTTGGTTGGGATGCATCCGACATGCAGACACGTCCCTCCCAGCTTCGGCCACTTTTCGATGAGAGCGGTTTTGAGGCCATACTGGCCTGCTCGGATTGCAGCGGAATAGCCCCCTGGACCGCTGCCGATGACGACGACGTCGTAGGACATCGATCTTAGTGTAGCATTGGGACTTTTTTACATAATGGAATCAATGAAAGGCTTCGCAGCCCTCCTCCTCATCGCCCTCCCGCTGATGCCCTCCCAGGCGCAGCGGCCGCCTCGCGCGGCCTCAAAGAAGGCCGCTCCTGCCCCGGCCGCCGGACAGCCGGTTATCCGCGTGATCGATGTCACCGGCACGAGCGTCTACAAGCCCGAGCAGGTCATCGCGATAAGCGGCATTCGTCCCGGCGACCCCGCGACAAAGGAGGTCTTCGAGGCCGCCCGCGACAGAGTGCTCGCGACAGGCTGCTTCGAATCCTTCGGCTGGAAGTACGAACTCCTCCCCGACACGCCCGGCTATAAAGCGACCCTCGAAATCACTGAGGTGGCGCAGCACTACCCTTGGGCCCTCGACCGGATCACCTCCGTCACGGCAAAGGAGTTCTCCGAACGCGCCGCCCGCGAACTCCCGCTCTTCGGCACAAAGATCCCCGCGTCTGAAACTTACATGACCCGCGCCGCCGATCTGCTCAGGAAAATGCTGGCGGAGCGCGGGGTCAGCGAAAAAGTCATACCGCGGGTCACACTGCTCGGAAAAGACATGATCGGTATTCTGTTCGGCCCGGCTACCCCGCCGCCGAACGTCGCCGAGGTTCGTTTCGTCGGCGCTCGCGCCATCGATCCGCTGTATCTGGTCAAGGCGCTTTCGAGTGTCGCCGTTGGCACGCCCTTCCTTCAGCCGAACTTCGACATGATGCTGGAAGCCCAGATCCGGCCGATGTACGACGCCACGGGCCGCATGAAGGCCGCGTTCACGAAACTGGAAGTTGTTCCTTCGACCAAGGTGAAGGGCGTCGTTGTGACCATACACGTCGACGAAGGAGAGCCCTACACTCTCTCGAGGGTCGAGGTGACCGGCGCCCCGCTGAGCAACGACGAGGTCAATGAACTCGGCGCCTGGGGCCTCGACAAGCAGGTGAACTTCTCCGACATCGGCCGCGGCATCGAGAAGATCCGCGACAAGGCTCGCGAGGAAGGGTACATGAAGGTCGCCTACACGGCGCGCCGGCAGATCAACGAGGAGAAGAAGACTGTCGACGTCTTCATCAACTTCGAGCCTGGCCCCCAATACAAACTCGGCCGGCTGCTAATTCAGGGGCTCGACCTCGAAACCGAACCGGTTATCCGCAAGCTGTTTGCAATCAAGCCGGGAGAACCCTTCCGGCAGGGTTATGCCAATGGCTTCCTGGAAGAGATCAGGCAGCGGGGAATCTTCGACAACCTTGGCGAGACAAAAACGAAGATCGACGTCAACGACGCGCGGCAAACCGTCGACCTGACTCTGATCTTCTCCGGCGAAAAACGGCCTCCGCCCAAAAAGGGCGTGCAGTAAGAACAAGCCGCACAGAGGCTCGGCTGCAGGCCGAGGGCCCTGCCCCACGTATTCAGTTGTCAGAGATCGGTGCGCCTGCGAGGTTTTACGCCGGGCGCGGGGTGCTTGTGGGTGGTAACGCAGGGTTGGGAGTTCAAAGGCGGGGGGTGATTTCGGGCTGAGTGGGCGGAAGGGGCGGGGGCGCGGAGCAGAATTCGCTGAGGCGGCGCTCGAAGGCGACCAGCGCCGGGCTCAATTGGCTTCGTTTTTGCACTTTTTGCTTTTCGATCCGCGCTTCGCGTCCTCTTCGCTCGTCCTGCTGCTTGCGGCATTCCCAGAACATCTTGAGGGCGCGCTCGTACTGGCGGCGGAGGGCCGCTTCGTGGCGCAGGATGAACTGCAGGGCCTTCGTTTTGTCCGCGGCGAGACGGACGGCTTCGGCTTGCGCGGCCTGATCGTCGATGTTGGGGTCGGTGGACAGGCGGATGCGGATTAGATCGGATTCGATCAGCCGGATGCGCCGCAGTCGCCACTGGGCGTTGGCCATCTCGTTGATGAAGTAATGCTCGGTGGGGGTCCCGGGCTGGTGCTCGTCGAGGTAGGCGTTGCGCAGGGCTTCGAATTCGGCAGGTTCCTCGTAGTGCAGCAGGGCCGTCTGCGCGAAGGCGGGTGGCGGGGTACGGCGAGCGGCGACGCGCTCGGGATCTTCCCGATTGGGTGGGGACGGCTGTGCGGCCTCCTGAATCTTCCTGGTCACGTCTTCGTAATAGGTAGACATTTTGCCTCCTACTTTCAGTTTGACGAGGGTCGACCAAATTTCGGGCCGATCCAGGAGTCGGATTTGAAGGCTAAGGCATGAGGAGAGAGCGGGTTGCGGACTTTCTACGAAGGCTGTGACTGAAGCAGTCCGGGTGGCGGTACCGGCACAGGCATATCAGAAGCTGAAGACGGGCCCGATGCTCACTTCAGCCTGATGAGAGACCCTCCCCCCGAGGACAACAACGCAGCCTCCGCCGCAAACGAAGCCCTCGACTTTGGGATCGAGCCACAGTGGCAGCCATTGCGCTTGGATTCGAATGCCGAAGCGCGGCGTGGGAAACACCTTCACTCCTCCGCCCAGTCCGAACGAAACTCGCGTGAAGCTCGAAAGTGGGGTCGTAATCCGGGTTGCGCCGACGCTGCCTATGATGAAGGGCCGGATCAGGCGGTGCTCTTCCAACTCATATTCGCGCGTGAAATCGCCATGATACTGATCGAGCCGGGCGCCGAGCTGAAACGGCGGACGTGCGATCCCCGGTTTTGAATTGGTCATCTCTGTGGATTGGCGCGTCCAACGGAATTCGATGACATTCAGACTGTCGTACCGGACGCCTGCAGCGACGGCAAAGCTGGATCCCGGCGCGAGTTTCACACTCCCCGCCGGCTCATTCTCCGCAGTTTCATAGGAGAGCGGAATCGCCTCCGAACCCCGGTAGCCGAAAAGCGGCGTGACGTCGAAGCGGCGCTGTGCCGCGAGCGGGGGAGCTGAAAGCAACAGTAGGCCTACAATGGATATTCCGTAGCGACACTTACCATGATGACGCTGATGTTCACTCTGCTGCTGGCGGCGACTGCCGGCGCCGCGGTCGACCTGGCTGCAATCAAGCAGGCGCTGAGCAAGCCGATCCTCGGGCCCAAGCAGTCAACTGTGGAAGCGCAGGTGTACGCGGCTTCCAAAGTGCCCGTATTGCCACCCGTGAAGACGGCTGAACAATGGCAGGCCTACGCGGCTCAGTTGCGGGAGCGAGTGCTGAGCGAGATCGTCTTCCGGGGCGAGGCGCGAAAATGGCGCGACGCGCCTTCGCGGATCGTGTGGCTCGACTCTCTCGCCGGCGACGGATATCGTGTTCGGAAGTTCCGCTTTGAGGCCGCGCCGGACTTCTGGATTCCTGCCCTGCTCTATGAACCCGCCCAAATCGCCGGCAAAGTGCCGGTCGTGCTGAATGTCAACGGCCACGAAGGGCAAGGCAAGGCCACTCCGTATATCCAGGAGCGTTGCATCAACCTCGCCAAGCGAGGCATCCTCGCCGTCAACCCGGAGTGGACCGGCAAGGGAGAATTGTCGGCGCCCGGCTACTCGCATACGCGGATGAACCAGTTGGACCTGGCAGGAACGAGCGGGCTCTCCATCTTCTATCTGACGATGCGCAACGCGCTGACACACGCGCTGAAGCATCCGAACGCTGACCCGTCGCGCGTGGCAGTCACCGGATTATCCGGCGGCGGGTGGCAGACGATCATGCTGAGCGCGCTGGATCCACGTGTGAAGCTGGCGAACCCCGTCGCTGGCTATTCCAGTTTCGTGACCCGCGCTGAATGGCCTGAGCTCGACTTGGGCGACTCCGAGCAGACGCCAACCGACCTGGCCACGCTGGCCGACTACACGCACCTCACAGCGCTGCTGGCGCCGCGCCCCACGCTACTGACCCACAACGCGCGGGACAACTGCTGTTTTCGAGCCGACTACGCCGTCGCGCCGCTGCTGCGTGAGGCAGGTCCGGTGTTTCGACTGCTCGGCGCGGAGAATCGGCTGCGCTACCATCTCAACTTCGACGACGGTCACAATTACGGCGTTGATAACCGCGAGGCTCTCTATCGGATGTTGAAGGAGTTCTTCTATCCGGGCGACTCGAAGTTCCCGACCCGGGAAACTCCTGTCACCTCGGAAGTCCGGACCGAAGAGCAGCTCAAGGTGGACCTGCCGCCCGGGAGCCTCGATCTGCACCAGCTTGCCTTGCGGTTGAGCGCAGGGCTGCCGCGCAAGTCCGCCGTCCGCAAACCGCCGGGTCGGAACTGGCCGAGACGGTGCGCAGCCGCAATTACGAGTGACAGCGTTTCCGGCGGGAGAATCGCGGATCGGAGGGAGTGACCGTCAGACACTGGCGGCTTTCCATGGACGGCGCTTGGACCGTACCGGCCGTGGAATTCGCGCCCGAGAACGCGCGGATGACCGCCCTGGTGGTCGCCGACGGGGGCCGCGCCACAGCCGCGGAAGCAATTGTTGCTCTTGTCAACGCCGGGCGGCGCGTGATCGCGATCGACCCGCTCTACTACGGCGAGTCGAAGTTCGCTTCGCGCGATTATCTCTTCGCATTGTTGTTGGCCACAGTGGGTGAGCGGTTGGTCGGTATCCAGGCCAGTCAGATTGCGGCGGTGGCCCGCTGGGCTGGTGAAGTCGAGCTTCACTCGTTCGGACCGCGCACCTCGCTCAGCGCGCGGATCGCCGCGGCACTCGAGCCGAAGGCCATTGCCGCCGTAAAGGCCACGGACGCCCTGCGGAGTCTGCACGAGGTCCTCATTCAGGACCTGACAGTGGACAAGTTCCCCGAGTATTTCTGCTTCGGTCTGCTGGAGCGATTCGACTTAGAGGGGATCGCGTCCTTGGGTCGGAAGTAAGGGGGTGTCAGCGCAAGAAAGTAGGTGGCGTCCCTAATCAGTCAGAGTTGGAACCCGCTCGTGGAGTGGCTCCAATCGGTCCACGCAATCAAGGCACTCGGCGCTGGAGAAAGGGCCCCAAGCAGGCCCCAGAGCCGATCAATTGGTCGGGTAGAGGCTTAGCCTATGCGCCACGCCAACGTTCTGCAGGGCTATTAGTCATTGAGACTGTCCCCCATGGTGTTTAGAACCCAATCCCAGTAGCCGTGGAGGGGACAAGTGAAGTTCATTTTCATCGGAGTAGTTGAAACCGGATCTGGAGACGACTGCACATCGTGCAGTTGATCCTGAATGGGGCCAGCCTGTTTTGGCGCCCCTATTTCGTAACGCTTCGATATCGGAACACTCATCCGCCGCATCTCACGCCATCTTGCTGTGCCTTACGGCGACTCGCGCCAGCAATCGAACAAACCAGATGAATACAGGAGGGACCAGAGCCATCTTCCGAAGAACAGCAAGAACTCCCTATCTCCATCCTTACTGCCTTGGGTCCACCAAATGGCGAGTACATAGTAGAGCCCGACCAGGTATGTCAGTATTACTTGGCGCATGCACAACGGCAGGTGCTCCAGTACCGTGTACTCCCTCTCAATTCCTGTGCTCCAAAGAACTCTGATGCGGTCAGAGCGAACGGGGTAGATGGGAATCCACAAGAAGGTGAACCATAGGGTGGATACAAAGGATTCCCTTCGATCGAAGTCACGCTTGCCCAAGTACCCAAATCCGACACCATTCCAGCGAACGGAATCCATGCGAGCAGTCTACACCAGTTGAACAAAAGTGAAGGCGACGCTGTGGGTTCGAACACCTCCAAAATTTCAATCAGGCTATCTGATTCAGCACACTAGCACAGCACGCCGTGCACGCACCTCTGCACTCGGAGCGGTACCAAGGCAGTTCCTCACCTCAGCCCATTGCCTGTCAAAATTCGGTTCACCACCACGCCATGCCACCTTGAGCCTGTCCGAGTCTGGAGTCCCTCTTTATTCAACCGCGCCGCGATACGGTCGAAACCGTGGCCCTCTGCCCGAAGTTTTTCCATGCGTTCTTTCACGTGGGTTACGTCAGGACAATTACCGTTTGCAGATGTCCCCGCTCTATGACTGCATACTTTGCAGTTGATCGCTACCCTCAACCACTTCCCAAAGCAGCAGTAATCCTTGCCGGTTGATGGTAGGGGGCGTCTCCCCGAGAGTGAGGGGCGCAGGGTTCGTGCAAGTTTTGTGGGTTCAAAATCATCGTCTAGGTGTTTCATCCAGCGGCAAACGTCCCAATCAATCCTCATGACGTTCGACGGTCTTCTCAATCTGCTGCACGCCCTTTTCGAGTCGCGCCAAAACATCCTTGCTCAAGGCGTCAAGTGACTGTCGGAATGAGTTTGCATCAACGGCGCTCACCTCACTGTCGGGCGGACCCGCTATTAGCTCGTTGTTGAAATCCAGGGAAATACAGTAGCGGGTGCAGACCATTGAGACAAGGAAGCGGCACGTGTCTTCGATATACTTCAGCGTCCCATCAAGATCAGTCAGCGGCAGGTCCAGCTGAACTCGGTGGATAATGTCTTGGCGAACCTTATCGATCGCTTCAATGCGGTTTAGATCGAGCCGGTACCTATTGGGCTCGGCCCGCTCCGATGAAGGTCGGCACTTGCTGCAAAGCAAATCGATCCGTTTTCTGAGAGATTCCCTAAGTAGTGAAGCTAAGTTTTCTTCCAGTAGAGAACCCAGAAGAGAGGAATAGCTATTTGTTTTCGCCTGGCCGAGAGTCACTTTTCGACTCGACAGATAGTCTTCAAATTCCGCAGGTGCTACCAGAGCGACGGCGCGCAGACACTGCTGCGAAACGTCATCAAGGACGCTGTGGGCAAAGACAAGACAGGCGGAGTCGAGACCGTCTACCGCATCGAAAACACGAATCAAAGCGATGGTTCCAATAGCTTCTGGCCCGCGCTCGACACGTCGCTTCGTTACGAAGGACAGGAACGACTCCCGAATCAATTTGCCGATCGAGCGAACTGGCGAATGTCCGCGCCAGACAGCTTTCAAGGCTCTGAGAGCGCGGACTTTGTGTTCGCGTGGGTTCGCTTCATTGGAAGTGTTTCCGAGCGATTCGCCTGCTACGACTCTTGTGCGGGCGCAGAAGTGATCGAAAGCCGACGGTAGTCCGGCATGAAATGCATGTTTAAAGCTCCGGATGCGCATGAAGTTGCGAATGCGAGTTACGTGGGTATCGTGGAGCAGTTCGGCTGCTTGCTCGGCACCGCTAGGCATTTTCCTCCACCTTCACATACGCAGTTTCCCGCTACACCGCAGATCAGAACGACCCTTGAGGGCACGGCAGGTCGTCCCTGAGGCCAGTCTCAATCTCGTTATGCGGAGGAGGACTCAGGCCAGTCCTGCCCAAAGCTATTTGAACATCAAACCGCATACCTGTGCAGTCCAGGGCCACAATCGTTGTACCTGCTGGCGGCCTCCGTTGGGAGATAAAGAGTGAAGTCACCCTGCAGAACATTTCTGCGTGCCGGTCGGAAAGGCTGCGCCATTTGGAGCTTACCGCCAACCTGCATGAGGGTCTACCAAGTCAACAGGAGCTGACAGAACTCATACAGTTTGCAGCGTGGGTTCTCGATTCTGCTGGCGTCCTGTGGATGACAGCAGACGCCACCAAAAAGCTGCGCCTTCAGGGTGCATTGTTCCAATCCGGCCTGACAGTTACCAAGATTGGATTTGGAACCCCTGTAATCCCTTTTGACCTCAATCAGATGTGTGCTCAACCACTGCCGGAAAAAGATTTGGCGTCCCCAGCGGGATTCGAACCCGCGTTATCGCCGTGAAAGGGCGTACCGGTCCAATTTGGCTCAGTTCGGCTCTGCGTGGTTCAGCTTGCGCAAATCATTGGCTGGTAATAGAAAACCCCGCTCCATAACTTGGCTCAGTTTGCACCTCTTGGGAGATCTTTGTAGGCGCTCGAGTCCCCACAGCGTCCCCAAGAATTGGTGCAGAGCCCTCCAACACCAGCCCGGCTTGTTTCGCCGAAGGGACCTGCGCCGCCCCCCTGCGCCTATTTCGCCTCATTGACGAGGATCGACGTGAACCCTCCCGTCTCATTGAAGCGGAGTCCAAGGCCGATGATGCCGCGCTCTTGATTCACCGTCCGGATCTCGTATCTGTGCCTCTTCCAGCGACAGTCAATCCCGAAGGAGCCTCCGGAGCTCCCAAGGCAAACGCCACATGTTGCAGCACCAACAAGCGAAGGCTGCCACGGCCTGTCAAGCCACCGGCTTCGTCCCGTGCGATGATCTCGACGTCGAGAATCCGATCGGAGACGTTCGCAAGCGCAATCCCAGTCATGAAGCCCGATGAGTTCGCGAAGGGCAGGCTGATGCCTGCACTAGCTGCCGAGTGGGCAGAGAGCTTCCAGCCGAATCCCGTTGAGGTGTCGCCCGAGACTGCTTGACCCGATAGCGAGGGCGCCCAGAGAACGCCCCATCCCTGAAGAAGGCGTTCATCAGGTGGCTTCACGAAACTGATGAAGATGTCACCCCGCGGTCGAAGGATCCCCTTGAGTGGCCCCGACGCCGGATCCGGCTGCGGCGCAGCAACCATGCCATCAGATCCATAAATCCTCAGCTCATATGCCGCTTCAGTTTCACCCTGATTGGTAAGGATTAGGGCTGCGTCCCCAACCCGCGCCCAGGGCAAACTGCCCGATGTAGCCGGATACCTCTGTTGGTCCTCCCTGTCCTGCCGAAATTAGCCCGATTCGACTTCCGTCAGCAACAAAGATCCGCCCGTTTGTGCCACACAGCAGACCTCGAGTCAAGCTTTCGTAGGGGGTTATGGTCCAAGGGGATAGGTTCAGAAGTGCAGCAGATGCTGGCCGCCATCTCCTAGTATCGAGCCCGCTCTCCTGCAATTGTGCTGATGATGCCATCCTTCACGCGCCGAACACGATGATTATTTGAATCGATCAAGTACAGGTTCGAGTCGCTGCCAACACAGACTCCAGATGGATGGGACATCGTCGCCTTCGTTGAATCACTCCCGTCTCCCGAGAAGCCTGCAATTCCCGAACCTGCAACGGTCGTAATGATACCGCCCGTTCCGATCATCCTGATGCGCTGATTGCCCGCGTCGGCGATGTACAGACTTCCGTCCCTGGCCACGTACACGTCCCTCGGATGGATAAGAAGGCAGAGACTGCCAATCCCCCGATCTCCTTGGGAGCCCTGTTGGAAACCCGGTTTGTTGGAACCTGCTACCGTGCGAATGATCCCCTGGGAAGTGATTATTCGGATCTGATGGCTTGCTCTGTCAGCAAAGTATAGATTATCCTCAGCGTCGAAGGACATGCCCTCAGGCCTAGCTAACGCCACAATAGCCCGCACCCCATCTTCGGCAGAGCCAGTGGGACCTGCGTATGCTTCGATCCCTCCATCTCGGCGAATCCGTCGAATGCGATTGTTGCCGGTGTCGGACACATAAACGATGCCTTGACGATCAACTGCCACACCCCCTGGTCTGCTAAGCTGAGCCTGCAATGCTGGTCCTCCGTCGCCACGGCTGCCTTCCACCCCGTGGCCTGCAATCGTCGTAATTGTCCCGTCAACTCCGATTCGACGGATGCGATTGTTGCCAGAATCGGCAAAATAGATGGCCCCATCGGGCCCCTGAGCTATCCGGGTGGTATAAGAAAGTCGAGCAGATGTCGCCGGTCCTCCATCACCCGAAAAACCGCTGTAGGCGCTCCCTGCAAATGTGGTGATAGTGGGCACCTGTTGTGCGTTGATGGCCGAAGTGGACCAGAGGAGGCAAGCCGCCATCAAGAATTGGTGTAGGCGGCTTGAGAGAGCACTCGGCATCGGAACCGTTCGTGCGCCGAACACAACCAGTCGGCGTTCGTTCGTGCGGCCGGACGGCGTGTTCATTTGAAAAGCCATGCGGCCCGATCCTATCACCGACAAAACTGACGAAATCATATGGAAGCGGCCAGCCTTGGATGGCACATTGGCCATGCTTGCGAAATTCGGACGACGACTCCCCCCGCGACCTACACATCAATCTCGTTGGTTGTCCTCGTGGGCCAGCCTCCCCTGACCGCCTGACACCCGTCTCCTGCCGACCGCGAGCTCGAGGATCTCGCGCAAAGCTCGGCTGGAGTGGTCCAGGCGCCGCGGCTTTTTCCCATTGAGCGTGTCAAACTGCCGACAGGCTTCCCAGAACTCGCATCACCGCCGGTACCCACGGCTGTCGGCCCGGACCAACCCCAGCTCATCCCCGGCCCATGCGCATTTCTCCACTCCAAGAGAAGTGTCTGGAACGGAACGTTCCAGGGTGCGGTCCGCCCGTCAACCTCTGCTTCGCCTTTCGGCGCTGCTCGATCGTCAGCTTTGATCGCTCGCCGTGCTTCCAGTGGCTCTGCCGGATACGCTCAAAGGCGCTCGAGAGTTCGCGGGCCCGTACTCAGCCCGCCGTGAAGCCGGCAGCGACCAGTTTGACAGCAATGTTTGATCACTATGGTCTGCAGGCTTCTGCATCAACAGAACGGCAATACGCTTCTCCGATCTTTTCCTTGAGTCTATTTTCCCCCAGCCTGGGAAATTTGATCCTAGCGTGGGCAATTGCCTTAGTCCACCAAGGACTGCTGGAGCGATTTCCAAGCATTGAATCCACTCTATCGTTAACTTCCTTGAGGGCGGCACCCGGCAAACGTAAAGAAGAGTATTACTCCCTCTCGATCAAACTCTTCTTGCACCTCTCCGTCAGGCCCGGTCAACTGTGCAATTTTCTTGACTTTCGATATATCGATAGTTTCGAGGAAATGCTGAGACAAGTTCAAGGCGATTTCTACTCGCTCGATCTTGATGCTATCCCACATGGACCTCTTGCCCGATAATCCCAGTTCATCCCTATACCACTCGAAAAACTTATCGTATCCAGCGATGCGATGGACATCGTTCTCAAATGCCGCCAGCAGAAGCGGGCCTATCGCATATACCTGCTTTCGCATCTTCGCAATCTTGATCTGCTCAACCAACTCGTGCACCTGCTGCGATGTAGTGATAATCATTGACGCCTTTATATCAAATTGAGGCGCCTATGTGTCGACGGATTCTGGACTCATCAATCCGAATTTCAACACACTGCAGCCACAAGGAAATCCAGCAGCATCGGATTAGGCGATAGGCCGGCGGCCTGGAGGTTTCTGTTTGATGCCGCGCACCAGCTTCAGCCGGAGAGTCGCCAGTTCCTCGGTCCACGATGTACTGCCCAGTTGTCCTTACTGACCGAAGTGCCTACACTTCACGTGCTTCCCCTTCGATGACCCTGTTCAGCTGGTTGCTGTGGCACGAGTTTGCTTCGCAGCGCGAAAATGATATCCGAGAACTGCACCCCACCAGAATCATCGCCGGGTCGACCTGGCCCACCGACCCGCCCGGGAGCTGGCCAGAGGCCTCGAGCTGTATCACCGCCCGACCTGCCGCGTCGACCCGCTCGGCCACATCCAAAACGTCCTTGGCGATCTCCAGGGCCCTCATGCGAGTTCTTGCAGGCTCAGCGCTCGCTCTTGACCTGACCCAGGCACGCATCCAACAACGCCTGGATCTTTGCCTTGGTCGAGCCCATACGGTGCATTAGCGACTTGGTGCGTGGATCATTAGCGACGTTTGAAACTGTCTTCGGGTGCAGGGCTGTTCGTGCCGCCATCCGTGCGCCGGAATGCCCAGAAAGACAGGCCAACATTGACTAGCGATCAACGCGGAGCTGCTCCGCTGGTGGGCCCGCTCATCGTTGGGTTCTGCTGGGCGCCGCCAACCAGCTTCAGCCTAAGGGCCACAATCCGGCCGGCAGACTCGTCCCCCACCAGGGGCCTGCTCTCCTCGCTTGGGCAGCAACGCCCGTTCGCTCTGCTCGCACCTCCAGCTCAAGGATTGCCCTGCCGGCAGCGTCGATGCGTTCAAGGATACCCAACATCCGCTCAACAGTAGCTGGACGGTCCTTTGGCGCAGCATCTCGGATTGCTTGAGCAGCTCCTGAGAGTATGGTGCTGATGAGATCGTTTAGCTTGGATTCGTGGCGCTGAGCGAGTGCAAACATCAGGCTCTTCGTCCGAGGGTCCGCCGCCACATCAGAGATCGTCTTGGGATGCAGTCCTGTCTTCGCTGCCAATTGATCGGTGGTGAGGCCAGCCATCAGGTCGGCAGCGACAAGAGAGCGCTGCCTTTGGCTTACATATGACGTACCTTTGGCTGTGATTGGCAACGCAGAGCAACACGTGAATAGGCTGCTAAGTTATTGATTCTTCGTGCCCTTACGGCTACGAACCAGAAGGTCGCATGTTCCAATCATGCCGGGCGCACCACTTGTCATCGGGCTATCTGCCGGGCAATTCCAATCCAGAACACGCAGCAAGCTGAGTGCCCTAAAGAAGCCCCGCCGTTTGTGGTCGGCGTACTGCTGACGTGTCACTCTCCTGTAGGTGGCAGACTCTTTGCCACAGACCAGCTTTTGCTAGGCGGGAGACAATTGAATGTATTCACCCGTTACATCTGTGGTAGTTGATTGTCGAATCACTCTCCTGATGACGCCAGCATCAGACTGCTGTTTTGATCGATTGGTCTTTGGTGGTCGAAGAAGTTGAATAGATCTTTCGCAGATGCGGCGACGACAAGCCAATGGTCGGTCAGATAACGATGCCTATGGACGCGCCCTTCGCCCGCTGTGACAAACCTTCTCATGTCTCGTCTGCCGAACGGAAGGAAGAAATCCAACTTCGCCTGAGCGATAAACACTTTGTGAGGGTATTGGACGATGCGATGTACCATCTCAGGAAAAATGCGGGTCCGGTCATTGGGCAGGCGAAACCAGGGACAACCGCCGCGACACCGTCAAATTTGTCCGGATGCCTCAACGCCATCAACAAGGCGCCGCGGCCGCCCAGCGAATACCCGGTCAGAAAGACCTTCCGAACCTTGGCAAAAGCGGCGGACAAGTCGATCCCGGAGCCGGATAATCTGCTCCGCGAGTCTGAACCGCAAACCAAGCCCAATCGAAGAAAGACAGACGAGGACGTAGCCTCGATCCCTGGCAAGCCGCCGGTAGCGTCCCCCCGCGAATACGTCGCAATAGACATTGGCTGTCTCGCCGGCACCCGGGAGGGCAATGATCATCGCTTCCTCGCGGCCAGTCAACCGGCTCTCTCCGATGACTTTGTGGGGAAGAGGCGTTGCCGCGGCGCCGATAACGAATAGCCCCAGAAGAGCCAGCATGACGCGGCAAGTGCACGCGCAGGTCCAACCGTGCGCTACCCGGCCCCATCAAGGACGTGAGACATCCAAATTATTGCATACACGATAGTTATGGGTAACACTCTGATACACCACCTTGTCATAAGAGACGGA